>NZ_VDMC01000001.1 GCF_006346335.1 Aequorivita sinensis
ATGCAAAGATAAAAGCATTTAGGGCACAATTTAGAGGAGTGAAAAACGTAGAATTCTTTCTGTATAGATTAACAACGATTTTTGCATAAACACAACAATTGTTCTTGATCCTTAATTAGGGCGGTTTTTTTATAAACACAACAATTGTTCTTGATCCCCAATTGTTCTTGATTCTATAATATGTAGACGAAATATTCCATAAAAAAAGCCGAAGTATAGACTTCGGCTTCTGAAAGTTGGTGGGCGATGAGGGGTTCGAACCCCCGACCCCCTCGGTGTAAACGAGGTGCTCTGAACCAGCTGAGCTAATCGCCCTTTCACTTAGCGGTTGCAAATATAGGTTACTTTTTAATACCAACAAACATTTTTTAAAAAAAAATTTAAATTCTATAAAAATTATATCTTGTGAGAGGGTTTTTATGGTTTATCTTTGAAATCGATTAACCATAAAAAATCTACTTTTTGATTCCATTCATTAAAAAAATTATCATATCGGTTGTAAAAAGGCAAAACCAACAACCAAAAAATGCGAAAAACGAATCGTCTTTTGACAAAAGTGTAAGAAACCTTGAAGTAGAAGTTAAACACGAAATTTATGAATTTTTCTACCTACTACTTGGAGTTTTAGCTGCTTCATTTGGACTTAGAGGATTTTTAATGCCGAATAGTTTTATAGACGGAGGTATTACAGGGATTTCACTTATGGTAAATGAGCTTACAAATATTTCACTACCCTTATTACTCGTTTGTTTTAACCTCCCTTTCTTAATAATGGCCTACTTTACTGTAGGAAAAAGCTTTGCCATAAAGAGTGTAATGGGAATTACCTTTTTAGCAATAGCTGTTGCTCTAATTCCATTCCCGCAAATAACCGATGATAAGATTTTAATTGCTTCATTTGGAGGTCTCTTTTTAGGACTCGGAATCGGCTTGGCAATACGTGGTGGGGCGATTATAGACGGCACAGAGGTTCTTGCAATTTATATAAGCCGCAAAACGAACTTAACTGTTGGTAACGTTATACTTCTATTTAACGTAATCATTTTTATAAATGCTGCTTATTTTCTTTCTACTGAAATTGCTCTTTATGCTATTCTAACATATTTCGCAGCTTCAAAAACTGTAGATTTTGTGATAGACGGTATTGAAGAATTTATGGGGATAACCATTATTTCAGATTATAGTGATGAAATTCGACTTGCTATTATTCAAAAAATGGGACGAGGCTGTACCTTATTTAAAGCCGAAAAAGGTTACTCGCAAAACGGAGAAGTGCGCAAACCTGTAGATGTAGTGTACACAGTTATAACAAGGTTAGAGATGACAAAACTAAAAACTGAAGTAGAAAAGATTGACAGCAATGCCTTTATTATTATGACTTCCATTAAAGACGCCAAAGGCGGAATGATTAAAAAGAAGCCAATTAAAAAATTCGACAAATAGTTTTATAAAATTTCGGCTAACTACTAAAAGCTGATTCTTATCAAGCCAGGTTGAATATCAATAATACTAATCATCTCTGGAATTCAGCTGCAATGTTTCATTAAAGGTGAAGTAGTTTCACCACAATTATATGAGATCTAAAATTCGCTCTAAAGCCATTCCTCTTGATGCTTTTATCAAAACAGTAGCATTTTCTAGCTCCTGAGTTTTTATCACTTCTTTTAAGTCATCAAATGTTTTAAACTGCTTTATATGTGAAGCACTGTTTTTTGCTTTATAAAAATTACTTCCCGTCAAAAACACTTTTCCAAAATTGTTTTCTGTCAAGAAATTTACAATACTTTGATGTTCAGCTTCAGAATCTGTTCCTAACTCAAACATGTCACCTAGAAATATAACTTTATTATCTCCTTTGGTTTGTTTGAAATTTTCCAAGGCCGCCATCATACTTGTTGGGTTTGCATTATAAGCATCCAACAATATAGTATTTGAACCCCGCTGCATCAATTGCGAACGATTGTTTGACGGAACATAATTTTCTATCCCCTGTTTAATATCGTTAACTGAAACGTTTAGATAAGCGCCTATAGCAATGGCCGCAGAGACGTTTGCGAAGTTGTATACACCAACCAGGTTACTTTGTATCTCAGTGCCATTGTACTCAACTAAAAGATGATTAGAACCATCTAAAAGTTTTATAACATAATCAGCATTTGAGTCGCCAAAGGTAATTCTATATATCTCTTTAGAATTTTCTAGTTGTTTTGAATCGTTAGCGTTTACAAATATTTTTTTATTGTGGTCTTTTAAAAACTGATAAAGCTCAGTTTTCCCTTGTATTACACCTTCTAGGCTACCAAATCCTTCCAAATGCGCTTTTCCAAAATTTGTAATATATCCGAAATCAGGTTTTGCTATTTCACTTAGCATTTTAATTTCACCTAGATGATTTGCGCCCATTTCAACAATCCCTATTTCCGTTTCCGAATCCATCGAAAGCAAAGTAAGCGGCACCCCTATATGGTTGTTTAAATTACCTTTAGTTGCAACCGTTTTAAACTTTTGAGATAAAACCGCATTTATAAGTTCTTTTGAAGTGGTTTTACCATTACTACCTGTAAGCGATATAATGTGAAGTCCTAAATAATTTCTATGGAAGTACGCCAATTGTTGTAGCGTTACTAGAACATTTTCTACTAAAATTGTTTCACCGGTATCTTTATGAAATTTCTTTTCGTCTATTACCACTTTAAAAGCCCCTTTATCTAAGGCTTCTTGTGCAAACATATTGCCGTTAAAATTATTGCCTTTTAATGCAAAGAAGATTGATTTTACGGGAACATTCCTAGAGTCGGTGCTTACTCCAGAGCTTTCTAAAAAGTATTGATGTATTGTTTTTATATCCATAATCTTAGTGTGAATATATAAAAAAACCCTCCAAAGTTTATCACTTTGAAGGGCATAATTTTTAAAAAAGTTTGAACTTTAGTTTCTCGCTTTCTTTCCTTTTTTAGATTTAGAACCAACACGACTCATAGCACATCTAAAGCCAATGAAGTCTGAAGCCATATCTTGTGGGAAATATCTTCTTTGAGCTGGGTCTAACCAATATTCTCTATCTCTCCAAGATCCACCTTTGTATACTCTAACTTCGTTACTAATTAAAGTAGTTCGGTTATTAGATTTGTCGTAAACGCGATCTAACTGCCCTGTGGTATCTGCGTATACATTGTGAACTGGCGCGTTGTACATTCTTTTAGTATCATCACCAGTTTCTCCAAAATCGTTTTGGAATGATTGGTAATATCTAGTTGATTCTTTATCACCATCTCTAAAATCGCGGTTATCTGCTTTAGAGAAGTTTGTTCTTAAGTAAGTATCTTTTTCATCAACTGGTACTTGAAGAATTTCACCAGGTAAGTTACGTGCTATAATTCTACCGTTGCTTAAAGTGTCGTAAACTATAGAATCCATAGTAACTACTTTTACTTGACCATTCTCGTCGATTGCGTTTTTAGTGTAAACATTTCCACGATAGTAGTTAAAGTCGTTAAAGTCGTCATCGATAATTGGTCTGTAAATATCCGCTACCCATTCTGCAACGTTTCCAGCCATGTCGTATAGACCGTAGTCGTTAGGCGCATAAGATTTTACTTGAGCAGTAATATCGGCACCATCATCACTCCATCCAGAAATTCCACCGTAATCACCAGACCCTTGCTTAAAGTTAGCCATTTGATCACCTAATGATCTTCTCTTACCAGATCGAGTGTATTGTCCTTCCCAAGGATATTTCTTTCTACCTCTGTATGCATTGTACTCACGAAGTCCTACTAAACCTAAAGCAGCATACTCCCATTCAGCTTCCGTTGGTAAACGGTATGCTGGTAGCAACATTCCATCCTGACGTTGAATATATAGGTTTGTACTGTCTTTACTTCTTTTAGCAATAGCTTCAGATTTTTTTCCTCCTCGTGTAATCGAATCGTTTCCACCATATGTTTTAGTTGGTGCATTAAGATACGTTTCAGTACTAAAGGTTTCACCTGGCTCAACTTCATAACGAGCATTTCTAGAAGTAACGCCTTCGTTTTCTAGAATCATTTCATTTACTCTATCGGTACGCCATTTACTAAATTCTACTGCCTGAACCCAGCTAACTCCTACCACTGGATACTCTGCATATGCAGGGTGACGCAAGTAGTTATTAGTCATCACTTCGTTGAAACCTAAACGATTTCTCCAAACTAATGTATCAGGAACAGCTCCTTCGTAAATTCTGCGATAATTTTCGTTAGAAGGTGGGAAAACTTTCTTTAACCAATCTAAATACTCTAAGTACATTAGGTTAGTTACTTCGGTTTCGTCCATGTAAAAAGACTGAACGTGCTGTTGGTTTGGGGTATTATTCCAGTCGTGCATAGGATCATCCTGAACACGGCCCATGGTAAATGTACCTCCTTCAATAAATACTAGTCCAGGACCAGTTTCTTGTTCTTTAAACTGAGGGTCGTACTGAAAGCCGCCTTCTTTAGAGTTTAGCTTCCATCCGGTAGCACGAGAACTGTCTTTGTAGTCTCTAGATTTATTGCAACTAACAAATACTGTGGCTGCAAGCGCAGCAACAAATAGCTTTAATGCAAGGTTTTTTCTTAACATCATAAATTCAAAAATATGTGAGAATTGGGTTCGCAATATAGTAATTAACGACAAAATCACAATAATATTTTATTATTATTGCGTTCTAGTAAAGGCTTTGTTAAAAAACCTTTTCACGATAGCAAACGTATTAGTTTTGATAATATTATCCTAATTACAATATTGCACAAAGTTATTAAAAAGGATCAGCTATACTAACTGTTTATTTAAAGCGTTAATAATATTGATGAAAAAACAATTATTTTTATTACTACTTTTTTGCATCCCATCTATAGGTATAGCACAGTCTCGAAACATTTCAATTAGCTGGAACAACAAACCTGAATTTGTTGAAACATCAGGAAATAATTTTTCAGATAATGCTACAAAGCAAGAAAAACTTGAAGAATTAAAACTTCAAATTAACGAAGAAACCATCAGTTATGGCACACAATGGGAGGATCAAGGCTTCGCCGATAAAAATTCAGTAAGAGTTACCAACGTTACCTACGCCCCACTGTCATCAAGCGCTGTTAGCAATCTAAATACAGATTTAATTCCAAATGAGCTGACCTATAATCTAGTTAGTACAAAATCTAGAGAAAAGCTTTTTACAACATTTATTGTTTCTCCAATTGTAGGTTCAAATGGAAATTATAGACGCATTACAGCATTAAAAGTTGATTATAATTACGGGCCACAAAGTCGTAATATGCCTCCGGGTATTACTAATTCTGTTCTATCACAAGGCCAGTGGTTTAAATTTAAAGTTGAAAAAACCGGTGTTTATAAAATTGACAAAGCTTTTTTAAATAGCTTAGGCATGAATACCGACGGAATAAACCCGCAAACCATAAAAATTTACGGGCATGGCGGACAATCGCTACCCTTGTTAAATGCTGAAAACAGATTTTTCGATTTACCTGAAACCCCTATACAGGTAGTTGGAGAAGCAGACGGAAGCTTTGATTCTAGCGATTATATACTTTTCTACGGTACAAGCACCAAAGGTTATGTTGAAGAAAACGACTCCAACATTAACCCTTATACCGATGAGTCCTATTATTATATTACAGCAGGTGGCGAAAGCGGTAAACGTATAACTCAAATGATTGAACCAACCGCTTCGGCTACTGTGATTATCGATGAATTTGACGATTATCAATTTCACGAAAAAGACGAGGAAAGCCCAACAAAATTGGGGAGAAGATGGTTTGGAAACAGATTCGACATTCAAAGTGAACAAAGCTTCACTTTCGACTTCCCTAATATTGTATCGGGCGCTCCAATGAAAATATTAATTAAGGCTGCCGCAGCATCCGAAAGTGCTACTTCTATGAATGTAACAGTAAATAGCACCAGCCTTAATCCTATTACATTTTCTGCTTTAGGCTCTTCTGGACTTTTAAACCTATCTCAACTTGACACCGAAGTTCCTGCTAGTGGAGAGTCGGTAACAATTGACCTAGCTTATAACAACAACGGAAACCCGTCTAGTATAGGATACTTAGACTATATTAGTATATGGGTTAAAAGAAAACTTACGGGAACAGCTAAACAAATGGCTTTTCAATATAACGATGCTGTCAATCTAAGTGGAGTGGCAGATTATCAAATAGCAAATGCAAGTCAGATAAGTCAGATTTGGGATGTTACAGACCCACAGTTTATCACTTCAAAAAAAAATGAAGAAAGCGCATCTTCAATAAGTTTTAAACAAAATTTAGGCAGACTCAGAAAATATGTAGCAATTAATCCAAACGATTATTTCACGCCTATTAAGATTTCTCAATCTGCAGTAGCAAATCAAAATTTAAAGGGAAGTATATTTAAAGATGAATCGGGACAATTTAAAGATATCGACTACATTATTATAACCGCTCCTTTTTTAATTCAACCTGCATTACGCCTTGCTAATCACCATAAAAACTTAAACGGCCTTAATGTAAAAGTGGTTACTACAGATAAGATTTACGAAGAGTTTAGCTCTGGCAGTCAAGATATATCGGCAATTCGAAACTTTATTCGATATGTTTATTTCAATGCCTCTTCCGAAGCTAATCGCGTTAAATACGTCGGTATATTAGGAGACACCTCAATTGACTATAAAAACAGAATTTCAAACAACAATAATATAGTACCAACTTTTCACACCTTATCGAGCACTAGTATAAGTTTTTCATTCATGTCTGATGATTTCTTTGGAAATATGGATGAAAATGAAGGTACTATCGGGCAAAGGTCTGGCGATATTGATTTGTTAGATATCGCTATGGGAAGAATTGTTGCAGACAATGTTCCATTAGCAAATGCAATGGTCGACAAGGTAATCAACTACACCTCTGAAAGCACTTATGGCAACTGGAGAACAAATTTTGTTTTAGTTTCTGATGATGCCGATAATAGCACAGACGCAACCTTACAGCGTAATCTAGATGCCCTCGGGGATCAAATATCAGACGAAAAACCCTTTATAAATGTAAAGAAAATTCACTCCGACTCATACCAGCAACAAGCATCCGCTGGTGGAAATAGATACCCTGAAGTAAATGAAGCCATAAAAACTGCATTTGAAGCGGGAGCAATTATTCTCGATTACTTTGGTCACGGGGGTGAAGACGGACTAGCACACGAATTTATATATACTAAAGGAATAGCTGAAGGACTTAAAAACAAAAACAAACTGCCTTGTGTTATTACCGTAACTTGTGAATTCACAAAGTTTGATAATCCGCTTCGCATTACCGCTGGAGAATTAACTTATCAAAATAAAGAAGGCGGTGCAATTTCTATGGTTACTACTACCCGTGCAATTTTTATTAGAACGGGGGTAACTTTTAATGAATACCTAGCAGAACACCTTTTTGGTTATGGCAGAGATGTACCGGTTGCTCCTTCTGAAGGACTTCGTCTATCAAAAGCCGACTTAGGAATAGGAACACCACTTCGTCGTGTAGTT
This sequence comes from Aequorivita sinensis, assembly GCF_006346335.1. GTDB lineage: Bacteria > Bacteroidota > Bacteroidia > Flavobacteriales > Flavobacteriaceae > Aequorivita > Aequorivita sinensis. The sequence goes on from NZ_VDMC01000001.1 coordinate 7,541, forward strand.
TTCTATATTGGAGATCCTGCGATGAATCTTGCTTTTCCAAAAAAAGATATTCAAATTACTCATTTAAACGATGTTCCAATTGCCCAAGCTACCGACACACTTAAAGCCTTGAGCAAAGTAAAATTTAGCGGTCAAATTTTAAGCCCAAATGGGACACCAATGACAGATTACAACGGCACCCTTGGCGCGAAAGTTTTCGATAAAAAAGTTCAACGCCAAACCTTAGACAACGACAATATTGGTGAAATAATGGATTTTGAAGTATTAGGTGAAGTATTGTTTAACGGACAAGCGTCTATACAAAATGGGCAATTCGACTTTGAATTTGTTGTTCCTCGAGACATTCAAATTCCCGTAGGTAAAGGTCGAGTAAGCCTTTATGCCGAGAGAGAAAACGCTTTGGAAGATCAAGCAGGTGTAAACCTAGATATTAACGTAGGAGGATTAAATGAAAATGCTCCTGAAGACAACGAAGGCCCACTTATTAAATTATTTATGAACGACGAAAGTTTCGTTTCGGGTGGCATTACGGACGACTCCCCTATCTTATTAGCAAAACTTGAAGACCCTAATGGAATAAATACCGCCAGCGGAATTGGTCACGATATAGTAGCTACACTAGACGGAGATGAGTCAAAACCATTTGTATTAAACGAATTTTACCAAGCCGAAGTGGACGATTACACTAAAGGTACTGCAACTTTTAAGTTTCGTGATTTAGAAGATGGATTGCACACATTAAAGCTAAAAGCTTGGGATGTTTACAACAATTCTTCCACTGCAGAGATACAATTTGTAGTTGCTGGTAATGAAAAATTAGAAATAACTCGCGTTTTAAACTATCCAAACCCATTTGTGAACTACACAGAATTCTGGTTTAACCATAACAGACCTGATGAAACATTAGATGTGCAAGTTCAAGTTTTTACAGTGACTGGGAAAGTAGTTTGGACCAAAAATGCAGCTATTCCGCCATCTGGAAGCTATCTATCTCGAGAAATTACTTGGGACGGTCGCGACGATTTTGGAGATAAAATAGGAAAAGGTGTATATGTATATAAGATTACAGTTAAATCTGCGTTAACCAATCAGCGAGTTGAAAAATTTGAGAAACTCGTTATCCTTTAAAAATTAAAATTATATTTGCTCAAAATTCACAATAATGAAGAAAATTCTTATTACCGTACTAATAGGTTTAGTTGCTTTTAAATCGGTGAAAGCACAAAATGATATCGAAAAATTTAATCCAATTACAACAGGTGTTCCCTTCTTACTTATTGCCGCTGACCCTCGTGCTGGCGCATTAGGAGACATTGGTGTTGTGACTTCTCACGATGCTTTTTCACAGCACTGGAACCCAGCTCAAAACGTTTTTGCATTGTCTAAACAAGGAGTTGGTATTTCATACACTCCATATTTAAGTAAATTGGTAAACGATATATTTTTAGCCGACGTAACCTATTACAACCGTCTAAGCGAGCGTAGTGCTATAGGTGCTAGTTTAAGATATTTTAAACTTGGTGACATTGAAGCACGTCAAACATTAGAGCAAGACCCATTAATCTTAAGCCCTAACGAATTTACTTTCGATGTGTCTTACGCACTTCGATTAAGTGAACGTTTTTCTATGGCAGTTTCTGGTAGATACCTTCGTTCAGATTTAAAACTTCAAACAAGTGATGCCGATGCTTCTGCAGCAAGCTCATTTGCAGTAGATGTTTCAGGATATTACCAAAGTGAAGAAATTCCTTACAGCGATTTTGATGGCCGTTGGAGAATGGGTTTCAATATTTCAAACATTGGACCTAAAATTAAATATGACAACTCAGACAATTCTGAAAGCAACCTTCCAACAAACCTAGCTTTAGGTGGAGGTTTTGACTTTATTCTTGATGAGTACAACAAAGTAGGGGTTTCATTGGAAGTTAATAAACTTTTAGTACCAACTCCACAAGACCCAGACCTTAACGGTGATGGTGAAGTTACTTCAGAAGAGATTGCTCAAAACAACAGAGATTACAGAAACATAAGCTTTATCTCTGGTATGTTTAAGTCGTTTGGCGATGCTCCAGGAGGAATGTCTGAAGAATTAAAAGAATTTACTTGGGCATTAGGTGCTGAATATTGGTATCAGGATGTATTTGCTTTCCGTGCGGGTTACTTCAACGAAAGCGACATGAAAGGGGGAAGAAAATTTGCTTCTGTAGGTGCAGGTTTCCGTTATACTGCTATCAACATTGATATTTCTTACTTATTTGGAACTGGTAAAGTTGTTACGCCACTAGACGGAACACTTCGTTTTGGATTGACTTTCAACTTTGGCGATACTTACGACGAGTATTAGAATAAAAAGTTGAGCAATTGAGCTCTCTTCCTACAAGTTTTTCAAAACCTTTTAGGAATAGTTTATTAATAATCACACGTGAAAAAACAAAAAATAGAAATATCAATTGAAGTTTTTGAATCTGTTTCAGAGCTTCCAAAAGATATTCAAGAATTAATGAATAAGGCGCAAGAAGCACGTAATAATGCTTATGCGCCTTATTCACTTTTTCAAGTTGGAGCAGCTATTAGGCTTGCTTCAAACGAAATTACTATTGGCAGTAATCAAGAAAATGCAGCCTATCCTTCAGGATTATGCGCAGAACGTGTGGCTATTTTCCATACAGGAGTACTCTATCCAAACGAAGAAATTAAAGCAATTGCTATTTCTGCCAGTTCTTCTAAGCAAGTTTTAACCGAACCCATTGGACCTTGTGGCGCCTGCAGACAGTCTTTGGCGGAATACGAACAAAAACAAAAATCTCCAATCGCTGTATATTTTATGGGTGAAACTGGAAAGATTGTAAAAACTAGTTCAGTAATGGATTTACTTCCCTTAGGTTTCGATGCAAAATACCTCTAACAGAAGCATTAAATCTAAAATACTCACTTTCTAAATAAACTTTGTCCAAAACTCGCTTTTAGCAATTTTTCAGGCATTTGTATTTTAGGAATTGTTATTTGTATTTTCTCCTTTTAAAGTACTATTTTTGTTATCCGTTTAATAAATTTTCCCCTGGGAAAACCTTATAGCAGATAGATGAAGAAAATCACTAAGAAAACGTACCTAGATTGGTACGAAAACATGCTCTTTTGGCGCAAATTCGAAGACAAACTTGCGCAAGTTTATATCAATCAAAAAGTAAGAGGTTTTCTACACCTTTACAATGGTCAAGAAGCTGTTCTAGCAGGTGCTTTGCACGCTATGGATCTTTCTAAAGACCGAATGATTACCGCATATAGAAACCACGTACAACCTATTGGCATGGGTGTAGACCCAAGAAAAGTAATGGCAGAGCTTTATGGTAAGGCAACTGGTACTTCTCAAGGTTTAGGAGGTTCTATGCATATTTTTGCTAAAGAACACCGTTTTTACGGAGGTCACGGTATTGTAGGAGGACAAATTCCACTAGGTGCTGGCTTGGCTTTTGCCGATAAATATTTTGAAAGAGATGCTGTAACCTTAACCTATATGGGAGATGGTGCTACGCGTCAAGGTTCGCTTCACGAAACTTTTAACCTTGCAATGCTTTGGAAACTTCCAGTAGTATTCTGTGTTGAAAATAATGGGTACGCTATGGGAACTTCGGTTGAACGTACCGCAAACCACACCGATATTTACAAACTTGGTCTTGGCTACGAAATGCCGTGTAAACCAGTTGATGCTATGAAACCAGAAGTTGTAGCAAAAGAAATGGACGAGGCTATTAAACGCGCACGTCGCGGAGATGGACCGACTTTCTTAGAGTTGCGTACGTATCGCTACCGTGGACACTCAATGAGTGATGCACAGCATTATAGAACAAAAGAAGAAGTTGCCAAGAAACAAGAAGAAGATCCAATTAGCTATGTTCTTCACCAAATTTATGAAAACGATTGGGCAACTCAAGACGAGATTAAAAAGATAAACCAAAGGGTTAAAGACTTGGTTGACGAATGTGAAAAATTCGCTGAAGAATCTCCATATCCAGAGAAGAACGTGATGTTCGATTCTGTTTATGAACAACAAGATTACCCTTTTTTATCAGATAAATTATAAGAGATGGCAGAAGTAATAAACATGCCGCGTTTAAGCGACACCATGGAGGAAGGAACGGTAGCAACTTGGCTTAAAAAAGTTGGGGATACCGTAAACGAAGGCGATATTTTAGCCGAAATTGAAACCGATAAAGCCACAATGGAGTTTGAATCTTTTTACGAAGGAACATTACTTCACATAGGTATTGAAGAAGGTGAAACCGCACCTGTAGATACTCTTTTGGCGATAATTGGTGAAGAAGGCGAAGACATTTCTGATTTACTAAAAGGTAAAAGTTCTGAAGAAAAAGAAACTGATACCGACAACAAATCAAAAGAACAGGAAAAGGCTGAAGATTCTCCAAAAGAAACTGAGGAGTCATCAACATCAGAAAAAGCAGATTTACCTGAAGGTGTTGAAGTAATTACAATGCCACGTCTAAGTGATACAATGACGGAAGGAACCGTTGCTAGTTGGCTTAAAAATGAAGGCGATAAGGTAGAAGAAGGTGATATTTTAGCTGAAATTGAAACGGATAAGGCTACCATGGAGTTTGAGTCGTTCTATTCTGGAACGCTTTTAAAAATTGCCATTGGCGCAGGCGAGTCGTCACCTGTAGATGCTGTACTTGCTATTATTGGTCCGGAAGGAACTGACGTATCTGGAATTGTTGAAAGCTATCAAACAAAATCAAATACTTCTGAGGCACCTAAAGAGGAGAAAAAAGAAACTTCTAAACCAAAAGAAACGGAAAAAGCGACTCCGGTTCAAGCTTCAAAAGAAAATACAAGATCAGAAACTGTTAATGAGGGAAGACTATTTGTATCTCCTTTAGCAAGAGTTTTAGCTGAAGAAAAGGGAATTAACCTGCGTCATGTTCGTGGAAGTGGTGAAAATGGGCGTATTGTAAAAAGCGATATTGAAAACTATCAGCCAGCTGCAGCAGGTGGAGCACAAGCTTACACTCCAGTTGGAACAGAAAGTTTTGAAGAGGTGAAAAACTCTCAGATGCGTAAGACCATCGCCAAGCGATTGTCTGAATCTAAATTTACGGCTCCAGAATACTATCTAACTGTTGAGTTGGACATGGATAACGCAATATCCTCTCGCCAAGCAATTAATTCTGATCCAGATGTTAAAATATCGTTTAACGATATGATCATTAAAGCGTGTGCAATGGCGTTGCGTAAGCACCCACAAGTAAACAGCCAATGGTCACCAGAAGCTACAAAAATTGCAAAGCACATCCATATCGGGGTTGCAGTAGCAGTAGATGAAGGGTTGCTTGTACCTGTATTGAAATTTGCAGACCAAATGACGTTCTCGCAAATTGGAGCTCAAGTAAAAGAGTTGGCTGGAAAAGCAAGAAATAAGAAAATAACTCCACAAGAAATGGAAGGTAGTACGTTTACTGTTTCTAACCTTGGTATGTTTGGAATAGATGAATTTACTTCTATTATAAACCAACCAAACTCAGCGATTTTATCGGTTGGGGCTATTGTGCAAAAACCAGTGGTTAAAAACGGGCAAATAGCTGTGGGTAATACTATGAAGGTTACACTTGCTTGCGACCATAGAACCGTTGATGGTGCAACAGGAGCTAAATTCTTACAAACAGTACGACAGTATATCGAGAATCCTGTTACTATGTTTGTGTAGAAATTAAAAGACTACAAGTTGTTTTCCGCTTTTTAACAGGTCTCCTTGTAAGTTTAATATTCATTAGGTTTAGACCTACAAGGTGGGCTCCGGCAACACCTTGCAGGTCTTTTCATTAAATATCACTCCATGAAAAACATAATAATTACAGGAACATCAAGAGGTATTGGCTTTGAAATGGTGAAGTTATTTTCAGAAGCTGGACATAATGTATTAGCGCTTTCGAGAAACTCTAAGCCTGTTTTAGCGTTAAACTTGAAAAATGTTACTGCTTTAGAATTTGATATCGCTGACGGAGCTGCAATTGTAAAGCTATCCAGCTTTCTTCAATCAAGAATGGAAAGGGTAGATGTTTTAATAAACAACGCTGGACACTTGGTTAATAAACCTTTTGAAGAAATTACTGCCGAAGAGTTTAAGGCTTGTTACGATGTAAATGTGTTAGGGCCTTCTATTTTAATAAGAACCTTGCTACCTTATATAAACAAGGACGGACACGTGGTAAATATAAGTAGCATGGGTGGTGTTCAAGGCAGTGTGAAGTTCCCAGGACTAAGTGCATATAGCAGTAGTAAAGGTGCAATACTTACCCTAACAGAATTGCTTGCTGAGGAGTATAAAGAAACGGGTCCTTCTTTTAATGCTTTAGCATTAGGCTCTGTACAAACGGAAATGCTTGAAGAAGCTTTCCCAGGTTTAAAAGCCCCACTTTCAGCCACCGAAATGGCGCAATACATAATGGATTTTTCGCTTACAGGAAACAAGTTTTACAATGGGAAAATTTTACAGGTTTCGAGTACTACGCCTTAACTTTTTACAATTATCTAAGCTTTCTTTTTAGCAAGTTTTTTCTTTTTATCTTTTAATTTTTTAAGCCAAATAATTACCCCTGTAATCGGAAGACTTGTGGCAATCAAACAGGAAATAAAGTAAATAGTTTTTGAAAACCAGCCAAAGATTGTTCCCATGTGAAGTGATTTTATGGAACTCGCAATTTGCTCGTTTAGGGGTTTGTCTGAAAAAATTTCTTTAGCTATTATTGAACCATCCCGATCTATTTTCAATTCGTCTACAGCTGTCTTAAAAAAATCTTGATCGTGGTATTTTCTAATATTAAATATTTCTTTTTCATCTGCAGGAATTTGTAAAACCGTAGTTCCCTCAAAAGGTAATTCTCTTTCGGTAATGTTTAATATATCAGTAACATCTACACTTCTTTTATCTAAATCAATTTTAGATTCTATTTTAGGACCGCCACCTCGACCTCCAAAAACCTCAGTCCCGAGTACTGCACTCCCGGCATCCCTATACCATTGAAAAGACCAAAACAAACCTGTTACAGACATTATAACTAAAAATATAGCAGTGTAAAATCCCAAAGTTACATGTAGGTCATGGTTAATACGCTTCCACTTGCCTCGCCAAGCAATTTTAAAACCAGGTTTTAAATGTTTCCACTTCAGTTTTGACAATTTTTTCTTCGGAAACCAAAGTACGATTCCAGAAATAGAAAGAATTAAAAATATAATAGTTGAAATTCCAACAATAGGCCTTCCGATAGATATATCTAGTAACAACCACCGATGCAATTTAAAGTTAGCCATAAAAAACCCATCCAACGGGTTTTCAGGTTTTTTGGCATACTCCCCCTTGTATTGGTCAACAAAAAACGTAGTCCCACGACGGTCATTTTTATTTGTCTTTACAGAAAATTCATAGGGTTTTGTAGGCTCTGGGCTAATACTCACGCGCATAACTTCACCTTCAGAAATTAGTTTTTGCGCTAATTGCTCAATAGGTAGCTTTGTTTCGGTTGGTGAAACAGTAATGTCTTCAGCAAAAACACTTTTAATTTCTTCTTCAAAAGTAAGTATGGTTCCCGATAAGCAAATAATAAGTAAAATGATTCCACTCCCTACTCCTAACCACAAGTGAACATCATTTATAAATCTACGGATTGTATATTTTTTGGTTTTCATCTATAAATAATTCAATTAATGATAAAGGCACAACCTTGGTCGTGCCTTTATTAATTAACAACTCAAACAACTAAAAGCTATAACGAACTACCCCAGCAACACTTCTTGGGTCAGTTTGATTGATATAGCGAGTTCTATAGGCGTTGTAGCCTATTTCATTAAAGACGTTATTTAAAAGAAATTGAACACTCCAATTTTGGTCGAATTTATATTCAGCTTGGAAATTTACTAGCGTATATGCTTCTACATCGAAAGGTTTTTGCCCAGGAACAATCCCTTCGTGCGTTACGGGACCTGAAGACCAATCGTTAATTGGGCGTTCACCTGTAAAGTAAGCTCCTGCTCCAATAGTTAAACCATCTAAAGCTGTATTTGCAAACGAATAATTAGCATATGCATTAAACGTGTGTTTTGGAGTATTAAGCGGGGCAGATCCGTAAACATAAGAGGTGTGCTCCTTGTATTGAGCGTCTATATACGAATACCCACCAATCAACTCCAATTTTTGAAGCGGACGACCTGTTAATTCAACTTCTATTCCTTGTCGCTGGTCATTACCACCTTGGGTGTAATACAAGATGTTAGTCCAAGTTTCATCGTAAACAGGGAGGTTAATATTTTTATTGTTGATTTTGAAAAGTGTCACATTAAAACGCAGTCTGTCGTTTAACCAAGTAGTTTTTAAACCTGTTTCAATCTGATCGTAACGTTCATTACCCAATTCCTCACCGTTTTCACCTAAGCGTGAAGCTGTTCTTGGATAAGAACTATTGGTGTATGAAGCAAAAATATTGATGTTTTTAATTGGTGAAATAATAAAACCACCTAATGGATTAAAAGCGTCGCTACGCGTATTCTCAGTTTCAGAAATTGTTTCCGTAGAACTATAGCGCGCTCCTAAAAATGTTTTTAACCATGAATTCCATGAAATTACATCTTGTGCCACAAAACCTAGTGAATTTGTTTTTCCACCGCTAATATTGGGGTCGTTTAGAGAAACATTTGGTAAGCGATGTGCTATGTTCTGAAAAACATTAATGGTATCGACTACTCCGGCAGATTGGCTACTAGTACTTACTCGAGAAGAACGATAATCAAAACCAACTTGAAAAGTGTGTTTAATAGAACCCGTGTATACCTCGTCACCAATTAAATCGAATTGCAAAACGCTGTTGTTATCATCTCGGGTTGATGTAGTATAGCTACGCTGACGAACATTGTATAATGGAGCGTCATTTTCTTCAATTGTTTTCCCTAGGCTAGCACCTTTATCGTCTAAACTTAAAGACGAGCTGTAAAACGCACCTTTTAAGGTAAGCTTATCATTTAATTCGTGATCCATTCGAATTGCATAGGTCGTATTTTGGGTAATGGAACGATCATTTTCAAACCCTAAAAACTGTGAATCTGGAAGATTGTAGATTGCGTTTACATCATTATCTGCAAGGTTAACGGTTCCTAAATCTGGCGTACGACTATCGTAATAATGGTCTAACTCTAGTGTTACAGTAGTTTTCTTATTCACTTTCCATTGGAAAGAGGGGTTGAAATAAAAGCTTTCTTTATCTACCATATCGCGATAGCTATCAGCTCTTTCTAATGCTCCATTTAAACGGAATGCAATGTTTTTTTCTTTATTAAGTGGTCCATATAAATCGAAGGTTGGCCTAATCTGTCCAAAACTATTTCCTCTTAAACTCACACTTCCTCCTGTGTTGTATTTAGGGGTTTTGGTAACTATGTTTATAATTCCACCCGGACTTCCTAAATCGGTAGCCACCCCTTGTGTAATTGAGGCTGTACCTTTTAGAATTTGGATATTATCTACTCCCTGCATATCGGTTAGCACACCCACACCTCTAAAATCGGAGTGCACTCGCACGCCATTTTTAAGTATTGGAATACCCCTAAATCCACGAGACGACATACTTTCACGTTTATTCCCATAAGTGGCAAAAGTATATACCCCGGGTACATTTTTAGTAGCTTCAGAAATAGATAGAGCTCCTTGATCTTCAATTACCTTTTTAGAAATAACAGAAATACTCTGAATCTGCTCATAAGGTTTTAATGGTAATCGAGTAATAGATTCAATTTTATCTGGATGGTCGTTTCGGTTGCCAAAAACTTCCACTTGCTCTAATTCATTATCAAAAGGAAGCTGAAAAACAATCCCGCTTAATACTGGCTGATTTGGATGAATTGCAATTGAAATTGCCTGATACCCTACTCCACTTGAAGTTAATTGCCATTCCCCATAAGGAATATTGTTTAAGGTAAATTCACCATCTCCATTTGCTGTTCCTCCCTTTTTTATTTCGGAGATATAAACACTAGCAAAAGGGATAGGATTGTTGTCGATATCGATAACCTTTCCTTGAATTGTTGCTACTTCCTGCGCTATCACAAACTGTGCGCAAATCATAAAAAGTAACGAAGTAATGTATTTCATTTTATGTTATATTAATTTGGATTGAATTTAAATAAAGCGCAAAACTATTGTGCAAAACTCAATTATCCAAGACTATTTAGAATTAATTTAAATAAAAATATTTAACTAGTTGATACTAAAATAAATGACAGATCCTTTCGCTTTCCATTCTGATTTAAATTTTATATTTTGGCATCTAAATGAGCTCTTTAAGGCTAAATCTGGGTATTTTTGAAGCTGTTTCTAGGTGTAAAAATTCATATCTTGACCTTCTATGATAGAGATTCTTGAGAAATATATTCCACAGGCGTCTGTTGTTCCAGTTTTTGAGCTAATAAAGACTCACAATGTTCACCTAAAAATTGTTAACCAACGTGTTACACGTCACGGAGACTACAGAAGAATGCCTAATGGGCAACATCAAATTACTGTAAACACTTCTTTAAATAAATATCGTTTCCTTATAACCCTTATTCACGAAATAGCACATTTAGAAGCTTTCGAAAAGCACGGCAGGCTTATTAAACCACACGGAATTGAATGGAAGCGCACATTTCAATTGCTAATGCTTCCCTTTTTACGTCCAGAGGTATTTCCGAATCAACTTTTACCATTATTAGCGCGACATTTTAAAAATCCGACAGCATCTAGTGACACCGACGCAAAATTATCACTAGCGTTGAAGCAGTTCGATCCCGAGAATGATAAAAATTATATCTTTGAAATCCCCTTAGGTGGTAGTTTTAGACTATATAATGGGAGAATATTTAAACGCGGAAAAAAGAAAGTGAAGCGATATGAATGTGTAGAAATTGCAACAGGCAGAGTTTACCTTTTTAATCCAAATGCTGAAGTGGAGTTTTTGAAATAAATATGAAAAAATTCCGGTTAACAGTTAGCAAGAACTGGACTTAACCTATTAAAACATACAGACATCGAATTAGATCTTGTTCTCTAATTTTTTAGTGTCTTGAATCAAAACATTAACTATGAATAAAAACTATTATGCAGTAATAATGGCGGGTGGAATTGGCTCAAGATTTTGGCCAGTAAGCACACAAGAATTTCCAAAGCAATTCCACGATATGTTGGGTTCTGGAGAAACCTTACTGCAGAAAACGTTTTCGAGGCTTAACAAAATTATACCTTCGGAAAACATCTATATACTTACCAACGAAAGGTATTTGGAGATTACACTTGAGCAACTACCCAAGATTTCAGAAAAGCAGATGGTATTAGAACCTGCTATGCGAAATACCGCACCTTGCATTTTGCTTTCCGCTTTAAAAATAAAGAAAGAAAACCCGAATGCACTAATGTTGGTAGCACCAAGCGATCACTGGATAGAGGATGAACTTGCTTTTTCAAAAGACGTTCAAGAATGTTTTGACGCCGCTGAAAAAGAGGATATTTTACTCACTTTAGGAATTAAACCTACTTTCCCTAACACTGGATTTGGCTATATAGAAAGCACTACAGAAACTGAGTTAAATGAAGCTGAAGAACTTGATAGCCAAAAAGTAGCAACTAAAAACATCACTAAAGTAAAACAGTTTCGAGAAAAACCAGATTATGAAACCGCCAAGAAATTTATAGCCGCTGGGAATTTTAATTGGAATGCTGGTATTTTTATTTGGAGTGCCAAAAGCATAGTGAGTTCATTTGAGCAATATTTAGGTGAGATGCACACCTTATTTTCAAAAGGAAATGAGTTTTTAAACACAGATAAAGAAAAGACTTTTATTGAAGAAAACTATTCAGCGGCAGAAAACATATCTATTGATTACGGAATTTTAGAAAAAGCTGATAATGTTTACGTAAAAAAAGCTACTTTCGATTGGAACGATTTGGGTACTTGGGGAGCGCTTCACGACAAGTTAGAGAAAGATAATTTCAACAATTCTGTTGTAAATGCTGACACTCTCATAGAAAACTCGAAAAACAATATGATATTTACATCGTCAAAAAAACTTGTTGTTTTAGACGGAATTGAAGATTATATTGTAGTGGATAAAGAAGATGTTTTACTTGTATTTCCAAAGGATAAGGAACAAGAGATAAAAGAACTTTTAAAAGACGTTTCCAATAAGTTTGGTAAAAAATATTTATAATGGAGAATTCAAATAACAATAATGAAATAAAGGTTACTCCTAATGACGAGGAGTTTGAGCAAGTAAAACTCAATACTTGGCAAAGCATCAAACAGTTCTTAAAAGAACTTTTCGACATTCGCGCAGACACCGACCGAGACGCTACCATTGATGCAGTAAAAAAAGACATTTCCTTTAAAGGGCATACTGCTTGGATTCTTATTTTCTCCATATTCGTTGCATCTATTGGCCTTAACGTAAGTAGTACTGCTGTTGTAATTGGAGCCATGCTTATTTCTCCACTTATGGGACCAATTGTAGGTATTGGACTGTCTGTAGCTATTAACGATGTAGAAACCCTTAGACGTTCGCTTATAAACTTAGGGGTAATGGTATTTTTAAGTGTGCTTACAGCGTTTCTTTACTTTAAGTTATCTCCTCTTACCGAAGAAACACCTGAGCTTATTGCAAGAACATATCCTACAATTTTGGACGTGCTGATTGCCATTTTTGGTGGATTGGGACTTATAGTTGCTAAAACAAAAAGCGGGACAATAGCTAGCGTTATATTTGGGGTTGCAATTGCCACCGCCTTAATGCCACCCTTGTGTACTGTGGGTTATGGATTAGCAATTGGAAATGCTTCATATGCCGGTGGTGCTTTATACTTATTTAGCATTAATGCAGTATTTATTGCGCTATCCACATTTATAGTTTCAAAAATATTAAGGTTTCCATTAGTAAGGTATGCAAACAGTAAAAGACGTAAGCGAATTTCACAAATTGCATCTTTAATTGCTATTGCGGTAATGGTTCCTAGTGTATGGTTATTTATAAAACTATTAGACCAACAAGTTTTTGAAAACAGAGCTAAAGAGTTTGTAAACAAAACTGTAAAATACGACGGAGCCGAAGTAGTTAAATTCACTCAAGATTACAAGACAAAAGATATAGACGTTTATTTTATTGGTCGCCCAGTGCCACAATCTAAAATAAATGAATGGTTAACCGAGTTAGAAAACACTGACAAGCTAGAAACAGCTCGCTTGCGAATTTACCAAGGAACTGATCAAAGTGGAGAAATGGCAGCAAGGCTTTCCGGGGAAATTAAAGCAGGTATTTTAGAAGATCTTTACGTAAAAAACGAACAGATTATCCAAAATAAGGATGAAAGAATTCGCTTTTTAGAGGATCAAATCACCATGTTAAAAGTTAAGAGTATTCCTTTTGATGAAGTGAGTAAAGAGCTTAAGATAAACTACGAAAACGTTGAAACATTTAGCTATTCAAACAAAATTACAACCGACTTTAAAAAAACAGATACACTGCCTGTTATAAACATACGTTGGAAGAAAAATGTACCAGCTAGACAACGCCAAGCAGAATTAAAGAAAATTGAAGCTTGGATTAAGTTTAAAATGAAATTGGATACGCTGGATGTATCAGAATACAGATAGGGTTATAGACTGATTAAGCTTTATTTTCCTTTAACTGAACATCGCGTATTTTCTTAAATAGATCTGATGAATACACAAAACTGGTAACATCTTCATTATCAGTTTTGAATATTTCTTGGTTTGTCCCTTGCCAAACTAATTTGCCATTTTTAAGCAACATTACCTTCTCACCAATTTCCATAACTGAATTCATATCGTGAGTTACCACGATAGTTGTAATATCGTATTCATGAGTAATCTCCTGAATTAACGTATCGATTAAGGTAGCTGTTTTTGGGTCTAGTCCAGAGTTAGGTTCATCACAGAATAAATACTTCGGCTTGTTTACAATTGCACGAGCAATAGAAACACGTTTTTGCATTCCACCAGAAATTTCGGCAGTATATTTTTTATTAACCCCTTCGAGGTTTACACGTTTTAAAACTTCATTTACTCGAGCCAGCATTTCTGGCTTTTTCATCTTTGTAAACATTCGCAACGGAAACATTACATTTTCTTCAATATTCATCGAATCAAATAATGCTCCACCTTGAAAAAGCATCCCCATTTCCTCTCGAAGCTTTCGTTGCCTTTCGTCGTCCATATCTTGAATAGCCTCGTCTCCGTAATAGATTTTACCTTGTTCTGGCTTAAATAATCCAATAAGACATTTAAGCATAACGGATTTACCACTACCACTCTGCCCGATAATAAGGTTGGTTTTCCCTTTTTCGAATACAGTGGTAATCCCTTTTAGAATTTCTTCTTCACCAAATCTTTTATGTACATCTTCAATTTTTATCATGCGCTTAAAAGGAGTTGGGTTATTATATAGTTTGCGGCAATTATAAGCACACTAGTCCACACAAAGGAATTTGTACTTGCTTTACCTACTTCAAGTGAGCCACCTTTCATATAGTAACCTTGCCAAGAAGGTACAGTAGCTAATATAAAGGCAAATATGAATGTTTTAAAGAAGGCGTAAAATAGTTGATAGGGTATAAAATCTTCTTGAACTCCAGCAATAAAATCGGCAGAACTACTAAAACCACCATATACCGCTGCTACCCAACCTCCAAAAACTCCTAAAAACATTGAAAGCACTATCACAAAAGGATAAAACATTAGAGCGACAATTTTAGGAAATACCAAGTAGTTAAGGGAGTTTATTCCCATAACTTCCAAAGCATCAATCTGCTCTGTAACTCGCATAGAGCCAATACTGGAAGTAATAAAAGATCCAACTTTACCCGCCATAATAATTGAGATAAAAGTTGGAGCAAACTCCAAAATAACAGATTGTCGAGTTGCAAATCCAATTAAACTATCTGGAACAATTGGGTTGTCCATGTTTAATGCTGTTTGAATAGACACAACACCTCCCACGAAAAAAGATATAAAAGCAACGATACCCAAAGAACTTATAATAAGGTCGTTTATATCCTTAAAGATCATATGTTTCAATACTGATGTTTTAGTGAAGCTAGCGAACACTTTTTTAAGCATCAAAAAATAAGAACCAATATCATGTAAATACTTCATAAAATCTATAGTTATGGCTAAAGTACTAAATTTACATTAGTGTAATTTATAAAAGTGCGTTAAGAATTCATTGGTAAGATGCTTTTTACAATTTAAATTAAATTCAAAACATAGTATCTAACCTCCCAGACCTTTTATAACTTGTTATTTAAGCTTAATGCAATTATTAAGCTTAAATAACAGTCATTAAAATAAAAATCAATATTCGAAGAAACAATTACTTTAAAAGTTCCATCATTTTAAAGTAAATCTCATTGTTTTCATAAATCCCATTAAACAATTCTGCTCCAGGTCCTTTAGCAAAAACAGGCACCATAGTCCCAGAGTGTCCCGTAGTTGAAAACACTGGGTTTATTTTATTATAATCTCCATCTTTAGAAGCTAAAGTAAAGCCTCCGGTTTCATGGTCTGCAGTAACGATTACCAAAGTTTCACCGTTTTTAGCAGCAAAATCTAAAGCAACACCTATAGCTTTATCAAAGTCTAAAAGCTCTTCAATTAAGTAGTCACCTTCATTATTATGTCCGCCCCAATCAATCTGGCTACCTTCAACCATTAGGAAAAATCCATTTTCGTTTTTAGACAATTTCTCCATCGCTAATTTTGTTGCATTCGGAAGGAAATCCCCCCTACCCTCACTCATTTTTGGCATTCCGTCTTCAGCAAGTAAAATCAATTCATTTTTATCACTTGGAGATTTTGGTAATTTATCTGTTATCACCTCATATCCATTGTCCTTCATAGACGCCAATAAATCTTTACCGTCCTTTCTTTTGTTGAAAAATTTTAGACCACCACCTGCAAAAAAGTTAACTCCACTTTTTGGAGCAAATTCAGTAATTTCCTCATACATACTTCTGCTTTTTACGTGTGCGTAAAAAGAAGCAGGCGTCGCGTGTTGTATAGATGAAGTTGCAACAAGTCCGGTGCCGTATCCTCTTTTTACAAGATGTTCTACAATAGTTGGAACTGGAATGGTGTCTTTATCTACTCCAATAGCTCCATTGTAGGTTTTAACCCCTGTAGAAAAAACTGTTGCACCTGCAGCAGAATCGGTAATCAACTCGTTTGAAGAAGAAGTTTTACTCAAACCTATAGTATTAAAACGCTCAAAGTTTGGCTTCGCATTTTTATAATATATAGCTGCTGAAACCTGACTCAAGCCCATACCATCACCTATTAACAGGATAATATTTTTAGGTTTTTTCGATTCTTGAGGCACATGTGAAACGGTGTTATCTTTCACATTAACAGAAACACAAGAAGTTGAAATAATTGAAACTGACAATAAAATTGTAAGGAGAGAAAACTTAATCTTCATATTATTTAATTTTTCCGGTAAAAATAGGAATTAATAAGGTTATGATGTGTTAAGAGTTTGTTGTTAAATAAGGTATTCTACACTATTCTCCCGCTCATTGAATTAACGAACTCCTATTTTCCTAAAAATATTTTTCCAGCGCAAATCTCGGATAAACTTTCCTTCTTTTTCTGAAACCATATACTCTAGGTTTTCCCTTTTCGCTTTGTAAAAACCTTTTATTGTATTTATGAGAAATGAAAAGCTATTTTTTTTGGAAGCTAGTTTTGCTGAAGCGATAAACGTTAGCCAAAACCCATAACGCATTTTATAAAAAGCTTCACCTTGTCTATATTTTGAAGCTTCTGTATAAACTTTTCCCGTTGGTTTTAAGTGCTTTACTTTTAAGGAAGTATCAGTTTTTATAGTCCACCCGTGATATTCTGCCAATAAACCATCTACAGAATCCCAACCAATAGATTTTTTAAGTCCGCCTATATCTTCAAAACACTTTTTACGATACAGTTTTATAGGTCCGCGAACTTTAGTTTTCTCTGAAATAGCTTCAAACTTCCATTCCCCATCGTTTTCAATATAGAGATTCCCTCCAGCTAAACCTACGTTATTATCAGCCTTGAAAAATTGAATGGTTTTTTGAAAATAATCTTTAGGAAGTATTAAGTCGGCATCAAATTTTCCAATTAGTTCAAAATCTGAATCCAGCGATTCTAAGCCTTTGTAAAATGCATTTACTACTTTACTTCCAGGCTCGTGAAGTGCTTCTGAATTGTGAAAAACACTTTGGATAAAGGGATACTGTTTTGAAAATTGATCGACAATCTTTTGAGTGTCGTCAGTTGAAGCATCATTTACAACAACAACTTTTTTTGGAAGAATTGTTTGTTCAACGATTGATTGCAGCATCTTACCTATATAAGCCTCTTCGTTATGGGCGGGTATGATGATGTAAAAATCCATTAATCTCTAACAGCGTAAACTAAATAATATCTCGGTGTAAAACTACGTAGTATTGGACGTATTCCTATTTTCTTTACTGGGTTTGTAAACTTTTCGCGCTTAATAATTCGCCACCCAGCTTTTTCAAGAAGCCAATCAAATTGCCAATCTTCAAATTCGTGATAATGTCTATCCCATTTATCGGTTTTACTTCTATAGGCCGAAGCAAACCATAGTCTTAACGGGATTGATGCTACTAATTTCTTAGCTTCAATATCTTTTATAACATTAAAAGGAGACACTAAGTGTTCAAAAATCTCGAATGCTGTAACAACATCATAGGAATCAGTTTTTACAACATCGGTCTCCAGGTCTAAATCCTGCCCCTTAGTATTTGTTACGTTGTAACCTTCCCTAGTAAGAATTTCAGAAAAAGGGTTTGCAACCCCTAAATCAAGAATTTTCTCTTCTTTAGAAATTACATCATTTAAAAAACGTAATGTGTGTTTATATCTTTTAGTAGGAAATTTACCTTCGTACATATTTTTTAATTCAGAGTTCAGAATTCGGAATTCTGAATTAATTACACCCTATAAACTATCGCATTAATATTCATTCCTGCACCCACGCTTGCTAGAATAACTACATCTCCTTTGTTTAAGGAATGTCCTTCAAGTTCACCATTTAAAACTAAATCGTAAAGTGTTGGAACTGTAGCTACACTGCTATTTCCTAACTTACCTATACTCATAGGCATAATTTTATCTGGAGTAGGCTTGTCGTAGAGTTTATAGAAACGGTTAATAATAGCCTCGTCCATCTTTTCATTGGCTTGATGGATAAGAATTTTCTTAACCTCATCAATTCCAATTCCAGAATTATCTAGACAAGTTTTCATAGCGTCTGGCACTCGATTTAAGGCGAATTCATAAATCTTACGGCCATACATTTTTATATATCGGCGCTTATCTTTAATTTCTAAATTATTGCTTTCGCCAAAATAGATGAAATGAGCCTCGTCAAACGCATAGGTAGCGCTAAAATGACTTAATATGCCGCCTTCTTCATCTGTCGCTTCAACAACCGCAGCACCTGCACCATCGCTGTAAATCATTGAATCGCGATCGTGAGGATCAACAACTCTAGATAACGCTTCAGCACCAATCACCAAGCATTTTTTTGCAATACCAGATTTTAAAAAGGCATTGGCTTGAATCATACTTTCTATCCACCCAGGGCAACCAAAAAGCATATCGTATGCTACGCAGGTTGGTTTTTGAATTTTAAGATTGTGCTTTACGCGAGTTGCAATACTTGGAACCGTATCACTTTGCGCAGAGCCGTGTTTAACATCACCATAATTATGCGCTACAATAATGTAATCTAAATCTTCCTTATCAATCCCCGAATCTTTAATAGCCTTTTCGGCAGCAAAAGTTGCTATATCAGAAGTATTTAAGTTTTTAGGGATATAACGACGTTCGTCTATTCCTGTAATAGCCTTAAACTTCTCAATAATTGTATCATTTTTTTGACCAAATCGGGTGCCATCTTCATTGTAAAAATGATGATTCCCAAACTGTTCATTCTTTGCAATTTCGCTTGGAATATAACTGCCTATACCTGTTATTTTGACATTCATATTTTGAAAAGTTTTTTTTAAAAATACGGAAAAAAATAGTTAATCCCGATAGCTAAATAATGAAACGGTATTCAGTATTGAATTTATTTACTGAATACCGTTACTTTTTAATTAATTAAGCTTCCATATAAGCTTCAATTGGGTCGCAAGTACAAATTAAGTTACGATCTCCATAAGCATCATCTACTCTTCTAATTGAAGGCCAGAATTTGTTGTCTGAAATATACTCTAATGGGAAAGCTGCTTCTTGTCTTGTATAAGGGAAGTCCCATTCATTTGAGGTAAGCATCTGTAAAGTATGAGGTGCATTTTTCAATACATTGTTTAGCTCATCTTTATCAGCACTTTCAATTTCTTGCCTGATAGAAATCATAGCTTCACAGAATTGATCTAACGCCATTTTACTTTCACTTTCAGTTGGCTCAATCATAAGAGTACCAGCAATAGGGAAAGAAACTGTTGGCGCGTGGAATCCGTAATCCATCAATCGTTTAGCGATATCTACAACTTCAATTCCTTTTGCTTTAAACGGACGACAGTCCACAATCATTTCGTGAGCTGCACGACCTCTTTCACCTGCATAAAGCACTTCGTAATGTCCGCTTAATCTTTCTTTGATGTAATTGGCATTCAATATTGCGTGTTCTGTAGCTTTTTTCAAACCATTTACTCCCAACATACAGATGTATGCATAGCTAATTAAGCAAACCAACGAGCTACCGTAAGGAGCCGATGAAATTGATGTAATTGCCTGATCACCTCCAATTGGAATTACTGGGTTGGTTGGTAAAAACGGAACTAATTGTTCTGCTACACAAATAGGACCAACTCCAGGACCTCCACCTCCGTGAGGAATAGCGAAAGTTTTGTGAAGGTTTAAGTGACAAACATCTGCTCCAATAGCACCAGGATTGGTCAACCCTACTTGAGCGTTCATGTTTGCACCATCCATATATACTTGCCCACCATTTTCGTGAATAATACTAGTAATTTCGCGAATTGCAGATTCGTAAACTCCGTGTGTTGACGGATATGTAACCATTAAACAAGCAAGGTTGTCTTTGTGTTTTAACGCTTTTTCACGAAGATCGTTAACATCTATATTCCCTTCATCTGTAGCTTTAGTAACCACCACTTTCATTCCTGCCATAACAGCACTTGCAGGGTTTGTTCCGTGTGCAGAAGAAGGAATCAAGCAAATATTTCTATGTCCTTCTCCGCGTGATTCGTGATAAGCACGAATTACCATTAACCCAGCAAATTCACCTTGCGCACCACTATTAGGTTGTAGTGAAGTTCCAGCAAATCCTGTGATTTCAGTAAGTTGTTTTTCTAGTTTCTTTAAAACTGTTTGGTACCCTTCAGCTTGTTCTACTGGTACAAATGGGTGTACATTCCCCCACATTGGATCACTTAATGGCAACATTTCAGCTGCAGCATTTAGTTTCATAGTACAAGAACCCAATGAAATCATTGAATGATTTAATGAAAGATCTTTGCGCTCCAATTTTTTGATGTAACGCATCATGTCTGTTTCACTGTGGTACTTATTGAAAACTTCTTGTTGAAGGAATTCAGTTTTACGAGCTACTTCTTGTGGAATTTTATTTCCAGTTTCAAGTTCAGTTAACTTTTTAAAGTCTTTTTTAACAGCTTCAGCGAAAATAGCAAGTATTTTATTTAAGTCTTTTACTGTTGTAGTTTCATTTATCGAAATAGAAACTGTTTCACTATCTGGATAATAGAAGTTTACTTCTTTTGCTTCAGCTAAGAATTTGATTTTTGTAGCATCTGTTTTAATAGCTATAGTATCAAAGAAGGTATCGTTCACTTGCTCGAAACCTAATTCTTCTAATGCATTTGCAAGCGTAACTGCACTGTTGTGTACTTTTCTTGCAATATACTTTAATCCTTCTGGTCCATGGTAAACAGCGTACATACCAGCCATTACAGCTAATAATACTTGTGCAGTACAAATGTTTGAAGTTGCCTTGTCACGTTTAATATGCTGCTCTCTAGTTTGAAGCGCCATACGCAATGCACGGTTTCCGTCTGCATCTTTCGTAATTCCAATTATACGTCCTGGAATACTGCGTTTGTATTCTTCTTTTGTAGCAAAATAAGCAGCGTGTGGGCCACCATATCCTAATGGAATTCCAAAGCGTTGTGTAGTACCAACAACTACATCAACTCCATAATGTCCAGGAGACTCAAGCATCACAAGACTTAAAATATCTGCAGCAACCGCAACCTTAATATTGTTTGCGTTAGCTTTTTCGATAAAGTTTTTATAGTTGTGAACTTTTCCTGTTCTACTTGGGTACTGAAGAATAGCTCCAAAGAACTCATCAGCGAAATCAAAATCTTCGTGATTTCCTACAACCAATTCAATATCTAAAGGATTTGAACGAGTTTGTAATAACGAAAGTGTTTGTGGAAGAATATCTTCTGAAACAAAGAATTTAGAAGCGTTAATTTTTTTCTTATCTCTTTCACGTACATTATAAAGAAGCGACATAGCTTCTGCTGCTGCAGTCGACTCGTCAAGAAGAGAAGCGTTTGCAAGCTCCATTCCTGTAAGGTCACTAATTACTGTTTGAAAGTTTAATAATGCTTCTAGCCTACCTTGTGCAATCTCTGCTTGATAAGGTGTATAAGCAGTATACCATCCTGGATTTTCCAAAATATTACGTTGGATTACAGGAGGAAGAATAGATTGGTGGTATCCTAAACCAATGTATGTTTTAAATAATTTATTTTTAGACGACAATTCTGTGATATGCTCTAAATACTCCTGCTCACTCATAGCCGTTTCTAGGTTGAGGGGTTTTTTTAGTAGAATATCGTCTGGAACGGTTTCATAAATTAGTTGGTCCATAGAGCTTACACCAACTGTTTCAAGCATCTCAGGAAGGTCACTTTCCCTTGGGCCAATATGTCTTAATGCAAAAGAATCTGTGTTCATAAAAATTGCCGAATTTTAATCCTTAGCCTTATTGATTGCCAAATAAAACGATCAAAAAAACTTAGGATTTATATAATAATAACATTTAGATTTTTAATATGAGCAGACTATTAAAACTCAATAGTTTGCAATGCGGCGCAAAATTACGATTTTTAACGAGAATCAATTCCTTTTTAGTGATTTGAAAAATTAA
Source organism: Aequorivita sinensis (assembly GCF_006346335.1). Lineage (GTDB taxonomy): Bacteria > Bacteroidota > Bacteroidia > Flavobacteriales > Flavobacteriaceae > Aequorivita > Aequorivita sinensis. The sequence continues at coordinate 29,795 of NZ_VDMC01000001.1, forward strand.
TTTTTTCAACTAAATCAATAGGTTACTAACAGTTTGTCTAATTTTGATATCATGAATTTTTTGAGGGGTGTTTTCAGGTTTTATATAAACGGCAGCATACACGTTGCTTTAGCTGTTTTAGCCTTCTTTTTCATAACCGCTTTAGAGTATAATTTAAAACCATCAACTACCACCTCAGCCTTTATTTTTCTAGGAACAATATCGGCTTACAACTTTGTAAAATACGCTTCAATAGCAGGTTTACATCACAGAAGTCTTACCAATTCTTTACGGGCGATTCAAATTTTTTCTGCAGTATGCTTGCTGCTCTGGATTTTTCTAGCGTTTCAACTTTCATTTACAACAATTCTCTTTATCGCATTATTTGGAGTCACAACGGTACTATATGCAGTTCCTTTTGCACAACACAGGAGTCTGCGAATGTTTTCAGGATTAAAAATATTTGTAGTTGCATTTGTTTGGGCAGGAATTACGGTTATTATTCCATTTATAGCTTCGGAATCAGCAATCACAACTGATGTGATTCTTACTTTTATACAACGTTTTTTAATTGTAGTTGTGCTTATTTTACCTTTTGAAATTCGCGATATTCAATATGATGCGGTAGCCTTAAAAACTATCCCACAACAACTTGGTATTAAAAACACTAAAAAAGCAGGTTTAGCTGCTTTATCAATTAGTTTATTTATTGAGTTTTTTAAGGAAGCATCAGAAGCTGCTTATATCACAAGTTTGCTATTATTCTCAATAATTCTAGGTTGGGCTGTATTTATTTCAAAAAAAGAACAGAAGAGATATTTCTCTTCATTTTGGGTTGAGGGTTTACCGATACTCTGGTTTGTAATGTATGTCACTCTTAAAACAATCTAAGAATTAAGCTTATCGGCTAGCTCTTTTTGAAGTTTCTCTTTTAACTGTAATTTACTTTCGGGATTAAGAGTTTTAATCTCTACAGCTTTTAAAGTATTTGTAAGTTTTTGATTCTTCCTCGCATATTTGTTACAAAGTTTACAAAGCAAGAGGTGTAGTTTAAGTTTTAATTTTTCGGATATACTAATCTCCTTATATTGGTTTTTGTCACACAAATATGCTGCTTCGTGACATTTTAAAAATAACTTCATAGAATATTAATTGTACCAGTTTTTTTCTAAACACTCCATCAAATTCTTACGTGCTCTGTGGATAATAACCCACAGATTAGACGGAGTAATATTGTATTCTTTACAAAGAACATCCGTATCTTGATTTTCGATTGTTTTCTTTTTAAAAATTTCGCCTTGTTTTGTTGGTAGTTTATTTAAGCACTTTATAATGGCGAGTCCCAGTTCACTATTCTCCATCCTATCTTCGGCTGTTCTGTCAAATAAATCTGCAGCATTTTCCTCAAGCCAATTACCTTCTATATCATCGTTTTTATATGAAACAAGAACTTCAGCCTTCCCTTTATTCGAATTTTTTTTACGGTAATAATCAATTATTTTCCGCTTTAAAATCGAAATAAGCCATGTGCGTTCACTAGCCTCACCTTTAAAATTGTGTTTGGACCTTAGTCCTGCTAGGAAAGTTTCTGAAATCAAATCTTGCGCAATCACAGCATCATTCACCCTTACAATTGTATAATTGTAAAGATAATCGGCGTAATTATCTACCCACTTACTCGGATTTAATACTTCCACTATATAATTGTTTTATCTTTTTCAAAATAGAGGAGGATATTAATTTAGACTTAAGTTAAGTTCTTATTTAACACCATAAGATACGTCAAAAAATTTAAACTTCATTATTAGGAGATTAAATTCATTAAAAGTTTTAATTTTACGTAAATTAACTTACAAACTTCCCAATGAAAAACCTTACAACAACCTTTATCTTATTCTTTTTTTTAGCAACTGCGGTAATTGCACAAAACAACAATTCATTTTACGCAACAATGAGTGGAGAGACTGCTTTAAAATTTAAGCAGCTGTACCCAAATGATATTCAAATATTAGATACAAAAAACAACGAATCTGCTGTTTATCTTACTGATGAAGTTTCTCACAAAATACACGAAAACGTTCAAGTTCACGGTCCAGGATATATTTTTAGACCTTCTAAAGAAAAGGCGCTACAAGCTTTAAATAGAGTTCAAAGCAGAAATTCATTTTTAGAATACACAATCACAGAAACCGATTTGGTAAATGAATGCCTAGATCTGGTTAATAACCAAAACATAGAAGATGATATTCTAGAATTGCAAGCTTACGGAACCCGTCATCACGAAACATCTCAAGGCGAACAATCTGTTCACGACTTAAAAGCCAAATGGGATGCTATGATTGCACAATCCGGCAGAACCGACATTCACACTCGTATTTACAATCATCAAAACACACCAATGCCTTCTGTAATTCTAACTATTGATGGAGCCAACACTCCAGATGAATATGTTATTATTGGTGGACATTTAGATTCAACTTCATTTTGGGATATTAATGATGCTCCTGGTGCCGATGATAATGCTTCAGGAATCTCTTCTTTAAATGAAATGATTCGTGTGCTTATAGCAAAGGAGTTTGTTCCAAATCGCACTATTGAAGTTATGGCTTATGCTGCTGAAGAAATTGGACTTGTAGGTTCAGAAGAAATAGCTTCAGAATATGCAAGCAACGGAATAAATGTTGGAGCCTATGTTCAGTTTGATATGACAGGCTACAATGGTTCTAACGAAGATGTTTGGATTTCTACAGATTGGTACAACAGTAGCGCATTAAACAACTTTTTGGTTGATTTAATGGATCATTATAACGGAACTGGTAACCACGCTTTTACCTATAACTTTACCGAATGTGGATACGGTTGTTCAGATCACGCAAGCTGGGCAAACAATGGTTACGAAGCAGCATTTCCTTTTGAAGCTAAATTCAGCGAGTCTAATCCAAAAATACATACAGATGAGGATGTTTATTCTTTTTTCGACACCCCTGAACATTCAGCAAAATTTACCAAACTAGGCTTACAATTCTTAATTGAAGCTGCCAAGCCACAAACAATGTCGGTAAATGATTTTTCAGAAAACGCTATTGCTGTATTTGTAAATGAAAACATACTTAATTACCGACTAAACAATCTAACTACAAACGTTGGCGATATCTCTATTTACAATATAGGCGGACAAAGTGTTATCAATGAAAAAGCAAATTCTCAATCTGGAATTGTTAATCTTACAGCCTTAGACAAAGGTTTTTACATTGTAAAATTCAACTTTACTAACGGTAGAACATTGAGTAAAAAGTTTATTCTAAATTAATTCTCGTAATCAACAGGACACCTTAATAGCTTGTCTATTTATATCAGTAGAATTCAAAATATTGCGACCCAAAACAACTTAAATCTAATTGAGGTTAAGCAACTTTTTGGTGGAGATATCAATGAAGTATTCCTACTGAAATGTAAAGAAGGGGATTTTGTAGTTAAATTGAATGATGCTACAAAATTCCCTAAAATGTTTACTGCTGAAACAAAAGGTTTAAACTATTTGAGAGATTCGAATAGTTTTAAAATCCCTAAGGTTTTAGCAAATGGGGAAATTGAAAACACCTCATATTTATTACTCCAATATATCTCAAATGGAGAGCTAAATGCTGGTTTTTGGGAATCTTTTGCCGATAATTTAGCAAAGCTTCACCAGGTAACACAAACAGATTTTGGATTAGACCACGATAACTATATTGGTAGTCTGCCTCAAAAAAACAACTTTAGTAAATCTGCTTCAGAATTTTATATAAGTAATCGGTTAGAGCCACAATTTAATATGGCGTCAGAAAATGGATTTCAGTTTAAAAAGCTAGCTAGCTTTTATAAAACCATTTCCAAAATAATCCCAAATGAAGCACCATCTTTAATTCACGGTGATTTGTGGAGTGGCAACTATATGGTCAGTAAAAAAAGTCAAGCTGTTTTAATAGATCCTGCGGTCGCTTTTGCTCCTCGGGAAATGGATATTGCAATGATGGAGTTGTTTGGAGGATTTTCAGAAGAATTAATCATCAACTACAATTCTATTTTTCCTTTAGAAAAAGGTTGGGAAGACAGGGTTTCTCTTTGGCAACTTTACTACTTACTCGTGCATCTTAATCTATTTGGAAGTAGTTATTTACCGAAAGTGAACTCAATTATAAATAAATATTCTTGATTTAATAAAAACGTGTCGCTTATCGCAAAACCAATCCTTTATGGTTAGCAAGTAAAATCGTGGAATTAATTCCTATTTTTGCAACTCAAATAAAAAAACGAATTAAATGAAAGCATATATCTTCCCTGGACAAGGTGCTCAATTCACTGGAATGGGTAAAGACCTTTACGATAATTCTGCGAAAGCAAAAGAATTATTTAATCAAGCCAATGAAATCTTAGGCTTTGATATTACCAAAATTATGTTTGAAGGTTCTGCCGACGAATTGAAGGAAACAAAAGTTACACAACCAGCTATATTTTTACACTCTACAATATTAGCAGAAGTAATGGGCGACAGATTTCAACCTGATATGGTTGCTGGACATTCATTAGGAGAAATTTCAGCTTTAGTAGCAAATAGAACCATAGCATTTAGCGATGGATTGCAGTTGGTTTACAAGCGTGCTTTAGCAATGCAAAAAGCCTGTGAGCAAACACCTTCGACTATGGCTGCTGTTTTAGGTTTAGAAGATCATTTAGTTGAAGAGATTTGTGCAAATACTCCAGGAATTGTAGTTGCTGCAAATTACAATTGCCCAGGACAATTAGTTATATCTGGTGAAATTGATGCTGTAGGCACAGCTTGTGAAAGTTTAAAAGAAGCAGGAGCACGTAGAGCACTTATCTTACCAGTAGGTGGTGCATTCCACAGCCCATTAATGGAGCCAGCAAGAGAAGAACTTGCTGCTGCCATTGAAGCTACTCAATTTACAGCTCCAGCTTGCCCTATCTATCAAAACGTGTCAACATTCGCAGTTACAGACCCTTCTGAAATAAAGAAAAATCTTATATTCCAACTTACAGCTCCAGTAAAATGGACTCAAAGCATTCAGAATATGATTAAAGATGGCGCAACAAAATTTATTGAAGTTGGACCAGGAAATGTATTACAAGGTTTGGTAAAGAAAATTGACCGTTCGGCAGAAACTGAAAAAGCAGAAATGTAAAGCAAAACTTCATATTTAAAATAATCTAAAACGTCGAAAGCCAATTTGCTCCGACGTTTTTTTATTCCTTTTCTAAAGATGTATTATTAATCTTAGCCTAGATATTAAAGGCTATACACCTATAACTCGATATCGAGTTCCCATTAATTTTCTATTTATTTTATTTTTTAAGGGTAACAATTTATAACCCGTGTTGATATAATGATATAACATCAAAAATATCAATACTATGAAAACTTTTTTATCAATTTTCAGCTTTGCAGTTCTAACTTGCTTAATATTTACTAGTTGCTCTTCTGATGACGACAGTACTATAAACGATGACACAAACAATTCACCATGTTTCAATTACAATAAAAATCTACTGGCTTTAAATACAGTATTCGACAACAATGTAAATGCTGTTATAGATTACAATTCGTTTCTTATAAACGACCTAGACAGTTCCGCTCCTATTTTTGAGGGAAGTTTAACAACTAATACCAATCTCACTTATCAATTACCTACAAGTACTTCCTTATATAATGATAATAGTAGGCTACACGGTATTCTTGTAACGAGAGCTGGAAAATATTTCACTTTCAACACAAATACGGGGACAGGACAGGAATTTACTACTCCATCAAATATAGCTGCACCTATAATTGTCGGTGGAGAAAGTTATGTAATTGAAGTTTCAAACTCTGGTTACGCAAATTCTGGAACCGACAATCACTTTTCTGTAAAACCATTTAATATGAGCAATGGAACTACAAGTACAGCACTTACAATTCCAGCGATAAACACCACTTTTAACAATAACAGTTTCTTTCACGTAGAATCTATGAGTGCAGCTTCAAACGGTGTAAACGAATTGTATTTTGTTTCAGGAACGAATTTGATAACCGTAAATGTATCTAATAATACAAGCTCTCATGTTGATTTATATCCATCATTTTCAAATACAGATTTTGTGAGATTTATCGGATTAGAATATTCTAAAAGCTTTGGACTGTTAGCAATAATGGATATGCCTGATATCAATTCGAGAAAAATCGTAAAAATAGATCCTACTAACGGAACGTATTCAGATTTACTTTCAATTCCGACAAATATAAATACTGAATTTTATTCTACAGTTTACAGTGAATGCAACAAGACTTACTATCTCACTTCTTTGGCTAACGGAAATACTGTACAAACCAATTATTTTGAATTTGATTTAGTGGCAAATTCAATTTCAAACACTCAGGTTTTCAACGATTATGTCTTTGGAATAGAACTTATAGATTAAAAAACCCTTTATAGAATTAGCCATAATACATCTTTGAAGGTTGAGGGGGCCTTCAAATTAAAAGCGAGTAGAAACAAAGTTTCTCTCGCTTTTTTTAGTAAACACTATGCTTTACTCTGTAATACTTTTACCTCTATTATAAAACTCTTTTCTTTCAAAATCTGGTACTAAGTCACCACCTGTAGCCCAAATGATATGGGTGGCATTGTTCATATTAATATTATTATTTTCGGCATACTCTGTTTTTGAAATAATCTGCGGACCGCATAAGCCAGCAGTAGCTGAAGGCTCTAAGAATATTTTTTCAGTGTCCATCAATTGACTTAATAGCCTAAAGAGACGATGATCTTCAAGAGTATAAATACCACTAATTAAATGTTCACTAACCGAAGTTGCAAATTTTGAAGGACGTCCTACTGCTAAGCCATCGGCCTCAGTTTTATTGTCTATCCCAATATCCTGTACACTAATATTACTCATTTCACCCGTAACTAAACCTGTTAACACCGCAGGTGAATGTGTAGGTTCTACAAAGAAACAATGTACATTATCGCCAAAAATTTGTTTTAGCCCAAAGGCAGTTCCTCCGGGAGAGCCACCAACACCACAAGGAGAATATACAAACAACGGATGCGAATCGTTCACCTTAATATTAGCTTTTTCTAATTGTTCCGCCAATCGAAGCGCCCCAACTGTATAGCCTAAAAACAGTTTTTTAGAATTTTCATCATCAACAAAATAAGCCATTGGGTCGGCTTTTGTTTTTTGTCTTCCTGCCAAAATTGCTTCACTAAAATCTCCTGCAAACTCTACTACTTGAACTCCTTTGGAGCGCAACAAATCTTTTTTCCAAGGTTTAGCATCGGCAGAAACATAAACCGTTACTTGAAAACCGAGCTTAGCACTAATAATTCCAATACTCAACCCGAGGTTGCCTGTAGAGCCAACGCCTATTTTATATTTGCTAAAAAATTGCTTGAATTTATCAGAAAGAAAAACTTCATAGCTATCTACTTTATTTAAGATTCCAGCCTTTAAGGCTAATTCTTCTGCATAGTGTAACACCTCAAAAAAACCTCCTCTAGCCTTAATAGATCCAGCAATAGGTAAGGCATTATCACATTTCAAAAATAAACGACCTTCAATCTTTGGCGATTCTTGGTTTAAAAGCTCTTTCATATTTTGAATTTCCTTTAAAGGAGATTCAAGAATGCCGTTTGTAGCTTCAGTTTCTGGAAAAGCTTTAACAAAAAACGGAGCAAATCGTTTCCACAATTCTTCCGCAGCCTGTATATCCTTCATTTTTATAGGAAATTTAGGCATTTCAGAATGGCGTTTCTTTTTGTCGTTAAGCCAAACCACAGGTTTTAAGTCGATTACTTCCTTGAGAATAGGCGACTTTTCTACAAATGAATCTATTTTATTTGATGAATACATTTTTTCTAGTTTTTATAATAAAACCGGTGATAACTTAATAACTAAATAGAATAGCAATTATGAATTTTTGGCTACACCTTCTACACGAGTAGCTGAATCAGCTTTGTTTAAGCTCAACCTAACAGTACTCGTTTCAAGTGCTTTTAAATCGTGTGGCACTCCACCTTCAAGCGCTACTAAATCACCTTTCTTTAAATTATGAATTGTCCCATTTACTCCAAAATCTATGGCGCCTTCAAAAATTTCCACCACAATTGGGAATGGCGTTTTGTGCTCTTTCATTACCTGACCTTCCTTAAAAGTAATCCTGATTTCCTTCCCTGAATCGGTATCTATTAAAACCTGAATCGCTGGTCTGTTTTCATTGTATTCTAGATTGTCTATAAGTGATGCTAGTTTCATAATTAATACATTTTTTAGTTTCGTTATTTAGAATCATTCAAAATTAAATAAAATTACCTTATTGTCCTAAATTAAAACAACAAGTTTTCTACTTATGATTAACCTCATAACTATTAGAAATCAGTTTTATGAAATTTGTTTAATTGTTTAAGAATGGATAAAAAAAATGCATAAAGGAATCGAAAATAAATATTTATCACTTACACCTCTTATTGAAGATCACGATGAGGTGATTCTTTTTTGTGAACGAATAAGAGAAGCGCTTCAAAGAAAAATTGATAGTAATCGGATTAAGGGTTATATCGATTGGTTTAAAGAAACTTATCTAGATCCACATTTTGAAATTGAACAAGAATTTATTTTTCCAATATTAGGGAATAATAATGTTCGAGTGAAAAGGGCTATTGCAAATCACCGACGACTAAATCGATTGTTTAATGAAACGTCTAGCCTCCATACAGTTTTTCACAAAATTGAAGAGGAACTAACTACTTATATAGGCTTTGAAGAACGCATATTATACCAAGAAATACGAGCTATTACTACTCAAGAAGCGTGGAAGGAAGTCGAGGAAAAACACTCCCAATTAAAGTTTTCGGATGATGAGTGGACAGACCGGTTTTGGGAGGTTTGATGTGTATATCTTAAATCAACTAAAATAAAAAACGCCGAATGATAAGGAATCATTCGGCGTTTCTTTTGAATTCAAAATTATGAATTCACAATTTTTCTAAGCACTTATAACACAATCTTCGCAATCTTTAATTTCACCATAATAGGTTTCGCGATATTTGTGTAATGTTTTAAAAGGGATGTTTAAAAATGTTTTTTTAATGTAAATCACACTTGTTGTGAACATTCCCATTTTTTGTGTAAATCGTTTTTCTGTTTTTGTTTGTCGTTTCACTGAAACTAACTTCATCATATTTTTTTTGACCCCCTTCAGCTCGCAAAGCATTCATTTTGAAGCAGAAGTCCAGAGTACTATTCGAGTGCAAAGAAACAAATATTAGCTCCTAATTCCAAAAAATGAGCGTTAAACCTATCTTAAGTTTAAATAAACGATTTTATAAACCCTTACGTTTTTATGAATTTTCACGTACTTTCAGCTCCCATTTCCAGGCAGATGCTAAGGCTTCTTCCATTGTTTTTTGTGCCTTCCAACCTAGTTCTTCATTAGCTTTTTTAGTATCGGCGTAAACAGAAATAACATCACCTGGGCGACGATCTACAATTTTGTAATTCAATTTTTCCCCTGTAGTTTTTTCAAACGAATTTACTACCTCCAGCACAGAACTTCCTCTTCCTGTACCTAAATTGAAAACTTCATAATTCGATTTGTTTTTTTCTGAAAGAAGGCGTTCTAAAGCAATAACGTGTGCTTTTGCTAAATCTACAACATGAATATAATCGCGAATACAGCTACCATCTTCAGTTGGATAATCGTCACCAAATACAGAAAGTTGTTCGCGAACTCCAGCTGCAGTCTGAGTGATAAACGGAACTAAATTTTGAGGCACTCCCGCAGGTAGCTCACCAATTAACGCAGTTTCGTGTGCTCCAATTGGATTGAAATAGCGTAGTGCAATAGTTTTTAAAGAAGAAACAGAACAAGTGTCCTTTAATATCTCCTCAGCAATTTGCTTGGTATTACCATAAGGTGAAGTAGCAGGTTTTACAGGAGCATCTTCGGTAATTGGCAACGAATCTGGCTCACCATAAACAGTGCAAGATGAACTGAAAATAAAATTATTGATATGATGAGTGTTACACTCCTGAAGCAAATAAATAAGAGTGTTTAGATTATTTTCGTAATACAATAATGGTCTATCTACACTTTCCCCTACAGCTTTACTTGCTGCAAAGTGAATAATACCATCAATATCATTATTGCGCTTAAAAAAGTCGGATACTGCCGCTTTCTCACGAAGATCCAAACGTTCAAAAGTGGGTGGAGTTTTAGTAATATCTGTAATACCTTCCAAAACGTCTAAAGACGAATTGGATAAGTTATCTATAATTACAACTTGATATCCTGTTTTTTGTAATTCAACTACAGTGTGACTACCTATATATCCTAATCCTCCTGTTACTAATATTTTTTTCATAATTCTACTCCTGTAACTCAGGCTATTTCTTTATTAATTATTCTCCATAAATTCGATGACAGTTTTTGTGATATAATCTATCTGCTCATCATCAAGCTCGGTATGCATTGGTAAAGAAATAACTTCTTTAACTAACTGATTGGTAACCTCAAAATCTTCCTCTTTATATCGCTCATCTTTGTAAGCCTTTTGAAGATGTAACGGAATTGGGTAATAAACACCGCAAGGAATTTCGTTTTCATTCAAATGTTTCACTAAAGCATCGCGATCTGCATCTACAATCTTTAAGGTGTATTGGTGGTAAACGTGACAGTTGCATCCATCTATTTCTTCATTCGAACACTTTCCACAGCCAGTAGGTGTGATGATGTTCTTATGATTTTTAAAAGCTTCAGAATACTTTTGAGCTGCGATTTTTCTAGCTTTATTGTAGTCATTTAAATGAGGTAATTTTGCACGAAGCACAGCAGCTTGAATAGAATCTAATCTACTATTAACGCCTACAACATCATGGTGATAACGTTCGTACATACCGTGATTTACAATGCCGCGAATTATGTGCGCCAAATCATCGTCATTTGTGAAAATTGCTCCACCATCACCATAACATCCTAAGTTCTTAGAAGGGAAAAATGAAGTAGAAGCAACGTGCCCAATAGTACCAGTTTTTTTCTTAGTGCCATCTTTTGAAGTATAATCTGCGCCAATTCCTTGGGCGTTATCTTCAATTACATAAAGATTGTGTTGTTCAGCAACTTCCATAATTTCATCCATATTGGCCGCTAGACCAAAAAGATGTACAGGAACAATAGCTTTTGTTTTTGGAGTAATAGCTTTTTTAATTGCTTCAATATCAATATTGAAGTTAACCGGATCCACATCAACTAAAACCGGAGTTAACTGTAAAAGTGCAATAACTTCTACAGTTGCGGCAAAAGTAAAATCGGCAGTGATAACCTCATCACCAGGTTTTAAGCCAAGACCCATCATAGCAATTTGAAGGGCATCGGTACCGTTTGCACAAGGAATAACGTGTTTTACCCCAAGGTAATCTTCAAGCTCCTTTTGAAATTGGTGAACTTCTGGACCATTTACGAAAGCTGTAGTTTCAATTACGTTCATAATAGAACTATCTACACGCTCCTTAATATTTTTATATTGACCCTTAAGGTCTACCATTTGAATTTTTCTCATTTTTTGTAATAGTATTGAATTTGTAAAATTACGAAAAATGAAGTTTGTAAACTTCAACTTAACGAGTTATTGGCGATTTAGATTATTGAGAGGATATTTTAGAATTTGGATGTCGAATTTTGGTATTTTTACACGCGATGCACATAATCTATAACCTACTTATTTATTTAGCCTCCTTCGCCTTGAGGATTGTGGCGCTATTCAGCAAAAAAATAAAATTGTTTGTTGATGGCAGAAAAGATGTGGTGCATATTCTTGGTAAAAACATCTCGACTTCCGATAAAACTATTTGGTTTCACTGCGCATCCTTAGGTGAGTTTGAACAGGGAGTACCGATTATGGAGGAGATGAAAAAGGCAAAACCCGATCATAAAATCATAGTTAGTTTCTTTTCACCTTCGGGTTATGAGATTAAGAAAAACACATCTTTAGCAGATGTAGTTGTTTATCTACCTATGGACACACCTTTAAATGCTAAGCGATTTATAGATGCTATACATCCATCGCTTTCAATTTTTGTAAAATATGAGTTCTGGCCAAACTACCTTCTTCAATTAAAAAAGAAAAACATCCCTACCCTACTTGTTTCTGGGGTATTCAGAGATAATCAAATCTTTTTTAAACCTTATGGAGGATTTATGCGGAAAGCGCTAAAAAGTTTCAACCACTTTTTCTTACAAGAAGAAAATTCGGTTAAACTATTAAATAGCATAGGTTTTAAAAACACAACCTTAAGTGGCGACACTCGATTTGATAGAGTATCTCATCAAATTGAAATGAACAATACGCTAAAGTTTGCTAAGGAATTTAAAGGAGACTCACTTTGTATTGTTTGCGGGAGTACTTGGCCAGAAGATGAAGCTGTACTTTTAGATTATATAAATTCAGCACCAAGAAATGTGAAATTTATTATTGCGCCTCATAAAATTGAACAAAGTAAAATTGAGGCGTTTACCGAAAAACTATACAAACAAAAAGTTATTCTTCATTCACAGAAAGACGATGTTAATCTCGCCGAATACTCCGTATTAATTATTGACTGCATTGGTCTTCTTACCAAGTTATACAGCTATGCAGATATAGCCTATGTAGGTGGTGCTATGGGTAGAACGGGATTACATAACATTTTAGAACCAGCAACTTTTGGAGTGCCTATTATAATTGGAAAGAATTACAATGAGTTCCCCGAAGCCATACGACTCCGCAATTTAGCTGGCCTATTTTCAATTTCAAATCCCCTAGAACTTAGTGATGTTTTAACAAAGTTGGTCTCTGACGCAAACTATAGAAAGAAAACAGGAATGATTAGTGGACACTTTGTTAACTCAAACACTGGAGCCACCAATAAAGTGCTGGATTACATTGCCAAACACCACAATTAAACCCTCATTTATTTCACGATTTACGTCGTACTTATTTAAAAATCCTCTTTTATATTAGTAATTCTTTCACATTTTTTAGTATTTAATTACCATAAGTGTATTTTTAATTACCTTAGATTTGTCCAAACAATCTAATTAAATCTATATATGAAAAAATTAATTTTATTATTTGCTATATCTGCTGTAGCACTTGGTTCTTGTCGTGAAACTAAAACTGAAACTAAAGAAGTAATTCGCGAAGTAAAAGTTGAAACTCCTGAAAAAACAGACAACGAGGGAATTTTAGAAAGAGCTGCTAAAAAAGTAGACAAGGAAGTAAATGAAGAAATAGACAAAACAATTGATGAAATCGGAAACGACTAATCACTTTGTAATTTTAACATAAACTAATCACTAACTAAAACTAAATCAAACAATGAAAAAATTAACAATGATTGCCTTATTTGCAGGATTTTTAACAGTTTCTCTTACATCTTGTAGAGATCAAGAAACTAAAGAAGAAACCTTAGAAGAAACTTTAATTGAGGACATGCAAGACAAGGGCGCAGATATTAAAGTAAAAGACGACGGTGACAAAATTAAAATGAAAACCGAAGACGAAAAGGTGAAAATTAAAACCGACGAAGACGGTGATACTAAAATTAAAGTAAAGGATAGAGACTAATTTTCATCTTGCCTATACAAATTAAAGGATGCCCAGAAATGAGCATCCTTTTTTATTTCAACCCGCTTATCTGTCCTTTTAATTCATCCATAGATTGCTGCAATTGTCTTAGCAAACTACTTTCTGAAGGCTCATCTACACCGAAGCTCAACTTACTATTTACCATCCAAAGCTCTTGAATGTCTCTTACTTTTACTTCTATAGGTAAATAACTTTCGTTTAGTGAAATCAGCCTAATAGACTGAGGGTTACCAGGTATTTTCTGTAATTTTTTCACTAAAACAGAATCTCTTAAAACAACAATATAAATTTTAGAATCGGTAGCCTCATTAATACTTGCTACTGCCCTACCTAAAACCCATTCATTAGGTTTTATATTTGGCAACATACTATCTCCTTCTACTTGAAAACCTCTATATGAGGCATTTCTATATTCTGGCAAAGGAATATTAAATGCTGGTAAAGTTTGATACCAACCTGTATCCTGAATGTTGTTAGGATAACCAGCCGCAGCTTTTTGATTCACTAAAAGAATACTGTCATTGCCTTCGGTATCTAAAGTGATAATTTTTGGACTAACATCTCCTCTGGAAGAATCGATGTGCTTCTCATAACTTTTGCCGTAAAGCCACAATGGATTAATATTAAATTGCGCCATTAACTCCATTACTACTTTCCCAGTAATTTTTGTTTTACCACGCTCAATATCAGCGGTGGTAGACCCAATATCTAAAAGTTCAGCAAACGATTGCTGGGTGTGTCTTTGTTCTTCGCGAATTTTCTTAAATCGCTGTGCCTCAATGGTTAGTTTAGATTCCATACACAAATATACTTCATTTTGGAATATATCCAAATTAATTTTGGATTTAAACCTACTTTCTAGGATTATTTCCTTAATTTTGGCAATATTCCAATATTGTATGGATTTTAAAAGAATAAATGAAAAGTTAGAAATACTGGCAGACGCAGCAAAATATGATGTTTCCTGCTCGTCTAGCGGTAGTAATAGAAAGAACACATATAAAGGTTTAGGCAATAGCAATGGCATGGGAATATGTCATAGCTATACCGAAGACGGCAGATGTGTTTCGCTATTAAAAATACTCTTAACCAATCACTGCATTTTTGATTGCGCTTACTGTGTAACTCGAAAAAGTAACGACATAAAACGAGCTGCTTTTAAAGTTCAAGAAGTGGTAGATCTAACTATTAATTTTTACAGAAGAAATTATATAGAAGGCCTGTTTCTTAGCAGTGGAATTTTCAAGAATGCCGATTACACCATGGAGCGTCTAATTGCAGTGGCAAAAAAGCTCAGGCAAGAAGAAAATTTCAACGGTTATATTCATTTAAAATCTATTCCCGGTGCGAGTGATGAATTGATGCGAGAAGCCGGACTTTATGCAGATAGACTGTCGGTGAATATTGAAATTCCAACTGAAAAAGGTTTAAAACTCCTTGCACCTGAAAAGGATAGAAAGGATTTTATAAAACCTATGGAAAAAGTGAAAAATGAAATCATTCAATATAAAAATGAAAAGAAACTTCTGAAAAAAGTTCCCATTTACGCTCCCGCTGGGCAAAGTACTCAAATGATAGTTGGGGCTAGTGGCGAAACCGATGCTGAAATAATGTACACTTCAGCATATTTTTACAAATCGTTTAATCTAAAAAGGGTTTATTATTCGGGCTACGTCCCAATCAGCAACGATAGTCGCTTACCCACAATCGGATCGGCCGTTCCAATCTTGCGCGAAAACAGACTCTACCAAACCGATTGGCTTCTTCGCTTTTATGGATTTGACGTTCGTGAACTGTTAAACAAAGAACACCCAAATCTAGAGTCGGATATAGATCCAAAATTAAGTTGGGCGTTGAGAAATCTAGATCAGTTTCCTATAGATGTCAATAAAGCTGATATGAGAATGTTATTACGCGTGCCAGGCTTAGGACTAAAATCTGTAAATAAAATTATCAAGGCACGCAGATATCGAAAGTTAAATTGGGAAAACTTAAAATCTATTGGAGCTTCCTTAAACCGAGCTAAATATTTTATTGTTTGCGATTCTACTACTTTTGAAACAAAGGATAGAACCTCCGCACAACTCAAAAGCATAATTCTATCAAACTCGAGTTCCAAGTTTTCGGCAACTTTAAGCAATCAATTAAGCCTTTTCGACAATCCGAATACACTATCTGCGTGAAAACCATTTTAAAATACGATGGTTCTTTTGAAGGTCTTTTGTCGAGTGTGTTCTATGTTTATGAACACAAGTTAAAAGAAGTTTCAATTATAAAAGAAGAGCACTACGAACCTAACTTTTTCGACCATAGCATAACAATACTTTCTGAACCAAAAAAAGCCAAGCGAGTCTGGCAGGGCTTGTCTAAGAAAATATCACCTAAGGCGAAGACTAAGCTTTATAAAGCATTTTTAAGTGAAACCTTAAATATTGAAAATACTATTCTCTATTATATAAGAAAAGCGTTATCCGCGAGTGTAAGTATAGAAAATGATTTTACCGATTCGGAAATTTTACATTTAGAAAAAACCGTAAAAAAGGTAGATAGAGAAAAACACAGAATGGATGCATTTGTACGATTTCAACTTACTAAGGACGGAATATACTTCGCTACAATAGAACCAGATTTTGATGTTTTACCTTTAAACACATCCCACTTCAAAAGTAGATATGCAGATCAAAGGTGGTTGATTTACGATATAAAAAGAAATTATGGAATATTTTACGACTTATTAAACGTTCAAACCATTACCTTAGAGCTATCAAAAGATATCCACAGAGGAGATAAAGCTTCTTTATATTTTACGTATGAAGAAATAGAGTTTCAAAAGCTATGGTTCAATTACTTTAATAGCAGTAATATAGGCTCAAGAAAGAATATTAAGCTACATATTAAGCATATTCCTAAGCGGTATTGGAAATTTTTAACAGAAAAAAAATTTTGAATCATTTTTTTACTTACTTTTGCTCATTATTAATCACTAATATATTACCAAAATGAAAAAAATATTTTTATCACTTGCAGCTCTTGCTTTAGTTGCTTCTGTTTACTCTTGTAGAGAAACTACTGAAGTAAAAGTTGACGAAACTGCTGAGTCTATTGAAACTGAAACTGAAAACGCACTAGATAACGCTGGTGACGCTATTGATGATGCTGTTGATGCAACAGGAGATGCAATGGAAGATGCAGGAGATGCTATCGAAGATGCTGCTGAAGACACTAAAGATGCTGTAGAAGACGCAACTGACGGTCAGTAAGCAATAAATTTGCTATAAAATTTAAGCCTTTTCTTAATTGAAAAGGCTTTTTTTTGCATTATAGTTTAATCGAAGATTATCTTAACATCTTCTCTCTTTCTTCTCTAATTGGAATCCTAGTCCATTTTTTATCCGATTCAGACTTACTGCTCGCTTCAGTAATTACCTTGGTATCTTTTATTTTTTTGAGATTTAGTTTTTTCTCTCGAGAAATAAACAATCCAGAAGTTAGTCTATTCTTATATTTTAAATGGTGAACAAATATTGGCAATGGTTCGGTTGGCTTCCACTTATTCTCTGTAAGCGCTATTCGGATAAAAGTTAGATCGGGATTGTTGTCCTGTGGTCTAAACCTGTTTAGGTTTTCTATATATTCACGATAGTAATCTTTAAAGAAAACATAGTTGAAATCGAGGTTGTCTAATTTTTCATAGAACTCCTTAATATCATCTAAAGCCCTGGAAGCTCGCTGTGGATTTGAAAACCTATGTCTAAATTCAACGATTAAGTTGTGGAACTTTCGCTGTTTTTCGATGAGTGGTTTTGTGCCAAGAGAAAGAATATTCAATATCAAATTAGCCATTAGCTTTTAGCATTTTGATGAATGGCAAATTTACGGAATAGAAGAGAATTAGGGAGAAATAAAAGGTTAATAAATAACAGATAAAAAAAATCCCCAATGTTTTACAACAAAGGGGATTTCGTACTCGAGGCGGGACTTGAACCCGCACGACCAAATGGTCACAGGATTTTAAGTCCGGCGTGTCTACCAATTCCACCACTCGAGCTTAAAAGAGGTTGTCTAATACAACCTGGACTTAACAAAAACACCGAAAAACGGGATTTCAGTTGAGCGAAAAACGGGATTCGAACCCGCGACCTCCACCTTGGCAAGGTGGCGCTCTACCAACTGAGCTATTTTCGCGTATTCTTAAAAACCGAAACAAGCACCTCCAATAAATTTGAAGATACTCTATTTTCTCAATTTTACCTGAGAAGGTTATTTTCGCAAGATTTTTAATGAACGTCGCTTCTTATTCAAAGCGGAGGCAAATTTATAAATTTTACTTCAATCACAAAGTGTTTTTTGAGAAATTATTTTCAAAATTTACTTTTTTATTTTTAACGTTGCATTCCGCTCTAACATTCGCTTAATTTCATTTAGCTTCATTAAAGCTTCCACAGGCGTAAGTGTATCAATATCAATATCTAATATTTCTTCACGCAATTCTTCAAGCAGAGGATCGTCTAATTTAAAAAAGCTCAATTGCATTTCATCTTGTGAAATAGACTTCATTTCTTCAGTCAATTCTTCCGATCCGTGATTTTTTTCTAGCCTTTTTAAGATTTTATTTGCGCGCTGAAGGACCGTTTGTGGCATTCCAGCCATTTTTGCAACGTGTATCCCAAAACTGTGATGACTACCACCAGGAATCAATTTTCGCAGAAAAAGCACATTGTCTTTTAATTCCTTTACCGAGACATTGAAATTTTTGATTCGCTCAAAAGTTTCAGTCATTTCATTCAACTCGTGGTAATGCGTAGCAAAAAGTGTTTTCCCGCGAGAAGGATGCTCGTGTAAGTATTCACTAATCGCCCAAGCAATCGATATCCCATCATAAGTACTAGTACCACGTCCAATTTCATCTAATAGAATTAAACTGCGCTCCGATAGGTTATTTAGAATACTTGCTGTTTCATTCATTTCAACCATAAAAGTAGATTCGCCCATCGAAATATTATCGCTAGCCCCTACTCTGGTAAAAATTTTATCTACACAACCCATCCTAACAGCCGATGCAGGAACAAAACTCCCCATCTGTGCCAACAATACTATTAAAGCTGTTTGCCTAAGTATTGCCGACTTACCACTCATATTAGGACCGGTAATCATAATAATTTGTTGAGATTCCCTATCTAAGAAAACATCATTTGCAATATAAGGGGAATCGGGTGGTAATTGCCTTTCAATAACGGGGTGACGTCCGTCTTTTATTTCTAAATCGAAGGAATTATCAAGTAGCGGACGACTATAGTTCGCTTCTTTAGCCTGAGTTGCGAAAGAGCACAAACAGTCTAATTGCGCTATCAAGGCAGCGTTTTGCTGTACTGAAGCTATATATTCTAGCATCCACTCTACTAACTTAGCAAAAAACTCTTGTTCTAAGGCTAAGATTTTTTCTTCAGCACCAAGAATTTTAGCCTCGTATTCTTTAAGTTCTTCGGTTATATAACGCTCGGCATTTACAAGGGTTTGCTTGCGTATCCACTCTGCTGGTACTTTGTCTTTATGAGTGTTTCTAACTTCAATATAATATCCGAAAACATTATTTGAACCTATTTTAAGAGAAGAAATACCTGTGCGATTGGTTTCACGCTCTAGCATTTCATCTAAATATCCTCTACTA
This sequence comes from Aequorivita sinensis, assembly GCF_006346335.1. Taxonomy (GTDB): domain Bacteria; phylum Bacteroidota; class Bacteroidia; order Flavobacteriales; family Flavobacteriaceae; genus Aequorivita; species Aequorivita sinensis. The sequence goes on from NZ_VDMC01000001.1 coordinate 49,106, forward strand.
TTTACTGATATATTACGAAGGTCATCAAGTGTTTCTGAAAAACCTTCTGCAATTACATTTCCTTTAGCAACATTTACAGGTGCTTCTTCAAAAAGTGTTTCTTTAATTTTATTTCGTAGCAGTTCACAATCGTGTAATTGTTCGCCTATAATTTTTAGCGATTCGTTCTTTGAGTTTAACGATAGTGCTTTAATAGGCACAATGGCTTCCAAAGAGTTTTTTAACTGAATAACCTCTCGCGGATTTACTTTAGCAGTGGCAACTTTAGATATCAGTCGCTCCAAATCGTTAATCCGCTTTGTGTATTGTTGAATTTTCTCTAAAACTGCAGGATTCTCAAGTAGAAAGCTAACAACTTCGTGTCGTCTATTTATTTTTTCAACGTTTTTCAGTGGCAGCGCCATCCAGCGTTTTAAAAGCCTTCCACCCATTGGTGAAATAGTTTTGTCTATAACATCTAAAAGCGTAACAGCATTCTGTTGTGTGGAGTGATACAACTCTAAATTGCGAATTGTAAATCGATCCATCCAAACATATTCGTCTTCGGCTATTCTAGACAACCTTGAAATATGCTGAAGCTTGGTGTGTCTAGTTTCACTTAAATAATGAAGCGCAGCCCCTGCAGCAACAATCCCTTCTTCTAAATGATCAACTCCAAAGCCTTTTAAGTTTTTGGTGTTGAAATGCTTCGTAAGGGTTTCAAAAGAATAATCTCCTTGAAAAATCCAGTCTTCAAGGTGAAACACGTGATATTCATTTCCAAAAGTTTCAGCAAAAAGCTTGCGTTTCTGTTTTGAAAAGAGCACTTCAGATGGGCTAAAATTCTGAAGTAATTTATCTACATATTCTGCCGGGCCTTCAGAAACTAAAAACTCACCTGTAGACACATCTAAAAATGAAACACCAATATTTTGTGATTTGGCCGATCCCTTTGAAGCACCGAAATGCACCGCAGCTAAAAAGTTATTTGATTTTGATTGAAGAATATCATCGTTAAAGGCAACACCTGGAGTAACCAATTCGGTCACTCCGCGTTTTACAATGGTTTTGGTCATTTTTGGATCTTCCAACTGATCACAAATTGCCACACGACAACCGGCCATAACCAACTTTGGCAAATACGTATTTAGTGAATGATGAGGAAATCCTGCAAGCTCCATCTTATCGCCCCCATTATTTCGTGCCGTAAGAGTGATGTTTAATATTTTGGCAGCACGAATAGCATCTTCACCAAAGGTTTCATAAAAATCCCCTACACGAAACAACAGCAAAGCATCTGGATACTTAGCTTTAATATTGTTGTATTGCTTCATTAATGGGGTAACCTTCTTCGCCATAACTCTAATTATTCTTTAACCGATAAAAGTAACGAAATTGCAGTTTCCTTTAAAATGAAGTGTATATGAATTATCTTGTTTTATCAACAATAAACCGAGATTTTGTAAAACTCGCGTTGAATGATTTTTTAATTCACCTTTTTCTTAACCCTATCTTTTTATGAAGTAGCACAAACTAGCCTTCCACTTTTAATTTATTAGAATTAACTTTGCCGGCCTATGAAAAACCGCAAACTAAAAAATAGCGAATTAGACCGTATTAATCCTGAAGAATACAAAGCTTCAGAAAAAACTCCGTTAATTATTATTCTCGACAATATTAGAAGCTTGAATAATATCGGCTCTGTATTTCGCACTTCCGATGCTTTTTTAGTTAAGAAGATTTATCTCTGTGGTATCACCGCACAACCTCCGCACAAAGACATCCATAAAACCGCACTTGGTGCAACAGAAAGTGTAGATTGGGAATACGCCGAAAACACACTTGATGTTATTTCTAAATTGAAGGAAGAAGGCATTTATATAGCGTCTATCGAACAAGCTGAGGACTCAATAAACCTCAACGAATTTACTGTAGCAAAAGACAAAACTTACGCTATAATCTTTGGAAATGAAGTTAAAGGCGTGCAGCAAAAAGTTGTTTCTGCAAGCGATGCAGTTATTGAAATCCCACAGTTTGGCACAAAACATTCACTTAATATTTCAGTAAGCGTTGGCGTAGTGGTTTGGGATTTATTTGTTAAAATGAAGTAGAAGTTAGTGATGAGTGGTGAGTGGTTAGTTTTTTTCTTTTAAAACAATTTATTTGCTAAGAAGCCTGGGTTAATCAATACAATACTAAACACCCCAATTACAATGGCAAGCTTTAGTATATTGTGTAAAATAAGATAATGAATCTTATTTTTCGATTTCCACAGAACTGTTAAAAACAATACTAAGCCGACAATACTTGCGTAAAAATAGAAATCCATATACCCTATTTCACCTTTAAACTTTGTAATTAGTAATACTATTGGCACTAGCGTTAACAGGCTTAAAGCCGTAAGCATAAGTTTAGAAGTCTTTTCACCATAAACCACAGGAATTGTATTATATCCGTGCGTGATATCTCCTTTTAGGTTTTCTAAATCTTTAACCAACTCACGCATAGAAATAAGTAGAAACAGAAAAGTTGCGTGAACAAAAATCACTATATCGAAATTGGCATAGTGTACAAAAATTGCAAAGAAGGGCACTACTGCAAGTACGGCTGCCACCATATTTCCTATAAAAGGATATTTCTTGAGTTTGTGCGAATAGAACCACAACATAAAGATATAAATCGAGAAAAAGACAACCGATTTAAATGAAACGTAGCTAGCAAATACTACCGAAAGAAAGTTTAAAACAAAATAAGTAGAAAGTTTTGTACGCTGACTTACCAGTCTGTCCAACATTGTTTTTCTAGGTCTGTTGATAAGGTCTTTCTCGCTATCGTAAAAACTATTGATGATGTAACCCCCTGCTATCGCAGTAGATGAAGCTAGCACTAGCATTAATAAATTAACGTCGAATAAAACTTCTCGAACGGGGAGTTCGGGTGCTAAAATGTAAATACTAGTAAGGTATTGGGCAATTACAATTATTAAAATATTGTATCCACGAACCACTGAAAACAGGCTAAAAAACTTAAGAAAAAGGAGCTTTTGTTTTCGGTTGAGCATAAACTATAAGGTTGAAAATAGGATGCTTAAATAATTATCAATACTACTTGAACGAAGTCGATAATAACATATACTTATGGTGAGGATCCGAATGTGCTCGACCAGACAGATTCACGATTGTAAATAACTTGTAATCCTTAGATTAGAAATTATAAACAACTTCTAGCTTGTAATCTTTTAGCGCTTCTTTAGCTTTATCGATATCTTCGGTAAAACCTAACATATATCCACCTCCGCCAGAGCCACATAGTTTTAAGTAGTAGGCGTTACTGTCTATTCCTTTTTTCCAAAGTTTGTGGAACTGTGCAGGAATCATAGGTTTAAAATTTTCCAAAACAACTTTAGAAAGTTGTTTAATATTTCCAAAAAGTGATTTTACATCGCCTTGAAGAAAGTCTTCAACGCAAGCATCTGTATGTTTCACAAATTGGTCTTTCAACATATTTCTAAAACCTTCCTGCTTCATATTTTCCATGAAAATCTGAACCATTGGCGCTGTTTCACCTGTGCTTCCACTGTCTAATAAGAAAACTGCACCCTTGCCATTTTCGGTTTGAGATGGAATACCTGCAGGTTCAATATTATCGTTAGAATTGATTAAGATAGGCAGGCTTAAATAACTGTTTAAAGGATCAAGACCCGATGATTTTCCGTGGAAAAAAGATTCCATTTCGGCAAAAACATTCTTAAGGGTTAATAGTTTTTCACGTGTAAGGTTTTCAAGAACAGTAATTTTATTGGTAGCATATTTATCATATATGGCAGCTACCAATGCACCACTACTCCCTACTCCATATCCCTGTGGAATACTACTGTCAAAATACAATCCGGCTTCAATATCATTTTTTAACGCCTGCATATCGAAAGAAACCAATTCAGGATTTTCACTTTGAAGATTTTCCAAATAATCTGCAAATCGCTTTAAACTAGCGTTCGACTTGTGTGTGGAAACTGTATGATGCTTATCAATCTTTAACGCCCCGTTATAAAAATTATACGGTATAGAAAGTCCTTTAGAATCTTTTATAATTCCGTATTCTCCGAAAAGTAAAATCTTAGAGTAAAATAAGGGGCCGTGCATATGATAAATTCTTAGTGAGGTCTAAAAATACTATTTTTAGTAATAATTAACCTATATGAGCTGCAAAGATACAGTTTTTAAGAATTACAAGCGTAAATTATTTTGTCCTAAAACTAAATTCTATTTTATACAATTATCTGTCTTAAAACAAAGTATGATTTATTTATCATTTTTTTACTGCTCCAAAACCGACCTCATCCACAATAAACTCATTGTTTTTGCAGAATTGCGAAAGCTCGGTGTTTATTAAGTTTAGCACACTTTCCTTTTCAGCTTCGGGATAAAGAACGTGTACGTTTGCACCAGCATCGAGGGTAAAACAAACCTTACTACCTGTCTCCTCTCTAAATGCCCAAATACGATTTAAAATTTCGAGCGTGTTTGGTTTCATCAAAATAAAATAAGGCATAGAAGTCATCATCATCGCGTGTAATGAGAGCGCCTCACTCTCTACGATTTTTATAAATTCAGAAACATCGCCATTTTTTAGAACGGGAATGAGTTTAGAAAGATTGGAATTAGCTTGTTCAAAACGTTGTTTCGCAAAAGGATGGTCGTGCATAAGCTCGTGACCTACAGTACTGCTAACTTGTTTTTCACCTTTATCTACTAGTAAAATGGTATCCTGATAATTGTGGAAATTCTCGTGTACCTCGAACTTGTATTGCGTTCCATAAAGATTACTACTTCCTTCTATTTCGGGATGTTCTCCCCAAACAATAATTGGTCCTTGCAAACTACGGCAAGCACTACCCGACCCTAAACGAGCAAGAAATGAAGCTTTTTGTATATCTGCTTCGCTCAATGAAGGTGAGCCATCGGGAGCTGAGCGCAGTTGATGCTCCATATCCACTAAACAAAGTGCCAAAGCGCTCATTCCACTAGCGGAAGAAGCAATGCCACTACTGTGCGGAAAGCTATTTGAGGTTTCAATTCTAAATTTATAATCTCTTAAGAAAGAGATGTACTTTTCTATTCTTTCAAAAAATTTTAAAATCTTCGGTTCAAAAGAAGATTCCCTCTTTCCGTCAAGAAACACTTCAAATTCGAATTCGCCAGAACTCTTTGGCTCGAAGAATATTGTGGTGTTTGTATGACTATTTTTAAGCGTAAAGCTAATAGAAGAATTCATTGGTAATTGCTCTCCGTACTTTCCCCAATATTTCACCAATGCGATATTACTAGGCGATTGCCACGAAACACTCCCTGAGGAAAGTTTTTGAGAATAACTTGAACCAACAAAACGATCTATTGCCATAATTAAAAATTAAGAAAACAAAAGTAAAATACTTTTTGATGAATGCGATAACAATTTAAAATCCTTTGCTTCTTGAGGTGATTATCTCTTCATCTGAAAATCACACCCTTTCCAGCAGAAATAAACTTTTTTCAAAATAAATGCTTTTTAGTGATGACCTTTTTAGATTTTCCCATTATAACAATAAACAATTCATTGGTAACATATAAAAAACACAAAAGCACAATATAGAATATAAGGTGTTTTAACAATCTAATTTAAAAATGTTGTATATTTCATAGTAATTTCTATGAATAATACACTAAATAAGGAAAAATTCGTGCTATTGGATGCTTTTTTGACCAATAAAGAAATGCCTATGCAAAAATTTTACCTGGCCGAATACCCTAAAACTAAGTATTATATATTAAAAAATGGAGGTGCCGTAGATAATGCAAAAGATATATTCCAAGAGGCTTTTTTAATCTGTTGGAAAAAAATATGTTCTGGAGATTTTAAACCTATTAACGAACAACAAATAGAAGCCTACTTGTTTACCATAGCGAAGAACAAGTGGATAGATTACACAAGAAGTGCAACAAAAAAGAAAACAACATCTATAAACGACAAGTTGTATCAATTTTCAATTGAAGACAATGTACAAACTAATGAAATAGAAAAAGCCGAATTACAAATGTCTATTACACTAAATGCATTCAACAACTTAGGGCAATCCTGTAAAGACATTTTAACTCAGTTTTATTTTTATAAAGCCCCCTTAAGAACAATAGCAGAAAACCTTGGTATAGAAGAAGCTTCTGCCAAGAATAAGAAATACAGATGCATTCAAAAGTTAAAAGAAATAGCATTAAATTATAAATAATCCCCCACAATGAAAACCCAAATAGAAATCACCCAAGTAGAGTGGGATATGATTGAAACCTATTTAGATCGAGAAAACGATTTAAACAAATATTCTATTTCTAAAGAAATAAAACAAATACCTGATTTTGAACAAAAAATAGAACACATAAAAAAAATACGTGAAGAGATAGAAGACAGCATTAGACGTTCCAAAATGAATGATTTTCACAAACACGTAGACGAAACTGAAAATTCGAAAGTAAAAAGCCTGTCATCTCCCAAAACAAAATCCTATACAATGTGGTATTCAGCTGCTGCAATATTGATATTGTTGTTTGGTATATTTTGGATGTTAGATAGCAACAACACTGCTGAAAAGATTTTTGCAGAAAACTTTAAACCCGATATCGGATTACCTTTAAAAATGGGAAGTGCAGATAGTTATGAATTTTATGAAGGGATGTTAGACTACAAGCAAGAAAATTATAAAAAAGCAATTTCGAAATGGGAGGTTTTACTAATAGACAACCCAGAAAACGACACATTAAACTACTTCTTAGGAGTAGCAAATTTAGCTTTAGGAGATGCTAGCGAATCATTAAAGTACTTGACAAATCAAGAGCGTTTTCAAGAAGGTATGTTTAAAGAAGAAGCTGCGTATTATGCGGCTTTAGCTAAGATAAAGGAAGGTAAAATTGAAGAAGCCAAAAACTTACTTAAAAACACCCCATCAATTCAAAACACTAAACTCCTCAGACAACTTGAGAAAGAATGAAACAAATTGTCAAAATAATAGGTGTATTTGCCCTACTTTGCTTTCTCGGCACTGTTTCATCTTATTCCCAAAAAAAAATTCTGACGGTTAGTGAAATTCAAAATCTCATTAGTCAAGATTCATTAGAAAAAGCTAAAACCATTGTAAAAAATAACATTCAATTATATAAAAATATAAAGAAATACGACAGTCTTTCCGAATACATAAAGCTTGAAGGTAGTTTAAAACTCAACAATGGAGAAACACAACAAGCATTAGATAAAGCGAAACAACTTTCAGATTATATAATCTCATCAAATAACCCACATTATATTAAAATAGCGCTGCACGAACTTTCATCTGTTCACCACAATTCAGGGCAAACAGAAAAAGCATACAACATTCTCAAACAAGCCGTAGCACCAACTTCACGTATTACTGATCCTGAAAATACCGATGCAGCTTCAGTTCAATATATGTTGGGGTACTACAAAATGAGAACTGGAGATTATGTATTAGCTAAAAACCATTATTTAAAGTCATTGGCCCTTTACAATAAAAGCACAACAAAAAACTACACATCTTTCAATCAGGTTTATACAGCTCTTGGTGGAATATTATGGCAAGAATCTAAATTAGACAGTTCGAAATATTACTTCGAGAAAGCTTTAAATGCTTTAAATAAAACCGACTCCACCGATTTAAAAAACGAACTGTTTAGACCGAGCTTACTTAAAATGAATATGTCTGTTTTATTCAATGCAATGGGAAAAAACCGAGAGGCTATTTCTATTTCCTATGAGGCAATTGAAGACTTTCAAAAGTTCATTAAAACCTCTAATGACGAACATGCCGTAAAACAAGCAAAGGGTTTTGTTTTTAGCACATTAGACAATCTAGGTTCTTATCACAACACCTTAGGTGAATTTAAACGAACCGAAGAAATCTTAGAGTATTCCTATGCTCTTAAGCAAAAAGAATATGAAGAAAACGATATGAATTTGATTATATCACATATCATTTTAACTCAAGCTAAAACAACGAATCAAAATTTTAAAGACGCTGAACTACACTTAAAAAAAGTAATTGATTATTACAAAAACAACGAGGTTGCTGATTCTTATTGGAAAGCTTCAGCTTATTCTGTTGGCGGCACTCTATATGAAGAAATGGGAGATTTAGAAAAAGCTAAGTTTTACTACGAAGAAGGGGATAGAATTTACAAGAAAATATCAGAAGGACGCTACTCTGTGGATAATTTGGATCGGTTTATTCACTTGTCTAAGTTTTATGTGAAAACAGGAGAAAAGGACAAGGCTATTTCGGCAGCAGAAGAAGCTTATGAGTATTCCCAAAATAATAGTTTGAAAAACACATTGCAAGAGTTTTTCCAGATTCAAAACTTGGCTATAGTACATTTCAAATTAAAAAATTATAAAAAATCCTTAGAGTATAGCGACAAAGCCATAGCGTTTAACCTTCTCAATAAGGCAGAAGAAATGAGCACGGCCGACTCTATTGTTATACAGTATCGAAAACCTACTGCAATTCTTACCAACGTAGCCTCTAAATACCATCTATCAGAAAATAGAACAACGGCAGACCTAAAACAGTATGCAACTGAACTCAACAAAGCAATTTCAATTTTAGACCAACGTAAAAAAGTAGTTAATAATTATGACGATTTAACTATTCTGAATAAAGAAAACAACGAACTCTTCAATTTCGCAAAGAAGATTCTACTAGAGCTTTACCAAGACACTAAGGATGATTCTTATCTAGATCAAGCTATTTCACTTCATGAATCTGGAATTTACAATCGCATACGTTCACGATTAAACATACGCGATAACATTGCTTTTCAAAATGTTCCGAATGAAATTATTGAAAAGGAAAAGCTTCTTAAAAGTAATATTTCAAAGACATTAGAGAAAAATAATGGAGAGGTAAACGCTTATATTTCAGCGTCTGAAAAATGGGAGCTTTTTATGAAAAAACTACAAAAGGACTATCCTGCATATTATAAAATGAGATATGAAACACTGGAAGAACCAATAAAAGATTTACAAGAAAAGATACCTGAAAATACTACCGTAATTCGCTACCTTTTCATTGAAGACAAACTAAATGCATTTGTGGTTTCACGATCTAAAAAAAATATTTTCCTTTTAAACAATTCAACTCTTGAGAAGAAAATAAAAGAATTGACAGTTGAAGATTTTTCAGTGGAGAAAAAAAGTGCGTTGCTTCACGACCTATACAAAATGCTTTGGCAGCCTTTGGAAGAAAGCATTAAAACTAAAAAAGTGGTTGTAATTCCAGATAGGGAGCTGTTTAATATTAGCTTCGAAATGTTGACGCCCGAACCTATAAAAAGCTTTAAAGAATTCACCACAAATAGTCTTTTAGCAAAGTATGATATTTCATACAACTTCAGTCTTTTGCTCTATAAGGACAACAGAAAAGTTATGGATTATAACGAGAATTATGTCGGTTTTGCGCCAGGATTCAATAAGAATATGAAACAAGAATATGTACTTGGTTTACAAGATTCGATGAAACTAGATAAATCATACTTAACACTTCTACCTCAACCTTTTAGTGAAAATTTAGTAAAGCAATACGCCAAAGTTTTCAAAGGAAATTATTTCATGAATGAGAACGCTAGCAAAACCTTATTTATCAATAATGCTAAAGAACATAAAATAATACACATTGGAACTCATGCTGAATCCGACAATATCACCCCTGAACTCAGTAGATTAGTGTTTGCCAAGCGAAAAGGAGAAAATCTAGCCTTAGATGAGAATTCACTTTATGCTTATGAAATTTACAACACTAATCTTTCATCGAACCTTGCCATATTAACAGCGTGTGAAACAGGAAAATCTATCTATCAATCTGGTGAAGGTGCAATTTCGCTTGCGCACGCATTTAATTATGCAGGCAGTGAAAGTATCCTAACAAGTTTATGGAATATCGATGAGGTATCTAGCACCCAAATTGTAGAATATTTTTATGAATATCTCGCCCAAGGACTTCCAAAGGATGAAGCACTAAAAAAGGCAAAAATACAATACCTCTCTAGCGTGGAAGGCCGAGGTGCCGCACCGCAATATTGGGCTGGATTAGTGTTAATTGGGGATACAACACCAATTGAATTACAAGGAAATACAAATCATATTTGGTGGTGGGTAGCTGGCATTTTATTAATATTTGCACTCCTCATTTTATTCTATAAACATCGTAAAGACAGAAATCACAACACATGGTTTTTATAAAAAATTGAGGTACCCGTATACACCCTATTAACTACATAATTTATCCTCCATTTCTCCATCAATTTTCGATATATTTGGGAATAACTTTTATCTCCCTAAATGGAATTATCAGACTTTCTACTTTCACTTACTCCTTTCGATTCACACGAGCTCAAAGATATTACATCACATTTTGAACAAGAATTCATTCCTAAAAACACACTTTTGATTGAGCAAGGCCAGGTTTGTAAAAAACTTTATTACATAAAAAAAGGGATGGTAAGAAGTTACTATCTAAAAGAAGATGGCAAGGAAATAACGCAATGGTTTTTTAGTGTAGGTAAGTTTATGAGTAGTGTAGATAGTTTTTTCCAACAACGCCCAAGTTTGTATTATTTAGAAACTCTAGAAGATTCTGTTGTTTATTCAATTTCCAAAGAAAAAATGGATCTGTTGTTTTCAAAATACCATAAAATGGAACAGCTGGGAAGATTAGCTTCAATTGAAATGCTTACAAAAGTAGTCAACAAGCTTAACGCTATTCAGTTTCAGTCCGCTCGTGAACGCTATGAATATATGTTGGCAGAATTTCCAGATATTTCCCACCGCGTACCTTTAGGGTATATAGCCTCTTATCTTGGAATGACTTCAGAAACACTAAGCCGCATTCGTAGAGGATAAAAAATCTTACTTTTTTTAAATACTAGACAACACATCATTACAATCTAAATATTTTATTCTAGCTTATAATTCGTTGAATTCAGAATAACATTTTGCTCTAATTGTCTGATTATTAAAATATTTTAAATATACTTTTTTGATTTAGGTCAAAGGAAACCTCCTTTAGTTACTGTAAATTTGCAATAAAATTATAAAACTGTAATAAATGCGAATCAAAAAAGGCATATTCAATTTCTTATGTATCAGTATTATTGGATTGTTTTCTAATTTAAGTTTTTCACAGGAATTTGATCCAGTTTTGCAAGACCTCATTAAAAAAGGTTTAGATAAAAGCCAGACGGTGAATATAAAATCCCTTGAGGCACAGCAAGCAAAATTAGATCAGCAACTAGCGAAATCGGTATTCATTCCAAAAGTTACATTGAATGGTAGCTACACTCGCTTGAATGACGATATCACTTTTGACGAGGACACTCAAAACCTCTTAATTGCAACGCAAAAACTTCTTATTAAAGAAGGAGCGGGAGTGCCTTTTAACGCGCCATTTCCTGATGGAATTCCTTTAAAAGAAACCCCAAATCTTCAGGATAAAAATATTTTAAAGACTTCTGTTGACGTTGATTGGGTTCTATTTAGCGGCTTTGAAGCTAGCAACGCAATTAAAGCGAGTAAACACAAAGAGTCTTCGCTAAACTATTTGGGAATGGCAGAAAAAGACAAGCTGACACTTAAAATTATTGAAACCTATGATAAGCTTGCTTTGGTTTATGCTTCGGAGAAAGTTTTAAACACTTCCGAAAACTACCTAAACGAACAAGAGCATTATGTGCGAAAAGCAATTGAAAATGGCCTTGCCACCCCTATCGGCAGAAAAAAAATTGAATTAGCACAACAGCAGTTAGAAGGTAAAAAATTAGAATTCAAACACAACAAAACGCTTTTAATTGAAGCCCTACACCAACTTACAGGCGAAAGCAGAGATAATTTAAAATTATTAAGACCAAAGCTGGAGTCTTTTAGCTTGAGTGTAACTTCTAATACTGAAAAGCGAAATGAAGTTAAAGCATTAGAGGAAGCTGAGCAGGCAACACTTTATAAATCCAAAATGGAAAAAAGCCATTTTATTCCGAAAGTTGCTTTAAAAGGTCATTACGAATTTATTGAAGAATACCTATCGCTTTTAGACCCTAAATGGTATGTAGGTGTTGGAATACAATGGAATGTTTTTGACGGAACTCAATCAAGTATAAAAGCTAAGAAATCAAAAATAGAGAGTGAAATTTATAGAGAACGAATTGAAGAAGCCGAAGAGTTAATCGACTTGAGTATTGTAAAAGCTGAACAAGCTTATCAATCAACGTTACAGAATTCAAAAATTGTAGAAAAGGAAATTGAATTAGCTACCGATACTTATGAAATGGTAAATAAACAATACAAAAACGACTTAGCTTCTATAAATGATGTTTTGGATGCTTTAACCGATTTAGAAAAGGCAAACTTTAAACTACAAGAATCACTTTTTGATCAGCGAAGAGCCGTAACAGAATTGCTTCACGCCAAGGGAGTTTTAAAATATTAAAGTTGTCGAGAAATGGATTTCTATAGAATTAAATCGATGGATTTAAGACAAAACTAACCTACATTAAAATTATAGATTAAAAGAAATTATAAAGATGAAATCAACTAAAACCATATTAGTCGCACTTGTTTCCTTATTAGCTTTAAGCTCTTGTGGTGATGATAAAATAACCACAGAAAGAGGAAAAGTAAAATTTGAAACTATATCCCTAAGCAGTAAACTAGGTGGAAGAATTTCAAAAATATATGTTAGCGAAGGCCAAGAAGTAAAAAAGGGTGACACCCTAGCATTTATTGATATCCCAGAAGTGGGTGCTAAAATGATGCAAGCTGAAGGTGCAATTACAGCAGCTCAAGGACAATTAAACATGGCCTATAATGGAGCTACTACAGAACAATTAAGTCAGATAGAGCAACAATTAAACTCTGGGAAAGCACAATTAAAATTTGCTCAAGAATCGTACAACCGATTAGAAAACATGTACAAAGATTCACTAGTGAGTCAACAGCAGTTTGATGAAGTAAAAATGAAACTTTCAATGGCACAGGCACAAGTAGAAGCATTAGAAGCTAAACGTACTGAGGTGCGAAAAGGAGCTCGCGCCGAACAAATAGAACAAGCCCAAGGACAATTAGATAGAGCTTTAGGTGCTAAAGAAGAAGTAGCTTCCGCAGTTAACGAAAAATATTTAATCGCTCCTGTAGATATGTCTGTTGAAACCATTAGCCTAGAAGAAGGTGAATTGTTAACGCCAGGATATTCTTTGTTTAATGGCTATAAAAAGAATAGTGTTTATTTCAGATTTACTATTCCAGAATCTAAAATATACGATTATAGACTAGGCCAAAAACTAACTATTGAAAACCCTTACACTGAAGAAGTTATTCAAGCTGAAATTACTGCTATTAATCAACTTGCTCAATATGCAAACATTACTAGTACAGCACCTTTATATGGATTGGACGAGTCTATTTATGAATTGAAAGTAGTTCCAACTGGAAATATTGAAGACAAGACGTTTTATTTAAATGCAACAATGCTTATTAAATAACAAGCCTTTTAAGGAGTGACTTAGAGCCAAAGGGTAGGTCATAAATCAAATACAAGATTGATAAACACGAACTAATCGAAAGTTTTAAGTCCTATCGTCTTTGTCTAATGAAAAACTAAATTATGAATAAATTTATAAGACTTCTTCGAATTGAATTCAAGCGTATTTTCGCAAACGATGTCTTGCTTGCTATCTTTTTTGGAGCCCCTGTTCTATACGGTATTTTATTTGGCTATGTATATCAACAAGCCAAAGTTGTAGATTTACCAATAGTGATTATAGATCAAGATCGCAGCCCTACTTCAGACAAGATTATAGATGCATTTGGAGATAACGAAGGTTTATTGGTGAGCGATGTACGTTATACCGCAGGAAATCTAATCGATGAAATGCCGACGCAGCAATATGCAGCTGTCATTACGCTACCAAGTAATTTTGAAGCAGATGTATTCCAGAAAAAACATCCAGAAATACGCGTAGATTTGAATATGGCGAACATCTTAAACGCCAACACCGCTAGTAATCACATTCAAGCAGTTTTACTGACACTAAATGCCGGAATGGAAATAGAAGGTTTGAAAAAACAAGGGATGCACCCAGCGCAAGCTAAAGCCTCTTATGAAAGCTTCAAGATTAACATCAATAAACTGTATAACTCCACTGGTAACTATGTAACTTTTATGCTACCTGGTTTATTGGGTGGTATTATGCAGCAGATTATTTTCTTAGCAATGGCTTTGGTTTTCTCAAGAGATTTTGAAGATGGTTACTTTAGAACTTTGGTAAAAGAAAGTAAATCTTCTCTATACCTTATAGCCCTAAAAACCACTCCATTTTTAATAATGCTTCCTTTAATCTGGTTGGTTGTTGCTTTGTTTTTCCCATATTTTAATGTGGACATCAACATATTTAACTTTCCGATGTTTGTATTAGTTGTACTATTAACATTTGCATCCATCTTTATTGGAATGTTATTTTCAATTGCAATACCTAGTCAGTTAAAAGCCACCGAACTTTTAATGGTAATTTCTACACCTGCATTTATTTTAAGTGGTTTTACTTGGCCAACTATGGCTATTCCAGACGCAATTACCAATATTGCCCAATTCATTCCGCTGACACAGTTTTTAAGCGGCTTTAGAAAAATTGCATTTTATGACGGAGATTTGGCTTCAATAAAACCAGAATTAGGTATGTTGTTTATCATTATGGCCGTTTCCTTTATAGCCATGGTTATTCTACTTCAACTGAAGATTCGTCTTCATAGAAAGAAAGGAAAACAAATAACTGAATAGACAGGAAACATAAAATATCACAAACAAAAAAGCCTCTCAAGGAATTCCTTAGAGAGGCTTTTCTTTAACAACTTCTGCTGAAGTTAACACTATTATCTTATAACCAATAAAGGCATTTTCCTATTTCTAATTAACAGGTCATTTGTGACACTTCCAACAAATAATGACGTGATATTACTTCCACCTCTTGCAGAAACCACAACGATATCTGCATCCGTTTTTTCTGCGTGAAGTTCAATAGCTTCAACAACCGAATACCCTTCTCTATCAATATATTTAAAAGGAATATTTTCTGAGAGTTTATATTTTTTTCTGAATTGCTTCACTTTATCCTTTAGGTGATTCTTAGTTTTATCAATAGCCTTTTCCGAATTGATGTAAGGAAAGAAAAATGAAGGAATATTATAAACGTGTAGTCCTTCAATTTTTCCCTCTGAGCGCTCTACCAAACTACCTGCAACAGCAAAACATCGGGCAGATGCCGAACTAAAGTCGGTAGGCACCAACACATTATTCATTTCGTGTTTAGCTTCTTCGGGAACTAGTAATACATTGGCATCAAGCATTCTTACTAGCTTCTGATTTAAAGCTCCAGTACCTTGAAGTTCATCCTTATTACCTAGTACCATTATATCGATTCTGTATTCTTTAGCCAGGTGACTTAAGATACTTTCAGTATAATCATCAGTAGTTATTAAAACGGTATTGGGTACAGATGCCGTATAATACTTATCGATAGTTTTTTGTAAACCTCGATCTACAATATCTTCTAAGGTTATTCCTTCTTCAAGAAATTCGTCATATAAATCGTATAATTTATACTGCTTTATATTATGTGTAAAATACAAATGTTCAATATTCCACACTTCACAAAGGAAATTCACGTATTGCAACAAAATAGGATCCATTTCAGTAAGATCCAAAGCAACCATCAACCTCAAGTTGTTCTCTAAATTTATTTTCTGTGTCATATTAAATAACTATTATGTGAAATTTATTTTATAAATCAGTTGTTGTTGGTTTTTTCTTAGGTGGAGTATCCGGGTCAATCTTATCCAAATTTTTCTCTTCTCGCTCCTCATTTACCAAGTTGAGTATGTTTTTGCGATAACTTTCTCTTTCTAAAAGTTTTTCTTTTCGCTCGGCTTTATCATAATCTTCATTTACTCCTCTATATAATGAAAAACACATCATAACAAGAAGAATTGCAAAGGGTAATCCTGAAATTGTAACCACCGTTTGCAGCGCATCCAAACCTCCTCCATACATCAATACACCAGCAATTACTCCAGTAGCTACCGCCCAAATTACTCTTTGAAAAGATGGCGTATTTAATTTACCTCCTGAAGTAATACTATTTACCACAATTGCTCCTGAATCGGCTGAAGTAATAATAAAGCTACAAATTAGAACTACACCAAGCGACTTCAATACAATTGCAATTGGAAACTTATCGAAAAACACATAAAGTGCAGTCGATATATTATCGTTTACAGCGGCAATCATAGCTGTGTCTCCTAGCAAGATATCACGCATTGTAATTCCTCCAAATGCACTAAACCACAAGAATGTAACCAGTGCTGGTAGTATTAAAACACATAGAATAAATTCTTTAATGGTTCTTCCTTTAGAAATACGAGCGATAAAAGTTCCTACGAATGGCGACCAAGATATCCACCAACCCCAATACATTATAGTTCGCATTTTTTGCCAATCGGTTCCGCGAAGTGCTTCCGTCCAAGTGGACATATCGATAAAGTGAACTAAGTAACTCCCAAGGTTTTGAATATATGATTTAAAGATAAACGTAGTTGGCCCTAAAATTAATACCAATAAAAATATAGCCGATGCTACTCTTACGTTAAGCTTACTAAGTATTTGCACCCCTTTGTTTACACCACTAAAAGCAGAGATTGTAGCGGCTAATGTCACTCCTACAATTATAATTATTTGATAGAACAACGAACTCGGAACCCCAAATACGTGAGTTAACCCCGAGTTAATTTGCCCTACACCAAACCCGATGGTTGTTGCTAGACCAAAAAGCGTAGTTATCACCGCCATTATATCAATTACATCTCCCATCCATCCGTGAATTCTATTCCCTAATAGTGGGTAGAATGCCGAGCGCAATGTTAGCGGCATCTTTCTGTTAAAAGTGAAATACGCTAAGGAAAGTCCTACAACCGAATAAATTGCCCACCCGTGAATTCCGTGATGTAAAAATGAAAAGTTGATCGCCTCTTGTGCAATAAGAGATGGCTCTTCTCCCGCTAAACGCGGCGGAGAAAGATAATCTCGAACGGGGTCGGCAATACTAAAAAGCACTAATCCATTTCCTATTCCTGCACTAAACAACATCGCGAACCAAGCCCATAAACTAAATTCTGGCTTCGCCTTCTTACCTCCAATTCGGATTTTCCCGAATTTACTAAAAGCCATGTACAAGCAAAAAACTATAAATAAGTTTACCGCTAAAGTGTAAATCCACCCACCATGTGCAGATACTGCAGTTTGGGCAATTCCAAAATAGTGTTCGGCTTCATCTTCAAAAATAAGAGTAAACCCAACACTAAAAATCACAACCGCAATGGCAGAAAAAAATACTGTTTTATTAACTACTAGACCAAGAAATGTTGAAGTGCTGTCCTTACGAGTAACTTTAATCGACATATATAAATGGTTTATTAAATAATTAGAGATTTAAATTTATGAAGATTCGTTTCACTTAAATCTTTTAAGTACTTCTGAAAAGCTGTCTAAAAACGATTTCCTTAGACTGCTTTTATAAAATTTAAAGCTGACATTATAACATAAATTAATTCGATTTACAAATAATTCTAAAATTATACCTAGCCGTTGAGCTTTAAGAGACTTCATTTTTAAGTAAATTTGTTACTGTAACACTCCAATAAAGCTATGTCTAAAATCACTGCTCAAGAAGCTTCCCAAATCGCTCAAAAACATTTTAAAATAACTGCTGAAGCTATTAAGCTAGATGGTTATGAGGATGAAAATTTTCTGTTAGAGACAAATACAGAAGAGAAGTATCTTTTAAAAATTTCTTCTGAAGAAAACAATGCGTTACTAAATTTTCAGAATGAAATATTAAGCCACCTTTCAACCAAAAACCTAACTTTTAAAACTTCAAAAGTTCTTAATTCTGAAGATGGCAATTCCCTTGTAACACTTTCCAATGGCAAAACCGCACGATTACTCTCTTGGGTTCCTGGCCGTATTTGGGCGGATGTAAATCCTAAAACTGAACGCTTAAGAACTAATTTAGGTGAAGCAGCAGGAAGTTTAACCAACGCTTTACAGGACTTCAAAAACACTTCAGCTAATAGAAGATTAGAATGGGATTTAGCGAATTCAGATTGGACAAACAACCATATTAATCGTTTCAATGGAGAAGAAAAAGATGCGATTCAACACTTTCAAACTAGGTTTTTAGAGATTCAGCCTATTTATAAAAATCTCCCGAAGAGCATTATACACAATGATATAAACGATTACAACATCTTGGTAACTTCTGATTTAGTAGAACCAAAAATTTCAGGGTTAATAGATTTTGGAGATTCAGTTTTTACTCAAACCGTAAATGATCTCGCCATAACTTTAGCCTATGCGATTACAGAAATTCCCGACCCGCTTTCTGCAGCTTTAGACATAGTGAAAGCTTATAACAAAAACTATAGCTTTTCTGAAGACGAATTAAAATGTCTTCATACTTTGGTTGGAATGCGTTTGGCTACAACACTTACCAATGCCTCCATTAAAAAAGAAGAATTTCCAGACGATGAATACTATGTTATAAGCGAAAAACCTGCTCAGAATTTACTGCTAAAATGGTTTAAAATAAATGAGAGTTTTGCATATCATTCTTTCCGAAATGCTTGTGGATACTCAGCACATCCATTAGAAGAAAAGTTTGAAATTTGGGCGAAAAGCAATCAAATTTCCTTGAAAACTATATTTCCCACTGTCACTTCAGAAAAAATCGTGAACTTAGATATGAGTGTTGGCAGCACTTTATTAGGAAATATTTCAGAATACAACGATCCTGAAGTTTCAGAATTTAAACTAAAACAATTTCAGAAACACTACCCAAAAACCATACTCTTAAATGGCTATTTAGAAACTCGACCTTTCTACACAACCGACGCTTTTAAAAGTGAAGGTAATAACGGCCCTGAGTATCGCACCGTACATTTGGGAACTGATTTCTGGGTGCCGGCAGAAACACCAGTTCACGCACCTTTTGACGCTATTGTAAAAGTAATCCACCACAATAATTACGATAAGGATTATGGCCCTATGATAATCTTAGAACACAGTTTTGAAGGGGATTCATTTTACACACTTTATGGACATTTAACGCTGAGTTCTCTTGATATTTTAAAACCTGGACAAGCTGTAAAACAAGGTGATCTTATAGCCTATATCGGATCTCCAAGTGAAAATGGAAACTGGGCGCCACACTTACATTTTCAAATTATTTTGGATCTTTTAGGGAATAATGAAAACTTCAACGGCGTTGCGTTACCAGCAAAAGTTGATGTTTGGAAAAGCATTTGCCCTAATCCGAATCTGATATTTAAAGAAGAACTTGAGAATTTAGAGCAAGAGCTTTCAGAAGAAAGTATGATTGAATTCAGAAAAGATCACCTTGGGAAAAGTTTGAGTCTTTCGTATGAAAAACCTTTGCATATTGTACGCGGTGAAGGCGTTTATTTGATAGATATTGAAGGAAGAAAATATCTAGACACCGTAAACAATGTAAACCACGTTGGACATCAGCATCCAAAAGTAGTTTCGGCGGGGCAAAGACAAATGGCCGTTTTAAACACAAACACCCGCTATCTACACAGAGAAATTATAGCTTATGCTGAAGCACTGCTGAAAAAGCTTCCAGAACATCTATCGGTGATTCACATTGTAAATTCTGGTAGCGAAGCTAATGAACTTGCTCTGCGAATGGCGAAAACGGTAACTGGCAATAAAGATATTTTAGCTATTGAAGTTGGATACCACGGAAATACTAATGCCGTGATGGATGTGAGTTCTTATAAGTTTGAAGGTAAAGGTGGTTTCCCAAAACCTGAGACGACGCATATTTTACCACTGCCTGATTCATACCGCGGGAAATATTCTGGAGATAACTGCGGTGTAGATTATGCCCAACACGCCAAGGAAATTATTGAAACTTTAAAAGCAGAAGGGAAAGAAATTGCAGGGTTTATTGGGGAAACACTTATAAGTTGTGGCGGACAAGTTGTTCCTCCTAAAGATTATTTCAAAGAAGTTTACAAACACGTTCACGAAGCTGGTGGTATTTGCATAGCCGATGAAGTACAAACAGGTTTTGGACGAATGGGAAAAACCTTTTGGGCATTTGAGCTTTACGATGTTAAACCAGATATCGTTACCATGGGAAAACCTGCAGGAAATGGGCATCCATTAGCAGTTGTGGCTTGTACAAAAGAAGTTGCAGAAAAATTTAATACAGGTATGGAATACTTCAACACCTTTGGTGGTAATCCTGTTTCTTGCGCCATTGGTCGCACTGTTTTAGAAATTATCGAAGACGAAAACCTTCAACAAAATGCTTTGGAAGTTGGTGGATTTTTAAAAGCTGAATTAAAAAGATTACAGAAACAATTTCCAATAATTGGCGATGTGCGCGGAGAAGGACTGTTTTTAGGCTTCGAATTAAATGATTCACATAAAAACCCGTTGCCTGACCATGCTTCTTATTTGGCAAATAGAATGAAACAATTTGGGATTTTGATGAGTATTGATGGCCCAGACCACAATGTTTTAAAAATAAAACCGCCAATTGTTTTTAGTAAAAAGAATGCAGAAGAGCTTATTTTTAGACTAAATACTGTTTTTGGTGAAGATTATATGTCCTTCGGCTACGCTCAGAAACCATTGAAATTTTAATAAAGGAACTCTTTGTCAAAACCCTCGATTATGAAAAAAATACTTTTACTTTTCTGCTTAATTACAACGCTAACTGCTGTTTCCCAAACAGAAGTTTCTGATAAAGAAGCAATTCTTTCGGTATTAAAATCACAAGAAAAAGCTTGGAATCAATTCGACTTAGAAGGATATATGCAAGGCTATTGGAAGAGTGATTCTTTGAAGTTTTACGGGAGTAGCGGCCTTACAAACGGGTGGCAAAAAACATTAAGCAACTACAAAAAGTCCTATCCTACGAAAGAACATACGGGAACCTTAAATTTTACAATCGATGCAATCACCAAAATTGAAGAAAACTCCTATCACGTGATGGGGCAATACCATTTGGTTCGAAAAATGGGCAATGCAAATGGTGTTTTCTTAATTATCTTCAAAAAGATTGATGGCGAGTGGAGAATTATAGCCGATATGAGTTGTTAACTTCCCTTTATTCGCTCCCAGAGATCCGAAAGAAGTCTTTTGGCTTCACTCCTATCTTTTGGCTCTTCACTAACAATAACCTTATCACCTACCTTATCTAAACGAAAACTAAAGGCGAATTTCCCAACACTCTGATCTACACTCATCATTCCAAAACGAAGATCGTTAAGGTAAATTCCGTCTTCTTTTTCAGAAACAGTATACCAACCTTGGGTGATTTTGATAAGTTGTTTTACCTTGTCTTCATTGGCTAAATCGCCAAGTGCTTCATGGTTTTTGGGATGGGGGAAAAACTGAATTGGTTTAGTGTCGAAAAAAGAGTAATCGCCAATTAAAAAAGCATCTTCAGTTTCCACATTTGCAGTCCATAGAATTGTATTAAACGGGCTAGGCTTCGTTTGCAATTCTACGTAATCAATATTTTGATCTTGTAATGCGTTTTCAAACTTCAGGTATGTAATTCCTTTTAGGATTATAGTAATTACCATATAACTACTACTCACAATTAATCCTAGGTTATTAAACTTTTGTCTTTTAATACTTCCTCTTTTCTGAAGCATTGCCAAAATCAAAAATATTAGAAATGGCAAGGTATAGAGTGGGTCTATTACAAATATGTTTTTAAATGCCAATCGGATATCAAATGGCCAAAAAAGTTGGGTTCCCCAAGTAGTATGTGCATCTAACAAGGGATGAGTAACAAAACACATAAACCAGAATAAAAACCATTCTTTTAATCTGGCTCGTTTGTCCCATTTTGTACACATCCAGGCGAAAAACAATCCAAAAGCAATGGAAAAAATAATTGAGTGTGTAAACCCTCGGTGGATTTCTAAAGCATTAACTGTATCGGTAAAATGACTTGAAAGCACGTCTAAATCGGGAATTGTACCTGCAATTGCACCCAAAGCCATAGCTTTGTTTCCAATCTTTTTTCCTAAAACTGCTTCACCTACTGCGGCTCCTAAAACTATCTGTGTAACTGAATCCATTATAAAAAAACTAATCTACTATCTCCATTTTCTTCAACAAAAATGAAGCATTCATATTTTGACAAATTCCAGGTTTAAAAGTATAATCGAAAAAGAGTTCGTCGTTTTCTATGCGAGCATCGAAGAAGTAATTTTTTACTTCCGGCAATTCATCTGCTGCAGCACACAAACTTAAATCGTGAGTTGCTATAATTCCTGTAGAATTACTCGCTACAAGTTTTTCAACAAACTTTCGAGAGCCAATAGCTTTATCTGTACTGTTTGTCCCTTTTAAAATCTCGTCTAAAATGATAAAATAACGGTCGGTTTTAATTTTATCGACTATAAATTTTAAACGTTTTAACTCACTAAAGAAATACGATTCATCATCTGTTAAACTATCGGTAGTTCGCATACTTGTGATGAGTTTTATTGGATTGTATTCAGCTTTTTCAGCAGAAACAGGCAATCCCATATTTCCCAGTACTATTTGAAGCGAAACCGTTCTTAGAAACGTACTTTTCCCAGCCATATTTGCTCCTGTCACAATAAAAAATTCTTCTGAATTTATTAAAATGTCATTTCGAACCATAACCGATTCATCAAGTAATGGATGTCCAGCACCTTTTACTTTTAAAACGGGAACCCTATCGTTAATTTCAGGGAAAACATAATGAGGATGATTAAACGCGAAGTTCCCTAAACTGTTATAAGCATCGAAGAACGTGATAACCTCAAACCAAGCCGGAACACTCGCTTTATGTGCTTTAATCCACTCTTCAATATAATAACATTGGCGAAGGTTGCGAAGTGTAAATCCATTGATTATCGGCCCAAAAAGCATAATATTCCCTTGTTCTAAAACATCCAAATACCTGGAAAATTTTTTCAAGGTGGTTGAAGCTTTAGTATCGGCCTCAATTACAGAATTACGTTTTTTAGAGAGTATTTCTGAAGTAAACTCTTCATCTTCTATCTCTAAAATCAGTTTATGAAATTGGTCGAAAATGCTTTGTAGTTTGGAAGTACGAGATGATAGTTCATTTATTTTTTTCCCATAAATACCAGTAAGCACAAAACCCAATAAAAACCATCCAGCAGTAGCATAACCCGAAAGTAAATCGAGGTAATTTAAA
Organism: Aequorivita sinensis; assembly: GCF_006346335.1. Classification (GTDB taxonomy): domain Bacteria; phylum Bacteroidota; class Bacteroidia; order Flavobacteriales; family Flavobacteriaceae; genus Aequorivita; species Aequorivita sinensis. The sequence continues at coordinate 72,460 of NZ_VDMC01000001.1, forward strand.
ACAAACAACCCAACAGAAACAATGGTGAAAACAAATGAAACTGGTTTAATCCACTTTGGTGCAAAAGTTTTATAATCTTTCAACCAACTTGTTACATCGGTTACTGAGGCTTCAGTTTTTACTAATGAAGCAATTGCCGAATAGCGCTGGCGCCACTCAGCCTTTTCAGCAATTTCTTGAATAGCATTCTGCTTTTCTGGAATGGAATTAATTTTGTTTTCTGTGAAAATTTCCGCTAGATAATCAGCCCCGCTATTAAGGGCGGTTCTATTTAAATATTGAAAGAAAGAGCCGCGTCCAAAAAGATCGATATCCTGACTGTAAAAATGGTTAGGATCCAAATACTTTTCTCCTGAAGGTAAATGATGAAAAGCTCTATTTAAAACTTCTAATTCAGTTTCATTTTCAGCAATCAAAGCTTTTCGTAGGTCTCTTTGATATTGTAGCCCACTGTGTTTGGTTACTAAAAAAATGAAAGTGAGAATAGCTATAAAAATTATTGCAATTATCACTTTTACATTTCCGAAGAAAAAATAAACTCCAAAACACGCTACTAAAAAAATTAGCAATCGAATACTGCTAGAAATAGCGAGTTTTCGTTTTAAGTTTTGCAACTCTTTGGTGTAGATTTCAATCTGTTGTTTATAAAATTCTGATGGTCTTTTCATTTTACATTTTTTAAACCTAAAAGCTCTTAAAGACGAGTTAGGTTTTGCAATTCAGCTTGAAGTTTTTTGGTAAGTCCTTTTACTACTAAATTATATGAATGATCAATTAACTCGATAATTAAATCCTGCGGCAAATTTCCTTCTATTTCCACAGTATTCCAATGTTTTTTGTTCATATGATATCCAGGAACAATTAATCCGTCGTATTCCTCCCGTAATTCAAGAGCACGTTCTGGGTCGCATTTTAAGTTTGCTGTAGTGGGATTTGAATCGATACCTGTTAGTGCAAACATCTTCCCCATAACTTTAAAAACAAGTGCTTTATCGTCGAAAGGAAAAGATTCTGTTACTCCTTTTTTAGAGATACAGTAATCTCTAAACTCTTCTATATTCATATAAGGAAGTTTTAAACCTATCAGGCATGGAGTTTTAAATACTTAATTTTCGAGCTTAGGTTTATCTTCCAAGGCATAAAGCGCAGAATAATCCAATTTCCAGTTAATAGTTTCTACCAAAGTTTCCATAAGCTGAATTGTTTCTAAAGCTTGCTTAGAAGCTTGGTTGAATAAATCCGTTTCAGGGATTTTATCTACTATATGCTTTTTAGCTTCTTGATTTATTTCGGTTAAATCACTAGCTGTAAAAGGATTTGCCCAACCTTCGCGTTTATCATAATATTTAAAATCGGTTTCAATAGTCAATAATTCTGGCTGCGGAAAATTTGTTAAAATAATGGTTTTCTTCTCTGTATCAGCTTTCATTTTCACTTTAGTTAAATCAAAACCAATGTGTGCTTTTGCTTCTATTAGAACCAAAGCTTTCTTTTTACCTAATAATAGATTCACCCACTTGTCTTTTACATTCTCATAGTAGAATATTTCAGAGAAATCGCCTTCAATTGTGATGAATTTACACACACTGCGAATTTTTTCCATTAGGATCACAGACTGAGTATCTACCTTCTCACGTTTTCGTTCGCCACTAAAACGCGAAAACAGAAAGTATGCTAAAATGGCCCCAACGGCCAAACCGATAAAAAGATATTCCATATTATTTACCTATTTTCCCCAAATGAGTGTTTTTAAAATTGTCTGAATATTTCAATCCAGAACCAAAAATTCTATCCACAGCCGCGTGGGAGAACAAAATTACACCTATTAATATTAACAACGAATATTCGAAGTAAAAACCACACAATCCCATGGTTATTGAAATCGCTTTATTATGAAAAAGCTTATAAATAGTTGCCCGATTTTTGAATTTACTAAGTAAACAATTGCCCCTATATCGGGAGCTAAAATTAATATAGGAAACCACCACCAACTATAGTCAAGTAAGGAAAAAAGAAAAACACCCAAAATTAATTGCGTCAATTCCTCAATTTTCAACGTGGTTTTCATTAATTAAATAGTTTTATATAAAACGGGCTTACTTGGGGATGCATCATTATGAAAAGAAGCCATTTGTAAGTTGAGCAAATATTGTCCATCTACAATTGAATCTGGGACGTAAATAAGTTCTGTTATAGTGCAATCTTTACGTGGGTTTTCTGGGTAATTCCAAAATGCTTTGTGTGCCAAAAGTTTCCCTTCGTCCATTTCCTGATCTACAGATGGAAGATCTATTAATAAATGTTTTACCCCGATTTCTCTTAAAAAAAGTGCTGCTTTTTCTTCTAAAAACGGCCAATTAGTATTAGACCAATGCTTTGATTTTTTTTCTGAAGAATTTGGCAAGCTTCTAATTACTATAGCTTCAGGGGTTTTCCCATTTAAAGCTTGGCGAATTGTTTCTTGAAATATAATTTGATCTTCTCCAACTTCAGTTGTATTTACTGAAATGACTTCAGCTATAAAAAAGAAGGTTTTTAAAGCATCATTAACTGAGTAGAATTCTTCTGAAATATGCCCATAACTTTCGGTATGGGTACCGTGACCGTGCGGATTAAAATAAATGTTATTAAAATTAACCGAAGCTCCTTCAGAAACTTTTCCTACCCAGTCTTCCATTTGCACAGGTTCTATAGTAGGTTCGGTTAAGTACCAAGCTAGTGGATTTTCTTCATTGGCTTGTATAGGCAGTGAAATATCCAATGGCTTGGAGAGATCAACATTTATAGTTTGATTATTTATTTCAATAGTAGTTTTCATTATTTAAATTTCAAGTTTGCAAAACTCAATTCGGTCAAGGTTTTCTTAAGCTTTGAAATTACACAAAGCCAAAAAAAGAAATCTCACAGAATTTAATCAACTAAAGATACAATTTTTAAAACCTAATTGGTATTGACAATCTGTTTGGATTAAGAGTTTATATCCAAAACAAATCACTTGCAATTCCATCGCTCAAAAACTTCCCTTTTCTTGAAACTTTTAAGCTTTGGTTCTCTAAAATAAGTAGTTGGTTGTGTAAATGATCTTCGGCTTGTTTTAATAGATATTCAGCAAATTCTTTTCCATATTCACTTTCAACCTTAGGTAAGGAAACTCCTTTTTTGGTACGCAAGCCGGTCATTATATATTCATTATACCTATCTTCTTTTGAAAGATTTTCCATTTCAGAAGGGAGAATTTCTTCCGCTATACTTTTAATGTATTTCGTATTGTTGGCCACATTCCAGCTACGAGATTTTCCGTTATAGCTATGTGCTGAAGGACCAATTCCTAAATAGGGCTTTCCTTCCCAGTAGGCAGTATTGTTTTTAGAGTGAAATCCTTCTCTTCCAAAATTTGAAAACTCGTAATTATCAAATCCTGCCTTTTCTGTTTCATCTACTAAAATTTCGTAATGCTGCTTTGCCACTTCTTCATCTACAGCTGGGACTATTCCCTTATCGATAAACTTTTTTAGGGCAGTTCGCGGTTCTACCGTAAGAGCATAACACGACAAATGTGGCACATTGAGGTTTAGAGCAATATTTAAATTTTCAATCCAACGCTCATTAGACATTCCTGGAATTCCATAAATTAAATCGATACTGATATTCTCAAAATACTTTTGAGCTTCCTTAATGCAATCTAACGCTTCGGTAGCGTTATGGGCACGGTTCATTAGTTTAAGGTCCTCTTCAAAAAAGGATTGAATCCCTATGCTGAGACGGCTAATTCCGAGAGTTTTATAATTCTCAAAAATAGTTCTCGACTGCGCATGAACAGACAGCATATCATCAGGGTTTGCTTCTAGGGTGATTTCTGGGCTTTCAGAAACTTCGTAGTTTTTAGAAATCGTTTCAAAAATCTGCTCCAATTCCTCCGAAGAAAGTAAACTTGGAGTTCCACCACCAAAATAAATAGTTTCTACTATCCCCTGCACTTCATCTTTTCGAAGTATTAATTCTTGACAGAGCGCAGCAATTAGCTCTCCTTTTTTCTTCAAAGAAGTGGAAAAGTGAAAGTCGCAGTAATGGCAGGCTTGTTTACAAAATGGAATATGTATATATATGCCAAAACCTTTATTACTTATTACATCATTTTCTGAAATATTCTCCATATTTTAAAGGGGATTGCGACATTAAAAAGCTCAAAACTTCATAAGTCCTCAAAATTAGTTATTATTTTTACCGCAATAAGCATTCATAACTTTAATTTCAGAACCTCAACTCATTAAAAAACCTAAAATATGTCTCGAATTATTTTATTCATTTTTCTTTTATGTTCTATAGTTTCTTTTGGACAAACAGATGAAAAAATTATTCGAGTAGGCTATACTGGTTCCACTCCTTTTGTAATGCACAACCAAAAAGAAGAGGGAATTGTATTTGATATTTGGAAAGAGATAGCCTATGATCTTCAGCTGAAATACACATTTAAGGAGTTTCCCTCAACCGAAGAGGGTATTGCAGCGACTAAAAACAATGAAGTTGATATTCTAATTGGGCCAACAACCATTAATAAAGAACGAGCTGAAGAAGTATCATTTTCTCAACCGTATTACAATACCGAAATGGCAATTCTAGCACCCATTATTGAACAAACATTTTGGGATAAGGTAAGGCCTATTTTTTCCAAAACTTTTCTTTACGGTGTTCTAGGTTTATTATTGGTGCTTAGCGTAGTTGGATTTTTATTTTGGATAGTAGAAGGCAGAAAGTACAAGGAAGACTACGGGGATAAGTTTTATAAAGGTATTGGTTCTGGGGTATGGTTAGCGATTGTAACTATGACAACTGTTGGGTATGGCGATTATGCACCTCGTACTCCTGCAGGACGATTTGTAATGGGAGCTTGGATGATTATTTCATTGATTTTAGCTACTTCATTTGTTGCGGGAATTGCAACTACCCTATCCCTTACAACTGTTCAGCAAGATAAAACCATAACTAGCATACAGCATTTAGAAGGCAAAAAGGTAGCCGTACCGAATTATAAAAAAATAATGGACAGAGTTAGTAATGTAGATGGTACTCCTATAGCCGTGCATTCCGTTTCTGAAGGATATGAAATGTTGCTAAACAAAAAGGTTGATGCGTTAATTTATGATCAAATTCCTCTAGAATATATCTTTCAACTGAAAGATAAGGATGAGTACATCTTAAGTATGAAGAAAATTGAACCTCAATATTATGGTTTTATATTCCCTATTGAAAGCGATTTAAAAAGAAAAGTAGATCTCGAAATCATCAAACTTCAAGAGAATAAAGAAATTGAAAATATTGTTCAGGATTGGATTTCTAGAAATTGATATTACTGAAGAGTAACCTTCGAATCTTATAGGAAATCGGGGGTGACTTAGAAAGTTTTAAGTTGAGCTGAAATAGTTAAGTATTAATAAAAGCATAGTAAAAGTTACTTCACTGCTACTTTACTCTGTCTTCATTCTGTTTTACAAAAGCAGCCCAACCTGAGTAACTTTTTCCTACTTCAACTCTCCCAGAGTTGTAAAAATGACAAACTGCAGCTGCGAGTCCGTCGGTACTATCTAGATTTTTTGGAAGTTCCTTTAAACCTAAAAGACTTTGAAGCATTTTAGCTACTTGCTCTTTACTAGCATTTCCGTTTCCGGTAATTGCCATTTTTATCTTTTTAGGGGAATACTCGGTAATGGGAATTTGTCTTGAAAGTCCTGCAGCCATTGCTACACCTTGAGCTCTACCTAATTTCAACATAGACTGTACGTTCTTTCCAAAGAAGGGCGCTTCAATAGCAATCTCGTCTGGGTGATGCGTTTCTATAAGTTCGATAGTGCGTTCAAAAATCAATCTTAGTTTTACATAGTGGTCGTCGTATTTCTTTAATTGGAGTTCATTAAGTTGAATAAATTCCATTTTTTTACCCACAACCTTTATAAGTCCAAACCCCATAATGGTAGTTCCTGGATCAATTCCTAAAATTATTTTTTCTGTTTGCATTTGTTAGATTCCGAAAATCTTAATCCTAACCTTTATGAGGATGACTTTCTATATTTATATATATTTAGAAACGAATAAGCTCTCTCCCAAAACGAGACAAATAAATTCATTTTGTATTTTAGCCTAATGACTACTGCATCCTACAAAGCTAAACAATATCTGCTTGCTTCAGCAAAAGCTTTGATCTTGGTTATTACCTTTGGATATATTTTTTACAAACTAAAGAACAACCCTACAGTAGATCTCGTTGATTTTATTTCTTTAATTCAGCAGAAAGGAAGCAGCTCGATATATTTTTTGAGCTTATTTCTAAGTTTGACAGCTGCAAACTGGTTTTTTGAAATCTTAAAATGGCAAACTTTAGTTTCAACATTAGAAGAGATGAATTTTAAAACAGCAATGAAACAAAGTCTAGCTTCACTAACAGTTTCACTAGCAACACCCAATAGAGTTGGGGAATACGGTGCTAAAGCTTTGTTTTTTGAAAGGTCAAAAAGAAAAAAAATACTCTTTTTAAACTTCTTGTCAGGAACCGCACAAATGTTGGCAACGGTGATTTTTGGGGTGATTGGTTTATTTTATTTCCTTCGGAATTTTAAGATCGACTATTCTATTGTCTCATTTCTGTATTTTGGAATAGGACTCATTACATTTTTATCTATTGCCTATTATTTTAATAAAAAGAAACAGAAAAATAAGGACTTAACCAATTCTAAGGCAATCCGGTTTTTCAAAAAAATCCCGTTTCATATCAAACTGAAAACTATAGTTTTTTCAATTTTTCGATATGTTATTTTCAGTGGGATGTTTTATTGTTTACTGCTTTTTTTTGGCGCTGACATTGCGTTTATAGAAGCAATATTGCTAATATTTTCTATGTATTTACTAGTTTCTATCCTACCGACACTTTTTATTTTCGATGTGGTTATTCGCGGCGGTGTAGCAGTATGGTTGTTTTCATTTGCTGGAATTTCAGAATTGGTAATTCTTCCAACAGTACTGGCGATGTGGTTTTTTAATTTTGTGCTGCCTTCACTATTGGGAAGCTTTTATATAGTTACCTATCAACCTTCAACCCGATGATTTGGGGCCTAATAATTTTATTTGTTTGCTATTTCATTTGCATGATAGCCTTGAGAATTGGTTTTAATAAAATTGAAACTTTTTCTGAAAAGAAAGGCATTCCAAAAACTGGTTTTAGTGTTGTTGTGCCATTTAGAAATGAAGCGGAAAACCTAGTTGACATGCTGAATTCTATAGAAAAGCTCAATTACCCTTCAACACTTTTTGAAATCATATTTGTAAACGATGCTTCAGAAGATTCCTCCGAAGCGATTATTCAAAAAGCTATACAGGAAAGTGAATTTGATATTATACTTATTCAAAATAAATGCGTTTCAAATTCCCCTAAAAAAGACGCGATTACGCATGCTATAGAAGTTTCTAAATTTGAATGGATTGTTACTACCGATGCAGATTGTGAGTTGCCGAAAAACTGGTTAAAATCTCTTGATACTTTTATACAAGAAACCAAGCCAGTAATGGTATGCGCACCCGTAAAATACAAATCGGATGGGCAACTTATCCAAGTTTATCAGCAATTAGATGGATTGAGTTTACAAGTTGTTACAATTGGAAGTTTTGGAATTAAAAATCCATTGTTGAGCAACGGAGCTAATCTTGCGTATTCTAAAACTGCTTTTGCCCAAGTAAGTGGATTTTCAGGAAACGACCATATTGCTAGTGGAGATGATGTATTTTTATTAGAAAAGATGAAAAGAGCATTTCCAGAACAAATTCTCTTTTTGAAATCGAAAGCTAGTATTGTACTTACAAAACCTCAACAAACTTGGGAAGGTATAATAAATCAGCGTGTGCGCTGGGCTTCAAAGACTTCTAAACAAGGAAACTTGACCTCAACATTTTTGGGGTTGTTGGTTGTTAGTGTAAATGTTTTGATTTTAGCCATACCGTTTTTAATGGTTTATAACACTGAAGAAATTGATGTTTATCTAATATTAATTTTCTTGAAAATTGCTACAGATTTTCTTGTCATTCACCAAACAGCGCAGTTTTTTAATGTTAAGCTTTCATTTTGGAAGTTAATTCCGCAAGTATTTATTTATGCATTAGTGACGACTATTGTAGTTATTAAAAGTTTAAAAGGAAGTTACTCTTGGAAGGGACGAGCGTTTTAAAATTAGTTTACGAGGGATATAAACTACTCTAGACTGCGCTCGATTAGGACACAGAAGAAGGTCTTTGATTTGGATAATTAAGCAGGAAGTATTGACAAAACAACAGCGATTCACCTAAAACCTCTAATTATCGAAAATTTTAAGACAAAATTTAAATTATCAATATATTCTATACCTTAGCATTATTAAAACTTTCAGGTATGAAATCGTTTGCTACAATTTTCATTTTATTTTTTCTCATTTCTACACCATCACTAATCGCCCAACAAAATTATAATGTTGACGGCCAAACCTACACTTTAAAAACTGAGGTTGAAGGTCCCTTGACTTTACTTTGGAACACTTTAGATGGAAATTACAGGTATTTTTTAAAGCAAAATGTAGAAGTGGTTGAACTGAAAAACACTAAAGAAGATGGTAATTATCAAGAAGAATACAAAGTTGTTTTAGCAGAAAAAACTAAAGGAAGTGGAATAGATACCGAAAGTTTAAAGTTTAACTTATCAAGCCTCCACAACTATTTTGTGGAATACAATCAAAAAATTGATCCAAATTTTACAGATGAAAAGACAAATACCAATATACAGTTAAGACTTGGAGGTTTTGCCGGAGTTTCAAACAGTGTTTTTACAAATAACATAAACGACGCCCTTCATCCTGTGGTAGGTGTTGATTTTGAAATATTTGAAGAAGTGAAATTAAAAAGACACGCATTAGTCTTCCGATTCAAGCAAACTTTTGAAAGTAGCGATCACAAATACTCAGCTTCTCAACTTTCATTAAATTACCGATTTAAGTTTGTAAAAACTTCAAAGTTTGACGCCTTTGTGAATTGTAAACTAGCTTCATTTACTTATTCTACCAAAGAAATAACTTATGTAATAGAAACTAATCCACCGATGATTATAAACGAAACAAATTCTGGAAGCGATTTTAACGCTCCTATTACCTTTGGCATTGGTGCAGACTACAAAGTTGGGAAGAACTATATTACATTTAACTACAACGATATAGTAGGACTAAACGTAGAAAATAACGGAAACTTTCCAATAGACTTTACTGTTGGGTATAAGTTTAGTTTGTAATTAATTAGTTTTAATAATTACAGGTAAGGTAAATTGAGTTCTTACAGGAATACCTCTTTTAAAGGCAGGGGCAACGGGACGTAGTGAATCGACACTTTCTAATATCCAAGTTTCTAATTTTGGAAATTCGCGTTGAAGTAAAGAGTCCATTTTAATATTTACAATAGTAAGTTCTCCAGCACTACTCACTTGGAAATTAACACGCACCGTATCATAAATATCCCGAGAAGCAATAATTCCTTCGTGATTTATAGACTTATATAATTGCGAGCTTATAGTATTTATAAAACAGTCTTTTTGCTCCGGCTTCTCCAACTCATTTTCACAGTTAGAGAAAGAAGGATAACGATCGACATCTTTCCAATCTATTGTTTTAATTTCTTCTTTAAATATAGATTCTGAAGAAACCTTTTCAGTCTCAAAAAACTGGCATGAGGCAACCGTTAGAAGAAGAAAAATTAAAAGAAAGCTGTGTTTCATTTGTCTTTACTATTTCTTTTTAAAAGGACAAATGGAACATCCAAATAGACATATTGCTATATTTTATAAATAAATAATGGATGTTCCATTTCAAAGAAAATTCAACTTGAAAAGTACAAATTTACTGAAACATAAAGGATTAATTTTTAAAGTAGTTATGGAATGTCTATAAATTAACTTCGCGCTCCTATCAATAGGTATAAAATTGGTAAAAAAAACTGACAGGTCATCGAGACCTGTCAGGTTTATTATGATTGTAAAATTTATTCTAAACTTCAATAACTATAGTAAGAAGGATTGTTGCCTTATGCTAGCCTCCTTGCATCTAGTGTTGAGAAGTTCAGTCTGTTTCAAAATGAATTTTCTTTTTCAAGTCACTTACTCTCTGTTTTCCTAGATTACGCATTATACCTTTCTCGCCAAATTGATTTAGGTAATTTTCATAATACTTTAAAACCGTCTTTTTATCCTTAAAATAATTATCTGCAGCTACAGCTAAATTATATAAAGCCATTTCATTATTCGGATTATTTGCCAACGCTTTTTTAAGTGCCGCCATCTCGTTTTTATAATCCCCTTTACGTTTATAAATGGTTGCCAACTCCAAATATTCATTAGATAAAGGAGTTTCCAACAAACCAATAGCAATATTTAAATGTTTCTTTGCTTTTTCTATTTCTTTCATTGCTCTATACAGAATCGCAACTTCGTGATGCCATTTTGGGTTTTGGTCGTCATATTTCTCAAATAAAACACCATATTGTTCTAAAGCCTTTTCAAACTGCATTGTTTTAGTATAAGCCTCGGCTAGATTTTCATGTAAAGAAATATAACTATCTCCATTCGAAGTCAAAATTGAATAGGTGTCAATTGCTTTGTGGTACTCTTTGGTATGAAACTCTTTTAAGGCTCGTAACGTAAGAAACCTAGAACTGTTTTGATCTACTAACAATCCATTCTCAATAAAAGGAACTGCCGCTTCGAACTTTCTATTCTCAACATAATTCCTCGCAATTTTATAACTGGCGTTGACATTACCTTCATCCATGGAATAAGCTTGCAGAAATAAATCAATTGCTGTCGAATCCTTTTGAAACTCTTTCACGAGACCTCTTTCATATATAAAATTTGGGTTGTTTGGAAAACGAGAATTTAAGTTTTGAAGGATACTATCGGCTAGTTTAAAATTTGAAATCTTTACTAACATTTTAGCATATTCAAATTCGGTTATGAGGTTGGAGTTGTTTTTCGTAATTGCCTTTTTATAATAGCGTTCTGCACTGCTATAGCTTCCTATCTTTTCATAGCAATTAGCGACTTCCGAAAATCGATTTGCTTTGAGAAAGTATGGAATTGCCTTATTGTATTCTCCAATTGTAAAAAGACTGTCTCCTTTTTTTGAAACTGTTAAAGTCGAAACAGATTGCGCTTCGGCTTTAAAAAATAGTACTATAAAAATGAGAATTAGGCTGTTTTCCATTTGGCTGAATTTTAAAAAGGCCCCAAAGGTTTTTGAAACCTTTGGGGCCTAGGTATTGCTTTTTATTCCACAACATCAAAAACAATAGGCAAGGAATACAAAACGCCAACTTTTTCACCTTTCTGCTCGCCAGGCTTCATTTGTGGCAGTAAATTTACTACACGCATAGCTTCCGCCTCTAATTCTGGATGTTTTGCTCGAGCGCGAACATCAGTTACATTTCCAGTTTTATCAATTTTAAATTGAACAGCAATCCGTTGTCTTCCTGAAATATTCAAATCATTGGCAATACTCGTATTGAAATTCGAATTTATCGATTCTGCTATTTTGGTGGACATACATTTCCTCATGGTTTCATTATCACCAGAACAACCCGGATAGGCCGGCACTTGGTCGATAACGGAATAAGGGACATCTGTACCATTCTCGCCCTTCGTATCGTCTAAATATTCACTCACCGAAGTATAAACCTTATCACCTGGCTGCGCTTCCGTTGTTAGGAGTTTTAGAGCTTTTTCTTCTTCGGCAGTCATATCACCTTTTTTCATAATGGCCTCGGCAAGTTCATTAATTTTGGTCATAACTTCAGAATCAGATTGAGAAGTAGATTGTATCTCTTCTGGCTTAGGTTCATTGCTACATGATGTGTAAAACAACATGCTAAAGATTATGGGCAACAGCAGTAAATACTTTACCTGCGCTCCTTTTTGTGATTTTGATTTTTGCAACATAATGATTCGTTTTTTGATTAATGACTGCTTGAAAAATGTATTGACAAATGAAATTTGCTCGGTTTGAAATACTTCGGAAAGAAGGTTTTGATAGTATTGTTTTTTGTCTTTATTACGCGTTATTTCAGAATCGGCTATGTACTCGTGAAGCGTGGCGATTCTATTTTGGAACATATAAACCAGTGGATTAAACCAAAAAACGATGCGAAGTAGTTCAAAATACAGCAAATCATAAGAATGTTTTTGCTGAATGTGAACTTTTTCATGTGCAATGATGCTGGCTTTGTTTTCTTCGGAAACAATTTCTCCTAGATAAATTGTGCTGAAAAATGAAAAAGTAAGATCGGTTTTGGGAAGAAGTATCAATCTCGTTCCTTTAAAGTTCTTCTTTTTTCCTGAAACGCGCAGCTTAGCTATTTTTAAAAGATTAAAGCTGAAAATAAAGGAGGTGAATAAAACGCCTATAAAATAAAGGCTACTTAATGTTGACATCCAAAATGTTGCGTTACTCCCGGCTTCCGAAGCAGTGTTTCCAAGAATTACGGCAGGTAATTGAACAACGTACTCCTGAGGAATATTCTCCTGAAGAAAATCCAAACTCACAAAGGGTAAAATAATACTCAAGGTTGGGGTGAGTAATAGATACGCTCTATTCAAATTAAAAAAAGTTTCCTTTTTTAGAAAGAGATCATAAACTGCGAGGAACAGCAGTTGAAAAACGAGTATTTGTAGAATTGTATGTATCATTTTTCGGGTTTTTCTGAATTTATTTCCTTCATAATAGCTTCCATTTCCTGAATACTGACATCATTTTTCTTCATAAAAAAAGAGACCATGCTTTTAAAAGAGCCTTGAAAATAACCGTCCATCAACTTTTTCAAAGACTGATTGCTGTATTCCGATTTTTTAACTTTTGGAAAGTAAATATGTCCTCGCCCTTCCTTTCGGTAATCGACAAAATCCTTACTCTCCAATATTCTAACAATGGTAGAAACAGTATTATATGCAGGTTTAGGTTCTGGAAGTTCATCGATAATTGATGCAACATTTGCCTCTTTTAAATCCCACAAAATTTGCATTATATCTTCTTCTGCTTTTGTTAACTGTTTCATTAGTAAAGAATATGAGGTTTTTATTATCAATCAAATATAACTAAAAGATTAGTTTAAACTAAGTTTTTAGTTGTTAAAATTTAAAAATAAAAAAACCTGACAGGTTTTCGAGACGTGTCAGGTTTGCTAATTAGGTTATTACAACCAAGTAGTTTTTTCTTCGATAGTAGTTTTCCTAGTTCCTTCTGGCAGTTCATCGTCGAATTTTCCTAAATAGAACAAGCCTAGGCAACGTTCTCCCTCTTCCATAGCTACATGTTGATCCATACTATTTATCACACCTGGAGAAGACCAATACGCTCCTATTTTCATGCTATGAGCAGTAAGCCACATATTTTGAACTGCCATAGCAGTTGCAGCAATTTCTTCCCATTCAGGAATACTCTCTTTTTCGTCACGCTGCATGCAAATAGCGATAACGCAACCTGCTTTCACTGGGTTGTTTAAAAACTTATTATAAGTGAATTCTGAATATTTGGCTGCGGTTTCCTTGTAATATTCTGCCATAAATTTTCCGAGAGTAGCTTGAGATTCTCCGTGAAAAACTTTAAATCGCCATGGTTCAGTTCGTCTATGCGTAGGGGCCCAATTGGCAGCTTCCAAAATTGAAAGAATTTCCTCTTTTGTTATAGGTTGGGAATTGTACTGTGCAGGAAAAACTGCACGCCGATTTTTAATTATTTCTGATATCATTTATTATTTTTTGTGAAGGAAGATAACTAATGCCAAGTTGATAAAAAAATTTAGAATTTAATAAATTCAGTTTCTAATTTTTGCGCTTTTTCTTACCCTGCATTTTGGATCCTACTTTAGACATTGCACATCTAAACCCAATATCATCTCTAGACATATATTCTGGTAAGTATCTACGTTGAGCTGGGTCTAACCAATATTCTCGATCTCTCCATGAACCACCCTTGTAAACACGAGTTTGATTATCTATCAAAGTTCTCCTGTTGTTGTCTTTATCATATTCTGTATACACAGTTCCAATACTATCAATTAGAATATGGTGTCTTGGGGAATTATACATTGGACGTTGTGAGGATTCATCCTGAATTCTCTTAATTCTAGACAAAGAGTCACCATCTTTAAAATCTCGGTAATCACTCTGTGAAAAATTAAGGCGAAGATGAGTTTCCTCAATTCCAACAGGAACTTGAACTAATTCGCCTGGAAAATGCTTTGGAACCAAATTCCCATTAGGAAGCGTATCATATACAATAGAGTCTAATGGAATAACATTGTAAGTCCCATCGGCATTTCTAGATGGTTTTGTAAAAACATTCCCTCTGTAGTAATTAAAATCATTGTAATCTTTTTCAATAATTGGCCTATAAACATCAGCAACCCACTCCGAAACATTTCCAGCCATATCGTATAGTCCAAAATCATTGGCTGGGTAACTTTTTACGGGAGCAGTAATATCTGCATTATCATCACTCCAACCTGCAATTCCGCCATAATCACCTTGTCCTTGTTTAAAATTTGCCAGTTGATCTGCTTTATTCTTTCGTTTCCCTGAACGGGTATAACTACCATTCCAAGGATATTTTTTTCTACCTTTAAATGAATTGTATTCTCGAATGCCAACTAAACCTAAAGCTGCGTATTCCCATTCAGCTTCTGTAGGAAGTCTGTACGTTGGAAGCAATAAACCATCTTTGCGTTGTACAAATAACTGAGTACGCTCTGCACCCACTAAGGTACTATCATTACGAAGCTCTAATAATGCTTTAGATTTTTTACCTCCGTGAAGAATAGAGTCATTTCCACCATAGGTTAAGGTAGGCGCTGCAAAATAAGTTTCCGTATCAAAAGTTTCATCTCCCTTTATATGCAAACGCGCATCTTTAGGTATCATTCCAGCTTCTTCGAGTAATAGTTCATTAACTCTATTGGTTCGCCATTTACAGAAATTAACTGCTTGCAACCAATTCACCCCCACTACTGGATATTCAGAATAAGCTGGATGACGCAGATAGTTGTAAACCATATCTTCATTAAAACCAAGTGGATTTCGCCATACCATAGTATCGGGAACAGCGCTAGGGTAGATATTTTTATAAAGTTCGATACTCGGAGGGAAAACACGCTTTGTCCAATCCAAATATTCTAAATACATTAAGTTGGTAACTTCGGTTTCGTCCATGTAGAAAGACATCACGTGATGTTGAGTGGGTGTATTATTCCAATCGCCCATTGGATCGTCTTGTACTCGCCCCATTGTAAAAGTACCTCCTTCAATAAAAACTAGGCCTGGACCTGTTTCTTGCACATTTATTTTTCCCTTATAATTCTTAGAAAAGACTCCTTTTCCACCTATCATTTTCCAACCTGTGGCACGCGATCTATTTTTATAATCAGTATCAGTTGAACAGGAAACCAGTAAAGCCAAAAGAAAAACAAGTAACAATCGATACATTAGAATATTTGTTTTGTTAATGTGTGTAAGTGAATTTCTATAATCTTGGGGAACTACAATTTACATATTCGACTTTAATTTGACAAGTTATATAAAGAGGTAGTAAAAAAAATATTGACTTCAAATATTCCTATAATTCAAGATAAATTTTTCACTTGAAACCGTAGAAAGCTATGAAAACGAAAATGAAAGAGTATCTCTTTAAAATACAAATCATAAAGAGTATATTTGCACTTTAGAATGAATCTAAATATCTCCAAATAATTATGAGCATTTCAAAACAAAACATCCTTAAAGCTTTAGAGACAATAACAGTTTCTGGCGAAGGAAAAAATATGGTGGATAGCGGAGCTGTTCAGAATGTAGTAACTTTTGCCGACGAAGTTGTAGTAGATTTAAAACTAACTACGCCGGCTTTACATATAAAGAAACGTGCAGAAGCAGATGTAATTAAAACCATTCACGAAAAAGTGGATGCTAATGCAAAAGTACAAGTTAACATAAAGGTTGAAGCACCTCAGAAACCTCAAAACCCTAATCTTATTAAGGGGAAACCTATTAAGGGAATCCAAAATATAGTTGCTGTAGCCTCTGGAAAAGGAGGAGTAGGTAAATCTACTGTAACTGCAAATCTAGCTGTTACTCTTTCAAAAATGGGGTTCAAAGTTGGAATATTAGATGCTGATATTTACGGACCTTCTATTCCAATTATGTTTGACGTGGCAATGGAAAAACCACTATCTGTAAATGTTGAGGGTAAAAGTAAAATGAAGCCTGTTGAAAATTACGGAATAAAAATTCTTTCTATTGGCTTTTTCACGCAACCAGACCAAGCAGTAATATGGCGTGGACCAATGGCTGCAAAAGCGTTAAATCAGCTTATTTTTGATGCAGATTGGGGTGAATTAGACTTTATGTTATTAGATCTTCCTCCAGGAACTGGTGATATTCATTTAAGTATTATGCAATCGCTACCTATCACAGGTGCTGTTGTGGTTAGTACACCTCAAAACGTAGCATTAGCAGATGCTCGTAAAGGTGTTGCTATGTTTAGACAAGAAAATATCGACGTACCAGTATTGGGTATAGTTGAAAACATGGCATATTTTACACCGGCCGAACTTCCAAACAATAAATACTATATATTTGGAAAAGAAGGTGCTAAACATCTTGCTGAAGACTTAAAAGTTCCTTTCTTAGGTGAAGTTCCATTGGTTCAAAGTATTCGTGAAGCAGGAGATGTTGGAAGACCAGCAGCACTACAATCGGCTACACCAATTGAAGAAGCATTTGAAGCAATAACTCGTAATGTAGTAGAAGAAACAGTTCGTAGAAACGAAAACCTTCCTCCTACTGAAGCTATAAAGATTACAACAATGGCAGGTTGCAGCGCCGTAAAAAAATAATATGACAACGCAAGAATTAACTACAAAAGTACAAGAGGCATTGGACGAGATTCGACCATTTTTGCAAAACGACGGTGGTGATATATCACTGATTTCGATTGAAGATGATAAGGTGGTAAAAGTCCAATTACTGGGTGCTTGCGTAGGGTGTTCGGTTAACCAAATGACCTTAAAAAGTGGCGTAGAAATGACAATCAAAAAATATGCGCCTCAAATTGAGAAAGTCATAAACATATCTTAAGATTGACAATAGTCATTTATTAAACATTTTTTCCGAACTAATTTTGAAACAAAATTTAAGAGCACCTCTTTCATGATAAAAACTGATATTCTTATAATTGGCGCAGGACCTACTGGCCTTTTTACCGTATTTGAAGCAGGATTACTTAAACTGAAATGTCACCTTATAGATGCACTTCCACAACCAGGTGGGCAGTGTGCTGAGATATATCCTAAAAAACCTATCTACGACATTCCTGGATTTCCAGAAGTCTTAGCAGGAGATTTAGTGGATAATCTAATGAAACAAATTGAACCTTTTCAACCAGGCTTTACTCTTGGAGAAAGAGCTGATAAACTTGAAAAGTTAGATGATGGCACTTTTATAGTAACTACTAACAAAGGCACGAAACACCACGCTTCTATTGTTGCAATTGCAGGAGGATTAGGAAGTTTTGAGCCGCGAAAACCGGCTATTTCTAATCTTGCAGATTTCGAAGATAAAGGTGTAGAGTACATCATTCGTAACCCTGAATTATACCGCGATAAAAATGTGGTTATTTCAGGAGGAGGTGACTCTGCTTTAGACTGGAGTATTTTCCTAACAAATGTTGCAAAAAGTGTAACCTTAATTCATAGAAGAAATGAATTTAGAGGAGCTTTAGACAGTGTTGAGAAAGTTCAAGAACTAAAAAACATCGGAAAAATAGAATTAATCACCCCAGCTGAAGTAGTAGGCTTAGTTGGAAATGATAAACTTGAAGAAGTTGTAATTAAACGTGGTGATGAGGTTTTCAATAGAGAATGCGACCATTTTATTCCTCTTTTCGGATTAGCACCTAAATTAGGGCCGCTTTCAGATTGGGGACTCGAAATTGAAAAGAATGCAATTAAAGTTGATAATTCTTTAGACTATCAAACCAATATCCCTGGCGTTTACGCTATTGGCGACATCAATACTTACCCTGGAAAACTGAAATTAATACTTTGTGGTTTTCACGAAGCAACACTAATGTGTCAAAGTGCTTACCAAAGAATTTTTCCGGATAAGCGCTATGTTATGAAATACACTACGGTTGGTGGAGTACAAGGTTTTGATGGCAGTAAGAAAGAAGCTCCAAAAGCCGTAATTAAAGCATTCGACTAATCTTCAAAATTTTATCTGTGCAGTTTTATTATTCTAAACAGATAAGTCTGATTTATCTTTATGAAAGACATTAAAATTAAAATAACAGACCGCGAAGGAACAACTCACGTAGTTGATGCTCCTACCGATATGAATATGAATGTTATGGAAGTAGTTCGTTCGTACGAGCTAGCTCCTGAAGGGACAATTGGTGTTTGTGGAGGAATGGCAATGTGTGCGTCTTGCCAGTGCTACGTAATGAGCGATCACGAACTACCAGAAATGAGTTATGATGAAGACCTTATGCTTGCAGAGGCCTTTAACGTGAAAGATAATAGCCGTCTTGGATGTCAGATATTTATCAATGAAGAGCTCGACGGTTTAGAAATAGAATTAGCTCCTGAGGCTTAATCAGCTATTCTGTTTTATAGTCAATAAGTTTTTGAGGTCCTTCTAGCAGTAACTTCTTAACTTTTAAGGTGCCATCGGCTGTGGTTGAAATTTGCCATTTGATAAGTGAAATTTCGCCATTTTCTATCTCTAAGCCTGTTATACTTCGAGGATGAACACAACTTCCATCGTTAAACAGTGCTATATCTCCAGGCTCTGGAAAGCGCGGCCTATGGGTATGACCCATAATTGTAAAGATGTTTTTATTCTCTACGATCCATCGTTTGGTGCGTCTTTCTACTTTAATTAATTCTTTATAGTTTTTTGCAGGACTAGTAGGATCACCTATTCCAAAAACTTGAAGTTGCCGCCATAGCACTCGAACCATAAACCTATTGATTTTCCAACCCACATAGTTCATCCAATCGGTTTGATGCCCGTGAACCATAAAAATCTCTTGTTTGGTAGTTTCGTGTTCTAGAATTAAGCCTTCTGTAATTTTAATACCAGGGAATAATGGAGCGTCTTTTCCCGTAATTTTATCAAAATAGGTAAAGAGGTTTTTCTCTACATAACTTTCATTTTGATAAACCATATCGTGGTTTCCATACAGCCTATAAAGCCTCCCTTCATTATAGAAAAGCTTCATTAATTCATACACGTTTTGATGTGCTTCGAAAATATCTTTAAAAGAAATATTTTCCCAAAGTTCATCCCCATCACCTAACTCGCAATAAGTAAATCCGTTTTTGTAATAATTTTGAAGTGCGTGAAAGTAGATATTTCGGTTGTTTGCAAACTCATCGGCAAAACTATTATCGCCGCGATGGCAATCACTAAAAATTATAAATTTTGAATCATCATTGAATGTAACCCGTCGGGCGGTGTTATAGGCACGGTACATTCGAGATTTTGACGACATACTGTAAATGTTTTTTTAAAGATACAATTAGTATGTGAAAGGTGTGTAAAATAAAAAAGCTTCCCAAAATTTGGAAAGCTTTTTAATAAATTTACCATTAGTTTAAAATTAAATTTTCCCCATGTATCGGACAATAATTCCATTTACCTGAATAGAGTTTATCGTCATTTGGACATCTTTTCTCTAACAATAAGCTACTTAATGGTAACTCAATTGTTTTGTTAAACTCAGAAAGTGTAATTTCCAAATTTTTACTATCTAAAGGATTTATAGGTAGAACTTCGTTTCCTCGTATACTTTTAAATAGTATAAAATGAATATTACTTCCCATTTGCCCCAACATGTTGGCAATCATTGGTTGCATAATCATTATAAAATTTGAAAAATCTGACGAGATTTCTTCTTCTGAAGCAACCATTAAATTCTCACCTCTATAATGAATAGTCAGATTATCAATAACATCTTCCCTAGAATAGTATGTAACTCCACCAAAATGTCCTATTTCACCCTGTGTAACGGCGAATAGTTCAAAATTTTGAAACATTTTAAGCAACTCCTTATAGTCTTCTTCACTAACCGTTGAATCTTGAGCATATGAAACACCCCAAAACTCTCTAGGAAGCCACCAAACAAACTCCAACATTTTAGGGTTATCACTGAAGTATTGAGTTTCAGTTAAAAAAGCATCTAAACTTACATTTTCAAAGGGTTTCTTTTGAGCAAATGCTTGAATTCCAAAAAAAATTAAAATTCCAAAGGCAATATTTCTCATCTATTTAAAAGCATTTAAGCCTGTAATATCTAGACCTGTAATCAATAAATGAATATCGTGGGTTCCTTCGTAAGTAATTACACTTTCAAGGTTCATTGAGTGACGCATTATACTGTATTCACCAGTAATACCCATTCCTCCAAGCATCTGCCTAGCTTCGCGAGCGATATTGATAGCCATATCCACATTATTACGCTTTGCCATAGAAATTTGTGCACTTGTTGCTGTTCCAGCATCACGCATTACCCCTACTCTCCAAGCTAATAATTGTGCTTTTGTAATTTCGGTAATCATTTCGGCAAGTTTTTTCTGCTGAAGTTGGAATTGCCCAATTGGCTTCCCAAATTGCATTCTTTCTTTTGAATAACGTAAGGCAGTGTCATAGCAATCCATTGCAGCTCCAATTGCACCCCAAGCAATACCGTAACGCGCAGAATCAAGACAGCCAAGTGGCGCACCTAATCCTGATTTGTTTGGAAGTAAATTTTCTTTTGGAACTTTTACATTATCAAAAATAAGCTCACCTGTTGCTGAAGCACGAAGCGACCATTTATTGTGTGTTTCTGGAGTAGAAAAACCTTCCATTCCACGCTCAACGATTAAACCGTGAATACGACCTTCTTCGTTTTTAGCCCAAACAACTGCAACCTGAGCAAATGGAGCGTTACTAATCCACATTTTTGCACCATTTAAAAGATAGTGGTCACCCATATCTTTAAAGTTGGTAGTCATTCCACCTGGATTACTTCCGTGATCTGGTTCAGTTAAACCAAAACATCCCATCCACTCACCTGATGCAAGTTTTGGCAAGTATTTTTTACGTTGTTCTTCAGTACCATATTTGTATATTGGATACATAACTAATGAAGATTGTACAGATGCTGTACTACGAACACCACTATCGCCGCGTTCTATTTCTTGCATTATTAATCCATAAGAAATTTGGTCTAGGCCGGCACCACCGTACTCTACGGGTATATAAGGACCAAAAGCACCAATTTCGGCAAGTCCACCGATAATTTGTTTAGGAAACTCTGCTTTTTGAGCGTATTCCTCTATAATTGGAGATACATCACGCTTAACCCACTCGCGAGCAGCTTGACGCACTAGTTTATGTTCGTCTGAAAGTAATTCGTCTAGATTGTAATAATCTGGAGCTTCGAATAAATCTGGTTTCATGTATTTATAAATTTAAAGGAATACAAATTTAGAAATCAGAACCATATAGACCTACATTTTCAGGTAAAATTCATTAACTAAGCTAATGTATTCTTCAGTATACTTGTGTCGTGAAGTTTCTATGGTAAGATTTTCAATTTTCGGTGTCGATTTTTCAAAAGAAAACGCTATCAAACTCCTTTTTTCTTGAGAAGTTTCATTTCCTTTTACTCGACAAATTCGCTTTGCGAAAAGATTCTCTTGTTCTGCTAGCTTTAAAAAACCTTCTTCCTCTTTTCGAGGAATAACAACAGCAAAAATTCCTTCTTCTGAAAGTAATTGTGAAGCACTAAAAATTAATTCATCAAATGGAAGTGAATCGTTGAATCGTGCAAGGTCACGCGATTCGTCGGATGTTTTATAGTCTTCAGAATAGAATGGCGGGTTGGAAACAATAAGATCGTATTTATCTTCTATTTCCTCTATAAACTCTCCTAAGGAAGCGTGGTAGCAGAATAGTCTATCGCCCCAAGGTGAATTTTCAAAATTATCAACGCATTGTTCGTAGGCGTTGTCGTCTACTTCTAGAGCATCAATCATTTCGGCATCAGAACGCTGGGCAAGCTGCAAAGCTATAACTCCTGTACCTGCACCAATATCTAAAATTGAAAATGGATTGTTTTCAATTGAAACCCAAGCTCCAAGCAAAACTCCGTCTGTACCTATTTGCATGGCACATCGATCTTGCTCTATCGTAAATTGTTTGAATTGAAAGGGCTTGTTCATTTAATTCTGAATTTTTAATTCTGAATTCAGAATTATAAATACATTTCAATTAGTCCTTCAGGAACATCTAGCAGGATAGTTTTATTTTCTCGATCTACATTTTTTATAAAATGATCGATCATAGGAATTAATATCTCTATTCCTTCGCGGTCTATTTCAAATAATGCCTGCGAAGTTGTATCGTTTACTCCAGTAATTTCACCGATTTTCCCAAAAGACTCATCTTCTGCGGTGAAACCGATAATCTCGTGGTAGTAGAATTTATTTCCTGTTAACTCTGGTAAAAATTCCAAAGGCAGGTATAGATGAGCACCAATTAAAGCGTTGGCTTCCTCTTCGTTAGTAACATCTTCAAAACGCACACGCAATAATTCGCTTTTGTGCAGTGAACTTTCTTCAATAAAAAATGGAATCAGGTTTTTGCGTTGTTCCACAAAAACCGATTCCATTTCGGTAAAGAGTTCAGGTTCGTCCGTATCTAATTTTACGAGTAACTCACCTTTAAAGCTGTATTTCTTAACGATTTTGCCCAAGTAGAAGCAATCCTCCTTTTGCATCGTTATAAAAATTAAGCTTCTTTGTTGTCTTCTGTTTCAGTTTCAGCAGTTGCTTCAGCCTCTTCAGTAGCCTCTTCTTCAGGAGCAGCAGCAGCGGCAGCTTCAGCAGCACGCTTATCACTAACAGCCTTTTCAGCAGCAAGTTTTTCAGCTTTCACTTTTTCTTGAGCTTCAGTAAGAGTTGCTTTTTTCTTGTCGATAGACTCTCTTTTAGATTCCAACCACTCGTTGAATTTAGCTTCAGCTTGCTCTTCAGTTAAAGCACCTTTACGAACACCACCAGCAAGGTGATTTTTCATTAAAGCCCCTTTGTAAGAAAGAATAGCACGAGCCGTATCTGTAGGTTGAGCTCCGTTTTGAAGCCATTTTACAGCTAGGTCCACATTAAGGTCAATCTGTGCTGGGTTGGTTGTTGGATTGTAAGAACCTATTTTTTCTAGGTATTTACCATCTCTTTTGCTACGGCTGTCTGCCGCAATAATCCAGAAATAAGGTTTCCCTTTCTTTCCGCGTCTTTGTAGTCTTATTTTTACTGACATTTTAAAAAATTATTTTTTAGGGTTCACGACCCCGGTTATAATTAAGGACGGCAAAGATAATATATTTTCTTTTTGAAATTCAATCAATTAAAGTTTTTCTTTTACATTTGTCTAATTCACTTCATAATAACATCACCAATGAAAAAAATCCTACTTGTCTTACTTTCAGCTTTCTTTATCATTTCTTGTGAAGATACTAAAGTAACAGATTCTGCTTTGCAAGCCAATATTGATAATAATCTTTACATGGCTGCAGATGCTCGCGCTTCAGTAAACGACGATGGCACATTAACCATTTTGGGTTCTTCTCAAAATGAAGGTATGACGATTAAACTATCAAGTTTAGCAGAAAACAGCTATACAATTGGTGAAGGTTCTTCCAACTTTGCTATGTATGAAGGTCCAGGTGGAAGTGTTTACACTACCTTGCCAGATGGTGAGGGAATGGTAACTATATCTGAAGTAAATGAAGTAAACAAAACTATTTCGGGTATATTTCACTTTAACGCTATTCTCCCAGGCATAGATACAATTTACGTTTCTAACGGTACATTGTTCGATATACCTTATAACAATAGCTCCGAACTTGATCCCGTTAACGCAGGAACCTTTTCCGCTAAGATTAATGATAATGAATTCCTTCCATTTATAGTTTCGGCTAGAAAAACTACTCATAGAATATCAATTTCAGCAAACAACGTGAATTCAAAAATCACTTTAAACTTTAAACCAGACGTATCAACTGGAAATTACGCCTTACCTAATGCCACAGTACAA
Source organism: Aequorivita sinensis (assembly GCF_006346335.1). GTDB lineage: Bacteria > Bacteroidota > Bacteroidia > Flavobacteriales > Flavobacteriaceae > Aequorivita > Aequorivita sinensis. The sequence continues at coordinate 96,635 of NZ_VDMC01000001.1, forward strand.
GCAATTTATACAAATGCCGATGGCTCTAAGACAACAAGAGAAGGTGTAGTAAGCTTAAGCGAACATAATACTTCAGAAAAAACCATGAAGGGCACGTTTAGTTTTAACACTGATAACACACTTATTACTGAGGGGAAATTTAACATTACATACAAATAAACCCCTTAAAGACTCTTATTACATTAAACCTTCTTAAATGATACTAAGCTTAGGTTAAAAATTCTTTTATCACCTTTATTCATGGTATATTGGGGTATATCCCAATGAAGTTGAGCAGTTGTCTTTATTAGGAATTCAGAAATAAAACGACTGTATAATTTAAAATGAATGATGATGAAGTTTACTGAAAAGATGTCGAATAAATTAAATGAATTGTTAGAGAAGAACTATGATGCCGAAAAGGGTTATAAAAAAGCTGCAGAAAAAGTGGACAACACAAAACTGAAGCAATTCTTTAACGAACAAGCTCAAAAACGTTACAATTTTGGTCACGAATTAAAGAGCGAAATTAAAAACTACGGTGAAACTCCTGAAAAAAGTGGTAGTACAACCGGAGCATTACACAGAACTTGGATGGATATTGAAACTGCCTTTTCTTCAAATAATGAGAAAACAATTTTAGGCGAAGTTCAAAAAGGTGAAAAAGCTGCAATTGAAGAGTACAACGAAGTAATTAAAGACACTACGTTACCACCTACAACGCAGAAAATTTTGACCAACCAGCGTGACACCATCGATACTGCATGGCAAAATGCTAAGAATTTTGAATCCATTATTGCTTAATAATATTTTTGAAAAAGAAAGATTGAAACCGTTCGAGGAAATTTCCTCGAACGGTTTTCTTTTGTGAACAATTCGTTAGACTTTTATTTCACAATAGCGGTTGATTTTTCTATTTTTACTTTTTTGAATTCCATCCTTCGACTTCGCATAGGCAATACATTCAAAATTTAATTTCGTCAATCTAAAACACTCAATTTCAATGTATTTAATATTCGATACAGAAACCACTGGCTTACCTAAACGCTTTAATGCTCCAATAAGCGACACCGATAATTGGCCACGTTGTATACAGATTGCTTGGCAGCTCCACGATGCCATGGGAAATGTAATTGAGCACCAAGATTTTTTGGTGAAACCTGAGGGTTTCAACATTCCATTCGACGCAGAAAAAATTCACGGAATTTCTACCGAATTAGCGGAAGCCGAAGGTGTAGCTTTAGAGGAAGTAGCTGAGAAATTCAACATTGCACTTTCAAAAACAAAATTTGTCGTTGGTCAGAATGTTGGGTTTGATGTAAATATTATGGGAGCGGAATTCTACCGCTTAGGGATTGACACCCCATTGACCACCCTCCCAGTTTTAGATACTTGTACCGAAACTACAGCTCAACTTTGTCAGATTCCTGGTGGACGTGGTGGAAAGTTTAAACTACCTACATTAACCGAGCTTCACGAGTTTTTATTTAACACACCTTTTTCTGAAGCGCACAACGCAACTGCCGATGTGGAGGCAACAACACGTTGCTTTTTCGAATTGGTGCGTCGACAAGTTTTTACAGCTGAAGAACTTGATGTTCAACCAGATTATTTTGAGAAATTTTCAAAAGAAAACCCTCAAACAATCGAGCTTATAGGATTAAAACATATTAATCTTCAAAAAGCTTCACAAAAAATTCGGGAGCAAATACAAGCTTTATCAGAAACTGAAGAAATTTCTTCAGAAGAAATAAAAGAAAACATTGCCACTTTAGAAGATGTGCCATTTGTGCATCTTCATAACCATTCACAATTTTCAATTCTTCAATCTACTTCTAGCACTCAAGATTTAGTGAATGCCGCAGTAGAAAATAACATGCCTGCAGTAGCCCTTACAGACACGGGGAATATGATGGGAGCGTTTCATTTTGTGCAATCGGTTAACAATTACAACAAAAACCTAACAGAAGAAAATAAACACAAGGCATTAAAAGGAATTGTGGGCTGCGAATTCTTTGTTTGTGAAGATCACTTAAACAAATCGCATAAAGACAATGGCTATCAAATTGTATTGCTTGCAAAAAACAAAACAGGCTATCACAATTTAGCAAAAATGGCTTCTATAGCCTATACTGAAGGATTTTACTACGTACCGAGAATCGACAAGAAAATTATTGAAAAATACAAAGAAGACATTATTGTTTTAACGGGAAGTCTTTACGGTGAAGTCCCTGGCAAGATTTTAAATATTGGAGAAGCTCAAGCTGAAGAAGCACTGCTTTGGTGGAAAGAACAGTTTGGCGACGATCTTTACGTTGAAGTTATGCGTCACGACCAAGAAGATGAAAGACGCGTAAACGATGTTTTGATTGCTATGGCAAGAAGAAACAATGTGAAAATTGTAGCCTGCAACAACACCTATTATATTAAAAAAGAAGACGCCAATGCACACGATATTTTATTGTGTGTAAAAGATGGCGAAAAACAAGCTACTCCAATTGGTAGAGGTCGTGGTTATCGTTACGGTTTACCGAATCAAGAATATTACTTCAAAGATTCTGAAGAAATGAAAGCGCTTTTCAAGGATCTTCCTGAAGCAATTTTAAATATCGAGGAAGTAGTTTCAAAAATTGAACCTTTCTCATTACACCGAGATGTACTTCTTCCTAATTTCGGAATTCCTGATGAATTTTTATCTGCTGAAGATGCTGATGGTGGTAAAAGAGGGGAAAATGCATACCTCCGCCACTTAACCTATTTAGGCGCAAAAAGACGTTATCCAGAATTATCTGAGGTAACGCTAGAGGAACTAACAGACAAGGAACTTCCTGAGGATGCCTCAGACCGAATAAAAGAAATTAGACAACGTTTAGATTTCGAACTTGAAGTTATCGCCAATACAGGCTATCCGGGTTACTTCTTGATTGTTCAAGACTTTATTGCTGAAGCCCGAAAAATGGGGGTTTCGGTTGGTCCAGGCCGTGGTTCGGCTGCAGGTAGTGCAGTTGCCTATTGTTTAGGAATTACAAATATCTGCCCAATAGAATACGATTTACTTTTTGAGCGCTTCTTGAATCCAGATCGTGTAAGTATGCCCGATATCGATATTGACTTTGATGATGAAGGCCGAAGCAAGGTTATGGATTACGTAATTAATAAATACGGAAGTAACCAAGTAGCTCAAATTATCACCTATGGTACAATGGCGGCAAAATCATCCATCCGCGATACCGCGCGAGTGCTTGATTTACCATTAAATGATGCTGATAGGATTTCAAAACTTATCCCTAATATGACTAAGCTGAACAAAATTTTCGGCTTAAGTCCTGCAGAGTTAAAAGCTCGCTTTAGAAGTGACGATCTTCCAAAGGTGAATGAACTTTTAAACCTTTCCGAAGGAAGTGATTTGGAAGCGCAAACAATAAATCAAGCAAAAATTCTTGAAGGATCTGTTAGAAACACCGGAATTCACGCTTGTGGCGTAATTATTACTCCAAGTGATATTACAAACTTCGTCCCCGTTTCCACGGCAAAAGACAGTGATTTATACGTTACCCAATTTGACAACTCCGTAGTAGAAAGCGCTGGATTGTTGAAGATGGACTTCTTAGGATTAAAAACACTTACCCTTATAAAAGACACCGTAAAGATTGTCAAGCATAGGCACAATATAGATTTAGACCCTGATAGTTTTCCTCTCGACGACGAAAAAACCTACGAACTTTTCCAAAGAGGTGAAACCGTAGGGATATTCCAGTATGAATCTGCAGGGATGCAGAAATATATGAAGGAATTAAAGCCTACAGTTTTTGCAGATTTAATTGCAATGAACGCTTTGTATCGTCCAGGACCTATGGACTACATTCCTAGCTTCATTAAAAGAAAACACGGGGAAGAGGAAATTGAATACGATCTACCTGCAATGGAGGAGTATTTAAAGGAAACTTACGGAATTACTGTTTACCAAGAGCAGGTGATGTTGCTGTCCCAAAAACTTGCTGGCTTTACAAAAGGTGAAGCCGACGTTTTACGTAAAGCGATGGGTAAAAAGCAGAAAGCAGTACTAGACAAAATGAAGCCGCAGTTTATTGCACAAGCTTCTGAAAAAGGTCACGATGCAGAGAAACTTGAAAAAATCTGGAAAGACTGGGAGGCCTTTGCGAGTTATGCGTTTAACAAATCGCACTCTACTTGCTATGCTTGGATTGCTTACCAAACGGCATACTTAAAAGCCCACTACCCTGCTGAATATATGGCTGCCGTGCTTTCAAACAATATGAACGACATAAAGCAAGTCACCTTCTTTATGGACGAATGCAAGCGAATGGGCATGAAAGTATTGGGGCCAGATGTAAACGAATCTTTTCACAAATTTACGGTAAACGATCAAGGCGCTATCCGTTTTGGGATGGGTGCCATTAAAGGTGTTGGGGGAAGTGCAGTAGCTACAATTGTAGAAAACAGGAAAGACGGTAAATACAAATCTGTTTTCGACTTGGCGAAGCGCATAGATCTTCGCGCTGCAAATAAAAAAGCTTTTGAAAACTTAGCCCTAGCGGGTGGTTTTGACAGTTTTGATACACATCGAGCTCAATATTTACACGATTCGGGTGACGGAACAATGTTTATTGAGAAAGTATTGCGATATGCCGCTAAATACCAAGAAACACAGAACTCATCGCAAGTAAGCTTGTTTGGAGATGCAAGTGAAGTTCAAATTCCAGAGCCCGAAGTACCACCATGTGAAGAATGGGGTACTATGAAAAAATTAAAACAAGAACGCGAAGTGGTAGGGGTATACATTTCTGGTCATCCATTAGACGATTTCAAAATAGAAATGAACAGTTTTACCAATTGCAAGGTATCGGATTTCAATAATCTCGACAATTTCTTAAATAAAGAAATGACTTTTGGCGGTGTGGTTAGCGATGTGCAACACAGAGAATCTAAGGCCGGGAAAGGATGGGCTATTTTTACTGTTGAAGATTATGACGACAGTTACGAATTCAAGATTTTTGGAGAAGATTACTTAAAGTGGCGTCACTTTTTGGTTCCCAATAGCTTTATTTATGGACGCGTTTTTGTAAAAGAAGGTTGGACCAACCGCGAAACAGGCAAAAAAGGAGAGCCTCGTCTTCAGTACAATAGTTTTCAACTGTTACACGATATAATGGAAACACAAGGTAAAAAACTAACCCTTACCCTTCCATTAACCGATGTTAAAGATGGCCGCATTGATAAACTTAAAGATTTAGTAAAAACCCATAAGGGCGAGAAGCAGTTGTATTTTGTGGTTTTTGAAAAAGACGAGAAGATTCTTCTTGAAATGCCAAGTAGAACACATAAAATCAACATCTCTAAAGAGTTGTTAGACGAACTTGACAGAGAGCAAGTTCATTATAAGCTCAATTAGAAGAAGAATCTGTTAGGTTTTTCGTAGGCTGACGTCTGAGTACAAAACAACAATAGAAATAAACAATACTTGCATTTCCTAAACATATATTAAGAAGTGTTTTATAGCGAAAAAAATAACTATTTTTGAAATTCATTAAAAATTAAGATTATGGCATTAGAAATAACAGACGCAACATTCGAAGAAACAGTTTTAAAAAGCGATAAGCCTGTATTGGTTGACTTTTGGGCAGCCTGGTGTGGACCTTGCCGAATGGTAGGACCAATCATTGAGGAAATAAGCAAAGAATATGACGGGAAAGCTGTTGTAGGAAAAGTTGACGTAGATGCAAACCAAGAGTTTGCTGCAAAATACGGTGTAAGAAACATCCCAACTGTTTTGGTATTCCAAAATGGTGAAGTAGTAGGACGTCAAGTAGGCGTTGCTCCTAAAAATGTTTATGCAGAAGCGATTGATTCACTTTTGTAATCATTAAGCAAAAAAATAAATCACTAAAAGGCTTGGCATATCGCTAAGCCTTTTTTTATATTAGTAGAATGTCTGGTCGAGCGCAGTCGAGACCTCATTAAAAAATAACAAGTATCAAAAACCTCTCGACTGCGCTCGAGGGGACAGAGCAATAAATATGAAAAAAACAGATAAAGTACAGGATAAAATTGAAAACAAACTATTGGAGGAACGCAAAGTATTCCTTTGGGGAATGGTGGACGACAAAAGTGCCAAACACGTTGTAGATAGGTTATTGTACTTAGACGCCTTAAACCACGACGAAATTAAGTTTTATATCAATAGCCCAGGAGGCTATGTAACTTCAGGTTTTTCTATCTATGATATGCTGAAGGAAATTAAAAGCCCCGTTTCAACAATTTGTACAGGATTAGCAGCTTCAATGGGTAGTATTTTACTATCTGCAGGTGAAAAAGGCAAGCGATTTATTCAGCCACACGCTAGAGTTATGATTCACCAGCCCAGCGGTGGAGCTCGTGGAGTTGCAAGCGATATTGAAATTACTGCTCAAGAAATTTTAAAAACAAAAGAAATAAGCGCTAGAATTCTAGCAGATAATTGCGGACAAGATTTTGAAAAAGTAATGAAAGACTTCAACCGTGATCATTGGATGGACGCTGAAGAATCAGTAGCTTACGGGATAGTAGATGGAATTTTAAAATAATTCTTTAAATACATTTTCGGTATAAAACTTGAAAATAGATTGAAAATATAAATCATATAAAAAAACAAACATGAAAAAGACATTATTCGTTTGTGGTATAGCCATGATAACATTGGTTGGCTGTAAAAATGAAGAAAAAAAAGAAGTAATTAATGCAGAAACCATTGATGAAGTAGTTTCGGATGTTGTGGACGAGCACAATTCTCAAAACTCACTAGACTGGTCTGGTGTTTACGAAGGAACGCTTCCATGTGCAGACTGCGAGGGTATTAAAACAGTTATTGAACTAAAAGAAGACAATACCTACACAATCTCTCAAACCTACCTTAAAGGCCCAGAAAACACCGAAGAATTTAAAAATAACGGTACTTTCTCTTGGGATGAAGCAGGATTAAAAGTAATTCTAAAAAATGGTGAAGAAACTTCACAATATAAAGTAGGCGAAAACCAAATTACAATGCTTAACGCTAACGGAGAGATGGCAGAAGGTGAATTAGCTGATTTTTATATTTTGAAGAAAAAATAAAATACAAGCTTTAAAATAAGTCCTTTTTTATAATCTTTATGATACGAGTAAATCTTGTGTCATAAAGATTATTAATTAATAGCTATTACTAAGTAATTACAAAATCACCTATTATTATAAAACTGTTTTTACGCGCAGATTCAGTAAATTAAATACCTATTCAACTTTGCTCTGATTGACAATATGGATATAGAAAAAGAAATAAATGAGATTGTAGGTTTTAAAAACCTCGAGCTACTTGCAAAACAAGTGGTAGAAGGCTTTATTTCTGGACTTCATAAAAGTCCGTTTCACGGATTTTCCGCAGAATTTGCAGAGCATAAAATTTACAATAATGGCGAAAGCACCAAGCATATAGATTGGAAGTTATTTGCCAAAACGGATAAACTCTATACTAAGCGCTACGAGGAGGAAACAAATTTGCGATGTCACTTAATTGTAGACAACAGCAGCTCAATGCACTACCCAAAACTCAAGCAGTTTAACATCAACTCATTAAACAAAATTGCATTTTCTGTTTTAGCTTCAGCAGCAATTATGAATTTAATGAAACGCCAACGTGATGCCGTTGGGTTAAGTATTTATAGTGATGAATACGAATTTTACGCATCGGAAAAAGGAAGCGAGCGCCATCATCAAATGTTGCTTCAAAAGCTAAATGAAGCCTTGCTTTCACCTAAAGAGAAAGCACAGACCAAAACCTATGAGCATCTGCATTTAATTGCTGAAAAGCTCAAGAGACGTTCTTTAGTGTTTCTATTTACCGATATGTTTCAAAATGACACTGAAGAAGAAAAACTATTTGAAGCACTTCAACATTTAAAATACAACAAACACGAAGTAATTTTATTCCATACTTTCGATAAGAAGCGGGAAGTAAATTTCGATTTTTCCAATCGCCCTAAACGTTTTGTAGATGTTGAGACTAGCGAATATGTAAACCTTTACGCCGAAAACATAAAAGAGCAATACGAAGAAGCTGTTCAAAATTATTTTAAAGAACTAGAATTGCGTTGTGCACAATACCGTATAAAGTACGTTTTAGCAGATACCAACGAGAGCTTTAATAAGATTTTGACCACTTATTTGGTAGAACGGCAGAAGTTTGGATAATAAAGTATCGTCTACTATCGGTAGCAGTATGGTTTTTGTGAAATTTATACCGTTTGATACTCACTGAAAACTAGCGAATTGCAATTAAAAGAAATATTTTTTTAATTTTTTTCAAAAAATAGTTTGTGAAAACGAATTGGAGTAGTATATTTGCCACCGCTTAATACAGCAAGGAACAAGTTCCAAAATGTATTGGTAACAATTTTTCACAATGCCTAACTGTTGTTAGGGTCTCCCGAAAGGAAGATTGAAAAAATTGGTCTGGTAGTTCAGTTGGTTAGAATACCTGCCTGTCACGCAGGGGGTCGCGAGTTCGAGTCTCGTCCAGACCGCAACAAGAAGTTGTGTTGAGTCACTTTAAGGTGGCTTGTGGTTTAGAAATAGACCGATGAGAAGCTTTTCCACACGGAGAGGCTTTTTTTGTTTTAGGATAATTCTTAAATTACTTCAATCCTAAAAAATCTTTAAATATCTTCTAATAATATACCTTGTAGACAACAAGTAATTTGTCTAATTTTAAGATAAAATAAATTAACGGTTGTGAAAATAAGAAGTAAAAAAGTTGAGGGCATAATTTCTGAAATTATTGAACAATATACTTATGCAGATACATCGGAAAGACCTTGGATTATAGGATTTAGTGGTGGAAAAGATTCTACAGTTTTATTAACATTAGTATGGATTGCTTTAAGACGAATTAGGGAAGAGTTTCCGAATCCTTTTCAATTAAAAAGGCCTGTCCATGTTGTTTGTAATGACACTATGGTTGAAAACCCTATTATAGCGACTTACGTTGATGAAGTATTAGCAAAAATTCAAGTTGCAGCAAGAGAACAAGATTTACCCATTTTTGTAAAAAAAACTACCCCAAAGTTGGATGAATCATTTTGGGTTAATGTTATTGGACGAGGTTATCCAGTTCCCAATAATACTTTCAGATGGTGCACAGACCGATTAAAAATCAGACCAACTTCAAATTTCCTCCATGAGCAAATCGACGAAAAAGGTGAGGCCATTGTGTTATTAGGTACACGCTACGAGGAAAGTAAAACGCGTGAACGCTCAATGAAGAAACACGAACAAGAAGGAAGTCGTATTTCAAAACATCCAACAAGCTTAAATACCTATGTTTACTCTCCTATAAAAAAGTTAATGCTTGAAGAGGTGTGGTATATAATTAATGCTGTTGACTCTCCTTGGGGTTTTGACAACTCTGTTCTTTTCCAAATTTATTCTGATGCAAGTGCTGATGATTACGAATGCCCAACAGTAGTTACCAATAAAAAACATAGTTCTTGTGGACAAAGTCGTTTTGGTTGCTGGACTTGTACCGTTGTTAAAGAAGATAAATCAATGTCCTCACTTGTGAAGAATGGTGAAGAGTGGATGTTACCCCTTCTAAAATTCAGAAATGACTTAGTTGAAAATAGAAACATTAGCGAAAATCGTTCTGATACGCGAAGAAACGGAATGCCAGCTGTTACTGAAGATGGACATAACCAAGGTAATTACAACCATACATACATGATAAGAATGTTAAGGGAATTACTGGAAATCCAAAGAGAAACTCAAAAAATAAAACCTGAAATAACGCTTATTACGAATCAAGAATTGATTGCAATTCAAGTGATTTGGAATAGAGATGGTTTCTTCGACATTACTGTTAGTGAAATTTATAGAAAAGTATTTGATAAAGAACTTTCAACAAACAACCTTAAAACATTAAGTCAAACTGAAAGAAGACTTTTAAGTGAAGTTTGTAAAGACGAACCAAGTCATTATGAGTTGATCGATAATTTAATCGCATTACAAGAATCAAAAACTTTATTGGTTTCGAAATATGGAATCCATAGCGATGTTGAAAAAAGGATTGAAGATTTTGTAAAAAAGATGGACCATGAGAATTAATAGAATTGCCTTAAATAATTTTAGAGGATACGGTTCAAGTGAAATTAAGTTCACTAAAAATAAAGATAAGAACATATCAATCATTGCTGGTAAAAATGGATTTGGAAAAACTACATTCTTAACATCATTAATATGGGTAATGTATGGTTCTTTAATGCGACAAGTTGAGGACAAATATAAACGCGATATTCAAAATCTTGGTGGCTATGAAAACTACTTGAAAGATAGTGTAAACCATTCCGTGGTAAATAAATTTGAAGCAGGAGAAATTAAGGACGCTAAAATGAGTGTTGAGCTTGAACTCGCTGATGTACTTATCCCATCCATTCCATGCAAGAAAGTTATAATTAAACGCTCTTTTAGTTATAAATCCAACATAGAAAGCTTATCAATTCTGATCGATGGCCAAGAAAATGAATTAACGAAAGAAGTTGGGTATGATATCTTCATCAATGATTTTATTTTACCTCGTGAAATTGCTAAGTTTTTCTTCTTTGATGCTGAAAAAATTGTTTCGCTTGCTGAAGCTAAAACGAAAAACGAGTTGAGAAGTTTAAGCAGAGCTTATTCTGAAGTTCTTGGAATTAAGAAATATGAGGATTTAAAATACAATCTAAATACGCTCTTAACAAAATTAAAAAGGGAAGGTGTTACAGGTGTTAATAAAGAAAAACTTGACCAACTGGTTGAAAAAGATGACGAGCTAAGAAAATTAATTGAACTAAACGAAAGCAAACAACAGGAAATCGAACAAGGTTTAGAAAACAACCAGGTTAAGATTGACAATATTCAAGAAAAACTCATTCGTGAAGGAAATGAAATCACAATTGAAGAACTGTTAGCGCTTAAAAGTAAAAGAAGTGAACTGCAAAATGATTTAGTTGAAGCAAGAAGCCATCTCAAAGATGTAATGGATATAGTACCTTTAGCTATCGCAGAGAAACAATTTTCATTATTAATCGAGCAACTCAAAAAAGAAGCGTCTGCAAGGAAAATAAGTGCAAATAGTGAGTTTGTACTAGAAGAAATAAAAAACTTTTCTAATTCTATAAAGCGAAAACTTGCTAAACTCCCGTCATTTAAAGAAAATCAAAAAGAAATAGAAAAAGCTGTTACAGAACTTGAAAAGGAAAGATTCAAAGATGTTTCAAAAGATAAAATTGAGATTCTTTTAAATTATTCCGAAGAGGAAACGCAAGACATTATTGCAACATATAATTACGTCACAACATCATTCAAACAACAATTTGAAATGATTACTAAAAGTGAACGTGATATACGTCAGCATATTGGTAGATTAAATAGAAAGATAAAACAATCTGAATCTAAAAAAGGAAACCCAATTGCCCAACAACTTAGAGCTGATAAAGAAGAATTAAAAGAGGCTATTGATAAAGCACAGGAGAAGAAAGAAAAATTGTTGCAGGAATTAGGTAAATTAAAGGCCGAGTTTAATTCAAATGCAAAAGTTCTGTCAGAATATGAAAAGAAGTTTAATCTTATTGAAATAGATCAAAAGAAATATGTCACCACTCAGAAGCTTTTAGATCAAATAAATAAATTAACTGTGCGCATTAAGGAAGAAAAGAAATATGCACTTGAAAAGTCTATCTTAATTGGTCTACAAAAATTAATGCACAAAAAAGACTTTATATCAAGAGTGAATATTCTAATTGAAAATGACATAATGGATATTGAGTTAATTAAGCCTGACGGTAAAGTCAGAGACAAAGACTCAATGTCAAAAGGTGAACAACAATTATATGCTACTGCCCTACTTAAAGCTTTAGTAGATGAATCAAAAATAGAGTTCCCTATATTCATTGACAGTCCGCTGCAGAAATTTGATTTAGAACATTCCGGCAATATTTTAGAACAGTTTTACCCAACAATTTCTGAACAAGTAGTTCTTTTCCCTTTATTAGAAAAAGAGCTAACACAAAAAGAATATGCTTCTTTATTACCAAGTGTAAATGACACCTACCTCATTCAAAACAAAAAAGGTGTTTCAGAAATAGAAAAGGTAAACCCTAAAGAGTTATTTAAGAAATTTAATCTACAAACACATGATCTCGCATATTAGAACCAGCAAAGAAAATAAGGAGCTAGTTACGGAACTCACCAATAAGCACAGTTTAGGTGCAGAAAATGTTATCGCACGTTTGGCAATTGCACATTCCTTGAAAGAAGGAAAAAAATTAGATTTAAAGAATCTTGCTGACTCAGGTGGAAAAGAATATTCTCGTAAAGTCTTATTTGGTGATTATGAAAACATTTATTTGGGAATGATTTGTAATTTGTATGGAATTCAAAGGAATGATAAAAACTTGGGGAGATTGGTTAAGTTACATTTGGATGAAGGGTTGGATTTAATAAAAAAAATGACAGAAAAAAAATCAAATTTACTTTATGAAAAATAAAATAACTTTTCTACGATTAAAAATTTACTTCAATTGGCTGTTAATAAATGTTGGATTTTGCTTACTACCTATATTGATAAGCTACCTTCTTTCAGAAGATTTAAATGATAACATTGTATCCAGCTCTATATCTTATTCATTTACTTTACTTATAGTAAGCCTATACTTATTTGATAGGTTTTCTGAACCTGAAAGTTCTTTTAAATGGTTCGGTATATTAGTGTCTTTTATACTAATAGCTTTTTTTATTATTTATCCAGAACTCTTAAATGATTACCATAAAAATTTCTTTCGTAAAAATATGATGATTATTCTGCTCATTATAATAGCTACAGCATTATTTTTTTCATTTTTGTTGAATCTTAAGCCAATGAATGAGTCGGCTGAAAAACTAGCAGAATCTAAAAAATTTGTTAAAGCTAGAGAAACATCTCAGAATATAGATGAATGGATCAACTCTCAAAAAACAAAAAAGCAATAATGATTAATAAAATTGACTACACAACAATCGAACTTTTTAAAGTTACTCAGAAGGAAAAGTCTTTTTATGTAGGTAAAATTAAAGCGAAAGATTTGCTAGAAGTTTATACCGTTAGACCGGCTATATATGATATTGAGAAAAATGCTGCTCTAGCAGACTCCTTTCCAAATGAAAAAGAATATTACACTCATTTGATAAGTTCTAATAAAGCAGCAATTACTGATAAAGATTTTCAAAGAAAGTTTACAGACAGTAGAGTAAACGAAGTGAAAAAATTTCTTGAAGAAGAAGAGTATGCTTTTTTCCCCAATACAATCATAGCAAACTGTGACCTAATTAATGATATTGATGATTTAGGTATTGATGAAGACTCATCAATTGAAAGTTTTAAAAACACAATAAATATTCCTAACCATCTTAGTTTTTTTCAAAGGCAAGGTAGTAATTTCAAATTACATATACCAAAAACTAATGGTTCTGTTTTAATTATAGACGGACAGCATAGACTCGAAGGATTAAAAAAAGCAAGTAAGGATATACAAGACGGTTATGAACTAATAATTGCCTTTATTATTGGCTATGACAGATCTGTTATAGCACAACAATTCTATACAATCAATTATCAACAAAAACCTGTAAATCGTTCTTTGTTATACCACCTGATGGGAGAGTTTAGTTCAAACCTAGATGAATTATCGTTTATCCACAAGGTTGTCAAAGCACTAAATGAACTTGAGCATAGTCCATTTTATAAAAGAGTTAAAATGCTTGGAGTAACCCCTCAAAATATAAATCAAGAAGACAAAAAACTTCTATCTATATCACTAGCTTTTTTAATAGATTCTTTATCAAGAAGTGTAAATCCAAACATTAGCTCTGGAATATATCAACCTATTTTCAGATACTACTATCTAAATAAAAATTACCAGGTAGAGATTATTAAGTTCTTAATGAACTTTTTTTCGGCGGTAAGAGAAAAATCCGATGGATGGGAAAAGCCTTCAGATTATCTTTTATCTAAAGGAATGGGTGTAGGTGCATTAATAAAATTGCTTTATCTAATTTTTCCTAAAATATTTATTGAAGAATGGAAAGGTGATCCTGGAAAAATAAAGGAAACTACGACTACCGATATAATTAGATATCTGGATGGACTCGAAAATGTCGATTTTAGTAAAGAAGGACCTTTTGGTGGAGTTGGTAGTGCAGGAAGTGTGAATAAAATAAAAGAAGCTTTAGTCCAAAATATAGTTCTTTTTGACACCTCATCTTACGAGGAATTTGAAAAAGAATATAGAGATAAAAATAGTGTACTTCAAAAATATAAAACGTGGCTTACCAAGAATATCTAATCAAACTAAGCTTCCGATGAAAATGAACATGTTTTTTTATTAAAACTAGACAATAAGAATTAATTAGGTAATAACTCTATTAGAAATAGTATAACTCAAAAGAGATTATTAATTTAAAGACTTAAGGGATAGTGTCCTTTAAATTAATAATCTCAAGACAAAATCAGCTAAATAAGTAAACCTTGTTTAACTTACTGTCTCATTAAATCAACAAACAAATAACTCGAATTCATCAAATTATCATTTTCCCATTCCTCTTGAATATATTGAAGTCCGCCATTTGCATAACTTTCAATAAAGTCAATAATATCACTTACAACCTTATTGATTTCCTTTTCTTCCATATCTTCTAAATCGTTCCAGTCAAATCCAATTTCCTCAGAACGACTAAAAATAATCATCAGTAAGAAGTCAACTAAACTTGAATCTCTTTTCCATTTACCTATTTCAACGAAGTCTTGAGTTAGGTTTCTTGGAGGAAGTGGCAACTTCAATCCTTTTTTCAAACCTAATCGAAAAGCATATATATATAATTCATAAAGAGGTCCAAATTGACTGTATTCAGATTTGGACTGTCCTTTGTTAGCAAAAGCTTCCATTACAGGAATTCTACTTTTAGCGTATCTAGGCTTTTTTACAAGTATTAAACTTCTAAATTCTTGTGCGTTCATTTTAATTTTGTTTGAGTTGTTACTAAATCAATTTGTTCAGAATTCTCTGGAACATGATTTACATACATGGTTTTAACAATATCGTCTTTAAGTAATCTTTTTCCGAGCTCGTTAATTTTCATATCATCTTCTCGCTTGTATAGTTCTTTTACTAATACAATACTTTGAGGAAATACATTTCCAATTGCATCAAAAAATCCTTCCGTAAACCCTTCTCCAAATGCAGATATTGGCGCATCTGCTAAGAGTGGATAATTGTATTCACTATTATTTGCAGAAATGATAGCCATTACAACAGAGAATTTCTTCATACGTTGAAAGCCTTCTGAACTACCGTGGACGTTATTTCCATTACTATCAATATAATTGAAATTAATTGAGCCGTTAGGATTCTTTTCAAATTTTAAAATCCCTCCTGATAAATCGTTATTTTTAATTAAATTTTTAAAGTGAATGTTGGCGTGTTTTTCTAAAAGATTAATCATCCCATCGAAAACCCTTTCTTTGGCATTTTGAGCTGCCTCTTCAAGATCATTCAAAACTTCATAATTCTCATTATATCCTGACGGAATATCATTGGTTTTATTCAGGTTTTTAATTTCCTCTTCAACTGCCTTTAATTCTTTTTTAAACTTACTTATTTTTGGAAGAATAATATCACTGATTTTACCATTAGCATTCTCCATCCTCCTAACTGCGCCATTATAATTACTAATCACTTCTTGCGCTGTTAATTCGGCATCATGACCCGAAATTAAAATAGAACTACGGTCATCCTCTAAAGATTTTATTTGCTTTCTTAACTTCTCAATGCTATTCTTAAGCTCTTCATCCTTTTCTTTCGTTTTAATTATAGACTCCTCAATATTATCAAATTTTGTATAAAAAGGTTGTGCATTAATTTGAATATCTCCAAAGAAATTCTTTAAATCATTCTTTACAAATGCCTGTTCTGTTTGTTTATCCTTAGGCCTGCTTTTTAACTTTAATAAGTTTTGATATTCTGGCGTACCTTCTTTTGCTTCTCTATTACAGACATAACAATGTTCATCATCAATCATATTTTGTAAAGAAACTGAGTCAGGGGAGTTTTCAGGTAAGAAATGGAAGTATTCATTAGGATTTTCCTCAACACTTTTTAATGCTTTTTTTTCATATCTTCTTTCAATGTACCGGTCATTTAATTCTCGAAACTTCTGCACTTCATCTTCAAACCCAAATGCAATCCAGGCAAAATTCCCATCGAAAAAGCGATTATTTATTCTATCCAGGAAGTTCTCAAATTCTTCTTTCTTATCTCTAAGCTTTTTTCTTAACGGCTTTAGTTTATCATCAAATTCTTTTCTTTTCTCCGCATTTGCATACTCCTTATCTAATTCGATTTTTTCCTTTTCTGCAGCATCAAAAGTATCTTTCCATTCTTGTAACTTCTCTTGTTCATGCTCTAATTTATGTTCTATATTTTCTTTCTCCTTTACAGCATTATCAAACCTTTCGTTATCTGCATTGTTCGCTTTCATTTGATTCTGTAAATCATTGAAGGCTTTCTTTTTAAACCCAGCTAACAATTCATGAATTTCCTCATATCTTTTTATATCTGTCAGGTTCTCAACAGCTTCTTCTATACTCTCTTTTTTACTAAAGTCAATGATGTCATCAACCTCCTCTCCTTGTAGAAAAGAATACTTTCTAAAAGCGGGCATTATTAATCGATCAATGATTTGCCTCTTCTCGGATTCATCATAAACTGGTTTGTACCTCTGTAAAACAAGCTCTGTTCGATTAACCTCTATATCGTTGATCATAAACTGCCAACTACTCTCATTCGTTATAGACTCGCTTATTCGTGTAGCAGTAAAAGATTTTATAATTTGATATTTATAGCGTGTTCCGTAAGTGTATTCAATCAAAATTCCACAATCAACTCTTGAACCTATCGGAGTTTCGTTTTTTGCTTTATCTGACAGAATTTTAACACCTGCATTCTTGACATTCACCTTTTGTTTTGTATCAGAATCTAGTATTTGATCATAAAACAACCATAAAAAAGCATTGAAAAACTTCGACTTTCCTGCGCCGTTATCTGCAACAATTATGTTTACCCCTTCCTCTAAATCATAACTATTATCATTAAAGTCACCATAGTAATTAAAAAAATTTTTAAACGAAATCTTATTTAAAATTGAAGCCATAATTATATTTTATGTATATTTTTTAAAATCGGATAAATTTGTCTAGCCGTCCTACCATTGTCATTCTCATTTATGATTGTTGCAAGAACCTCTATCACCTTATCAGAATATGGAGCTGTCGTTTTTAATGCATTTAAGTCTTTTTCTCGAATATTGTATTTCTTCATTATCTGAGGGTCATTTAGTACCTCTCTCAGTAATTGATCTCTTTTACTCATAATTCATTTATAATTTGGTCAATATTTAATTCATATTTGGAGCATATCAATGCTAACTCATCTCGCGTATCATAAAAATTCATAGATAAACTTGAAAAATATGCAACTCTTTGCAATTCTGCTTTAACCTGACTTCTTTCCATTCTGTATGTTTCAACATTATTATCACTCAACGAAGGAACAACAACCATGTCATAAATAGTTGCAAACGCTTTATCTTCATGTTTTCTTAACAATCTACCTCTTCGTTGAATAAACTGCCTTGGATTACCTGTACTAGAACAGAAAACACCTACCTCTGCTCGCGGCACATCCACACCTTCATCCAGCATTTTCATAGCAAAGACCATGTCAATTTTCCCTTCAGAAAAACCAGTAAGAATTCCTTTCAAATCATCATCCTCTGCTGTGTAAGAGTTTATTTTCAAGTTAGGCTTTATTTCTATGGCTGCTCTCATAAAATGATTCAACATTCTTTCTCCATCACCTCCCTCATCATAAACAAACCCTTCAGGTACATAAGTAAAAGCATATTTTAACTTATTACTTTTTTCTAACTCTGTAACAATTCCTTTAAAGCAATTTATTTTGTTGTGAGCTTTGTGAATAATGTTTTTCCTAATCAACAAAAGCTTTTCAACTATTGGATCATTTTTAAATTTCCCTTTTTCAAAATCGAAATATCGAAGAAGTTTTTTAGAAATATCAATGTATTTTTCTAACTCTTCATTTTGTAATTCAACAATCTTTGGGAAATATTTGTATTCCGTTAGTCGTTCTTCCTCAAGAGCGCGCTCCATTGAAAATGAATAAGTGTAAGGTGGAGTGTCATTAAAAAAAGCATCAATTGCAACAGTTCCTTCAGGATCATAAATACGTTTAGGTGTTGCCGACAATCCAATTCGGCTCTCAACATTAATATTTGGAAGCAGCCTTTTGATTTGACTTGCTCCCATATTATGAGCTTCATCAGCTATTAGTAGATAGTCTTCTTGAATTTTCCGAAAGTACTTTTGAAATCTATCTGTAACAAAGCTTCCATAAGTTGAAATTATAATTAAATCTTTCTTTATGCCCCAAGAGACATTACTAACATAGTTTGCTAGGTCTTTTTCCCAATTATTTCCACCACCTACTTTTAAAACATTTTTGAAATTAAATTCACTTACCTCCTCTTCCCATTGATTTAACAAAGCGATTGAAGGCACTAAAATAATAGCATTATAGGTTTTTGTTTTTTTGTACTCTTGAAGCAAGCAGTTTAGGGAAGTGATTGTCTTCCCGGTTCCTGTCGCCATAGCAAATACTCCTGAGTAATCTTTTTTTACCCACTCATTATAGGCGTCTTTTTGGTATTTTCTAGGCCCTTGGGGAAATGGAAACCTAGGAGTATTTAAGAATGCTTGAATTTTTTCATGAAATCTATTTTCTTTTCTTTTTAATAACCGTTTTATCTTTTCACTATATCCTGTGTTTTCTAACTTTAATGAATCATCTAGTAAATCTTGAATATCTTTATCTCTCCCTATAGAATTTATTACTACCTCAATTTTATTTTTATCTATATAATTATATTCTGGGTGAGATTTACTAAAAATTCTTTCAAAATTAGCTTTTGCCTCTTCAATTCTCCTGACGCTAACTTCACCATTCCATGGTGTATCAACTTGAAAACTTTCAGAATTTTTAAGTAAGGCTGATAAGGTAAAATTAATACTCCCCTCTGTCGCTATATAATCATTTCCATCGTATAATATCATTGTCTTACAATGCGCTAAGTCAACATCATTAAATTTTACTGGAAGTATTTGAAGCTTTTCTAACTTTAAAAGATATTTTAAGCAATCAAAAAAATGTAAGCCTTCTGGACTTAAATTTTTTTCTATTTCAGATAAATCCTGAAATATATTAATCATTTTATCTTCATCTTCAAGCTTCGGGTCTAGTATTAAATTTTCATAGTCCAACAAACTATAAACATGATTAGTAATAATCCTCATTCTACCTCCATTAAATATAAATTCAGCAAGGCTTTTCGATAGTACTTTGATAGCATTGGAACTAAAATATCCTAAAAGTAGATCTATACTTTTAGCAATTGGGAATGTATTTTCGTAGAATTCTAAAGGTATAAATTCAGAATCCGAGGAATATTTATAAGTTGGTGGAAAATTAATTTCTTTAAATGTTTCTTTCATTAATAATCTTTACCAATGTTTTAATGGATAATTTTAAGTTGTTAGGGGAGAGTATAAATTTAACAACTTTATAACACAAAAGACAACTAAAACATCTTATTTAAATAAAATAAAACAGGACAACATTAGTTATTGACCATACTATTTAACCTAACTAGACATTTTTTAAGTTTTATTAGAAAAATCTAAATCAATTATTACAACTCCCCCCGCTACCGCACGAGTCCTCTCGTGTGGTTTACTGCAGTTCAATAAAAGCTCAACTCCTCCACCAAATTACCGAAAAGCTATTAATTCTCTATGGTTTTTCCTTTCCCAAAAGGAACAACACGAAACTCCGGGATAAAATCTGAAGGCTACAGGGAGCCACGCGATGTAATCGCGCGGGAACAGAGGCATATTGGTGTGCAACACTTTTAATAAGCTGTGCGTTTAAATAGAAATTTACGCTCTATAGTGGTGGGGGTATTTCTGAACTCCTTTAAAGCTTTCACTAGTTCAGTATTTTTCTGAGAATATTCAAATAAAAAGAAATTAAACAGATAACCATCTTCGGGTTTAAGAGGGTTTTTATGATAATGTTTAAGGTCCACATTTTGGATTATCAATTCAGTCATAAATTTGACTGAATGACGCTTTTTACTAAAATATGCCTTGTCATATTCTTTTAAATTATCCTCTGGAACATAAGGCCTAAATCCATTATAAAGGAAAAAAAGAATCGCTCATAACTTAATCTTTTAAAAGTTTAATATCACTTTAACAAGATACAAAATGAGAATAAATAAAATAGAATACTCTATAAAATAGTTTCTAATAGATTAAAAAGGGTTGCAAAAAGGTTGCAGGTGTCGAGTTGTTTATAAAGCAACTTATGAAAAAGATATAGATTTAGAAACAATTGCTACTAATCGTTATCAAAAACCTACAACTCCTTCCCTGGATCCCAGAAAATTTCATCAAAATCTTGAATTTGATTATCAACCACTACAACGCCTTCACTTTCCAGAAGTTGTTGCATTAAGTTAGTGCCTTTAAAGTGGTGTTTCCCTGTTAACAGTCCTTTTCTGTTTACAACTCTATGTGCGGGCACTTCAGCTTTGTTGCTATTGTTTAATGCCCATCCTACCATCCGCGCGCTTCTTGATGCTCCTAAGTAATTTGCAATAGCTCCGTATGAAGTTACCCGTCCGTATGGGATAAGTGCCGTAACTTGATAAACTTTTTCAAAAAAGCCTGTATCAGACATTCTAGATTTCTCTTAAAATTTTAAATAAGGTAATAATAGAAATGGCTGCAGTTACCAATCCGATTACATAATTCATATTCAAACTCAATTTTTTAGAATGTTCCTTAGGTCTAAAAAACTGAACGTATAAGGCAAGACTAGAATAAGTTCCTATTCCCGAACCAATAACTGCCATCCAAATTTCGAGTTGTGAAAAGGAGAATAACTCGAAAGCAGAAAAAGTTATACTTAGATACATCCAATATGGTAGCGGCAGTAAATTTAGCATTGCAATAAAAATTCCTAAGAAAAATCTATTCCTTTTAGAATTGTGCTCGCGGTCGCGAATCTCCCGGCGAGTATCTTTCGCAATAAAAAAGAAGTAAATGGTAAGGCTAATAAATATACCTAAAGCCACTTTCTGAAGCATGCTTACCACTTCGGGGTGTTGCTCTATATAGCGCGCTAAGATAAGCGCTATATACGTTTGAGTCATTACAGTAATACACACACCTAAAGAAAAAAGAAAAGCTCGTTTTCTGCCTTCCTTCATGCTAATTTTAGCAGCATACATATTTATTAACCCAGGAGGCAAAACACCTAAAAACGACCCTAGAAATCCTATTAAAAAATTGTAAACTAATGTCATTCAGGGGTGTTCTTTTTGTGAATATACTAATTTTATTTCTAACGAAATTTGAATCTAATGTAGGTTATCTTCTTTCCTTTCTCTAAATATTGATTTTCGTAAAAAGTTTGAATATTAGTAACTGCTTCTGGCGCTCCATCACTTCCATATACATCGTGATGTGCATATTCAATAGTTTCACGTAGCCCGTGAAGCAAACCAAGAGTGTAACCGTGCATAAATTCACTGTCGGTTTTTAAGTGTACTACTCCCCCTGGCTTTAATATCTTTTTATATTTATTTAAAAAATCTTCGTTGGTTAATCTGTGCTTAGTACGCTTGTATTTTATTTGCGGATCTGGAAACGTAATCCAAATTTCATCTACTTCATTTTCCTCAAAAATATGATCAACAAGTTCAATTTGGGTGCGTAGGAAACCAACGTTGTCTAGGTTTTCTTCCAAGGCACTTTTTGCACCGCGCCAAAAACGGGCTCCTTTAATATCTATTCCTAAGAAGTTAGTTTTAGGATTTAGTTTTGCAAGACTTACCGAATACTCTCCTTTCCCACAACCGAGTTCTAACACCAAAGGGTTATCGTTTTTAAAGAAATTTTTACACCAGTTACCTTTAAGCTTAAGTAAATCGCCTATTACCTCTTCTCGTGAGGGTTGCACCACATTATCAAAAGTTTCATTTTCTCTAAAGCGCTTCAGTTTATTTTTACTTCCCAATGTTTATAAAGTTATGAGTTATTGAATATTGGGTTTCTAGCCTTTATTGGATTTACCCGATTATTTCCTGCCCGAACTGTAACTTTGATAAACACAAACGTGTAAACCATAAGCTGTTCCCTTGCAGGTTGACAAAATTAATGAAATATAACTTCGCGGCAATTATTGCTACCTTTGTTTTATGCGGAAAAACAACACAATATTAGTGGCTCCATTAAATTGGGGACTTGGGCACGCTACACGGTGTATCCTCATTATCCGCGCACTGCTAGAATACAATTACAATGTGTTAATTGCTTCGGATGGAGAAGCTCTGAAAATTCTCCAAAAAGAATTTCCACTTCTTGAATCGTTAAACCTACCTTCATACAACATCACCTACCCCAAAAAAGGTAGTCATTTTAAGTGGAAGATGTTTCTAAAACTTCCTCGAATTCAAAAAGCAATTGCAGCGGAAAAGCGAATTGTAAAAAATTTAGTAGATTCTGGAAAAATAAATGGAATTATAAGCGACAATAGGTTCGGTGTAAGAAACGCAGGGGTTCCTTCCGTATTTATAACACACCAATTAAACGTATTGTCGGGAGGCACTTCTTATTTAAGCAGTAAAATCCACCAAAAGATTATCAAGAAATTTGATGTTTGCTGGGTACCAGATGTAGATGATTTAATCATGAACCTCAGCGGGAAATTAGGACATTTAAAACGCCATCCTTTTCCAATAAAATACATTGGTATCTCTAGCAGAATGATGAAAAACGAGCTACCTAAAACCACCGATGTTTTGGTCCTTATTTCTGGTCCGGAACCTCAACGCTCAATTTTTGAAGAGAAATTAAAACAGACATTTAAAAAAACTGATAAGAATGTTTTAATGGTGCGAGGTGTTATAGAAAATGAACAAGTATGGCAAGATTTCGAAAATATAAAAACAGTAAATTTTATGATGAGTAATGAACTTGAAGATGCTATTAATTCAAGCAAATTAGTTATCTCGCGATCTGGCTACACTACATTAATGGACTTAACGGTATTAGAAAAAAAAGCATATTTTATTCCGACACCTGGACAATACGAACAGAAATATTTGGCGAATCGGTTAAAGAATCTTGGAATCGCCCCTTCTTGTAAGCAGAAAAATTTTTCTTTGGATAAACTTGATGCAGTAGAAAACTATAAAGGCTTGGAGCAAATAGTCCAACAGCCTATTAATTATTCAGAATTATTTTCCCTTTTCGAGCGTAAATGAAAACTCCGATCCTATTCCGTATTGGCTTTCTACATAAATCTTTTCTTTATGAGCCTCAACAATGTGTTTTACAATAGAAAGTCCTAGTCCACTTCCACCCTCTTTTCTAGAACCACTTTTATCTACTCTGTAAAAACGTTCAAAAATTCGCTTTAGGTTTTCTTGTAAAATCCCTTCTCCATTATCGGTAATCCTTAATAGAATTTTATTTTTACCGATATTATCAAAGCCTACTTCGGTAGTACCTTCCTTCCTACCATATTTAATTGAATTGACAATTAAGTTTGTTAGCACTTGTTCAATCCTTTCCTTATCGGCATTTACAATAATGGGTTCTTTGTATTCCTTATCAAAAACCAGAGAAATATTCTTCTTCGCGGCTTTCATTTCTAATAAGTCGAATATACTTTGAACTAACTCTATTATATTGAAATCCTCTTTTTTAAGAACAAGCCCCCCTATTTCCAACTTTGCAATCATATCGAGTTCATTTACGATATAAGCAAGTCTTTCTACTCCTTTACTAGCCCTTTTAAGATACTCTTTACGTACTTTTTTATCGTCTAACGCTCCGTCTAACAACGTTAGAATATAACTTTGAACTGTAAACAATGGGGTTTTTAGCTCGTGAGAAACATTACCCATAAATTCTTTTCGGTAATTCTCACGAATATTTAAGGATTCTATTTCGGTTTTTTTATCGTTTACATAGCGTTCAACTTCCTTAGTTAAGCCTTCCAAATCTGTAGTCACAGAAGGTTGTGGAAAGTCCTTTTCGTATAAAACACTTACATCCTTGTAAATTTTCTTTATTCGCAGATAAATAAATTTTTCAACACGATACTGAAGAATTATATACGAAATGAAAAATAGAATTACAAAATAAAGCAGTAACCAACCCGAAATGCTTTCCTTTAAAACATATTGAAACGCAACCAATCCCAAAACTGAGAATAGCGCTATCAAAAATGCTGTGGACGCAGCAAATCTATATTTTTTTGAAATTTTCATCTATAGGAGTTCGGTTATCTTTTCAAACTATTAAATTAAAGAAAAGAAGATAACAATAGGTGTTTTAAATAACGAATTTATAACCAACACCTTTAACTGTTTTAAACCTTTCGTCGCCTATTTTCTCGCGAAGTTTTCGAATGTGTACATCAATAGTTCGACCTCCTACTATAACGTCATTTCCCCAAATACTATCTAAAATATTCTCACGCTTAAACACTTTACCTGGTTTTGATGCAAGTAGTGCCAGGAGTTCAAATTCTTTCTTCGGTAGCATTATCTCTTCTTTTCCTAGCAAGATCTTATACTCTTCGCGATTGATAACAAGGTCACCTAATTTCATTTTATCGCTTTCTTCCTCATCCTTAAACCTGCGTAGCAAAGCTTTTACTTTACTTACAAGAACCTTTGGCTTTATAGGTTTTGTAATATAATCGTCTGCTCCAGCGTCTAAACCAGCAACTTGAGAAAAATCTTCACCGCGAGCGCTTAAAAACGTAATCACTGTTTCTGATAAATCTGGAATAGATCTTATTTTTTCGCACGCCTCAATGCCATCCATTTTAGGCATCATAACATCCATAATGATAAGCTGAGGCTTTACTTTTTTAGCCTTATCGATTGCCTCAACACCATTTTCTGCTGTTTCAATTTTATATCCTTCTAGGGCTAAATTGTATCGCACTATTTCAAGAATATCTGGTTCGTCATCTACTAATAAAATTGTTATATCCTTTTTTTTCATACTTAAAACCAGTTGTTTTTTGATGCTGTAAAGATACTATTATTAATCGCAGGATAACTTTAGCACGTTTATTGTTAACTATAAGATAACCTTAAGATAACATATTGCTTAAGTAGCGACATAAATCAAAATAATTTTAAAAATAACCTCAACTTACTGATTTTCAGATATTTAATTAAATTATTTTGTATATTTACTAATCAATATAAAATCTCTTGCCATGAAAAAAATTACTTTATTTGCCGCACTCCTCGTTAGTGTTGTAACTTTTTCTCAAATAGCAAGTACTAGCTTTGAAGAGCCAGAGGTATTTGCTGGGAAATACACAGATACAGGCGACCCCAATGTTGCACACGACTTGATTAACAATGCCAATGAACCTCTTGTCAACTTTACAAGTACCGGGATTGAGCTTGGTTTTAAAGCCTCATATATTCCATACGACACTCCAGGAGTTGGTTCTACCGATGGAGATTACGTTGGTGTAACCAAAACTAAACCTTCATCAACCGTAACTTTTACAGATGGTGCTAACGGGTATAGAATGAGTGATACCGATGGGAACTTTATTTTAAAGTTTGACGAAGTTGATTTATCGGGTGTATCTGCACCTGTGGTTTTTGTTGATTTTCTTTTATCTATTAATAGTAATCCTACCAAAGGGAATTATGAAGGTGACGGAACTATTAACGAATCTGGTCACGATAGACTTAGAATCTTTGTGAAGGATTTAACCAATCAAGCTGAAATTGATTTATTTAATTCAACAGGAAGCAATCTTGACGACTTCGTTCCCTTCGACTCTTCCATTGGCGAATATTTACTTCAATGGCAAACCGTAGAAGCGCAACTATCTCCAGATACTATTGTACAATTGGTTATTGAAGGAAGAAATAATGCTACTTCAGAATCGTTTTGGTTTGATAATATTGTTTTTGATGGCGCGATAGGTGTAAAAGATTTTTCAAAGTATAAAGCCAACATTTACCCGAATCCTGCAGAGAAAGGATATATCTACATAACATCGAATCTGTATGAAAATAAAAAAATCACCATCTATGATATATTAGGTAAAGAAATACTATCAACAACAATAAAAGGCGATAGGCTTGATATATCTAATTTAAACAGCGGTGTTTATATTTTGAATATTGAACAAGGAAAGGACTCCACTACTAAAAAGCTTATCGTTAGATAAAGCTACGGGAATTGAACTTTTAAAGCTCTTGTTATGGCAAGGGCTTTTTTATTTATCTATTTTTGAAAAAATTTACTCTCTTAATAATATGCTCGAAAAGGAAATTTTCAATATCACTTCTCCCGAAGAATTTGAGAAAATTGCATTGGATGTCTTCCGCTTTCAATATGAAAATATAGAGGTATATCAAAAGTTTTGTAAGCACCTAAATGTAAACTCTTCAGAAGTAGAATCTTTAAAAGAAATTCCGTTTCTTCCTATTCAGTTTTTCAAAAGCCACAAGATAATTGCTACAAACTCAATTGAAGAAACAGTATTTACAAGTAGTGGAACTACTGGAAGCATCACGAGTAAGCATTATGTTGGAAGTTTAAAATTGTACGAAACAAGTTTCTTAAAGGCTTTTAAAAATCAATACGGAAATCCAGAAGATTATACCATATTGGCCCTTCTTCCCTCATATTTGGAGCGAGAAGGATCTTCCCTTATTTATATGGTAGAAGATTTAATTAATAAGAGTAACAATCCTAATAGCGGTTTCTACCTTTATGAAACTGATAAACTAATTGAGAAGCTTGAGTTTCTAGAACAAAGAGAGCAAAAAACAATTCTTATAGGTGTGTCTTACGCTTTGTTGGATTTAATTGAAAAAAGAAAATTTCAATTAAAGAATACTATTGTTATGGAAACAGGAGGCATGAAAGGCAGAAGGAAAGAAATGATAAAAGAGGAGTTACACCAAATCTTAAAAAATGGCTTTGAAGTAGAAAAAATTCACAGTGAATACGGGATGACTGAATTACTTTCACAGGCCTATTCTGTTGGGGATGGTGTTTTTTCTTGTCCGCCTTGGATGAAAATTTTAACTCGCGACACTGAAGATGCGCTTACCTATACCATTGAAAAAACCGGAGGTATAAATGTAATCGATCTTGCCAATCTTTACTCCTGTTCCTTTATTGCCACACAAGACTTAGGGAAGACTTTTCGTGACGATACCTTCGAAGTTATAGGACGTTTCGACAACAGCGATGTGCGTGGTTGTAACCTGATGGTTTTTTAATTATTTTTTAACATTATTTTATTATATGCAAACGTAAGTAACTCTAAAACGTTACGACATATCCTCTATGAAAAAGTGATGATTTTTCATAATTTGGTTGGTTAGTTAATCTGAAAATCCCCGTGCATTCAATGCAGGGGATTTTTAATTTTGTAGAATTAACTCAAACCGCTTAGAGTTTATACCACTTTTATAATAAAGTAATTTTTCTTACCTCTTTGTAAAAGAACAAATTGATTGTTAATCAAATCGTTTTCAGTAACAGTAAAGTTGTCTGAAACTTTTTCTTTGTTAACTGAAATTGAATTTTCTTTTAAAGCGCGACGAGCTTCACCATTGGATTTTAAAAACCCTGTTTTTTCAGCTAATGCGCCGATAATGTCTACTCCATTTTTAATGTCTTCCTTAGATATTTCAGCTTGAGGCACTCCGTCGAAAACATCAAGAAATGTTTGCTCATTTAATTGTTTTAGATCTTCTGAAGTAGATTTACCAAACAAAATTTCTGAAGCTTTTACTGCATTTTCAAACTCTTCTTCACTGTGCACTGTAGTTGTAACTTCTTGAGCCAATCTTTTCTGAAGCAAACGCATATGTGGTGCTTCTCTATGTTCAGCAATTATAGTCTCAATAGTCTCTTTATCTAAGAACGTGAAAACCTTAATGTATTTTTCAGCATCTTCATCACTAGTATTTAACCAATATTGATAAAATTTGTAAGGTGACGTTTTATTAGCGTCAAGCCAAACATTGCCGCCTTCACTTTTTCCAAATTTAGTTCCATCGCTCTTTGTTATCAACGGACACGTAAGAGCGTAGCCTTTTGTACTGTCCATTCTTCTTAAAAGCTCGGTACCAGTTGTAATATTTCCCCATTGATCGCTACCTCCCATTTGTAAGGTACAGTCTAAATTTCTGTTCAAATGAACAAAATCATATCCCTGAATCAATTGGTAAGTAAATTCTGTAAACGATAGACCATCGGCACTCTCACCGCTCAATCTAGTTTTTACAGAATCTTTAGCCATCATATAATTTACGGTGATATGCTTACCTACGTTACGAATAAAATCAAGGAAAGAAAATTCTTTTATCCAATCGTAATTGTTAACAAGCACAGCTTGATTTTCAGCTCCAGAAGTAAAATCTAGGAATTGTGATAGTTGATTTCTAACACCTTCTTGATTCCTTTTTAAGGTTTCTTCATCTAGCAAATTTCGTTCGCTACTCTTCATTGAAGGATCCCCAATCATTCCTGTAGCCCCACCAACTAGAGCAACAGGTCTATGTCCGCAACGTTGATAAAACGACAAAAGCATAATAGGAACAAGATTCCCAATGTGTAACGAATCTGCAGTTGGGTCAAATCCAACATACGCAGAACGCATGGTTTCCATAAGGTGCTCTTCAGTTTCTGGCATTACATCGTGTATCATGCCTCGCCATTGTAGTTCTTCAACGAAATTTTTTAGCTTCATTTTGTATTTTTTTTGTACAGTGCTTTGTTGCGGAATTTAAGGGTGCAAAGATACGTTTATCGTTTAAAGATTCAATGTTCAAGATTTATAATTTGAATTAGTTATGTTATAATAAGCATGTAGAAAGCTATTCACTTCGGAAACTAACAGCAAATATTTATTACACAAGAAGCTATTTTCCTTTTAAAAAGTTGTTTCAATTGTACTATAAACATAAATGAAATTGAATTTCGAATTCGAATTCCTTTTGACTATTTTAGCTTTATGATTTTAGTTACTGGTGGTACAGGTTTAGTAGGCTCACATCTTTTATATTTTCTTTTACAGGAAAATGAAAAAGTGCGAGCAATTCACAGAGCGAAAAGCGATTTAAACTCTGTAAAAAAAATCTTTTCCTTATACACATCTGAAGCTGATTCACTTTACAATAAAATTGAATGGGTAGAAGCAAGTGTAAACGATATTCCTGCACTAACAGAAGCTTTTAAAAATATCAAACGTGTTTATCATTGTGCCGCAATAATCAGCTTCGACTCTTCAGAATACAAACTTCTCAAAAAAGTAAATATTGAAGGCACAGCCAATATTGTAAATCTTTCTCTTGCAAACGATGTAAAGAAGTTATGTTATGTGAGTTCAGTTTCTACCTTAGGTAGCAATATAATTGATAGTTTTATCTCTGAAGAAACTCCATGGAATTCTGATGAGAAAAACAGCGTTTACGCTATTACGAAATACGGTGCCGAAATGGAAGTATGGCGTGGTACTCAGGAAGGCTTGGATGCCGTAATAGTTAATCCCGGAGTAATCCTCGGTACTTCCCCAAATAATGATGGTAGCGGAGTTATAGTAGGTTTAGGCGCAAAAGGAATTCCTTTTTACCCTAGTGGATCGATGGGAATTGTAGACATAAAAGACGTAGTGCGCGCAATGATCTTCTTGATGAATTCTGAGGTTAAGAATGAACAGTATATTTTAGTAGGTAAAAACATTACCTTTAAAGAATTGTTATCTAAACTAGCTGTACTATTTGAAAAAAAACCACCAACAAAGAAACTTTCTAAAGGAATTATGTTATTTATTAGCGGAATAGACTGGCTACTGAATAAGCTTTTTAACACCAAGAGAAAAGTTGTAAAAGCTAATGTCTTGTCTATGTTTACCAATACTACCTACAATACAGATAAACTAAGAGATCAATTCGATTTTAAGTACACACCAACCGATGAAACACTAAAAAGAATTGTAACTGAAATTAAACAAGCATCAATTTAAACTGTCGACTTTATTAGCCGAATTTAATCTTTCACTAATACTATCTCTTCTCGCCCTATCTAACTTAATAATGCTATCCATTTCTTCCCGCATAGATAATAATTCACTTTCTACTTTTTGAATCATTATCATATAACTATTTATATCGGAAGCATAATACGCATTACTTTTTGCAAACTGTAAACTATCAATTTGATACTTAGCATAAATCATAGAATCTATTTTTATACCTTTTGAAATAATCGCCTTGTTATTTACACTTCTAGCCGCATTAATTAGATAAGTTTCCTTAAGAATATCAATCATTTTATCTTTAGCAATGAGGTTTTCAGGCTTTTCAGGTATATTAACATCCTGACAGCCCAAAGCACTTATAACGACAAATATTAAAATGAGTGATTGTTTCATTATCTATTAAAAGTAAGTCTTTCTGGGTTGCTTTTGTTTGGAAATTTTGAGTTTTCGTAAACTACAATACCATTCACTAAGGTATGAGTAACTCGTGATTTAAAGATTTTCCCATCAAAAGGTGACCAACCACATTTATAAAGAATATTTTCTTTTTTTACATTCCAAGGTGAATTCAAATCAACAAGAACTAAATCGGCTTTGTAACCTTCGCGAATAAAACCACGTTCTTTTATTTGAAACAATATCGCCGGATTATGAGCTGTCTTCTCAACAATTTTCTCAAGAGATATTCTTCCTTGGTGATATAGCTCCAACAACGCTACTAAGGCGTGCTGCACCAAAGGTCCACCTGAAGGCGCGTTTAAATAGTTATTGTTTTTCTCTTCTAAGGTATGTGGCGCATGGTCTGTTGCGATTACATCTATGCGATCATCCAAAAGTGCTTTTAGCAATCCATCCTTATCCTTTTGAGTTTTTACAGCAGGATTCCATTTAATTTTTGTGCCTTTGCTTTTATAATCCTCATCTGTAAACCATAAGTGATGCACACAAACTTCGGCTGTAATTTTCTTTTCTGCCAATGGCTTTTTATTGCTAAAGAGATGGGTTTCTTTTTCTGTTGAAACGTGAAATACATGAAGTCTTGCTCCAGTTTTTTGGGCGAGTTTTATTGCTCTAGACGATGAAATATAACAAGCCTCCTCACTTCTAATTTTTGGATGCATTTCAATTGGAATATCCTCACCGTATTCGGCTTTATATTTTTCTAAATTTTGTTTGATAGTTTCTTCATCCTCACAATGTGCAGAAATTAGCAAATTGGTTTTGCTGAAAATTTCTTCTAATATTTTTGGATCGTCTACCAACATATTTCCTGTTGAAGAACCAAGAAACAGTTTTAACCCTGCAACTTTTTTAGGGTCTACTTTTAGAATTTCTTCCAAGTTATTGTTTGTTCCACCAAACATAAACGAATAGTTAGCCCAAGAAGTTTTAGAAGCTATCTCAAACTTTTCTTCCAGCAAATCGATCGTTGTAGCTTGAGGAACTGTGTTTGGCATTTCGATAAATGAAGTAATACCTCCAGCAACTGCGGCTTTAGACTCAGTTTCAATATTTGCTTTATGTGTTAACCCTGGTTCTCTAAAATGTACTTGGTCATCAATCATCCCTGGCAATAAATAGCTCCCGTCAGCATCAATGATTTTAGTGTCGGCAGTTTTCATACTGATTGTTTCCGACACCTCCGTAATTCGTCCATCATTTACAAGCACATCGCCTTTAAAGATTTTCCCTTCATTTACAATATTCGCATTCTTAATTAAAACTGCTTTCATTGAATTTTTTTCTATTAAATACACTTTTGAGTTTCATTGCAATTACACCAAAAATAGCTTCAGAAATTATTCCTGAACTCATTTTTGATTCGCCTTTTGTTCTATCGGTAAAAATTACCGGTACTTCTGTTATTTTAAAATTACTTAGGTGGGCCTTAAACTTCATTTCAATTTGAAATGCGTATCCCACAAAACGTATGTTGTTCAGATTTATTTTTTGCAGTACTTCTCTTTTATAACAAATAAAACCAGCCGTAGTATCATAAATATCTACTCCCATGATAAGACGTACATATTTTGAAGCTAACCAAGAAAGCAAAACTCTGCTCATTGGCCAATTTACCACGTTTACACCAGTAACATACCTCGAACCGATAGCCATATCGTTACCGTCTTTATGGCAAGCATTGTACAAGCGAATTAAATCGTTTGGATTATGCGAAAAATCGGCATCCATCTCAAAGATATAATCGTAATTATTAGCTAATCCCCATTTAAACCCTGCAATATATGCCGAACCTAAACCTGTTTTCTTTGTACGTTTTAAAATAAAAAGTTTTTCGGGGTAAGTATCAAAATTTGCTTCTACCACCTGTGCTGTACCGTCAGGGGAGTTGTCATCCACAACCAAAACGTGAAATTCGCGCTGTAATGAAAATATAGTGCGCAAAAGTCGCTCTATATTTTCAATTTCATTGTAGGTTGGCACCACTACTAACGCCTTAGACATACTGCAATTTTAGCGCAAATGTACCCTTTTTTGATCAAATAATTGTGAAGATAATTCTATTTGACGCTTTAATCTGAAACTATAATTTACCGTACCTTTGCTAAAAATTTATTGCGTGGAATTTAGCGAAAGAATAATAATCTCTTCAGATTGGGCTACATTTTTGCTTGTTGGCTGCTTCGCTCTATTTGCCGTTGCAAAATATTTTTATCCACGAAGATTTCAAGAGTTCTCTTTACTCCCGATTACCAATCAATATTTCTTTGTACACGGAAAAAGTGATGAGTTAAAACATCCTTTCAACATGCTGTTATTTGTAACGCAAATAATAAGTGTTTCAATTTTCGCTTACATATTGTACACCGTATTCAATCCTTCTGAGGCTCAGAACAATAAGTGGCTTTTTGTGCAAATTTGCACTGCTTATAGTTTGTTTGTTTTAATTAAATTTTCATTAGAAAAAATTATAGCGAACATCTTTTCATTAGACGTGATTATCAACAATTATTTGTATCAAAAACTTAGTTATCGCAACTATCTGGGTATTTTATTCTTTATTGGCAATTTATTCTTCCTTTATATTTACCCACCAACAGCTACTTCAATATTCATCTTTACCTTTATTCTACTAGTGTTAAACGCTATTGTACTGTTATACAGTTATAAAAAAAATGGAGATTTAATATTAGGTAATTTCTTATATTTTATTTTGTATCTTTGCGCACTTGAAATAGCACCATATATAATCCTTTATAAATTGTTTATTTAGATCGGATTTTGTCTCATTAAAAAATCGTAATTCCTTATGAAAGTGAAAACTATTTTGGTTTCCCAGCCTGAGCCTAAAATTGAAAACTCGCCTTATTTTGACCTTATTGAGAGGCAAAAGGTAAAGATAGATTTCGTTCCTTTCATTCACGTTGAAGGCGTTTCTAGTAAAGAAGTCCGCACTCAAAAGGTTGATCTTACAAAATACACGGCTTTAATTCTTACAAGTCGAAATTCTGTAGATCATTTTTTTCGTATTGCAGAAGAGCTTAGATTCAAAGTTCCAGATTCTATGAAATATTTTTGTCAGAGTGAGGCGGTAGCCTACTACCTACAAAAATATGTGGTTTATAGAAAGAGAAAAATATATGTTGGTCAAAGAACTTTTCAAGAACTAGCTCCTCTTATTAAGAAGTATAAGAATGAAAAATTCTTATTACCTACATCAGACAAATTAAAACCTGAAGTGCCAGCGGTTCTAAATGAACTTAAAGTAGATTGGAAAGAAGCCACTTTTTACAAAACAGTAATTAGCGATTTATCTAATCTTCGCGATGTTTATTACGATATCTTGGTATTCTTTAGCCCTAGCGGAATAGAATCATTATTCGAAAACTTTCCAGATTTTAAGCAAAACAACACTCGTATTGCTGTTTTCGGGAATACTACAGTAAAAGCGGCTACTGAGTTAGGCTTACGCGTAGACATACAAGCTCCAACACCTGAAACACCATCTATGACTATGGCCTTGGAGAAATATATAAAAGAAGTTAATAATAAGAAATAATATTACTTCGATTAATTGCAAAAAAAAGGCTTACCAAATGGTAAGCCTTTTTTGTATCTGTATATTTCAATAGTTATTCTGAAGCTGGAGCACCTGATAAAATCTCATCATTAGCATAGGCTTCGAACTTTGAGAAGTTCTCTTTAAATGAATTTGAAAGTTCTTTAGCTTGAATATCATAAGCCTTTTTGTTCTTCCAAGTATCTTTCGGATTTAAGATTTCAGAAGGCACATTAGGGCAAGATTTAGGCATCATTAAGTTGAAGATTGGATGTTTTTCAAACTCAACACCTTTTAATTCACCTTCTAGTGCTGCAGCAATCATTGCACGAGTGTACTTTAATTTCATTCTGTTTCCAACTCCGTAAGGACCACCAGTCCATCCAGTGTTTATCAACCAAACATTCACACCAGAATCCTTCATCTTCTTACTTAACATTTCTGCATATTCTGTAGGGTGAAGTGGCATAAAAGGCGCACCAAAACAAGCTGAGAAGCTCGGTGTTGGCTCGTTAATCCCTTCTTCAGTACCAGCAACCTTTGCAGTGTATCCACTAATAAAGTGGTAAGCAGCTTGTCCTGGAGTTAATTTTGAAATTGGAGGTAACACACCAAAAGCATCAGCCGTTAAGAAGAAAATATTCTTCGGGTTTTCACCCATAGACGGCTTCTGAATATTATTAATATGGTAAATAGGATAACTTACACGCGTGTTTTGTGTGATAGTTGTATCGGCAAAATCTACTTCGCCTTTATCATTCATCACAACGTTTTCTAGAATAGCCCCAGGCTTAATTGCGTTGTAAATATCTGGTTCGTTTTCTTGAGAAAGGTTAATAACCTTTGCGTAACATCCACCTTCAAAGTTGAAGATCTTGTTATCTGCTGTCCAACCGTGCTCATCATCACCAATCAATCTGCGCTCTGGATCTGCAGAAAGTGTAGTTTTTCCTGTTCCTGAAAGACCAAAGAAAATAGCTGTTTCACCATCTTCTCCTACATTGGCAGAACAGTGCATTGGCATGGTATTTTTGTAAACAGGAAGTATAAAGTTAAGAGCAGAGAAAATCCCCTTCTTAATTTCACCTGTGTACCCAGTACCACCAATAAGTGCAATCTTTTTTGTAAAGTTTAAGATAGCAAAATTGTGCTGACGTGTTCCATCAACTTCAGGGTCTGCCATAAATCCTGGCGCATTTACAATTAACCACTCTGGATCAAAGCTTGCAAGCTCTTCATCTGTAGGACGAAGAAACATATTGTGAGCAAACATATTAGACCATGGAGTCTCAGTAATTACACGGATGTTAAGTTTGTAATCTTCTTCTGCACAAGCATAGCTATCGCGAACATATACATCTTTACCAGAAAGGTAATCTACAACCTTGTCGTAAAGCGCGTCAAACATACTTGGTGGAAATGGAATATTTATATTTCCCCACCATACTTTATCACGAGTTACATCGTCTTTTACAATAAACCTGTCTTTTGGAGATCTCCCTGTGAATTCCCCAGTATTAACAGCTAGGGCACCCGTGCTAGATTCCTTCCCCTGGCCCTTTTGTAAAGTTTCCTCGTGAAGTTCTTGAGATGAAAGTTGATACTTAACTTTTGCGTTTTTGATTCCATATTCATCTATGGAAATCGTTTTTTTAGTTTGGTTATTACCCACCATAACTTGTTTTAGTTTTTTGAAGTGTACAAAAATAACAATTCTTATACAGACTTCTGAATTTAAAATAAATTTATCGCTTCTTTAACGTTAAAATTCCAAATGCTAACAAAATCCAGCCTACCATAAACAATAAACCACCAATAGGTGTAATAAAACCTATAACCGATGTATCAAATGATAGAATTTCATTCATAGACAATAAATATATAGACCCTGAGAAAAATATAATGCCCGTAATAAATAACCAAAATATTTTCTTTTTTAGCTGCTGCGGTATTAAAGGAACTAGTCCTAAAAATAAAATTGCAAGGCCATGATACATTTGATAACGCACTCCAACTTCAAAAGTTATGAGAGATGATGAATTTAACACTTCCTTTAAACTATGCGCTCCGAATGCTCCAATACCAATGGTAATTGCTAAAATGATCGAGGCTGTTGCAGCTACATTTTTATCAAAAACTGTCATTTTTAAAATTTGGAATTAGTAATTTCGTCCTTCTTAAATAAACTTCAAAGTTAACAAAAAAACTCTCCCAATGAGAAACATATTAATAATAGGTGCAGGAAGATCAGCAACAAGTTTAATTCGGTATTTGCTAGACAAAAGTGAAGAAGAAAATCTTTTTATAACCATTGGTGACATTTCAGTACAATCTGCAAAGAAGTTAATTCAAAATCACCCAAATGCAAAAGGGATATTACTAGATGTTTTTAATGACGCACAACGAAAAGAAGCTGTTAAAAACAGTGATTTAGTAATCTCAATGTTACCAGCTCGCTATCATATTGAAGTAGCTAAAGACTGCCTAGCGCTTGGAAAAAACATGGTTACGGCTTCATATGTGAGCAAAGAAATGCAAGCTCTTAACCCTAAAGCTGAGGCAAAAGGACTAATTTTTATGAATGAAATAGGTCTTGACCCTGGTGTTGACCATATGAGTGCCATGCAAATAATAGACAGAATTAGAGCAAAAGGTGGTAAAATGCTTCTTTTTGAATCGTTTTGCGGTGGATTAATTGCTCCAGAAAGTGATGATAACCTGTGGAATTATAAATTTACTTGGAATCCGAGAAATGTAGTTTTAGCTGGTCAAGGTGGCGCGGCTGAATTTATTCAGGAAGGTAAGTACAAATACATCCCTTATCACAGACTTTTCCGTAGAACCGAATTTATCAATATTGAAGGCTATGGAAAATTTGAGGTGTTGGCAAACAGAAACTCACTGCAATATCAATCTGTTTATGGACTTGAAGACATTCTTACTTTATATCGCGGAACCATAAGAAGGGTTGGTTTTAGCAAAGCTTGGAATATGTTTGTTCAACTTGGAATGACGGATGACACTTACACCATCCCAGACTCTGAAAACTTAACTTATCGTGATTTCGTGAATTTATTCTTAGCTTATTCTCCAACAGATTCAGTTGAACTTAAGCTTCGCTATGCATTAAAAATCGATCAAGACGATTTAATGTGGGAAAAACTTGAGGAATTAGACATTTTCAACGATAAGAAAACTATTGGTATTAAGAATGCTACGCCTGCCATGGCTCTTCAAAAAATATTGGAGGAAAAATGGACTTTATCTGAAGAAGATAAAGATATGATTGTAATGTACCACAAATTTGGTTATGAACTAAATGGGGAAAAGCATCAAATTGACAGTCATATGACTTTAATTGGTGAAGATCAAACTCATACCGCCATGGCAAAGACAGTAGGATTACCTGTTGCTATCGCCGCCATAAAAATTCTTAACGGTGAAATTACTACACCTGGAGTTCAGCGCCCTATTGCTAAAGAAGTTTACGAACCAATCTTAAAAGAACTTGAGGATCACGGTGTAATTTTTAAAGAGGAAGAAGTGAAGTATTTAGGCTACAACCCAGAAAACCTTCACTTAGGATAATCACTTTATCTAAAGCTATAAACAATAAAAGCCTGCATTTTTGCAGGCTTTTATTGTTTATTTATAGTTTGATATTAATCTCTATTAAGGAATATTGAGATAAAATATAGTAAGGTTGCTAAAGACCCAATTGCAGCTACTACATAAGTTCTAGCCGCCCATTTTAAAGCATCTTTTGCACCTTCGTGTTCTTGTGGTGTCACCATATTATTTGTCTCCAACCAAACTAACGCTCTTTTACTAGCGTCAAATTCCACTGGAAGTGTAATAAAAGCAAAGGCAGTAGTCACTGCAAATAAGGCTATACCAATTCCAAATACCCAAGTTCCAAAAGCAGAACCAGTAGCAAATAAAATAAGTCCAGCCATAATCACAAAATTGGATAATTTACTAGATACACTTACTGCAGGAACAATTTTAGAACGAAGTTGCAACCAACTATAAGCAGTAGCATGCTGTACCGCGTGACCGCATTCGTGTGCAGCTACAGCCGCAGCCGCAGCATTTCGTTGCATATAAACTGGCTCACTTAGATTAATTGTTTTATCTGCCGGATTGTAGTGATCTGTTAATTGTCCCGCAACCGAGATAACTCTTACATCTGTAATTCCATTATCGGCAAGCATTTTTTCAGCGATTTCTTTACCGCTCATTCCATTTTGAAGATGGATCTTGCTGTATTTTTTAAACTTACTTTTTAGCTTATTGCTAACATACCAGCTTACCAAAAAGATAATCCCAGCAATTACATAATATCCCATCATAATTTTAATGTTTTAGGTTTGTTTGTTTCTTTTTCTATAACTTTTATAACTTGTGCTTTGTAAATCTACTTCGTAATTCTACAAGACACAAAGTTTTCAAAAACAATATATCAAAAAACGTGCAAAAATTTATCCTACAATATTTACAATCTTTCCAGGCACAATTATCACCTTTTTAGGCGTACGACCCTCTAAATATTGAGCTGTTTTCTCGTGTGACATTACGGCAGATTCTATTTCGTCTTTCGTTAAATCTAAAGAAAGCTCTAAGGTAAAGCGCATTTTCCCATTGAATGATATAGGATACTCTTTACTGCTTTCAACCAAATGTTTTTCATCAAACTTCGGGAAAGATACTGTAGCAATACTTTCAGAATGACCTAATTTATTCCAAAGCTCCTCTGCTATATGAGGTGCATAAGGTGAAATTAGAATAGCTAAAGGCTCTAATACTTCTCTTGAATTACATTTTTGTGCTGAAAGCTCATTCACTGCAATCATAAAAGATGAAACAGAAGTATTAAAACTAAAGTTTTCAATGTCTTCTTCTACTTTCTTTATTGTTTTATGCAGCGTTTTCATACTGTCTTTTGACGCCGCATCTTCTGAAACATTAAAGCTTTCATCTGCACCAGAGTGATACAACTTCCACAATTTTTTAAGGAAACCGTGTACTCCTGTAATTCCTGCAGTATTCCAAGGTTTTGCTTGTTCTAGAGGTCCAAGAAACATTTCGTACATCCTTAATGTATCAGCTCCGTACTGCTCGCAAATATCATCGGGATTAACTACATTGTATTTAGACTTAGACATTTTCTCTACCTCGCGAGAAACTTTGAAAGTTCCGTCTTCTTCGGTAATAAATTCTGCGTTTTTGAACTCTTCACGCCAATTTTTAAAAGCAGAGATATTCAGTTCGTTTTGAATGTTTACTAGTGAAACATCTGCGTGAATTGGCTGTGTTACATAATCCTTTGCCAAGGAAGAAGTTACAAATTTGTTTTCCCCTTCAATTCTATGAACAAACGCACTTTCACCCAAAATCATTCCTTGGTTAATAAGCTTTTTAAATGGTTCTTCTACAGGCACCAATCCGCGATCACTCATAAACTTCACCCAAAAACGGCTGTATAATAAATGTCCTGTTGCGTGTTCGCTACCACCTATATACAAGTCTACATTTTGCCAGTAGTCCATAGCTTCTTTAGAAGCGAAAACTTCGTTGCGTTTGGCATCTTCCATATAACGGAAGAAGTACCAGCTACTCCCGGCCCAACCAGGCATAGTGTTCAACTCAAGAGGGAAAATAGTTTTATTATCTACAAGTTTATTACTAACCACAGTAGCGTTTTCTGTATCCCAAGCCCAATTCTCTGCACGGCCTAATGGTGGCTCGCCTTCTTCGGTTGGCAAGTATTTTTCAACTTCAGGAAGGTGCAGTGGTAAACATTCAGTTGGTACTGCTTGTGGCATTCCATCTTTGTAGAAAATTGGAAATGGCTCTCCCCAATATCTTTGTCGGCTAAAAACTGCATCGCGTAAACGGTAGTTTATTTTACCTTCACCTACTCCTTTTTCTTCTAAAGCAGCGATGATTTTTTCTGTTGCCTGTTTATGATTTAAGTTGTTTAAGAAATCACTATTTGTGATAACTGTATTTTCTTTATCGGAATACGCTTCCTCTGAAATATCTACTCCTTTAAAAATATTTGGAATTGGTAAGTTGAAGTGTTTTGCGAAATCATAATCACGTTGGTCTCCACAAGGAACACTCATTACAGCACCAGTACCATATCCAGCCAATACATAATCCCCAATCCAAATAGGAATTGCCTCCCCTGAGAATGGATGTTCTGCATAAGCTCCTGTAAAAACTCCTGTGATGGTTTTAACATCTGCCATACGCTCGCGCTCACTGCGTTTTGCTGTAACAGCTATGTAATTTTCAACTGCTTCTTTTTGTTCATCAGTCGTAATTTCTGCAACTAATTCGTGTTCAGGTGCCAATACCATAAAGCTCACGCCGTAAATTGTGTCTGGACGGGTTGTGAACACTGGGATTTCAAATGGTGAGTTTTCTCCTGACCCTGAACTCATAACTCTGAACTTAACAGAAGCTCCTTTGCTTCTTCCAATCCAATTGGTTTGAGAATCTTTTAAAGGCTGTGGCCAATCGATATCCTTAAGACCGTCTAATAGGCGTTGTGCATATGCAGTAATTCGCATACTCCACTGCTTCATCTTTTTTCGGACTACAGGATAACCTCCGCGTTCAGAAACACCATTTACAATTTCGTCATTCGCCAAAACAGTCCCTAGCTCAGGACACCAATTTACTTCTGTTTCAGCTAAATATGTAAGCCTGTATTTTAAAAGGATTTCTTGTTTCTTAGTTTCAGAAAACTCTTTCCATTGTTCTGAAGTGAAAACCTCTACATCTTCATCACAAACTGCATTTACACTCTTGTTTCCTTCAGTAGAAAAAACATCTTGCAATTCTTCAATAGAACTTGCTTTGTCCACATCTTTATCATACCAACTTTCAAAAAGTTGTAAGAAAATCCATTGGGTCCATTTGTAATATTCGGGGTTTGAAGTACGAACTTCACGACTCCAATCGAATGAAAACCCAATTCTATCTAATTGTTTGCGATAGCCCTCAATTTCATTTCCATTTTTATCAACTCCACCTTCAATATTCACTTTTGTGGTTTCCGCTGGATGTTGTCCTGTTTGAATTGCATACTGTTCTGCCGGAAGTCCGAAAGAATCATAACCCATCGGGTGCAAAACATTAAAACCTTGATGACGCTTAAATCTTGAGTAAACATCACTAGCAATATAACCAAGTGGATGTCCTACGTGAAGTCCTGCTCCAGAAGGATAAGGAAACATATCCAAAACGTAGTATTTTGGCTTTCCACTGGTATTTTCAGCTTTAAAAGTTTGGTTTTTGGCCCAATATTCTTGCCATTTTGCTTCTATTTCGTTGAAGTGATATTTGCTCATTCTATTAGTTTCAAGTAAAAAAACAGCCCCTTGTTTATGTTCAGGAGATTGGGCACAAATTTACTGCTATTGTACGAAAGTCAAAACTTTAAACGTTGTTTAGTGCAAGATGCAAAATTACTTGTATTTTTACGGCAAAATTCTACAAACCCTATGAGTGCTTCTTTTGAAAAATATCAAAAACGCAGATTGATTTCTTCCTACTTTTCAGTAGTCATCAGTATATCACTAGTGCTATTTCTATTGGGATTACTGGGATTGTTAGTTTTAAATTCTAAAAAAGTAGCAGACTACTTTAAAGAACAAATTGCAATTACTGTTTTCCTTAAAGACAGCGCCAAAGAAGTTGAAATCACGCAACTCAAACAAAGTTTGGCTTTAGCAGAGTACACCAAAAGCGCTGAATTTGTTTCAAAAGAAGACGCTGCCAAGGAACACCAAGAGACTTTAGGAGAGAATTTTATAGAATATTTGGGCGAAAACCCGCTTCAAAATAGTATTGACGTATACATTTTAGCCGATTACGTTACGCCACAAAAAATGGAAGAAATCACTACAGAGCTGAAAGAAAAAGGTTTTGTAGATGATGTTATATACGACAAACCTTTAATTGCACAACTTACCGACAACGTTAAACGCATCAGCTTTTGGATTTTAGTGATTAGCGGTATTTTTACATTTATAGCTGTTTTACTAATAAATAGCAGCATTCGTCTTAGTATTTACGCAAAGAGGTTTACAATTAAAACAATGCAGATGGTAGGTGCTACCAAAAAGTTTATTCGCAAGCCATTTGTATGGAAAAGTGTACGTCTAGGAGTTATTGGTGCTATTGTAGCTATGATTGGAATGGGATTGGTGCTGTATTACTTAAACGAAAGCTTCCCACAACTTCAATTGTTAGGCGATAAAATTATGCTTGCAGGTTTATTTATCTTCATCTTTTTGATGGGGGTTTTAATTACCTGGATAAGTACTTTTATTGCTACGCAACGATTCTTAAACCTAAGAACTGACGATTTGTATTATTAGTGGTGAGTGGAAAATAAAAAATATTAAAAATGGGAGAGAAAAAAAATAAAGAAGGGTTTAAGCCAGACTTTGTGTTTGAACGTAAAAACTACAAGTTTATGCTTATTGGCATTGCATTTATCGCATTGGGATTTATTTTAATGACTGGCGGTGGAAGTGATGACCCAAATGTTTTTAATCCCGAAATTTATAATTGGAGAAGAATCCGTTTAGCTCCAGCCTTAGTCCTAATAGGATTTGCAATTGAAGTTTACGCCATTTTATTAAAACCTGATAACAAAGAACAGAATTAGTGGATTATCTAGACGCAATTATTCTTGGAGCTATCCAAGGATTTACTGAATTTTTACCTGTTTCTTCAAGTGGCCATCTTGAATTAGGAAAAGCAATATTAGGAGATACATCAGTCCCAGAAGAAAGTTTACTTTTTACTGTAATTCTTCACTTCGCTACGGCTTTAAGCACCATTGTAGTGTTTAGAAAAGATATCATTGAAATTGTTTCAGGGCTCTTTAAATTTCAATGGAACGAAGAAACTCAATTCATAACAAAAATTGTTCTCTCAATGATTCCAGCTGTTGTAATTGGCTTGCTTTTTGAAAAAGAATTAGAGTCATTTTTTGGCGGAAGTATTGCTTTTGTAGGGGCTATGCTAATTGTTACAGCAGTACTTTTATGGTTTGCCGATCTTGCAAAAAACACTGGAAAACCTGTAACATTCAAAGACTCAATTATTATTGGGGTTGCTCAAGCAATTGCTATGCTACCCGGTATATCTCGTAGTGGGGCTACAATTTCTACTTCAGTTTTATTAGGAAACGACAAGTCTAAAGCTGCTAGATTTTCATTTTTAATGGTCGTCCCATTAATTTTTGGAAAAATTGCAAAGGATCTACTTAGCGGTGATATTACAACGCACAGCACTAATTTTGGAACTTTAAGCGTCGGATTTATTGCAGCGTTTATTTGCGGACTTATAGCTTGTACTTGGATGATTTCCTTAGTTAAGAAGAGTAAACTACGTTATTTTTCAATCTACTGTGTGATAGTTGGTATTATTGCAATAGTAACCAGCTTATACATATAAATGACAGGAGAAGACTACAAAGAAGGCCAAGTAATATTAATCGACAAACCATTGGAATGGACATCTTTTCAAGCGGTAAACAAAGTGCGTTGGTTAATTAAAAAATCTTTCGGATTTAAGAAAATTAAAGTCGGTCACGCCGGCACTTTAGACCCACTCGCAACTGGCCTTTTAATA
The DNA here is from genome assembly GCF_006346335.1 of Aequorivita sinensis. Taxonomy (GTDB): domain Bacteria; phylum Bacteroidota; class Bacteroidia; order Flavobacteriales; family Flavobacteriaceae; genus Aequorivita; species Aequorivita sinensis. The sequence goes on from NZ_VDMC01000001.1 coordinate 140,576, forward strand.
ATTTGTTCAGGAAAGTTTACAAAGAAAATTGACACTTTTCAAGCTCAGGAAAAAGAGTACACAGGGACTTTCACTCTTGGAGCTACTACGCCCAGCTACGACCTAGAAACTGAAATAGATCAGAATTTCGATATTTCCGAAATCACTTCAGAACAAATACACGAGGCAACTAAGCAATTTATAGGTGAAATTCAGCAGCAACCCCCAGTATTTTCAGCGTTGAAAAAAGACGGGAAACGCCTTTATGAATTTGCTAGAAATGGCGAAGAAGTTGAAATTCCTTTTAGAAAAATAACTATTTCAGAGTTTGAAATAACAAGAATAGACCTTCCAAATGTAGACTTTAGAGTGGTTTGCAGTAAAGGCACTTACATCCGGTCTCTAGCTAACGATTTTGGCAAGGCTCTTAACAATGGTGCTCATCTATCTGCATTGCGCAGAACAAAGATTGGTGATTTTTCTGTGGCGAATGCTATAAGCATCTCAGACTTCGAATCTTCGCTCCCTAGTTAAAATATCTCTAATAGAGCCCTAATTTTCAAGTGTTTTGTGGAATTTTGTATAAAATTTCAGTACTTGCATAAATGAATTTTAATTATTCATATAAAGCTTTTTTAATAACTTCACTTCTTACAGGAAGTCTAGTGCTATTTCTATTTAGCATAAAACTTTCAAAGCAGAAGGAAGAACTCAACTATGATACCTATGAGGTTGAAATGGCAGATGAGGTATTGCCTGAAGAAAAAGAAGAGGAAATCGCGCAGTTAACTCCAGAAGTTAGTAGAATTGAAACAAACAAAGCTTTTAATGAGGCAGAAAAATATAAATCTCCTTTTGAAAGTGAAGATCGAGAATTAACTGAAACAACCGAAGGCAAGCTTCAGGAAATGCAAGAAGCCTTGGAGAATTCTAAAAACAGCTTGAACGGGAACATCTCAACTAAAGTCTCTAAACCTGAAAAAGAGAAAAAAACAAATTTTTCAAATACCGACAGTAATGATAAAGGTGAGGCTGTTGTAAAAGGTGGAAATAGAAACACAACCATTAGTTATCGATTAGTAAACCGCCAGGATATAGATTTACCTAATCCTGTTTATACTTGTTATGGCTATGGAAAGGTGGTGATAAATATTGAGGTAAATAATCTCGGGAAAGTTGTAAAAAACTCCTACAACAAAACAGCATCAACAACTTCCAATCAATGTTTGATAGATGCCGCTCTTGATTATTCAAAGCAAGCTCGTTTTACAACCGACGCTTCAAAAGAAAAACAATTGGGTACAATAACTTTCAATTTCCCAGGGCAACAATAATTTGTCCACTTAACGAAGTTGTAGTGGGTAGTTTCCATCTAAAGAATCAACTTATGGATAATAATAAAATACGCTGTGCTTGGTGCGGCACCGATCCGTTGTATATAAAATATCACGACGAAGAATGGGGAGTGCCAGTTAAGGATGACAAAATACTGTTTGAATTTCTTATTCTCGAGAGCTTTCAGGCGGGATTAAGTTGGATTACTATTCTTCGAAAAAGAGAAAACTTCAGGATGGCATTTGATAATTTCGATTACAAGAAAATAGCGAAATACAATCAGAATAAAATTGATGAATTACTTCAAAACAGTGGGATTATCCGAAATAAATTGAAAGTGAATTCTGCTGTATCCAACGCCAAGGCTTTTATGGAAATTCAAAATGAATTTGGAAGCTTCAGCAATTATATTTGGAGGTTTATTGACAATACACCGATTAAAAACAGTTGGAAAAACCACAAAGATGTTCCTGCAACCACTTCAATAAGTGATGCTATAAGTAAAGATTTAAAAAAAAGAGGTTTTAAATTTATGGGGAGTACTGTTGTTTATGCATATATGCAAGCGGTAGGGATGGTAAACGATCATATAACTGATTGTTTCCGTTATCAACAAGTTTAATTTTTCTAATAAATATTCTTCTTAGACTTCAATAAATTTGCAGCAGCAACTGCTTTCAGAGCTTGACGATAATGTGAATCTAATTCAGGATCTGTGTTTTTCTCAACAGAAAAAAATTTTCGAAACCAAGTAATTGCTTTGGAATATTCGCTATTATAATAATAAGCTATTGCTAAATGCTTATATATAAACGGTGTTCCGTACCCTTCGCGCACTACTTGCTCATAAACTCGTACTACATCAATATCCTTATTTACATCCATAACTTTATTGTTAGTTTGAGAATAAGAAATGGATGAGACACAGGCAATCAAAAAAACAGTAAAAAATGTTTGTTTTAAAGTCATTGGAGATGTGAGAGATAACATTACTTTCAAACAATCTTTATACTATACGTCAATAGTTAATAGTATGGATCATCCTTCCACAAAAAAACTGAAAATAAAGCGATTAAACGACAATTTTATTCAATTTAACACAAATAACTCTATTTAGATTTTAGTATTTTTAGAAAATCGTCTCTTTCTATCTCTTCTGCGCCTAAACTTTCTAAGTGTTCATTATATATCTGACAGTCGATTAATTTATAATCTTTTGCTTTTACAAACTCAGAAAGGTGATAAAAAGCAACTTTAGAAGCATCACCTACTAGGCTAAACATACTTTCACCACAAAATACTTTCTTATTTTGAAGGTCTATTCCGTATAGGCCACCCACTAGCCTATTGTCCTCCCAAACCTCAACAGAAACAGCGTGACCCGCATTGTGCAACGCTATATATGCTTGTTGCATCTCTTTAGTTATCCAAGTACCATTTTGACCCTTTCGTGGAACAGAGGCGCAGTATGAGATAACAGATTTAAAATCTTTATTGAAAGTAATTGTAAATTTTTTGTCTCTAATGTTTTTTCTCAGGCTTTTAGAAACTTTAAACTTATTTGGCTTTAGAATCATTCTTGGATTTGGACTCCACCAAAGCACTGGTTGTCCATCTTCATACCAAGGAAAAATACCAGAATTATATGCTAGTAATAATCGTTCGATAGAAAGATCACCACCAATAGCGAGAAGCCCATCTAACGTTGCTTCTTCTATATTTGGAAACCAAAGTTTTTCAGTTAAGAAATGCATTGTTCGAAATTGCTAAAAATGTTTCATAAAAAACCTCGAAACGTTTAATACGCATCGAGGTTTATATGTTTTATACTATTTTTAAAAAAGTATTTTTAAAAAGGAAGATCGTCGTGATCTTCTTCTTTAAAGTCGTTTGCAGGCTCAAAAGCATCTGCAGGTGGCATTGGAGGCATTCCTGAAGCATCAGGTGAATCTTGCGATAAACTCTCAATTCTCCAACCTTGAATACTATTAAAATACTTAGTTTCCCCTTGAGGGTTTACCCATTCACGACCACGTATATTGATACTAACTTTAACATCTTGTCCAACTTTGTATGCATTTAGCAAATCAGTTTTGTCTTGAACAAACTCTATCATTATAGTCTGTGGATACTGCTCCTCAGTAGTAATCACCATTTCGCGCTTTCTAAACCCATTGTTTCCAAAGGTTTTTGTTTCGTCTATTAATTTTATCTTTCCTTGTAATTCCATCCGTAATTATGTTACTGTGTTATTGGTATTTTTTATTTTTAATGCTATTCTCCTTTACAAAAAGGCAATTTTTATGCCTGATTACCTAGCAAAATTTTCCAAGCTTCGCTAATCTTCCCTTCACTTAGAAACTCGTGAGCTTTTTTATGAATTGCCTCAATATTGTTTGAAGATATTAAATCTTTTAGTTCTGTTGAAGAATCTATAAAAGTACGAATTTCTTCTGTATTTGGAAAACTTTCAACGTTACCCAGCACCCCTAAGTCATTACCAGTCAATACTTTGCTGTTTCTGACAGCTTCAGGAAGCTTATCCACCCCTATTCCTAGGGTTCTCAATGGTTTTGGCACTTCAAAGAGTCCGTTTTTAGCGCGACTATACCAATTTCCTCCAAGTCGAGAAACTGTATCAATCTTAAATGGATCGATAGCACCGTCGTCGTCAAGAATGTTTTCTTTAATATGAAGTTTTACAACTTCACATATAACCAAGTTACCAGCTCCACCTTCTTTTCCGAGTGAAATTACGTCGTTTACTTTACACTCTAATTGCACTGGTGCTTCAGCAACACGAGGAGGTGTAATTAAATCGGAAGCCTCTTCGGTAAATCCGGCTTTGATAAATTCGTTAACACCTTTGTCGTACTCCGTAGAAGAAAGTGACACTTGTTGCACCATATCATAACTTACAATGTTTATAACCACTTCTGGTACTTCTAAAACATTTTCATAAGTGTGTTTAGTAGTGTTATCACGCCCTCTTCTTGCCGGTGAAAACACTAAGATAGGGGGTTTGGCACTAAAAACATTAAAAAAACTAAATGGCGAAAGATTTACATTTCCTTCGCTATCGATTGTACTCGCAAAGCATATAGGCCTTGGAGACACAGCCCCTAAAAGGTAACCGTGTAATTTTGCTGTTGATAATTCGTGTGGTTCTATAGAAATCATAGAATGCAAAGGTATCAAAGATTATAGCTTGTAAAAATTTGATTGTACAATAATATCAACATATTTGCTTTATATTTATTCAGGTAAAATTTTCTTTATGCTTCAGAAAAAAACGTTTTCACGTTGGGCTTTTATTATCGCTTCAGTTTTTATAGTGGGGCTTATTTTATGGAACACCTATATTTTCTTTAATCAACTTAAAGAAAACGAGCGAGCTAAAATGGAAATATGGGCTGCTGCATATAATGATTTTCTGCAAAATAACAGTCTCGATACTCCTGTTGGAGATGTAATTCTTACGGTTATTCAAGGAAATGTTACTACTCCAATGATATTATATACTCATAAAGAAGATATATATACCGATAGAAATATTGATCCAAACGATATAAATACGCGAGAGAAAAAGGAGAAGTTAATCAAGCAATTTTCTTCGGAATACACTCCAATAGAAATTCGAAATGAAAACAATCTACTTGCCACAATTTATTATGGTAACTCACCAGTTATTAACAAGTTGAAATATTATCCGGCATTTTTAATTTTAATTATTTTTCTTTTCATTTTAGCTATTTATCTATTCTATAAAACATCTAAATCTGCTGAACAAAATAGACTTTGGGCCGGAATGGCAAAGGAAACAGCGCATCAAATAGGTACTCCGCTTTCATCTTTGGTAGGTTGGACTGAAATTCTAAAAACTGAAAATGTAAATCCTGAGTATATTACTGAAATGGAAAAAGATGTTTCAAGGCTTGAAAAGATTACAGATAGATTTTCAAAAATTGGTTCTGTTCCAAAGTTGGAAAAACACGATTTAGTTGAAGAAACAAAAACAACATTTGAATATTTACAAAAGCGCTCTTCAAAGCTCATAGAATTTCAACTGGATATTCCTGAAAATCCAATATACGTTCAAATGAATCCACAGCTATACAGTTGGACAATTGAAAATTTAGTTAAAAATGGGATTGATGCAATGCGTGGAAAAGGGAAGATAAGTATTTCTATAGCGCAAAACTCAAGATTTGCTTATGTACATATTTCTGATACAGGAAAAGGACTTACCAAAAGTGAGTTTAGAAGAATATTCACACCTGGACATACCACAAAAAAACGCGGTTGGGGTTTGGGATTATCACTTGCAAAACGTATAATTGAGGAATATCACAAGGGAAAAATTCGTGTGTTGAAAAGTGTTCCTAACGAAGGAACTACTATGGAAATTGCTCTTAAAACTAACGTTTAAAAATGTCGACAAAAACTCATACGTTGCATACTGCACGTTCTAAAAATAATTGCCCAAACTGTTTTGGGACAGACGGGCTTGAATTTACATTTTTTCAAGATGAAATAGAAACGCTGTTTTATAAAAAGCCTGTAAAACAAATGGAGGAAAAGCTCTATTGCCATACTTGTACTACCATAATTTATCCAGTAAATTGGACTGAAGACATTGAGCGGGTTTATGAATACAATAAAAAAATAGCGGAAACCAATAAACATAATTTACAGGTAAAACCGCTATTCTATATTGTACTAATTGCAGCAATTATATTAATTGCCTTGAGTATTTACTTTTTGATGAACGCTTTATGAATTTAAATTTTCAGCGATTTTAGTTGCTAATGCTTTAAACTCCTCATCCTTCATATCTATTTTTTTGGTAAAACGCATGTCATCCATTTCATTTAAAGGGATAAGATGCACGTGAACATGTGGTACTTCAAGGCCAACAACTGCCATGCCCACGCGTTTACAAGGAACAGATTTTTCTATAGCATGAGCAACTTTACGGGAAAATTGCATCAATTGTAGATACATATGTTCTCCCATATCGAATATCTTGTCAATTTCTTCTTTTGGCACACAAAGGGTATGTCCTTTAGAGTTGGGGTTTATATCCAAAAAAGCAATAAACTTATCGTCCTCTGCTACTTTATAAGCTGGGATTTCTCCTTCAATGATTTTTGTGAAAATTGACGCCATATTTAATCTCTTGAGATTTCTAATATATCAAATTTAAGAATTCCATTAGGAACTTGAATTTCAGCTACTTCGCCTTGCTTCTTACCTAAAAGACCTTTTCCGATAGGTGAATCTACTGAAATTTTTCCAGCTTTTAAATCTGCTTCGCTCTGAGCTACCAATTTATAGGTCATTTCCATACCATTAGTTTGGTTTTTTAACTTAACAGTAGAGTGCACTAGTATTTTACTAGTATCTAATTGAGATTCATCTATCAAACGGGCATTAGCAAGTACAGCTTCAAGTTTAGAGATTTTCATCTCCAACATAGCTTGTGCCTCTTTGGCAGCATCATATTCGGCATTCTCACTTAAATCACCTTTATCACGGGCTTCAGCAATAGCATTAGAAGCTCTTGGACGCTCTACATCACGTAAGTGATCTATTTCATCTCTTAATTTTTTTAACCCTTCGGCTGTGTAATAAGATACTTTACTCATAACTTCATCGTTTGTGTATGTAAAACATACATATTCTATATATATAATAAAATCCCGACACGTGCGGGACTAACTTTAATAAACTGAAAAAATCCCATGCGATGATGGGATTATATCAAACAAATATACTAAAAATTTACATCTTATGTAAATTGTTGTAATTTCGAACTTTAAATTTAATTCATTTTAATGAAAAAAACACTTTATTTACTGATAATCACGATAGTAATTGCTTCTTGTTCAAAAAGCGACGATAAACGTGAACGCAATCCTTACTTAACCGATCCCTTAGTAAGCTTAAATCTAAACTTAAACCTCCCAGAATACAACCCGTTGCGTTTTCCTGGCAATTATGTAATTGTTAACCAAGGAATAAAGGGAATCGTTGTGTATTGTGTTAGCGAACAAATGTATTTGGCTTTCGACCTTACCGATCCAAACCACGCTCCTAGCAACTGTTCGCGTATGGATATAGATGGTATTACAGCATCTTGTCCTTGTCCTAACGATGAAAACTCATATTATATTACATCAGGGAGGCATATTTCAGAACCTGATTTAAAATATCCTATGCAACAATATAGAGCTGAAAGAAGTGGAAACAATGTTATTATAAATAACTAACACTTTAAGTTAACTCAATACTCTCTTACGATATTTTACAAAACAAAGACTCCGCTAATTTTATCGGAGTCTTTGTGTTTATTTAGAACTTTATTGTAGCTCCTAAAAGAAAGTTTGTTGTTGCCTGCGGATAATAACCCGCACCTTCAATTGTAGTAACCGTTCCAGGATTACTAAAATCATCGTCCCAAGTGTAGAAGTATCCGTTAGACACATATTTTACATTGAAAATATTATTCACTAATCCAGAGAAAACAATTTCTTTAACCCAAGGTAAGTTATCTAAAGTATAAACAATATTAAGGTCGTTAATAAAGAAGCTATCCAACTTTGAAGCTTCACTATCAATATTTCCCATGTACTGCTCCCCTACAAATTTTGAAAGCAAGCCTATTTGAAAGTTTTTTGTTGGTGAATATTCAAGCATATTTCCAGCAACTACAGATGGAGAAAATGAAATATTTGTTTTTCCAAGATTAACAAGCTCCCCATCACGAGATGTAACAAAATCTATGTTTTTGTTTGTACTTAAAGCAATATTAGGAAGAGTTCTTAGGTTTTTCAAAAGGTGAATTTCTGCATCAACTTCAAGGCCTAAACGGTAGCTTTTCCCACTACTTGTTCTTAAAGCAGCTCCTACATCATTCAATTCACCAGAAAGCACCAATTGGTCCTTATAGTGCATATAGTAAATGTTTGTATTAACTTTTGTTTTCGCAGAACCAAATCTCCACCCTAACTCAAAATCATCTAATTTTTCTGGAGTAGTAATTCCTTGTTCGTAATCATTTCTTGAAGGTTCACGATGTGCTTTACCATAAGAGAAGTAAAATTGATTTGATGGATTCAATTTATAAGTCAAACCAGCTTTTGGATTAAAAAAAGCGTAATCTTCATCAATCTCCATTAAAACCAAATCAGAAGTAATACCAGTAGTGTTATAGTTTAAAAATCTTCCTTGTAAATCTCCAAATACACTTAACCTATCGTTTAATCTGTAAGTAGCTTTTGAGAAAATAGTAAACTCACTCTTTTCCCCATTACTATCGTAATAACGGTCTCTAATTTCTGAAGCACTAGCATATCTCGCCCAAATTACTTCTCCGTAATGATCTCCAGTATAATAGCTGTAAAATGCACCTCCCGTAAAATCTATAGTATTGTTTTTGTAATTAACAGTGGCATTACCCGCATAAAAATGATTATCTAGCCAACGACGACGGATTACATCGGTTCTATTAATTGTGTCACCACCTATATATAGAGGCTCAAACCCATAAGTTTTAAACTTTTGATCTTCTTTATATTGTTCAAAATATCCTTTTCCTCTAGTGTAGTTAAAAGATAAGTTTGTACTCCAATTACTATCATAGCGCTGATTCCATAGTAACTGATAATGATCTTGAGCGTAATCGTCTATTTCGTTATCATAAAACTGTATGTTTTCATTTTCATCGGTATACATACCTGCAGAGTTGAAGGTTCTATCATTTTCAAGTTTCTCAGGATCTTCTAGACCATTCCAAGACTGATAAGTAATATTTTTCCCTCCAAAAGTTAAGGCCTTAATTAAAGTGTTGTCATCCACAAATGCAGCCTGAAGAAAGTACGATTTTAAGTCTGAGCTCGCTCTATCGATATAGCCATCAGATTTAATTGTTGACAATCTACCCGATACTTCAAAATGGTTAGAAAGTAAGCCGGTACTAAATTTAACGTTGTGTTTATGTGTATTGTAACTTCCAAAAGAATTAGAGATTTCGCCATATGCATCATTTGATACTGCATCGCTTAACAAGTTTAAACTTGCACCAAAAGCTCCAGAACCATTTGTAGAAGTTCCAACACCTCTTTGAAGCTGTAAGCTTTGTACTGAAGATGTGAAATCTGGTAAATTAACCCAGAAAGTACCTTGGCTTTCAGAATCGTTATAAGGTATTCCGTTCAGCGTAACATTTACACGAGAAGCATCACTACCACGAACACGGATGTAAGTATATCCTACTCCTGCTCCAGCATCACTAGTAGTAACTACAGACGGCATATAACTTAACATATAAGGGATGTCTTGCCCTAGATTTCTTTTTTCCAGTTCTTCTTTCCCAATATTTGAGTGGGTAATTGGTGAATCGGCATCTACGCGAATAGCTTGAACCAAAACCTCATCCAACGTTTCTGTGGTTTTTACAAGAGTAATATTAAACTCCATATCACCATTTACAACAATAGATCTAGTTTCGGCATTATATCCTAAGTGACTAAAAACAATTGATTGAACTCCATGATTTACGGTCACACTATAGTTTCCATCAAAATCGGTAATTGTTCCGCTGTTACTTTTTAAAACAACATTAGCTCCAGCTAAAGGCTCCCCATCAGAATTAGTTACAGTTCCAGAAACAATATGTTCCTGGGCAAATGTGATGAAGCTAAAAAAGGCAAATACTGAAAAAATCAATAACTTTTTCATTCGTAATAGTTTAAAGTTTACGAATAAAAGGGGCGTTATTCTTGGTTTATTAAATGGTTTTAAATAAAAAATCCCTGAAAATATTGCGTCGCGCAATATCACAGGGGTCCTAATAATTTTCCCTTAGCAGCATTACCTGCTCAGGTTCTTTGGGTATAATCTCAGCTTCTTCAAGTATAGAGTTCAAAGTTTTGAGTTTAAAGTTTTTCAACCTACCACTCAATTCTAATAACTCTTAACTAAAATCTGCACCCCTTTGAGATGTTCGGCAAAAGTACATTACTTTTAGACATAAACATAATATTTCAAAACCTTTAAAATAGACTTCCTCAACCATAATTAAAAGCTGTCCATTTACTTATTTGGAATGTCTTTTGTGATATTTTAATAGCATCATATTGATTTTAAATAGCAGTTCCATCCTTATTTTTGGATAAGTTATTACAGCTGATTTTATCAATTCCTTAATACTTATACAATCGCATTGTAATTACATTTACACGATGGCTAATTCAAGAAATAAATTCACCCTTAAAATCATACTAAGTTACTTGGTTTTGATTGCTTTAGCAGTGCTTGTTGGATTCTTTTTATATTCTGAATTTCAAAATTACACTGCCGAAAATATTGAAATAACAGGTGAGAAAAAATTTATTGAAACAGGAACATTAATCAATCTAGTTTACGAAACAGATGGGTTTTCGAGACTTGCGCTTCTTTCTGAAAGTGAAGAAGACTATGAAAAATACGTAGTTAAAACAGACTCACTATTCAAAAAGATTAAAGAAATAAAATCCCTTACTGTTAATGATTTTCAGATTAAACAGTTAGACAGTGTAAAATCTCTAATTGAAGAGAAAAATAGAAATATAGAACAACTTCGAATCCTTAGGCTTACAAATCAAAAGGATACTTCGCTAGATGATATTATGCGTGAAGTAAGAAAGCTCGAAGCTTCTGTTGGATTAAATTCGGTTGAATCATTAATTAAGGATCCTTCGCAACTAAGTAGAAATGAACGTCGCATTTGGCAGAATTATGCCGATTACCTCAATAGAGATTCCACTCGAGACACCGCCAAAGTAAGGTCTAAAACCGTAGATTCTATGCTTATAGCTTCTCGCTATATAGTGGCTGAAGCTAAAAAATTAAATTCTCGAATTCGAAAATCTTTAAATCAACAAGAAAATGAACTTATCAGGAATGACCTTAATATTTCTGAACAACTTAGGGAGATTATAGCAAGTTTCGATCGTGAAATTTCTAAAAACAACCTCATTGAAAAACAGAAACGAGAAGCTTCGATAAAACGAACTGGCGACATATTGAAATTTGCTGGATTACTAGGTGGTATCGTAGTACTGCTCTTTTCTTATTTTATTCTTTCAGACTTTTTTAGAGCCGATCGATATAAAAAGAATTTAGAAGCTTCTAAAAACTATGCTGAAACTTTACTAAAAAGTCGTGAACAACTTATTTCTACTGTAAGCCACGATTTAAAGACACCATTAAATACTATCAGTGGTTATTCAGAATTAATTGAAAACTCTTCACTTTCTGAAAAACAAAAATACTACCTATCTCAAATTACATCGAGCTCACAATTTATCTCTCAATTAGTTGATGATTTATTGGATTTCTCTAAGTTGGAAGCAGGAAAACTACCTCTTGAGAATGTGGCTTTTTCATTAGAAAACATAATAGAAAATGCTGCAAATGCTGTACATCAACAGTACATTGAAAAACCGGTAGCACTTAAGATTTCAATTTCAGAATCTATCAAGAACAAGTTTTATAAGAGTGATCCACTTCGCATTAGGCAGGTTGTAAATAATCTATTAGGAAACGCTTTTAAGTTTACTGAAAAAGGAAGTGTTGAAATTCGAGTTGAAGAATTGTCAAACGCGAAAACAGGAGTTAGTAAGAAGAACGAAATTTCTAATATTCAAATTTCAGTTATTGATACGGGAATTGGTATTTCGAAAGAAAAGCAAGAACTCATATTTAATGAATTCACCCAAGCTGAAACTGAAATAGCCCATAAATTTGGTGGAAATGGATTGGGATTAGCAATATCTAAAAAGCTGACTGAACTTTTAGGTGGGACTTTAAAAGTAAAAAGTGTTTTAGGCGAGGGAAGTACATTCACTTTAACGCTTCCATTGCAGCATAGCAATAGAATTTTACCTACAAAAACCAAAAACGTTGTAAGCAGTTTTAATAGTTTAAAAGCCATTATTATTGATGATGACCAAACAATGCGAGCACTTTTGAAAGAGATTTTGGAGCAATTGAAGATAGAATCAGAAACATTCAGTAGCTATGAACAACTCAAAAACGCCGATTCTGAATCTCGTGTGGATACAAACGCCAATTTTGTTTTAACCGATATTCAAATGCCAAATACCGACGGTTTTACGCTATTAAAAAACTTAAAGAAAGGGGAAGTCAAAGCTTACAAAAATCAGCCAATCATAGCAATGACAGGTAGTAGAGAGCGCAATCGTGAATATTATTTAAAAGAAGGTTTTGCTGAAATGCTTGCGAAACCCTTTTCAAAAGAAGACTTAATTAATATTCTAAAACATTTATTCCCTAAGCAATGGGAAGCATCAGAAGGGTCTAATGAAAGTAACACCACAAAAGAAAGTTCAAAGAGTAGTGATATTTTTAATTTATCGCTGTTAAATTCATTTTTGAGTACACCTGAAGCCTTAGAAGAAGTTTTAAATATTTTCAATCAGCAAACTAAAACCGATTTGCAGCTTATTGATAAAGCAATTGAAGATAACGATGTCGATAAAGTTAAAGAAATCACACATAGAATGCTTACGATGACGAGACAACTTCAAGCTAAAGATGTGGTTGCTATTTTAGAAAAAATGGAAGAATACCCAGAAGTAACTACCAAAATATCAAATGAGCTACAGTTAGAAATGAGAAGCGATTTTAATAAGCTAGTAGAAAAATTTGATGTGTTGCAACAAGCACTTAATAATCGATAAGATTAAAGTTCTATATTATACAATTCTAATTTATTGTAAAGTGTTTTTCGAGTAATATTAAGCAATTTGGCAGCCTTAGTTTTATTGAAATCAGCTTCTTTTAACGCATTAAGAATTAATTGCTTTTCGTTGGTTTCTTTTGAAAAATCAACTATTTCATTCTTTTTATTCACAGAAAAAATTACTTCGCGTGGTATTACCTCCAACGGAATTAAACTTGAATTGGTTAACAATACCGAGCGCTTAATTACATTTTTCAACTCTCTTAAATTACCTGGCCAAGAATAGGCTTTGAAGGCCTCTTCTACTTCTTTCGACAGCCCGAGCACTTCTTTCCCTAAAGATGCGTTTGCTTCGGCTAGGAAGTATTCAATAAACAAAAATAGATCTTCTTTACGTTCGTGTAATGACGGAATATGAATTGAGAATTCGTTTAATCTATGATATAAATCTTCTCTAAATTTCCCTTCTTGAACAGCTTTTAATAAATCTTCATTAGTAGCTGAAAGAATTCGAACATCTACCTCTATTTCTGTGTTACTACCAACTGGTTTTATTCGTCTCTCTTGTAAAGCACGCAATAACTGAATCTGGTTTTCATAAGAAAGATTTCCCACTTCATCTAAGAAAAGTGTTCCGCCATCTGCAGCTTCAAAATGACCTTTTTTATCGTTAACAGCGCCAGTAAAACTTCCTTTTATGTGACCAAAAAACTCACTTGCTGCAATTTCATTAGGAATTGCGCCACAATCTACTGCTACAAAAGTTTTATTATTTCTTGAACTAAAATCGTGAATAGCTTTTGCTGCAACTTCTTTTCCTGTTCCACTTTCTCCTTGTATCAACACACACATATCCGTGGGGCCAACGAGTTTTATGTACTCGTTAAACTTTTTGGATGATTCACTTATCCCAACAACAAAATTTGGTTTTATTTGAGGAGCTTCTACTTTTTTAAATTCGTTTTTATTGTCACGCTCGTCTGTATATTCCGACTTTGATTGTAAAGAATCTTCTTGAATTATCATTAATAATTCTTCGGGGCGGAATGGCTTTGAAATGTAATCTATTGCACCTTTTTTAATTGCCTTTACTGCCGTGTCAACTTCAGCATAACCGGTCATTAAAATTACTTTGGTGTTTGGAGAAGTTTTTTGAGCAAATTCTAGTAGGTCTAAACCAGAATCATCCGGAAGTTTTAAATCTGTAATCAGCAGGTTAAAATCGCCCTCCGTTATTGCTTTCCGAGCACTTTCTCCTGTTGACGAAATTGAAATTTGAAAGCCTTTACGCTCCAAAAAGGACCCAAGCATTTTTCCAAATGCTAAATCGTCTTCTACTATGTGTATTTTCTGCGCCATCGTATTATCTCAAAGGGTAAAAATAGCGACTATATAGGAGGGTAATCTCTAAAATTATCATAAAAAAAGACGCACATTTAAGAGCGTCTTTTTAAAGAAGTATTGAATCTAAAATACCTGCAGCTTACTGCTTCTTTAATTCATTTTTAATCCACTCACCTTTAGCGTTTGCATATACAGTTGCCTTTTTTGCATCTGCAGTAGTAAGTTCGATTTTATAATCTCCCTTGGCATTCACATAAGCCTTAGATATAGTTGCGCCGTCAAAATCATTAGCTACGGCATTTTGTACGGCTTCAGGTAGTTCAGAAGCTTTTACTTCTTTAAAATCTTGAACAGCGTTCGCAGAAAGTTTTAAATCTTGAGCAGCTTCAACTTTTTCTTCAACCTGAGTTAAAGCAGTAGACTTTTGCTCATTCATAGCAGTTACCTCTTTATCAGATTGCGCAGTTACTGCAGTTAAACCTCCTAATACTATCGCTGTACTTAAAATTAATCTTTTCATAGTTTTTGTTTTTTAAATATTATATATATCGTTTACTAAGTTTGTTTGTTGACTTGTATATAGAAAAATTAGTGCCACAGAAAGGACACTCTAGACAAAGCCCACAAACACCAACAAAACAAGTGATTAGGAAATATTCAGATAAAAGATAATTGTGTAATAGGCGATACAGCCGTGTAAAAATTATACACTTAATGTATAATCTCTAATCAATCTGGGGAGGTTTTCGATTTTGCTTTTTAAATGCGGTTACTTTTTTACTTTTTAAACGACGTTCAATGGCACTTTTAGAAGGTTTAGTTTTTTTACGTTTTTTTGCAACTTTCAAGTTTGTTTTGAGTAAATCTATCAATCTCTCTATTACAATAGCTTTATTTTTATGTTGGCTCCGGGTTTCACCACATTGTAATATGATTAAACCTTCAGTAGTAATTTTTGAAGAGAGTTTTAATCGAAGTCGTTCTTTTTCAGTTGCCGAAAGCGCTTGAGAGTTTTCTAAATCGAAAGTAAGCTCAACTTTTGAAGCTGTTTTATTCACGTGTTGTCCTCCCGGACCACTACTGCGAATGGCTTTAAAGGCAAGTTCCGATATTAGCGTTTCTACAATCATTTTGGTTGGTGGGCTTCGTTTAAAAGATCGTTTACTGTTTTCACAGGGTTAAAAGTAATAAGTGGCACCTCAACAAAAACGGTATTCCAATTTGCCATTGCCCCATTCCATAAACCTGGAAGCTCCAAGGCTTTTATAGGTTTCCCTTGATGGGATTTAGATGAAATAAAGCAGGTGTCAGGATCGGAATATTTTAACAAATCGTACTTCTTGCCTTTGTAGTCTCGAACCCCACAAACTAAATCGACTGGATTAAAATGTGTTGCTTTATCCACCAAAGCTTTTTGCTGTGGATTATTAATATCAATCTGAGACATTTCTACAATTTGATATGACTGATTTCCATGTCTATCTTTTATAAGAAATGGACCCCCACCTGGAGCACCGGTATTTTCAACCACACCACAAACACGAAGTGGACGTTCGAGAATATTTAAAAGTGTTTCTTTATTAACCGAAATAATTGGAACCTTTAGCTCTTCAGAAATAAATTGTGAAATTTCCTGAAGTGTTTCATCTAAAATTGTTTCAGATTGAAGTTTTTCAACATAACTATAAATTTTATGCTGAAGTGAAATTAATTTTCCGGCTAGAACTTTCTTTTGAAAAGCAATCGTTTCAACATAATTTTCAGAAACTACATTGTCGATATTCTTGATGAAAATTATATCGGCATCAATGTCGTTTAAGTTTTCTAGAAGCGCTCCGTGCCCTGAAGGACGAAAAACAATATTTCCATTTTCATCTAAAAACAATTCGTTCTCGGGAGTTACAGCAACTGTATCGGTTTCGTTCTTTTGAAAAGAATACGATATATTAAATTTTACTCCAGTCTTAGCTTCTATTGCATCTTGAATTTCATTATAGCGAGATTTAAACTTTTCTTGGTGCTCTTCTGAAACCGTAAAGTGCAAATTCGCAACATTATTAGAAGTTGCATAGTAAGCAGCCTCATACAATTGTTCGCCAAAGGCAGTTATAAAATCTTCCCCGTCTTTATGAAAAGGAACGAGTCCTTTAGGTGTATTACTGAAGTTTAATCCAGATTCACCTAGCACTTCTTGAACAAATAAATAATATCTTTTCCCTAAACTAAAGTCTTTAAAATCAGGATGTTTTTCGTTTAACTTAGCTTTTACAAGGTGTGAAAAAGCGAATTTATCAGTAGAAGAAAAAAATGTCTTTAGGTCTTTATTTTCTTCTTTTTGAATAAATGTTTCGATATCATCCTCATCTGGATTGAAGTTTTCCAAAAACTGATGCAGAAATTTAAACATTCTCGTTGCTGCTCCAGAGGCGGGAACAAATTTTAATAATTCGAGCTTAGCCTTGTTGGCTTCAAATAGATTTACAAATTGTTGCTGCTCTTCATCCGAAAAAACTTTAATCCCCTTATTTGCTGAAGCAGGTTCTACTACATTGGCAAACGGAATTCCATTTTTAAATATTTGAAGTTGCTCTTTTACACTACTTTCTGAGAGGCCGTGAGCTTTTATTTGTTGTATATTTTTTTCTGTAAACATGGTTTGCATTCAAATTTGATTTTTCCTCTTCCTACTTTGCGTCTTTGCTGTGTAATATCATTTACCGCAGAGGCAAAAATTTACAAAGAGTATCTATTTCATCAATAATTTGTCAATTATTTCAACTGCTTTATTAAATCGTTCTATTTCATTCCCCTTTAATACTTTATAAGGGAAACCTTGCGTTTTTAATTCAGCTTCGAAAATACTGAACATTTCCTCGCGATTATAGGGTCTGTCTCTTAAAACATCTGCTTCCCAAGGAATGTCTATATAAGTTAGTAGGTAGATACTATAATTATTTTTGGTTGCTTCATATTTTATTTCTTCTGGACAATAACCATCATAATAATATTCTGAATACACTTTTAACTCTAACAAATTCGTATCCAAAAAAAGCAAGTTGTCAGATTTTTTGGCAATTTCCTTTTCTAGATTTAATTGCCCTTTGGCTATAGGAATTAAATCCTCTTTTGTAACTAGTTCACCTTTATTTTCCCATTTTTCCTCAAGATATTCCCGCATATATTCAGGCACCCAATGCGTTTTATAATGCGTTGCCAATTGTTTTGCCAAGGTGGTTTTACCCGTAGATTCGGGACCAAATAAAACTACTTTTATCAATTGAGAAGACTTTTTTCAGGTTTGTTTAAGCTTTTCTGCCAAGCGCGGTATCCATAAATAGCTACTACAGTAAACAAAAGGTATTGAAACGAGCTAAATACCAACCCTTTATAAAGGTATAGCGGAACAGAAATTAAGTCTCCGACAATCCAATAAATCCAATTTTCAAGTTTCTTTTTTGCCATTAGCCACATTCCAACAAAGAAAATTGCTGTGGTAACTATGTCAACATATGCTGTCCAACTATTCCAATTATCCGAAAATTGATAAACGGCAAACACGAAAATTATGGTTGCAATAAATATAAATAATGACGTTTTATGTTCTTTTTTGGTGGTTTTTGTAATTGGTGTATAGTGAGTATCATCCACTTTTCTTGTCCATATATACCAACCGTAAATACTCATAGCAAAGTAATAGGCGTTTATCATCATATCGCCTAAAAGTGAGTAAACCGCAAGTATATAAACAAAAATGGCAGTACTGATTATTCCTGTAGGGTACACCAAAATGTTATCCTGTTTTGCATACCAAACACTTAGAAAACCAAAAATAACGGCAATAACCTCTAGTACTACTAAATGCGTAGGAACTTCTTGGTATTGGGCAAAAAACCAATCAAAAATGGGGCTCATACTCGCTGCGATCAGATTTTACAATTTTTATGTAAAGCAAGCCTCTCTCAACGGCCTCCAAAGCAATTTTCATCTCTTTTTGAAGTAAGCTCATCACCTCATCATACTCTCCATAAACTTGGGTGCTTAATGGGTTTTCGAGAACTGTAAGTCCAGAGTTTCGTAGACTTTTAATGAAATCAATTATCGCTGGTTCGTAATCGTCTTGCAGCGGGCTTAAGGTTAGTTCAACTGAGATTTTCATTATTATTTTTTTTCAAAGTTACAATTATAAATAGTATTTCCTACCTAGGCATACAGGCAGTGGCAATTTAGAGTTTCATCCTTATTGTTGTCACTATATCACAGAGAAACAGAGAATTTAATTTTTTACTTGTTTGAAATTTAGTGTTTGAATTTGGGAATTTCTTCAAACGCTGTTCCCATAACAACCATATCGGCTCCGGCGTTATAAGCTTCCTTTTTTTGCTCTTCGCTTCTTATACCACCCCCCACAATTAACGGGATACTTATATTTTTTTTTACTTCTGAAATAATTTTTGAATTTACAACATTCTTAGCTCCACTACCTGCTTCCAAGTAGATGAGTTTAGCGCCCATATACTGTCCTGCAATTGCAGTATCAACAATCGTTTCAATGTTATTCTGAGACAACGGTTGAGTGTTTGTTACCCTTGATACTGCTGAATTATTGCCTCCATCGATTAGAATATACCCTGTAGGAATAATCTCCAAGTTAGAATTTTTCAATTTTGAAATGGATTTTACTTGTTGCCCAATTAAATATTCTGCGTTTCTTCCTGAAAGAAGACTTAAAAATAAAAGTACATCGGCCTCGTTAGTTATTTGTGAAAAATCACCTGGAAATAGAAAAATAGGAAGTTCAGTTTTAGTTTTTATAGCTTTTACTGTTATTTCAGTTTGCCCATTTTCAACTGTACTACCCCCAACAAAAAGATGTGTAGTACCGTTAGGGATTTTATGAAGAAATAATTCAGTTTCAGAAATGTCAAACTTGTCTGGATCGATTAAAATTGCAAGTTGATTTTTACCTGCAGCAATGTTTTTCTGAAAGTATTTGTAGAAAGAATCACCCATGTATTACGCTTCAGCTTGAAGAGCATAAGCACAAGTAAAACCTTCGAACTCGAAGAAATCTACAGTATATTTCTGCTCTTTGCCCTCGTAATTTACATTTGCAGTTGTTTTATTTTCATCTAAAGTAAATTCATCTACATAAATATTTTCCAAAAAGCTTACTCCTTTTTCTGCGTAACTTTTATAAAGCGATTCTTTAGCACACCAAACAATTGTAAGCTTCCGCATCATTGCATCTTCATTTGCAATAGTTCTATACTCTTCAATTGGTGTAAATTTATGAGCAATTCTCAGAATTTTGTTTCGTTGTTTTTCAATGTCTATTCCCACTTCTTTATCACTGATAATTATTGCAGCGAAATTGAACGAATGTGTAATTGATATGTGTTTATCATCTTTTAAATGGGGTTTTCCATTTTCGTCGTAATACAAATCAAAATCGGTATAACCTTCCATGGCCATTAAGTGTCTAATACTCATAAAGCCACGGCGGTGCAACTCGCTTTTCATATTGTTTACACGATTGGCGCAATTCTCTGTCAATTCAATTCCATCGGAAAGAGCCTCAAGAGACTCTTCAATCTTCCAAATGAAGACTTTAGTGCTGGAATTAACTGTTATAGTTTTGTAAAGTGGCATAGACTTTTGAGGGATATTATGTATTTTTGCGGTCTGAAAATCAAAATTAAATATTAACAGATATCCGCATTATAGGGTATAAATATAATAAATATGTCAACTAAAACTGTGCCTTATACGGCCTATAAAGTAAAAGATATTTCTCTGGCAGACTGGGGAAGAAAAGAAATTGAGCTTGCAGAAGCTGAGATGCCGGGCCTTATGTCTCTTCGTGAAGAATACGGGAAGGAACAGCCGCTAAAAGGTGCTCGCATTGCTGGATGTTTACATATGACCATCCAAACTGCTGTACTTATTGAAACATTAGTTGCTCTAGGAGCCGAAGTTACTTGGAGCTCTTGTAATATTTTCTCTACTCAAGATCACGCTGCCGCTGCAATTGCTGCTGCTGGAATTCCAGTTTACGCATGGAAAGGAATGACAGAGGAAGAATTTAATTGGTGTATCGAGCAAACGCTTTTCTTCGGGGAAGAACGCAAGCCTTTAAATATGATTCTTGATGATGGAGGTGACCTTACCAATATGGTTTTGGATACGTATCCAGAACTTGCTGATGCTGTAAAAGGAATTTCTGAAGAAACTACAACTGGTGTTCACCGTCTTTACGAGCGTGTGAAAAAAGGAACTTTACCAATGCCAGCTATTAATATTAACGATAGTGTTACAAAAAGTAAGTTTGATAACAAATACGGATGCCGTGAAAGTGCCGTAGATGCAATTCGCCGTGCAACTGATGTTATGCTTGCTGGAAAGCGTGTAGTGGTTTGTGGATATGGTGATGTTGGAAAAGGAACTGCTGCTTCGTTTAAAGGTGCGGGGAGTATCGTTACTGTAACTGAAATTGATCCTATTTGTGCTTTACAAGCTGCAATGGACGGTTTTGAAGTGAAAAGATTAGAAACTGTTGTTGGCAATGCAGACATTGTAATTACAACCACAGGAAATAAAGATATCGTTCGCGGTGAGCATTTTAAAGCGATGAAGGATAAAACCATTGTGTGTAATATCGGTCACTTCGACAACGAGATTGCTGTTGCTTGGTTAAAGGAAAACCATGGAGACACTCACGTTGAAATTAAGCCACAAGTTGATAAATATACTATCAATGGAAAAGATGTTATTCTTTTAGCTGAAGGTCGTTTAGTAAACTTAGGTTGTGCTACTGGTCACCCAAGTTTTGTAATGAGTAACAGCTTTACAAACCAAACATTAGCTCAAATCGAACTTTGGAAAAATGGTGAAAACTATGAGAACGAGGTTTATATGCTTCCAAAGCATTTAGATGAGAAGGTTGCTAAACTTCACTTAGAAAAGATTGGAGTTGAACTTACAGAGCTTCGCCAGGATCAAGCCGAATACATCGGTGTAACTGTTGAAGGACCTTACAAACCTGAGTACTACAGATATTAATTGATTTACGATTGTAGATTTTAGATTTACAATATTAACATTAGAACCCTTGCAGTCCTGATAATTATTGGGAGCGAGGGTTTTTTTATTGGTTGAAATAAATAGTAACTTAGACAAGCACATTCATGTCTAAAAATTCAATCAATATGATTAAAAACTCAAAACTCCCAAATATCCCGATCTCCATCTTCTCAGTCATGAGTAAAATGGCGGCAGATTACGACGCCATTAATCTTTCGCAGGGATTTCCAAACTTTCCAACCGATCCTGCTTTAAGTGCACTTGTAGATCAGGCTATGGAAGAGGGTTTCAATCAATACGCACCAATGGCTGGAGATTTTGAACTTAGAATGGAGATTTCAAAAAAGATTGAAAAACTTCACAATCATTTTTATAATCCAGAAACAGAAATCACAGTAACTACTGGAGCAACTCAAGCAATATTTACAATAATTTCAGCAACAATTTCAAAAGGAGATGAAGTAATTATATTTACCCCTGCTTATGATTGTTATGCGCCTACAGTAGCTTTGTTTGGTGGAAAAGTTGTTCCAATTCAATTAAAACCACCTTACTATAAAGTAGATTGGCAAGAAGTTGCAGATAAAATTACTTCATCTACTAAAATGATTATCATCAACAGTCCGCATAACCCAAGTGGAATGCTTTTTTCTGAAGACGATATGCTTCAGTTACAGCATTTAGCTGAAGTAAATGATTTATTCGTTTTAAGTGATGAGGTATACGAACACATTATTTTTGATGGAAACATACATCAAAGTGCTTCAAAATTTGAAAATTTAGCAAACCGCAGTTTTGTTACAGCTTCATTTGGGAAAACATTTCACAATACAGGATGGAAGATTGGATATTGTGTAGCACCTGCACCTTTAATGAAAGAATTTCAAAAATTGCATCAATTTATAGTGTTTAGCGTTAATCACCCTTTTCAAAAAGCATTTGCAACTTACTTAAAAGATGATAGCAAATATTTAAAGCTTTCGGATTTCTACCAGCAAAAGCGTGATTTCTTTCTCAACTTAATGAAAGAATCTAGTTTTAAAATTATCCCTTCCAAGGGAACTTATTTTCAGATGTTAGATTTTTCTGAAATTTCAAATGAGAGTGATATTGTCTTTGCAGAAAGACTTACTAAAGAACATAGAATTGCGACCATACCAACATCGGTTTTTAACAAGGCTGAAAAAGATTTTAAACAAATCCGAATCTGCTTTGCAAAAACCGATGATACTTTGGCAGAGGCCGCAAAAATCCTTAATGAGTTTTAAGGATTTTTCTTATTTACTTCTATTAAACTCTTGTTTTTTGTTTTCTCCCAAAAGTTATTTTCTGGGTTGATATCTGCCATTCTTTGTGTAGCATCTATCATCATATTCTTAACTTTTTTTCCATTCTTAATTTCGAATGTATAGGTAGGATATGCCCAAGCCCAGTCGTCTAAAACGGTTCGCTTTAACTCAGCAAAAGGGTTTGGCTTTTCTCCCCACATCATTCTTAGTGGAATGTAAAATAACTCTTGCGATCCATCTTCATAAGTTACATATAGATCTATAGGCATTGGCATTAAACCAATTCTTTCTAAAGTAACCTTAGTGTTTTTATCTTCAGTTTCAACCGCTTTAACTCCATAATCTATCGTATTAGTAGTTTGGGTCCAGTCTGTCAAATACCAATCCAATTCAAATCCTGAAACTTTTTCAGCAGTACGAATAAAATCGTTTGGAGTTGGATGCTTAAATTTGAAATCGGTGTAATAACGCTTCAACGTTTTTGAAAGGTTATCAGGACCAATTACATAGCCTAGTTGTGCTAAGAAAACAGAACCTTTGCTATATGCATTTATACTATAAGCTCGGTTTGTAGCATATCTATCTGCGTGAGTGGTTTGTGGTTGTTCTTGACCACTAGTTGCGTTAAAAAAGTAACTTCTATATGAACCTGCATGTGGATTAGCTTTGTTTTCTTCCATTACATAATTCATTGCTTCATCTGCAATGTAAACTGTAAACCCTTCATCCATCCACTCGTGCTTACTTTCGTTTGTTGCTAACACAAATTGAAACCAAATATGTGCAAGTTCGTGAGCCGTAACACCTACTAGACTTCCAAAATCACGTTCGCCAGTAATCATTGTACTCATAGCATATTCCATTCCGCCATCTCCACCTTGAATTACTGAATATTGCTCATAAGGGTAGGGACCTACATGTTCATTGAAAAATTCCATTAACTCTGCAGTCTTTTTCTGAAGATTTTTCCAGTTTTCTGCAATTTCAGGATTGTCCTTATAAAGAAAGTGAAGTGTAACCCCATTTGGACCTTCATAAGTATCGTGGATGTAGTTATCGTCTGCCGCCCAAGCAAAATCGTGAACGTCTGGCGCTAAAAAGTGCCATGTGTACTTTCCGTTTTTAGGATGCATTGGTTTTTGACCTGGTAGTGTGTAACCATGATCAACCTCGGCTGGATTTTGTAAATATCCAGTACCTCCAATTGTATAATTTTCATCAATTGTAATAGTTACGTCATAATCTCCCCAAACACTGTAAAATTCACGTCCAATATATGGATGTGCATGCCAACCTTCAAAATCGTATTCAGCTATCTTTGGGTACCATTGTGTCATTGTTAATGCTACACCTTCAGCACTTGTTCTACCTGAACGACGTACTTGTAAAGGTACTTGCGCGTCCCACTTCATATTAAATACTGTGGTTTCATTTGGAAGAATAGGCTTATTCAAAATCACTTCCATCACAGTTCCTTTAATAGTGTATTTAACGGCTTCACCATCTTGAGTGAAAAAGGTTGGTTTAATATACCCAATCTCTTCCGATGTTAATTTTGAAATTCTATCACCTACCCTTCTATCTGGATCGGCAATGGTACGAGAGCGCACATCCATTTCACTTCCAGGTTGAAATGCGTTAAAATATAAGTGATAAAAAACTTTGTTTAATGTATCAGGAGAGTTGTTTGTGTATTTCAACTCCTGAGTCCCTTTATATTGATATTTTTCGACATCTACATCGATGTTCATTTTATAATCAACTCTTTGTTGCCAATAACACTTATTGTTTTGTGCAGTGGCCGAATAAAGGGTTGCCGAAAGACCAGAAATTAAAGCGGTTATAAATAATACGCTAAAAATATTTTTCATTATTTACTCATTTTATCTGCCATAATTAAGGCGTTATACAAATTCACCATTTTCCCAGACTTTGAAATTTCTGAGAATGGTTTAGTGTTCGATTGCTCACCTCCTAAAATAACATTTGCAGTTGAAGTTAATCCACTATCCATTAAAATCTGCTTTACTTGAACTGCAGATAGCTCTGGGTAGTATGAACGAATTACAGCTGCCACACCAGCAACTTCAGGTGCTGCCATAGATGTTCCTTGTAAATATTCGTAAGTACTTAATGGTGTTGTTGAATAAATTTTTACACCCGGTGCAAAAACATCCACATTGTTTTTTCCGTAGTTAGAGAAGTTTGCTATTAGTTCACTTCCGTATTTATAGTTAAGCGCACCAACGGTTAAGAAGGTATCTGCCATTTCTGGACCATTGTCTACTTGATCGTTTGGATAAACGTTTACAGTATCTAAATCTAACCCATCGTTTCCAGCTGCATTTACAATTAATACATCTTTTGAAGCAGCATACTTAATTGCATCGTAAACCCACTCTGAATTTGGAGAGTAGTATTTTCCGAAGCTAGTATTTAAGATTTTAGCTCCATTATCTACTGCGTAACGAATAGCTAAAGCAATATCTTTATCGTACTCATCACCATCTGGTACTGCACGAACAGACATGATTTGAACGTTATTAGCTACACCATTCATTCCAATTCCATTGTCGCGTTGTGCTGCGATAATTCCTGCTACGTGTGTTCCGTGTTTAGCTTCTTCTCTTAATTCATCCGGCCCAGCAACATTGCCATCACCGTAAATATTATCAGTGATATCGTAAGGATCGTCTCCTAATACTGCACGGAAATCTTTTGTCATATTAAAATGATTCTGCTCTCTAGAATTGAAGTACTTTAATCCTCCTTCAATATTTTCGATAAGTTCAGGTATAGAGTCTCCAAAACTCAACATTTGGTTAAGCATTCCTATTTGTTGCTGCTCTTCAGCAGTAGGGTTTTTAATAGCAGCTAAATCTTCTTTAGTGTAATCTTCTTTACCTAGCTTTTTCGCCATTGCTTGATGCACTGGTTTTATTTGAGAAAGCATTTGCCCGTAACGAGCTATATTCATATCAACCTCAGCCTTTTCTTTTTCATACTCAGCTAACGCCTTTTGATAGATAGCAAATTCTGCTCTATCCGCTGCACTAATTGAAGACTCGGTTTTACCTTCATATTTTGGTTTAAGTTTTCTGATAATACGAACAAACTCCATATTCTCACCAGTGATATCACCTAGGAAGTTCCATCCGTAAACATCATCTATAAATCCATTATTGTCATCGTCAATTCCATTTCCAGGTATTTCACCAGGATTCGTCCATAGTACATTCTTAAGGTCTTCGTGGTCAATATCTACACCACTGTCAATAACACCTACAATAACAGTTTTTCCTTTTCTTTTTCCAATTAATTCATTGTACGCTTTATCCACACTCATTCCAGGAACTGTATCGGCCACAAGATCCATCATTGGCCAGTTCTTTAATTCAGCATCGGTTAGTGGAGCTGTTTTTAAGGGGTTTGCATCTATGTTTTCGATTGGAGTAGCAATAATTGCTGAGGCACCACCGCAGCTAGCCAAGACAGTTGAAAAACCAACTGCAAGTAAAGAGATCTTAAAAATATTCATTTTATAGTAATTAAAGTGTTAGTTAAAGAATTCTGTTAGGGAAAAAGTTTCGTTAAGTCGAACCCCTTTTTCGGTATTTTTTACTGTAATAATTGGGTTGTGAGCATCGTGCTCTAGAAAAAGATAGAAATTGTTCTCTGCAGCCTTGTTCAGAAATTTTTCTTTTTCGGGAAGGGTTAATAGTGGTCTTGTATCATACCCCATTACAAACGGAAGTGGTAAATGACCAGCCGTAGGAAGCAAATCTGCCATAAAAACCAACGTTTTTCCTTTATAGTTTATATGCGGAATCATTTGTTTATCGGTATGTCCATCGACATAAAGAATTCCAAAGTCCAGCTCCTTAGCCTCCGAAAAGTCTGACGTTGGCTGCTCTACAAATTTAAGCTGCCCGCTTTCTTGCATTGGTAAAATATTTTCTTTTAGAAAAGAAGCTTGCTCACGTCTATTAGGCTCTGTAGCCCACTTCCAATGGTCTTTATTGCTCCAGTATGTCGCGTTTTTAAAAGCAGTTTCATAGCCTGTTCGTTCCTTATTCCACTGAACACTACCACCACAATGATCGAAGTGTAAGTGTGTCATAAAAACATCGGTAATATCGTCACGATGAAATCCATGTTTCTTTAAAGAGCTGTCAAGGTTGTGGTCGCCCCATCTAAAATAGTAACCGAAGAACTTCTCACTTTGTTTATCACCCATTCCGGTGTCAATAAGTGTTAATCGATCGCCATTTTCAATAAGAAGACAACGCGCAGCGATATCAATCATATTATTTTGGTCCGCAGGATTCGTCCTCGTCCATAAGGTTTTTGGCACAACGCCGAACATTGCACCGCCATCTAATTTAAAATTACCGGCTTCAATTGGAAATAGTTGCATAATTTGAAGAAATGAGTTGCAAAATAACAAAAGCGTTACACTCCTAAGGCCCAAGTAAAAATAATTATACTATTTTTAACAAATTATTCTTTTTCAGTGGAAGAGAAAATTTTTTAATTTGCCAAAACCCCGTTTTTTATGGTAGAACTTGCAGGAATTATAATTTTAGGAATATTGGCTCAGTGGGTAGCTTGGAAATTTAAAATACCTGCCATTTTACCTTTAATTATGATTGGCCTCTTGGTAGGACCAATCTCTACACTTATTTCTGCTGATGGAACTCAATGGCTTCAGCCCATTTGGAATGGAGAAAAAGGGCTCTTCCCCGGGGAGAATCTCTTCTATTTTGTATCACTAGCGGTAGGAATTATACTTTTTGAAGGAGGACTAACGCTCAAACGCGATGAGATTTCTAAAGTAGGGCCGGCAATCGGTAAACTTATAAGTATAGGTGCCGCGATTACATTTATTGGAGCTGGTGCGGCTGCACACTATATTTTTGGATTAGACTGGAGAATTTCGTTTCTATTTTCAGCCTTGATTATAGTAACAGGTCCGACGGTGATTTCTCCTATTTTGAGGAATATTCCACTGAAAAAAGACGTTGCTGCAGTGTTGCGATGGGAAGGTATATTAATTGACCCTATTGGCGCACTTGTAGCTGTACTTGTCTATGAGTTTATAAGTGTTGAAGGCGATTCGGGCTATACTAAGCAAGCATTACTAGACTTCGGAAAAATTGTATTAATAGGTATGTCCTTTGGTATTACCGCGGGATATGCGCTTTATTTTGCCATTAAAAAGAAACTTGTACCTCATTATCTATCTAATGTTGTTGCACTTTCAATGGTAATGGCGGTATTCGTAATCAGCGACTTGTTTGCTCACGAATCTGGTTTATTAGCCGTGGTAGTAATGGGAATGTTTTTAGGAAACAGCGATCTTCCCAGTCTTAAGGAACTCCTTTACTTTAAAGAATCACTGAGTGTTTTACTAGTGTCAATTCTATTTATTCTACTTGCCGCAAATATTAGCATTGAAGATTTGCTATTAGTTTACAACTGGAAAACGGCAATATTATTAGCTATTATTATTTTTATTTTGCGGCCATTAACTGTCTTTGCCAGTACAACCGGATCGTCTCTTAAAGTAAATGAAAAACTTTTTATTAGCTGGGTAGGACCTCGTGGGATAGTTGCCGCTGGTATTTCATCTTTATTTGGAACTAAACTTGTTACAAAAGGTGTTGTGGGTGCCGAATACATTACACCATTAGTTTTTGCTGTGGTTTTAATTACAGTAATTTTAAACGCAACTACTGCCAGATTAGTTGCTGGATGGATGGGAGTTTACCTTAAAAAGTCTGAAGGAATTTTAATTGTAGGAGCTTCAAAAGCATCTAGACTAATTGCCACTTATTTACATAAAAACGAACGCCACGTAGTGCTAGTAGATTCTAACCAGCTAAATATTAATAGAGCTAAAGAATTAGGATTAGAAGCCTTTACTGCGAATATCTATACCGATGATTTAACAGACAATATAGAGCTAAATGATGTGGGATATATACTAGCCATGACGGGGAGTGACGAAATTAACAAGCAAGCAATTAACCGATTTGAAAAATATTTTGGGGAAAATGGAACATTTAGGTTAATTACCTCAGACGAAATGAAAAAGAACAAAAACTTATCGATTAAAGAATTGTTCTCTTATACTCACGATTACTCTAGGTTTGCACAAGTTGCCCAAGAATTCCCGTCTATACAAGAAATTCCTGTTGAAAATCACAATCAGTTTTTAAGAGTTCTCAATATTGTTGGTGAAGATAAAAATGCAATCCCGCTATTTTTAAAACACCCAGACGGATTTTTAGACCTGATTACTTCCCCTACTGAATTAGAAACTGAAGAAGGAAGTAATTTAGTTTACTTAGGAAAACCTATGGATTTTGAAGATGTAGTAAATGCTACGCGTTCAGAGAACGAAGGTAAATCTGAGAAATAAACCGTTGAAATTTTTGTTTTTAGATAAAAAGAAAAAATGAAGAAAGTCTATTATATTACAGGAATCATTTGCATCCTTTTCGTTTCATCTTGTAAAAAAGACGACGGAAGATCTTGCACTACTTGCTCTTCACCTTCAACATTAGATTTTGAAGTGTGTGAAGAAAGCAATGGCAATGCTTCTGTAAACGGACAAGATACAGGGACTCCTTACGGAACTTATATTTCTGGTTTAGAAGAAACTGGTGCTAGCTGCGGAAATTAGTCATTTAGCTTAAGTACAGCCATAAACGCCTCTTGTGGAATTTCAACATTCCCTACTTGACGCATACGCTTTTTACCTTTCTTCTGCTTTTCAAGAAGTTTACGCTTTCTAGAAATATCACCCCCATAACATTTTGCGGTAACATCCTTTCTAAGTGCTTTAACCGTTTCACGAGCAATAATTTTTGCTCCAATAGCAGCTTGAATAGGAATATCAAATTGTTGTCTTGGGATTAGTTCGCGAAGTTTTTCGCAAATTTTCTTTCCAATATCATAAGCATTATCTCGGTGAAGCAAAGCAGAAAGTGCATCTACAACGTTTCCATTTAATAACACATCTACCTTAACTAAGTGAGATTGACGCATCCCTATTGGAGAATAATCGAAAGAAGCATACCCTTTAGAAACTGTTTTTAATCGATCGTAAAAGTCGAAAACAATCTCTGCCAAAGGCATATCAAAAGTTAGCTCTACACGTTCGGTGGTTAAATATGTCTGATTTGTAATTTCACCTCTCTTTTCAATACAAAGAGACATTACAGAACCAACAAAATCTGATTTTGTAATAATTGTCGCCTTAATATAAGGTTCCTCTACTCTATTTAAAGTTGAAGGTTCCGGTAAGTCGGAAGGGTTATTCACCAAAATCGGTGTATCCGGCTCTTTATTAGTAAATGCATGGTATGATACGTTTGGCACGGTAGTAATTACCGTCATGTCAAACTCTCTTTCCAATCTTTCTTGAATAATCTCTAAGTGCAGCATTCCCAAGAAACCACAACGGAAACCAAATCCAAGGGCTGCAGAACTTTCAGGAATAAATATTAAAGAAGCATCATTCAACTGAAGTTTTTCCATTGAGTTTCTCAACTCCTCATAATCCTCAGTATCTACAGGATAAATTCCAGCAAAAACCATAGGTTTTACATCTTCAAACCCTTCAATCATATTGACTGTCGGATTTTTTGAATCGGTAATGGTATCACCTACTTTTACTTCTTTAGCCTCTTTAATTCCTGTAATTAAATATCCAACATCTCCAGCTTTAATCGAATCTTTTGGAAGTTGTTTTAATTTTAAAGTTCCAACTTCATCGGCGTAATAACTTTTTCCGGTAGCCATAAATTTTATGTGCTGCCCTTTTTTTATTTCACCATTTAAAACTCTAAAGTACGTTTCAACCCCACGGAATGGATTGTAAACAGAATCGAAAATCAGGGCTTGTAACGGCTCATCCAAAACACCCGTTGGTGGTGGAATTCGCTCGATAATGGCGCTCAGTATTTCTTCAATACCAAGCCCTGTTTTTGCACTAGCTGGAATCACCTCTTCTGGCTTACACCCTAGAAGGTCTACAATGTCATCGGTAACCTCCTCAACATTAGCCGAAGGAAGATCTACTTTGTTTAATACTGGAATAATCTCCAAATCATTTTCCAGCGCTAAGTATAAATTAGAAATCGTTTGCGCTTGAATACTTTGTGCAGCATCTACAATTAGTAAGGCGCCTTCGCAGGCAGCGATAGAACGAGAAACTTCGTACGAGAAATCAACGTGCCCAGGAGTGTCAATTAAGTTTAATACGTATTGCTCACCCTTGTACATATAGTCCATCTGTATCGCGTGACTTTTAATAGTAATACCACGCTCGCGCTCCAAGTCCATACTATCTAATAGTTGCGCTTGTTTTTCACGACTAGTAACGGAACCTGTGGCATCCAATAGTCGGTCGGCCAAAGTACTTTTCCCGTGGTCAATATGCGCTATAATACAAAAGTTTCTAATGTTCTTCATAAATTAATCCTTCTTCGTGCTACGAATTGCAAATATAGATTAAAAGAGTGATTATTTTAGTTATGATGAAGTAGTTAATAATAATTTCATTCAATAGAATTTATTTTAATAAACGATATAAGACTTTTGGACGTAAGACATAAGACCTAAAAAATATTACATAAAATTAGCGCATTTTAAAAATAAATAACGACAAAATACTATACATCAATATTTTACACGTCAAATCCTATGTCTTACGTCCTTTAGCGAAGCGGTCTTAAGTCTTAGTAAGGCAATAGTGATTTATTATACTGATATTTACTACTTTTGCATTCTCAAATAAAAAGAAATTGCCAAAAATAGGAAACATACAACTGCCTGATTTTCCATTATTACTAGCCCCAATGGAAGACGTAAGCGATCCGCCCTTCCGTGCACTTTGTAAGGAACAAGGCGCCGATGTGGTTTTTACTGAATTTATCTCTTCGGAAGGACTTATTCGGGATGCTGCAAAAAGTGTGATGAAGCTTGATATTTATGAAAAGGAACGCCCTGTAGGAATTCAGATTTTTGGAGCTGTTCTAGAATCTATGTTGCGCAGTGTAGAAATTGTAGAAGCCAGCGGTCCAGACATTATCGACATTAACTTTGGTTGTCCCGTAAAAAAAGTAGTAAGTAAAGGCGCAGGTGCAGGGATTTTAAAGGACGTAGATTTAATGGTAAGCCTTACCGAAGCGATGGTAAAGCACACAAAACTGCCTGTAACCGTAAAAACACGATTAGGCTGGGATCACGATAGTATAAAAATTATGGAAGTTGCCGAACGTTTACAGGATGTAGGCTGTCAAGCAATTTCTATTCACGGCCGTACTCGCGCCCAAATGTATAAAGGTAATGCCGACTGGAAACCTATTGCCGAAGTAAAAAACAATCCAAGAATGCATATTCCTGTGTTTGGAAATGGAGATGTTGATACGCCCGAAAAAGCAATGGAAATGCGCGATAAATATGGATTGGACGGTGCAATGATAGGCCGTGCTAGTATTGGATATCCTTGGTTTTTTAAAGAAGTAAAACACTATTTTAAAACTGGCGAACACTTACCACCCCCATCGATGCTTGAGCGTGTAGAAGCCGCCAAACGCCACTTACAAATGGCAATTGATTGGAAAGGTGAAAAACTTGGCGTTTTTGAAACCCGCCGCCATTATACCAACTATTTTAAAGGAATTCCAAACTTTAAGGAATACCGAATGAAAATGGTAACTAGCGATGATTCTGCTTCCGTTTTTGAAGCTTTTGATGAGGTTTTGGAAGCGTTTGGGGATTATGAGTTTGTTTAAATGTTGCCGAACAAATATTAGCATTGGAGATTATAAGTTTGTTTAGAAAAATAAGGTGCTTTTCATAAAAATCCTTTCTATCTTTGACGTTTAAATTGGCCTAATGCAAACCCTCAAAATAATAAGCAATCAATATATAACCCATAACGTAAAACGTTTTGTACTAGAAAAACCGAAAGATTTCACCTACGCCCCCGGCCAATCGGCAGTTATTTCTATAAATATTCCGGGCTGGGAAAATCAGCTACGCCCCTACACCTTTACTTCATTACAACATTGGGATTATTTAGAGATCATCGTAAAAATTTACGAAGAGCACGAAGGCGTTAGCGCTCAAATGGGAAAACTCAACACGGGAGCAGAGCTTCTACTTCACGAGGTTTTTGGGACTATAAAATATAAAGGGCCAGGTATTTTTATTGCTGGCGGAACTGGGATAACTCCATTTATCGCAATTTTTAGAGCGCTTTTTGAAAGTGGAAATCTACGCAAAGTAGCCTTGTTGTATTCCAACAGAACAAAAGACGATATTATACTTCACGATGAATTGACAAAAATGCTAGGCCCCGCCTATAAAAATGTGTTTACTAAAGAAGGAGTAATTGGTTTTCGCGAACGCCGAATAGACCGCAAATACCTTATTGAAACTATTGGGAATTTTGATTCTCGTTTTTACGTGTGTGGCCCACAAGATTTTACAGAAGAAATTTGTGAAGCATTGGTAAGTCTAGGTGCAGACCCCGAATATTTGGTTGTTTAATCTAAGATGTAAGACCATCCCGATAGCTATCGGGACTGAAAGACTTAATACATAAGGCTTGCCTATTTATATGTTGGTGATTAAGAAAATTTCTTAATCATTAAATTTCGTTGTGAAGCTTAACAAAAAGATGTCACCCAATAGGTGTTGTTTATACCCCAGTTATCATCGACTAAACTGAGTTTTTTAATCTTAGTGTTAATTTGAACACTAAATATTTGTAGTGCAATTAAAATTGAATACTTCTAAACCAACAACTTCTCTCGTACCCTACTCGAGGCTATTTTGGATGCCAGAATACCTAAAACGCTTATGGTTACAAACACTACTATAATGTTTACCAGGTTTAGCTTTACGGGATAAGGCAGAGTACTAGTTATTGCTACGAATCCAAACTTTAATTGCGCCAAAACAGCAAGCACCCCAAGAGAAATCCCTACTATACCACCTAACACAGTCATTAATGTTCCTTGCAAAAAGAAGATACGGCGTATTTCTCTAAGCGAGGCTCCCATATTATAGAGTGTTTTTATGTTTTTTCGCTTGTCTAGAATCATCATTATTATAGATCCCACTACATTGAAAAGTGCAATAATCATTACTAATGTAAAAATTAGGTATACAGCAATGTTTTCGGTGTTCAGCATTTTATAAAGCGCGTCATTTTGCTGAATTCTGTTTTTAATAACAACACCTTCAGGGAAAACTTTTTCAATATTTGCCCTAACAGATTCTTCTGAAGCATTTGAAAACATCTTTATTTCAATTGCAGAAATTTTGGATTCATCAAGCGATAGTAAATCTCTGGCAAAATCCATATCGGTAAATACATATTTAGAATCTAAATCCTCATTAACACTGTAAACTCCTGAAACTACAGTCCGTTTTTTCGTGAATGCATTTGTGGGATCTAGAGCATTTAACTGCCCTGTACCCGGCTTAGGAACATATATTTCTAATGGATTACTATAATCATTTAGATATAATGAGAGCTTACTTGAGGTTCCTAAACCAATAACTACTTCGCTAAGGGAAGGTTCAAACCACAATCCAGCAATCATAATGCTATCTATAGAATTTACACTTCCATAAACCGTATCCACACCTTTTATATAGGCGATATGGTTTTTTCCTTTGTAGTGTAGAAAAACACGTTCTTCAATAATTTCTGAAAAGACTTCGATTCCCTCAATTTTCGCTAATTGTTGCTTTTGTGCTTCTGAAAAAGAAATGGTTTTTCCACTTTCAGGAAGGATTTTTAAATCGCTATCAAATTCGTTTGTAAACTGAAGACTGAATTCTTTTAAGCCAGAAAATCCTGAAAGCACAATAAACAAAGCCATTGCACCAACTACCACTCCAATCGCTGCAATACCAGTAATAATATTAATGGCATTGTTGCTACTTTTTGAAAACAAATAACGCTTTGCGATGTAGAGGGAAAAATTCAAGCTATGACTTTTTTCTTTTCGGAAGTAAATCAGGGTTTTTCAGCGGATTATCTTCACCTTTTACTGCACGATCTATCTTTTCTATATATTCTAAAGAGTCGTCATTGTAAAATGTAAGGTCTGGCATTTTTCGAAGCTGATGCTTTGTAAGCTGGGCTATTTGATGTTTAATATGAGGTTTATTTTTATTTAATTCAACAACAATTGCCTCAGCCTTATCTGCTGGAAACACACTTACATATACCTTTGATATAGAAAGGTCTGTGGTTACTGTTACTTTACTTACCGATATAATTATACCTGTTTGCCCCGCCTCACGTAGCATTCCTTGTAGTACATTTGCCAAGTCGTTCTGCAAAACACTGGCTATCTTTTTTTGTCTATTACTTTCTTCCATACTGCAAAAATAGAACATAAAACTGTATCGAGTGCATTTATACCGGTAAGCTTGTAGAATTATAATAGAAATAAGTTTGTATTTTTGCAGATACAAGTAATAAAATGGAGAAAATAGAACATATTGGCATTGCGGTAAAAAACATTTCAGAAGCTAATAAGGTTTACGAAGCCTTGCTAGGCAACGCACCATATAAAAGTGAAAAGGTGGAAAGCGAAGGCGTAGAAACTTCTTTCTTTAGAAGTGGAGAAAGCAAAATTGAACTTTTAGAAGCTACCAATCCAGAAAGCCCTATCGCAAAATTCATTGAAAAACGTGGCGAAGGAATTCACCACATAGCTTTTGCAGTCGATGATATTAAGTCTGAGATGGAAAGATTGAAAAAAGAAGGATTTATATTGTTAAACGAAACCCCTAAAAAAGGCGCTGATAATAAGTTAGTTGCCTTCCTTCATCCCAAGTCTGCCAATGGAGTTTTGGTTGAACTTTGTCAAGAAATTAAGGAATAAATTTCTTGTAGAGTTTTAAAATTAGTAGTAATATTGCATCCTCTTAACCGGTCCTATAGCTCAGTTGGTTAGAGCACTTGACTCATAATCAAGTGGTCCCTGGTTCGAGCCCAGGTGGGACCACCACAAAACAAAGTCTTGCGTTGCAAGACTTTGTTTTTTTTATAGAAATTCTTACTGTTTTACTCGGGTTATTCTTAAAAAGATAAATTTATCTCAGAATGTTCTTAAAATAATTTAGTAGAGTAGTAAAAAAATTGTTACTTTAGGCACGTGTTTACCGTCCCCACCATTATATAACATTCATGATATCATTTTTGTATACGGTAGTTTTTCTTGCATTACAGTCGGTTACGGAAACCCAAGGTCCTCCGCCACCCGCTCGTGATGGCGATCCAGAAGGCCCTCAGCTACCAATTGATGACAACTTATGGATATTACTTGTGGCAGGATTGATGTTTGGAATTTATATTCTTTACAAAAGAAATCAAGCTATGAATAGGGCTGCATCAGGTTCTTAACGTACTTCCCAATTATATCAAATTCTAAATTTACTTTATCACCAACTTTAATTTCTTTAAAGTTTGTATGTTCATAAGTATATGGAATTATAGCCACACTAAACTGTGATTTTTTTGAATCAACAACAGTTAAGCTTACACCATTAACCGTTATAGAACCTTTTTCAACTGTGCTAAATTCAGGATTAGAATATTGAAAAGTGTAAACCCAACTCCCATCAGCTTCTTTAATATTAATACATTCGGCTACACCATCAACATGACCTTGCACAATATGCCCATCCAACCTATCTCCTAATTTCATTGCTCTTTCTAAATTTACAAGAGCGTTGTTTTTTAGGGAATTTAAATTCGATTTCTCTAAGGTTTCCTGAATTGCTGTAACCACATAGGCGTCGTCTTTTATTTCAACAACAGTTAAACACACCCCGTTATGCGAAACACTTTGGTCTATTTTTAACTCACTTGCCAAAGGAGATTTTATTTCAATATGAAGGTTTTCACCGTCTTTTGTAAGTTTAGCTACTTCACCTAGCGTTTCTATAATACCTGTGAACATTGATAATTTTTTTTCTAAAGTTAGTTGTGGATTTTGAAAATATGTTTAACATTATATCTTAAAGCACGCATTCAAGTATAAATGAACTTTATAAATCTTCTTTCTATTCATTAATAATAGAAGAAAAGAAAATTGATTTCGTTTTATTTAAAATATTATAATCAAAATGCACAATGTGTTAGTTACATTTGTAGTGCAAAAATAACAATTAAAAAATGGGTACAGAAGATAAAATAGTTGTTGGAATTTCAATTGGCGACATTAATGGAATTGGTAGTGAAATTATTTTAAAAACCTTCGAAGATTCTAGGATGCTAGAGTTTTGCACCCCTGTGATATTTGCTTCAGTTAAATTGATGTCTTTTTTCAAAAAACATTTTGAAACGGATGTCAACTTCCACGGAATAGACAAAATAGAAGATTTAATTCCGAAGAAAATAAACGTATTGAATGTTTGGAAAGAACACGTAAACGTTTCCTTCGGAGAAGAAAATGAAAAAGGTGGCGAATACGCAATAAAATCCTTAAAAGCAGCGGTTGCAGCTCTAAAAGAAAGTAAAATTGACGCATTAGTAACAGCTCCAATAAATAAAAGTAATATTCAATCTGAAGGATTTAATTTTCCAGGGCATACAGATTATTTAGCACAGGAATTACAAGGAGATAGCTTAATGCTTCTTATCTCGGAGAGCTTGAGAGTAGGCCTTTTAACCGATCACGTTGCAGTTAAGGATGTAGTAAAAAACATTACTCGTGAGCGAATTGACAATAAAATTAATACCATCCATCAAACACTAATTGAAGACTTTGCCATCGAAAAACCAAAAATCGCCGTTTTAGGGATAAATCCACACACTGGCGACAATGGTGTAATTGGCGACGAAGATGATACGTTATTACGTCCAGCACTAGACAATATTCGTAAAAATGGCAAAATGGTATTTGGCCCCTATGCTGCCGATAGTTTTTTTGGATCAGGAAATTATAAAAATTTTGACGCCATAATCGCTTCATATCACGATCAAGGATTAATTCCTTTTAAGACATTAGCTTTTGGAAAAGGCGTAAACTTTACAGCAGGTTTAAATAGAATCCGAACATCCCCAGATCACGGGACAGCCTTTGATTTGGCGGGTAAAAACGAAGCTAATTTTGAATCGTTTCGAGAAGCTGTATTTAGCGCTATTTCAATCTATCACACACGCGAAGAGTACAAGGAAATTTCCAAAAATCCCTTACAAACTTCACGCAAAAGAAGCTACTCGAAAAAGAAATAGAAAAACTAATTTGCATTTGAAATAATTTTTTATCTTTGCACCCGCCTTATCCGTAAGGTTAAGGTCTTAAATTTAGGTGTGATAATGAAGGAATTGAAAGAATTTACCATCCCTTTTGTAGGGTTGAAGTTAGGAAAACACCAGTTTAACTTTGAATTAAATAAAGCGTTCTTTGAGCATTTTGAGTATGACGAATTTAATAACGCAGCTATTAATCTCAACGTATTGCTGGATAAAACAAGCACGTTATTAGAGTTTACATTAACTTTTGACGGAAGAGTAAACGTTGCTTGTGATATTACAAACGAATTATATGATCAGGAAATTTCAGGATCATACAAATTTGTAGTGAAATTTGGAGAAGAATACAATGATGAGAATGAAGATTTACTAATTATTCCTCACGGAAGTTATGAAGTAAACATTCAGCAATTCATTTATGAATCGATTGTTTTGGCAATGCCATCACGAAAAATTCACCCTGGAGTAGAAGACGGCACATTAAAGAGCGACATACTAGATAAACTTGAAGAACTTAGTCCGAAAGCAATTGATGAAGAATCGGTTGTGGAAGACGAGAATACCGATCCCCGTTGGGATTCATTAAAAAAACTATTAACGGATAAATAATAAATAGCAATGGCACATCCAAAGAGAAAAATCTCGAAAACAAGAAGAGATAAAAGAAGAACGCATTATAAAGCTACTGCACCTACTCTTGCAACTGACCCTACAACAGGTGAGTCACATCTTTTCCATAGAGCTCATTGGCACGAAGGAAAAATGTACTACCGCGGACAAGTTGTTATCGATGCAACTGAGCAGGTAGAAGCTTAAACTTATTTACAATTACTAGGAACTCTCACGGGAACGTGAGGGTTTTTTTATTTTTTAACTTTGCAAAAAGTCAAAAAACGACATACTAGTGCCGAAATTCAAGTAAAATTTAGTAATTTTCACACCTTTTAAAGGGTTTTTACTCTTTTATGTGAATTTTAATTCCGCTTTATGAACAATATAACGGCAGCCATTACCGCTGTAGGAAGTTACGTGCCAGATTACGTTCTCTCTAACAAAGTTCTAGAAACAATGGTCGATACCAACGACGAATGGATTACATCTAGAACGGGAATAAAAGAAAGAAGAATATTAAAGGACAAGGATAAGGGTACTTCCTATTTAGCTATACAGGCAGCAAAAAACCTGCTAGAAAAAAGCAATACAGACCCAGCAGAAATTGACATGGTTATTATGGCAACCGCAACGCCAGATATGCCAGTTGCTACAACAGGTGTTTACGTAGCCACACAAATTGGTGCCGTAAATGCTTTTGCTTACGATTTAGTTGCGGCTTGCTCAAGCTTTCTCTTTGGAATGTCTACAGCAGCACGCTACATAGAATCTGGAAAATACAAAAAAGTACTCTTAATAGGCGCAGATAAAATGTCGTCTATTATTGATTATACCGATAGAACTACATGTATAATATTTGGAGATGGCGGAGGAGCAGTTTTATTCGAACCTAATACTGAAGGTCTTGGCGTTCAAGATGAACACTTACGTACCGATGGAATAGGAAGACCATTTCTTAAAATTGATGCGGGTGGATCTTTACTCCCAGCCTCAATAGAAACTGTAAACAACAAACAACACTTCGTGCATCAAGAAGGAAAAACGGTATTTAAGTTTGCTGTTTCTAACATGGCAGATGTTTGTGAAAAAGTGATGAAGAAAAACAACCTGACTGGAGAAGATGTAGATTGGCTAGTTCCTCATCAAGCAAACAAACGAATTATAGATGCTACTTCTACAAGAATGAACCTACCTCCTGAAAAGGTCATGATGAATATTCATAAATACGGAAATACTACATCAGCTACATTACCTTTGTGTTTATCCGATTATGAGAAACAACTTAAAAAAGGAGATAATTTAATTTTTGCTTCCTTTGGAGGAGGCTTTACTTGGGGCGCCGTTTACCTTAAATGGGCTTACAATTCAAAATAATTTTAACCACCTAAAGACTAAATTTTCTAATATGGAATTAAAGGATATACAAAACTTAATCAAGTTTGTGGCAAAAAGTGGTGCCAGCGAAGTGAAACTAGAAATGGAGGATATCAAAATCACCATTAAAACTGGTTCTGATGATAGTAAGGGTGAAACTACTTACATTCAGCAAATCCCTACTATGCAAGCGCAACCTCAAATGCAGCAACCGCAAATTCAACAGGCTCCTGCTGCCGATGCAACTGAAGCAAAGAAAGAAGAGGCAGATTCTAAACTTATTACTATAAAGTCTCCAATTATCGGAACTTTTTATAGAAAACCATCTCCAGACAAAGCACCATTTGTTGAAGTTGGAAGCAATATCAATACAGGAGATGTACTTTGTGTGATTGAAGCTATGAAACTTTTCAACGAAATTGAAAGTGAAGTTTCTGGTAAAATAGTAAAGGTTCTTGTAGACGACTCTTCACCAGTTGAGTTCGACCAACCTTTATTTTTAGTAGATCCATCATAAATATAAACTCCAAATCCCAAATCCAAATCCCAATATTTTTGGAATTTGAGGTTCGGAATTTGTTATTTAAGGAAAAGTTATGTTTAAAAAGATATTAATTGCAAATAGGGGCGAAATAGCACTGCGCATAATTCGTACCTGTCGCGAGATGGGAATTAAGTCTGTAGCAGTTTACTCTACAGCCGACGAAGAGAGTTTGCACGTACGCTTTGCAGACGAAGCTGTATGTATTGGACCAGCACCAAGTCACTTAAGTTACTTGAAAATGTCTAATATTATAGCTGCTGCGGAAATTACAAATGCAGATGCAATCCACCCTGGTTATGGATTCCTTTCAGAAAACGCTAAGTTTTCTAAAATTTGCCAAGAACACGGTATTAAATTTATCGGAGCATCACCTGAAATGATTGACCGTATGGGTGATAAAGCTTCAGCAAAAGCTACTATGAAAGCCGCTGGAGTTCCTACAGTTCCTGGAAGTGAAGGGATTTTAGAATCTTTCGAAGAATGTGAAAAAGTAGCCGAAGAAATTGGGTACCCAGTAATGTTGAAAGCTACTGCCGGTGGTGGTGGTAAAGGTATGAGAGCTGTTTGGAAGAAAGAAAATCTTAAAAAAGCTTGGGATAGTGCACGCCAAGAAGCTGCAGCAGCCTTCGGAAACGACGGGATGTATATGGAAAAGCTTATTGAAGAGCCACGCCATATCGAAATACAAATTGTTGGAGATAGCAACGGTAAAGCTTGTCATTTAAGTGAGCGTGATTGCTCTATTCAGCGTCGTCACCAAAAGCTTACCGAAGAAACTCCAAGCCCTTTTA
The DNA here is from genome assembly GCF_006346335.1 of Aequorivita sinensis. Taxonomy (GTDB): domain Bacteria; phylum Bacteroidota; class Bacteroidia; order Flavobacteriales; family Flavobacteriaceae; genus Aequorivita; species Aequorivita sinensis. The sequence continues at coordinate 181,974 of NZ_VDMC01000001.1, forward strand.
TGACCGATAAACTGCGTACCGATATGGGTAACGCAGCTGTAAAAGCGGCAGAATTCATAAAATACGAAGGTGCTGGAACTATCGAATTCCTAGTAGATAAGCACAGAAACTTCTACTTTATGGAAATGAATACTCGTATTCAGGTTGAGCACCCAATTACAGAACAAGTAATTGATTACGACTTAATAAGAGAGCAAATATTAGTTGCTGCTGGAATTCCAATTTCTGGTAAAAACTACACTCCAAAACTTCATTCGATTGAATGTAGAATTAATGCGGAAGATCCATATAACGATTTCCGTCCTTCACCAGGTAAAATCAATGTTTTACATGCGCCAGGGGGTCACGGGGTTCGCTTAGATACACACGTTTACGCAGGATACACAATTGTACCAAATTACGATTCTATGATCGCTAAGCTTATTACAACCGCTCAAACAAGAGAGGAAGCAATTAGCAAAATGAAGCGTGCCTTAGATGAATTCGTAATTGAAGGAATAAAAACTACAATTCCGTTCCACCGTCAATTAATGGATCACCCAGACTATATCGCAGGAAATTACACTACTGCTTTTATGGATACATTCAAAATGGATGAACAAGTTGAAGATTAATTTAAGTAATAAGTAAATAGCGTTTTACTTAGTACTCAAACTTTTTAAGAAGCATCAAATTCCAAAAACTTATCTTTGGTATTTGATGCTTTTTTAATTTAATAAACTTAGTACTATGAATCTCTCTTTCTGGGAATACAAAACTTGGCTTTCCGACATAGATTTTGCAATCATCGGAAGTGGAATTGTAGGATTAAATTGCGCTTTATCGCTTCGGAAAAAATATCCTAAAAGTAAGATAGTAGTATTTGAGAGAGGTGTTCTTCCTAGCGGCGCAAGTACAAAAAACGCAGGATTTGCTTGTTACGGAAGTATATCAGAAATATTAGACGATTTAAACAACCACTCCGAAGAGGAAGTTATTCAATTAGTAAAACACAGAGTTGAAGGACTACAATTACTTCGGAATACATTAGGTGATAAACAACTTGATTACAAAGAATATGGCAGCTACGAGCTATTTACAAATGAAGACTTGGAGCTTTACGAAGCTTGTAAATTCAAGATTAATTACATCAACAAGTTACTTTTTTCAATATTTAATTCCGATGTCTTTTCTGAAAAAGAAAATAAATTCGGATTTAAAAATATTCAGGAAAAACTTCTATTTAGCAAATTTGAAGGCCAGATTGATACAGGCAAAATGATGCATGGTCTTCTGAAAAAATCTTCAGAAGAAAATATTCTAATCCTCAATGCCTGCGAAATCACAGCAATTTCAGATAACGGAAATAGCGTGTCCCTTCAAATAAATTCATCCCTTGAAATATCGACCAAGAAAGCAATTATTGCAACCAATGGTTTTGCTAAACAATTTTTGGATGAGGATGTCATGCCTGCAAGAGCTCAGGTACTTGTTACTAAACCCATAGAAAACCTTCAAATTAAAGGAACTTTTCACCTAGATAAAGGATACTATTACTTCAGAAATATTGGAAATAGAGTCCTATTTGGTGGGGGGCGTAATCTTGATTTTAAAACTGAAGAAACCACCGAAATGGAGTTGACGGAACTTGTTCAGAAGCAGTTAGAGGATTTACTTAAAACAGTAATTCTTCCAAATAATAAATTTGATATTGATAAGCGATGGAGTGGTATTATGGGAATAGGAAAGCAGAAAAAACCTATTGTAAAAGCACTATCAAATAATGTTTTTTGTGGTGTTAGGCTTGGCGGAATGGGAGTTGCTATAGGAAGCTCAATCGGGAAACAACTTTCGGATATCGTAGATTAAATGTTGCTTAGTACTAACTACCTTCGCGAAAAATAATGTAAACTGAAAAAACAATCAGAAACACACAGGAAATTTATGATTAAAAAACTACTCAAATTCTTATTTAAAATCCTCTTATGCTTTCTCGGACTTTCGATTCTCTGGGTAGTACTTTATAAATATGTTCCTGTGCCCTATACACCTTTAATGGCTATTCGCTCTATTGAAGGAGATGAAAACTTCAAAACGCGCCACGATTGGGTTCCTATAGAAGATATATCTCCTTATTTACAATTGGCGGTAATTTGTGCTGAGGACCAAACATTTTTAAGTCATAATGGCTTTGACCAAGAAGCGATTAAAAAGGCATTGGAAAGTAATGAAAAAGGAAAGAAACTTCGCGGAGGAAGTACAATCTCTCAACAAACGGCTAAAAATGCATTTTTATGGCCAGGACGAACTTGGTTTAGAAAAGGATTAGAAGCATATTTTACTATCCTTATCGAGGCTATTTGGGATAAAGAACGAATATTAGAAGTTTACTTAAATAGTATTGAAATGGGACCTGGAGTATATGGAGCCGAGGCTGCTTCGCACTATTGGTTTAAAAAGTCAGCAAAAAAACTCTCGACAGAACAGGCTGCAAGGATTGCCGCAATTTTACCTAGTCCGCAACGTTATAGCGCAAATCCTCCGGGATCGTACGTAGGCAGAAGAACACAATGGATTATGAAACAAATGCGCTATTTTGGTCCGTTTACTTTAGAAAAACAAGTTAAAGAAAAGAAGAAAAAATGACAACATTTGAAATTAAATCTGAGTTGCTTCACCACTGTCAAAATCAAGTTGGAGCCAGGTTTTTAAAAATAAAGCAAACTATTGCCGATATTGAAGAATCATTGTTTGATGAGTCTAAAAGTAGCGCCGGAGATAAACACGAAACCGCTAGAGCAATGCTTCAGATTGATCGTGAAAATGCTGGAAGACAACTACATGAAATTGAAAAGATTAATCAGCTTCTAAAAAAGATTAATATAAAAGCAACTTCAGATTATGCTCGTTTGGGTAGTTTAATTAACACAGATAAGTTCAATTACTTCATTAGTATCTCTATTGGCGCTGTTACCATAGACACTACAGAATATTTATGTGTTGCATTAAATTCACCGGTAGGACAACTTTTATCGGGAAAACGAAAAGGAGAAACTTTTACTCTAAATGGGACTAATTATAAAATTAAACAAGTGCTATAATTCTTCTAGAATTGAGTTTCCATTAACACTTTAGGAATCTTTTTACTCATTTCTAACAACCATTTAAGCTGTTCCCGAATTAAATGTTCTTCCTCGAGTACTGAAACCAGTTTTTTGTCTTTTTCTGAACCACTAACCTCAGAAAGATTTATGCTTTTACCATAAGTAACTTCAAAAATATCTTCAGGTTCCACAAGCTCCCGATTTATTTCAGAATGTTTTTCTGAAGTAAGTATAGCCTCTGCAAATTTTAAATTTTCAACAATTCGATTAGAAACCTTATTAAAATTATCTGTTGCAGGAGTAGTTGGATTATTTAAAATATAAGTGCTCAACGATGCTAAAGACGATAAAAATGTATGGTTAAGCATTGCTATTTCATAGACCTTATCCAGGTTCTTTTGTTTAGATTTTGGCTCTTGTGTCATTCGTTGAAAAGCTGAACTCAAATCGGACATTTCTAAAAACGCCTTTTTTCGAGCTACTTTATACTTATCAGAAACCTCTCCTTTTCTATTGTAATAATTAATTATTTCTTCTAAATAAACTCGATTCGCATGTAAAGATTTCACCAAAGTTTTTTGCATACTCTCTATTTCCCAAGCAGGCCAAAGGAGTAAATTCCCCAATGTAGCCAACCCTGCACCTATTGCAGTGTCTATAACTCTAAACTGAATAACGCTAAACGTATCTGGTTGTAGTAACGCATAAATAAAAACAACACTTAAGGTAATAAAAGTGGCAGACGCTCGGTAATTGCGCTGAATCATCGAAAAAGCAATTATCAATGATGTAATTGCTAAAACACCATAAACAGTGGTGTTTTGTGTAATTAAAACAATGGCAACAGCTAAAACTCCACCTATAAGAGTACCAACTGTACGTTCAATTGAACGAGTTTTGGTAAGCCCAAAAGTTGGACGCATTATTACTATTAATGTAAGTAAAATCCAATATGGGTTTTGAATTTTAAATATAATCCCTACGCCATAACCTATCATCGTTATCGTTGCAATGCGTAAAGAGTGTTTAAATATTGGAGATTTTAAATTGAAATTTTCTACTAAAACTTCAAAATCATAATTCTCTTTCGTTAAAAATCGCTTGGCATATACATGCTTGATAAATGGAATTTGTCGACGGTCGGGATTACTGAGCAGCCACTCTATTTTTTCTATTTTTTTAACCTGTTCTTTTTGATACTTATATAAGTTTCTAAGCATTAAAGAATCTTCATCATAAACCACTTCTGAAGAAAATACATCTTTTTTTACACATTCTAAATAGGATTCAATCGCTGTGCTTTTTGGGAGTCTTTTAGGTCTTGAAAGGTAATCTGAGATAGTCATTAACCTATCACTCATTGCAAACAACAAAGCTTGAAAGTCATCTAATTGCTTTGGGTTTTTTTTAAACAACTCGTCTGTTTTCGAGTAATTCACAGGATTGGTCATCGCCAATTCGAGCATATCGATTAACTGAGCAAAAATTAACATTCGCTTCCCCTCATAATCAGACTTCCCTGAACCTTTTCTAGAAGAAATTAGTATTTCTCGCAGTGTTTCGTGCGTTGTGGTAAGTTCTGTTTGAAGGTGAAGGAGTTTTTTTAAAAGCTCAGTTCTGTCATTCTTTTCCTTAACCAAGTGGCCACGGGTACGTAAATAATCTGCCGTTAGCTTAATTGTTTTTGAAAGATAATATTCCGTAGGTGCTTTCGGAAAGATATAATGTCGCAATAATGAAAGCGAAGCATACCAAAGGCCACCAACCCCGATAAGCAACATTCTTTCATAAGGTTGCAAATCGTTAGAAATATTTGAAAAACTAAGTACTAAAGCAAACAAGCCAGAAAAACTGATTAACGATGCTCTAAAACCATAAATAGCTAAGTAGGAAATACTAAACATTAGAATTCCTAAAGCAGGAAATAACAACCACAATGAAAGATGAAGGTAGCCGCCTATAAAACTAATTATCATCGATAACAGAGTAGCAAGAAGAATCCCTGTTATCTTATGTCGAATACCACCGCTTACATCACTTGGGGAAGCAAGCATCGCCCCTACTGTAATAGTTATCCCAATTTCTAGCATGTCGAGCTTTAACCCTACTATAATTGGAACCGTTAAAGCAATTCCCAATAGTATAGCCTTAGAAAAATCGGTACTTTTAAAGTATTCCGAAAGTTCTTTAAGAGTTTCCCTTACTATGTTTTGAGATGTTTTCAATTAGTTAAAATTCACAGGTTGCAAAGATATTGACTACGCCGCGTAAGTTTGTTCTTTTCTGAAAAGAAACTTTGTTATTCTTTTATTAAAAAAACTTATTCACAGTGAAAATGCGTGTTAATACCTTAACTTTAAGCTATTATCTATAAAATTATGAAAAATGAAAAATAAAGTTATAATTCTAAAGTCACGACCAGTTGGTAAACCTACACAAGATGACTTTGGGTTTACAGAAGAAACAATGCCTGAAGCTCAAGATGGTGAAGTATTATTAAAAATTAAATACGTATCCGTAGATCCTTATTTACGTGGAAGAATGCGAGATGAGAAATCGTATATTGAACCTTTTAAAGTCAATGAACCATTAGAGTCTGGTATTATTGCTGAAGTTGTTGAGTCTAAAAATAAAAATTTTAAAAAAGGTGAGTATGTAAATGGAATGCTTAAATGGAAGCAATTTCAAACTTCAAACGGGAATGGTTTAAATAAAGTAGATCGAAATAAAGCGCCTTTAAAAGCGTATTTAGGTGTTTTAGGTCTTACAGGAATAACTGCTTATTTAGGGCTCGAAAAAATAGGAAACCTTAAAAAAGGAGAAACTCTTTTAGTATCTGGAGCTGCTGGAGCCGTAGGTAGTGTTGTTGGCCAAATTGGAAAAATAAAAGGCTGTAAGGTTGTTGGAATTGCGGGTAGTGAAGAAAAAACAAACCGAATACAAGAAGAATTTGGCTTTGATAAGGCTATCAATTATAAAACCACAGACAATATGTATAAAGCTATTGCCGATGCTTGCCCGAATGGAGTAGATGTTTATTTCGATAATGTTGGTGGGGAAATTTTGGATGCTGCTTTAGCAAATATGAATAAATACGGTCGCGTGGTATGCTGTGGTGCAATTTCACTATACAATGAAACTAAAACTCCAAAAGGGCCAAGAGTTGAAACCAAACTTATCAAGAATAGTCTTTTAATGCAGGGGTTTACTGTGAGAGATTTTGTAAAAGATTTTGGGCCAGCTCAAAAACAATTGGCTAAATGGATGGAAGAGGATAAAATAAAATATTTAGAAACCATAGTTGAAGGTTTCGACAATATTCCAAAGGCATTTATTGACCTATTTGATGGTAAAAACAAAGGAAAAATGATTGTGGCAGTTTAATCTCATTCCTACATCAATGGTGAAAATAATCCCGCTAATTTTTCAAGAATTTGGGTAAGGTTTGATCGTTCTTTCCATTTTTTAGCATCAATTACGATAGCATCTTTTAAATCATTATAGAAAGCAGTGTGAAGTTCTTCTGCAATTTCTTTATCGTAAACAATTGCATTGACTTCAAAATTAAGGTCAAAACTACGGATGTCCATATTTGCCGTTCCAACTATTGAAAGTTGTTTATCAACAACCATGGTTTTAGCATGTACGAATCCTTTTTGGTATCGATAAATATTTGCACCTGCATTTATCAAACGTCCGTAATACGATCGGGCTGCATAGTTAACAAATTTAGAATCTGAAATACCTGGCACTAACAAATTTACTTTTGTACCACTTGCTGCTGCTATTACTAAACTTTCTAAAATAGTATCGCCTGGTATAAAATAAGGTGTGGTAATTAGTATCTCCTCTTTGGCTAAGCTGATTGCTTGCAACAAGCTTTGTTGAATTAATGGGGAATCTGAATCTGGCCCACTGTAAGCTATTTGAACAACCTTATCTGTTTTTGAAGGAATTGTACTATCATCAGGAAAAAAGACTTTAGTTGGTTTTAATGCTTCGCCAGAGCAATAATTCCAATCACCCATAAAAATATATTGTAAGCTTTTTACAATAGGGCCTTCAATTTGTAAATGTGTATCCCGCCAATACAACTTGTTTTTGTCTTTGGAATTATTAACGTATTTATCACTAACATTTATTCCTCCAACAAAGCCTACTACTCCATCTACAACAATAATTTTTCGATGGTTTCGGTAATTTATTCTGTTCGCAAAACCGATAAGCTTTATTTTATAAAATGGAAAAACACGGATTCCAGCTGCCTGCATTCTTGGAACTTGTTTTTTCCGAATTGGCCTACTTCCAAAGTCATCGTAAATAAATCTTACAGCCACACCTTCTTTTGCTTTTTCAATTAAAAGATCGATAATGCGACAACTTATATCATCATCTTCAAAAATGTAATACTCAATATGAATATGGTTTTTAGCGTTTTTAAGAGCCTCAAAAACACGCGGAAATTTATGTTCCCCATTAAGCAATAAGGTTACATCATTACCTTGAAAAATTGGACTTGAACCTTTATTGAGAATAAGAGTAGCGAGCTTTTCAAAGTTTTTTACAGATTCTTTTCTCGTTTTAAAAATGATTTGTGAAGTTTTTAGAATCCTTTCTCGCATTGTCATTTCCAATTCAGGGTTATTGAAAATTTTCTTGCTATACATTTTCCGTTTTCGATAATTAATACCAACGGTGAAGTAAATGATAATACCAACTATAGGTAATAAAATAACAGCGAGCAGGTAAGCGAGAGTTTTTGTTGTGTTTTGTGTGTCGTAAACCACCCGAACACATACCAAGAGAACTATAATTATATAAACTATTTCGGCAATTAAAATCCAGTTCATTTGTTATAGAATTGAGGGAGCATTTCTTAAAAATAAAGCTTTTATCCTAATTTATGTTCTAAAATGGGTTCTCTTGTGAAGAATATTTCCTTAACGGTAATAGGAAAGGTTTACAACTGTATCTACTGAAATAGAATGATTGTGTTTAAAATAAACAATTTGGTTTTCCCAAACACCTTCTATAAGATAATGATCGCCTTTAAAATAGCTTTTTTGAACACTTATTTTAAAACTTGTATTCTGTGAAGATAATCGCAGTTGATGCGGAAAAACCACAAATTTTTCGAAGGATGCACTTTCGTTGAATAAATTTTTCGGAAGTAAATTTGCTTCTCCAAAAAAACCTGCTTGATACTCTGTTGCAACGTTTTTGTAAATGAACTCTGGAGTGCCTTTCATTTCAACTTGCCCATTGTTAAGCATTAAAATTTCAGTGGAAAATGCCAGTGCTTCTTCGCTATCATGGGTGGCTGTAATACAGCTGATGTTATTTTGTTTTAGATAGCCAAAAATCTTTCGCTGCAATTTATTTTTTCTGAAAGTATCAATATTGCTAAAGGGCTCATCGAGTAGAAGTATCTCTGGCTTGTTTGCCAATGCTTTTGCCAAGGCTACTCGCTGCTTTTGCCCTCCACTCAGGTTTTTCACTAAAGTGTCTTTAAACACCTCCATTTCCACCACTTTAAGAAGCTCGTCGATTCTTTCAGCATCCTTTTCTTCATTTAGGCCAGAAAGGTGTGAACCCAAGTTTTCCGAAACAGTTGTAAACGGCATAATATTGAATTCTTGTGCTACTAATTTCATAAATGGCTCACCAGGAATAAGAGTTTTGGTAGGTCCTAGAAGTTTTTTGTCGTTGTAATAAATGCTTCCTTTATCTAAATGAAGTAAACCATAGACAAGATGTAAAAGTGTAGATTTACCACATCCACTTTCCCCAATAAAACTTAGATGTTCTCCAGGTTTTAAAGTAAAATAGATATCCTTTAAAATGGTTTTATCTGTGTAGGAAAATGAATCAATTTTAACGCTAAGCATCCCGAAATTAATTAGCTAAAATCCCTTTACTTTCGAAAACAGGAATAGCTTCTAATTTTTCATCAGACATACTATTTGGGGCAAAAACAAAGTTTTGCTCAAAGAGTTTATTCTCAGCAAAAAATGTAACTAGATATTCATTAGTAAACCCTAAAACCTCATCAGAAATGAATTCTACTTTAGCGAATGATTTTGGTGCAACATTCCCCAAATTTCGACGTAAAGTTGTTGTTGTTTTGTCTTCGGTGTTACCACGTGACATAACTAAAACAGTATCGATTTCTTCTTCTTTGTTATTTACAAAATAAATCGTCCACAAGTCTGCAGCTAATTCTTCGTCCCATTCTTTTACAGCAACGATATTAATGTTTTTTGCTTGAGGTATTTCAATATCTTTTCGCATAATTAATCTTCAATTTTCCACATTATCCACACGGCCAAAAGTGATATGGCAGATATACCTAATAAAATGGCTCCAACAACTATTTTAATATAGGCAATTACAAAAGTTAGATACGCAATAGCGATTGCAATAATGACCAATAAGGCAATGACAAGATATTTCTTCATAACACAAGGTTTTAAAATTTTAAGGTACTCTTATAAGACTTACAAGGTAACTTCTTTATCGTTAATATACTAAAAGACGCCTTGTAGGAATTATGTATTAAAAATCATATGTCTCAAAGCACAGTGGTCTTAATATTTTTAAAGAACACTTTTAAACTGCTCTAAAAAGCGAACGTCATTTTCGCTAAACATTCTAATATCTGGAATTTGGTGTAATAGCATTGCAATACGATCTACACCTACTCCAAAAGCAAATCCGGAATACTCTTCGGGATCTACACCACAATTTTTAAGTACGTTTGGATCTACCATCCCACAGCCACCAATTTCTAGCCAACCTGTACCTTTTGTAATTCTGTGATCGGCTTCAGTTTTTAGTCCCCAATATACGTCAACCTCAGCACTTGGCTCTGTAAATGGGAAGTATGATGGGCGAAGACGAATTTTCGACTTCCCGAACATTTCTGTTGTGAAATATTGAAGAGTTTGTTTCAAATCTGCAAAACTTACGCTTTTATCCACATACAATCCTTCAACCTGGTGAAAGAAACAATGTGAGCGAGATGAAATTGCTTCATTTCTATAAACACGACCCGGAGAAATAGTGCGAATTGGCGGTTTATTATCTTCCATATACCTAACCTGAACAGAGGAAGTGTGCGTGCGCAACAAAACATCTGGATTGGTTTGAATAAAGAAAGTATCCTGCATATCGCGTGCAGGGTGATATTCTGGTAGATTTAAAGCAGTAAAGTTATGCCAATCGTCTTCAATTTCTGGTCCTTCAGATACGTTGAAACCAATGCGCAAGAAAATATCAATAATCTTATTTTTAACGATAGAAATAGGATGACGTGATCCTAATAGAATTGCCTCCCCTGGTCGAGAAAGATCGCCATAAATACCTTTAGCTTCTATACTGTTTTCAAGGGCTTGCTTAAGTGAATCTATTTTTTCTTGAGCTGTATTTTTAAGTGTGTTTATTATTTGGCCAAACTCCTTTTTTTGTTCGTTTGGAACATTTTTAAACTCAGCGAAGAACTCATTTAAAAGTCCTTTTTTTCCTAAATACTTTATACGAAAGCTCTCTATTTCTTCTTTGTTAGTTGAAGAAAATGCTTGTACTTCGGCAATGTGTTTTTTTACTGTATCTATCATTTTCAGATAATTTAATTACTGCTAGAATTTATCTTTAAATTTGTGCTTTTAGTGATAATCTTTGTTAAAAACGAATTATGCAATTACTTCTTTTTCCAGAAAGTATTGCACAATAGCTTCTTTCATCAAAACGCTTTGCTCACCAGCTTTTAGTGGTGGAAGTTGTTCTAAAACGCGGTAGTGAGGCCAACCTTGGTCATCAAAATAATCAAATTCGTAATATCCATAAGGCTCTAAAAGTCGACAAATTGCAATATGCATCAAGTCTAACTTTTCGTCCTTTTTAAATCTTCTATGAATTTGACCTAACTCTTGTAATCCAACAAGGTATATTATGGCATCAAGATCTAATACTTCGCCATCTGCAAAGCGGTTGCTCAACATACTCACTACAGCCTCCCATCTTTCCTTTAATTGTTCGTCGCGTGCCATTTATTATATATAATTTAAGCTGCAAAGATACATTTTACTATTCTGAAATATGAATACAGAATTCAGAATTTGGAAAACTGTATATTTATCAAAATTTTTAAATATGAATACTATAGATATTGTTGTTGGAATTATTTTAATCATCGCCTTTTTTATGGGTTTCAGAAAGGGAATTTTAAAAACATTGGCATCGTTAATTGGTTTGGTAGCAAGTGTTTATGGCGCTATGTATTTTTCAGATTACGCTAGGGTATATGTTGAGCGATGGTTCGATTGGAGTGATGACTTAACTAGTCTAGCTTCATTTTTAATCACTTTTATAGTGATAATGCTAGTATTTAGCATACTTGGAAGAGTGTTGACAAAGGTCGCCAATTTTGCAATGATGGGAATTTTTAACAAGCTTTTTGGCGGGGTTTTCAATGCTTTAAAATTTGCCTTCTTAATAAGTGTAATCTTTATGTTTGTAAACGCTTCTGAAAATTATACCATACTTTCTCCAGAACAAAGAGAAGCCTCGGTCCTATACGAACCTGTTGCATCAATAGCTCCGGCTATTCTTCCTGCTATCTTGAAAGAAGTGGATGAATTAGATGTTGATATGCCAGAGATCAATTCCCCATTTGAAGAAAAAGAAGATAGCATTCAATAAGAAGTAACTCTAAAATTTATAATTGTTTCAAGTCTGAAGCAGGAATCCAACCATCCTTTCCATCGGCTAAAGTGATTCGATACCAATTACCATCCTTAGCAGAAATTTGAACCTTTGTGCCTTCGTGTAGAACGAAAGCAACATTGCTACCCATTGTTGGTTCTGTTTTTACCTCAATTTCACTTGCAAAAATAATTGCAGGTTGCTTTTTTGTGAAATCGTCATAAGTTAAAAAAGCCATTGTTAAGGAGACTAATAAAAACAATCCTGCAAACATTGAACTTGCAAAAAGCAGGCGTTTTTTCTTTTCGACAAAAGCAAAGTAGTATAATAGAAACAATGCTACAAATGATAAGGAAGACACCACTGCAAGAATCGCCCACCCATTAAACGTGAAAATTCCTGCTATACTCGAATACCATTTTGAAAAAAATGTTTCCGGTAGTGGTTCAATAGCATCAATTCGTGCATTTTCAGCAAAAGCGAGATTGTTTTTTATGTCCGCATCGTTTGGTGCAAGCTGTAAAGCTTTTTCATAATAATACACACTCGGCCCGATGTGGTTTAATTTATATTGTGCATTTCCTAAATTGAAATACAACTCTGCAGAGTGATGTCCACTCTCTAAAATTTGCATCCAAGCATTTATTGCCTGCTGATACTTTCCATTTTTATAAAGTTCTTTTCCTTGGTCAAACAGCGCTGTGTTTTGAGCAAATGCAGAAAACGAAAGAAAGAACATCATTGTTAAAATGAAGAGTTTCTTCTGAAATAAACTATTTGTATTTAAAATATTGGTTTTCATAATTCTGAATTCAGCCTTCCTAATTAAACAATTTGTTTGTCGATATTCGAAATCACTTCTACCGCCTTTGCGTAATCTTGTTGTACTGAAGCCTCAGACGAAGAGGCGTAACGGGCAAATTCACAACTTTTCAGTAGTCCAATAAAGTTTTCCACTGTTGGAGTTTCTACCTTTCGTTCTAACATCATATTAGATATTAGACTTTTTTCCATTTCGGAAGTCTCGATGTTCAACTGAGCTTTAAGATAATTGTGTAAAGCACGTTCCAAAGCTTCGTAAAATGCAGTTGGATTTGAGGTGTTTCGTTTTGCTTCCGAAAGGTATTTTTTAGCAAGTTTATTTGCACGACGCAACTTATTACCTTCAATATCGCTTAAACGTTCTTTACGTTTTTTACCCGCTAAAATAAATAGTGGAATCAATAAAAATGGACCCCCTAACAACGACCAAAACAATGCTGATTTAAAGAAAGGCTTCTCCGATTTTGACTTTAAATTAGCATCTAATTTGATGTATTTAAAATTATCTTTTGAAAGAACAACTTGTTTGTTTGTGTCCCCACCGCTAGCAACAGGCGCTGTAGCCGAAACTGGGCCGTTTTCTACTTCAATAGTAAATCCTTTGGATGTGATAGTTTTATATTTTTCAGTCTTAGGATCAAAAAATGAAAAACTTATTGGATTTATAGGATAACTTCCTTTAAACTGAGGAACGATAGTATAGACATTTGAAATAGACCCTTGCATTCCTCCTACTGTAGTTCTTACATTTTCACTGTGTTCAGGCTCATAAACTTCTAAGGTGTTTGGCAGCTTTACTGATGGAATTGTAAATAATTTTAAATTCCCATTTCCAGAAACTTTTAAATCTAACTCAAGTGATTCGTTTGCGTTGAGAGTAGTTTTATTTGTGTTCACCTCAAAAGAAAAATCACCAACAGCCCCATTAAATCCATCTGGTTTTCCTTCTAAAGGAAGCGGCTTAACATCAATCGTTCTTTTGCCTGCAGAAATTGTTTTGTTAACTCGCTGCATTATTCTACGCCCAAAAATATCGCGTCTGTTTCCTTGAACATCTACTGGCACGTCTAACGTAAGCGGTTCTATGTCTAATTTTCCAGTTTTTTGAGGATATAAAACAGTAGTTCGCAATATTACATATCGATAATCTTGACCGTTATATTTCCCCTCCATAACCTTAAAGTTATTTTGGTTATCGATATTCTGACTCCAGAAATCGGCATATTTTGGGGTATCGATTTCACGCCATTGGCTAGTGATACTTACATCATGTGATACATAAAGTTTGTATGTAACCGTAATGGCCTCATTTAAATATGGTGTAGCATTAGAAACTTCGGCTACTAAATGAACATTCTCACTCGCAACATAATCGGCATTGTTTCCATCTTTTGGAGTTTCCACAGCCGCAGTAACCTCAACTTCTATCGGAAGGGTTTTATAAGTTTCTCCGTCAATTTCAATCGTTGCTTGCCCAATGGTTACATTACCACGTGTTTGAGGAGATAAGAAATATGAATATGTTTTTGAAAAACTCCTTTTTCCATTAATCCAAGAGTTACTAATAGATTGGTTTGGACCACCAACAACTCTAAAGTTTTCAAAATTAGGCGGTCTAAAATTATCGCCATCTTGATTCATCTCAAAATCTACTCGTAAACGTTCATTAATTCCGAGTCTTTTTTTACTAACCTTGGCATCAAATTGAACTTGTGCAGATGCAGCAATACTACACAACACAAATCCTATAAGAAATAACAAACTCTTCGTCTTCATAATCTACCAGTCTTTATCTGATTTCACTTTGGCGCCTTTTTGCTTTTCAGCATTAATCTTTTCTTGCGTCTTTTTCTCTTCGTTATTCATTGCTTCCAACAAACTTTTTACCTGCTGAGGAGAAAGTTGACCAGGAACAGGTTGTTGCTGTTGTGGCTTATCTCCTTCTGAATCTTTGGGTTTATCAGACTTTCCTTCATCTTTATCTTTGTCGCCTTCATCCTTTTTATCTTTCTGATCACCTTTATCCTTATCGTCTTTTTGGTCGCCCTCGTCGCCTTTATCGCCGTCTTTATTTTTGTCGTCTTGGTCTTGTTTATCTTGGTTATCCTGATCTTTATTGTCGTCGTTCTTGTCGTCGTTTTTATCGTTTTGATCTTCTGGTGGTGGCGGATTTTTATCTAATAAATCTTTTGCCAATGCCAAATTATAACGAGTTTCATCGTCGTTAGGGTTGTTTCGAAGTGCATTCTTATAACTTTCTACGGCTTCAGTATATTTTTTTTCATTCATATACGTATTCCCTAAATTATGAAAAGCTCTATGCTTATCAGCTTTGGTTGTAGCTGTAACTGCTGCTTGTTTAAAACGAAGCATTGCCTCTGCATTTTTTTCTTTTCCGTAGTAAGCAGCACCTAAATTGTATTTGGCAGTTTCATCTTTTGGGTTTAATGAAATTGCTTGCCTATAATTTGCTTCTGCATCTGGAAATTTTTCTTTCTGAAGCATTTGTTGCGCTTCACTTAAATAATTCTGAGCAGCCTTAAGTTCCTTTGTTTGCTCTTTTGACTGCTGTGCAAATGAATTCAATGAAATAATAAATATACATAGAATCATTACAATTCTAAATATCTTATTATTCTGAAAAAACGTTCTTTCTACAAACATCATCTTATTGTTTTTCCTTTTCATTAAACAAATTCAATTTTTTAAGCCAAGCCGTTTGTCTTTCTAAAAAGAATACATCTAAAACCAGCAAAAATAATGCCCCAGCTAAAAACCATTGAAACTGATCTTTAAAATCTGTGAATTGTTTAGCTTCAAATTCCTTTTTATCCATTCCACCTAAAATAGATTTTACGCTATCTACTACAGCTTTTGTATTGGCTCCATCAATATACTCACCATTGGTAGTTTGAGCTATCTTTTTAAGAGTTTCTTGACCTAATCGACTTATGACTTGTTCATTATTTCTATCGCGAAGATAATATTGTAGCACTCCATTCTTTTTAATTGGAATTGGTCCACCTTCAATAGTACCTACACCAATAGGGAAAATTCTTATTCCTTTTTCTGCAGCCTCTTCGGCGATTTTAGCAATATTACCCTCGTGATCTTCTCCATCTGAAACTAAAAACATCACTCGGTTGGTTTGGCTCTCATCGTCGTAGAACGTTTGTGCCATTTCAATTGCCTGCGTAATGGCTGTACCTTGAGAGGAAACCATATCGGTATTCATTCCGTTAAGGAATAGTTTTGCTGAACCAAAATCGGTTGTAATTGGAACCTGCGGAAATGCGCTACCTGCATAACCAATAATCCCTACTCTATCACCAGCAAGACCATTTATTATCTGAGTAATGAGTTGCTTAGATTTGTCCAATCGATTGGGCGCAATATCTTCAACAAGCATACTTTTGGAAACATCTAAAGCGAAAACAATATCAACACCTTCGCGTTTCATTGTTTCTAATTTAGTTCCAATTTTAGGATTTACCAATGCCACACTCAATAAAGCAATCGCCAAACACAGTACGAATATTTTTAATGTCGATTTAAAAATAGAACGATTTGGACTTAATTTCTTTAATAGTTCTTTATCGATAAACTTTTTTTGTATCGATTTTTTCCAAACTAAAAGCAATAGAAAACCCACCACTATCACCGGAATGGCGATGAGGACGTAGAAGTAAATTGGTTTTTCTAATACTAACTGATCCATTTTATAAAAATCCTTTAAATATTGTTGTTCGCAACAAAAACTCAAGCCCTAATAGAATTAATGCGAAAATCACAAATGGACGGAACATTTCGTCGTAGTTTGTGAATTTGAATTCTTCAATATCGGTTTTTTCTAGTTTATTAATCTCTTCGTAAATCTGCTCTAACTTGGTGTTATTTGTCGCACGGAAATATTGTCCGCCTGTTTTATTGGCTATATCCTTCATTAAAGCTTCATCGATTTCCACCTTAACGTTCCCGTATTGAAACCCACCGTCTGGACGAATTGCAATAGGAGACATCGCCATACCATTACTTCCCAATCCAATGGTATAAACTTTTATCCCAAATTCAACTGCCAATTCACTTGCAATTTTTGGATCGATAAACCCTGAGTTGTTTACACCATCTGTAAGCAAAATAATTACTTTACTCTTGGCACGACTATCCTTTAGTCTATTTACCGCTGTTGCCAATCCCGACCCAATTGCAGTTCCTCCTTCAATAGTCGTGTTATAGGTTACATTTTTTAAAGAAGATAGAACAATAGTTTTATCACTTGTAATTGGGGTTCTTGTAAAGCTCTCTCCCGCATATTCCACCAAACCAATTCTATCATTTGGACGACCATTAATAAATCTAGCGGCAACAGTTTTTAACGCTTCCAATCTATTGGGCTTTAAATCTCTTGCCAACATACTTGCCGAAACGTCTATTGCCATTACAATATCAATCCCACGTGTTGTTTTGGTTTTTGTGGTTTCATCTACTGTTCTTGGGCGTGCTAAAGCAACAATTATTGCTGAAAGCGCTAAAAGACGTAATACAAATAGCAAAGGTTTTAATTTTGCCAACCAGTTTCTTCCTGTTTTAAAACCTTGTACAGATGATATTTTTAGAGAGGCTGTTTGTTGTTTTCGCTTCCATAAATACCATAGCACAAGCACTGGAAGTATTAAAAACAACCAGAAAAACTGCGGATTTACAAATTCGAAATTACTGCCCATCTTTCTCTGAAATTTCTAGCTCAATTGAAGCTATAATTCTTTCTTTAATTTCTTCGGCATATTTGCCATCGTCTTGATATACTAACAACACTTCTTGCAGGCCATTTTGCTGAGCAAAAAGCAATAATTCGTATGTGCTTTTCTCTTTTAACACTTTCGAATCTGAAACTTGAACATTGAATTCACCATAGGCTCTTACCCCTTTTATTCCTTTATCAGTTTCAAAGTCGTCTCGTTTTACGATTAAGTTTTTAGCACCTCGTTGCTCTAAGTCTTGAAGAACAGCTTCCAAAGCATTTTCTAAAGCAATATCTTGTTTCTGACTAAAACGTGTTGTTGAAACCATAATATGTAATGGAGATTTCATTTCACCGTAAATGAAATAATCTTTTCCACTTATCATACTATTTTCAGCATTTGCATCTTGTGCTTCTACACGCACAAGCACTTCAGGCGTTTCAATAATTACAGCTGGAAATCCGTATTCACTTTTTATCCATCTATTTTCAGAGAGCTCCCTTAGTTCGTTACCAAAAACTTTATCTTTTAGATTGTCAAAACCTGTTATACTTCCATAAACAACACCTGCTAAAATGAGGGCTACAAGTACTCCTGAAATTCCAAGTATTAACTTTCTGCGCTTGCGTTTCTTCTCCAGTTTTTCAAGATATTCTTGAGTTTCTAACAACTCTTCTTCTGTTGGCTCCGGAACAGCCTCATGAGTTTCATTAATAATCTCTTCTATTGTTTTTCTATCTACAATCGCTTGACCGGTTTCTTGGTTCATTTTAGCGAATTTCACCAAATCGGCACGTTTAAAAATTGCATCAAGCTTGCGAATAGTTTCCAAATCGAAGTCGAAATTACCAGCATCTCTATGCATCATCAATCGGGTGATAAGCTCATCACTCGTGCTTTCTAGTGCAGCTTCATCAACCTCACGATCGAGATAACGTTTTACAATTTCAGTAAGATTACTATAGTATTCTTTACTTTTATTTTCTTTGAGCAACTGAGAATTATCAAGTTGTTTAAGCGCTACAATTGCTTCTTCATAAGGAGGTAATTGCTTTTGTTCAGCATCTTTTCTTTTTTTTCTTCTGAAAAGATAAATTGCAAGACCCACAATAAGAAGTATTGGAATTAACCAGTACAAAAATTGAAGCCAATCAAAGGGTGGATCTTTTACTTCTACTGCAGGTTTAATGTCGAACATTTTCTGCTTAGTAGTATCAATAATTACGTCGTTTACTTCTACTTTAACCGAATCAGTAAAAAACGGTTTTTCGTTAATAAAGACAATCTGAGGAGGAATAGTGTATTTACCACTATCAAACTGCGTTAAGCCGTATTTTTTAATGAGCTGATATTTAGCTCCTTCAAAAGTAGTATCTGCCTTATAAGATTCTATCATCTCCAAAGGCATAAAAGTTTGCTCTTCCTGAAACCTAACAATATCAGAAGAATCGGCTTCTACTTTAATAGTATAAAGAATTTCTTCTCCAATTTTGATTTTCGTAGAATCTACAGAAAAACTTACTTGAGCATTTGAGAGGAAAGAAAATAATACAAAGAATAGCGAAAAAAGAAAATAGCGGTTGCTCTGAAAGCTCAACTTTCTGTAGTTCTGGTTATTATTTTGTCTAAAATCTAACATCTCAAGTTTAAAATCTAACGTCTTTTAAAATAGCCTAATAATTTCTTTACATAACTTTCATCAACCCTAGAACTCAAAGCTCCTGCCCCACTTTTTGTAAAAGATTCGGTAAAGTAATTTACGCGCTCACGATGATAACTGTAATATTGATTACGGACACTTTTTGAGGCTGTGTTTACTAAAATTAATTCTCCTGTTTCTTTATCTTCCATTTGAACCATCCCTAAATTTGGAATGTTTTCTTCGGCTTTATCGTAAATTCTAATTCCAGTCACATCGTGTTTTTTTGCTGCAATTTTCAAGGTGTCTCGATAATTGTCTGCAATAAAATCGGAAAGCACAAAAACAATAGCTTTCTTTTTCATTACGCTACTTAAAAATTTTAATGCGTTAGAAATATCAGTTTTGTTACTCTTAGGTTTGAATTCAATTAGTTCTCGGATAATTCTTAGTACGTGCGACTTTCCTTTTTTGGGTGGGATAAATAATTCAATGTCATCCGAAAAAAGAATTAGCCCAATTTTATCATTATTCTGCATTGCTGAAAATGCCAGCGTTGCGGCAATTTCAGTCACTATTTCATTTTTAAATTGCTCTTGAGTTCCAAAAAACTCAGAACCGCTAATGTCTACCATTAGCATAAGGGTAAGCTCTCGTTCTTCTTCAAAAACTTTTACAAAAGGCTCATTGTAACGAGCTGTAACATTCCAATCTATATTACGAACATCATCTCCAAATTGGTATTTTCTAACTTCGCTAAACGTCATACCACGACCTTTAAAAGTACTGTGGTACTCGCCACCAAACACATGATCGCTTAAGCGACGTGTTTTAATCTCG
Organism: Aequorivita sinensis; assembly: GCF_006346335.1. Lineage (GTDB taxonomy): Bacteria > Bacteroidota > Bacteroidia > Flavobacteriales > Flavobacteriaceae > Aequorivita > Aequorivita sinensis. The sequence continues at coordinate 201,803 of NZ_VDMC01000001.1, forward strand.
ATTTTTCGTACTTTTTTGAGAAGTTCTTTTGTATCCATTGCTTTTATTTACGATATACGATTTTAGATTTACGACTGCTATACAGCATTAAAATCGTAAATCGGCATTCTAAATTCGCAAATCTTACGGTACCTCAATTACATTAACAATCTTGTTGATGATGTCTTCTGAAGTGATGTTTTCTGCCTCTGCTTCGTAGGTAATACCAATTCTATGGCGAAGTACATCGTGTACAACAGCACGCACATCCTCTGGAATCACATAACCACGACGACGGATAAATGCGTAACATTTGGCAGCTATAGCAAGGTTGATACTTCCACGCGGAGATGCTCCAAAATTAATAAGTGGCTTCAAATCTGATAAACCATAATTTTCTGGAGTTCTTGTGGCAAATATGATGTCTAGAATATATTTTTCAATCTTTTCATCCATATAAACTTCACGAACAGAAGCTTGAGCTCTTAAAATTTGTTCTACAGAAGCAACAGGATTTACTTGCTCGAATCCACCTTTTAAGTTTTGACGAATGATTAGTTGTTCTTCAGCGATTTGCGGATATTTTATAACTGTTTTCAGCATAAAACGGTCCACTTGTGCTTCAGGTAAAGGATAAGTACCTTCTTGCTCAACTGGGTTTTGGGTAGCCATTACAAGAAATGGCTTTTCTAGCTTAAAAGTAGTCTCCCCAATTGTAACTTGTTTTTCCTGCATCGCCTCCAAAAGCGCAGATTGCACTTTAGCTGGGGCACGGTTAATTTCATCTGCAAGAACAAAATTGGCAAAAATCGGTCCTTTTTTAATACTAAAGTCGTTGACTTTCATATTGTAAATCATCGTTCCCACAACATCTGCAGGAAGCAAATCTGGCGTAAACTGAATTCGGCTAAAACTGCCGTGAACAGCTTTTGCGAGTGTATTAATTGCAAGTGTTTTTGCAAGACCAGGAACCCCCTCAAGCAGGATGTGTCCTTGCCCTAGCAAACCAATCATAAGGCGTTCCACCATATGCTTTTGGCCCACGATAACCTTGTTCATTTCCATGGTGAGAATGTCCACAAAGGCACTTTCTCTCTCAATTTTTTCATTTAACGCTCCTATGTCAAAGGTCGAATTTGTGTTTTCCATATTGTATTTAGATTCAATGTAGAATGCTTTTTAAAAAGTTGCTGCAAATTGTGCAATAATTGCTAAAAACGCTGTTAACAATTGGTTAAATTAAAAAAGAGGAAAACTTAAAGTTCCCCCTTTTTGTTAATACTAAATATCTGTAATTTAGAATTATAAATTAATTACCCCCATATTGGTTACTTCTCCTTGCTCAACAATAACATTTTCAACAACAACAGCTGGAAGACCTAAAGCTAAATCCGCTTGAATAGTTACAGTATAAACTCCATCAGGAACAGCACTTAACAGAAAATCACCTTGAGCATTCGCATAAGTCGAAATTTCAATGGGTCCGTTTACAGCAGTAATCATTGTTAAATTACCTGCAGGAAAGATCTTTCCAGAAATTGCTCCACTTTCAGCAACCGATGATGCTCTAATTACAGGTTTTAGACTGTAGCCACCATTTCCTTGGGATACAATAGACTTGTCTACATCAAAATCGAGCATAAATTCATACAAGACACCTGGTTCGAAAGTTTCGTTTACTTGAATTTTTAATCCAGATTGTTGTGCGCTTGGAGTTGCCAATGGATGAACTTCTCCATTTACCACTATAGAATTCTCGTCGCCTAAAATCATTCTAATTTGACTAATTTTCCCAGCAGGAACTTCATCATCATACAACAACACATTTACACCAGCAGTTAACTCCAACAAGTCGTAAATACCAGCATTAATGCCTAACGCAACATCTTCTTGTGCACCGTTATATTTAATAACCACTTCTTCAACATCTACAAATACAGCTTCGTAATCACCCGGCGCATCGGTTAATCTTAAGGCCAATTTTGCATTGCCTTCATTAATATTTGGATTAGAATCATCATCGTTGCTGCAAGATGCTAACCCTGCAAATAACATTGCTATTAAGCTTAATTTAAAAAGGGATTTCATATTTATTTTTTTAGAATTAGTTTTACAAACATATTGACATGAATATGAAAATTTTATCTCTTTAGGAATTTTTAACCTTGCTTTCAACCAACTTTAGCCTTCCTATAAACTCTTAATAATAACATTAGAAATTCTGAAAAATGCAAAATAAAATAGCTTTTATAACCGGAGCAACTTCTGGAATTGGGATGGCAACAGCTAAACTATTTGCCAAAAACGGCCTTAAATTAATTATCTGCGGAAGGAGAAAAGACAGATTAGAATCTTTAGTGAAGGAGCTTTCCTTATTGACAGAAGTTCACTCATTGAGTTTTGATGTTCGCAATAAAGAAGAAGTTATTTCAGAAATAAAGTCACTTCCGAAGAACTTTTCGAACATTGATATATTAATCAATAATGCTGGAAATGCTCACGGATTAGAAACTATAGACGAAGGAAGTATTGACGATTGGGATGCAATGTTAGATATTAATGTGAAGGGATTATTGTACGTTTCAAAATCAATTCTTCCAAATATGATTGAGCGTAAAAGCGGTCATATTATCAACATTGGCAGCACAGCAGGGAAAGAAGTCTATCCTAAAGGAAACGTTTATTGCGCAAGCAAACACGCTGTAGACGCTATAAACCAAGGAATGCGAATCGATTTAAACGGAAAAGGAATTAAGGTTGGTGCTATAAATCCAGGATTAGTAGAAACCGAATTCAGCAAGGTCCGATTTAAAGGCGATACTGAAAAAGCTGATCAAGTTTACCGAAGATACACCCCTTTAAAACCAAAGGATATTGCAGAAGTTATATGGTTCGCTGTAACACGCCCACCTCACGTTAATATTGCAGATTTAACAGTTATGTGCTTAGACCAAGCTTCATCTACCATAATTAATAAAAATTAAGCCAAAATATTTTGGACTAACTCATGCCTGTAGGGGAAGGATTTTTAATTCTTGAAAAAGATACAAAACTCTGTGTTTAAGAAATTGGATGTTATTTAACAATTCTATACTTTAGAGGATTATTAAAGTGACGCAAATTCTCTAATCCCTAAGCATGAAAATCTCCTCATTTATTTCAATTATTTGCTTTTTTATATTTGTTACAACTTCAGCACAAGAAGGTGCTCGATTTAAAGAAAACAAGAAAATATTTCTGCACGGAAACTCTGTTCTCATCGGAAATAATATTTTAGGACACCATCCCTCCAACCCATTAATGAATATTAAAATTTCTAACGATGAGGTAAATATGAAATATATTGATGTTGACGGCGATCCTTCTACATTTAGCTCAAGTCAGGCAGACATATCAAATCTAAAAAATGGGGCTAGAATTGCACATGCTGAGCTTTATTGGTATGGGCTATATCCATACAAAACGAGTGCTTTACGTGAATCACGAAACAAATTAGTTCACGTAGGAAAAGGCCAAAGAGACACTATTGTAAATTCAATTAAGTTTAAAACTCCAAATGGTACTTATGAAGATGTAGTTGGAGAGGTAGTTTTTGATAGTTATTCATCAAATCTATTTATTGAAAACTCACCTTATGTATGTTATGCCGATATTACCCAAACGATACAAAACTTAACTTCACGCAATGGCACCTATACTGCAGCAAACATTAAAGCAACTGAAGGCAAGATTTTAGGAGGTGGATCTGCTGGATGGCTATTGTATATTGTTTATGAAGATGAAAATGAAAGCCCTAAATATTTTACTACATATAATGGACTCTCTGAAGTAAGCAACAATGCAGTAACAATAAATTTCAAGAATTTTAAAAGTAAGGAAGAAGGCGACTTTAAAACTACAATAGCGTTAGCTGCTATGGAAGGCGACAGAAATATAAAGTCTGATCAAGTTTCAATATTCAATAAGAAGAAAAGAAGATTTGAAGCACTAAGTACGCCGATGAGAGATAAAAAGAATTTCTTTAACAGCTCTATTACTTTAGGCAGCGAAAACTCTTCAAAAAGAAATCCTGCTAGCACAAATACCTTAGGATTTGATTTATTAAAAATGGAAATACCCAATCCAAAAAATAACTTACTAAACAATTCCACTACAGAGGTAAAGCTTCAGTTTGAAACAAAAAAAGACCGCTACTACATGTTTTTTGCAGCTTTTGAGACTGAAATAAACAAGGAGTATTTAGAAGAAAAAACAAGAGAAGCTCAAGATGATAATTCTACAATAGCCTTTACACCTAAAACAGTCAGCGCTAACTCAGAAGCAACATCATTAAATAATAAGGCTGAAAAAGAAGTAGAGAGTGAACCCTTAGAACTTTCTGAAGAAGAACTACTATTAAGAACTTTAAACATCGAATCTGTTAATATCCCTGGTTTAGTTTCTGGCTATTATCTTATTACGAATGTATTTGCAGAATTAGACAATGCTAAAAGCTGGTCAAAATATTTAGCAGAAAAAGGATACACACCTAAAACCTATATTAATCCAGCAAATAATTGGTACTATATATATATCGCTAACAATAAGTCTATACTACCAATGTATGACAAATGGCAAAAAACAAAGGATTTAGAGTACTTTAATAAAATTTGGATACTGAAAATTAACCTATAACCTTATTTTCGGCCAAAATCCGCTGGAATTTCACCCCATGCTTTGGTTTCCCATTTTACTATCGTAGTAGTGTAAGTATTGGTTTTTAGCCAATTTTCTGCTCGAGCAACAAGCTCGAAAAGCTCCTTATTCTTAGTCGTTTGCTTAAGTTTAGTGTTACATTTTTTCTTTTTCACCCAACCCATAGCAATTCGCGAGTCACTATATATAATACGATCGCTATTGTTTTTCTTTAAAAAAGCTAGACCATGTACGAGTGCTAAAAACTCTCCAATATTATTTGTCCCCTGTTTAAAAGGCCCTTGATGAAATAATTGTTTTTTGGTTTGTGTATCTACTCCACGGTATTCCATAATTCCAGGATTACCACTAGATGCAGCATCTACTGCTATAGAATATAGATTAGGCTCACCTATTTTTTTTAGCTGCTCTTTTGAAAGCGTTTTCTTGGTTGTTTTTCCTTTATAATCTGCATACTCTTTATTATATGCTTTCTGGGCCTCTTCAAAGGACTCAAAACTTTTATATTGAGCTCCTGCAATACCATCAATTGCGCGTTTGCATTTTGCCCAACTGTCAAAAATACCAGTGGGATTTCCAAACCAAACTACATAATATTTCTTTTTCTTAGCCATTAAGTAAGATGTCTTCTATTACTTTAGGGAACCATTTATATTCCAAATTATGAACTTTTTCTGCAATTGCATCTACTGTTTCATTCTCAGAAAGGGTGACACTGTGCTGTGAAATTATCGCTCCTTCGTCGTAATTTTCGTTAACATAATGAATAGTTATCCCTGTTTCTTTTTCATTATTATCCATTACTGCTTGGTGTACAAAACTGCCATACATACCTTTTCCTCCATATTTCGGAAGTAATGCAGGGTGAATATTTATTACTTTTTCGGGAAAGTCTTTTAGAATAATTTTAGGAAACTTTAAAAGAAAACCTGCCAACACTATTAAGTTAGGATTGATTTCTTTTAATATATTTAATACTCCATCTTCAGAAAATAACTCACTTTTACTAAAGCTCATTGCTTGTACATTCAAGCTTTTAGCTTTATCTAACACTTTGGCATCCTTCTTGTTTGAAAGCACCAGAACGACCTCGGCAGATTGAGATCGTTGAAAGTATTTAATTATGTTCTCGGCATTGGTACCATTACCCGACGCAAAAATTACAATTCGTTTCTTCATTTCAGTTTCCTAAGTTTTTCAGAAGTATTATTTACAAATTAATAACAAAAGTACGGCAATAGGGTTTCACTTCGCCTAAAAATGTTTAAATTGGTTTCCAAATTTTGAACTCGTGTGAAATGAATAAAAATTACTAAATTCACATTTTCAACATTAAATGGTGTTTTCAATTAAAATATTTTATTTTTGCCACTTATAATTAAAATTTAAAATCAAGAATTATGTCAGACATTGCATCAAGAGTAAAAGCTATTATCGTAGACAAATTAGGTGTAGACGAAAATGAAGTTGTTAACGAAGCTAGCTTCACAAACGACTTAGGAGCAGACTCACTAGATACGGTTGAGCTTATAATGGAATTTGAAAAAGAATTTGATATCCAGATTCCAGACGACCAAGCAGAAAACATCGCCACAGTAGGTCAAGCAATTTCCTATATAGAAGCAGCAAAATAAGATTCTTCAATGGAGTTAAAGCGAGTTGTAGTAACAGGATTGGGTGCACTTACCCCTATTGGCAACAATATTGAAGAGTATTGGGACGCCCTTGCGGGTGGTAAAAGCGGCTGCGCCCCTATTACGTATTTTGATCCCGAAAAGTTCAAAACAAAATTCGCTTGCGAACTGAAGAATTTCAACGCATTAGATCATTTTGATAGGAAAGAAGCCCGAAAACTCGATCGTTTTGCCCAATATGCACTTGTATCTTCTGATGAAGCTATACTTGACGCTGGATTAAATCTCGATGAGGTTGATAAATTCCGTGTTGGTGTTATTTGGGGAGCAGGAATTGGCGGGTTAGAAACTTTTCAAAATGAAGTGATAAACTTTGCAGAAGGGGATGGAACGCCGCGTTTCAACCCCTTCTTTATCCCAAAAATGATTGCGGATATTGCGCCAGGAAACATTTCTATAAAACACGGTTTTATGGGACCAAACTATACAACTGTTTCGGCCTGTGCATCATCTGCAAACGCATTAATTGATGCCCTAAACTATATTCGATTAGGACATTGTGATGTTATTGTAACCGGTGGAAGTGAAGCAGCAGTAACAATGGCAGGAATGGGTGGATTTAACGCAATGCATGCATTATCAACCCGTAATGAAAGTCCAGAAACGGCTTCACGCCCTTTCGATGCTACACGTGACGGATTTGTTTTAGGAGAAGGTGCGGGTGCACTTATCTTAGAAGAGTATGAACACGCTAAAAAGCGTGGCGCAAAAATTTATGCTGAAGTTGTAGGAGGTGGTATGAGTAGCGACGCTTATCATATGACCGCTCCACATCCAGATGGTATCGGGGTAGAACGAGTGATGTTAAATACATTACGCGACGCTAATTTGAGTCCGAATGACGTAGATACAATAAACACTCACGGTACATCTACTCCACTAGGAGACGTAGCTGAGTTGAAAGCAATTGTAAATGTTTTTGGTGAACACGCAAAAGACATTAATATTAATTCAACCAAGTCTATGACCGGACACCTATTAGGTGCTGCCGGAGCTATTGAGGCCATTGCCTCTATTTTGGCTATGAAAAATGGGATTGTTCCACCTACTATAAATCACACTACAGTAGATGAAAACATAGACCCTTCATTAAACTTAACTTTAAATAAAGCTCAAAAGCGCGAGATTAACGTAGCTATGAGTAATACTTTTGGTTTTGGCGGGCACAACGCTTGTGTGCTCTTTAAAAAAATCGATGCCTAAATGGCTTCTTTTAAAAATATATTTTCTTCCCGCTCTGAAAAGAATGGGGAATTTTCTAATTCTCTAAAAAAAATACTTGGCTTTAAGCCAAAAGATATTTCTATTTATGAAACTGCCTTTACGCATCGATCTACAAATGAAAAAAACGATGACGGGCAACCACAAAATTATGAACGTCTTGAATTTTTAGGGGACGCTATGCTAGGTTCAGTTATAGCAGCACACCTTTTTAAAAAAGTTCCAGATGGCAATGAGGGGTATCTTACAAAAATGAGAAGTAAAGTGGTGAGTCGCGAACATTTAAACGAACTAGGCCGCGATTTACAACTTATAAAATTCTTAAAAACTACAATTCCATCTCAACAGTTTAGCGGAAATATCTACGGTAATGTATTTGAAGCATTAGTTGGTGCAATTTACCTGGATAGAGGATTTAAGTATTGTGAGAAATTTATTCAAAAAAGAGTTATTAAACCTTACGTAGATATTAAAAAACTAGAAGGAAAGGTAATTAGCTACAAAAGTCTTTTTATTGAATGGTGTCAGAAAAATAAAAAGCAGTTCTATTTTGAGACTTATGAAGACAATGGCAAAGATCAATTAAAACATTTTGCCGTTCGATTAAAACTTGATAATGAAGTGATTACAAAAGCCAGGGCCACTTCCAAGAAAAAAGCAGAAGAACGCGCAGCCAAAAGAGCCTTCTATAAGCTTAAGATAAAAGTTGACAGCGAAAAGCATTAAACTTGTCGACAATTTCCTGTTTAAAATACTTTCTACTACTTATTCTAATCTTACTATTTCTACACTTTTCGTATTTATCTATAATTGGTTTATATACATTAAAAACTAATACATAATTTAATACCTCGCTGTATAAATAATAACATTGAATTTAAATAAAACAAGCTGTAACTTGCTTATTTTTGTACTTTAATAATCTATTTCTTTAGCAATACCCACCGCTAAACTAAAAATTCAAAAAAATGGCTACCCACAAACTTTTATATGATGATGAAATGGAAGATCCTTTCTCATTAGTGGCCATACATTGTAGTGAAGAGGATTATAAGCTAGCCTATTTGCTAAACCAATTTTTAAACACTAAGTTTAAAAGAAGTAAGAAAGACTTAGACTTTTCATCTGATGGAAAAATAATCTTATTTCCACTTTATGCTTATGAAGATTTAAAAGATTATAATAGCTTTTATTTAGTAGCAAATAAGTGCAAAATGATGGAGGCGAGTTTACAAAGTTCGGGAGGCTTATTTTCTGAGTCAGTTTCAGAAAAAGCAACAACTCATTACTTATTGCCAGAAATGAAAAATGTAGATTACTTTTTAAAGATTCAAACGGATTATGGAAGTTTTCCTATTGAGTCTTTAATTTCAGAAATCAATAAAATAAAACAAATTATTTCGGCTTATTTTGTAGAAACCGAAAAAATAAAATCTAAGAACAATTTAATTTTTGATTAAATGTCAAACCAAAAGAGAACTAAAATAGTTGCAACACTTGGTCCTGCAACAAATAGTGAAGAGACCATAAAAAGTATGATATTGGAGGGTGTGGATGTTTTTAGAATAAACTTCTCGCATGCAGATTACGATACCGTTAAATCGAATATTGCAACAATTCGTAAACTTTCGGACGAATTAAGTCTTCATGTTGCCATTTTAGGTGACCTTCAAGGACCTAAACTTCGTGTAGGTGTAATGAAAGAAGAGGTTGTCCTACAACCAGGAGATGAACTTAGTTTTTGTACTGGTGAAGAATTTGAAGGCACTAAGGAGAAAGTCTATATGAATTACGACAATTTTCCTAAAGATGTTCAAGTTGGAGAACGAGTACTACTTGACGACGGTAAACTTATTTTTGAAGTTTTAAAAACTAATAAGAAAAATGAAGTAAAAGTTAAGGTTATTCAAGGTGGACCTTTACGCTCTAAAAAGGGTGTAAACCTACCAAATACCAAGCTTTCCCTTCCAGCACTTACACCAAAAGACAAAGCTGATGCTGTATTTGCAATAGAGCAACAAGTAGATTGGATTGCACTTTCATTCGTACGAAATTCAGATGATTTAAAGGAGCTACAAGCTCTTATTGAAGCACATTGTGATTATAAAATTCCAATCATCGCAAAAATTGAAAAGCCTGAAGCTGTAAAAAATATTGACCGAATTGTAGCTTATTGCGATGGCTTGATGGTTGCTCGAGGTGATTTAGGAGTAGAAGTTCCAGCTGAAGAAGTACCACTAATTCAAAAAGAATTGGTTTTAACTGCCAAGCGCGCACGAATTCCTGTTATTATCGCAACTCAAATGATGGAAACAATGATAACATCATTAACACCTACACGTGCAGAAGTAAACGATGTTGCCAACTCTGTAATGGACGGTGCAGATGCGATGATGCTTTCTGGGGAGACTTCGGTAGGTAATTATCCTGTTGCAGTTATTAAAACAATGGCTAAAATTCTAAAAAGCGTAGAAAATTCCGATTTAATACGCGTACCACAAAATCCGCCACAAGTAAAAACTAATCGCTACATTACCAAATCCATCTGTTACCACGCAGCATTGATGGCAAACGAAATTGAAGCTAAAGCAATTTGTACACTAACAAATAGTGGGTACACTGCTTTTCAAATTTCAGCTTGGCGTCCCTCAGCGTTTATCTTAGCCTTTACTAGCAATAAACGTATTCTTGCTCGACTAAATCTTTTATGGGGCGTAAAAGCGTTCTATTACGATAAATATGTGAGTACAGATGAAACCGTAGAAGATGTAAACAGAATTGCTTCGGAAAAAGGATTTGTAACCAAAGGAGACTATCTAATCAACCTTGCGGCGATGCCCATTGTGGATAAAGGAATGGTGAATACATTGCGAGTTTCGCAGGTATAAGATTTATTATAACAAACAAAAAATGGTCTTCACGGACCATTTTTTGTTTATCTATTCATTTATTAATCGGCAAATTCAACCTTTTCGATTTTCATTCCATTTGCTTCTTTAGTAATAGTTACCGAATACCCAAAACCAGAAGTTTTGTAGTTATACACTATTTTTTTAAGCTCATTTTCTTCACGCGAAATCACTAATTCGCTTATAAAATCGGTTTTCTTTTTATTGTTGTTATGTTGCGTTTCACTATTTGCACCTTTAGGATTTGGAAAGGCAAATGCCCTTGGGATATTGAAAAGTTGCTGTGCATTAAAAAACCCCTCGTGCCACTTATCTGTAGGTAAAATTATGGTCTCTGTATTTGTGGGCTTGCTTGCCGTTCCGCCAGAAGCTTCAGAATAAATTACTTTTGGGAAATCTTTTTTGAGTTCTTCGGCATAATTTTTTGCAACTGCACTTTCTCCAGGAGGATAAAACTTAGACATAAAGCCATTAAAAGCATACCCTTTTTTGTTGTTAAATTCAACCTCATCCATTGCTCCATCTATCCCACCAACATTCATGGTTGTTTTTCCTTCGGCTTTTACAATTTTCACTTTTGTACCCAAAGGCATAACAGCCAATTTTGAACTTTGCAAATTTGGAAATTCACGTAAAGTCAACCCACTTACAGCAGTAACATACATATAATCCGGATTGGTTTCTATCGGAATAGAATCGGTTACGACAGTTTGAGTTTCTTCGTTGTTTTTTACATCACTTTTACAAGAAAATAACAATGCGAAACCTAAAAAGGAAAAAATAGAGATAGCTACAGTCTTCATAATTTGGAGTTTTTAATTAGTATAAAGGTAAGTAGCTTTTTTACATACTTAAAATTCTAGTTTTAATTGTACATCAATCGATGCGCTTGGGACCGATTTTTTAATTGAAACCTCATTGTTTAGGTTCGAAATTGAAATTCCCAACAATCGTACCGACTCTTTCATTTTTTCTTGGAATAACAATTCTTTAACTACTTCTAAAATTAATTCTTTAGACGATATAAACAACGGTACTGTTTTACTGCGAGTTTGTAAAGTGAAATCGCTATACTTAATTTTAAGGGTAATTGTCTTCCCAGCAAGTTTGCGTTTTAACATTCGTCCTTCCACCTCAGTTGCAATTTCTTCTAGGCGTTCCATCATAAAAATTTCTGATGATATATTTTCAGAAAAAGTATGCTCGGCCGCTAATGATTTTTGCTTTCGGGTTGGCTTCACTATGCTGTTGTGTATACCTCGAACAACGTTGTAATAATGTTGTCCACTTTTTCCGAAGTGTTCATTTAAATACTCCAAAGATTGATTTTTTAAATCCATTCCGGTGAAAATTCCTAAACGATACATTTTCTCTTTTGTAACCTTCCCAACACCATAAAACTTCTTTACATCTAGGGTTTCTAAAAATGGAATAACCTCTTCTGGACTTATTGTTTTTTGCCCGTTAGGCTTGTTGATATCACTTGCTATTTTAGCTACAAACTTATTAACTGAAATCCCTGCAGAGGCATTTAAACCAGTCTTATCCTTAATTTTTTGACGAATTTCAGTCGCTATCATTGTAGCGCTCGGGTTTCCTTTTTTGTTTTCAGTAACATCAAGATACGCTTCGTCTAAGGAAAGCGGTTCTACCAAATTAGTATACTCAAAAAATATTTTTCTAATTTGTTTTGAAACTTCTTTATAGCGGTCGAAATTAGTGTTTACAAAAATGAGTTCCGGACATAATTTTTTTGCCGCTACACTACTCATGGCACTCCTAACTCCAAACTTTCGAGCTTCATAACTTGCTGCACTTACCACTCCTCGTTCCGAACTTCCTCCAACAGCAATTGCCTTGCCTCGCAGCTCTGGATTATCCAACTGCTCTACAGATGCGTAAAATGCATCCATATCGATGTGAATTATTTTACGAACAATTAAAGACTTTTGCATAATGTAAATTTAATACCATCTAACAAGGTATTCAAAACTTGTAGGTATATTTATAGAATGAAAAAAACTGCTATTATTTTAGGAGCAACAGGACTCACTGGAAATATTTTACTAGAAAAACTTCTGAAGGATGATACTTATGATAAAATTAAATTATTCTCTCGTAGTTCCGTGGGAATAAATTCACCTAAAATCGAAGAGTATATTATAGATATGTTTCAGTTAAAAAATAATTCTGAAACCTTTAAAGCCGATGTTGTTTTCTGTTGTATTGGAACCACAAAATCTAAAACACCCAATAAAGATACTTATAAAAAGATAGACTATGGGATTCCAGTGGCTGCTGCAAAGCTTGCAAAACAAAACGATATTAAAACATTTATCGTTATTTCAGCATTAGGTGCCTCAGAAAATAGTAGTGTTTTTTACAATAAGACTAAAGGAGAAATGCAACGTGATGTTTTACTTCAGAAAATTGAAAACACATACATTTTACAACCTTCTTTGATTGTTGGAAATAGAAATGAATCTCGATTTGGAGAAAATCTAGCAGAGGCTTTTATGAAGGTTTTTGGGTTTTTAATTCCTGCGAAATACAAAATGATAGAAGCCGAAACAATTGCTGAAGCCATGCGTGTTTTATCGAAAGATGGTTATTCTGAAAAAATAATTACTTCCGAAAAAATTAAAGAAATTGTAGGCTAAAATGTCTGTTCGAGCAGAGTTGAGGATTATTAAGAGGTGTCATCTGTGCTCAACCTGATAACGTAATATAGAAATAAACATGAAAGAAATAGAACGTAAATTCCTAATTACTTCCGAAGCTTTTAAAAAAGAAGCTCATAAGCGCACACGAATTGCACAAGGTTTTTTAAACACACATCCTGAACGTACTGTACGCATCCGATTAATGGGAGATAACGGGTATATTACTATAAAAGGTAAGTCAAATAAATCAGGATTGTCTCGCTTTGAATGGGAAAAGCAAATTTCTTTAAATGAAGCTAAAGAATTACTTCTACTTTGTGAGAAAGGTATAATTGAAAAAACTCGTTACGAAGTTTCAGTAGGGGATCACATTTTTGAAATCGATGAGTTTACGGGAGAAAATGAAGGGTTAATTATGGCTGAAGTTGAACTTAATTCAGAAGATGAAGTTTTTACTAAACCTGAATGGTTAGGAAAAGAAGTTACAGGCGATATTCGATATTACAACTCACAACTTAGTTTAAATCCTTTTAAAAACTGGAAATAAAAAAACTGCCCTAGCAATAAATACTAGGACAGTTAATCAACTAACCAACCAAATCAAAAAAAAACTTTTATCTCCATCCACCACCAAGGGCTTCGTATAAATCAACAATTGCTTGTAAACGATTATTTTTTGCTGCTACCAAATCTAAGCTCGAACCTAGTGCACGTTCTTGAGCGGTTAAAACCTCTAAGTAAGTGCCCATTCCATTATCTAATAATTCCTCTGAGTACTCAGTAGCTAAATTATAGGCTTCGTTTTCACGTTCTTTAATTGAAATCTTTTCTGTTGCAGCTTCGATAGAATACATTGCATCAGAGACTTCCTTTCCAGCTATAAGAAGTGCATATTTAAAGTTCAACAACGCTTGTTCTTGTCTTGCTTGTGAAACTTCGTATTGCGTCTTAATCTTACGCCCGTTAAAAATTGGCTGCGTCAACCCACCTACAACACTAGCAAACAATGAATTCACATTAAAAAGTTTATCGAGATCCAAACTTTGGAAACCACCGTTAGCACTTAAAGTAAGTGAAGGATAAAAACTACTTCTTGCAACATTTGTAAGTTCAAAAGCATTTACCAAACCATATTCAGCTGCTATCACATCTGGTCTATTACTTAACAATTGTGAAGGAACTCCTGTTTCTAATGGAATTTCAATACTTTGATTATCTAAGGTACCTCTAGTGATTTGTTGAGGAGAACTTCCTAATAAAATAGATAAGGTATTTTCTACTAACCTACTTTGATTTTTCAGGTCTACCAGTATAGCTTGAGCCGTATACAACTGAGCCTCAGTTTGTTTCACTCCAGCTTCATTACCAATACCTGCATCCTTAAGAGCAATAGTGGTTTCAACTCCTTCAGTTCGAGCACTAATTGTTTCTTCGGTTACTCTAATCTGTTCGTCAATAGCTAAAAGCTGATAATATGTAGCTGCAATATTTGCCACCAATCTACTTTTTACTGCTTGGTGAGCCGCTACGGTTTGCAAATAAGTAGCATCAGAAGCACGCTTAGTACTTCTAATTTTCCCCCAAATATCTGCTTCCCATGAAAGTCCGCCAGATACCTCAAACTGATCTACCGAAGAGTTTTGACCAGGAATTCTACTTGATTCTGAAAGTTCCTGATGCACAACTCTAGCAGTACCATTCAATGTTGGGAAATATCCTGCTTTACCTTGTTTTACATAAGCCTCTGCTATTGCAATTTGCTGTAATGCAATACGGATATCCATATTATTATTAAGCCCTTCTTCTATATAACCTTGAAGTATCGGATCTGTAAAAATCTCTTTCCAAGACACTGTTGCCATAGATAAACTATCCTGAGGCAAGTTTTCAGTACGGAAATTATCAGATTCCACCACTGTTTCAGGTCTGCTGTATTCTTTCGCTACAAAACAAGATTGAAGCGTTAAGAAAGCCATTGCAATTGCAATTCCTTTTAAAAATTTCATAGTACGATTTCTTTTATTTTTCATCTTGAACTTCAACTTCAAATGTATCTGGGGTTTTATTCATTTTATCTTGTATCCATTGGAAAAAGATATATAGAATAGGAATTACAAATACTCCGAAAATAGTTCCAATTAATAATCCACCTACTGCTCCTGTTCCAATTGCATTGTTACCACGTGCTCCAATACCTGTAGCAAAAACTAACGGTAAAAGACCAACGATAAAGGCAAACGATGTCATCAAAATAGGTCTAAGTCTAGACTTTGCACCTTCAAATGCAGCAGTCATACGCGAAAGTCCTGTTCTACGTCTTTGAAGCGCGAACTCAACAATCAGAATCGCGTTTTTCGCTAATAATCCAATAAGCATTATAAGTGCAATTTGGAAGTAAACGTTGTTCTCCAATCCTGAAAACTTTGTAACTATATAGGCTCCAAAAACACCCACTGGCACAGAGAATATCACTGAGAATGGAATTAAGAAGCTTTCGTATTGTGCTGCTAGAATGAAATACACAAATAGTAAAACAAGAATAAAAATAAATGTAGTTTGACTACCTGCTGAAATCTCCTCACGAGTAAGTCCAGAGAAAGCTACAGTATATTCCTGAGGCAAGTTTTGACTTACTTCTTGAACTGCTTTAATAGCATCTCCTGAAGAGTATCCAGGCGCCGCTGCACCGTTCACACTTGCAGAGTTAAACAGGTTAAATCTAGTTACCGATTGAGGTCCATATACTCTTTCTAACGTAATGAACTCTGTAATTGGAGCCATTTCACCTTGTGAGTTACGTACGAATATCTGATTCAAACTTTCAACAGACGTTCTATCTTCTGGTAATGCTTGAACAAACACACGATACTGCTTTCCGTATCTAGAGAAATCGGCTGCGTAGATACTTCCTATATATCCTTGTAGGGTTGTAAGAATTGAACTCACACTAATCCCAGCTTCCTTCGTTTTAGCAATATCAACATCTATTTCATATTGCGGATAATCTGTATTAAATGATGACTGCGCATACATAATTTCTGGTCTCTGCATTAGTTCTTGCAGATAGTTTTGGGTAGCAATACTTAGGTCGTTAAAACTACCACCAGTTCTATCCAAAACTTTCATTTCAAAACCTGAAGAGATACCGAAACCTGGTACACTTGGAGGTTGGAAAAAAAGAATGTTCGCATCTGGAATAGTTGCAGCAACTCCGAAAAGTTTACCAGTAATTGCTTCTACCGATCTATCATCATCTTCTCTTTCAGACCAATTATCTAATTTAATGAATCCAATCCCGTAGTTACTACCTGAACCACTGATAATACTAAATCCATTTACTAATGAGATATCTCTAATTCCAGGAATATCTTTAATTTTTTCTCGTAATTCTTTATTAACTCCAACCGTTCTATCTAATGAAGCCCCAGCTGGAAGTTCCACGTTTGCGAAAATAAGTCCTCTATCCTCGTCAGGAACGAAACCTGTTGGAGTAGTATTAGAAGCCCAAACAATACCTACTACACAAATAATTAAGAAGACAACACTAATCCATTTGTGCCTATACAAAAATCCTAAAGATCTCATATATCTATCAGTTGTAACAGCAAATGCAGTGTTGAACTTGCTAAAGAAACGCCCTAATAGGTTTTTCTTTTTAACTTCTTCATCGTGAGTTTTAAGGAATATAGCACATAATGCAGGACTTAATGTCAATGCATTTACTGCCGAAATTACAATGGCCACAATAAGCGTAACACCAAACTGTTCATAGAATACCCCAGTAGGTCCTGTAATAAAAGTTACTGGAATAAATACTGCTGCCATTACTAAGGTGATTGAGATAATAGCCCCCGTAATTTCATCCATTGCTGAGTGAGTTGCTTTTAATGCTGTTTCTGCTCCTTCTTCAAGTTTAGCATGCACCGCTTCCACAACTACAATAGCATCATCCACTACAATTCCAATTGCTAGTACGAGTGCAAATAATGTTAATAGGTTAATTGAATACCCAAACATATTTAGGAAAAAGAAGGTACCTACAATAGAAACCGGTACCGCAATAGCAGGAATTAAAGTTGAACGGAAATCCTGTAAGAAAATAAACACTACCAAGAACACCAATAAGAATGCTTCTATAAGTGTTGTTATTACTTTACTAATCGAAGCTTCCAAAAACTCGTTAGAGTCGAAGTTAACTATATGCTTAACTCCTTTTGGGAAGTCTTTCTCCATAACCTCAAACTTCTCGTGCACAGTACGGATAATCTCCTGAGCATTAGATCCAGCTGTTTGATAGATAGCCATACTCACCCCTGGATTACCATTGGTGAATGATATAGATCCGTAGTTTTGAGCATCTAATTCAACTTCCGCAACATCTTTAAGAGTAAGGAACTTTCCATTTCCTAACGACTTAATTACAATTTCTTCATATTGTGAAGCTTCTTTATATCTACCGCTATAGGTTAAAACATATTCAAAAGATTCTGCATTGTTTTGCCCTAAAGATCCTGCTGCAGCTTCTCTACTTTGCTCTCTAATAGCAGCAGTAATATCTGCTGGTTCTAGATTATAAGCAGCTAATTTTTCTGGTTTTAACCAAATACGCATTGCGTAATCTTTACCACCAAATACGTTTACACCCCCAACTCCATTAATCCTTTTCAATTCTGGGAGTACATTAATATTTAAATAGTTTTGAATATAAGTACCATCATAATCTTCATTTTCAGAATAAACTGTAATGAACATTAAGGCACTAGTTTGTTGTTTCTGCGTAATTACCCCAGATTGAGTTACCTCTGATGGTAATAATGAAGTAGCACGTGCCACACGGTTTTGTACGTTTACCGCAGCAATGTCTGGATCTACGTCTTGGTCAAAAAACACGTTTATACTTGCACTACCGTTGTTACTTGCTGTTGAAGTGATGTAAGTCATCCCTTCTACCCCGTTAATCTGTTCCTCAATCGGAACAATTACACTCTCAAGTACTGTCGCAGCGTTCGCACCAGGATAGTTGGCAGAAACCTGTACCGTAGGTGGAGCAATTTCTGGATACTGGGTGGTAGGTAGCGTTGTAATACCTAAAACCCCCAATATTAATATGATAATGGAAACGACACTAGATAGAACAGGTCGTTCAATAAATTTCTTGATCATAGTTTCTTCTTATTTGAATACTTTTTCTAATCCTTTTGCAATACTGTCAAAATCTGCTGGCTGTGCTATAATTGGCGTTTGGTCTCTAAGCTTTCCAACTCCTTTTGCAACTACCTTATCACCTGGATTTATACCGTCTTTTACAATCACTAAGTTGTCTACACGATCTAAAATATTAATAGCACTTGTAGTAGCTAAAGTATCTCCTTGTACTTTATAAACGTATGTAATCCCTTGCCTTTCATATGTAGCAGATGCAGGAACAACTGTTGCATTTTCATATGTATTTGGAAGTTGAATTCTTCCACTGTAACCGCTAGAAAGCAATCTATTTGGATTGTCAAAAACAGCTCTAAATGAAACTGTACCCGTAGAAGGGTTTACTTGAGAATTAATGGTTTCTACAGTTCCTTCTTGATCATATAAAGTACCGTTAGCTAAAATCAAACGAACTTTAGGCAGATTCTTTATTTTATCTTCAAGCGTTTTTCCTTCGTTCTTTTCGATAAAATCTAAATAAGCTTTTTCATTTAATGAAAAGAATGCATATATCTTGTCTATATCCGCCACAGTTGTTAATGGCACTTGAGAAGATGGGCTTATTAAAGCACCTTCTCTAAAAGGAATAGAACCTACATAACCATCTACTGGGCTTTTAATAGTAGCATAACCAATATTTGCTGAGATAGAGTTATAAGCACTTTGTGCTTGCGCTAATTTAGCTTTGGCTGTTTCAAGTTGAACACCGCTTATAATGTTCTTCTCAACTAGTGGCTTTAGCTTATTTACTTCAACTTGAGCCGCGTTGACATTGGCTCTTGCTGCAGCCGCATCTTGGCTTAAAGATTGTGTTTCCAATCTAAAAAGTGTTTGCCCTTTTCTTACTTTTTGTCCTTCATCTACCAAAACATGAGTTATATAACCAGAAGTTTTAGCACGCACTTCACTATTAATTATACCTTCTAAACTTGTAGGATACGTAGCGTAAGCTGTAACGGTTTGTGAAGGAACTGTTACTACAGGAAATGGTAGTGCTTGTGGAGCTCTTTGGTTCTGACTTTGATCATTACCACAACTGGCAAAAAACAAGCAAAGCCCTACTAAACCAGGAAGCACATAAGTAAATTGTATTTTTTTCATTTTTGTATAATTAGTCGTTTTTATGGTTTTCAATTAGTTTTGTACGTAAGTTTATCATCATGCTAGAAGCCTGATTTAAATAGTTTAAATATTCATAGTGAAAGTTAAGGTCAAACTTCTCTTCTGAATCTTCTGGAAAACTTTTATTCATATCCGATTTGTAGTCAATGATCTCTAAATGAATATCACGTTCCTCATTCCAACTACTTATCATCTCATCCATAGACTGCACCCAAGCGTTTGGACTTAGAATAAAGTACTTTTTGCGATCACCAGTTTTGGTGTAATATGTAATTCGATGAGAAGCTTGCAAATTAGTGAGATGAGTAAAAATTGTGCTTTTACTCGCTTTAAGTTCACATACTAAGTTTTCAAAAGTTTCACCTTTTTTACCTTTCAAAATTAGGCTAGCAAGTATTCGAGCCGCTAAAGGAGCTAATTGCTCCTTATGCTCCAAGTGCACACCCATTCTTTCTATCAACTTATCTTTTTTATTCAAAATATTTTTTAATAAGGCTGCAAAGATATGTTTGGTTCGTAAAATACCGAACCAAACAGAGTTTAAATTTTTGTTAAAGTTATTTTGAGTGAATTAACTACTTTTTAGCAGTAATAAATGGCACATTTAATGTTACACAAGCTACCGTGGTTCAACTAGATGGGAAAATTATTGTGGTTGGACAAGCTGGGGAACAATCAACTTACATTGCGGTGGCTACGCGTTTTAATACAGACGGATCAATCGACACTACTTTTGGAGAGGATGGAAATGTACTTATGCCTATATGTAGTATGAAATCATTCGCTACAGATGTAGCCCTTCAAGCAGATGGAAAAATCGTTATGAGCGGATACACTTGGGATAATGTTACAGGTGATATTTTTTCACTTCGCCTAAACACCGATGGAACTTTCGACAACTCTTTTGGATCAAATTGAGTTGCACTTGTTGATAATGGATCTGATGTATCAAAGGCTGTAACTATACAAGATGATGGTAAAATATTGGTAGGTGTATATTCTAATGACAATTTCACAGTTGCCCGATTTAATACTGATGGTACCTTAGATTCCACATTCGGCTCTAATGGATGGTCCACTACAACTTTTCCTAATGCCCCAAGTTATGTGAAAGATGTAAAAGTTCAAGCCGATGGAAAAATTGTACTTGGTGGTTTTTTGATAAACAATCAAAACACTTTTGAAATGGCACCTGCTAGATAAACAGTGATGGTAGGATTGATAATAGGTTTAAAACCGATGGAATGGTTTCGTTCAATATTGGGAATGGAAACGATTTTAGTGAAGCGCTTGCTATACAAGACGATGGAAAAATTCTTTTAAGAGGACATAAGTGGATCAGTAATATAGGACTTAAACACGATTTAGCAGTTGTTCGTCTAAATGAAGACGGAACCTTTGACAATACTTATGGAGATAACGGTGTAACTACGGCTCGTTTAGAAGATGGTCCAAATTATTCAGACGATATTGTTTTACAAGACGACGGAAAAGTAATCATTGCTGGATATTCTGTTCGTGAAACTGAATATAATCTTGCAATGGCACGTTTTGACACTAATGGAAACTTAGACAGTACTTTCGGAGTTGATGGTATGGTAAGTACAGATTTCAATCAGCGTGAAGATTACGGTACAGCAATCACACTTCAGCCAGACAATAAAATTATTCTTGCTGGTTACTCTTACGCTCCAACAGGAGGTTCTGAATTAATCGTTGTACGTTACGACAACGTAGTTTTAGGTACTGAAGATTTTCAAAATGTTAAATTCAACTTATTTCCTAACCCAGCAAACAGCCAAATTACTGTTCAGTTAAGCGATGCTTCTACAAGCTACAAACTGGAAATCTACGACGTTTCAGGTAAAAAAGTTTACGCTTCAGAAATCCAAAATACAGCCAACATTAATGTTTCAGATTTTGCTTCTGGAGCATGTTTAGTGAAACTAACTTCTGACAACAACTCAAGCGTTGTTCGATTTGTTAAGCAATAATATTTAAAAAGGACCTAGGACTAAAAAACGTAGGACATAAGACAGCGTAGATTTCAAAAAGGTTTTATTAATGTAAATCCATTTTGTCCTACGTCTTAAGTCCTATTGTCTTAAGTCCTTTTTTTATTCATTGAAGTGTTTTAATTTGGATCCCCTCTTTCAACTCATTTCCTTCACTATCCACAACTGTTAGAATATAATTTCCTGGTTTTGGGGAAATAGCCAACTCGTGAAACGTTTCCGTTTTCCCGATATATTCTGAATCTAAATACCAATAAACTATATTTTCTGATGATCGGTGCGCAAGCTTAAAAATTACTTCGTTCACATTTTCATCAAAATTCTTCGGAAGCAACACTGTTTCATTTTTCTTTGGATATATAAAAGCCATCAACTTTTCACCATCCTGTCTACAATTAGGCGCAAAAGGCGGCAAAGGATGATATTCTGGATGAAGAGACGCGTAAAAATATTCCATAACCGGCGGTAGCACAAACCAATTCTTTTGAACCATTTCTGAAAGGGAATAACACGAAGAATTAACCCGATAATTTTCCGAAGCATTTAAAAATACGGTTTGATGATACGGACAAGCTTCGGTTCTTGCACCGTTTTTCGAAATCCATTCCTTCTTTATTTCGTCGCAAAAAAGTCCAGCGAGATGACCGCTTTTTGCACAAACTTCAACTTCAACCAGTTCGTCATACGGAATATTAAACCACCCGCTTTGTGGCAAAACATTCAAAACATCAAACAAAATGGGAGCTGCAGCTTGAATTCCAGTTAAACCCGGTCGTCCTTCGCCATCGGCATTTCCCACCCAAACGCCTATTGCGTAATTTGGCGTAACCCCAACGGCCCACGCGTCTTTAAAACCGTAACTCGTTCCTGTTTTCCAAGCGAGTGGTTGACTGCTTGTAAAAAACTCCCAATTTTCTTCACCACTCGGACGGTTCACTTTTTGCATTGCATCGAAAGTTTCATAAATTGCTCCCGCATTCCAAACCCAAGGATTTTGCTGAATTTTTCCGAAGTCAATTTCCTCGTGATCTTTCACATAAACTGGTTCCACAAATTCATTTTTTCGGTATTCGCTGGAAGAAGTGTTGAAGAAATTTAAAGTTGAAGCCATCCCCGCATACGCTTTTGTAATATCCCATAAGCTGCTTTCCGCGCCGCCCAAAATCATAGACAAACCATAATAATCTGCAGGTTTATCGACTGACTTTTGATTCATTTTTCCAAGAATATTATAGAACCGCTGTAAACCGAAATCGCGTAACATCCGCACCGCTGGAATATTTAGCGAACGAGAAAGAGCAACGCTAGCGGGCACGGCGCCGTTAAATTGCTTGTCGAAATTTTCAGGTGTATATCCATTCACTGAAGTAGGAACATCAGCCACCAAAGTATTCGGAAGAATCTCCCCAGCATCTAGCATTGAAGCAAAAAGAAAAGGCTTTAGAATACTCCCCGTGCTTCGCGGTTTTTCAATAACATCTACATAGTTGTTGTGTTCTTTTGTTGTAGGTGAATTCCCCACATACCCCAAAACTTCGCGTGTATTTACATCCATCACCAACACCGCAACATTGTGAATTTGATTCTGACTCAACAAAAAATTATGCTCTTTTACAATATTATTTAGCTTTTGTTGAAGTGAAAAATCAATGGTTGTTTCAATTCGTTTTCCTGGATGCTCCTTTCGAATTTTTTCAGTTAAATGAGGTGCAAATTCCGGCAAAGACAACGGTTTTCCGGGTAGGTTTTCATCCAAAGCCAATTGATACGTGGTTTCATCAATCACTCCATTTTTGAAAAGTTTCAATAATAAAGCATCTCTTTTCTTCTTTAAAATTTCTTCGTTTTTCCCGGGAAAAATAAGTGAGGGCGCATTTGGAAGTACCGCTAAAGCAGCAGATTGCCCCCAACTCAATTCGCTCGCAGGAATCCCGAAATAGCGCCAGGACGCAGTTTCCAATCCAACCACATTTCCGCCAAAAGGCGCGTACGAAGCGTATAAATTCAAAATTGATTTTTTCTTAAAACCTGCTTCCAAACGCGTGGCTTGAAAAATTTCAATTAATTTTTCAAAATAAGTTCTTTCTTTATTTTGTCGGGAAAGACGGATAACTTGTTGGGTAATTGTACTCCCGCCGCGACGGGAATCGGTAGTAAGATTATTCCAAAGTGCTTTTGAAATAGAAATTGGATTGAAGCCGGGATGCCAATAGAAATATTCGTCTTCAAAATAAAGAATACATTTTTCAAACCGTTCCGGCACCGAATCCATTTGTGGAAATCGCCATTGGCCATCGTCTGCAATTCGTGCGCCCAGCATTTGCCCGCTGCTGCTTTCGGCTACGGTTGCGGTGGGAACCTCAAATAATGGCGAGGGAAGGCAGAAGAGCCAAACCACCAATAAAACTAGCGCGATACTGAGTTTTATTTTGTGAGTTTTAAAATGCTTTTTTAAAGTTGTTCTTTTCAATTTAATTCCTAAAGTCAATTATGTAGACTAATGTCAGTCTGAGCTTGTCGAAGACCCGTGTGTTGCGCTTCGACAAGCTCAGCGTGACATTTATATTTCAATTTATCATGAGGTTTTCGAGTGTCAGTCTGAGCCTGTCGAAGACGGGTTTCTCTTATCAGGATGCCCATATTCAGTATAATTTTTTGAAAATTCTATTAAATCTTGCCAATTCTCTTCAATCAATGCAGTTTTCTTTCTTCGTGACCAGCCTTTTATCTGTTTTTCAACCTTTATTGCTTCCGTTGGATTTGTACATTGTAAGTGCCATTTTAGCACTACTGGTCTCCTTTTAAAAGTATAGCAATCTTTTTTTATTCCTTCATTATGCTGCACAAGTCTGCGTTCTAAATCATTTGTCATTCCTGTGTAATAGGAATTATCAGAGCATTGAAGGATATATGTGAAATAGAATTTCATATATTTTAATTAATCATAAAACGCTTCGACAGGCTCAGCATGACACGGTTATTTTTCATTGGCATTTAGAAAAAATCACAATTCAATAGTCACCCACATCCCTTTGTTCCTCGCATAATAAGAATTGTCATACATAGCTTCAACCTGTGTTCCCGGCAAATAATACGTTCCTAAATAGGACGCATTTAGCTTCACGGTGAACGTCTTCGTTTGATTGCTTTTTAAATCAAAGAAAAAATTCACGCGGTCGTCGCGAATGTCTGTGTATCGTGCGTTTCCAGTTGCGCCACCGCCCAATTCTGAAAAACTAGTGTTTACAACTTCCCAACCGCTTGGGAAGATTTTCGCCAAAGCCACATTGTTTATCCAATCTCCCGAAGTATTGGTAACACTTACTTTGGCGATTATTTCGGTTCCTTGTCGCAATTTCGTTACGTCGATTGCTTTTCCATCACCTCCCAAATATTCAGATTTTATGGAGAGATTACGTCTTTCGGCAAGTTCTTTTCCTAGTGGAAGTTTTCCTCGTTGCGAAAGCGTAACGTAAACAATATTCCCTTTTTTATTGGTTACTGAAACTGAATTACTTCCCATCACAAACGACAGATCTCGCTGCGCAATGGCTCGATCAGTTTCTAATTCAACCGATTTTCCGCCATTTGTAAATGTGAGTTCCATCGCTTTACCGCCATTCTTTTCAACCATTTTCGCCATCGTCATTAAGGCATACGAAGTTTCCTGTGTGCTGTACCAATTTCTGGATGAGAGATCTTTCGCTACTGAAATTGCCAATTCACGTTGTTTCGGATCGCCTAATAAAACCATAGTTTCCAAAGCCATTACGCGATTTCTAAACGGAGATCCGTAGGTATAATTGTCAGATTTTTGAGGGACAAAATTAATATTTGCCGTTTTTGCAATTTGCTCGGCAACGTTTTTCTTTCCAGCCAAAGCATAAGCTGCAGCCAGTCGCCATTTTGCATCATTGCTCAATTCTTTGCTTTCGCGAAGTCTATTCATTGCTGCCAATTCTGGTTTTCCGGCCAATGCTAAGGTGTAAAGTCTGTAAGCCTGTGTTAAACTTGAATTGTACACCGCATAACTATTTCGCCATTGGCGCGCCATGTTTTGTTGGTACAGCAACCAATTGCTCATAAAGCTTATGGGCAAAGCGTAGCCTTTTTGCTTCGCTTCAAGCATAAAATGCCCCGCATAAGTTGTGCTCCACTCATCTGCTTCGCGCTCGCCGGGCCAATATGAAAGTCCGCCGTTAGAAAGTTGAAATCTACCCAAACGCGCAATAGTTGCTTTTACATTTTTTTCAATTACTTGCTTTTTGTCGAAAGTAATATCGAAAACATCTGCTAAATACAGCTGCGGAAATGCAGAAGAAGTACTCTGTTCCAAACATCCGTAGGGATAGTTGATTAAAAACTCCAGACGTTTGCCGAAATCCATCGGTGGCAATGTTGAAAATTCAAGCGTCGCGGCATTGCTTCCGGGCACGCCGAAAGTTTCAAAATTTATAGTTTGTGAGCCATTTTCAGCAATAGTGAATTGCGTAGATTTTTGCGAAATCGGGTTTGGGTTCTCCACATCAATTTCAACTTTGTAGCTCGCTTTTTCACCGTTGCCCGAAGCGGTTACTTCTATAGTTTGAACCGCATCTGTCACGTTGAGCGCAGCCGAAACATCGAATTCAAAATTCACAATTTGTTCTCCCGGCCCGTTGAAAGTAACAGTTTTTGAAGCTCCATTTTTCGGTTTCAAAGCATCACCGGTTTTTACTGTAATCGTGGCGGTTTTCACTTTATTTTCCATTGCGAAAACGGTAACTGGCAGCACAACCGTTTCGCCCGGGGATAATTTCCGCGGAAGCGAGGCCAACACCATTAAAGGCGTACGGACGGGTGTGGTTTTTTCAGCACTGCCGTAAGCGCTTTTAGTTTTATCGCCCGCAATTACCATTGTGCGAACAGAACCTACATAATTTGGCATCATTATATTGTGCGATGCAGTTTTGCCAGCCGCAAGTTCAAACGGGCCGAGGTATTTTACAACGGGTTTAAATCTGTCGGCTTTTCGGTTTTTTGCACCCAAAGCCGCATCGCCACCCCCGATTGCGTAAATATTATCCACACTGCCCGAATAGGCGCCAATTACGTAATCGAACATATCAAAAGTTTTCACACCCAAAGCTTCGCGACTGTAAAAACTTTCGTGAATATTGGGGGTTGCAAATCGTGTTAAATCCAGCAAACCTTCGTCAACAACAGCCAAAGTATAAGTCATAGGTTTGCCTTTTTCTTCTGAAACTTCTACGGTGAAATTTTCTTCAGGTTTCAGCACATTCGGCATCGTGATTTTTGGTTGTAAAACGGTTGAAGGGTCTTCCACCAATAGCGGAATAACACCGTAAAGTCTCATCGGCAAATCATTCTTAGTTTGATTGTGTGGCTGCAGCAGCGAAATATTCACATAAATATTCGGCGCCATTTCCTTCGTGATTTTTATCGCGGCTTTGGTTTCGCCCTTTTTGGTTTCAATCCAATGCGTTGCCAAAACTTCGGTGCCATTTTCCACACTAATTAAGGCGCGACCGTCGCTACCGG
The DNA here is from genome assembly GCF_006346335.1 of Aequorivita sinensis. Lineage (GTDB taxonomy): Bacteria > Bacteroidota > Bacteroidia > Flavobacteriales > Flavobacteriaceae > Aequorivita > Aequorivita sinensis. The sequence continues at coordinate 228,844 of NZ_VDMC01000001.1, forward strand.
AAGGGAAAGTTATAAAAGCTTCTTCACCTACATTATACTTATCTTTATCTGCTGAAAAGACTAACATTTTCGCACTTTCCGCATCGCCATCACTTGGGCGTTGTGACCAATTTCTGTAGAAATAAGTGATGCGTCCCGTTGCGTGGCCAGATTGTTTATCGATTACCCGAATTAAATAACGTCCGCTTTCCTCTTCGGGAATATTTACAGTGAATTTTCCCTTGCCGCTGCCATCAGTTTTTAGGGTGAAATCTTTTACGGGGCTGTGAACAGTTGAATTTTCATATGTTGAAAGATTGTCTCTTCCACGGTTCCACCACCAACGCCATTCAATTTGAAAAACTTTTACTTGCAACTCCCGATTAGCCGTAGCTTGTCCTTTAGTATCTACGGAAACCACATCAAAAGTTGTGTTTTCATCTGTAAAATAAGAGCCGTAGCGACCGGCTTCGGGAGATTTCAAACCTACAAAATGAGAGAACGGAGCCAAATCTTTCGAAAAAATATCCATTGAAAAATCACCACCGCCTTCATAGACTTTCGTTAAAAATGTAGCTTTCAACATTCCCGGTGCGTTTTTTCCAACTTCCATCTTTTGGCTAAAAGAAATAGCACCTTCCGAAGAAAGTTGCCCATCCAAAACTGGGATTTCAACCTCATCAAAACTGCGGATTGGGTCCGTGAAATTATATTTTGGGAATTTCGGAAAAGCCGTGTTGCTTGAACGAAGCGTGGCCGTCATATCAATTTTTAAATTTCGCGCAGGCGAGCCGTGAAGCCACATTGCGCTTGCCATACCTTTTACGGGTTTTGTTGCGTCGAGAATTTCATCGTCAAAATCGAGTTTGATTTTTAAACGGTTTGGTTTTATGGTTGCAACTTTTAACGTGTTACTAAACTGTGCGCCGCCAACGGTTATAGTTGCGTTCCAGTTTCCAGTTGGTGCCGAAGGATCTGTGGCGATTGGGAAATAATAAAAAGACCCAAGCCCCCTAGCCCCCGATACACCTCCGCCTTCGGCACCTCCTATTGAAAAAGAGGAGGAACCAGTTACATCACTATTAAGAACAGTTCGTTGCACTAATTTACCGCGAGCATCGGTCACAGAAAGCGTTACGGGATGGTTTTTTGGAAGTGGATTTGCGTTGTCGTTCAGCACAAAAGTTAAGTGAATACTGTCACCGGGGCGGTACACGCCACGTTCGGTAAACGTGTAACCTTTTAAACCTTTTTGAAGTTCTTTTCCCGAAATATCAAAATTGCTCATGGAAAGGGCATTTCCATCTTCGAGTTTTACGTAGGCAAATTTGTTTCCTTTTTGTGCCACTGCGAAAGCTGCATTTTTAGTGCCGTCGTAAAGCGTTATTCCGTCGGCTTCGGTAGTAAGCGTTTCAATGAGTTGCTGCTGATAGTTGAAAAGTTTAATTTTTACACCACCTTCGGGCTTTGCAGAAATTAGGTTTGTGGTAATAAAATGATAGGAGCGATTGTTGCTTTTTTTCACAATTAAGCCTAAATCTGAACCCAAAATATTTGCCGTCACTACGCGATCTTCGTTGTAATAAGCGGCATGACACGGATTGTCCTGCTGTTGCCAATTATAGGTAAAATTTCGCCAGCGGTAAATTTGGTTATCCCAATATCGCTCTTCGCGAATATCTTCATCTTCAGAGGGGTCGAATGTATAATATGGATCTTCTTCGTAGTTTTCGTTACTATCTTCTTCACTTGCTGTAGTCTCGGCGCAATCATAAATGATATAATCTTTTTTGAAACTGATTTCCAGTTGATAAATGGCACCGGGATCTGCTTTAAAATATTCCGAAAGATTAATTGCGTAAGCTTTCCAGCTTCCATTACTTGACAAGTCATCATTTTTTAAATCGATAGTCTTTTTGGCAATTCGCCTACCAACTCGTCGAATATCGTACGTATTAATGTCGTTCAAATTATAACTTTGAAGAAATTGCAGCACGTTGTTTTCGTAAATTTTAATAACTCGAACATCTACTTTTGAAAGATTTACTGCTTCAAAATAAACGGGCGTAGAAGCAGAATTCGGAAGAATAACCCCTTTTGAAATCATTCGCACTGCAGGTTTTAACTGTTCAAAAGAAACCAATTCTGAAAATTCTTTCTTTAAACCGAAGCCTTCCGTGTTTTTAATTCCCGTGAAAACGGTAACTTTTACGTTGCCCACAACGCGGTTTGGCGGGTAAACGTTCAACACATTTCCGTTTACTTCGTAACGCAGATCTGCGGTGTTTTCGATAGTAACCAGCCCAGCGAAATCCTGATTTTCCATTAAGGGATCTGAAAAGTTGATGCTCAATAGTGCCGAAGAGCCCACAGTGCTACTTATATCAACTATTGTAAAGCTATTTTGCCCCGGAATTTTAAACTTGTTTTCGCCTTTGTTTTCTGCGCCGATATGCTTGCCGTCCCATTTTATTAGGATTTCAGAATCGTTCATTTCACGGCTAATACTATCGATTGTAAAACTGAAATAACGAGCTTCTGTTGTTTCTGCCGGCCATTTCAAATTTAGCTTTTTGCCTTCCTGTGAAGCTGAAACCAATTGCTTGGCTTTTTCTAAAGAAATTACATCTGAGGCTTCCACAGATGCTTCAACGTATTGCCATTGTTTGTCATAACTTTGAAGGTTGCCGATGTCAACTTTAAAATTTGGCGTGATTGTATGAAAACTGAAGGTATATGTTTTGAAGTCTTTAGCAATGTCTTCGTATAACTTATTCAGCTTTACCGTTACAGTGTATTCGGTGTCTGGTTTTAAGTATTCTGAAGGTTGAAATATTAGGGTTTTGCCGTTTTCAACTACCAATTTCCCTTTTGTTTTTGGAGAAATACTTAAGTAATCATCAGCAGAAAGTTGCTCTGTCATCTCAAACTGCTCCAACGATTTCGTAAGCTCAACGCGAATATCAGTTGTAACAGATTGATTTCCGTAAGTGTTATAGGAAATATAATCCTTGAATTTGAAGAGGTTGTCTGTTTCGGCGTGTTTGTTCTTGTCTTTACAGGAAAAAACGAGAAGAATCAAAACGATGGAAAAAACCTTGAGTGAAATTTTCATACGCGACGGCTATAAATATTTAAAAATAAGTCAAATTGATTGGCTTACAAAGCAAAACCAATTTGTTTTGATTCGAAAAAAAATATGAAATATGTTTTTTGGGTGGGAGGTTGAATTTGAAAAGTAAAAATGAGTTGAAATTGTAATTAGAAGTTTAACATTTGGGAGGGAATTAACAAGAATTCGTAAGTAATTTTTCCCATTTATTTTTTAAACAATCTGTTGTAGGCTACATATTCAGGGAAATTCCAGGATAAAAAGCTTTTAGATTCCCAATCTTGTTTAAATATTCTTTTTCTTGATTTGATTTGTTTATGATATTCTTCGGCATTCATAAAATCTGCATCGTAAGGAAATATTTTAGTTTGAATGTTTTCAATTTTAGTTAATTCTGAAATAGGTTTGTCTAAATAGGGTAAGGATTTATCAGATAAATCTACCAAATAATCAAAATGTAGAAAAGCTGTATCGGCGTGAGCAAAATTATATTTGGCAATTAAACCATCCCAATTAACCATACTACTTACCACCAAAAGAATATACAATGCCATGGCATTTGTACGAAAAAGATAAAACCCAGATTTTACATTTCTTATTTTAATAAAAACTGAATATAATCCGTACAAAGTTAAAATCAAGAATATTGCTACACCTATTCTTTTATAGGCTAATGAGAAATGTTCTATGTACCAATAGTTGTGAACACCTACTGAGATTGCTAAAATGACATTTTGGAACAACCATAAATAGCTTAGATTTTTTAAGACTCTATTCTTGGCATAAAAATTCATGTTTCCTCTAAAAAAGTAAAGTATTATCGCAATTGATATTAAAATAGAGAAAATTAAAAGATAAGTTCCCTCGTGTACAAATTGTTTTAAGGTTTGTCCATCCCACTCAAAATTGAACCAAACCAAATAGACATCAGCAATATTCAATATTAATAAAATCAAGTTGAGGATGAAAAGCAGGAACAAAGCCGCCTTTAATTCATTTTTCAAACTTAATGTTTTAAAGTTTCTTTGTCCTTTTTGTTTCTTTCTAATTAAAATATCGCTAGCGTTAGTGTCTGCCTTTTTTATTGAAAAGTTTTTCGTTCTGAAATAAAGAATATTGCTAATTAACAAGCCTAGCAAAAGTGTTATTATAAATAGAAATTCAATATCCTTAAAAATAAAGTTAAATACACTTTGAAATTTTACACCCAGATTAATTGTCAACTCATCAAAAATTGGATTTGAAGCTTTGTAAATTGACACAAAAACAAAAATAACCGCTGCAGGTATTATGAAAATTCTAAACTTCCATATTATTTTTCCAATACTCTTCCCTTTTACTTTTGATTTTGTTACACTGTTTAAAAATTCATTTTGAGCCTGAAATATTGATTTTATAGAAATTAAGGCAACAGTTATAATTGATTTTGCAGACGGATAATTTAGAACTCCCACGAAAATAAATGCAGCTATAAAATGGATTACATATGATAAAACTGAATGCGTAAGCACTGTAAATACAGATGTTAATAAGAATCCTACGGTAGTAATAACTTGAACTTGATTTGAAAAGTTAAACTGTTTAGTGAAGATCCAAAAGATAATAAACGAGGTTTCAAAGATTATTAGGTTTAGACCTAAATCTTGGTTGTAGAATAAAATTGAAAAAAGTATTGCACTAAGAAAGGTTACTGGAAGTAAGTTTTTTACCCACATCTATTTATTATTTAAGGATTAGATGTAGTTTTTATCTATGGTTCGCTTTTTTAGGAAATTTATTAGTAATACTATATAGATAGGGAAAATAAAAAAAGGTTGCGTTAATTGTTAGGCATCTACATTTTATTTTTTAAAAACTCATACTCCCTCTCAACTTTACAAATCCTAACTTTACAATATGTAAACCATTTTTCCTTTCCTTTTTTCTGCGCAACCAAAGGATCTATGTTTGCTTTCCATGCCCAAAAATCCTGGTTATTGTTTTGCCAATATATCCATTAATTCGGCCATTTCAGAGTAACTTTTGGTGTTTTCAGTTTGGATTGATGTAAATATTATTATGTAATAGGGCTCCATTTATTCCTCATTATAAATCCCAATTTCCAATTCTCCTTCAGCATTCATTGATGCCCAGTACATTCCTGCGGTGTTGAACTCCATTGCTACATTTCCGTCTTTATCAATTGCAACAATGCCACCATCTCCTCCAAGTGCAGGCACTTTTTTATGAATAACCTCTTTTGCAGCATCTTGTAAACTCATTCCTTTATATTCCATCAAAGCAGAAATATCATAAGCAACTACCGACCGAATAAAGAATTCACCCCATCCAGTTGAAGAAACAGCACATGTTGCATTATTGGCATACGTTCCCGCTCCAATTATTGGGGCGTCACCAATTCGATTCCAGCGCTTGTTTGTCATTCCTCCCGTAGATGTCCCCGAAGCGAGATTTCCGTGTTTGTCTAGTGCTGCACAACCAACAGTACCGAATTTTGAATTCTTTATGTAAGGATCTTGAAAGGAAATTTTTTCAGTGTTTATAGTTTTTTCTTTTTCTAAAATCCTTTGTAACGATTCGTATCTACTTTTTGTATAGAAATAAGTTGTATCCATCATTTTATAACCTAAAGATTGAGCAAATTCTTCAGCACCTGCGCCATATAGCATAACGTGTTCGCTTTTTTGCATTACATCTTTCGCTAAATCTATTGGATTCTTTATGTGTTTTACTCCCGCTACCGCACCTGCGTTTAGAGTTGCACCGTCCATTATAGAAGCGTCGAGCTCGTTTGTTGCATCATGAGTAAAAACAGATCCTTTTCCTGCATTGAAAAGTGGGGAGTCTTCCAATACGTTAATAGTTTTTGTAACAGCCTCCAAAGAAGTACCCCCATTTTTAAGGATTTCATGTCCGATAGAAATTGCTTCCTTTAGCTTCTCTTTATAAGCCGCTTCTAACGAATCACTCATATTCTCTTTAAGAATAGTTCCAGCGCCACCATGAATTACAATCCCAAAAACATCCTCTTTACTACCTGCAATTTCATCAACTTTAAAATCTTCAGCATTGTGTTTATTAGGGTTTTTACAGCTTAATAATAATAATAAAAAACACAGGAGAGGTAATAAAACTTTATTCATGATATGGAGTTTATTATTTCAGACAATATTTACGATAATAATACTAATTTATCCTTAATTTAACGACAGTATTCTCATCAAAATTATCATTTTGCAAATTATTTTTCAAAAACACTCTTGCAGATTCAAATATATTTTTACTTTTGAACAAAATCTTATATCCCCACAATAATGATTAGAATAAAACAAAGCCTCCTCATGGCATTTCTATGCCTTGTTTTAATTTCCTGCTCAAAAGACAATTCAATAAATCATCAACAAGTAAAATACGAAATAGACTTAGAACTTGTTAAAAAGAATAACAGTGAGTTGTCCTCTCGCATCTTAGAGATTATTAACATTTATCGAGACTCTTTAGGATTAAACACACTGCAACTAGACAATCAATACTCATCTGCCCTAGCTGTAGACCACTCGTTGTACATGATTGATATAAACGAATTAAATCACGATAATTTTGGATATCGTTCAGAAGCTATAAAATTTTATCAAAAGGCTCAAACCGTTAATGAAATAGTTGGATATGGCTATGATACTGCAGAAGAAGTTGTAAATGCTTGGTTAAATAGTACAAGTCATAAAGTAATAATTGAAGGTGATTTTACTCATACTGGATTTGGAGTATTAAAAAGTGAGAATGATCGTAATTACTTTACACAAATCTTTTATAAAAAGTAATTCTACATCCCTTTTCTATTCCCTCAAATTGCCGTACTTTTACTATTTAACACAAAAAGTTAGGTTATGGCAATCAAGAAACCGTTTAATTTAAATAAGTGGGTAGAAGAAAATCGAGAGTTGCTAAAACCTCCTGTTGGCAATAAAAATTTATACGTAGAGTCTGATGACTATATCGTAATGATTGTTGCTGGACCTAATGCTCGTAAGGATTATCATTACAATGAAACCGAAGAACTATTTTATCAGTTAGAAGGAAATATTCAGGTTGCAATTCAGGAAGATGGAGAGAAAAAAATAATGGACCTAGGGCCAGGAGACATGTATCTTCATCCTGCAAAAGTGCCTCACTCTCCCAGTAGAAGCGAAGGGTCAATTGGACTAGTTATTGAAAGAAAACGCGTCGATCTTAAAGGAAAGGATGGTTTGCTGTGGTTCTGTGATAACTGTAACAATAAGTTACACGAAGTTTATTTTCCATTGAATAATATCGAAACTGATTTTTTAAAACATTTTAACCACTTCTACAACGACGAAGATTTACGCACTTGCGATAAATGCGGTACTGTAATGGAAGCCGATTCTCGTTTCACACAAGATTAACATCTTATTTATCAACCACATACACTTTCGTTTTACATTCTACGGTGCATTGTGTACCTTTGCACTTCGTAAAATTTTAGATTAAAAATAAAAAATATATGCAAGCAACAACCACTAGCTTCGGAATTGAAGAAGCATTGGAACAATTAGGAATTAAAGACACAAACCTTGGTACCTCTACAGGTAGTAAATGGTTTTCTGAAGGTGAAGAAATCACCTCATACTCACCAGTTGATGGAAAGGTAATTGCAAAAGTATCCACATCTTCAAAAGGAGACTATGAAAAGGTAATAGAAACTGCTGCCTCAGCTTTTAAAGAATGGAGAGTAAAGCCAGCACCACAAAGAGGAGAAATTGTACGTCAATTTGGTGAAGAATTAAGAAGATTGAAAGAACCTCTAGGGAAGCTAGTTTCTTATGAAATGGGAAAAAGTTACCAAGAAGGTTTAGGTGAGGTACAAGAAATGATTGATATCTGTGATTTCGCAGTTGGTTTATCTCGTCAACTTCACGGATTAACAATGCACAGTGAACGTCCAGGACACAGAATGTACGAACAATACCACCCACTTGGAGTTGTAGGAATTATTTCTGCATTTAATTTCCCAGTGGCAGTTTGGGCTTGGAATACAGCATTAGCTTGGGTTTGTGGGGATGTTTGTGTTTGGAAACCATCAGAAAAAACACCTTTAACTGGTGTTGCTTGTCAAAAAATTGCTGCTAAGGTATTTGCAGATAACAATTTGCCAGAAGGTATTTCTTGTTTAATCAACGGTGATTATAAAGTTGGTGAATTAATGACTAACGATAAGCGTATTCCTTTAATTTCTGCTACAGGTTCTATTAGAATGGGTAAAATAGTTGCTCAAGCTGTTGCCGCACGTTTAGGAAAATCACTTCTTGAACTTGGTGGAAACAACGCAATTATTGTTACTCCAGACGCAGATATTAAAATGACTGTAATTGGTGCTGTATTTGGTGCTGTTGGAACTGCTGGACAACGTTGTACTTCAACAAGAAGATTAATTATTCACGAAAGTATTTACGATAAAGTAAAAGATGCTGTTGTTGCTGCTTATAAGCAACTTCGTATTGGTAACCCACTAGATGAAAAAAATCACGTTGGACCGCTTATCGACAAAGATGCTGTTAAGAATTACCAACACGCTTTAGAAAAAGTTGTAGAAGAAGGCGGAAAAATTATCGTTGAAGGTGGCGTTCTAGAAGGTGAAGGATACGAAAGTGGATGCTATGTAAAACCAGCTATTGCTGAAGCAGAAAACGACTTCGAAATCGTTCAACACGAAACATTCGGACCTGTATTATATATGATGAAGTATAGTGGTGATGTTGAAAATGCTATCGAACTTCAAAATGGAGTTGTGCAAGGACTTTCATCTGCTATAATGACTAATAACTTACGTGAAGCTGAACGCTTCTTATCTGTTCAAGGATCAGACTGTGGAATTGCAAACGTAAATATTGGTACGTCAGGTGCTGAGATTGGTGGTGCATTTGGTGGTGAAAAAGAAACAGGTGGCGGACGCGAAAGTGGAAGTGACGCTTGGAAAATCTACATGCGTAGACAAACAAATACAATCAACTATACAACTGAGCTTCCATTAGCTCAGGGTATTAAATTTGATTTGTAATATTTAAAATTTGACAAACTGAAGATTCATTTGTTTTATTAAATTAAAGAAACCCCAAAGATTAATTAATCTTTGGGGTTTTTTAATGTTCTAAAATCTCTAATAATTATATAATTCCGTTAGGCTCAACCCATTTGAAACGGTTTGCGTCTTCTGGTATTTTAATTCGATCTGCAATTCGAAGCATTCTTGAAGGTAATTTTAGAAGGTAATCACGAGCTTTTTCAGCTTCATCTGTAAGTCCTGAAATTTTAGAAATTTCCCAGTGAGAATTTAATCTTTCAAGAATATCGATATAATCATAAGTTGTATAAACACCTAATCGCTGTGCAGCATTACTAAAATCATCAAAAGCTGAAGCCATTTTTCCACCACTTTGTCGGAGGTTTTGGGCTGGCATTATAATTTTTTTCTGCATCATGTCTGCAAATGCCAACATCATTTCACTAGCATCGTATTCAAAAATAGTTTTTACGAATTGACGATACGCTAAATGATGACGCATTTCATCTCCGGCAATGAGAGTACACATTTTTGCTAGTGATTTGTTTCCTTTTTTCTTAGCGATTTTTCCCACTCGGCTGTGCGAAATATTGGTTGCTAACTCCTGAAAGCTCGTATAAATAAAGTTTCTGTAAGGATCTCGACCAGTACCAACTTCAAAACCATCATTAATTAAATGCTGTGTTGTTATCTCCACTTCTCTCATATTTACCCTTCCAGATAAATACAAATACTTATTTAATGTATCTCCGTGTCGATTTTCTTCACCGGTCCAGTGACGAATCCATTTACTCCATCCATTACGTCCGTGCTGATCAACTCCCTCCATATCCATTAACCAACTTTCATAAGTTGGCAATGCTTCTTCTGTTACCATATCACCTACTAATACGATCCAAAAATCGTATCCGAGTTCTTTTGCTTCTTCACGAATCTGAGTTACTTCATCCATATAATCCTCTTTCTGGAAATCTGGCAAAAGATCGGTTGGTTGCCAAATTTTTTCAACAGGAATAAGAAATTGATCGATATAATTATCAACTTCTTTTTCTATGGTTTGCATTACTTCGAGACGTATATTTTTGAGTGCCATGATATTTATTTTGGGGAAACTACTTATACAAATATAAGAACTGTAAAATGTATTTTGTAATAAAGAAGTGCTAATTCCTTCCTGATTCTTTAGGATACAGAGAATGAACAGCTTGGCTTTGCCAAATTTCCTTAGAATCTATATCAAGCATAGACAACTTTCCTTTAAAAGCAGCTCCAGTATCGATATTCCAAACATTTGCGAAATTAGCTGGGACATCAAAACCCACTCGAGTTACAGGTGTATGGCCTATATATATTTCCTTAAAGAGTTTTAAACGCTTAGGATATCTATCGTCGTCCATTGAAATTCTAGTATCTAACGAACAAGCCATTTCCCATAAAGTTCTATCCCAATACACCAAATGTGGATGATATTCGTGTTGAGGACCGTGTAAATTCATAAATCCTGCATGGAGAAAAAGGCGGTTTTCTGAATCGATATGATAATTAGTGAGGTTTTCAAGAAAACGAATGTGAATTCCTTTTTCAGTTTTTGATAAACCTGAATAGCTTTTTACAGTACTTTCACCACCCTGATTTAGCCACATTGAATTTTTTTCACCTGTTTTCAAGTAGTTATATAGCAGTTCATCGTGGTTTCCTCTTAAAAGGATACATTTATTTTCTTGAGAAAAATTTATTAAGTACGCAATAGCTTCTGCCGATTCACTCCAACCATCTACATAATCACCCAGAAATATATATTGTGTGTCTTTTGGGAGGTTTGCTTTTTCAATCAATTGTTTTAAAGCTTTTAAACCTCCGTGAATATCTCCTATTACAACTGTTCTCATTAGGATGAAATTAAAATAATAATTGCTATTGCAAAAATTAAAAATAATACCAAGAAGAATATTTTCCAGAATGAATATGGGCGATCTCCAGATATAATTCCACTTTGTCCGTTTACATAAAAATTATATCGCTTCCCTTTGAATCTATAAGTGCTGATATAAACTGGCAATAAAATATGTTTAAAGGTTTCATCACTTAGCTTTACATCAATTGATGAAACTCGCTGAGTATCCCCTCCTATATCTCTTTTCGCCCATGTTAGAGCTATACTTTCAGCAACTTCATTACTCGCTTTATGTCCCTCTAACAAAGGAATAGTATATTTTTCAGTTATAAATCCTGATAAGTAACTACTGTCAAAAGGTTTTAAAAGCTGTAAATTCCATCGTGCTATTTTAGCTGGGATCACTCCATTCTTTTGATTTGAAGCTTTTATTAATGTGTCATCTACAAAGCCTGAAACGCTTCCAGAAGCAGGATACCATCGCGTTCTTCTTTCTTGAACTGTACGTTTGTTTTTACCGCTTCCTACAGTTTTACTCACGTAATAATATTCGCCTCTTTGCCCTGAATAATTTGCATAAAGTTGTGCATCGAATGTCCAAAATGGAGCATATAAACCTTTAGTATTTTGCGGGTCTATTGCTGCTTTTTTAAGATTATTCGGCGCAAACCAGAGAGAGTTTACCCAGTTTTTAAAAATTTGATGCGCCTTTTGTTGGTTTATTTGAAATGGCAGAACTGCTCCCGGCAATATCCATTCTTCAGTATAAGCATCTTCTATAATTAAGGGTGAACCACAATATACACAGGCAAGAGATTTGTAATTTTCTTCAATGTGTTGATTTGCCCCACAGTTCTTACAATGAAGCATAGAAATTTCTTCACTGTGACTTAAAGAGCCCATCTTTTCTAAATAAGATTTAAGCTCTAACTCTTCGATTTCACTTTGTGAAGGTCTAATCTCTTCTGTATAACCGCAGTAATCACATTTAAGTTCTGTTGTACCAGGGGCATAAATAAGTTCTGCACCACAATTGACACAGGACTTTTTAAGTTCAGATTTTTTAGGTGAAATTTCTTCCATAAATTACGCTGTGGTTCGGAACCATTTTAAAAAAGTTATAAAGCAACATTTTTAAAATATTATCGAAACCTATTGTGGTGGTAAAGGCGGAGGTGTATTTCCACCTAAGAAGGATTTCAGCTCTTCCACTTCTTGAAGTTTTGTCCATTCAGACAAACCTGCTTTCCAAATTAAAGTGTCTTTATTTATTGTTCTATTAGCAAACAAGCCTTTTAGCTGCTCTATACTCACGGGGCCAGCTTGTGCGCCATTTAAAGCATAGAAATATTGAACTGCTGTAGGCATTGGCGGTGGCATTACTCCACCTTGCTGTTGTTGAACTTGCTGTTGTCCCATTTGTGGGTTCATCATTCCGCCCATTTGTTGCGCAAGTACAAAGCCCATTCCCATTCCCATACCAGCACCAGCTGTTCCACCTTCATTTGCAGCAGCTGCTTCAATAGCTTTTGCAGTTTTGAATTTTGTTAATTTATCAAGATCTAATTTATCGATTCGGCTGTATTCAAAAATTTCCTTTTTCAGGTCTTCCGGCATAGAAACATTCTCGATGTAGAATTTTTCTAAAGCAATACCTACACTATTAAATTCAGGCTGCATAACCTCTTTACAAGTTTCAGAAAGTTCGGTAGTATTTGCTGCGTAAAGTTCAATAGGAAGATTAGCCTTCCCAACAGTATCTGTAAATCTTGTAGCGATTAAGCTTTTAAGGTGTTCGTTAATTTCAAAATTGGTAAAATTATTATCTGTTCCAACAATATCAATTATAAATTTCCCAGGATCGTTAATCTTGAATGCATAAGTTCCGAAGGCACGAATTTCAACCAAACCAAAACGCTCATCACTTAGTGTAATCGGGTTTTTGGTTCCCCATTTTTCATCGGTAAAAAGATGCGTATTTACGAAGTAAACTTCAGCCTTAAACGGACTGTCGAAACCGTATTTCCATCCTTTTAAAGTAGTTAAAATTGGTAGGTTTTGAGTGTTTAAAGTATATGTACCAGGTTCAAAAACATCTGCAAGTTGGCCTTCATTGATAAAAACAGCTGTCTGCCCTTCTCGAACGATGAGTTTAGCGTTGTTTTTTATTTCATTTTGGTAGCGTTCAAACCTATGACATATAGTATCATCTGTATAATCCAACCACTCAATGATGTCAATAAATTCATTGCTTAATTTTTCTTTGATAGTATCGAATATGCCCATAGGATTAAAATTTATTAGTGTGGTTTAAAGATATAAAAATTAGGCGAAAAGTGTTTTTAATTATAACTCACCTTCCTTAAAATTCGCAACGATTCTTTAGAAAGCTGATAAGCTTTTACATTATAATCTCTTAAAACCTCCTTGGCTTCTTGTAATTTTTGTTTGGCATCTTCAAAATTGTTTAAATAACAAATGAGATATGTTGAAGGAAGAAGAGGCAAGTCTTTTTTCTCTGAATCGTTTAGCGGAATGTTGTGTTTTATTTTTGCCAAAACCGCATTGTTTGCATTAAAAATATGATAAAGTGTTTTCTTATTAAATTGAGGCGGCTCGAAAATCAACTCTGTATCAATATTATACGATCCATTTTCGTAAAAATGAATGGTAACTTCTTCCAATGGATAATATTTGAACTGTTCATTCAACCCTAAATGTACATATTCTACAATCTTGAAATAATCCTCAGTAAAGCCGATGCTTATTTCATCTAAGGCAGAATAAAAAAGTCGTACTTGCTCGTTGATTAATTCAATATCAACTCTAGAATAGTAGGTTTTATCTTTTAGTTTCTTTGGTGTTCCTGCCCAGCAAACTACAAATTGTTCTTTAAAAACTTTGTAGTGACTTTCTAAGTCTTTGTGTCGATTATTAATAAAATCGATAACACCGTCAAGCGTTAATTTAATATTGTTTTTAGCTGCGTTTTCTATAGATCTCACGATTTCAGAGTTCACATCTTTAATCTCAATATCGAAATCTTTTGGCATTGAAATACTGCCATCACGCATAAAAATGCTTCCGCCCCAATACTTCCAAATATTTTTTCGCAGCGAAGTGATTTTTCCGTGAGGTCTAATGGTAACCAACCCAACAACTTTGTCGGTTAAATTTGGAAAAGCCACGTTTTCGTAAATAATTAAAGGCGGGTTGGTGAGATACGCATTTACAAGATTTTGAATTTTACTATCATCAAAAAAGTCGACACCTCTTATTTCGTTGGTTTCATCCTCTACACCTATAACGATAAATGAATTATTTGCAGGATTACTATTGCTTAAAGCACAGATGTGTTTCAAGAATTTTGCTTTACCTTCTTTACTGCTAAGATCAATTTTTCGTTTCTTATCATAGAAGCTACTCTCATCGTTATGTGCGAGTAAGTTTTTAATAAGAAGTCGTTTGTTAATCATTGTTCAATCTCGTTATCAGTCAACTAGGAAATTTAAAAATAGCAAAGCTTTATTATGGGTTATCTCAAAGATATTAAAACCTGAAGTTATCTTGTGAATATGTTTGATTTGAAAAACGTGTATAATACAGCATTTTATTACTAAATTTGCACCTTCTTAATTTGAAGCCTTCAAGTTATGGTTTTCAGGTTAAGAAATGATTAAATAAACTTAAACTGTTCAGCATAAAACTATGAGTAAACTTGTAATTGTAGGTACTGTAGCCTTTGACGCCATTGAAACTCCCTTTGGGAAAACCGGAAAAATTCTCGGAGGCGCTGCCACTTATATCGGATTAGCAGCTTCGCAGTTTAAAACTGATGGTGCAATCGTTTCTATAGTGGGAGGTGATTTTCCTGAAGAAAACTTAGAGATGCTGAAAGAAAAAGGAATGAACCTTTCTGGGCTTGAAATTGTAAAGGAAGGAAAAACGTTCTTTTGGAGTGGAAAATATCACAACGATATGAACACTCGCGATACATTGATTACAGATCTTAATGTTTTAGCTGATTTTGAACCTAAAGTTCCGCAAGATTATAGAGATGCTGAAGTAGTTATGTTAGGAAATCTTCATCCTCTCGTCCAATTAGGTGTTATTGAACAAATGAACGACCCTAAATTGATAGTGTTAGACACAATGAACTTCTGGATGGACAGTGCACTAGAGGATTTAATGAAAGTAATTGCGAAGGTTGATGTAATTACAATTAATGATGAAGAGGCAAGACAACTTTCAGGAGAATATTCGCTAGTAAAGGCAGCTCATAAGATAATGGAAATGGGGCCTGATTACGTAGTAATTAAAAAAGGAGAACACGGCGCATTATTATTTGGCGATGACGATGTTTTCTTTGCACCCGCTATGCCATTGCGAGAAGTATTTGATCCAACCGGAGCTGGTGATACATTTGCAGGAGGGTTTACAGGATATTTAGCAAAAACAGGAGATTATAGCTATTCAAATATGAAAAACGCTGTTATTAACGGCTCGGCATTAGCTTCATTTTGTGTAGAAAAGTTTGGACCAGAAAGATTATTGAATTTATCCAATAAAGAAGTGTACGAACGAATCCAACAATTTAAAAGCCTAACGCAGTTTGATATAAAACTAACATAAATACGCGCCCTGAAATTTCAGGGCGTTTTTTATACTTTAAATATTTAAAATAACACAACTTAATAACTCTTAACCTTTAACGAGTATCTTCAAAAAATGAGCGACGCCTTAAAACACGAATGCGGAATAGCAATGGTTAGATTGCTAAAACCTTTAGAATATTACAAGGAAAAATACGGCACTGCCTTTTACGGGGTAAACAAAATGTACCTTATGATGGAAAAACAGCACAATCGAGGTCAAGATGGTGCTGGATTTGCAAGTATTAAGTTGGATGTATCGCCAGGAGAACGCTATATCAGTAGAGTGCGTTCTAATCAAGCACAACCTATTCAGGATATATTTTCGCAAATTAACGAAAGAATAAACCTAGAATTTAAAAACAACCCTAAATTAAAGGACAGTGTTGAAGAACAAAAGAAACACATTCCTTATATAGGCGAATTGTTTTTAGGACACGTTCGTTATGGAACTTTCGGTTTAAATAGTATTGAAAATGTTCATCCTTTTCTTCGTCAGAATAATTGGATGCATCGCAACCTTATTATTGCGGGGAATTTCAATATGACCAATACAAACGATCTTTTTGACAATCTTATTAAGTTAGGAATGCATCCAAAAGAAAAAGCTGATACTGTTACTGTTATGGAACGTATCGGACATTTTCTTGACAGTGAAGTAAGCAAGCTTTATAAAAAAGCAAAAACACAAGGTCTTAACAAGCAACAAGCTTCTCCTTATATCGCAGAAAATTTAAAAGTTGCTAAAATCCTTCGTAAATCTGCATCCAATTGGGATGGTGGTTACGCAATGGCAGGATTATTAGGCCATGGAGATGCCTTTGTATTAAGAGATCCAGCAGGGATAAGGCCAGCGTATTATTATCAAGATGATGAGGTTATTGTAGTAGCTTCAGAAAGACCAGCTATTCAAACTACTTTCAACGTTCCTTTTGAATCGGTTAAAGAGCTTGAACCAGGTCACGCCTTAATTATCAAGAAAAACGGGAAGTTAAGTACACCCGAAATTCTTGCTCCATTAGAAAGAAAATCTTGTTCATTTGAACGCATATACTTTTCACGAGGAAGTGACGCGGAAATTTACCAAGAGCGTAAAATGCTAGGAAAACTAGTTATGCCTAAGGTCTTAGAAGCCATCAACTACGATACAGAAAATTCAGTATTTTCATTTATTCCAAACACTGCCGAAACTTCATTCTACGGAATGTTGGATGCTGCACAAGACGAATTAAACAAACAAAAGAACGAAGTAATTCTTCGTGAAAAAGACAATCTTACCGCAGAAAGACTTCAGCAGATACAAGCACATAAAGTAAGAACTGAAAAAATCGCAATTAAAGATGTTAAGCTTCGAACTTTCATTACCGACGATAGCAGTCGAGATGATTTAGTTGCTCACGTTTACGATGTAACTTATGGAGTTGTAAAACCTGAAGATAGCTTAGTGATTATCGACGATAGTATCGTACGTGGTACAACTCTGAAAAAAAGTATTTTAACAATGCTCGATAGGTTGCATCCAAAACAAATTGTAGTCGTTTCATCTGCTCCACAAATACGCTACCCAGACTGTTATGGAATAGACATGGCGAGACTTGAAGACTTAGTGGCATTCCAAGCAGCTTTAGAATTACACAAAGATCGCGGCACCTATTCGGTAGTCGAAGAAATTTACAACAAGTGTATTGAACAGTCAACGCTGAAAGATGCAGAGGTAGTAAACCAAGTAAAGAAACTATACGAACCATTTACCGATGAGGAGATTTCAGATAAAATTGCTGAAATAATTAGTTCAGAAACTATTAAATCTCCGGTAAAATTAATCTTCCAAACTGTAGACAACTTGCACAAAGCTTGTCCTAAAAACTTAGGAGATTGGTATTTTACTGGCGATTATCCTACTGCAGGAGGAAATAGAGTGGTAAATCGCGCTTACATAAACTTCTATGAAGGTAATTTAGGTCGCGCCTATTAATGCTAAAAACTATTTAAGTTAATTAAACTTAGCACCATAAAAAAAATCCGCAATCAAATTGATTGCGGATTTCTTATTTATAGCTGTTATTTAAAAACTTGCTATTATTTGTTTTTTGAGTAATTAGCTGAAACTTCGTCCCAGTTTACTACGTTCCAAAATGCTCCTACATAATCAGGACGCTTGTTTTGGTACTTTAAATAATAAGCGTGCTCCCAAACATCTAGTCCTAAGATTGGAGTTCCACCACATCCAGTATTTGGCATTAATGGGTTATCTTGGTTTGGAGTTGAGCAAACTTCTACTTTTCCACCTTTATGTACACATAGCCAAGCCCATCCAGAACCGAATTGAGTTTTAGCTGCATCAGAAAACTTCTCTTTAAAAGCATCAAAACTTCCAAAAGCATCATCAATAGCTTTAGCCAAGTCACCTGAAGGCTTACCACCTCCATTTGGAGACATTACTTTCCAGAAAAGACTATGGTTGTAAAACCCACCGCCGTTGTTACGAACAGCTTTGTTGTTCATATCTAAATTCTTTAAGATATCTTCAATAGACTTTCCTTCCATATCTGTACCTTCAATCGCAGCATTTAGATTGTTGGTGTAACCTTGATGGTGTTTTCCGTGGTGTATTTCCATAGTTTGAGCGTCAATATTAGGCTCTAATGCATCGTGTGCATACGGTAATTTTGGTAATTCAAAAGACATAATTATATCGTTTTTTTATTGGTTATTACTAAATTGACTCAAATTTAATCATTATCTCTATCAAAAAGTGTTATAGGTTTTATAAGATTTCTATACTGCTATAGATTAATTTGATTCAGAAGAGATAAAAACAGTAATTTAGTGCAAAATGTGAAAATCTTGACAAAACAAACCTCCTTTTCTATATATGACGCCGCTGCAGGAAGCGGAAAAACTTTTACGCTTGTAAAAGAGTACTTAAAGCAAATTCTTTCTGCAGCAAAAGATGACTACTTCAAACATCTGCTAGCAATAACTTTCACAAACAAAGCGGTGGCCGAAATGAAACAACGCATTGTAGAGACTCTTGTTGCTTTCAGTGATGAAAAATGCCTTTCAAGCCCCTTACCTATGCAAGTTATTATTGCAGAGGAAACTGGAATGTCTATTGAAGAAATACAAAAACGCTCGAAACGAATTCTAAAAAATTTACTTCATAATTATGCCGCATTTAGTGTTGAAACAATTGATAGTTTTAACCACAGACTTATTCGAACTTTTGCAAGAGATTTAAAGCTTGCCAATAATTTTGAAGTTTCTCTAGATACTCCCGAGCTTTTAGCTGAAGCTGTAGATTTGTTGTTAAGCAAAGCAGGAGAAAACAAGGAAATCACTAAAGTTTTACTCGAATTCGCACTAGAAAAAACCGACGACGATAAATCTTGGGATATATCACGTGATATAGCGAATGCTGCAAAATTACTTTTTAATGAAAATGATGCCGATCAGGTTTCGGTGTTAAAACAAAAATCACTTGAAGATTTTCTTGAATTTAAGAAGCAACTAATTCTAAAAAGAAAACACCTTTCCGAAGAAATTGAAAAAATTGCCAGCGAGACGCTTCAACTTATAGATGAAAGTGGTTTAGAACACTCCGATTTCACCAGAACTACATTACCAAATCATTTTTTAAAACTGAAATCTGGAGAATATAATGTGTACGCCAACAAACTTCAGGAAAATTTAGAAACAGGAAAAAGTCTTTATAAAGCAAAAGAAGATCCTTCGATAACCTCTATTATTGATAGTTTAACTCCAACCTTTCTTTCAAATTACTTGAAAATAAAGGAAATGGTAAATAAGTTTAATTTATACGATTCAATTTTAAAAAATATCACTCCTCTTTCTGTAATAAATCTTGTCAACCAAGAAATTGAAAAGATTAAGGAAGAAAAAAC
The DNA here is from genome assembly GCF_006346335.1 of Aequorivita sinensis. GTDB lineage: Bacteria > Bacteroidota > Bacteroidia > Flavobacteriales > Flavobacteriaceae > Aequorivita > Aequorivita sinensis. The sequence continues at coordinate 248,465 of NZ_VDMC01000001.1, forward strand.
TATACTTCCTATTTCAGAATTTAACTCGATTATAAATAAAGAAATTAAAAATCAACCCGCTCCTTTCATATATGAACGTATGGGCGAAAAGTATCGACACTTTTTTATTGATGAGTTTCAGGACACCTCAAAACTGCAGTGGGATAATTTAATTCCTTTAATAGACAATGCGCTTTCGCAAGAGATAGACCCGAATTCGGGAAGCCTTTTATTGGTAGGTGATGCTAAACAATCTATCTATCGCTGGCGTGGTGGACTTCCCGAGCAATTTATGGGCCTGTATGGCAACAACAATCCTTTTCAACGTGAAAAAGAAGTGCTTTCACTCGGCACAAATTATAGAAGTTGTGCCGAAATTATAGACTTTAACAATCAGTTTTTTACTTTTGCCGCTTCATATTTTTCTAACAAAACTCACGCAAAACTTTATGAATTAGGCAACAAGCAAAAGTTAAACAACAAGAAAGAAGGTTATATAAAATTTGAATTTATTGAGAAACAGAAAAAGGAAGAGAAACAAGAAGATTACGGTGAGCTTGTATATAATACTATACTTGATTTAAAAGAAAAGGGCTTTTCAGAAAGTGATATATGCATACTAACTCGCAGAAAAGCAGATGGAATTGCTTTAAGTACTTTTTTAATGGAAAAAGAAGTGTCTGTTATATCATCTGAAACACTATTACTTCAGTCTTCTTCATTAGTGCAAACTTTAGTTTTCACATTACAACTTTGTTTGTATCCTAAGAATGACGAAGCAAAAGTTAATCTGTTAGACTTATTACACGACCATTTAAACCTTAAAGAGGAGAAGCACAGTTTTTTTACGAAATTCCTAAATATTTCAGAAGCAAAATTCTCGGAAAACCTATCGGAATACGGTATAGACTTTAAATTTAAAGAAATGCGATCTGTTTCTTTATACGAGGCATTCGAGTACTGTATCGATAAATTCAAAATGCAACAAGTTGCCGATGCTTATTTATTCGGGTTTATGGATTTAGTTTATGAGTTTGAACAACAACCTCAAGCCGATAAAATTTCATTTTTAGACTATTGGGAAACCAAGAAAGACAATGCTTCAATCCCTTCTAGCGAAGGAGCAAATGCAGTACAATTAATGACCATTCATAAATCTAAAGGTTTAGAGTTTCCAGTGGTAATTTTTCCATTTGCAGACATTCAATTTTACGATGCCAAATACGATAAACTTTGGTACCCCTTAAATGATGAATTCAGTTTTAATCAAGCACAAATTAATTTTAAGTCGGAAATTGAAAATTATGGAGAAATCGGAAAAGAAATGTACAATGAACATAGAAGTCAATTAGAATTAGACAACCTGAACTTACTTTATGTAACTTTAACTCGTGCAGTAGAGAAACTATATGTTTTTGCTGAAACGCCAACTGAGACTAAAGATGGAACACCTAATAGTTACAACCAACTTTTTATGGAGTTCTTAAAGAATAAAGGAATGTGGAATTCCGATCAAATGATTTATGAATTTGGAAAAAACTTACCTAAACTTTCAAAAGATAAAGAAATAGTTTCGCAGCAGTTACCTATATATTTATCTAGTAGTCCTAAAAAACACGGATTAAATATAGTTTCATCAGAAAATTTAATTCAGGATGAAGAAATACAAGCTGCAATTACTGCCGGGAATCTTTTACACGAAACAATGGCAAGGATTTATACGAAACAAGATGCCGAAACAGTGCTAGCCAACTTAAAAGAACGTGCAATTATTCCGAAAGAAGAATTTGAAGTATTAAGTAATATTGTAAATCAAATTATTAATCATTCGGACTTAAAAAATTTATTCGAAGGCGATGACAAAGTTTACAATGAGCGCAGTGTAATTACAAGAACGGGATTAGTATTGCGTCCGGATAGAATCAATATCAGCTCAGATAACACTGCTGTAATAATAGATTACAAAACAGGTTCTCAAAATATTTGGCATGCCGATCAGTTAACAGAATATGCTAATGCGTTACAGCAAATGGATATTGAGGTATTACAAAAAATACTTATCTATAGCAACGAAGGTGAAATAGTTATAAATAAAGTTTAATTTTGAAAGTTCTAAAAGCTGGTTAAGCATTTTGACCTTGCTTTAATAGACCCTTTAAACTTTTTAGGGTTAAATATCAGAATGCACAAACGTCTTAAAAACTAAAATATGTACGGAAAAATAAAAGAACACTTACAGAAAGAATTAGAAGAAATCAAAGAAAACGGTTTATATAAAAGGGAAAGAATTATCACTTCTCCTCAAGATGCCGAAATCACTGTTTCTACTGGAGAAACAGTTTTAAATTTTTGTGCAAACAACTATTTAGGTCTTTCTGCTAATAAAGAGGTAATTCAAGCTGCTAAAGACACAATGGATACACACGGATTTGGAATGTCATCAGTTCGTTTTATATGTGGTACTCAAGACATACACAAACAACTAGAGCAAACAATTGCCGATTTCTACGGAACTGAAGACACTATATTATACGCTGCATGTTTCGATGCAAATGGAGGAGTTTTTGAACCTTTATTAGGTGAAGAGGATGCTATTATTTCAGACTCACTAAACCACGCTTCTATTATAGATGGTGTTCGACTTTGTAAAGCTGCTCGATACAGATATCAAAACAATGATATGGAGGATCTTGAAAAGCAATTGATTGCCGCAAATGAAAAAGGAGCAAGGTTTAAATTAATTGTAACCGATGGAGTATTTTCAATGGATGGTTTATTAGCGCCACTTGATAAAATTTGTGATTTAGCCGATAAATATGATGCTTTGGTTATGATCGATGAATGCCACGCAACAGGTTTCATTGGAGAACAAGGAATAGGTACTTTAGAAGAAAAAGGAGCAATGGGCCGGATAGATATTATTACCGGTACATTAGGAAAAGCTTTAGGTGGTGCTATGGGTGGTTACACTACTGGTAAAAAAGAAATTATAGATATGTTGAGACAACGTTCTCGTCCATATTTATTCTCCAACTCTTTGGCTCCTGCTATTGTAGGTGCATCGCTTAAAGTATTTGAAATGCTTTCTAGAGATACGTCTTTACGTGATAAGCTTGCTGAAAATACTTTATATTTCAAAAAAGGAATGAAAGAAGCAGGTTTTGATATAATCGATGGAGACTCTGCAATTGTACCTGTTATGTTGTACGACGCGAAATTATCGCAAAAAATGGCAGACAGACTCTTAGAAGAGGGTATTTATGTAATTGGATTCTTTTTCCCTGTTGTACCTAAAGGTAAGGCTCGTATACGCGTGCAACTATCAGCAGCACACACAAAGGAGCATTTAGATAAAGCAATAAATGCCTTTATTAAGATTGGAAAAGAATTAGAGGTAATCCCGTCCTAAAAGCCCGCTTTCTTCTTTAATAGCAAGCATTTTAGGAAAATTTTATTAGATTTGCTTTTGTTTATAATATTTAACAACTTACTTTTGCTCTTAATTAACACTTAAAAATTAAACAATCGAATATGAAACATCTTAACAGATTTTTAGTTGCTGCTATTCTTTTCTTAGGAATTGGAGTAGCAAATGCACAAGACGAGAACAATCCTTGGGCTGTTGAAGTTGGTGTAAACGCTGTTGACGTTTACCCTGCCGGTCAAAATGAGGATCAATTACGTTTACAAGCTCCTGGAATGAGAGGGGAGATCTTTGACGAGTATTTTAATGCAAACGACCACTGGAACATTTTACCATCTGTTTCAAGACTTGCTATCAGTAGATATGTAGGTAGTGGATTTGTATTTACTGCTGCTGGTTCTATCAACAGAATTGACAGACTAGGTGACGTTGCTGCAAATGACCTTAGCTACTACGGTGCTGATGGTGCTATTAAGTACAGCTTCAGAAACGCTATCGCTCCAGGTGGTTGGTTTGACCCATCTCTTGGTATTGGTGGTGGTTATACTTGGGTTGACGATATCGGTTTTGGAACTGCTAACGCAACTGCTGGTATTAAAGTATGGTTTACTGAAAACTTAGGTCTTAACCTACAGTCTACTTATAAGCATGCTTTCGAAGAAGCTTACGGTATCTCTCACTTCCAGCACTCTGCTGGTATTGTTTTCCAATTTGGTGGAAAAGATACAGACGGTGACGGAATCTACGATAAAGATGATGAGTGTCCAGAAACTCCAGGTTTAGCTGAGTTTAACGGATGTCCTGATACTGACGGTGACGGTATTGAAGATAGACTTGATGAGTGCCCAGAAACTCCAGGTTTAGCTGAATTCAACGGTTGTCCTGATACTGACGGTGACGGTGTGCCAGATCATAAAGATGAGTGCCCAACTGTAGCTGGTCTTAAGGAACTTAACGGTTGTCCAGACGCTGACGGTGATGGTATCGCTGATAAAGACGACGCTTGTCCAAACGAAGCTGGTCCTAAAGAAAACAACGGATGCCCTTGGCCAGATAGAGATGGTGACGGTGTTCTTGACAAAGACGATCAGTGTCCAGATGTTGCTGGTACTGTAGCTAACAAAGGTTGTCCAGAAGTTTCTGTAGAAATCATCAAGCAATTGAACGATTACTCTAAAACTATCTTATTCGATCTTGGAAAAGCATCTATCCGTAAAGAATCTTACGCTGTTCTTCAGAACATCGCTGATATCATGAAAGAATATCCAAACGCGAAGTTCGAGATTGAAGGTCACACTGATAGTACTGGTAGTTTAAAATTGAACGAAAGACTTTCTAAAGAAAGAGCTGCTTCAGTTAAAGATTACTTAACTACAATTGGTATGGACGCTAGCAGATTAACTTCTGAAGGATACGGTCCATCTAGACCAATCGCTACTAATAAAACTAAAGCTGGAAGACAGCAAAACCGTCGTGTTGAAATTTCTTTAAAGAAATAATTAACAGCCGATAAGTTTTAAATAAATATTTTTGAAACGCCTCCGAATTTCGGGGGCGTTTCTTATTTTTAGGCTATGGTAACATTCATTCAAGAAACCCTAGCAGAGATAAAAAATACTTACTCGGATATATCCGAAGTAACCATTATCCTACCAAGTAAGAGAGCTGGTGGCTTTCTTATGAACGAATTAAAGAAACAAGCTTCACACACACAATTCGCTCCCAAAATATTAAGTATAGAAGAGTTTATAGAACAACTATCCAACCTTTCTATAATAGATAATACAGAATTACTTTTTAAAAGTTATCAGGCATACCAAAATACAGCTGCGATAAAACAAAAAGATGATTTTGAAACTTACGCTACCTGGGCGACTACACTGCTAAACGACTTCAATGAGATTGATCGTTATTTAGTTGAAACAGCTCCTTTTTTCGGGTATTTGGCAAGTATTAAAACTTTAGAACGCTGGGGAGTTTCAGATGAAAAAACTGAATTAATCGAAAACTACCTTAAGTTTTGGGAAAACCTGCCGTTGTTGTATAATAATATCCAAGAATTGCTATTAAAAGAAAACATCGGCTACCAAGGAATGGTATATAGGGAAGCTGCTGCAAATATTGAGCATTATATAAATAGCCATGGAAATATAACACATCTATTTGTAGGGTTTAATGCGTTAAATACCGCTGAACAATATATTTTTCAAGAACTACTAGAAACCGGTAACACTAAAGTTTATTGGGATACAGATCTATCATTTTACGAAGATCCAAAACACAGCGCCTCATATTTTATCAGAAAATACACTAAGGAATGGAAATATTTCCAGAACAATCCGCCAAGTATACATTCTGATAATTTTAAACAACCCAAACACATTCAATTAGTAGAAGTACAAAAAAATATTGGGCAAGCTAAATATGTGGGAGAATTACTTTCCGAACTATCAGATGAAGAAATTAAAAAAACCGCAATTGTTTTAGGCGATGAAAACTTACTCGTCCCCCTTCTATACTCCCTACCGGAAAATGTAAAAAACATTAATGTGACTATGGGGGTTGCATTGAAAAATTTTCCTGCAGTAGTATTCTTTGAATTGCTGTTTTCAATTCATCTTCGAGATACAGATAATCTGTATTACAAAGACATTCTTTCAATATTAAATCATCCATTAGCATCTAAGTTTTTACCTAATGCACAAAGTATTTCTGAAAAACTAGTAAAAGAAAATATTACACATCTTTCAAGTGAAACAATATTAGGTTTAACAGAAAATGAAGGCAAAGACCTATTAAAACTTTTATTCGAAAATTGGAGTAACGACGTTTCAACAGCTGTTAATTCAGCTTTAACAATTATTAAAACAATTCAGGATAAAAACAAGGTCAATAGTGTTGAACACCTTGTTCTTCAAGAGTTGAAATTGGTATTTAATAAAATTGCAACTTTAAACGAAAAATATCCTTATTTAAACACTATTAAAAGCGTTCAAACTCTATTTGCAGAATTGACAAGCACAGCTTCACTAGATTTTAAAGGTGATGCATATGACGGACTTCAACTAATGGGAGTGTTAGAAACCCGTGTTTTGGATTTTGAGAATGTAATAATCACATCAGTGAACGAAGGCGTTTTTCCTTCAGGAAAATCAAATGCCTCTTTTATTACGTACGATTTAAAAGAGCAATTTAATCTTCCTCGCTATTCCGAAAAGGATGCGATATACACCTATCACTTTTATAGATTATTACAACGCGCAAGCAATGTAACGTTACTCTACAACAATAATTCAGAAGGGCTTAATACAGGTGAGAAAAGTCGTTTTATACGACAATTAACGATAGATAAATGTGAAAACCACAGTATTGAAAAAAAAATACTGTCTCCAAAAATACAGATTAAGCCACATTCCCTGAAAGAAATTGCAAAGACCGCAGCAGTAATGACGCGACTTAAAGAAATTGCTTCAAAAGGCTTCTCTCCCTCGGCTTTAACAGCGTATATTAGAAATCCGTTAGACTTTTATTTTCAGAGAATTTTAAGGTTAAACGAGTTTGAAGAAGTTGAAGAAACCGTTGCTGCTAATACCTTAGGAACTATTGTACACGACACCTTAGAAAAATTCTATAAACCTCTAGAAGAAGAAGTTCTAACTTCCCAACATATTATTGAAATGAAGTCGAAAATTGATGAAGAAGTTACTTCTCAATTCAAAAGAACCTTTAAAGGGGGTACATTCTCAAAAGGAAAAAACCTCATTATTTTTGAAGTGGCTAAAAGATATATATCAAACTTCTTAGACAAAGAAATAGCCGATGTTGAAGCTGGAAACACTATTAAAATTTTAAAAATTGAAACAGATTTAACATTAGAAGTGCCAATACCTGAACTTGAGTTTCCGGTAAATATTCACGGAAAAGTTGATCGTGTTGATGAGTACAACGGACATTTAAGAATCATTGACTATAAATCAGGACAAGTAAGTCAAGGCGATGTTGAGATTACCGAATGGGAAGATATTAATGAAGATTACAAATACAGCAAGGCATTTCAGGTACTTACTTATGCTCTAATGATGAATAAAGGAATACCTGTAAACAATGCAGAGGCTGGGATAATTTCTTTTAAAAATCTAGGTAGTGGATTTCTTAAGTTTGGGAAAAAAGACAAACCTAGAAGCCGAAATAAAACACAATTAATCACCGAAGAAACCTTAGATAATTTTACAATTGAATTAAAGAAGCTAATTTTAGAGATTTGTGATCCAAACATTCCATTTACAGAAAAAGAGATAGAATAATGATAGTTAGAAAAAATCAAATACTTACTTCAGAAGGCAAGAAACCAATCCTTTACGACGTTTATTACAAGCAAACAGAAAAACCTCAACCTATCGTGATATTCTGCCATGGGTATAAAGGTTTTAAAGATTGGGGAGCTTGGCATTTAGTCGCTGAAAAATTTGCCGATGCAGGATTTTGTTTCTTAAAATTCAATTTTTCTCATAATGGTGGAACGGTAAATCAACCTATCGATTTTCCAGATTTGGATGCTTTCGCTGAAAATAACTTCAGTAAAGAAATGAATGATTTAGATAGAGTTCTAAACGAGATTGAAAATGGGAACGAAAATCTTCCAAAGCATATTTCTAAGATTTCCTTAATCGGACACAGTCGTGGAGGTGGCATTGTTTTAATAAAAGCTGAGGAAGACTCGAGAATTGATAAAGTTGTTACTTGGGCTAGTGTTAGCGATTTTAAAGCAAGATTTCAAGTAGGAAGTCCAGAATTTTACAAATGGCAAGAAACAGGCGTTATACACGTCGAAAATAGCCGCACCAAACAACAACTACCTCATAACTTTCAGTTTTACGAGAATTTTAAAGAAAACGAAGAAAGGTTTACAATCCATCGAGCAGTACGAGAATTAAAAAAACCACTTCTTATAATACACGGTAGTGAAGACCCTACAGTTTCATTAAAAGAGGGTGAAGCAATTCATTCTTGGAATCAAAATAGCAAACTGTGTATTATAGAAGGAGCTGATCACGTTTTTGATGCAAAACATCCTTGGGATGAAAATAGATTGCCTGAAGCTTTAGCACAAACAATAGCAATTACTACCGAGTTTCTTAAATAAAAAAACCACTGAAAAGCAGTGGTTTTTCGTGGAGAATACCGGAGTCGAACCGGTGACCTCTTGCCTGCCAGGCAAGCGCTCTAGCCAGCTGAGCTAATCCCCCATAGGATTAATTAGATTGCGAAAGTACTACTTTTTTTAATATACATCTATTTTTTTATAAAGACTGTGAGCACAACACTGAAAACTTTCAATAATTTTATAATCTAAATAAGTTTTGTAAAACGGTAATAAAATTTAATGATTCGAAAAGCAAATATTTCTGAAATAGACCAAGTTCTCGCAATTACCAAAGCGTGTGGTGAAAAGATGAAAGCTGATGGTATATTTCAATGGAATGAAATCTATCCGAATGTTGAAGCTTTTCAAAAAGATATCGAAAGAGGTGAATTGTATGTTTATATATCTGAAAATATTGTTTTAGGATGTATCGTTATTTCAACGGTAATGGATGAAGAGTATAAAAGTGTGAAATGGCTCACACCGAATATAAATAACTACTACATACATCGGTTAGCAGTTCATCCGAAGCATCAAGGAAAGGGAATTGCAAGAAATTTGATGGATTTTGCTGAAGAATTAGCCGTTCAGAAAAACATCGTTTCAGTAAGACTAGACACTTTCAGCAAAAACATTCGAAATCAAAAATTCTATAAGGCGCGTGGATATAAACAGTTAGAAAACATTTATTTCCCAAACCAAAGTGAGTTTCCATTTTACTGTTATGAACTTCCTTTGAAGAAATAACGGAGCTTAACAAATCCTATTTTGTAGCTTTGCACGTTATATGCGTACAACAGATATTTCTTTTAAACGTATTCAACAACTAGCAATTCCAGCTATAATTTCTGGAATTGCCGAACCTGTACTTTCTGCTACAGATGCAGCAGTGGTTGGAAATATTAAAGAGTTTGGCATAGAATCTCTCGCAGCTGTCGGAATTGTAGGTTCCTTCCTATCGGCCCTTATTTGGATTTTAGGACAAACACGAAGTGCAATTTCAACTATAGTAGCACAAAATCTAGGGGCAGGAAAAATTAGCGAATTAGAAAATTTTCCAGCACAGGCCATATATTTTAATATTGGCTTAAGTATAATTGTACTTTTTTCTACTTATTTCTTCGTTGAGGAAATATTCTCGATGATGAATGCAGAAGGCATTGTTCTCGATTTCAGTATCGACTACTACAATATTCGGGTTTGGGGCTTTCCACTAACGCTATTCACATTTGCAGTTTTTGGAATCTTTCGTGGCCTACAAAACACTTTTTGGCCAATGATAATTGCTTCACTTGGAGCTGGATTAAACATAGGTTTAGACTTTGCCCTAGTTTACGGGATTGAAGGCTTAATACAGCCGATGGGAATTAAAGGAGCAGCCTGGGCTAGTTTAATCTCACAAATAATAATGGCAATCTTAGCTTTTGCCTTTCTGATGAAAAAAACCAATGTTTCTCTTAAGCTAAAAATGCCTCTTCACCACGAAATTAACCGATTAGTATCTATGAGCCTGAATTTATTTCTGCGCTCTGTATCGCTAAATGTAGCACTAATTCTAGCAACTCGAGAAGCTGCCGATTTAGGAAAAGAATATGTTGCAGCACATACAATTGCTTTTAATATATGGATTTTTACTGCATTCTTCTTGGATGGTTATGGCGCGGCAGGCAATATTTTATCTGGAAAACTTTTGGGAGAACGCAACTACAAATCTTTATGGAAATTGACTAAAAGAGTGAGTTTCTACAACTTATTAGTCTCGACGTTTCTAGTGATTATCGGAATATTGCTTTATGAACCTCTAGGGCTTATTTTTAATAAAGATGAAACGGTATTAACGATATTATACGGGATGTTCTTTATGGTCTTAATAAGCCTTCCTTTGAATGCGCTTGCATTTACTTTGGATTCTATTTTCAAAGGATTAGGAGAAATGAAGTATTTGCGAAATGTACTATTAGGTGCCACATTTTTAGGGTTTATTCCCGTATTGTACTTTTCGAAATATATGGGTTGGGGGTTATTAGGAATCTGGATTGCGATGAATGTATGGGTAGCATATAGAGGAGTGGCATTACTTATCAAATTCCGAAGAAAATACATTCCATTGATAGGAAATTAATACATTTACTACCAACAAAATTCTAAACTATGGATATTTTAAAGTTTTTAGGTGGCCCAGGCCTATTTTTAATATTAGCACTCTTGGTGGTTGCTGTTGTTATTTACAACAAAATAAAAAATAAGTAATTAACGAGTTTTAAGCCAACCCGTAATACTCAAGCGCTCTGATTCTTTTACCACCTTTACCTCGTGCTCTAGAATCTGACTTTCAAAAATCACTACTCTACCTGGAAGTGGTAAAATATCTAGTTCGTTGTTTTCGGTGTAAATAGTAAGTTCACCTCCATTTTCAACTAACCAATTATCTTCATTCAGATAACAAACAATTGAAAGTTTACGACGGTCGTCGTTTTGAAAGGTGTCTAAATGCCTCTTGTAGAATGTCCCTTTAGGATAAACAGCGTAATGAAACTCTTTATATAAAATTCCTAAGAAACACGTTTTGTTTAAGTAACCAACAAGTTCGTTTATCTTATTAAAAAATATATTTTCTGTTTCATTGGCGTTTTTTTCATCCATCCAAAGAATAAAATCACCACGAACTGTTTTATCAATTTCTTCATTAACACGGTTCCCTATGGCAGATTTTTTAAACTTATCTGCTTCATATTTTGCAAGCAATGATTCTCGGAGTAACACAACTTCTTCTGAAGAAAAAAAGTCGTTTACAACACTGTATTTCTGATTTATTAAGTCAGAAATAATGGTTTCAAACAATGGGTTTTCAACGAATTCCAGTTGTTCAAATATTTCTTCGGTCATTTATGTAATTTAAAAAAAGTTGGCAAATATAGGTTACAAATGATTATGATTTTCAAAAATATTTTTCCTTTCAAAAACTGTATCTTTGATTCCTTAAATTAAGACAATGCAGACAATTAGAATCACTAAGATATTTTCCTTTGAAACTGGCCATGCTTTATACGGCTACGACGGTAAATGCCGTAATGTTCACGGGCATAGCTACAAACTTTCTGTTACTGTTATTGGTAGTCCAATCCAGGACAACAGTAACGTGAAATTTGGAATGGTAATAGATTTTAGCGATCTCAAGAAAATTGTAAAAGAAGAAATTGTCGATGTTTTTGATCACGCTACGGTATTCAATAAGAACACACCTCACGTCGAATTAGCGAAAGAATTGAGTGATCGTGGGCACAGTGTACTTTTAGTAGACTATCAGCCTACAAGTGAAATGATGGTAATCGACTTTTCAAACAAGATTAAGAATCGTCTGCCTGATAACATCAAGCTTCATTCATTAAGGCTTCAAGAAACTGATAGCAGCTATGCTGAATGGTTTGCAACAGATAATTAAATTTTGAATGTAACCCGAGTTTAGTCAAAATGTCTTTTCTATATCTTTGAATATGCAAATTCCACAAGGCAAAAAAATATATTTTTCTAGCGACAATCACCTTGGCGCGCCCACTCATGCAGAAAGCTTGCCGCGTGAAAAGATTTTTGTGAAATGGCTAGACAGTATTAAGCACGATGCTGAAGTAATATTTTTACTAGGTGACCTTTTCGATTTTTGGTTTGAATATAAAACTGTAGTACCTAAAGGATTTGTACGAACCCTCGGAAAATTGGCCGAACTTCGCGATAGCGGTATTCAAATTCACTTTTTTGTGGGGAATCACGATTTGTGGATGCACGATTATTTTGAAAAGGAATTAAATATTCCTGTTTACCATAAACCTAAGGAGTTTGTGTTTAACAACAAACATTTTTTAATAGGTCACGGTGATGGACTTGGCCCAGGAGATAAAGGGTATAAACGCATGAAAAAAGTATTTACAAATCCGTTCTCTAAATGGCTTTTTCGATGGTTACATCCCGATTTAGGAGTGCGCTTAGCACAACATCTTTCTGTTAAAAATAAATTGATATCTGGGGATGAGGATAAAGAATTTCTTGGAGAAGACAAGGAATGGCTAGCCCAATATTCTAAGCGAAAACTAGAAAGTAAACATTACGACTACTTCATTTTTGGGCACCGTCATTTGCCTATGGAAATTAATATTGGAGAAAACTCAACTTACTTTAACCTAGGTGATTGGATAAATTATTACTCTTACGGTGTTTTTGACGGAGAAAAGTTCGAGTTGCAGAATTTTAATACTTCCAAAAAATAAATCTTGCCTTAGGGATATCTAAAGCGCTTTATCTGATAAACTATTCTCTTATATCTTTAAGACGGAGTTGTAAGCTAACGTTCCCCTGCCACTCGTTTTCATCGATACAATACACTGCTTTAAAAGGCTTGCCATTACAAGCAATATCTTCCTTATCGGCCAAACCAAAACCTATTCCAGTAAATTGATTGGATTTTTCCTGTTTTACCACAAGTCGTAAGTGAGATTTATCCTTACCAACACATTTACCCACACCTACATCGGTTAAATTTTCAGTCATAAATACAGGAGTCATATTCCCCGGACCAAAAGGAGCAAATTGCTTTAAGATTCTATAAAACTTCGGAGTTATTTCGTTTAAGTCTATCATAGCATCTACACTAATCTCAGGGATTAATTGCTGTGGTGTAATGGTTTTAGAAACAACCTTTTCAAATTCATTTTTAAAGTTTTCGAAATCTTCCTCCAGTAACGTAAGACCCGCAGCGTATTTATGTCCTCCGAATTGTTCAATATGCTCTGCACAACTTTCTAAAGCATTGTAAACATCAAAACCTTTTACAGAACGAGCTGAGGCAGCTAACTTTTCGCCACTTTTTGTAAACACTAAGGTTGGGCGATAATATGTTTCGGTTAATCGAGAGGCAACAATCCCGATAACACCTTTATGCCAGCTTTCGTGATAAACTACAGTTGTATTTCGATCTTCCTCATCATTTTCAATTATTTGTTGAAGTGCTTCTTCTGTAATTTTTTTATCGGCTTCCCTCCTATCACTATTAAACGCTTCAATTTCTGCAGCATATTTCTCGGCATCCTCTTGATTTTCTTCAGTGAGTAAGGTTACAGCATGATTACCGTGCTTCATTCTACCTGCTGCATTGATTCGCGGTGCGATTATGAAAACTACATCGGTAATGGTAAGTGTTTCCTTTTTTACCTCTTTAAGAATTGCTTTAAATCCAGTACGGGGATTGCTGTTTATTACCTTTAATCCATAATAGGCTAGGATTCTGTTTTCACCAGTAACAGGTACAATATCGGCTCCAATTGCAGTAGCAACCAAATCTAAATAAAGTAGAATATTATCTAGGCCTAGCCCTCTTTTTTCTGAAAGTGCCTGAATTAATTTAAACCCAACTCCACAACCACAAAGTTCTTTAAACGGATATTCACAATCTTCTCTTTTTGGATCGAGAACAGCAACGGCCTTTGGAATTTCATCACCTGGCCTGTGGTGGTCACAAATAATAAAATCTATACCTTTTTCAGAAGCATATGCTACTTTATCGATTGCCTTAATGCCGCAATCCAATGCAATTATTAAAGTGAAATCATTGTCGAATGCAAAATCTATCCCTTTGTAAGACACGCCATACCCTTCATCATATCTATCTGGAATATAAGTGGAAACATTTGGGTAGTAAGTTTTTAAATAGGAAGACATTAAAGCAACACTAGTAGTACCATCAACATCATAATCGCCATAAACCAGAATATTTTCTCCATTTTCAATAGCTTTTTGAATTCTTTCAACAGCTTTGTCCATATCTTTCATTAAAAACGGATCGTGAAGTTCCTCTAAACTTGGTCGGAAAAAACTTTTAGCTTCTTCAAAGGTTTCTATTCCGCGTTGTACCAGAAGATAGGCAACTAATGGTTCTACATTCAAATCTTTTGAAAGTGCATTAACTTTTTGAGAATCAGGTATAGGTTTTAATGTCCAGCGCATATGCTATGAAAAGTATAAACTTTAAGTAGGGTGAAATTAAAAAGAGGGACTTGCAAAATTACAAAATTTGAAAGAGGATAACGAGATTTTTGTTTTTTCATTATTTCGTATCTTTAAAGGTATTGCTCTCCTCCCAACATAAAACCCTAGATTATGAAAAAAATTCTACTTTTTTTAGTGCTATTAACGTATGCACTTATGGGAGCTCAAGATGGAGCTTTAGACACTTCTTTTGGTGACGATGGAACCATTCAAACAGATATTAATGGCGACTCAGATTTTGCCATATCAATTACACAACAAGCAGATGAAAAGATATTAGTAGCAGGACAGTTTAAAATACAAGGTGAAGTCTTTCCTTCCATCGCTAGATTTAACTTAGATGGTTATTTAGACAATTCTTTTGGCAGTAATGGAGTGGTATTATTTAATCGCCAAAATTATGAAGATGAATACTACAATAAGGTATTAAGCCAAAGTGACGGTAAAATTGTTGCAGGTGGTATTTTTAGTTTGACTTCTAGCGATCAATTAGTAGTCAATAAGTTTTTAGCCGATGGTTCGTTTGATATAGACTTCGGGAACAATGGCGAATTAATAATTTTTTCTGAAAACACTGGTTACGGCGATTTTGCACTATTAAATGATAATTCTATTTTGGCAGCAGGTAGTTTATTTGAAAATGGAATTTCTAAAATAGGTTTAAAAAAATATTTGCCAAACGGAACTTTAGACACTTCATTTGGTAATAATGGGGTGGCAATAACAGCGGTTGGAAATCAATCAAATATCGCTAAAAAATTAGTACTAACTCCTGATTATAAAATAATTGTGCTTGCAAATTGTAATCACGATGGAGAGTCCTTGGATGTGTTATTACGTTATTTGCCTAATGGCTCATTAGATAGTTCTTTTGGAGACAATGGTGTATTGATTATTACAATTGACTCTGAATATTCTTCAAAAAACATTGCTGTATACGAAGATGGGAAAATTGTAGTACAAAGTTCTTATTTTAATTGGCAAAATGAAATACAGCATAATCTAATATCTAGATACTTAGCAGACGGGGGTACTGACACCTCATTTGGTAGCGGTGGTTTTATAAACCCGAACAATCCCCAATTAGGAATTAATAAAATTGAAGTTCAACAAAATCAACGATTATTAATTTTTGGAGGACTGAATAATCCTGTTGAAGGCGGGGGCAAGTTTTATATGAGGCGTTATCATATTGATGGAACTGCAGATTCGAGCTTTAACTTCGTTACATATTCTTCTGACAATGCTGTTGCAGATATGGTAATTCAACAAGATGGCAAAATCACTTGTTTAGCTAGTACAATATGGTATAATGGGCAAGAAGATATTGTTATGGAGCGCCATATGAACAATCCGTTGTCTATACCGGAGTTTGACACCAATACAATAGCCATATATCCAAACCCATCAAATGGGATTTTCACAATTGATCGCGGACTGCTTTCTGAAAAAACACCTTTCCAAATAACAGACATTACAGGAAAAATAATTGCAACCGGCCAGTTAAATGAGAAGCAGACACAGCTGGATCTTTCCTCTGCTCAAAGCGGTGTTTATTTCCTAAAAACTTCAAACAGCGGTTATCGGTTATTGAAGAATTAGTTTTTTAAAATTTATTCAGTTTTTGGAGCTTGTGATTTAGAATTTGCGAATGCATTTTGTATTTTCGGATTTCAAACGAATTTAAGCTATGCCATTAGTTACACCCCTTTCCCCAAACCACGATACCGAAACAAAACAATTGGCCGAATTTTTTAATGAAACATTAGGCTTTTGTCCAAATAGTGTGCTCACTATGCAACACCGCCCTGCGATTAGCAAAGCGTTTATAAACCTGAACAAAGCCGTAATGGCGAATGAAGGACGGGTTACATCCGCTTTAAAAAGAATGATTGCTTGGGTAAGTAGCAATGCCACAGGCTGTCGCTATTGTCAAGCCCATGCCATTCGAGCTGCAGAACGCTATGGAGCCGAGCAGGAGCAACTCGATAACATATGGGAATACAGAACTCACCCTTCTTTTTCAGAGGCTGAGCGAGCCGCATTAGACTTTTCATTAGCGGCAAGTCAGGTGCCGAATGCAGTGAATGATGAAATAAAACAACAACTCTACAAATATTGGAATGAAGGTGAAATAGTGGAAATGCTAGGTGTTATTTCTCTTTTTGGATATTTAAATCGTTGGAATGACTCAATGAGTACTACTATTGAAGAAGGAGCCATTGAAAGCGGTGAGCAATATCTCGGCAAACACGGATGGAATAAAGGGAAACACATCTAATGTAAAATTGACGATCTATAATTTTAGATTTTCGTTATTTCTTGCCCGAAACAACAACTACAATTTCTCCTTTTGGTGGTTTGTTTTCGAAGTGTTTTAAAACTTCTTCAGCGGTACCGCGGACGGTTTCTTCGTGTAGTTTTGTGAGTTCGCGTGAAACCGATATTTGTCTATCAGCGCCAAAATATTCAATAAATTGTGCAAGTGTTTTCAGCAATTTATGAGGTGATTCATAAAATATGATAGTTCGAGTTTCTTCAGCTAGAAATTGAAGACGAGTTTGTCTTCCCTTTTTAACAGGAAGGAAGCCTTCAAATACAAATTTGTCATTTGGAAACCCACTGTTTACCAAAGCAGGAACAAAGGCTGTAGCTCCAGGCAAACAATCCACTTCTATACCGGCTTCAACACAAGCGCGCGTTAGTAAAAACCCTGGATCGCTTATAGCTGGTGTTCCTGCATCACTAATTAACGCTATGTTCTCACCGTTTTCAATACGCTTTACAATTCCATCCACAGTTTTGTGCTCATTGTGCATATGGTGAGAATACATTTGAGTATTTATTTCAAAATGCTTCAGTAATTTTCCACTAGTTCGCGTGTCTTCTGCATATATTAAATCTACATCTTTAAGCACCTCAACAGCGCGATAAGTCATGTCTTTTAAATTACCTATTGGTGTAGGCACTAGGTAGAGTTTTCCCTTCATAGTTTATGGGCGTACAGTTTTTCCGAAGAAATAAGAAATTAGTAATAATACAATTCCAATAAGTGGAAGTGTTATTCCCGGATCATTAATAGAATAATGAGCAAAAGAAGCCAATGCCATATCAAAAAACAGACCTGCATAAGCCCATTCCATCACCCATTTTGGTTTTCGGTATAAAATAAAAAATATGGCAATTATTTTAGCAATTGCCATAGGTATAACTAAATAAGTAGGGTATTGATAATCTTGATAATCACCTTCAATAACCGCTGTATCAGTTAGGTACATAAATGCAGAATACAAAAATAAAGCGCTTAGTAGCCCAGTTGCAATCCAATAAACTGATTTTTGGGCTCTCATAAATTAAGTGTTAGTTAAATCGCTTTTCAATTATATTCATAAACCTTTCGGCATAAACTTCTTTATTTTCCCAATGATTATAGTCTGGTTTTACTTGAGCGTTTAAAAAGGATTGTGCCTCCTCATAACTTTCTAAAGTATTTATTTGTGATAACACACGAGTGTAATCTTCAATTTGCCCATCAAATAAATGCTTTATAAATGCCAATCTATCATTCAAACCTACATTCAATCCTTTATTTACAACATCGTTTAAAGATTTCACTTTTGTTTCAGACGCAGGTTTTCTCTTTTCTTCAACATCTTTCACTTCTACTGGTTCTGAAACTTCAACTGGGTTTGAAAACAAATTTGTTTGCTTTCTTTCAAATTCAGGCATTCTTTGATAGGTAGAAGCAAATTCTTCCAATTCATTTTTTATATGATTTGAAGGCGCTGTATCTGGAGCAGGTTCCTCAGGTGTTTTCGATTCCTCAGGAATTTTTGGTTCCTCAACTTTAGGAAGCAATTCGTCTAGCATTTCATCTATCTTATCGCTTTCTTCAGGCATTTGAGCTACTATATCCTTAATTTTCTCCATTAAAGGTTCAATAAGATCTTCCTTGTGTTCTGGTTGCGGCACAGGCTCAGGCTCAGTAAACCAATTTTCTTCACGAAAACTTTTAGAGTCTAACGATTCTTCTTGTTCCATCTCTTTTTCTGGCTCTGTTTCGTAATCACCTTCAAGTTGGTTTTCTAGATACTCAAGCACTATCAATTTATCGTAAAGCTCTCTGACTAACCCTTTAACAGATGTGGTTTCAAAAGTACTTTCATTAGCTATTATTTTCTTTGCGACTGTCGATAATTGCTCTCGCAGTTTCTTCTTCATATCTTATTAAATTAAACCGTATTTCTATTTTGTTTTTATAAATTTACGCATCCTTTGTGTAATCATCAACTATTTTTATATACTTATGTAAATACGTTGATTTCCAAAGGCTTCAACCAAACCGCAAGTTGAATATCCTTTTGGTAAAATTATTAAAGTTGAATGTTGCGTGTAAATTTAAACTATGTTTCTTGAAAATACCGTAAATCAGAAAGAACAATTTGGCTGGATTGAAGTAATCTGCGGTTCCATGTTTTCAGGAAAAACCGAAGAACTTATCCGAAGGCTTAAACGAGCTCAGTTTGCACGTCAGAAAGTAGAGATTTTTACACCTTCCATAGATACTCGTTATGCTGAAGATGCAGTAACCAGTCACGATAGCAACCAAATTAGATCTACACCAGTGCCTGCCGCTGCAAATATTCCAATTTTGGCAGATAATTGCGATGTAGTTGGGATTGATGAAGCTCAATTTTTTGACGATGAAATTGTAAAAATATGTAACGACCTAGCCAATAGAGGTGTAAGAGTGATTGTTGCAGGACTGGATATGGACTACAAAGGAAATCCCTTTGGGCCGATGCCTGCATTAATGGCAACTGCTGAATATGTAACTAAAGTACACGCTGTTTGTACCCGAACAGGAAATCTTGCGCACTATAGCTATCGTAAAGCTAAAAGTGAATCACTAGTTTTACTAGGAGAAACAGAAGAATATGAACCCTTAAGTCGAGCTGCATTTTATAAAGCACAGTTACGTGACAAAGTCGTAAAACTAGAAGTGAAAGATGTTGAAGAATTAAACGATAAAATTCCTCCTGAAAATACAGGAAAAAAAGCATAACTATGCCCAAAGCAACAGAAACAATATTAGAAATAGACTTAAACGCCTTAAGCAATAATTACAAATACCTTACTTCAAAATTAAAAAACAACACCAAGTTTATGGCTGTTGTAAAAGCCTATGCTTACGGAAGCGACTCAGTTGCTATTGCCAAAGAACTTGTGGATTTAGGTGCAGATTATTTTGCTGTAGCCTATCCAATTGAAGGAGTTACTCTTAGAGATGCAGCAATACAAACACCAATTTTAGTATTACACCCACTTCCTGTAAACTTTGATGTTATAGTAAATCGATGTTTAGAGCCTAGTATTTATTCTTTTAAAATATTAGATGAATTCATAGCATACGCCGAAAAAACTAATCAAAATAACTATCCAATTCACTTAAAATTCAACACTGGATTAAACCGGCTAGGATTTACAGAAGACGAAATTTCATTAATTTCTAAAAAATTAGCAGCTACAAAAAGTGTAAAAGTAAAATCGGCCTTTTCACATTTAGGAGCTTCTGAAGATTTATCAGAAAAAGAGTTTTCACTTAAGCAGATTAATACTTTTAAAAGCATTTCAGAAAAATTAACTGCGGAACTTGGATATAAGCCATTACTGCACTGTGCAAACACATCTGGGATTATTAATTACCCTGAAGCACATTTTGATATGGTCCGTTCGGGCATAGGACTTTATGGCTTTGGTAACGATAAAGAAGAAAATAAAAACTTTAAACCAATAGCAACTTTAAAAACGGTTATTTCACAAATTCACACAGTTAATAAAGGTGAAAGTATTGGATATAACAGAGGTATAATTGTTGAGAAGACCACTCAATCTGCCACTTTACCGCTGGGTCATGCCGATGGAATTCCACGCTCTTATGGCAAAGGCAAAGGTTGGGTAGTTATTAATGGTAAAAAAGCTCCTATCCACGGAAATGTGTGTATGGACATGATTATGGTTGATGTAACAGATATTGAGTGTGAGGAAGGCGATGAAGCTATTGTTTTTGGTTCCACAAATACTGCGGAAGATTTATCTGCAGCTATAAACTCTATTCCTTATGAATTACTAACTGCAATTTCACAACGTATTATAAGAGTGATTTGCCGTAAATAAACAAATGCTGAATTTATTGTGATATATTGTATAAATATTTCGCTAAATTTGGAAATACTAACACATTAAACTAATCAACATGTTAAAAGAATTTAGAGATTTTATTATGACGGGCAATGTCGTAGATCTTGCCGTTGCTGTAATTTTAGCAGGTGCCGTTGGCCTTGTTGTTACAGGATTTACTAACGACATGATTATGCCAATCGTTGGGCATTTTGCAGGCGGAATGGATTTTGCCGACCTTAAGTATGTATTAGATCCAGCTGTAATTGGTCCTGATGGCGAAATTGTAGAACCAGAAAACGCAGTTATGTGGGGTAAATGGGTAAATTCCATTATTAACCTGATAATTGTAGGATTTGTTTTATTTATGATAGTAAAAGCTTACGGAAACGTACGTAAGAAAAAAGAAGAAGCTCCTGCTCCAGACCCAGGACCATCTGAAAAGGATATTTTATTAGAAATTCGTGACGAGCTTAGAAAAAAATAATTTTCTTACTTAAGTGACTTTATCAATAAAGGTTACTGAGTAGTTCTGATAAATTATCTAAGGATTTTATTGAAAATTTATCGAAGTACCGCTACACTATATATTCTAACCTTAACCCTCTATCAATAAAAAGATAGAGGGTTTTTCTTTGTTTTAAATTGACAAAACTGTTAATAGACGAAATAAAATTTCAAATCATTAAAATAGCACAAAGTAGCGTCTATATTTGGTTAATTCTCCTTTGTGTTAAGGCTTTCCTCTTAAGTGAAATTTAACTTCAAACTCATTGCTTGCTTTGTAAAAATCTTTCCGACCTTTGTAGATAAGTAATTAATAATTCGAGCACGCTAGATTAGTGTATTTACAGAATTAAAATAACGAATAATAATTTTCAGAATATGAAATTAGCTGTAGTTGGCGCAACTGGTATGGTTGGTGAAGTAATGCTTAAAGTGTTAGCAGAACGCAACTTCCCTATAGATGAACTGCTTTTAGTAGCTTCAGAAAGATCTATTGGAAAAGAGATGACTTTTAAAGGCAAAACCTATAAAGTAATAGGTCTAGAAGAAGCTGTTGCAGCCAAACCGGATATTGCTTTATTTTCTGCAGGCGGAAGTACATCATTAGAATGGGCTCCAAAGTTTGCTGAAGTTGGAACAACGGTTATCGACAATTCTTCTGCTTGGCGAATGGATCGCGACAAGAAGTTAATTGTTCCTGAAATTAATGCTCATATTTTAACTAAAGAGGATAAAATAATAGCTAATCCAAACTGCTCAACCATTCAATTGGTGATGGCATTAGCACCACTTCATAAAAAGTACAAAATGAAACGCGTTGTTGTTTCTACCTACCAATCGGTTTCTGGAACTGGATTGAAGGCGGTGCAACAAATGGAAAATGAAATGGCCGGAATAAAAGGTGAAATGGCTTACCCTTACCCTATTCATAAAAATGCACTTCCACACTGTGATGTGTTTGAAGAAAATGGTTATACCAAAGAAGAAATGAAGCTTGCTCGAGAACCTCAAAAAATATTAGACGATCGCACTTTTTCAATTACAGCCACAGCAGTACGCATTCCAACCTCTGGTGGACATAGTGAATCGGTTAACGTTGAATTTGAAAACGAATTTGAATTAGGGGATATTCGCAAAATGCTTCACGAAACTCCTGGCGTTACGTTGCAAGATAATATAGACACAAACATTTATCCGATGCCAATTTACGCACACGATAAAGACGAGGTTTTTGTTGGGAGAATTCGTAGAGATGAAACACAGGAAAACACAGTAAATATGTGGATTGTGAGTGACAACCTACGAAAAGGCGCAGCTACAAATACAATTCAAATTGCGGAATACTTGGTTGCTAATTCTTTAATATAATTCTTTTGAATTTACTGAGGTTTTCTTTCTCTTTTTATAATACCAAATTCCTATTCCTATTAAAGGAATTAAAAGAAGTAAAAAGTAAACTGAACTTATATTCCTTTTTTCTTGAGGAGCATCTGTGGTACCATAATAAACAAATGCACCCCAATAATAAGGTGATTTACGGGTGTTGTCTATAGTTTTGTTTTGGAGATAATCTAAACTAGCTCCATGAAGTGAAAGATTTCGAGAATGGGTTTTACTTAGGTTTTGATAATAATACTCCATTAATTCGGCTGTACTTTTATCATTTACCTGCCACAAAGAAAACAACACATTAGAAGCACCCGCATACTGAAACCCACGCGCTAAACTCAAAGCACCTTCACCTTTAACTACTTTTCCAACTCCGGTGTCACAAGCACTTAAAATCACTAATTGATTAGAAAATTCAAGCCCATAAAGTTCTTCTACCGAAAATGTTCGATCAAAAAAACTTATTGATGGTCCGCTGCTAAAACTACCTCCAGTTGCGTGAGTAGACAGATGTAAAATTGTATGAGAATCGGCACTTGCAACAAAGTTTTTAACTGTGGCCTTAGTCTCCATTAACATATCAGACTTAAATACTTCGGCTATTGCTTTTGCTTCATTAACCGAATATTCTAATTCCTGAGCTGAATTTTTAAACACAGGAAACACCCCTAAAACGGATTGCCTTTCATCTAAAGGGGTAGTATTTCTTAAGTATTCAGTAAATGAAACTGTGTAGGAAACTGTACTTTCAAAAATTAAAAAAGGCATTTCAGCGTATTTAAAAATCGATGATTCTGAAGTTAATAATGTTTGAAAAGGAATAAATGATAAAATTCCATCGGGAATAATAATCAAGTTTTCTGCTCTTGGTAACTGCAGTTTTCTGAAAAGCTTTAAAGAAGAATCAGTAAAGAGCGGTATATCATTGTTAATAGTTGCTGGGTTATCAAAAAAACGATTATAAGAACGAATTGTTTCTATAAATTGATGATGCTCTGTCTTTGAACCAACAATTTTCTTAAATATTAGTTTTTCTTTTGAAATACCAAACTGATAAACAACCTCGGAACCAACAAAATAACTCACCAAAGTCTGATTTGAAATTGTAGCTTTATGTATAACTTCATCTAGGTCAACAAAGGAATTTGACATTAGTGAATTCGCTATTTCAGATTGAATATTAGTATATTGTATTCTTTGCTTGGTAAGTAGTGCACTGTATTCTTTTTGAAGATGTACCAACTTATCATAATCAAGGTTATTATTTAAAACCTGTTTTTGAATTTGATCACTTATTACAGCGAACTCCTTTTGAAGCTTTTGAAATTCTGAAAACTTTTTATTTTCTGACGAGTTCAGTTTGGCTTTTAAAAACACCGCCTCACTTACAATTCTCCCTTTCACCTTGTTATCGAGTTGTACGGCTTTAGCAATCCATTCTTTGTTTTTAGTTGACTGATATTGCTTATAAAACACTTCCATCATCATCTCACTTCTACGTTTTACGTCTTGTTGGGCTAACAATTTGCTACCTTGAACATACAGTTCTGCAAAAAGATAATCACTAACTTCAGAAGCGAGATTAAAAGCTTCTAACGCTTCATTTAAATTACTTTGATTGTTGAGTACATTTCCTTGTAAGTCCAAGGCATCCATTAAAATCGTTTCCGCATATACTTGATCATTTCTAGGTATAGACTGTTCTATATTATACGAAGGAATTAACAACTTATAAATTTGCTGAATTTGAGATAGAGAATTTTCCATCTGTCCTGAAACAAAATAAGTTTCTGCCAATGATAATTGCATTTTCGCGGCTTCTCGAAAATTTATGTTAGAGGCGTTATGAAGGATTTTAATAGCCTTTTTTAAATTGAGAATTGCTTTATCATTTTCTTTTTTTGAAAGCTCAACTTGCGCTAAAAGTTGATAGGCTTTTGGGTCATTAGAATTTGATTTTAAAACTTCATTTAAAAGATTTTTAGTTTCTTTTATCTGATGTAGAGCAAAATATGCACTTGCTAAATTAATTTTTAAATCATGATTGGTGGGCGAATCTTTTAGGGCTTGTAGCAAGATATTTTTCGCTTTATGAAATTCTCCTCGATTGTGATATAATACAGAAAGATTTAAGATACCACTAACATGTTGATTAGCTTGCCCAGTTTCCCTAGCATAAATTATGTAATGTTTTATAGTATTTTCTGCTTCTGATAAGGCTTGGGTTTTTATATAAAGATTACCTAGAGGCTTTAGACAATATTCTATAATATCGTAGTTACTAAGGCTTTCAGAAAAGTATAATTGCTTTGCTTTTTCGTAAACTTCGATAGCTTTTTGAAGTGCTTTGTTTTGAGTTTCTATATAACCAATATTGCAATAAGCAATGGTTTTCGCCAACAGCACTTCTTTATCTCTTGAGAGCGTAGCATCCACTACATTCAAGAGTTCGAATTGGTTCTCGGAGTTTGGTTGTTCTATATAGGAATCTAAGCGTGAATAAATAGCATCAACATCCTGTGTTTGCGCAACGGAACTTCCAATACAAATCAGGAAAAACAAAGTTCTAATTATGTGCTTTTTTAAAATTTCCAAATTGCATAGGCTTGAAGTTGAGAAGTGGGTTGGTTAAAGTTAAACACATATCGAACTCCCAAACTCGGACCGATTCTAACACCACCTGCATTCACACCTATAAAAACCCCACTATTAAAATTGGTAAAACTTTCGGTACATTCGGTTTTTTGAAATGTATCATTCGTTTCATCCCTAATTATTCCTTCATCTGGAATATTCAAATAAGCCTCACCAGTTGTTTGGGTAGAAATTTTACTTTGAAAATCGAGCTTAAGTTGAACTCCAGCACCAACCGCCAAGAAGTTATTTAAGTTATAGCGATAGGAAATAGGCACGAGATAGGCTGTAATATTATTTTCTTTATTTTTTTCTGAAAAGCGTTGAAGACTTTCAATCCCCACATCATTGAGGTCGGAGGACTCAAACCTCTTTAACTCCTCGAAGGATGCTGCAGAAACAAAAAATTCACTTTGCCAATACCCGCGATACGATTTAAAAGGAGAAACTGTTACTCCGGCAAATACCTCCCGACTTTTATCTACCGAAGGCGTATAAATATATCCAGCTTTTGCACCTATAGAAATTCCAGGCATAAATCGGGTTGTACTATAATTTGTGATTATAGGTTCATTTTTATCAAAATATATTGCGGTTCGACTCTTAGTCTTCTTTTTGTGAAAGTCATCGCCAAATTTCATAGCATATTTCACAAAACCCTTAGTAGAATCGCGTTCCATAACATTTTTTTGTGCTGTACCAGGAAGATAAATGTTTTTGAAAGTGAATATAAGTTTATCCTTTCCTGCTATAGTGTCTAAACATGAATAATTAACCTCTTTTTCTTTAGGACAAATGGGACATTCGGGATACATATCGATTACTTCTAACGTACTTTTATCAAACATCTCTGGAGTGTCAACTTCTAAACGGATTGTGTTTGCTGGGCCTTCACCGTCATTTTGAAATTTTACTTTAAACTTAACTTTTTTATATCGAACCAAGCGATAGTTTAATAAGAAACCGTTAGTCGACATTTTATTAGGGTCGTGCGATGTTACAATCTCCAATTCGGTATCTTTTACGGTATGGTTTCCGTAGTTATTATCAGGCACATAAATAGTTCTAAGCGTTACTAAAGCGCTAGTATCTTTTAGCATTTCAGGGGTGGTTTTTAAGGTTCTAAAAATGTGGCGTTCCTCCCCTGGCTGCATGTTTTCGAATTCTATTAGTTGGTGATTCCTGTATAGTTTTCTTGATTCTTCCAGCGTTACTGGCAGCACCAATCTCTTAGTAGAATCCTGAACTATTTTTGTACGAATACGAGGAATAACTTCTGTTCCAGCCATATAATAATCGGATTCATCAGCTTCAAATTGAGCAGCAAACATCGGATCTATTGGAGCTATTTTTTCACCGTGATGTAAACGAGTATCTTCAAGAATAAAATTGTCGTCTTTAAACTTTTTGTCGTTATAAAAAAGATATAAACTTCCACTTGTTACATAATCTTTTGTGTTTTTGTAACTAGTAATTAGCACCATTTCTTCGTCGGGAAGTGGATCGCGATTGGAGCGTATAATTAAGTGTTCATCTTCAGGAAAGATTGAGGGAATAGCTTCTGAAGAATCTAGAGAAGCACTTGCACCACCTATATCTGTTGAGGTAATTCTAATTTTTTCAGGTCGGCTTTTTGGCGGTTTCCCATTGTCGTAATTATTAGTACTCCAAAGCCTAGCAGTATATTCACCCTTATTTTTGTAAGTGTGTTTCGGATTTTTTTTATTGCTATAGTTCCCATCACCAAACTCCCAGTGGTAAGTATAAAAAGCTTTCGGCGCACCTGCTATTTGATTTAACGGAGGCATTTCTGGAGAAAAGTCAACTTTGTTTCCCATTACATCATAAAAAATTGGAGCAGTTCGCGTAAGTGTATCTTGAACTGGACTTTGCCCTACCATACTTATTGAAAGTAAAAAAACAGCTAGTGCAGACAAAAAAGTGCGTAAAAGGTTCACCATAGTTTATAAATTGTTAATGTAGTCAACTAGATTTCTCTCCGAACCGTTTTTGGTGTTTCGAGTGACTGTTATTTTACCATCTTTAGTAACTACTGGAGAAGAATCGAATAAAAACTCTGATTCAGGTTTACTTACAAATATCACATTCGCAGTTATGTTTTTTGGGATCTGGCTAAACTTTTCACTAAAAACCTCGTTTTCTGTATCATATTCTGAAAACATACCAACTCCGATGCTATTGGAATCGTACTTAAGAAAAACATTGCTATTTGCAAGTGAATATGGCGAGTGGGCTTTGTTATATAAAACACCCCTTTCTTCAGTACTAGGGTTGTATCGTGCAAAACTATACCAGCCTAACTCACCTATTACAGCGCGATATCCTGAAATTATATTCCCTGATGCATCTTGATAAGGTTCTTCAAAAACACTGTATTGAGGCACGACCTCCCATAGCACTGAGCATTCAATTTCATTACAAGAAGGTGATACATATAAAGATAAATCTAAGCTTTCATTATCAGAAGGGATAAACACTTGTATTTCCCCATTCATCAATACTGGGTTTCCATTGTGTTCAGCATTTATGTAGAATATACTTTCGCTTAGTAAAGGCTCTACTGTTTGGTTACTATTAATGCCATTTGTAGAAAGTTGACAAGCAATAATTTCCCCAGCGTTATACATTTCAAGTATGGAAAATGTTATTTCACCATCTATTATGGTCCCATCTAATTTTTGAAAGGTCCCCTCAGAAATATATAAAATTGTATTTTGGTTAGCCTTAATCTCAGTGCTTGTATAATTGTTGAACTGAAAAACTTGTAGCTTTGGAACTCGGCAGTCTAATGCGCTTTGTTTATAGATTGCCCCATCAATTGGTCCTTGTTGATTTGGGTTTTCAACAGCTCCAACTTCACAGTCTTCAGAATCGGAACTGCAGCCAGACATGATTAAGAAAACACCTAAACAAATACAATTAAATAATTTCTTCATATTTAAGCTATTACAGTACACAAGATACAACTTTTATAAAAAAGCTTCCCACTTTAGAGTTAACTGAAATGGGAGCTTAATTGAATTGAAGGTTTTTGTTAGTTTTTAATAAATTTAAGCACTTGGTTTTTAGACAAGTTGTCTTCTATATTAATAAAATAAACTCCTTTCTGTAAGTCTGAAACATTTAAAGTTGTAGTACTTCCTGTTCCGTTAAGATTAATCTCTTTCATTTTTTGTCCTAAAACTGAATAAATAGCTAGAGATTTTATGGTGTTATTATTTAGGAAAACTGTAAGCTCTCCGTTTGTAGGATTAGGAAACAAACCACCTGTGTTGATAGAGTTATTCTCTACTCCCATTGTACCATCACAGTTAGTAAGTGTATATGAATATGCAGTATCATTAAAATTCATCGGGCCTTCAGTAGTAGTTACAAGGCCAGAACTAACTGGGATTTCATAAACACTAATGGATGTATGTGATAAAGTAAGGTTCATATTATCACACATATTTCTTTTATCTGAAGTTCTAGTGATTTCGGCAAAAGTATATGGCATTCCGTCTGGGGTTTGATATCCTGCAGTGATATAGTCGTCTTGAGATCCAGAATTTAAATTCAGCACTGTGGCCATATCTGGATAGTAAATTAAAGGCATTTGCCCGTTCCAAAAATTATATTCATCTCCAGGTGCTTCAACATGAGTATTCAAAAATTGGTAAGCAATAGAAACCTGATTACCAGTTGCTTTTTCAAATTCGTAGGTAAACACATTGCTTTGTCCATATTTTACATCTCCAGCTCCATTTGTCCAATACTCTTCTCGATTATATCCAAAGACCACTAAGTTATCTGGGCTAAGAACAGATTCTTTTAAGGTAAATCCGTATCGATCTAAATATCCTGAGTTAATTACCCAAGAAAGGCTGTTTATTATATTTCCAGAAGTATCAAAAACGGTAATTCCGAAATTATGCATTGACGAGTAATTAGATAGCATGTAAATATTTCCAGTACTAGCTTCGTAATATGCATCAACACTTACATCTCTAAAGTTTCCGTATATATAACTTTTATCCCAAAGTGAATTACCTTGATGGTCTATAAGCAAGGCCAATACACCTTGTCTTTCAAAACCTTGTTGAGTAATACCTGTAGCACTTCCAGTTAGGAAAAACCCATTGTTAGTTTCGGTGATATTATTGATAAAATCGTAGTCGTTATTTGCTCCAGATGTTCCTAAACTATCTACCTCTGTAGTCCAAATTACATTTAAGAATTCATCAACTCTAAGTACATACCCCATATTAAATGAACACTGGTTGTCTAAATTATAGCAACTACTAACAAATCCTCCAACTACAAAACCTGGATCTGTAGTTCCGTCGTTATCGGCATCTGTATCTGTATATGCAATATTAAGCCCAGTTGAATTGAAGCTAGACCCAACAATATCGTAGTAGTTTACATTTATCACATTTCCTGAAGCAGCATCAATTTTTGCGATAAAAGTTCGCTTTGTACTACCTACATCTATAGAACCTGTAATGGCTACAACACCTAATATATTTGCAACATCAAAAACTCTTGCGTTTTGTAAAGAGCTGTCTGAATATTCTTTTGCCCAAATAATCATTCCGTTTTCATCCATTCTTTTTAGACTAACCACAGAACTAGTCATTGTAGAATCAAATATATTGCTGGCAACTATAAAGTCTGTGCTGCCGTCATCGATAACCTCGATGTTAAGATCGTGATAGATATCTGAATTATGCTGTACCTCTCTTTGAAAAGGCTGCGCTTGTATTTTCAAGCAAAATAATCCGATTAATGCGAGTGAAAATAATTTTGTCTTCATAATAAATGTCTTTAATTAATATTTATAATTCAGCAACCTTTTGCTGCTTCATACTTATATCAATAGCTTTTAAAAATGTTACCCCTGTTTTGAGAAAAAAAATAAAAAGGAAGAGCGTCTAAACCTCTGTGAGACTTAATTGAAAGTGATATTTTATAAAAAAAGAAGGTCACTTTTATAGTGACCTTCTCTGGCTATTAAATTAAACAACTAATCAACACACCAACTTACTATGGTAAATTATTAATAGCCGCCACCATATTCTCGTGCGTATTCACTTGGGTATCTTCAAGGTCAAACACATAAATATCATTTTCAGCAATTGTAACTCCTTGAATGGCGTATCTCCAATTGTCTCCTTCTGCGGTTGCAAAAATTATATGCACTTTCAACCCTATAGGAATTTGTCCATAATGTTCAGAAAACAATCCTGCCTGCTCATCAAAGGTATCTAGTTGAGCCAAGGCATTAGGTTCTCCATCATAAGACAGATATACCGCGCTATTTTCATAATCAAAACCTTCAGGAGCTTTTACTTTTAATGTAGTTTTAGGTCTAGGATCACTGTAAAACTTATCAATATTTGTCCATCCAAATTCGTCTAAAAACACAATATAAGTTTCACCTTCAGTAAATAGCTCATTGTGTGTACCTGGCTCAACTTCATCCCAAGTAAGATCTCCTTTCTCATCAATAATTCCTTTCCACAAAATCATTTCTGGATCTGCCCCTCCCGTATTTTCTCCAGGTACTAAAAGCTGCAACACGCATCCAGAATCTAGAGGAACGCCATCTTTTGTCACTTCTATATAAAACTCTCCACCGGTAATTAGCATTGCTTTATCTCCATTTGAATTTAGTCCCATAGTTGGCTTATTGGTAGATAACATATCTCCACTTTCAAAAATATCGACAAAACTTAGCTCTACTTCACCAGTTACTAAATTGCCATTTAGCGTTAAACAGTTTGCAGGAATATTTAAAACAGTTCCATCATTTGAAGTAAAAGAAAGGCCATTTTCAGCATTAAAACTTACAGTTTCTGTGTGATCGGTTAGAGCAATTTCTCTTAAACCTTGAAACTGAGCTGAAGAAGGAGGCACGAATGCTACATCTGTTATTGTATCTACCTCTTCCTCTTTACTACACCCTATAGCTAATAAAGCTAGTAAGCCAACTAGTAAAAGTTTTGAAAAGGGTGTTTTCATTTGTTTGTTCATTACATTTTTCATGAGTTCTAATTTTTTAAGATTATACCCTTATATCAATAGTTTTAAATATTGTTACCCCTCAGTTGTTAGTTTTCATTATTTTTAAGTTTTTAAAACCAAACTTTGGAAACAAAAAAGATACATTCAGACCAGCGATATGTTGAAGCGCTTCTTGCTAACGACAGTACTCTTATAAATGAGATCTATGAAAAATTTGCGCCCAAAGTGATTGCTTATGTTTGTAAAAACAGTGGAGATGAAACAGCGGCAAGAGATATAATTCAAGAAACTTTAATTACAATTTATGATCAGGCAAAAACAAAAGGATTAAAGCTTACTTGCCCTTTTGACGCCTATTTTTTTCTGATCTGTAAACGGAAATGGCTTAATACACTTAAAAAAAGTGGTAGTAAAGAGGTAACAATTGAGGAGGAACGTTTATCTATTAAAGACGATGCTGATGAAAATGCAGAAAAAACTCAGCAATTTGAAGAGCAACAGAATTTATATATGTCTGTGCTTTCAAAAATGGGAGAAACCTGTAAACGAATAATTACCTTAGGTTTTTCAGCAATGTCTATGCAAGAAGTGGCAGAGCAATTAGGAGTAACTTATGCTTACGCCCGCAAAAAAAAGTCACTTTGCATTAGCAAATTAACCCAATTAATTAAAGAAAGCTCTCTGTATAGAAAGCTTCAAAATGACTATTAGTGATATGGAAAGTGAAGCCCATGAATTATTTGTTGCATATCTAGAAAAAGAACTATCAAGTTCCGAACGCGAAACCTTTGAAAGAAAATTGAATGAAGATTCGAAGTTTGAAGCAGAATTTTTAGAGTTTAAAAATATTTATATCATTTTAGAAAATAGACTATCGCCGGAGCGAGCTACGGTTTTAGAAACCATCAAACAGGCTAATTCAAATTTTAATTACAAGCCATCAAAGGTTACAACAGAGAAAAAAGTAATTAAATTTAAGCCTTGGAAATACGGAATTGCCGCATCTATATTACTGGCAATCGGAATTTTCATTTTTAATAATTTCAGTAAACCTACATATTCTGACTTCGCAGCCCGGGAAACCATTTCATTAACTGTAAGAAGCGATGTAGATGAAACTACAAAAAATGCTGAAGTAGCATTTAATTCAGCAGACTACTCAAAAGCACTAATATACTTTAACGAACTTTTAAAAGTAGAACCCAATAATTTACAACTTCAGTATTATAAGTCGGTTGCCTTAGTTGAATTGAGTGAGTATGATGAAGCAGATAGTTTATTGAAAAAAATATCTGAAAGTAATTCTGTTTACGCATCAAAAGCCAAATGGATTAAGGCGTTAAGTTATCTTAAGCAAAAACGCTATAAGGAGGCTAAGAAAGTCGCTAATTCTATTACTTCAAGTGACCCCGAATATCAAAAAGCTCAAAAGTTACTTTCAAAGCTTTAAGCCTTAAATATTAAATTTATAATATCTCTATTAATTTTTAAACATATCAATATCAATTAACGAGATTATTTTTATTATCTTTAAGGAACCAACCTTAAAACCAATAAGTTATGAATTCCTCGTTTACAAAAATAATCCGCACCATTTTGGGTTTAGGTTTGCTCTTTTTTGGACTGAGCAAATTATTCCACTTTAGTTTTTTACCCACTCACATTTATACTGATGACGCCGCACGTTTCATAGACTCACTCAGCGACTCTGGCTATATTATGTATGTAGTTGGAGTGTTCGAAGTTGCTATTGGACTTATGCTTGTAATAGGAAAATGGGTTCCATTTGCGCTATTATTGTTAGCTCCAATTTCCGTTAATATCCTTTTATTTCATTTATTCTTAGACACTCCCGGACTTTTAATTGCAATTATTGTCATCCTTCTGAATGTAGTTTTAATTTACAAATATTGGAGTGTATATAGGCCGCTATTTACTTAATCACCTTTAAAAATTTTAAAATGAAAAGCTTTCAATTATGGAAGCTTTTCACTTTTTATATAGTTTCCTGCAATCTTAAAAAATTGTACATTTACACTTCTTATAAAAAATCAACAAATATGAAGTTATCAATCGTTCCAGCAGTTTTATTACTCGCTCTGGTTGGCTGTAAAGAAGAGCCTAAAAAAGAAGTAACAACAGTGACATATCCACAGATTAAAACAGTAGATACAGTAGACACTTATTTTGGTGTTGAGGTAAAAGATCCATATCGCTGGTTAGAAGATGACCGCAGCGCTGAAACCGCAGAATGGGTTAAAGTTGTGAACGAAGTAACTTTCGATTATTTAAATAAAATTCCATTTAGAGAGGAGTTAAAAAAACGCCTTTCTGATATTTGGAACTATGAAAAAGTAGGAGCACCTTTTAAAGAAGGAAACTACACTTATTTCTATAAAAACGATGGATTACAAAATCAATATGTAATTTACAGATATAAAACTGGAGAAGACCCAAGCACAGCTGAAGTTTTCTTAGACCCAAACACGTTTAAAGAAGATGGTACTATTTCATTAGGGCAAGCGAGCTTTTCAAAAGATGGTAGTAAGCTAGCTTACGCTATTTCTGAAGGTGGAAGCGATTGGAGAAAAGTAATCGTAATGAATACTGAAACTAAAGAAATAGTAGGCGATACTCTTAAGGATGTAAAGTTTAGTGGACTATCTTGGAAAGGTGAAGATGGTTTCTACTATTCTAGCTACGATAAGCCAAAAGGAAGTGAATTATCTGCTAAAACAGACCAGCATAAAGTTTACTATCACAAATTGGGAACTCCACAAAGTGATGACAAAGTAATTTTTGGTGCAACTCCAGAAGAAAAGCATCGATACATTGGTGCAT
Organism: Aequorivita sinensis; assembly: GCF_006346335.1. GTDB lineage: Bacteria > Bacteroidota > Bacteroidia > Flavobacteriales > Flavobacteriaceae > Aequorivita > Aequorivita sinensis. The sequence goes on from NZ_VDMC01000001.1 coordinate 282,625, forward strand.
CAGTTACTGAAGACAATAACTATCTATTAATTAGCGCTAGCACATCAACTTCAGGAAATAAACTATTTATAAAGGACCTTAAAAATCCAAATGCAAAATTTGTTACAATTTTGAACGATACGGATTCAGATTCTTATGTACTAGAAAACGTAGGCTCTAAGCTTTACATAGTAACAAATAAAAACGCACCAAATAAGAAAATTGTAACTGTTGATGCAGCCAATCCAGCTCCAGAAAATTGGAAAGATTTAATTCCTGAAACAGAAAATGTTCTTACTCCAAGCACAGGTGGGGGAAGCATTTTTGCTAACTATATGATTGATGCTGTTTCAAAGGTGAAACAATATGACTATGACGGAAAATTAATCCGTGAAATTGAACTTCCAGGCGTAGGTACTGCAGGTGGTTTTGGAACAAAAAAAGAAGAAAAAGAACTTTACTATTCTTTCACAAACTATGTTACTCCAGGAAGCATTTACAAGTTTAATATTGAAACTGGAGAATCAGAATCATTTATTAAACCAGAAATTGATTTTAATCCTGACAATTTTGAAAGCAACCAAGTTTTCTATACCTCCAAGGACGGAACAAAAATCCCGATGATTATTACGCATAAAAAAGGATTAAAATTAGACGGCAAAAATCCAACAATCCTTTATGGTTACGGTGGATTCAACATTAGTCTTACTCCTAGCTTTAGCATTGCAAATGCAGTCTGGATGGAGCAAGGCGGAGTTTATGCTGTACCAAACCTAAGAGGTGGTGGTGAATATGGTAAGAAATGGCATGATGCGGGAACTCAGATGAAGAAACAAAACGTATTCGACGATTTTATCACTGCTGCTGAGTATTTAATTGCAAACAACTACACTTCTAGTGACTACCTAGCAATTCGCGGAGGTTCTAACGGAGGATTACTTGTTGGAGCTACAATGACTCAAAGACCAGACTTAATGAAAGTAGCACTTCCTGCTGTAGGTGTTCTAGATATGTTACGTTACCACACCTTTACTGCTGGTGCAGGTTGGGCATACGACTATGGTACTGCTGAGGATAGCAAAGAAATGTTTGAATACTTAAAAGGTTATTCACCATTACACAATGTTAAAGAAGGAGTAGAATATCCTGCTACTTTAATCACAACTGGTGATCACGACGATAGAGTTGTTCCAGCACATAGTTTTAAATTTGCTGCGGAACTTCAAGCTAAGCAAACTGGCAATAATCCAGTATTAATTAGAATTGAAACGGACGCCGGTCACGGTGCAGGAACTCCTGTAAGTAAAACCATCGAGCAATACGCCGATATCTTTGGATTTACCTTATACAACATGGGTTATAAAAGCCTATCGAAATAATTAAATCGAAACCATACAACTAAGAAAAGCCTCGCAAATTGCGAGGCTTTTTTTTTAATCTAACTTATCTGTAAGTTTTTTAAACGTTTTCTTAGGATCTTTATTCTCGTAAAGAATTCCATAAACAGCATCAATAATGGGGGTTTTAGCTTTTTTTTTACCTCTTTGCTGGTTAAGCAGATATGCGCTTTTTGAGGCATAATATCCTTCGGCAATCATGCTCATTTCTAATTGAGCACTTTTTACAGTGTATCCTTTCCCTATCATTGTGCCAAACAAACGATTTCGACTAAAAATAGAGTAACCAGTAACTAGAAGATCTCCTAGATATGCCGAATCATTTATATCACGTTTCATTTTATGAACCTTCTTTACATACTTTTTCATTTCGCGAATAGCGTTACTCATCAAAACACTTTGGAAGTTATCTCCATAACCTAATCCGTGTGCTATTCCCGCTGCTACAGCATAAATATTCTTTAAAACAGCGGCATATTCTGTTCCTAAAACATCATCACTAGTTGTGCATTTTATGTAATCACTGCTCAACATATTGGCAACAATCTGTGCTTTTTCGTCGTCTGCACTAGCTATGGTTAGGTAACTCAATCTTTCTAAAGCAACTTCTTCAGCGTGACATGGACCGGAAATAACACCTATATTATTAAAAGGAACTTTATAATGTGTATTAAAATGATCGCCAACAATCAAGCTTGTTTCAGGAACAATACCTTTAATTGCTGAAAACACTACTTTATCTTCTAATGAAGCCGTTAGTTTCTGTAATTCCTGTTGAAGAAAAGCAGAGGGTATTACAAAAACTAAGTAGTCTGCATCTTCAACAGCCTGGTTTATGTCATTGGTGAGTTTAAGTTGCTCCAAACGGAACTCAACTGAACTCAAGTAGTTTGGGTTATGACCGTGTTCTTTTATGTGTTCGATAGCCTGTTCGCTTCGCATATACCAACCGATTTCATCAAGGTTTTCGCTTAGCATTTTTACAATTGCTGTGGCCCAACTTCCGCCACCAAAGACTGCAAATTTTGGTTTATCTGACATTTTCTTGTTTTAGAAATTGATTTGGTTTTACAACCTTAAGAGATTTTATCTTCTATCGATACTCTTAAGTCAAAAGTACATAATTACAATCGAAACTTTTAACACTACCTTAATAAAGCCATTGCAATCTTTAATGAAGGTCCTGCGTTATAGTTGTGATTTTTAAAATGAGAGCTCCAAATAATGGAGATAGTTTGAAAAATTATTGGTTGGTTATTTAGTTGAGAACCGTCCCATCTTAATTAAATGGGGCGGTTTTTTTTATCTATAAAAATTCATCTCGTCTAAATATTTCCAAACTTCTGGTGAAAGCATTGGACGAATATTTTTATTGTCTTTTACACCTTTTCTAATGAATGTTGAAGATAATTCGATGATAGGTGCATCAACTTTAATAATTTTTTCGTGATTGTTAAATTGTGTTTCTACTACTCCTTCAGAAATACGTGGGTAAACATAGATAGAATAACGTTCTAATATTACTTCATAGTTTTTCCATTTATGAAGACTCTTTAAGTTGTCTTCTCCCATTATCAAACAAAAATCTCTTGAAGGATATTTTTCTTCTAAATGAGCTAATGTATTAACGGTATAATTGGGTTGCGGTAAACCAAACTCAATATTACTAGCTTGCAATTTATCATAATTATCAATCGCTAATTCCACCATTGCCATACGGTGGTAATCTTCCAAAAGATTCTTCTTCTTTTTGTGCGGATTATGAGGTGTAATTACAAACCAAACTTCATCTAAATCACTAAACTCTACCATGTGGTTGGCAATAATCAGATGACCCATATGTATGGGGTTGAAAGTTCCGAAGTAGAGTCCTATTTTTTTTTGTTTTTTCATATTGCTGAGACCTTGCTAGGCAATGCTCTTACGTATGTTATTTGTTGGAAACGATAAAGTTTTTTACTAAATCGTGAGCTTCATTTAAAGCAGTTTCCAAATCGTGATTTTTTATAATTTTATCAAACTGAGGGGCCGTTGCAAGCTCTACAGAGGCTTTTGCAATTCGCATATTGATACGGTCATCGCTCTCAGTTTTTCGCTTTTTTAAACGAATTTTTAATTCGTCTATACTTGGTGGTTTTACAAAAACAGCAAGGGTACGGTCTGGAAATTTCTTTTTAATACGAAGCCCTCCTGCAACATCAATATCGAAAATCACATTTTTTCCTTCTCCCCAAATACGTTCTACTTCAGATTTTAAAGTTCCGTAAAAGTTATCTCGGTAAACTTCCTCCCATTCAAGAAAATCATCGTTTTTTATGTGTTGTTTGAATTCTTTCAACGAAATGAAATAGTAGTTTTCACCGTGCTTTTCATCACCTCTTGGATCTCGTGAAGTACAAGAAACCGAAAATTTTAAGTTGAGATCTTCTTGCTTTAACAAATGTTGAACTATAGTGGTTTTTCCACTTCCTGAAGGTGCCGAAAACACTATTAATTTACCCCCTTTTTCTGAATTCATAAAACTGTATTGACTTAAAACTTATTTGCGTAGAACGCTTTGTAGTTATTTTTTAAACTCTAAGTATTAAAGTACGTTTAATGCTTGTTCTTTAATTTTCTCTAACTCATCTTTCATCTGTACAACAATCTGCTGCATAGGTGCGTAGTTTGCCTTACTTCCAATAGTATTAATCTCTCTACCTAGCTCCTGAGTAATAAAGCCAAGTTTTTTACCATTAGAATCGCTTGATTTTAGAGTTTCATTGAAATAATCTAAGTGGTTTTTAAGTCGAACCTTTTCTTCAGTGATATCGTATTTTTCTAAATAGTAGATAAGTTCTTGTTCAAAACGATTTTCATCCACTTTCTCTTTGATATCTGCTACTGCTTTTCGCAATCTTTCTTTAACTCCATCTATTCGTTCTGGGTCTATTGCCACAACGTCATCGAGTAACTTCGATATATTTTTTGAACGCTCAATAAAATCGTTTTCAAGTACTAACCCTTCATCCGATCTATATTTATTGATTGCTTCTAAAGATTTATTAATACCTATTAAAATTTCTTCATATTCCTTCTCGTCAATCTCTTCACGTTCAGTTTTTAAAGCATCTGGCATGCGAACTGCCATTTTTAATAGCTCAACTGGATCGCCATTTACTACGTTTGCTAATTGCTTGATGTATTGTTTTACAGCATCCTCATTAATTTGAGTAGCAACTTCTTGTCCAGTAACTTCAATGTAAAGAGAAAAATCTACTTTTCCTCTTTGTAAAGATTTTGCAAGAATATCGCGTATTTCTAATTCTTTTTCGCGGTATGCTGAAGGCACACGTGTGTTAAGATCTAGACCTTTGCTGTTAAGCGACTTGATTTCTATAGTAATAGTTTTTGAAGGCAATTGGACAACTTCCTTGCCATAGCCCGTCATTGATTGAATCATATACTTAATTTATTGACGGCAAAGGTAATAAAATAGTCTTTAGCGGATAGTCGTTAAAGTGCAGCTGTTTTTAAAAATCTTCATTTAAAAATTTTAAAGATCTCTCTTCACTGTAATAGCGTAAATTAGATTGATGAAAACCCACGTGACCCCCATATTTGGGAATTTCTAAATAAAGGTTTTTCATTTCTGTTGCTAACTGAATCGGGTAACATTCTGAAGAGAGAAAACTATCATTTTGGGCGTTTAAAAGAAATACTGGAATAGTAATATTCGGCAGAAATTGAAGACTACTGTTTTTTTCATAATAGTCGTAAGCATCCTTAAACCCATGTGCTGGAGCGGTATAAACATTGTCGAACTCTAATAAAGTTGTGATTTTCTTGTATTCTAAATAACTCATTTTTTCAGGGAAATCATTCATTTTCACTTTATACTTTTCTCGAAGTTTTATCAAGAAAGATTTTCTATACATCCAGTTGGAAAGCTTATTTAACGACTCTAATGATCCTCTTAAACTAATAGGAGTTGAAATTGAAACTGCTTTTTTAATTTCTTTCGGAAAAGTATCGCGCTCCCCTAAATATTTCAAAAGTAAATTACCTCCAAGACTAAATCCGATTAAGGCTATTTCATTGTATTTATTCTTGTCTAAAACTAATTCTAAAACAGCTTCCAAGTCGTCTGTTTTTCCAGCGTTATAAGATTGAAATGAAAGGTTTGGCTCCCCGCTACAACCTCGAAAATTTACAGCCGCCACATCCCACCCATCATCAACTAAGTGTTTTGCTTGTGCTACTATGTAAGTGCGTTGTGCGTTTCCCTCTAATCCGTGTAGTAGAATTGCTACTTTACTAGAATTACCTTTTGAATAAGACCAATCAATATCTAAAAAATCGGCATCGGGTAACACTAACCTTTCACGATGCTGCAACAATTGAGGTATGGGGCGAAACTTCGAAGAGTAAATAGTCGAAAAATGTCCGTTTTTAAAAGGAAATTTAGGGTTATATGAACTTTTTAGAATAGGCATTTGCTAATGAAGATTTAACACAATCTAAACAAATTTATTATGCTTGCATAGTAAAAGTACTTTAAATTTGCAGAAAAAATTACAGATGTATATAAAACAATTTGAAATACGTTGGAGTGATGTGGACGCTAATCGTCACTTACGTAACAGTGCTTATATAGATTACATGAGCCACACTCGAATGGCTTTTATGATTGAAAACGGCTTAGACCAAAAGCATTTAGTGAAGTACAATCTAGGTCCAGTGGCATTTTATGAACATATGTATTATTTCAGAGAAGTTTTTCCTGGGAAACCTGTTTCGGTTTCTCTTCAACTAAAAGGACTTTCAGAAGATGGAATGTATTTTAAATTCCTTCACAACTTTTATGATGAAAACGGTAAAAACTTTGCAAGCTGTGAAATGATGGGCGGTTGGATAGACCTAAATGCTCGTAAACTCACAGGACTTCCAGAAGAAATTTTGGAGAAATTCAACGCTTTTGAAAAAACAGATGACTTCGAAGTAATTACTAAAGAAGATACACGTAAAAACAACATACGTCCAAGAGACTTAGAATTACAAGCTTAAAATTAAACCCCTTTGATTTTACTTGTTGAATTACTTTTAAAAAAGTATTCATTAAGCTATATAAACATAGGTGCATTTATCTGATTAAATAAATTATATTATAATATCTACAATATTTAAAAAAGTAAATGCACCTATTATATTAGGGTATAATGTAAAGTGTTTATTTATTAGAGTGAATAGACTCTTTAGCTGCTGCAACAGTTTTTTTACTACTGCCAATAAATATCTTGTCGTTATTAACAATTACAGGTCGCTTTAAAAACGTATAATGCTCTAGAATTAAGTTTTTAAAATCCTCCTCTAGAAGTTCTTCGTTTTTCAAGTTACGCTCTTGATAGAGTTTTGCTCTTCTACTAAAAAGATCTTCGTAGCTGTTGGTAAGGTTAAAAAGCTCTGTTAATTCTTCTTCTGAAATCCCCTGAACTTTTATGTCTTGCTTTATAAACGACGAAGGAATTTCAATTTCATTCATTACACGCTTACACGTGTCACAAGTGGATAAATAATATACTTTCTGCATAATTCAAATTTAATCAATCTTTAAAAATGGTTTTGCTTCCTTTAAAGCAATTTTTAGCTCGATTGGACCATCGGCGTAACTTGCAATTTCGTACTGATTGTAAACAAAAATTAAACTGTCTTGTATAAAACCAAAACTTTCAGGAAGACTAAACTTATCATTTTCAAAGGTAAATCCCGTAGCATTTATTGATTCATTTTTATCAATTTCTTGCTGTGCACGAAACTTTTCTTCCGCGAAATCGACAAATTCATTCTTGTTTTTAAAAAGCTCATTTGCAGAAAGCTCTTCTCCAGTTCTTGGGTCGATATTTAAGAATGTTGTAGTTCCATATCCGTGAGCACCACCAGTATAAAGATATTGGCGCAGTTCAAAACAAATATGGTTTTCAGTGTTGTATATTTCATTTACCGAAATCTCAGCAAAATATTCACCAGCCATATCAGGAAATTGTTCTTTGTCGGCATAGTACACCTCTATAAATCCAGTTGCTGCCTCCTCAATGGTTTTGGCTGTTGGAGTTGTATCTTCACCTAATAAAAGCGACTGATAGATGAATGATTTTATTTTGTTGTTAATCTTTCCTGCAATACTTTCATTTCCAAAAACCTCAACATAGTTTATTGTAACTTCAGGACAGTCTTTGTCCTTACAATACGATAGTTCTTTTTCGGTTAAACTTTGAGACGAGAACTCTATACTTCTATCTTGGGTACAACTTGTTAGAGCAATTAAAACTAAAATTACTACCGCGTATTTTTTATACATACTATATTAAGAATTGGTTAATTTGTTTCCCCAATGGGGTAGATTTATTCTTTCAAAAGTAATAACTTTAAAATCAGCTATTGTGAAATTTTTATTAAATGATATATAATTATTTCAGAATATTAAATTACGTTTTCAAGTTTTAAAATATACTATGAAATTTAACACAAAAACCATTCACGGCGGACAAGAAAATATCGACCCAGCTTACGGGTCTGTAATGCCTCCAATTTATCAAACCTCAACATATTCGCAAACTACACCTGGTGGACATAAAGGTTTCGAGTATTCGCGTAGTGCAAATCCTACGCGCGCTGCTTTGGAAGCTGCATTTGCGAGTATTGAAAATGGAAAATTTGGTCTAGCCTTTGGAAGTGGACTTGCTGCAATAGATGCCGTGATGAAGCTTTTTAAACCTGGAGATGAAGTAATCACAACAAACGATCTTTACGGTGGCACTTATCGACTATTTACAAAGATTTTTGAAGGATTTGGTATTACCTTTCATTTTGTTGGAATGAACAATGCAGACACTATTGAAAAATTCATAAACAATAAAACCAAACTTATTTGGGTAGAAACCCCAACAAACCCACTTTTAAATATTGTAGATATTAAAAAAGTTGCATCAATTGCTAAAAAATACAAATTGCTTTTAGCCGTTGATAATACTTTTGCATCACCTTATCTTCAGCAACCATTAGAATTAGGAGCAGATATCGTTATGCACAGCGCTACTAAATACTTAGGAGGTCATAGCGATGTGGTAATGGGTGGTTTAATTGTAAAAGACAAGAAATTAGCAGACAAATTGTATTTTATACAAAACGCTAGTGGTGCAATATGTGGCCCACAAGATAGCTTTTTGGTTTTACGTGGTTTAAAAACACTCCATGTTCGTATGCAACGCCATTGTGAAAATGGAAAAGCTATCGCTGAATTTCTAGCGCAACACCCAAAAATTGAAAAAGTTTATTGGCCAGGATTTGAAACGCACCCAAATCATGCAATAGCAAAAGGGCAAATGAAAGATTTTGGAGGAATGATTTCATTTGTAACCAAGGGCAACAATTATAATGAGGCAATTAGAATTGTTGAAAACCTAAAAATTTTCACATTAGCTGAAAGTTTGGGTGGTGTAGAAAGTCTGGCGGGACATCCTGCAAGCATGACACACGCTAGTATTCCAAAAGAGGAGCGAGAAAAATTAGGTGTTGTGGATTCGTTAATACGTCTTTCTGTGGGAATTGAAGATGTAGAAGATTTAATTGCAGATTTAAAACAAGCTATTGGTTAAGGTTTTGAAATGTGATGTCAATTAATTTATATAATAAATGTATCCCACATTTAACCAATAAATCCAATCATTCGATTTGTTTTCCGGAACTGGCCGTTCTCCATTATTTTCTAAAGAAGGATTTAATCCATCCGCCCAATCTGTAAAGTATTGTTGCCAACGGCTATCCAACATAATGTCGCTAAATTGACCAATTTTATATCTAACACCCACACTTCCAACTACCGAAAAAGTTGAACCAGCTTGCTGCTGAAATGCATTAAAGTATTTAACAGGAGTTGTTATCGGGCTATTTAAATCTCCCAATGAAGATCGAACTTCTGGTTTGTAATGCACCCAGTGAATTCCTAATCCTATATACGGCATAAGTTTATAACCTTTTGCCTGAAAAGCCCTAATGCTTAATGGGTAATATTCTAATCGAGACCCAATATCTATAACTGTAACTTCACCAGACATAGCGCGGAGCTGATCAGCAAATAATGATGTTTTATCTGGAGCTACCCACTCGCCATAATGTTCGAGTTTTGTTACGTGGTAATCAAGCTCAGACCTTACTTTGAAGTGATCGTTAAAATAAGTATATCTTGTGTAGATATTAAAATCACCCCTATAGGCGAAATTTAGATAATGAACGATACCTACTCCAAAACCAATATTACCTGAGTTTGTTTCAAAATCGTGACGTTGACCGAAATCTGAGTAAAACGCTACCGGACCAGCAATAATTCCTACTTCATTAGAAAAGCCAAATTGACCATATACTGCTTGTTGGAATAGCCCCAAAAAGGAAATTACCAAAAGCCAAGTTCTTATATGCATTATGTATATGGGATTAAATTGTACTATAACAAATATATAAAAACTTGTTAAAGGTCTGAATTTTATTCTACTAATTAGTTAATTAATAATTATTCAAGTGATATGTTTTTATTTAAATGAATAAAAATAAAGTTTTTTAGCTGTGTTTTTTGATTGTTACAAAATTTAAAGAATGGCCAATTTGTCTATATTTTCTGAATGCCGAATTTTAAAAGTTTGAGAAAACTTTATACATGTATTTATTTTGATACTGCAATAAATGGTATTTTAGCAAGTTAATATACAAAACCTATTTTATGAAGTGGTGGGCTATTGCTTTCCTATTGTTAATTCCTATTCTGGCAACTGCTCAGAACTATGAAGATCAATGGACTGGTCATTTTTCTTATGTTTCAGTAAAAGATATTTCCCAAGGCGATAATACTATTTTTGTCGGTGCTGAAAATGCTGTATTTACCTACAATCTTAATACACAAGAATTAAAAACTATTTCTTCAATAAATGGTCTTTCAGGAAACTCTATATCAACAATTCACTACAGCGATGATTTCGACTTGTTGGTTATTGGATACGAAAATGGACTTATTGAAATCGTAAAAAAAGATGATCAGAATGTATTAAAAGTGGTAGATATAGTTGAAAAACAATCCATTCCTCCTAATAAAAAACGAATTAATAACATTCGAGAACACAATGGTCAGCTCTATTTATCTACTCAATATGGAGTTTCAGTGTATGACCTTTCGCGTTTAGAATTTGGAGATACTTATTTTATTGGAGATTTGGGCACCCAAATTGATATTGTACAAACCACTATTCAAGAGCCTTATATTTATGCTGCTTCATCTACCGATGGTATAAAAAGAGCATTAGTTGATAACGACGATTTAATAGATTACAGACAGTGGACTACTATTGTTGGCGGTGGATTTAAAGCAATAGAAACTTTAGGTTCAAGCATTTATGCCGCCAACGCTTCAAATGCTGTTTTAAAGGTTACTCCTCAAGGCGGGACTACGACAGTACGTAATTTCAGTACTTCTATTCAAAGTTTTCGAAAAGCAGATAACTTGCTTACCATAACAACAAGTAATTCTGTTCAAGCGTTCTCCGATGGTTTTATTGAAGAAGCAATGGTAAACAACGTTATTGATTTTGATTTAAAACTTCAATCCGGTCTCGTTTTTGGAAACAACGTTTACTTAGGAACCACAGAAGACGGCTTACTTATAGTGCCAATAGGAAGTAATCAAGCTACTCAAGTATTACCAAATGGCCCTATAAGAAATAGGCCTTTTGCATTAGATGCAAGTGAAAATCAACTTTGGGTTACTTTTGGAGATGTTACGGTACACTTTAACCCATACCCATTATCTAGATATGGTGTTAGTCAACTTAAAGATTCCGTTTGGATTAATACTTCTTATGAAGAATTAAGCACTGCTGTAAATGGCGAACCTACAGATTTAATAAACGTAACTATAAATCCACAAGACCCCAACGAGGTATTTATGAGTAGTTTTCAATTCGGTTTGCTTAAAATGATTGAAGGCGCACCCTCAATATTATACAACGAAAACAACAGCCCTCTAGACAAAGCCATACTAAATGGAAGTGACGCAGGGATTAGAATATATGGGTCAGATTATGATCGTCAAGGTAATCTTTGGTTTGTGCAAAGTAGAACAGATGATGCGCTTGTAAAGCTATCTTCTGGAGGACAATTTCAAAAAATAGATATTTCAAGTATTATTGATCCTGTATCTGATTTTGCAATGACAAAATTAGTTGTTGATCGAGCTAACAACATTTTCTTCGGAACTTATAGCAGTGGGATGGTAGGTTACAATCCATCAACAAATAAATTCAACAAAATTGGCGAGGGTACAGGCTCTGGAAACTTACCCAACTTAAGCGTTAGAGCATTAGCTTTAGATAGCCAAAACAGACTATGGATTGGCACATTAAAAGGACTTAGAGTGCTATACAGTCCAGGAAGTTTTTTTGATGAAGGATCAATTCCACAGTCTCAAGCTATAATTATTTTAGAAAACGGAGTTCCACAAGAATTGCTTTACGAACAATCCATAACAGATATTGAAGTTGATGGATCAAATAATAAATGGATTTCAACTGCCACTTCAGGAGTGTTTTATCTTTCTCCAAATGGACAAGAAACCTTGTTGCGATTTAACAAGGATAATTCACCATTACCAACAAATAACGTTCAAGATATAGCCATCGATCCAAATAGCGGAGTTGTTTACTTCGCAACTTCTCAAGGCTTATTAGCCTACAAAGGAAGTGCAACTGCGCCAAGTGAAAACTTAGATAAGCTGCGGGCCTTTCCTAATCCAGTACGCCCAGGGTTCAATGGAAATGTTACTATAGATGGACTTACTGCTGGAGCTAATGTTAAAATCACAGATATTAACGGAAGCCTTGTATTCGAACAAACTTCTGAAGGGGGAAGCATTCTTTGGGACACTACTGCATTCGGAAAATATAAGGTGAGGTCTGGAGTTTACTTTGTGCTTGTGACCACAGACGATTATGCCGAAACTAAAGTTTCTAAAATAATGATAATTCGATAATGGTTGTTGCAACAAAAGCCATTGTATTTTCAGCTATAAAATATTCTGAAGCCGATTTAATTGCTGTTTGTTATACTGAAGCAGCAGGCATTAAAACCTATCTGTTACGCAACATTCTTAAGTCGAAAAAAGGGAATTTAAGAACTTCATTCTTTCAGCCTCTTACTCAATTGGAAATAATAGCCGACCACAAAAATAAAGGCACCTTAGAATATATCAAGGATGCCAAAGTATTTTATCCATATCAAACATTACACACAGATATAGTGAAGTCTAGTCTTGTGATGTTTTTATCTGAAATGCTTAAAAACTGTATTCACGAAGAGGAAGTAAACGAGGAACTTTATTCTTTTCTAGAAAACTCGTTTATATGGCTCGATCAGAATGATGATGTTGCCAACTTTCATATTTACTTCCTACTAAAATTAAGTATGTATTTAGGTTTTTATCCTGACACCTCTAGCATTGAAGGAAAATATTTCAACATTGAAGCAGGCGTTTTCCAATCAACAGATTTTGAAAACATTTGTTTTGAGGGGCCACAAGTTGAAGACTTTAAAAAGTTTTTCAGTGTAAATGCTAAAAATTTAAATGACATTAAACTCACCAAAGACGATAGAAAACTAGTGTTAGAATTAATCTTAACTTACTATAGCTTCCACGTGCAAGGTTATCACAAACCAAAATCCCTGGCTATATTAAACCAGTTATTTAATTAAAGCTTGTTATTGCTTATAGTTTAAGCTGAAGATGTTCGTAATCGCCATCGCCAAGTTGTTTTCTTCCAACACTTTGAAAGCCTAATTTTAAATACAGCTTCTTTGCATTTGGATTATTGAAATCTACTAGAAGTCCTATTTTTTCATGACCTTCTACTCTTGCTTTATTCATTGCAGCAGCAATTAGTTTTTTACCAATTCCTTTTCCTTGGTAATTTGGAGAAACACTTACTGTATCGATATATATTTCCCCAGGGGCAGTTTCATCCTCTATCACTAAGTCATTCACTCCATACTTTTCTGCAATATATTCCATAAATGGTTTTCTATATATTGGCAGTAAATTCCCGGCATAAGTGGTAATAGAACCCATTACCACACCGTCTTCTTCATAAACAAGAGTATGATCGAAACTGTATTGATTTTCTTTTTTCTGAAAGAAATGTGCAAACAATTCGTAAGTATCTTCAACCTTATTAGTATTAGCGAACGCACAAGCTAATTCTTCCATTGCTTGAACCATTAAGGGTACAACGTCGTTACAATCTTGAGGTTTGGCTGTTCGAATATTTAAAGTTTCCACATTTTTCATATCAAAAACAAATTTTCAACCGTCAAAGTAAGTCAAACTCTTTACGGTTCTCAAAAGAATAACAATTTCTTAAGATAGAATTCCTACTTAAAATAATATATTCAACGAAAACATAAGTTATGAAAAAAGAAGATAAGAAGGAATTAGTTACAATAAACCCGACCACAGGTAAAGAAATTAAGAGATACCCTTTAATGAGTGATGGAGAAGTTGAAAATGCACTTACTAAATGTCAAGAAGCATTTCTAGATTGGCGTCTAGTTTCACATTTAGAGAGAGGAAAAATAATAAGTGCTATCGGTGAGGGTTTAAAAGAAAATTCAGAAGAGTTATCTAAATTGATGACCCAGGAAATGGGGAAGTTGCTAAAACAAAGCAAACAAGAAATAGAACTTTGTGCGAGCATATGCGATTGGACAGCTACCAATGGTCCCGACAAATTTAAAGATGAAGAACGAGAATTACCAAATGGCGGAAAGGGAATAATTACTCATTCACCTCTAGGGATAATTTACGGAATTCAACCGTGGAATTTTCCAGTTTATCAAGTGATACGATATTCTATTGCCAATCTAATGGCAGGAAATGCGATATTACTAAAACACGCCGAAAATGTTACTGGTACAGGAATAATGCTTCAGAAAATTTATGAAGATGCAGGGTTGCCAAAAAATCTATTTACTGTACTAAAAATTTCTCACGACCAAAGCGATAGTATTATAGAGCACGAGCTTATTAGAGGAGTAACACTTACTGGTAGTCCTGCTGCAGGAAGAGTAATTGCTAAAAAAGCTGGAGCAGCATTAAAGAAAACGGTTATGGAATTAGGAAGTAATGATGCTTACATTGTTTTGGAAGATTCAGATCTAGAACTGGCAGTTAAAACTTGTGTTCAAGGCCGTATTTACAATAATGGAGAAACTTGCGTAGCCGCCAAACGCTTTATTGTAGTAGATAAGCTTTATGATGAATTTCGTGATGCATTTGTTGAGCAAATGAAGAGAATAAAACACGGGGATCCAACAGACAAAGATTCTAAAATTGGACCAATGGCAAGGGAAGACCTACGCAAAACGCTACACGAACAAGTTGAAGAAAGTGTTAAGAACGGAGCGAAACTATTGTGTGGTGGTGAAATACCTGAAGGTGAAGGTTTTTACTATCCAGCTACAGTGCTTGATAATGTAAAACCTGGACAACCTGCTTATGATGATGAGTTATTTGGCCCGGTTGCTTCTCTAATACGAGCAAAAGATCAAGATGACGCTATGCGAATAGCCAATGATAGTGAATTCGGTCTTGGTGGTGGAATTTTTTCTAAAAACGAAAAGAACGCTATTGAACTTGCGAGAAAACATTTCGATACCGGCATGGTTTTCATTAACGGATTCGGACTTGCACAGCCCAATATGCCATTTGGCGGTGTAAAAAACTCTGGTTATGGCCGTGAACACGGAGGCTTCGGAATGATGGAATTCGTAAATCATAAAGCAGTAATGAAATTAAAGAATAAATAAAGCTAACGCTGTTATAAGATTTCATAAAAGCTCACATTTTTAATAAACAATAAATCTTAATCTTTAGCATTATGAGGAGATAAGCCATAGATATGGTTTACTTTAGCAAAAACACTAAAATAAGATTTATATATTTTTCCCAGTATATCAAATTTAGACCGTGCAATTGGCGAAGATTGTAACGAGTTAAGTGTTGATTTGTTAGAGGCAGTAAGAAGCAATAAAATGAAACCGATAGCATCCTGTTATAAACAAGGAAAAATCTATCGAATACTCTTTTGATATCGACATAATACACTCAATTGTTCTGTAACAGACATGGAAAATTTATTTCTCTTATATATGCAAACGGCAGTAATAAAATTATTTTTCTCACTTAGGGAAATCTGATGGTATGATTTTTAAGTAATAATATCCGCTCTATTTCAGAATTCTCAAAAACAGAGGGAGTTTATTTTACAACTTCAAGCTTTTGACATTCCATTACATTCTCAAAAACTGGATAGAATTCCATAACGTTTTCTACATTATCAAGACGGCATAAAAAATTTACCGCAGCACATAGTCCTTTAAAAAGTGTTTCTTTAGAAGTAGCAAATTCAGGTTTAGCGTTTTTGTGATGCAATGGTAATACATAACCACAGCCTTTAAGAAATTCTGTCTCTATTTTTAAAAGCTCTAATGGCGTATATCCAAAGAATCTTCTTCCTAGCCTTTGATTCACCAAGCCTACATAGTTTAATTGCAACGAACCGTGATAATCGCTTAAATGCTTCCAACTATCAGTATTGTTACAAATAGTGCCAACAGCACAACTCTTGCAACACTCAGCGTTTAAAGTGCCATTATGAAAAGCAGTATATAGCTTATCTAAAGCATCATCCAATCTTTTGGTTAATTTCATAATTACCTAGTTTACAACACTATGAAATTAAGCAATTTAAAAAAAACCTTCAAAAATATTGGTTCTTTTTTACAGGTTACAGCAGTTTTATTTTTTTACTCTGTGAAAATCCAAATCTTGATAGTTATAGCTAAAATCGGTTAATGGTGAAATTGGACTCATTTTAAAACCATTGGCATTTCCTTCGGTATCAAGGTTAAAATTCACAAAGGCATCTGCTTTAAGTGAGGTGTCATCCCAACGTACTATATAAGTAGTTCCCTTATAAAAAGTCAAAGAACCAACTAGGTCTATTGCCTTTTCAGCTTTAAATCGAATTTTTCCGTTTTGATTGCTGATTTCCACTTTCCCAAACCACGGGTCTTTATATGTCCCTAATATATTAGAAGGGTCTGGTTTTGGTGCTTTACTTTTTAATTGAATTTTTAAATCTGATGCTATTTGAGCATTAATGCTATCCTCAGCTCGCTCTCCTTTTAATCGGCGTTCGTTGTAGTCCTTAATTCTGTCTTCGCCTTTTATTCCAAAATATCCGTCTTTAATAGAATTAGTAATTGCTGAAAAAGCAGCGCCACTTTGTTGATTGGTAAGTACAATAATCCCTAATTCTAATTCTGGAATTATGGTAACTTGACTAACGATTCCTAATAAACCACCTGTGTGTGTAGCTTGAAAATAGCCATTTACATCACTTAAAAACCAACCTAAACCATAAGCTGAAAAATGAGTATTATAATGTCCTCTCCCTCTTCTAACTAAAGTTTGTGGCGTCCACATTTCACGATGCATCTTTTTGCTAAATAGGCTGTCTTGAAGTTTTTCGCCGTATTTCCCTTCGTTTATTTGCGCTTGAACCCATTTGCTCATATCGTTAATAGAAGCGTAGATTCCTGCTGCAGGCGTAGCTATTTGTGTAAATGTATAACCTGTTATTTCTAATTTTCCATCTACTGGAGCATGTCCATCTATACGGTTATTATCGGCATCAATTTCAGGAATTGAAAGTAAGGAGCGATTCATCTCCAATGGCTTAAAGAAGTTATCTTCTATATAAGTGTCGAAATCTTTGTTAGAAACACGTGCTACAATCTCCCCCGCCACAATGTATAGAAGGTTGTCATAATCATATTTTGAACGGAAAGAAGATACTGGTTTTAAATACCTCAGGTTATGAATCATTTCTTCCATAGTGGTGGTGTTTTTTGCTGGAAAAACCATTAAATCACCCGCGCCTAAACCCAGACCACTTCTGTGCGTCACCAAATCGCGTACAGTAAATTCAGCCGTTACGTAAGAGTCGTGTAATTTAAACTCTGGAATAATATCAGTTACTTTTGTATCCCACTCCAATTTCCCTTGATCTATTAATTGAGCAAGCGCAGCAGTTGTAAATGCTTTAGTATTTGAAGCAACTCCAAAAAGTGTGTTTTCATTAACCTTTTCGTTGGTTTTTAGTGAACGAACCCCATAAGTGTTTTTATGATAGATTTTTCCATCTTTTAATACCGCTACAGCCATACCTGGAACGTCAAAAGTTTTCATGGTTTTATTTACCAAACTATCAATTTGGGAACTACTCAATTCCTGTGAGGTTACAGAAAGATTAAAAGACAATAAGAAAATAAAAAGAAGAGAAGTCTTAATGGCAATTGGATTCATATAAAATGATATTTTGAAATTAAAGCTTAAAAGTAGGTAATCTTTCCTTAATTTCTCCGCCATTTTCTAAGTCGAACCCTAGTAAATTGCTACGTAAGAGTATTAAAATTGCATATGGGTTTCTAAAAATTAAAAACGAAATCAAAAATATTTTAAGAATAATATTTGATAATTAAAGACTTATAGCGCATCTATATCTATTAAAACATTATTTTTAAGGTGAATATATTTAAAACTCTAACCAAAATTTAAAATATGAAATCACTTCTAATAATTGGCATTTCATTATTAATCAATTTCACAAGTTTGGCTCAAAATGCTGAAGTTGCGAATGAAAACGATAAAAATGAAGAAATTTTTTCATCAAAAGATAAGGATTATTTGCAGTATTGGCATTACGAGCAAATTTTGCAAATGGACCTAACTGAAGATGAACGAGACGGTTATCTTTCATTGCTAAACTACTATACATACAAAATGTCTAGCCTTGGCTCATCCAAATACAATTATACCGATTCTGAAAGAAAAATTAAATTTGATGAACTCGTAGTGAAATTAAACAAGGAAATGAAAGAACTTTTAAACCCTCACGATTACAAAATTCACGAAGATAGTTTTAAGAAAATTATTCAATTAGTTTATAATAAAAGAGAGTGGAATAACTAAATACCTCTTTTTATAGCAATATTTCATGTTAACTGTAAAAAGTGAAACTTATCATAAAATCTTCAGTTTTTGCGGCATTTCAAATTTATGGCTCGCTTTATGAAATGCACGTCCACAGATTACCATAATCTTCACATTAGTTTAGGATTTTAATAAGTACCAATGTGCAATTTAAAAGGTAGTTTTCCAAAAAATTTATAAATTATGAAATTTCAATTATTTACCATTGCATTTGCCGCACTAACATTATTCAGTTGTGGTGTAAATCAAAACAAAAGTATGTCAGCTAATAGCGACCAAGTAGAAATCACAAATACCAAATGGGTTCTTGAAACACTGGAAGGACAAAAGGTTGATGCTTTTCAAAACGGAAAAGAGATAAGTTTTACATTAGACACTGAAGAAAACCGCATTAATGGTTTCTCAGGTTGTAACAGCTTTTTTGGGATTTATAATCTAGAAGAAGGAAATAGAATTAGATTTTCGGCTTTAGGTGCAACAAGAATGGCTTGTCCTGAAGGCGCTATTAATGAAAATGATTTTTTAGAGATTTTTAACCTAGCCGATAATTATACAATTAATGGAGATAAATTGGAATTAAATGTAGGTAAAAGAGCACCTTTAGCTGTATTTAAAAAAGCTAAAACTTCTGCAGAACCTATTGTAGAGAAATATTGGAAACTGAAAAAGCTTGATGGTAAGGATATCAAGATGGTTAAAAATCAAGAAAAAGAAATATACTTTATGTTAAAAACTGATGACAACCGAGTAACTGGTTTTGCAGGTTGTAACACAATCTTAGGGTCTTACAAGCTAGAAGAAGGAAATAGAATTCGTTTTTCAAATATGGGATCTACAATGATGGCGTGTCCAGATGTTGATTTTAATGAGGCTGATTTTCTGAAAATCTTTCAAATAGCAGATAATTACACAATCGATGGAGATACGCTTACATTAAATGTTGGAAGAAGAGCTCCTCTAGCCGTTTTTGAGGCTGTTTATTTCAACTAATTTTTATCGTCTGCCCGTTATGCCGAATTACAAAAGTGATTTTAATTGACGCTTTTTTAATATAATCATTACAGAAAATAAATCAAAATGATGGAAAACTAACGATTTTTAAAATTGTGGTTTTCCATCAATATTTTTAATTTCTTCTATTTCATACTATTTATTATATTTAGTATTTGAATTTGATAATCAACAACTTAGTGTGTGATTTCAATTAAAACACCAATATGAATTACTTACTTCTATTTTTTTACTTTTTCATTTCTCAACCACAAACCGATACTTTTACGCTTACTTTAACCGTTGATAATATTAAAGAAGTAAATGGTACTATTGAAATAGGCCTTTTTAACAATGGCGATCGATTCCTAGAAAAAGGTCAAGCTTATAAAAGTATTTCAATTGCTGTAAATAATAGCTCGGAAACTATTACTATAGAAAATATTCCAAAAGGGACATATGCAATTTCACTGTTTCAAGATCTTAATGATGATAAAATTTGTAACCAAAACTTTTTTGGTATTCCTAAAGAACCTTATGCCTTCTCTAACAACATAAGACCGAAGTTTTCTGCTCCTACTTTTGAAGATTGTCAATTTGAATTGAATTCGGATAAATCGGTTAGAATATCTCTGTTAAATTAGGGAGTAGTATTTTACAACCACAACTCTCTTAAAACCAATACCCTACATACCAAGAATTGCTAATTACACAATAAAATGGTATATTCGCGCCATTGTGTTTTAAAATTATCATATTAAGAGGTTATTTTTAGCATATTCTTTAGCTAACCACCACTTATTTTAAGTCTAGTAATTAGACTTTCTAGTTGCCCATCGCAACGTTTTCACAATCGATTATTAACATTAAGCAGTTACTTAAAGTAATGTGCTTGAATAATTATATTATTTTATGAATAAGAAACGCACGAACAAGAAAAGAGTTGGTATTATTGGTGCTGGACCTAGTGGTTTAGCGCAACTTAGAGCTTTTGAAGCATTGCAAAACAAAGGCGAAGAAGTTCCAGAGATAGTATGTTTTGAAAAGCAGAGCAACTGGGGAGGAATGTGGAATTACACATGGAGAACTGGTGTTGGTAAATACGGGGAGCCGATTCACGGTAGTATGTATAAATACTTATGGTCTAATGGACCTAAAGAATGCTTAGAGTTTTCTGATTATTCGTTTGATGAGCATTTCAAAAAGCCTATTTCATCATATCCACCAAGACCCGTTTTATTCGATTATATTCAAGGAAGAATTAAAAAAAGTAAAGCCCGCGAATACATTCGATTTGACACTACAGCGCGTTGGGTAAGTTATGACGAAAAAACAAAAAAGTTTACCCTTGTTCTCGACGACTTAAAAATTGATAAAACTTATTCAGAAGAATTTGATTATCTAATTGTTGCATCTGGGCATTTCTCTACTCCTAATATGCCTTACTTTAAAGGAATAGAAAACTTCCCTGGAACAGTAATACACGCTCACGATTTTAGAGGTGCAGATCAGTTTAAGGATCAAAACTTACTATTGATAGGAAGTAGTTATTCCGCTGAAGATATTGGAGTACAATGCCATAAACACGGGGCAAAATCGGTTACACTTAGCTATAGAAGTAACCCTATTGGGGTTGCATGGCCAGAAGGGATAAAAGAACTTCCACTCGTAACGCACTTCGAAGATGATACTGCTTACTTTAAAGATGGGACTACCGAAAAGTTTGACGCTGTAATTATGTGTACTGGATACCAACACAAATTCCCTTTTTTACCAGATGAACTTAGATTAAAAACAAAAAACAATCTTTATCCTGATCACCTCTACAAGGGAATTTTCTTTAACAAGCTTCCTCAATTAATTTACTTGGGTATGCAAGATCAGTATTATACTTTCAATATGTTTGATGCTCAAGCATGGGTTGCACGCGACTTTATGATGGGGACTTATAAGCTTCCTGAGGAAAATGAAAGAAGATTAGATATGGATAAATGGTTGGAAAGAAATGACAAATTAGAAACATCTTTCGATCACGTAGATTTCCAATCTGATTATATAAAAGACTTATTAGCCCTTTCGGACTATCCAGATTTTAATGTAGATACTGTAGGTGAAATGTTTAAATCTTGGTTGAAAGACAAAGAAGAAAACATCTTAACCTATCGTGATAAAACATATAAAAGTGTGGTTACTGGAACAATGGCTGCAGAACATCATACTGACTGGATGGATGAACTTGACGACAGTAAGGAACGCTATTTATTCGAACCTGAAGAGGAAGAGGCAATTCCAGAAAACATTTAAAGTTTTCTTATTTCATAAACAGAACTACCCATTAAAGCATTTTAATGGGTAGTTTTTTTGTAGAAAAGGTTGTCAATGAATATTTAACAATAGATTAATTTATTTTAGTTCGCAAAACACCGAACTAATCGTAATTTTGTTTTGTCGTTAGATGGATGCATCTTATCACTCAAGAAAAATGTATCAAAATATCAATAATTAACCAAAATTTAAAATCATGCAAACTTCATTTTTACAATCTATTAAGGATACTATTAAGCATTGGTACATCCCATTATTTGTTGGGGTATTGTTTGTAATACTAAGTATAGTAGTGTTTTCATCTCCTTTAGGATCAATGTTAACACTGTCGATATTTTTTGCGCTATCATTTTTATTTAGTGGTCTGTCCGAAATTATTTTCTCTATTGCCAATAGAGACCGATTAGACAACTGGGGATGGTCCTTAGCTTTTGGAATTATCACATTTATTGTGGGAATTTCATTATTAAGTCATCCAGCACTTTCAATAACAGTACTGGCATTTTACATTGGTTTTTTACTTCTTTTCCGCTCTATTTCATCTATAAGTTTTGCTTTAGACCTCAAAAAATATGGCAGTAAAAATTGGGGAGGATTACTTGTTTTTGGAATTTTAGGAGCAATTGTTTCCTTCTTATTAATTTGGAATCCACTTGTTGCAGGATTAAGCGTAGTTGTATTAGTTGCTTTAAGTTTTCTATTTGCTGGAATTTTCAGCATTCTATTAGCACTCCAATTAAGAAAGATACATAAGGCAACTAAGGAAATTTCCGACGATTTAAAAAATCGTTATGCAATCCTAATGGAAGATATTCGCAAAGAATGGGATAGTTAATATCAAGAACTTCTCGGGAGGTTTTAGATGTATTTCTGAAATTATTTTAGGCCATTTTTCGACGTTTATATTCATAGGAATAGCCTAATTTTGCACATTTTTCAATGTCTAATAACACTAAAGCCATATTGTCTAAAACCGCCCGTATTTGGTTATTGTTCGGAATACTTTTCCTAGCAATTAACCTTCGTCCAGCACTTTCTAGTATTGGACCCTTAATAGATGATATTGGCCGCGACTTAAACCTATCAGAAAGTTTATTAGGCTTATTAACTACTTTGCCACTTTTGGCTTTTGGTTTTATATCTACAATTACGCCTTTTTTTACTAAAAAATTCGGTCTAGGAAGAACCTTACTAGCATCCATGGTCCTTCTTACACTAGGGATACTCATCCGCTCAAGTGGTGGTGTTTTTGCGTTGTATTTTGGAACTATGCTTTTAGGAATTGCTATTGCCTTTGGTAACGTTTTAATTCCAGCGATAACAAAAAGCAATTTCCCGAATAAGGCAGGATTAGTAACAAGTTTACATTCAGCTTCAATGTCTTTAGGCGCAGGATTGGCTGCAGGATTGAGTGTCCCACTAGCAAAAAATTTAAATCTTGGATGGCGGGGCTCACTTTCGGTATGGGCAGCACTTGCTGTTATGGCATTTTTTATATGGATTCCTCAGATTAAAAAAATAAAGAATACCACCCCGACTAGAGGTCTTAAAGAGGCTATGAAAAAACTCAGCAGTTCTAGACTAGTATGGCAGATTGCAATTTATATGGGATTACAGTCTTTTGCATTCTACGTGATGTTAGCTTGGCTACCTAGTATTTTAATAGATTACGGCTACAATGCAGAATTTGGGGGTTGGATGCTTTCCTTATCTCAAGCTACTGGAATTCTCGGAGCACTTATCATTCCAATATGGGCAGCCTCACGAAAAGATCAACGTGCAGTAGTTGCATTTTTAATTTTATTCGAAATTATAAGCTTCATAGGATTAATGTTACCTGCTTTTATCCCAATTTACATTTGGGTTTCTATCCTTGGGTTTGTTCTTGGGGGTGCTTTCAGTCTGGCACTTCTTCTAATTGTTCTACGCGCTCCAGACTCCGAAACAGCGGCAGAACTTTCTGGGCTTGTGCAATCTATAGGGTATTTTCTAGCTGCCATAGGACCTTTTCTTATTGGAGTAATTCAAGATTTTACAAAGGAATGGATGTACTCTTTAGGACTATTAGTATTAGTCGCTATTTACAAGCTAATTGCGGGACTACAAGCAGGCAAAGCTCAAAAGGTATAAAAACCTTCATACAGTTTAGCATTGCCCAATAAAATACTAATTCTCTTTACTTTTTGAATAAAAAACAATCTTGATGTTTTCAATTTTCTTTGAAAACCTGCTCACTCCTAACTTAAAACTGCTCTCTTAAGCCTAAGAAGAACTTTTAACAAACTTAGGATTGAGGTACAATTTCCCTTTTTTCAACTTGTCTAGGTAATTATTCATATCCGCATAGATCTCTGGAGCTAGAATATACAAACCTGCTATGTTTGGAAATGACATTGCTAAAATCATCATATCGGCAAAACTTAATACCGCTCCAAGACTTACCGAAGCTCCAAGAACAACAAAACCTAGATACATAAACTTGTAAAGCAACTCTCCCTTTTTACTTCTTCCGAATAAGTAAGTCCAAGAACGCATTCCGTAATAAGACCACGAAACCATGGTAGAGAAAGCAAATAGAAAAACTGCAATTGCTAATACAACTGGGAACCAAGACACCACACTTCCAAAAGCATCGGCTGTAAGTTCAACACCTCCCATTCCACTATTTCCTTCGTGTTTCCCTGTAAAGATTAATACTAAGGCGGTCATTGTACAAACTACCATAGTGTCGATAAATGGTTCAACAATAGAAGTAAAACCATCAGCGATAGGGTGATTCGTCTTTGCAGGGCTATGAGCAATGGCAGCAGAACCAACTCCTGCCTCACTAGAAAATGCTGCACGCTGTAATCCTACTATAAGCACACCTATAAATCCACCTTTAAGTGCATCGGCTGAAAAAGCACCGTCGAAAATCGCTAAAAACGCTCCTCCTAGACCTTCAATATTAGATCCAATTACTACTAAACAACCCACTATATAAAGCAGAGCCATAAATGGCACTACTTTTTCTGTAACCTTGGCTATACTTTTTATTCCTCCAATAATTACAATTCCAACAAGAATTGCGAATCCAACGCCAAACCAAAAACCTTGACCTTGTAATATTGGAATCTGCTCCGAAACAATTTTAAAAGCTTGGTTTGATTGTAGCATATTTCCACCACCAAAAGAAGCTCCCACTCCCAAAATTGCAAAAAACGCAGCTAGAAATTTCCCTAAACCTTTAAGGTTGCGCTTTTCAAGACCATATCGCAAATAATTCATCGGCCCACCAAAAACACGTCCATCAGAGTCGATAACACGATATTTCACCCCCATAGCACATTCGGCAAACTTCATAGACATCCCGAAGAACCCAGCCATAAACATCCAAAAGGTAGCACCAGCTCCTCCCAATGAAATAGCAACAGCAACTCCTGCGATATTCCCTAAACCAACAGTTGCAGAAACCGCAGTAGCCATAGCCTGAAAATGCGTAATACTTCCTGGAGCACTAGGATCGTTATACTTTCCTCGTGCTAAATCAATAGAATGTTTAAACCCTCGGATGTTTATAAACTTTAAACGAAGTGTAAAAAAGATACTTCCAAAGATTAACCAAATTACAATAAATGGGATAGTGTTGGTCACTATGTCGCCATTAGGATGTAATAGATGTTGTTCACTTTTAAAATCTATTCTACCCACGGTAAGCTCCTCCGCAGAAGAGGCTAAAGAAGTCGGCGTTATAAGTGTACCTTCCTTTATTATTTGATGTAGGGTTCCGTTATAATTTGCTTGTAATATAGTTTCCTCACCATCAATATCAAGTATAGCAAGCTGTTGTTTTTTCTTTACTTCATCACCATCTTCAACCAACCATTTTTTTACTAAATAGTTATTTTGCTCAATATCTGTATCTGGTGGCGATATATTTTCGTGAGAAATATAAACTGTAGGGTCATATACGCCTAAGGTCGCAAATGGATCCCAAAATAGGATAGCCCCTAGAAAATCAACTGCGGGCTGAACTTTACTGTTAAAGATTTCGGTGATTGATTCTGCTGGAATTTTAAAGGATTTCGAAGCTGTATTTCCCTCAGAGTCGGTTACCGTTACCGAATGATCCATTCCTTCAATTAAACCTTTTGATCGTTTCGAGATTAATGAAGTGTTTTTATTACTCCATTTATACTGATAAGGAGGTGTACCACCTTTAACTTTTATTTGAGCGGTTCCGTTATTTATTTCGGAGGAAGGGTTGTTTAGGTCAAGACTGATTTCCAAATCACCATTGGCATCAATTTGACTTTGGGCATAACTGCTCGACATTAGAATAAATGAAAGAAATAGAATACACAGTGCTCTAATCATCAATTTTTGGGCTTTTTTGGATTTAAATTGTTGAATTTTGCAATTTAATGATAAAGAGAAGTCTACCCAAGAAATTCCCACCCTTTCTCAAAATTCATTAATTATAAATGAGGTGTTTTCTACTATAAAAATTTTTATTTCTGAAATGCTTTTAACTCATTTGAATAAAGAAAACACTCTGTTAAATAATATTTAAGTTTCTCCGGTTAGAGAAATTTTCGACCTTCTATTCGTTATATTTGAGTGAATTAGAAAAACTCGAATTCTCAAAACCATAATTATAAAATATGAAAAATTTAGAAGGAAAAGTAATAATTATAACAGGTGGCGCAGCAGGAATTGGTGGTGCCATGACCACAGAACTAACAGAAAGAGGTGCCAGTGTAGTTGCTGTAGATTTAAATGAAGAGGCAGGAAGAGAAAAAGTAGCATCTAACCCTGAGAAAATAGCCTTTTTAAAAGGAGATATCTCTAAAGAGTCTATTGCAAAGGAAGCTGTTGAATTAGCTGTTTCTAAATTTGGAAAACTTACGAGTTTGGTAAATAACGCTCATGCCTCTCGCCAAAAACCACTTTTAGAACTTACCGAAGAGGATTGGGCTTTATCTATGAATACAGGTTTAAAAGGCACTTTAAACTTTATGAAAGCCGCATACCCTGAACTTAAAAAACACAAAGGTTCTATTGTAAACTTTGGTTCTGGCGCAGGATTGTTAGGGCAAAAAAATCAAGGAAGTTATGCTGCTGCAAAGGAAGCTATTAGAGGCTTATCTCGAGTTGCTGCTAATGAATGGGCAGAAGATGGGATTAGAGTAAATGTAGTTTGCCCGCTTGCGTTTACAGATGGAGTTAAACAGTGGAAAGAAGCATTCCCAGATCAATACGAAGAGATTATCAGTAAAAACCCAATGCATCGTTTTGGAGATCCCCAAAAAGATGTAGCTCCAATTATTGCATTTTTATTGAGTGAAGATAGTCAATATATGACCGGCCAAACTTTGATGGCAGATGGTGGAGATATAAAATTGAGATAGAGTAAAACATATGAACCCAAAAGAAATATTCAATTTAGAAGGAAATAATAAATGGGGAACCCCTATACAAATGCACGGACAAAATGAATTGAAAAGAAAACGGTACAAATCAAAAAAGCTGAACAATGACGTCATTGTTCAGCTTTAATTAATAAATTTAATCCTTTAATAATCTGTATCAGTTATTTAGGACTAGACAGATATTTTGAATACTGAAGGTTATTCCTTCCCTTCCTTCAATAAAGAAGTTAGAATTCCACCATCTATTAAAATATCGCTACCAGTTATAAAGTTTGCTTTGTCACTGATAAGGAATTTTACAACCTCAGCAATATCCTTTGGAGTTCCTGTTTTTCCAAGTGGTGTTAGCTCTATCATTTTATTAATTCTGTCTGCATGTTCTTCCGCTGCTTTAAGTCCCATAGGAGTCATAATCACTCCTGGCGATACTGAGACAATTCGCGCACCTTTTTGACCTATTCTAAAAGCATTCTCTTTAAGAAGTAGCAATACCCCTCGCTTGGCGAAATTATACATCATATCGGCATCGTCATTTACGAATTTTGCTATTGTAGAAAATGAATCTTCCTTTTGAGGGTTTAATAAAGCAGCATCATACTCCTCATTTGGCGGAATAGTATGCCCCATAATAGATGAAAACAATACTAACACTGAATTTTTAGTCGCTATTTTATAGAATTCGTCTATAACAATATCTGTTCCCACTAAATCTATATTGAATACATTTTTAGGCTTTTGTCCGCTACCGCTAACTCCTGCTGTATGGATTATTCCACCAAAATCTCCCTGATTAAGAGAGAACTTCATCAACTTTACAACATCATCTTTTTTAGTAATATCACAAGCTATCCCCACCGCATCATAACCTTCTTTTGTGAGGCTCTTTACTGCTTCATCAACAGCATCATTGGAATAATCGGTAATTACTAATTTATGGTCTTTCAATACTTTCGCACAAGCAGTTCCAATCCCTCCTGCACCACCAGTAATTACTATTGTTTTTTTCTTATTTATAGCTTCCATATATCTAAAATTAAATATTCAACAAACTCAAAGTTACCACTTATCACTTTGCTTTGAAATGATATAAATCACTAAGCAACAACTGAAAATTGGCTTTCTATCGTGGATAAATTACTACTTTACTTAAATCTGGGAAATGTCTTTCTAACTTAGCAGGTAATCTATCTAATTGCCCAAAGTGTGAAACGTATCCTCTTCTAGCAGAGACTAAGATTATAAAATCTGTAGAATTAACCTGTTCTAACAACTTACGGAAATCTTCCCATTTACTAAATGGATGAAAATTTAAAGCTAAGTTAATCTTATTGCGTTTTGCGAAGTTTAAAATCTCTTGATGTGTATCTTCAGTACAATTTAGATTAATTGGAATAGAGAGTTCAACCGAAAGTTTAATTAATTTGTTAACCCAAGATTCAAAACCTTCTTCAAATTCAGCATTTGGAGGCACTACCACAAATAATCTTTTGTGATCCACCATAGGCACAGCAAACTGACATATAAATAGCGTCTTTTCAGTGTTTTCTAATATACTTTCAACTTTATCTCCAATCAAAATATCTAAAAACCCTGTTTTCTGAGGCCAACCTAATAAAATAAGATCGGCGGTAATTTCTTTAGCGGTTCTCGATATTCCACTAGCAGCATTGTGATCGATAGTAGCATTAATTGTAACATTTGTTTCTGAAGCGGTAGTTTCTGCGATAAACTTTTCAAGTCCTTGTTTAGCTTTTACTATTTTAATTTCGGCTTCTGTAGTATTTGGAACTACAGTTAACAATGAGAGTGGATGCGTAGATTTTTTATCCTTTATTAAAACAGCAAACTCTAAAATCTTATCAATATTAGTCATATTGGCGATAGGTATTAGAATCTGTTCACTATTTGTTGCAGAAATAGCAGAGACTTCATCATCTCCATCGCGAATAATCATTTTTGCAGCGCTTTCAGTTGCGAAGGAAGCAACTATACATGTTATTAATATTAGGAGTACGGTGCCGTTAAGAATATTTGAATCAAGAATTCCGGCATTATACCCAACTAAAATCACAGCTAGAGTAGCGGCAGCATGAGCACTACTTAATCCGAAAATCAGTTTTCGTTGTCCTTTTGAAAATTTAAAAATAAGCTGTGTGAAAAAAGCTGCAATCCACTTTCCAGTAATAGCAACTACAGTTAAGGTTGCAGCAATAATAAGCGCCATAGGTCCGCTTAAAATCACACTAACATCTACTACCATTCCCACGCTAATTAGGAAAAAAGGGATAAAAAGAGAGTTACCAATAAACTCAATGCGGTTCATCAAAGCGGAGGAATTCGGAATAAGTTTGTTAAGAGCTAATCCCGCTACGAAGGCACCAATAATAGATTCG
Source organism: Aequorivita sinensis (assembly GCF_006346335.1). Lineage (GTDB taxonomy): Bacteria > Bacteroidota > Bacteroidia > Flavobacteriales > Flavobacteriaceae > Aequorivita > Aequorivita sinensis. The sequence goes on from NZ_VDMC01000001.1 coordinate 312,248, forward strand.
AGCCCTGCAAGTTCTGCTAAGAAGGCAGAAAAGAAAACAACTGAAAGCACGAAGATATAATGCGAATGCTTTTCGCTTTCTAAGGTTTTAAAAAACCATTTTGCAATCCTTGGAATAACAAGAAACATAAAAGCTGAAAACAAAATAAGAGAGACTCCCAATCTAATCCAGAACTCTTGAGTAAGTCCGCCTGTGTGCGAACCTAAAATTACCGCTAGTAAAATAAGCACAGCAGTATCTGTTAAAATTGTTCCGCCTACGGTAATGGCAACTGCGATATTTTTAGAAACTCCAAGTTTACTAACAATTGGATAAGTCACTAAAGTATGAGTAGCAAACATACTTGCCGTAAGCAGACTAGCATTTACATCGAAACCTAAAAGGTAATGACATACTGGAAAGCCAAGCGCAAGTGGAATTGAAAAGGTGAGGAACCCAAAAATTATACTTTTATTCTTGGTGGCTTTAAACTCGTTTAAATCCAATTCCAATCCAGCAATAAACATAATATATAAAAGCCCAATAGTTGAAAATACATCTACAAACAGACTATCTTCTAATAGATTTAGACCTTCAGGGCCAATAATAATCCCAGATACAATCAAGCCGATAATTCCAGGGATTCTAATTCTGTTTAATACAACAGGTGCTAATAAAATAATAAAAAGCACCAATGAAAATATCAATACCGGATTGTGAAGAGGCAGCTGAAAATGTTCAGTAAGCTCGTTGAGAATAGCATCCATAGGGTGTTGGTTTTGTTTTCCTAAAAGCAATCTCTAATTTTCTAAATCAGCATTATTCGCTCCTAAGGTATCTCGTAAAAATAATAAATATACTTTGTGAAAGGCAATTGTTATGTTACTATTCAACATTGTTATGCAGTTATATTTAAATTAAGTAGTTACTTATTGTCTTATTGAATTCAAACCCTAACAATAAAAGGCATAAATTTGTTATCTGCATATTTCACACAACGTATTTGTAATAAATTGAAAATATAGAATTGTTATGACTGAATTTTTTGAAGCCAATAAAATCCAACTTATCTACGCGGTTATAGTTATTATCGGTGTTTTTATATTGCGTTTCTTAACAGGAATTCTTCATAAACGAGTAATCATCGCCGAGCAGAAAAGATTTCCAGGAATGAAGTCTAATGCTATAAATCTAATTAAAAGGATTTTAAATTCACTTTGGTTGGTATTGGGTTTTATGGCTTTAATTTTCTTGTTTTTTGGGGAAGCTTACAAAAAACTTCAAGACGATTTTAGAATAGTTATTTACATAGGAATTGTAGCCGTTATTACCATTGTTGCTGCCTCATCTGTAAACCTATGGTTTAGACGAGCTATAGAACGAAAAACTATCGAAAATGAAGACCCGACGGCATTCAAGTTCCTACGTTATGTGGTAGTTTTTTCCGTTTATATACTTGGTTTATTAATTGCTTTATTAGCGTTTCCTTCCTTAAAAGGTGTTGCACAAACTGCTCTGGGTGGTGCTGGTGTTATTGCTTTAATTGCAGGTGTAGCCTCGCAAGAAGCTTTGGCAAACCTTGTAGGTGGAGTTTTTATTATTTCGTTTAAACCGTTTAGAATTGGCGATATAATAAAAATCACCGATTCTATGGTTGGTACCGTTACCGATATTACATTAAGGCACACTGTACTTCGAAACTTCGAAAACAAAATGATTGTTATTCCGAATGCAATCATAAATAAAGAAAAAATTATCAATTATGATATCGGCGATCTTAAAATCTGTGAACGTATAGAGTTTGAAATATCCTATGAAAGCGACCTAGATTTAGCTAAGAAGATTATGCAAGAGGTATGTGAATCACATCCATTAATTCTAGACAACAGGTCGGAAATAGATGTTTTGGACGGAAAACCTATTGTACGTACTGCATTAGTTTCTATTAACGCTTCTACCTTGTCTGTTCGAGCTTGGTGCTGGGCTAGAAATTATAGTGACTCCTTTAATTTAAGATGTGACATTCTAGAACAAGTAAAAAAACGTTTCGATGTTGAAGGGATAGACCTAGCCTATCCACATACCACCGTTGTTTTTAAAGATGAAGAATTGTTTAAAAACAAAAAACCGGAGAGCTAATACTTCAATTTTCATACTTCAGAAACTTAAATGTAAATTTCATTTTACCTGTAATGGAAAAAGATAATAACGAATCAAAGACTATTGTAAAAGTTGCTTTTATAATTATCATGGTGCTGTGTATTTCAGGATATGTAAGCAGTCCATTAGCTTTGGTTGGAGGATTTCTATTCTCTTACTTTTTAGGCCATCCATTTTTAACATTAAACAGCAAAGCAGTTAACTGGCTTTTAAAAATTGCCGTAGTCGGATTAGGGTTTGGAATGAATCTTAAGGAAACTTTAGCTGCCGGAAAGGACGGTTTTTTATTGACTGTTTTCTCTATCATCGCCACTTTATTTGCAGGCTATTTAGTGGGGAAACTCTTAAAAATGAATCGTAAAACTAGTCACTTAATTAGTTCAGGTACGGCAATATGTGGTGGAAGTGCAATTGCTGCGGTTTCACCTGTAATAAATGCTTCAGAAAAAGACATCTCTATTTCATTGGGAGTGATTTTCTTATTAAACTCTATTGCTTTAATCGTTTTTCCTCCTTTAGGACATTTGCTTGGCCTTAGCCAGCATCAATTCGGACTTTGGTGCGCTATTGCTATACACGATACAAGCTCTGTTGTAGGAGCTGCTTATGCTTTTGGGGATGAAGCCTTAAAAGTGGCTACAACAGTAAAACTTGCTAGAGCCCTTTGGATTATTCCGCTGGCATTACTATCGGTTTATTTGTTCAAAGGAAAAGGGAAGAGCGTAAAAATTCCTTATTTTATCTTCTTATTCGTCTTGGCTATTATCTTGAATAGTTATTTACCAATACCGGAAACAATTACTACTAGCATCACAAGTATTTCTAAATCACTATTAGTACTTACCTTGTTCTTAATTGGGGCTGGACTTTCTATAGATAAAATCAAGTCTGCTGGATGGAAGCCCATGATACTAGGCTTTACCTTATGGGTTTTTATTTCGGTTAGTGCTTTATTAGCAATCCTTAGTTTGTAACCTCAACATCAAAAAGTTTTATAAATAGACTCTGCGCCTTTGCAATTAATTAAATCGCAAAGACGCAGAGAATTATGTTTAATTAATATGTAGTATTAAATTAACTTAAGCTGATTTATTATCTCTTGTAAAGAAACCTTCGCATCGCCAAAGAGAATACTACAATTGTCAAGTCCAAATAAATCGTTTTGAACTCCTGCATAACCTTTCCCCATGCTTCGTTTCATAACCACAACTTGCTTACTTTCATGAGCTCGTATAATTGGCATTCCGTAAACGGGGCTATCTGGATTATTTTCGGCAGCTGGGTTTACAACATCGTTAGCTCCAATAACTAAAACCATATCGTATTGCGACATATTTTCGTTACCCTCATCCATTTCTTTTAAACGAGAATACTCAACATTTGCTTCTGCTAGTAAAACATTCATATGCCCTGGCATTCTACCTGCTACTGGGTGAATAATATAATCTACTTCACAATTTCTTTTTTCTAACATCTGTTGCAGTTGCCCGCAGGTGTGTTGAGCTTGAGCAACAGCCAAACCATAACCCGGAACGATTGCTACTCTTTGAGCAAACGAAAGTGCCAATGCCGTTTCTGAAACACTTATATCTTTAAATTCCTGCTCTTCTTCTGCAGCTCCTCCTTTGCTCTTTTTAAAAGTCCCAGCAAGCACTTTCATTAAAGAGCGGTTCATCGCCTTACACATTAACAATGTAAGTAAAATCCCTGCAGCTCCAACAAAAATACCACCTGCAATCATCACTTTATTGCCGTAAACAAATCCGGCGAAAGCTGTTGCAATACCCGTAATACTATTTAAAAGTGATATAACTACCGGCATATCTGCACCGCCAATTGGCAAAACGAAAAGCACACCATAAACCATTGCAATAACAGCTAAGATGTACATAAACACAGTAAATTCAACAGGGATAAATCCGATAAAATAAAGCACTGGAAGCAAGAACATTAATAGTAAAAGAAATCTTGCTGAAAATATTACCAACTTAGTACGTCTGTCTTTTACTTTACCTGCCAGTTTACGCTCGGCAATAATACTACCAGTAAGAGCCACAGCCCCTGTAATTAACCCTGAAATAAGAAGGATTTTATTTCCTAATATAGCTGTTGCAGCATCCATTTGGTTGGCTTCCACTAAACCTAGTAACATAGCACACCCACCCCCAGTAGCATTAAACAGCGATACTAATTGCGGCATACCTGTCATTTCAACTTTATCTGAAAGTCTTTTACCTACTACAGTTCCGACAGCAATAGCTAAAAACAATATTATTAGGTTAGTATATGGAACAGTTTCTGTAACAGCCGAAATAAATGTTATTACCACGGCTAGGGTCATCCCCGAGGCAGCTATAAGGTTACCGGTTTTTGCATTTTTAGGAGAACTCATAAATTTTAATCCACCTAAGAAGGAAAGAGTTGCTAATAAATAACCTATTTCAATGATTGCTTGCATTGGTTTTATTAAGATTTGGAAATTAGTTGGAAAGAAATCGGATTTAAGGATTAAGAGTAATCCTTCTATTTATTATTTTCTTTTTTAGGACTAAACATTTTAAGCATACGTCCGGTTACAAAGAAGCCCCCAGAAATATTTAGTGTTCCAAGAAAGACTGCAATACCTCCTAAAGTGAGATTGAGGTAATCGTCTTCTGGCACGTTTAGCATTACTATAATAGCTCCTACTAAAATAACCCCACTAATAGCATTTGCACCAGACATAAGTGGGGTGTGTAAAATAGCAGGAACGTTTGAAATTACTTCAATGCCAATAAAGACACAAAAAATAACAAAATAAATTTCTTGAATGTGTTGGTTGATGAAATCCATAATTTAGGCTGGTTGGAATTTATTGATGAAATGTGGGTGTGTCCATTCTCCATTGTCCAATATCTTAGAACCTGATAACAATGGATCATCTACTGAATTTTCAGCTTTTTGTTTATATTTTAAGAAAGAGAAAAAGTTGTTGGATAGTAACCTAGACGCTGCTGCAGGTATATCGGCAGATAGATTTGAATTCCCTATAATTGTAACACCGTTATGCTGAATTGTTTCCTTGTTCCTAGAAAGTTCGCAGTTACCTCCTTGCTCTGCTGCAAGATCTACTATTACACTTCCAGGCATCATTGCATCTACTGAACGAGTTTCAATTAGTAAAGGTGCTTTTCTCCCAGGAATATTTGCAGTACTAATTACAATATTTGCAGTACGAATATGATTGTGGATAAGCTCTTTTTGCTTTTTCTGATATTCTTCACTCTGTTCTACAGCATAACCACCAGCACTAGAGGATTCAGTATAACCTTCAACTTCTATAAAAGTTGCACCAAGACTTCGCACTTCTTCTCCTGCAGATTTGCGGACATCAAAAGCTTCTACTACCGCACCTAAACGACGCGCTGTTGCAATAGCCTGTAGTCCTGCAACTCCAGCACCCAAAATTAATACTTTAGCAGGAGTAAGTGTTCCCGCTGCTGTAGTAAACATTGGAAAAACTCCATTGTAAATTTCAGATGATTTTATAACCGCTCTGTAGCCGGCCAATGAAGCCATAGACGAAAGAACGTCCATAGATTGCGCCAAAGTGGTACGAGGCAATAAATCCAAACTATAGACGGTTGCTTGGTTATTTTTATAATTTTCAAATTTAGTATCGTAAAATAATGGATTAAAAATACCGATAAAACAAGTATTTTCCTTTATTTCAACTTCACTAAAAGTATGGTTGATAGATACAATGGTATCCGACTTTTCGAAAATACTTTCTCGCTTCGCACAAGTTGCTCCAGCTTGTTCGTATTCTTCATCTTTAATCTGAAGCGAGTCGCCAAGTCCTGACTCAAAAAGAATATTATATTTTAACTCTGCCGTTAGGCGTTTTACTTCTTTAGGCAATAAACAAACCCGAATATCATTAGGGGTTTTTAAAATACCTATAGTTTTGGCTTGAGTGTTTTCGCTCATATGTGAATTGAGTTTTCGGTTTTAAAAAAATTACTTTAATAAAACGCTAAAATACTCTTCTTTTACTTTTCTATAGTTTTCTAAATGTTGCATATAGTTTTTTCTAAATTTTTCGTGTTCAGACACAAAAAACATATCACATTCAACATCTTCACACTCAGCAGCTCTAGGTAAACCATCTTGGTACTTTTGAAACTCTATTATTTTTAAATTGTTTACTTCTTTTTCCTTTAAGAATTTCTCTAGCACAGCTTGTGATTCTTCTTTGGTTGTAAGTTGCGCTTTACCTAGATCTACTAGATTAGTAATTTCTTTCCCAATGTAATTTAAATGATCTAACCAGTTTTCAAGCTCAACATAATTGTTTTTATAAGCTATTGATTCAGGGGAATCGTGATTGTAAATCTGCATGATACTCTTTTTTTAAGTTTATTAAAGCACTTAATTACAAAAACTCATTTGCAACTAACCACTCTTAAATTATTTAAAGGTCTTGCCTTTTATTATAACAATACGTCTATATCTATTGGTTTTTCTGCTTGTTTAACACTTGTAATTAGCAATTCTTTTGAACCATTAGGAAATTTCCAAATTACAGAATCGCCTTGCGCATAGCCCATTACAGCTGCACCCATTGGAGCCAAAATCGAAATTTTATTTGCTGCTATATCACGTTCGGTAGGAATTACCAACTGAAATTGATTTTCCCAAGTACCAGATTTAACCGTAACTACACTGTTAAAGCGAATTACATCATCAGGCATTTCATCGTTATCGCAAATACGAGCAACAGTCATTTCTGTGCTCAATTTTTTCAACGATTCTTTTGTGTTTTCGTCTTTATAATAGCCGGAAACATTTAATAGACGCTTTAAAAAGACGTATTCCTTTTTTTCTAATATCAAATTTCCATATTTCATGGTTCCTTTGTCTGTTTTAAAAAAAGATAGTTCATCACAGTGCTTTATAAAAAACAATATGTGAGGAGGATGAACTATCTTTTACAAGTTGGTAAAAGATTATGGAAATATACCTCTAAGTATATAAGCTTTTTCAATACGCTCAATGGCTATACTAAAAGCTGCTGTTCTCATATCTGTTTTATTTTCTTCTGTGTATTTAACGACTTTTTCAAATGAAGTACGAAGTTTCTTCTCAAGCTTTTCTAGAATCTCATCCATTTGCCAAAGCTCTCCGTTACGGTTTTGAAGCCATTCAAAATAACTTCCTATTACACCTCCTGAATTACATAGAATGTCTGGAATAATAGTTATTCCACGTTCCATTAATATTTTTTCTCCTTCAACATCTGTAGGACCATTTGCTCCTTCAGCAATTAAAGTTGCTTTTACGGTATGTGCGTTATGCTTAGTAATTTGATTTCCTAATGCCGCCGGAATACAGATATCGCAATCTATACTGAAAAAATCTTTACTTTCAAACGGTTTGGCCTCTGGGAAACCTAAAATGCTTCCATTGTTTGAAATACTATAGTTAAAAAGATCTTCTGTAGAAATACCTTCTTGATTTTGAACACTTCCAAAAGCATCTTGTACACCTACCAATTTGGCGCCTTCTATTTCTAGGAAATGTGAAGCCCAATAGCCCACATTACCGAAGCCTTGAACGATGTACTTTTTACCTGCTAAACTAATATTATTCTTTTCTGCCCAGAATTTAATAGTTAAGAAAACACCATAACCTGTAGCTCGGTCACGACCTTCTAAACCACCACTTCCTGTTGGCTTTCCTGTAACAACGTGCTGGTTTTTTGAACGCTCACTAGTACTTTTAGTACTCATATAAGTATCGGCAATCCACGCCATTGTTTGAGCGTTAGTATTTACATCTGGAGCAGGAATATCGTGCTCAGGTCCTATGTTTTCACCTAAAGCATAAGTAAATCTACGGGTAATACGCTCTAATTCATTCTTAGAATACTTTGAAGGATCTATTTGAATCCCTCCTTTTGCACCTCCATAAGGCAAACCTGCCAACGAAGTTTTCCAAGTCATCCACATCGCTAATGCACGTGCAGCATCAATATCTACAGTAGGATGGTAACGAAGACCTCCTTTGTATGGCCCAAGTGCATTATTATGCTGAACTCGATACCCTGTAAATATTTCCACGTCGCCATTATCCATACGAACTGGAAAATTTATAATAATTTCGGTGTTAGTAATACTGAGGATTTTGCGAACATTTGGATTCAGATTTATTATATCTGCTGCGTGGTTGAATTGCTCCAACACATTGTCCAACATCCCTCTTTTTAATGGCTTTGGTTTTTCCACTGTTTGTTCGTTTATCATTTTAAATAATTTTAATTAGCTGCCATTTCTGGCTTCCTTTTTAATAAAGGCTTCGGTGCGTTTTGCTGAAATTTCTCAAAATCGCCACAGATAAACACCAAGCTTGGATTATGCGTAAACACAAAACAAGTAACGTATGAACGTTTGATAACACAAATTTTTTATGCTTTCTCCTGCTTATATATTACTTAAACATTTTATCGGCAAGGCGCGTGCCATCTATTATTTTATAGTCATAAATTTACACAAACATTTGAAACAACAGGCCTTTAGACGATTTTTTACATTAAAAAAGTTAGGCTATACTCTGGGGAAAATTTTCTCAGGTGGGGAGAAATTCCCCATCCTAAAATAAAGGATGAATAAGAAAGGTCTGAAGTTTTTTAAAAGACTCTAACTACTATTCTTTAATTTTACCACGAAGTGTCTTTCGGTCGATATTGAGAATTTCGGCAGCTTTGGTTTGATTATTATTTGTGGCCTCTAGCACTTTTTGGATATAAATCTTCTCCATTTCTTTTAAAGAAAGTAAATCGCTGTCTGGAAAGTCTATCTGATATTTAAGTGTTTCAGGTAAGTCTTTTACGCCAATTGTTCGATCGCACATAATTACCGCACGCTGGATTACATTTTCCAATTCACGAATATTTCCTGGCCAATCATACCGTTGCAATAAGGCTTGCGCATCAGAATCTAGTGTAACGTAACGATCTTTGTATTCATTTCCATATTTAAACAAAAACTTATCTGCTAATAATGGAATGTCCTCTTTTCGCTCGCGAAGTGGTGGTACATTTATTTCTACAACTGTTAATCGATAAAAAAGATCTTCTCTAAAAGTCTCCTTCCCAATCATTTCTTTTAAATCGCTATTTGTTGCTGCAATTACACGTACATCAATTTTTTCTGATTTTCTTTCACCTACTTTCATCACCTCCTTCTCTTGTAAAACTCTTAAAAGTCGGGTTTGAACAGATAACGGCGCATTTCCAATTTCATCTAAAAAAATAGTACCACCTTCTGCAGCTTGAAAAAAACCATCGCGGTCTTCATTAGCTCCTGTAAAGGCTCCTTTTACATATCCAAAAAGTTCTGATTCTAACAGGTTTTCAGGGATTCCTCCACAGTTCACGGCAATAAACGGCGCACGAGAAAATTTACCATTATAGTGAATAGAACGAGCTACCAACTCCTTTCCTGTTCCACTTTCACCACTTATAAATATTGTGGCCTTGTTGTCTTTTACCCTATCAATTATCTGAAGTACGTTCTTTATTAACTGACTCTCCCCGATAATTTCATTATACCTTTTTGTGTCAACTGATTCTGGAGTTTTCTTTCGTTTAGACTTGGTTGAAAGGGATTTTAGAACCCCTTGTTTTAATTCTTCTTTGGTAAAAGGTTTTACCAAATAATCCACCGCACCAGACTTAATAGCTGAAAGGGCATCTTGAATGGAAGGGTAGCCTGTAACCACCAATTTGGGCATATTAGGATAGTGTTCTGAAACAAATTGAATAAGTTGGAATCCATCAACTTCAGGCATTTTTAAATCGGTAATAAGTAAGTCTATTTCCGTGTCGCGCAAGATAGCTACTGCTTCTTTTACCGAAACTGCTTTATACGTATGATATCCTAACGAATGTAGATGCCGCTGAATAAGCTCAAGGATATTTATATCATCATCAACTATCAATATGTTTTCCTTTTGCAGCATCTGTTTTTTTAATGTTTTTGAAATGTAATTACAAAAATAGCACCTCTAGGATTATTATCCTGATAGTCTATGGTAGCACGATGACTTCTTATAATCCCGTGTACAACACTCAACCCAAGTCCTGAACCATCTCCAACAGATTTTGTCGTGTAAAATGGTTGAAAAATTTTATCGACATTCTCATCTGGAACACCAGGTCCTTCATCAGAAATTTTTAAGATTATACTTTTATTTTCCTGTTCCAATGAAATTGTAATCAACCCATCTTGAGGAGAAAAGTAAATGGCATTTAAAGTTAAATTAAAAATTACTTGAGTAAACTGAATAGTATCGGCTTTAAGCATAACTGCCTCATCAGGAAGTATCACCTTACACCTAACTTCGTTCTTTTTAAAAGTAGGATCAAGTAAGTTTACGGCATCTCTAATTACAGGAACAATATCTGTTTGATCCAGATTTTGTGGCATTTCACAAGCAAAAAACATTAGTTTTTTAACCACTTCTCTTGAGAAAATTGCGCTATTAATTATTTTATCGAGGTCTTTGCTCGTTTGAGTGTTTTCAGTCTCTTTACTTTTTAGTAATTCTGCAAAACCAAGAATATTAGCAAGAGGGGTATTGAGTTCGTGAGCAATTCCCGCAGTAATTTCACCCAAAATACTCAATCGGTCTGCGTGTTCCATTTTTCGCTTTAGAACCGTTTCATTTTCTCGAATTGATACGCGCTCTAACAAATCACCAACATGAATTGCCACAGTATCCAACAACTGTTTTTCTTCTTTTAAAAAATCTTCTTTAGAATATTTATTCGACGGATAGTGCACTTTAATATACCCATTCGGCTCGTTAAAAACTTTAATATTGCTTTCAATTGTAACACTGGTTTTAGGCAGCGCATTTGAAATAAGATGAAATGGATGCGAGTTTATTTCAACAGTAGTGTGCTTATTAAATTGAAAAGACTTCCTAAGACTCAATACAATCGAGTATAGAGTTTTATCTAATTCGTTATAATCGTTGTTTACAATTATAGATGAAACCTCATACAAACAGGTGAGTTCTTTGAGACGCTCGGTAAGATTTTCTTCTGGTGTCATAAAAGATAATAGATCTTTTTCAAAGGTATCAAAATAAAAGCTTCGTAGGGTTTTAGTAGTAGTTTCACTTGAAAAAACCGAATAAAAAAACTGTTTAAGACCTCAAATACGTCTTAAACAGTTTTTATAAAATGCCTTAAGCTTTATATCTATTATGAAAATAGATTAATCGAAAGGTCTAAATTCAAATTTTTGTCCTCCAACGGAAACCTCTGCCATTAATCCTTCTTTCGGAAGTGTAAATACGGCTACACCATCAGTATATGTTACATCAAATGAAGGTGGACTTTGGTTTACAGCAATGGCCGATAAATTTGATCCAAAACGAAATTTATTACTCATGAAGTCTTCAACAGCTTTGTCTGTTTTTAAGAAAATAATTTCGCTAAAGGCTTTTCCTCCAATTTGTGCTCCCACATCAAGTTGTTTCATACTGGCCATACCTACAAGTTGACCTTGTTCATAAACTGCTCCATTACCAGATGCGGCGCCAATAATCACAGCTCCTTTACCTACATTTGGAAAAATCACATAGGCTTTTGCATCATCAAAATAGCGTTGAAGTTTTGGGTTGACTTCTAGAAAAGCAGCTTTCGCATTTTCAGCATCTGCAACCACCCTTTTATCATCGACGGCTTGCGCAAATAATGATACACTAAAAAATAGCATCATTACCATTAATATGTTTTTAGTTTTCATAATCTTAATTTTTATTATTTAAGTCTAAAATTACTTCTTTCACAAAAAAGGATAGGTTAAAAGAGTGTTAGATTAAATATAATTATATGCCAATAGGCTATTAAAAAGGAAGGGGCAGCAATAATTATTTGAGATCTTTTTTTACTAAAAGATAAAAGTCATTGTCTAATGGAAGATATCCTTGGTCGTATAAATAATAATAGGTAGAACCTGATTTTGTGGTATAGGTGCTTGTGAAGTATTCAAAACTAAACCCATTTCTTTGAAGTGTACTTTTTGTGGTTTTGGTTTTATCTTCCTTATTTAATTCTTCGAGAATACGATAGTTTTTACGGAGTCGGTTATTTATATTTCTAACTAAGTTTTTACTGTCCTTATTAAGAGAGTTATTATAGGAATTACGACAAGCGTCGCTGCAGAATTTCTTATCTGCGCGTCCTATAATTTTACCCCCGCATTCTGGACATTTTCGCTCCATAGTCTAAATATAAAAAATTCAAGGATCAATTTCCAATTTAAAAATCTGAAAGTCAGTTATTTTAAAAATTTATTTCTCAATCTATAGGTTTTAATTGTGATTAATCATCACTTAATATGAAACCTATAAATAGCTTCCAATTTCAAAAATACTCCGCCACTTAAAGTAGGGTTTAATTGTGTTCTATTATCGCCAAAACTAAAGGCAGAAAGACCTAAATCAATCTTTTCGCCATCTGCATACATTTCATATTTATTGGTAGAATATCCAATCTTGGCACGTAGCAAAACACTTTCTTGTAAAGCATTAAATTGTAAATAACTCGCAAATTCTAATGAACTTAAATCGGCGTAAAGTGTTTTGATGTTTTCATAATGAACATTATAACTGCGTCCAATTCCAAAGTAATCAATTCCAACGGTTGTGGCACCTAGCTTGTAACTAACATCGGCTGCAATTGGCAGACTCATATCCATTTCAAATCGTGTGTTTGGGCTTAGATAATACCATCCTAATATAGGAGTAGTGAACAACCCAAAAGCTTCTTGAGATCCATAAAACCCGAAGCGATAAGTAAAGTTTTCGTTCTTTTTTAATTTTAACAAAGCAAAGGCTCCAAGAAAAAAGTCATCACTAGAAATATCATGGTAATCTGAAGCAATTTTAGGCAACAAAACTATTGTTGTACTCCATTTTTCCGACCATGTAGAGGCCATTCCTAATTTCAAATTCGTACTGTAAAGATTTGAAAATTCTGATTTGGGAAATAATTGAACCTTATTAAAGCTGAAATCTGCTCCTGTAATTAATGCGTGGTTTTCGTTTAAAACTAAAGGAAATGTGAAGCCAACATCAAAAAATTCAACATTTGTATCACTGTCGGAATCTTTAAAATTATTATTTAAAGTTTGCCCATATCCTATTCGGAATAGATCCACATATTCTTGTGCAGAAATTGAAAGCGGAAACAGAAAAACGAGAAGTAATAGTTTTTTCAATATATGTAGAATAAAATGGTAAGCAAGTTTATCGTTTTAAAGATAAAATAAATTTTTACTAGAACGTAAACCAGTCCTCCATTTTATTGTCTACAACTTCATTGATATGAATATATTCGTTGCTATTTGAATTATACTTATAGTCTTTACTCCAAGTTGGAAAGTTTTCTGCTAATTGTTTTAATGCCTCACAAACGTATAAAACTTCAGCATTAGTTGTTGTAGGACTAAAAGACATCCTTATCCACCCTGGTTTATGCGATAAATCGCCAGAGTCTATTTCGCAAGTAATACTATTTGAAGTTTCTTGATCTACGTGAAGCAAATAATGACCATAAGTGCCTGCGCAAGAACAACCTCCACGAGTTTGAATTCCGAAATAATCATTTAAAATTTTCACACCAAGATTGAAGTGTAAATCATCTATATAAAAGCTGATTACCGCCAATCTATCTTGAATATTTGGCGCGAGTATGTTTAGGTTTGGAATTTTATTGAGTTTTTCAAAAACTAAATCTAAAATTTCGTGTTCGCGTTTTAGAATATTTTCAACTCCCATTTTTTCTTTCAAACGAATTGAAAGCGCCGTGCGAATAGTTTGTAAAAATCCTGGGGTACCGCCATCTTCACGAGTTTCGATATCGTCAATATATTTATGATTCCCCCAAGGGTTTGTCCACGATACAGTTCCTCCTCCTGGGTTATCAGGAATAGTATTTTTATAAAGATTATTATTAAAAATTAGCACACCACTACTTCCAGGACCTCCCAAAAATTTATGCGGCGAAAAGAATATCGCATCCAGGTGAGCACCTTCTTCTTCTGGGTGCATATCAATTGAAATATACGGCGCAGAACAAGCAAAATCTACAAAACAAAGGCCTCCTTGCGCGTGCATCAATTTTGCAATTTCGTGGTATGGCGTCTGAATTCCTGTTACATTAGAGCAAGCGGTAACTGCAGCAATCTTTATAGGTCGATCTGCGTGTTTTTTTAGAATTTCTTCAAAAGTTTCTAGACAAACTAAAACATCATCATTTGGTGGAATTACAACAACATCTGCTATAGTTTCTAACCATGAAGTCTGATTGCTGTGGTGCTCCATATGGGTGACAAAAACCACAGGTCTTATTTCATCAGGAATCTTAGTGTACTTTTTAATATTCTCAGGAATTTTCAGTCCAAGAATACGTTGAAACTTATTTACAGCTCCCGTCATTCCGCTACCAGAGGTAATTAACACATCATTTTGGTTGGCATTAACGTGCCTTTTAATAATGTTTCTAGCCTCGTGGTAAGCTCTAGTCATCGCCGTTCCCGTTACGGATGTTTCGGTATGCGTATTAGCCACAAAAGGTCCAAAGTCGTTTAGAAGTTTTTCTTCAATGGGCCCGTACAAACGACCACTTGCCGTCCAGTCGGTATAAATTATCTTTTTGCTTCCGAATGGCGAAGTAAAGCTTTGATTGATACCAACAATATAATTTCTGAAAGTCTCAAAATACTTTTCAAGCGCGCTAGCCTCTATATTTTTTTCAGAAGTTATCACTGTCTAAAATTTAAATGTTATTATTTATCGAAGGCACCTACACCATTTTGAAGCCAATCGTAATACTCCTCAATATCTGGAGTATAACCTACTGGATCTATCAAATTTTCTTCGTTGTGATCCATTAAAACATAGAATGGCTGAGCATTTGCTTTATATCTTAAAATTTGGAATTCACTCCATTTTTGACCGATATACTTCAACTCCTTTCCAGATATTTCCGAAATGTACTTTTCGCCTTCCGGCAATGGTCTTTTATCATCAACATATAGCGAAATAAGAACTACGTCATTATTCAATAACTTTAATATTTTGGGTTCACTCCAAACGCGTTCTTCCATTTTACGACAGTTTACACAAGCGTGCCCCGTGAAATCTACCAATACAGGTTTTCCAACTTTTTTGGCATATGCCAATCCAGTTTCATAATCGTGGAATGCCAAAATATCGTGTGGTCCAAGGTGAGCTCCTTCAGGGAATTCAGCTGTAGTAGCGCTTCCACCGCTACCTAATTTTGTGTAACCTACACCATAAGGAGATTCGCTGTACTGCATTGGAGGTGGGAAACCACTAATTAATTTTAGAGGAGCACCCCACAATCCTGGTATTAGATAAATAGTAAATGCTGCGACAATTAATCCTATGCTTAGACGCCCTACGGATAATTTGTCGATAGGCGAATCGTGTGGTAATTGGAATTTTCCGAATAAGTAAAGCGTTAAAGCTCCAAAAACAGCAATCCAAATTGCTAAGAATACCTCTCTTTCTAACCAATGTAGTTGAAGAACTAAGTCTGCGTTTGAAAGGAATTTAAATGCTAATGCCAATTCTAAGAATCCTAAAAACACTTTTACTGTGTTTAACCATCCACCAGATTTTGGAAGTGAATTCATCCACCCTGGGAAAGCTGCGAACAATGCAAATGGCATGGCTAACGCTAATGAGAATCCGAACATCCCAACAAAAGGAGCAATTCCACCTTTAGAGGCAGCTTCTACTAGCAATGTTCCAATAATAGGACCTGTACATGAAAAAGAAACAATGGCTAATGCCAGTGCCATAAAGAAAATCCCGATTATACCTCCTCTATCTGCTTGTCTGTCTACTTTATTTGCCCAAGAGTTAGGAAGCATTATTTCAAAAGCACCTAAAAATGAAAGTGCGAATATTACTAGTAATATGAAGAAAAAGAAGTTAAACCATACGTTTGTTGACAAAGCATTAAGCGCATCAGCGCCAAAAAACCAAGTAACAATTGCACCTAAGAATACATATATTACAATAATTGCAATACCGTAAATAATAGCATTCTTAATTCCCGCTGCTCTAGATTTACTTTGTTTTGTAAAAAAGCTAACAGTCATCGGGATCATTGGGAATACACAAGGTGTAAGCAATGCAGTAAACCCAAAAAGGAAAGCAACAACAAATATTGTCCAAAGTCCTTTACTCTCTTGTTTTTTAGTTTGCTCAACCGCAGCCTTAGACGAGTCTGATGTTTTTGCCGCTCCTTGAATTGTATCTGTAGTAGTTACATTTTCTAGAAAGTCTGTAGTGGAAGGAACAATTTCTTCAACATTTTTTTCTTCCTCTTTTACGTCATCAGATTTAGAATCATCTGTATCCACAGCTGTTATTACTGAATCTGAATCTTTTTTAGGGTCTGGAATTTTAAAAATAAGATCTACATAGTTTGGTGGCAAACAACGAGTATCATCACACACCATAAATTCAACTTCACCTTTTACAGTCGTTCCTTTATCCCCTGTTAACTGTACGCGTTGGGTAAATGTAGCAGTGTTTGAGAAGAAAGTAATTATCATATCAAACACAGGGTCAAGTTCTGTAACTCCCTTCCCTTCTTTTACTTTTCCTATAGTTTTGTAAGCATTATTTTCTTCAAAAGTAAAAACAGTTGGTAGCGGACCTCCCTCTGGAACTACTTGTGAATAAAGATGCCAACCACCGTCAATAGTAGCTTTTGAAATTAAATCGTATTCAGTTTCTGATATTTTTTTTACGCTAGTAGACCATTTTATTGGGTCTAATATTTGAGATTGAACTGTAGAAAGCGAAACAATAGTTAAGAGGAGGTAGAGAAAAAATTTGTTCATTTTAAATTTTTGAATTTTTCCCAAAAAACCGATAGCCAATGAACTACGTATTTTTATTGGGGAGTTTTTTTACAAGTCAATAAAATTTTAAACCCTAAAAAGGTAATCCACAAATATATTGATAACTTCCGTTTTCAATTACTAAAATTTAAATATTCTACAGTATTAACATTAGCACATTAACTGAACAATATTTAATCTCAAATTTGAAATGAGGATTTTGATTTTGTTCAGGGTCAAATTTCATAAATACTAGATCTGCAAAAAATCTGTTAATCACTTTACTATTTGGATTATACGCATTACTTTCGCGGCCTTTACAATAAAATATATAAATCTAAGTTTTGATGAAAGTATTATATCTCAACTTTATTTATAAAACAATTTAATTTAAAACCACGATTATGAATTTTAAAAAATTAATTTTTCTTTTTACACTTGCTCTTGCAACAATTAGCTGTAGTAGTGATGATGATGGGCCTTCATATAAATATAAAAAAGAAAATCTTACAGGCACATATAGTCTTACTTCTTTTAAAAGTAAAGATGTTAAAACTGAAAATTTAAATGGCTTTAATGTTGTTACAACAACTACTTTAGTAGGTGATACATTTGGAGTAAATGTTGTTTTTGATCAAAATAACATTGTTACTCTTGACGGAACTTATAGAATTAATAAGACTGTAAAGCAAGGTGAGCAAACAAATACCGAAACTTATATAGTTGTTCTTAACAACGAATCAAGTGGTTATTCAGTAAATGAAACTACTAGTGAATTAACAATAGATGGAGATACATATAAGGTGAGCAATTTCAATATTAATGGGTTTACCCTTAATTTGGCTGAAACAACCACTGAACCAAATGGAAACAACTCTGTTTATACAGAAGAACTTAAGTTTTCTAAACAATAAATATTTTGCATACAACCTTTTAAAGTTGCCTTAAGTGTTTAAGGCAACTTTTTTTATATTTGAATTTCATATTCTATATTCGTTTTAAATATTCTCTTAAATATAAGAAAGTTTAAAACGACATTAAACCTCTTTTAAAATTAAGTGTATATTTATTTATGAAATCTTCTAAATTCTTAATCCTTCTCGCATTAATACTATCTGCTTTAAGTTGTAATAAAAATGACGACGAATCAACCAAATCAGGTGCTTATTCAAATTATTTTATACTGAATCAGACCTCTTATAATCTAATATATTTATCTGAGGAGAGTATAGAAATCCCTATATCAGAATTAAAAAAAATTGGATCTATTGGAGGTGTAAGTTTTATTGACCCACCCAAACCTTCCACTGGATTGGATTCAATAATACTATTAAAAGATTTTAATGGTGATTTAACAACAGCATTTAACATGAATCCTATTATTGATAATCATTGGATCGAACAAAAAACATCACCAAATAAGTCAGATTTTATGCTTGTAGTCACAGATAATATGCTTACTCCCTATACATTAAACAATGATAACCTTTCAGGTAACTACAAAACAACATTATTAACAGGCGATATTGAGCAGACTTACACTGTAAATGGAACAGAAGTAAAATCTGTTACTAAAATTGTTGGTGATAATTTTCAAATGACTACAGTATTTGGAGCTAATGGTTCTTATAGCGCTTCAGGGCAATACCGTATTGAAACCACAGTCACAACAGCTGGGAATA
This sequence comes from Aequorivita sinensis, assembly GCF_006346335.1. Classification (GTDB taxonomy): domain Bacteria; phylum Bacteroidota; class Bacteroidia; order Flavobacteriales; family Flavobacteriaceae; genus Aequorivita; species Aequorivita sinensis. The sequence goes on from NZ_VDMC01000001.1 coordinate 331,005, forward strand.
CTACTACCGATTCTGAAATTATCGTTGTGGAAGATGAAGGTACGTATTCTATTAGTCCAGATAAAAAGAGATTGACTATTACAATTGATGGGGATGCTGAAACTTTTGATGCTTCTCTTTTCAATGAAACAAAATTGAACTTAAAAAGAGAAATTAACGAAACAATTAATGATGTTCCTACTGTAGGTACTTTCAAAGTAAACTATGAGCGCATCTAAGAATTGATTGACCTTATTAAAAAGTCGTCTAAAATTAAGTTTTAGACGACTTTTTTTATTGAATAATTTTTAAAGACACCTCTTTACAAACACTAATTGAATTAGTAACGCTTCTACTTCAAATTTTGCCTTTAGTCTCTGCTACTCAATTCTGTAAAATTGCTTATTTTTGCACCCTGTCTACAAAAAGGGCATAAAAACTATTACAACACCCAACTTATGAGCACAAAATTTAAAGAATACAAAGGGCTAGACCTCCCTAAACTGGCGGAAGAAGTACTCGATTTCTGGAAAGATGATAACATTTTTGAACAGAGTATTTCCATTCGTGAAGGAGCAAAACCATTTGTATTTTTTGAAGGACCACCATCTGCCAATGGTCTTCCAGGAATACACCACGTTATGGCGCGAGCTATAAAAGACATCTTCTGTCGTTATAAAACCCAAAAAGGATATAAAGTAGATAGAAAAGCTGGGTGGGATACTCATGGTTTACCTATTGAGTTGGGAGTAGAAAAAGAATTAGGAATTACCAAAGAAGATATCGGCAAAAAGATTTCTGTTGAAGAATACAACGCTGCTTGTAAAAAAGCCGTGATGCGATATACAGATGTTTGGAACAACCTTACCGAACGCGCAGGTTATTGGGTAGATATGGAAGATCCATACATTACCTATGAACCAAAATACATGGAAACTGTTTGGTGGCTTTTAAAGGAAATCTACAACAAAAACTTAATTTATAAAGGCTATACAATTCAGCCGTATTCACCGAAAGCGGGAACAGGATTAAGTTCACACGAGCTTAACCAACCTGGAACTTACCAAGACGTTACAGATACAACCGTTGTTGCTCAGTTTAAAGCAATCTCTGAAACCCTACCAAGCTTTCTATCGGAAGAGTCAAAAGATATTTGGTTTATAGCTTGGACTACAACTCCTTGGACACTGCCAAGTAACACAGCGCTAACTGTAGGTCCAAAAATTGATTATGTATTAGTAAAAACATTTAACCAATACACGTTTGAGCCTATAAACGTAATCTTGGCTAAAAATCTAGTTGCTAACCAATTCTCTAATAAATACGAGAAAGTAACAAATGCAGAAGCGTTAGACGCATACAATAAAGAAGATAAAAACATTCCATATTTTGTTGTAAAGGAATTTAAAGGATCGGAATTAGTGGGTATTAAATATGAGCAGTTATTAGATTATGCTCAACCTCACGACAATCCCGAAAATGCTTTTAGAATAATTTCAGGAGATTTCGTTACCACAGAAGACGGGACAGGGATAGTACATACAGCTCCAACTTTTGGTGCGGATGATGCGAAAGTTGCAAAAGAAGCAGTTCCCGAAGTACCACCAATGCTGGTGCAAGACGAAAACGGAAACCTTGTACCACTAGTTGACCTTCAAGGAAAATTCCGTCCAGAAATGAAAGAGTTTGCTGGTAAATATGTAAAAAATGAATATTATGACGATGCTGATGTGCCAGAAAAGTCTGTTGACGTTGAAATCGCCATTAAATTAAAAATTGAAAACAAGGCATTTAAAGTAGAGAAATACCTTCACAGCTATCCTAACTGCTGGAGAACAGACAAACCTATTTTATACTATCCATTAGATTCTTGGTTTATTAAAGTAACCGAGTTCCGCGATAGAATGCACGAATTAAACAAAGAAATAAATTGGAAACCAAAAGCCACAGGTGAAGGCCGTTTTGGTAATTGGCTTGCAAATGCTAACGATTGGAACCTTTCACGATCACGCTATTGGGGAATTCCTTTGCCAATTTGGAGAACCGAAGACGGAAAAGAGGAAATCATAATTGGGTCAATTGAAGAACTGAAGGCCGAAATGCAAAAAGCGGTTTCTGCAGGATTGATGGAGAAGGACATTTTTGAAAATTTCAAAGTTGGAGATTTCTCAAAAGAAAACTATGATAAGGTTGACCTTCATAAAAACATAGTTGATGGAATTACACTTATATCTCCAAGTGGAAAGCCAATGAAGCGCGAATCAGATTTAATTGATGTTTGGTTTGATAGTGGAAGTATGCCTTACTCACAGTGGCACTATCCTTTCGAAAACAAAGAAAAAGTTGAAAAAACTTGGCGCCAAGCAGATTTTATTGCGGAAGGAGTTGACCAAACTCGTGGTTGGTTCTACACACTTCACGCAATTGCTACAATGATTTTTGATGATGTAGCATATAAAAACGTAGTTTCAAACGGACTTGTATTGGATAAAAACGGTCAGAAAATGAGTAAGCGTTTAGGAAATGCTGTAGACCCATTCGAGACTTTAGATACTTACGGTCCAGACGCTACACGCTGGTATATGATAAGCAATGCCAACCCTTGGGATAATTTAAAATTTGACCAAGACGGCATTTCAGAAATACGAAATAAATTCTTCGGAACACTATACAATACGTACAGTTTTTTTAGTTTATATGCTAATCTCGATAATTTTAAGTATCTTGAAGAAGACGTTGCCTTAGAGGAAAGACCTGAAATTGACCGTTGGATACTTTCTGAATTACATACACTTATTCAAAAAGTGGATGAATATTATTCAGATTATGAGCCTACAAAGGCTACACGTGCAATTTCAGAGTTTGTACAAGAGAACTTGAGCAACTGGTTTGTGCGATTAAGTAGAAGAAGATATTGGAAAACAGCTCGACCAAATCAAAATGGAGGAAGCACTAGTAACATCGATAAACTTTCGGCTTACCAAACGCTTTACACTTGTCTTGAAACCGTTGCTAAATTAGGTGCGCCTGTAGCTCCGTTTTTTATGGATAGGCTTTACAAAGACTTAACAGAGGGGACATCTAAAGATATAAAAGCCTCAGTACATTTGACCGATTTTCCAAAGGCCGATGCTGCGTTCGTTGACAAGAAACTAGAACACAAAATGCAAAAAGCGCAAACAATATCATCATTGGTATTATCGTTGCGCCAAAGAGAGAAGATTAAGGTACGTCAACCACTTCAGAAGATAATGATTCCTGTATTGGATGATTCTGATAAAGAAGAAATACTAGCTGTTTCCGATTTAATAAAGAGTGAAGTAAATGTAAAAGAGATAGAGCTTATTGACGAAGGATCTGGTATATTAGTAAAACAAATAAAACCAGATTTTAAGGTGCTAGGACCACGTTTTGGGAAAGATATGAAAGCTGTAGCAGCAGCAATTTCAAAATTTGACCAACAACAGATTGCAGAAATTGAAAAAGAGGGGGAAATAACTGTACTTATTAATGAAATAAATACTAAATTGGCACTTGAAGATGTAATTATTAGCTCTCAAGATATAGAAGGCTGGTTAGTAGCAAATGCTAATGGTATCACAGTAGCATTAGACGTTACAATAACACCAGATTTAAAAAATGAAGGTATAGCTCGTGAGCTCGTAAACAGAATTCAAAATCTAAGAAAAGATAGCGGGTTTGAAGTTACAGACAAAATAAAAGTTACACTTCAAAACAACGAAATATTAGAAACTGCTGTGACACAATACATGCAGTATATTAAAGAAGAAACACTAACAGAGGTTATGCAGTTTCAACCAAATTTACAGGACGGAACGGAAATTGCATTTGATGAAATTGAAACACTTATTAGTATTATAAAACATTAGATTATGACTGACACAGAAAAAACCAGATATTCAGATGCTGAGCTAGAAGAGTTTAGAGCACTTTTAAATGAAAAAATTGCCAATGCAACTGAACAACTAGAACTTATCCAAAGTGCTTATAAAAACGATAGCAATAACGGTACAGACGATACTTCACCTACATTCAAAGCTTTTGATGAAGGAAGTGAGGTTATGAGCAAGGAAACTTCTTCACAGTTGGCTATTCGCCAAGAAAAGTTTATCCGTGACCTTAAAAATGCATTAGTGCGTATTGAAAACAAAACTTATGGAATTTGCCGTGTTACAGGTAAGTTGATAAATAAAGAGCGTTTAAAACTTGTTCCACACGCTACATTGAGTATTGAGGCTAAAAACTTACAAAAGTAATTTAGACCGCTGACTTATTTTAAAATCATCAATTGCCCCGAGAAATTCGGGGCTTTTTTATGGAATACAGTTTCAGAAATCAACAATTGAAGAAAGTATAATTGCCAATTGTTCATTTAAATCACTTCCTATTGAAACTGAAAGAAATAACCAAAGTGTTTCAGTACTAAGTATAGATAAATATTACTATTTTTGCCGTCATTCTCAAAAGAAATGCTATTGGAAAACCCTGTTTTTTAAAGTAAAAATTTTGAAACAATGGTTCTCTAAAACTGTATAGCTGAAAAGCAATTGCCGAAAAAATTATGAGTATTAAAAAAGCCTCTCTCATTATTATTTTGATCTTATTAATAGATCAAATTTCAAAATATTACATCAAGACTAACTTTATGTTAGGCGAAGAAATTCGTGTTTTCGATTGGTTCCGAATACTTTTTGTAGAAAATGAAGGTATGGCTTGGGGCGCTAAAATTCCTGGAGAATACGGCAAACTTTTTTTAACGCTATTTAGGATTGTAGCTATTGGCGGAATTGGGTATTGGCTGTGGGACTCTGTTAGAAAAAACGCTCCTAAGATTTTAATTTTATGCATCTCCTTGGTTTTTGCTGGAGCATTAGGTAATATAATAGACTCGGTATTTTACGGTATTATTTTTAACGACAGCTATGGACAAGTAGCAACTTTATTCCCGGAAGAGGGTGGATATGGAACACTTTTTCACGGAAAAGTAGTGGATATGCTATATTTCCCATTATACGGAGGAACACTACCAGAGTGGATTCCTTTTTTCGGAGGAACGTATTTTACATTCTTCGACCCTGTATTCAATATTGCTGATTCTGCTATTAGCGTTGGGGTTATTTTATTACTTCTTTTTAATAAAACCGCGTTTCCGAAAAAGTAGCAGATTACTGAATAATAATACATCTTATTACATTACGCAAGCGACTATAAGTAACATTTATATAAATGATTGAGTACCCTTAGGAGTTACACAATAATCTAGTGGAATATCTGTGTTTTCGTAAGGAATTTCAGATTCAGCATCAAAAAATGAAAGTCCAATAAATACTGATGTAGACTTACATTTATTCAAAAACTTATCGTAAAAACCTTTTCCGTAACCTATCCTATTTCCTTTTTTATCGTAAGCTAATAAAGGAACAAATACCACATCTATTAATTCTGCCGGCACTTCTATTCCTGAAACAGGTTCCGGAATCCCATATTCTGAAGTTTTTAAAGCAGTATTTTCCTGTAACAATATATTTTTCATTTCACCTGAAGAAAACTCAGCTTTGGGAACGATAATGCTTTTATCCTTTCCTTGTAATATATGCAAAAGGTACTCCGTATTAACCTCTTGTTTCCCTGTGATAGTAAGAAAAATATGATAGTTGGTTTTATCCCAAATTGGCAGTTTTAAGGCTTGGTTTGCTATCTGCAAGCTCATTTCATCAATAGCTTCATCAGAAAGGCTTTGTCGTAATTCTTTGTATTTTTTTCGCAATGTGGGTTTATCGAGCATAATTCAGGCTGTATAATAAAAGTAACTTCAGTTAGAAATCATATTTCTAAGATTTACTGTAATTATTCATCATTACACAAATATAAGGATTGGAGTCTCTCTATTCTATTCATATTTAGATAGAAATTAGGGAATAAAAAAAGAGAGGTTAAAACCTCTCTCATTATATAAATATAGAATATTATATTATTCCTGACTTTTCATTAAAATAGCTTCCACACGTTGCTGCAAGCTTTTATCATTTTGAATTAATCCCGCAAGTGCTTCAAAACGTTCCATCGTTAAGCCAGTAGCAATAATTCTCTGACTTGCCTCCTTTTCTAATTCTGGTTGCAATTTTTGTATTTTTTCAATTGCACTTTGATGCATTTTTATTTCTTCGTCTGTGGCTTCAACCTTTAGCTCTGGATTCATACTAGCTTGCTGAATTGCACTAAAGCGTTGTACATCTATTCCTTCTGCTTCAATAATTTGAACCATCTTTTGTTGTGCCGTTTGATTTTGAACTTGTAATTCGATGTAAGCATTGGCAAATTTTGTTAACTCTGCCTCACTAACTTGGTTATCTTGGGCAAAAAGACCAAAAGTCCCCAACATTGTTACAAATAAAAATACACTTTTAAGTTTTACTGATTTTAACATAATTGTTATTTAAAGATAAAATGATTAGAAGAATTGACTCAATAATAAGATAGGTCTAAATGAGAAATCAATGTCAATTGTCAATTCCGAAAACTTCAAAGCTAACTGCATCATTAAATTCTGCCAATAAAAATCACTTTATTAACTTAATTTTAGTAGTATTTTATGATTCATAAGACTGGATCATAGCTTATTACGAAACCATTTGAGTATAAAAAATTTGCTTGTTATTAAATTATTTCGAGATTTTCTTCTTCAGATTCTAAAGTACTTGGCGTAATTGCTGTAGAGATATGAAATATTGCATCCCCTTGATTTACAATGGGCGATTGATTAACATTTATAATATACCCTTCGTTAGGAGACAAAACTTTGAAACGCATTTTACCATATGGATCTGTAATGGTAGCTAAAAACTCTCCTTTTTTTACGTGTTTATTACAGTCAATTTTTACGTGTAAAAGGCCACTTCTAACGGCACGAATCCACTTACTTTTTTCGACAATTACCGTTTCAGATTCAGCACCTGCAACACTATGTCTAGGCCCTAACATATCTAAATGTTTTAAAAACCGCATAATACCTTCAACACCTTCTCTTGCTATATCTTTATTGCTATCCAAACTTTTACCACCTTCAAAAAGCAATGAAGGTATTCCCATTTTGTGGCAAGTTTTTCTATATGATTTCTCTAATGTATTGGAATAAACTGTGAATGGCGCATTAAAAACTTTGGCTAGTTCTAATAACTTTTCGTCATCTGGTTTTATGCGTATTTGTGGAGCATTAAACCTACTAGCCCCTCCTGTATGAAAATCTAAACAGTAATCTGCGTGTGGCAAAACCTTCTTAGTAAAGTGATAGGCTACCCTACTTGCTAACGAACCTGTTTTAGTTCCTGGAAACACACGATTTAAGTCACGTCCATCAGGAAAATTTCGATCGCCATTAAGGAATCCAAAAACATTTAGAATTGGAATACAAATTATTGTACCTCGTTTTGGCTTGTTTATCTTTTTAGCAATAACCTGCCTTACTATTTCTACACCGTTAATTTCATCGCCGTGAAGAGCTGCTGTTATTAATACCGTTGGCCCTGGGATTTTCGATCGTTCAACGATTATTGGAATTTCTACTTTCGTAGATGTGTAAAGCTTTGCAATACTAAAATCTACTGTACGGCTTTCACCTAGGGCAATGCGTTCGTTTAAAATAACTATATCGCGTTCTTCTTTTTTGGCCATAATTACACGTTACGCTCTATATACTTTATAATTGAGTTAGCAATATCTTTTCCAGTAGCCGTTTCAATTCCTTCTAAACCAGGAGAGGAGTTAACTTCCAAAATAAGTGGCCCGCGTGCAGATTGAAGCATATCAACTCCAGCAATACCAAGTCCCATAGCCTTTGCTGCTTTTAAAGCTGCAGTTTCTTCTTCATCTGTTAGTTTTATAACCGATGCCGAACCACCTCGGTGTAAATTACTTCTAAACTCACCTTCTTTCCCTTGTCTTTTCATCGCACCGACAATCTGACCATCTACAATAAATGCACGAATATCGGCTCCTCCAGCTTCTTTAATAAATTCTTGCACAATTACACGAGCTTGTAAATTATTGAAGGCTTCAATTACAGATTCAGCAGCTTTTCTAGTTTCAACTAGAATAACGCCAATTCCTTGAGTACCCTCTAATAACTTAATAATTACGGGAGCACCTCCTGCCTGATCAACAATTTCCTTTACGTTTTTTGAATAGTTTGTAAAAACGGTTTTTGGAAGTCCTAATCCTGCACGAGATAAAATTTGTAAACTTCTTAATTTATCACGCGAACGCACTAATGCTTGCGACTCGGTAGTTGTGAAAACGCGTTGCATTTCAAATTGACGAACCACCGCAGTTCCGTAAAATGTAACTGAAGCACCAATACGAGGAATAATGGCATCGGTATGATCCAGCTTTTGACCCTTGTACATTATTACAGGGTTTTTCTTTTCAATAACTATATCGCACTTTGCATGATTGATAACCTCAACCTCGTGATTTCTAGCTTTAGCGGCTTCCACAAGTCGCCTAGTAGAATATAGGTTTGCATTTGCGGATAGTATTCTGATTTTCATTTTTTAGTTTTTAATTTATACGAAAGATTGGTTTTGTTGATGTCTACAACATATTTATTGCTCAAAAAACTTCTGCCTAAAAGCACAGGAAAACGCATTTCCTCACGATCACTTAGAGTTAAATAAATTTCTTGAGTTTTTCCGAAAAGAAGGATTTCCGTTTTTATTCTATATCTGGCTTCAGATTGTCCGTTACTACTTTTTACAACTTTTACGTCGTACTCGTCAAAGATAATTTCCTTTTCGTGATAGCTTGGATGTTCTTCGTCTAAAAACAAGCATTTTAGGTAATTATCTTCAACCTTTACATTTTTGCAATGAATGGATGAAGTGTATGCACCTGTGTCAATTTTCACTTCAACATCAAACAGATTGAGTAAAGGAAAATCAGCTTTGTCTATTCTACCAATGTTTCTTTTCAATGTATTTTAGGTTTTTACAAATGCAAGGTATGAAAACGAATTTGAAATTAAAATCGAAACCAAACCTCAACAGCAGATGATATATTTTAATTGTTTTATGTTTTTTGATTATATGAGACGAGTTTCTATTCGCCTCAAGGTATTAACTATTTAATATTGCGTTCAATATAACCAATTACACTTTTAGAAACATTTTTTCCAGAAGTATTTTCAATACCTTCTAAACCTGGGGTGCTATTTATTTCTAAAACTAACGGTCCGTTTTTGGATTGTAAGATATCAACCCCACAAAAACCAAGACCCATTGCTTTTGCTGCTTTAATAGCTAGTTTTTCTTCGGCTGTAGAAAGCTCAATGATTTCTGAAGAACCTCCGCGATGCAAATTACTTCTGAAATCGCCGGCTTTACTTTTTCGTTTCATAGCAGCAACCACTACTCCATCAACCACTATTGCACGTACATCAGAGCCTTTTACCTCTTCGATATATTCTTGCAATAAAAACTTAACTCCAGCGGCATTTAAAGTTTCTACAGTTGCCAATGCATTTTGTGGACTTTCAGTAAGAATAACCCCTTCCCCGTGAGTGCCTTCTAAAAGTTTTATGATGATTGGTTTTCCCCTAAATGTTTTTAACTGTTCTTCAAAATCATAGAAAGACGCAAATATAGTCCTCGGCATGGGAATTTGATGTTTTGCTAATACTTGAAAACACGTCCATTTATCACGGCTGTTTGTGATACCCAAAGAAGAAACCACTGTAAAAACTCCCATGGCTTCAAAATGACGGACAACACTAGTACCATAAAAAGTATTTGAAGCTCCAATTCTTGGAATAATTGCATCGAGGTCATCAATAAGATCACCTTCGTAATAGAGCACTGCCTTGCCGTTTTCTATTTCGAGATTGCAATAAGTAGGGTCCAAAACTTCTACATTATGATTTCTGGCTGAAGCAGCATGCAGTAGACTTTTAGTAGAATAAAGCGTCTCTCCACGCGATAAAATGGCGATATTCATAGATAACAGTTAGCGGTGCAATTTAACCAAAAAGGTAACGAGATTTAATGGTCCAAAAAAATAATTTATTATTAACATTTAGAAGCTGAAAACGCATCATTTAAAATTTACAAACTATTATCTTTGGAGTTATGTCTAATGCTTCGTTAACACTACAAATTTCAACACTCCCCGATTCGCCTGGAGTATATCAATACTACGATAGGGACGGGAAGTTACTTTACGTTGGGAAGGCAAAAAATTTAAAAAAAAGAGTTTCTTCTTATTTCAACAAACAACAAGATAACGGCAAAACACGAATTCTTGTAAAAAAGATTGCCAACATTAAACATATTGTTGTTCAAACAGAGACGGATGCTCTTTTGTTAGAAAACAACTTAATTAAGAAATATCAGCCACGATACAATGTGTTGCTGAAAGACGACAAAAGCTATCCGTGGATTTGTATAAAGAACGAACGTTTCCCAAGAGTTTTCCCAACGAGACGAATGATTAAAGATGGGTCGGAGTATTTCGGACCTTACACAAGTATGAAAACCGTACACACCCTCCTAGATTTAATTAAAGGGTTATATCCACTACGTACTTGTAATTACGATTTATCTGAAGAAAAAATTAAAGACGGAAAATACAAAGTTTGTCTAGAATACCATCTCGGAAATTGCTTAGGGCCTTGTGAAGGATTGTATTCTGAAAAAGAATATCACGAAAATATTGAAGCTATTAGAGATATTGTAAAAGGAAATTTTAAAGAATCCTTGCACAAGTTCAAAAAGCTAATGAAGCAATATGCAGATGAATTACGATTTGAAGAAGCTCAACGCATAAAGGAGAAGATAGATATTTTAGAAAACTATCAATCTAAATCTACTGTTGTAAATCCTAAAATAAACAATGTTGATGTTTTCAGTATTATTTCTGATGAAGGCTATGCTTACGTTAATTTTTTACAGCTTTCACATGGAGCAATTATACGGTCGCATACACTAGAAATAAAGAAGAAGTTGGATGAAACCGACGAGGAGTTACTTCAACTAGCTATTATAGAACTCCGCCAACGATTCAATTCACTTTCAAGAGAAATTTATGTACCTTTTGCATTGGAATTGGGAGAAGAGGTAAAGGTTCACGTACCCAAATTAGGCGACAAAAAAGCGATATTAGACTTATCGGAAAGGAATGCAAAGTACTTTCGAATGGAGAAGTTTAAACAAGCTAAAATTGTAGACCCAGATCGTCACGAAAAGCGAATTATGGCGCAGATGAAAAAAGACCTTCGTCTTTCGGTAGAACCACGCCATATTGAATGTTTCGACAATAGTAACATACAAGGCACCAATCCTGTAGCTGCTTGTGTGGTTTTTAAAAATGGAAAACCAAGCAAAAAGGATTATCGAAAATTCAATATAAAAACGGTAGTAGGACCAGATGATTTCGCCTCAATGGAAGAAGTTGTTTACCGCAGGTATAAAAGATTGTTGGAGGAAGAACAACCTTTACCTCAACTTATCATTATAGATGGAGGAAAAGGACAACTTTCATCATCGTTAAAAAGCTTAGACAGATTAGGTTTACGTGGAAAAATAGCAATAATAGGAATCGCCAAGCGTTTAGAAGAACTTTTTTATCCAGACGATCCTATTCCTTTATATTTAGATAAAAAAAGTGAGACCTTAAAAATTATACAACAATTACGAAATGAAGCTCACCGATTTGGAATCACCTTCCACCGAAGCAAACGCAGTAAGCAAGCGCTAAATACAGAATTGGAAACTATTCCGGGAATTGGAGAAAAAACAATTGTTGAATTATTGAAGCATTTCAAAAGCACTAAACGTGTTGCTTCAGCTAATTTCGAAGAGCTTTCAAAAGTAGTAGGGGCTAGTAGAGCTAAGAAAATAGTTACCCATTTTCAAAAGACTAAGTCGGATTAATATATTTAATTAATAAAATCGAAATTTAATAAATGAAAAAAGCACTTTTTATATTATTTATACTAGTTTCTACGCTTTCATTGTCACAAACAAAAGATAAGGAAGATTTAAAAGTAGGCGTTGTTTTAAGTGGTGGAGGTGCAAAAGGACTTGCGCATATTGGAGCTCTTAAAGTTATTGAAGAGTCTGGGGTTCGTATAGATTATATTGGCGGTACAAGTATGGGGGCAATTATTGGAGCTCTATACGCAGCGGGATATTCGGCAAACCAGCTTGACAGTATTTTTCAAAAAACAGACTTTAATACTTTAATTCGCGACAATATCCCGAGAAGTGCGAAGACATTTTACGAGAAAGAAGAATCGGAAAAATACTCCTTGATACTACCTTTCGATAATTTTAAAATTGGGTTTCCTTCAGGAATTTCTAAAGGTCAGAATGTATATAACTTAATTTCAAAATTAACCAGTCACGTTAGCACCACTTCCGATTTTAGTAAACTACCAATTCCATTTTTCTGTATTGCTACCGATGTTGAAACGGGAAAAGAAGTTATACTAGAGCGCGGCTACCTCCCTAGAGCTATTACTGCAAGTGGAGCCTTACCTTCGCTTTTTAGCCCTGTAATAATTAACGATCGCGTTCTTATTGACGGGGGTGTGGTTAATAACTATCCTATTAATGAAGTTAAAGCTAAGGGGATGGACTTAATAATTGGGATTGATGTTCAGGACAGTCTAAAAGACAGAACTAGACTTAAATCTGCTATTGATGTTTTAGTACAAATAAATAACTATCGCACCATTAATGATATGATTGAAAAACGTGGAAAAACCGATATTTATATACATCCAAATATTCAAGATTTCTCGGTTGTTTCATTCGACGAAGGAAAAAAAATAGTACAATCTGGTATTGATGAAGCAAATAAATTTCGAGAAGAACTACTTGAGGTAGCTTCAAAACAAAAACCTTCGGAAAAAGAGAAAGTAAATATTGTGAACCGAGACTCTATCTATATAAAAGAAGTGAAAATTGAAGGTCTTGACAATTATACTCGAAGCTATGTATTAGGAAAATTAAAACTCCGAACTCCAGATAAAGTAACCTTCAAAGCTTTTAATGAAGGAATCAACAACCTATCAGCTACAGGTAATTTTCAAGATATTAACTATAGGTTCATAGAAGACGACAACCAAGAAAACACTTTGTTATTGCAATTACGGGAGAGCAAATCGTCAATGTTACTTCGTTTTTCAGCACATTACGACGATTTATTCCACACTGCAGCATTAGTAAACATCACTAAAAAGAGACTTTTAACCAATAATGATATCGCTTCATTAGATTTAATTGCAGGAGATAATCTTCGGTATAATTTTCAGTATTATATCGACAAAGGGTTTTATTGGAGTGTAGGTATTAATTCAAAATATCACTTTTTTGACACAGAAGTACCCATATCATTTATAGATCCAGATATAAATAATGAACTCTCTCTTCCAATTAATAAACTTTCCATTAACTATAGTGATTTTACAAATCAAATTTACTTCGAAACACTTTTTAAAAGATCTTTTGTATTTAGTATAGGCGCAGAGCATAAATACCTTAGATACCTATCGGAAACCATTGGTACAGATAATAACAATATTCCTCGTACTGTTTTTGAAAGTACCAATTACTATAGTGCTTTTGGGCTTTTAAAGTACGATACTTACGACAACAGCTTCTTTCCGAAAAGTGGAGCCTATTTTTCTGGAGATTTTCACTGGTATTTATTTGCTCACGGTCGAAACAAAAACTTTAGACCTTTCTCACTTGCAAAAGCAAAAATGGGTTACGCTCATAAAATTTCTGATAAATTTTCGGCTCACATAACCGCTGAAGGTGGTTTTAAATTAGGAGGCCCTGAAACCACGACATTAGACTTCGCACTTGGTGGATACGGATTTAAAGAGATGAACAACATTATACCGTTTTTAGGCTATAGTGCTATTTCACTTCGAGGAAATACATATCTTAAAAGCGTCCTTTCTATTGACTATGAAATTTTCAAAAAAAACCACATAAATGTTTCAGCAAACATTGCTAACGTAGGTAATGATCTTTTAGAAAATGGAGAATGGGCTGATGGCATCGACTACTCAGGGTTTTCTTTAGGTTACGGCTTAGAAACAGTTTTAGGACCTATGGAAATAAAATATTCTTTCTCACCGGAACACGATGAAGGGATATGGTATGTGGCATTGGGCTATAGGTTTTAATGTTTCCTTAGTTCAGTAACTAGTATATTTTTACGATATTTGTGAGGTTAAGCTTTTCAATTTGAAACATTAAAATGTTGACGTTGAAATTTTTAACCTCAAAATTTATTGATTTAATATTTAACATCATATATGCCTTTCTACCATAAACTTGGCAAAATACCGCCTAAACGACATACCCAATTTAGAAAGCCAGACGGAAGTCTTTACTACGAAGAACTTTTTGGCACAATTGGTTTCGATGGAATGTATAGTAATATCTACCACGAGCACAGGCCTACGCAAGTAAAAGAGATAAAAAAACAATACAATGTTTCACCTAAAATTGCAAGAGCTAATAATATAGAGTCACTTCGATTAAAAGGGTTTAATGTTGAACCAGAAAATGATTATTTAGAGAGTAGAAAAACTGTACTCACCAATAGCGACTGCAGTATTGTTCTTGCCGCTACAAAAAAATCTCTGAAAGATTATTTCTATAAAAACACAGATTCTGATGAATTAATTTTTATTCACAGAGGCTCAGGTAAATTGCGTACTTTTTTAGGAAATCTTGATTTTAAGTATGGAGATTATCTATTAGTACCTCGTGGTATAATTTATCAAATTGAATTTGATACTGAAGATAATCGTTTGTTTATTGTAGAGTCTAAACACCCTATTTACACTCCAAAACGATATAGAAACTGGTTCGGTCAATTATTGGAGCATTCACCATATTGTGAACGTGACATTAGAAAGCCCGAAGAACTTGAAACTTACGATAAAAAAGGTGAGTTTTTGGTTAAAGTAAAGAAGCAAGACGAAATTTTTGAATTGGTTTATGCCACCCACCCATTTGATGTTGTTGGTTATGATGGATATAATTTCCCTTATGCTTTTTCAATACACGACTTTGAGCCTATAACAGGGCGTATTCACCAACCGCCACCAGTACATCAAACATTTGAAACAAGTGCATTTGTGGTGTGTAGTTTTGTTCCAAGACTTTATGATTATCACCCATTAAGTGTTCCTGCTCCATATAATCACAGCAATATTGATAGCGATGAAGTGTTATACTATGTAGATGGAGATTTTATGAGCCGAAACGATATTGAAGCAGGTCAAATTACCTTACATCCTGCGGGTATTCCTCACGGCCCACACCCAGGTGCAGCCGAAAGAAGTATTGGAAAAACTGAAACGGAAGAACTTGCCGTTATGGTAGATACTTTTAGACCTCTAAAGGTTACTGAAGATGGATTAAAACTATCTGATGGCACCTATTACAAAAGTTGGTTAGAGTAACCCTTCAATTGTAATTATATTTTATTATATAGTACATTTGAAGTCAATTAATGAAATTTACAAGAAGAAACTCTCATAGAGAATCTTCTCGATTAATAAATAATAGGATTTTTAGAAAATTAAATTATGAGCAAAGAAGTAAAGTCGGTCGAGTATGGACTAGAAAAGATTTTTGAAGGCGCAGAAGACTTTCTGCCGTTATTAGGTACAGACTACGTAGAGTTCTATGTGGGTAATGCAAAGCAGAGTGCCCATTTTTATAAAACAGCATTTGGATTTCAATCATATGCATATAAAGGTCTTGAAACAGGATCTCGTGATTCGGTAAGCTATGTGCTTAAGCAAGATAAAATCACACTAGTTTTAACTACACCTCTTAATAGCAAGTCCCCTATCAACGACCATATTGTAAAACACGGTGATGGTGTAAAGGTAATTGCACTTTGGGTAGAAGATGCTAGAAGCGCATTCGAAGAAACTACAAAACGCGGTGCTAAACCATATATGGAACCAACCGTGGAAAAAGACGAAAACGGAGAAGTAGTACGTAGTGGTATTTACACTTATGGTGAAACAGTACATATGTTTGTTGAGCGTAAAAATTACAACGGAACCTTTTTACCTGGTTTCCGTGAGTGGAAAAGCGACTACAATCCAACACCAACTGGTTTAAAATACATCGACCATATGGTAGGAAACGTAGGCTGGAATCAAATGAACGTTTGGGTAAAATGGTACGAGGATGTAATGGGCTTTGTTAACTTCCTATCATTCGACGACAAACAAATTCACACAGAATATTCTGCCTTAATGAGTAAGGTAATGAGTAATGGTAACGGACGTATTAAGTTCCCTATCAACGAACCAGCAGAAGGAGCTAAAAGATCACAGATTGAAGAATATTTAGACTTTTATGAAGATGCAGGAGTTCAACACTTAGCATTAACAACAGATGATATCATTAAAACTGTAAGTCAGTTAAAAGAAAGAGGGGTTGAATTCTTACCTCCTCCACCACAAGCATATTACGATGCTATTCCAGAGCGTTTAGGCGACCATATGAAAATGATGAAAGAAGACATCAACGAGCTGAGAAAACTATCTATTATGATAGATGCTGACGAAGATGGATACTTACTTCAAATATTTACCAAGCCATTAGAAGACCGTCCTACTTTATTCTTTGAAATCATTCAAAGAATGGGAGCAAAAGGTTTTGGCGCTGGAAACTTCAAAGCTCTTTTTGAATCTATCGAGCGCGAGCAAGCTCAAAGAGGAACATTATAAAAATGTAACTTTATCTAAACCCCATCGTCTTTATATGGTGGGGTTTATTTTTTGGAACAGATGTTGTAATTCATATAATAAAAACATCTAAAGTCACATTTTATGAAGAAGCTAATCGTCCTTTTATTAATTTTTGGAAACACATTTTTACTTTCTGCACAAGAGAGAGCATATGGCGATGGCGAATACTTTAAATTTCGAGTTCATTACGGATTTGTAACAGCAGGTTATGCAACTCTAAATGTTAATAATGCTACTTTAAACGGCAAGGAAGTTTACCATGTTCGTGGATATGGTAAAACTGTAGGACTTTCAAAGTGGTTTTTTAAAGTTGAAGACGATTACCAATCGTATATAGATAAGAAAAAGGATATCCCTTACCGCTTTATCAGAAAAATTGATGAAGGTGGTTATACCAAAGATGTTCAAATAGACTTTAACCACAACACAAATAAAGCCACTGTAAACGACAAAAAGCACAACGAGACTTCTGTGTTTTCTTTCCCTAAAGAAACACAAGATATGATTTCAGCTTTTTATTATCTCAGAAACAAATTAGACACTGAAAACATCAAAGAAGGTGATATTGTTGAAATGAATATGTTTTTTGACAAAGAAAATTTTAAATTCAGGCTAAAATTCCTTGGTAAAGAAGTTTTAGATACTAATTTTGGGGCCGTTCGCACTTTAATATTTAGACCTTATGTACAATCTGGTCGAGTATTTAAAGAAAAAGAAAGTTTAACTGTTTGGATTAGTGACGATAACAACAAAATTCCGTTGTTAATCAAAGCCGATTTAGCAGTTGGTTCTTTAAAAGCGACATTAACTGAATTTAAAGGATTACAACACTCCTTTAAAATATTAGCGAAGTAATTTTTATTTTTCGCTAACCAGAAAATATTGAATAGCGTAAATTTTTTGATTAACTATTCAATATTTTTCTACAAAATGAGTTAGCCTAATTAAAGAATAATACAGAAAAATTTCCCCAGAATTGAAACACCTAATTGTAGCACTATTATCCCTTGTCTTATTCACTACCGCTTGTGAGAATACAAAAGACGATGTTAATGAAGTAGTTGAAAAACAAGAAGACCCTATTATCGAACAATATGGATATATCTTAAACGACTTTAATGTTGTTAGAGACACCATACGTAAAGGCGATACTTTCGGCGATATCCTAAGCGCAAATGGAATTTCGCAGGATAAAATCATGCAGGTTGCCACTAAATTTAGAGATAGTTTTGATGTGCGTAGAATAAGAGTAGGGAAACCTTATGTACTTCTAAATTCAAAAGATTCACTTAATAAAACACAAGTTTTTATTTACGAAAGCAATAAAATTAATTTTGCTGTTGTTGATTTTAGAGACTCTCTTACTATTTACAATAGCCAAAAACCTGTTCGATACGAAGAAAAAGAAGCCTCAGGAATTATTACAAGTTCACTTTCGGCAACTATGGAAGAACAGAATTTAAGTCCATATATGACCGATCAACTTGCAAACATTTATGCCTGGACGATAAACTTTTTTAAATTACAGGCAGGAGATCGTTTTAAAGTAATATATACCGAACGTTATATAGACGATACAATTCCTGCGGGTTTAAAGGAAATTAAAGCAGCCTATTTTGAACACAATGGAAAGCCATTGTATGCTTTCAAATACGGCTCGGATTCTCTTGGTAAAATTTCAGGTTACTATGACGAAAACGCGAACAACCTTAAAAGAGCTTTCTTAAAATCACCTGTAAAATTTAGCAGAATTTCTTCTCGATACAATTTAAACAGACGTATTAAGTATTACGGCTTTAAGCTTAGACCTCATAAAGGAACCGATTTTGCAGCTCCTGTAGGCACCCCTATTTTAGCTACTGCCGATGGTGTAGTTACTAAATCTGAATACAGAGGCGGAAATGGGAATTACGTAAAAATACGTCATAACGGCACTTACGAAACCCAATACCTGCATATGAAAGCGCGAAAGGTAAAAGTAGGACAACACGTAAGCCAAGGAGATGTAATTGGTTGGATTGGAATGACAGGAAATACAAGTGGCCCTCATGTGTGCTATAGATTTTGGAAAAATGGAAAACAGGTAGATCCGTTTAAAGACGACACTCCATTTTCTGAACCACTTCCTAAAGCTTTACACGAAGAATATTTTGCAAATCTGATGCCAGTTAAAGACCAATTAGACTGCATCGTCTTTTAAACTCTAAAAATGTTAATAACCTTGTTATTAACTAACATGCAAATCCTCAAGGTATTATAGTTTAAATTTTATCTTTATTCAGCAGAAATATTCTCTTAACTATTTCTTAATGAAAATAGTTGGTAGTAACCCCTATAAGATTGTATTTTTGCCGAAATTTTTAAACCTAAAATTTAAATTCATGAAAAAACTATTACTTATTGTTTTTTTCCTTGGCAGCATTGCTGCTTTTTCACAAACAACGGTTACCGGTACGGTAGTCGATTCTGAAACTAACAGTCCGTTAGCTGGTGCTAACGTGGTTGAGACCGGCACAACAAATGGTGCCATCACCGATTTCGACGGAAACTTCACTTTGAAGACATCATCTAAAACGGGTACACTTACTATTTCATATATTGGCTACAATGTTCAAAAAGCACAATATAACGCTGTAGGAGGTTCTGCAAACCTAGGTACAGTTAAAATTACTGTAGACTCTGACGCACTTGAAGAAGTTGTGATTGTAGGTAAAGGTATTATCGACATGGCGAGAGATCGTCAAACACCTATTGCCGTATCTACAATTACATCTGCTGAAATTCAAGCTAAAGCTGTAGGTAACGTAGAATTCCCTGAGGCTATTAAAAGTACGCCTAGTGTTTACGTATCTAACCAAGCTGGAGGTTTTGGAGATTCACAAATGTTCTTACGTGGATTTGACCAAACAAACACTGCATTCCTTTTAAACGGACAGCCAATTAATGGTATGGAAGACGGAAGAATGTACTGGTCTAACTGGTCTGGTATGTCTGATGTTGCAAACGCAGTTCAGGTACAAAGAGGTTTAGGTTCTTCTAAACTGGCTATTTCGTCAGTAGGTGGAACTGTAAACATTGTATCTCGTGCAGCAGGAAGAAAACAAGGTGGTTTTGCTCGTTTTATGACTGGTAACGACAGCTACTTTAAAGGTACTTTTAGCTACGATTCTGGCTTACAAGGAAAGTGGGCTTATAGCATTATGATTGACCACTGGCAAGCACACAGAAAGTATTCTGATGGTACTGCAGGACAAGGACAAAACTATTTTATTGGTGTTGGATACGTACCAAACGATAAGCACTCTTTCAACTTATTGTTAACTGGTGCTCCACAATTCCATGACCAAAACTTCTCTAAGTCGTTAGAAGATTACGATTTATACGGAAAAAGATATAACAGTAACTCTGGTTTCTATAATGGAGAAAGATTTACATTAAGAAGAAACTACTACCACAAGCCAATTGCTAACCTTAACTGGGATTGGGAAATTAGCGACAAAACTAACTTATCTTCTGTGCTTTATGCATCTTGGGGACGTGGTGGAGGAACTGGCCCTGCTGGAAGCTCAAGAAACATTATCTATGACAACAATGGAAATGTAGATTTCGATGCTATTGAAGAAGCTAATATCGCTGGTGCTGATAACGGAATCGGAGGTTATGGAAATGGTTCATTGGCAAGAAGAATGTCAGTAAACAACCACAACTGGTATGGTTTCCTTACAAACCTTGAAACTGCTGTAAGTGATAACTTCACTTTCAATGTAGGTGTTGATACTCGTTTCTACAAAGGTAGCCACTGGTACCAAATGAATGACCTTTTAGGTCTTCAAGGATATGCTGATAACTTCGGTTACGGCGATTTAAGAGATAGCGATTACGTAATTAACGAAACTTTCGAAGCAAACCCTTGGTCTGCGCTATTCAACTCTGCTGACGAAGGACAGCGTTTTAACTACGATTATTCAGAATTCATCAACTACATCGGTGGTTTCGGACAAGCTGAATATAAGATTGACAACTTCTCTGCTTTTGTTCAAGGAGCTGTATCAACTCAAAGCTACCAAAGAGAAGGTCGTGCTACTGGTAAAGAAGTAGAAGGTGTAGACGGTCTTGGTAAATCTGCAAAGGTTAACAAAACTGGATACAACATCAAAGGAGGTATGGGTTACACATTTATCGAAAACAATACGGTTTTTGTTAATGCTGGATATTACTCAAGACAACCATTCCTAGATAATATCTTTGATGATATCAGAAACTCTAACTACATCTTAGATGGAGAAAACGAAATCGACAACGAAGAGATTTTAGGAGTTGAGGCTGGTTATAGACTACGTTCAGGAAACTTCTCTTTAGACTTAAATGCTTACTACACAAAATGGGGTAACAGATTCCTTTCTGGTGGATTTATTGAAGGTGATGAAACTTCCTCTAACCCAATTGAACAAGTTGACCGTTACCAAAAGTTTACTGGTATCACACAAGTTCATAAAGGATTCGAATTTGAAGGTAAATACCGTTACTCTAGCGACTTCATGATTAGAGCGTTTGGTAGTATTGGTAATTGGAAATACGATGGAGATTCTCCATTCCAAACTAGAGCTAGTGAAACTAACGAATTACTTGAAGAAGGTAACGTTAACTTAACTGGTACTAAAGTTGGTAATGCACCACAAACATCATTTGGTTTTGGTTTCAAATACACTATTGTAGATGGACTTAGCGTAGATGCAGATTATAACATCTATACTGATCTTTACGGATTCGTTGACGCAAGAGATGTAACTGAAGCTGCTTTCAAAAATGAAGTTTACCAAGCTGATCGTTTAAATGCTTATAGCGTATTAGACGCAGGTCTTTCTTACAAATTTGATTTTGGAGGAAGTGACTTAACATTCCGTGCAAACGTTTATAACGCTACAAACGAAATGTACTTAAGCCAAAAAGATTCTTACGGATACTACTACGGTAACGGAAGAACTTGGAACGCAAGTCTACGTTACGACTTCTAATACTCAGTATTATACATAATGAAAATGCCCCGGAATTCGGGGCATTTTTTATTCCTTGATATTTCAATCTGCAAATAATTGAGAACGCAAAAGAAGGTTTAAAAGGGTATAAATCTTATATTTGAAAAAAATAAAAAAAACTATGGCTAATACTCTACATTTTATTCATTCTTATTGGGCTTACTTAGTGCTACTAATTGTAGTACTAGCAACTATTAACGCATTGGCTGGATTCTTTTCAAAAAGAGAATACGGTGCAAAAGATTTTAGAATTTCTCTTTTTGCATTAATAGTTACCCATATCCAATTACTTATTGGAATTGTACTTTACGTTACTTCTCCATTAGGTTTACAAAACATCACAAACAATGGGATGGGTGTTGTTATGAAAGATTCTACTTTTAGACTATATGCAGTTGAGCATCCAATGATGATGATTTTAACTGTACTATTTATAACAATTGGTTATTCAAAACACAAAAAGAATTTACTTTCAAACAAAAAATTTAAAACACTTGCTATATTTTACACAATTGGATTAGTACTTATGCTAAGTAGAATTCCTTGGTCACAATGGTTTTAATAAAAGTTTCTAAAAAAACACAAGGCACTCTTAATTAAGAGTGCCTTTTTTATTTTACAAATAGCGTTAATCGATTTAATTTTTTTCTTTAATCAAATAAATATATACCGGAAAATGATCGCTATATCCTCCAGTAAACCCACCAGAAAAACTTCGAAAAGGATACCCTTTATAACGACCTCGTTGATTAATTAAATAATTTTTATTGAAGATCCCGGCTTTATAAAATCTATACGATGAATAATCTTTTATAGTTAATTCGGTAGATATAATTATCTGATCAAACAAATTCCAATTATCCCGGTAAGCAAGTGTCCCCTGACCTTTTTTGTATAATGTCTCCATTGGGTTGTAAAATTCTTTCAGTTTCAAATCTTTATTTCTACCCTTCACCTTGAGGGTCTTCTTAATACTTGGGTTTATAGGATCATCATTAAAATCCCCCATAGTTATAATTTTTGAATAAGGGTCTTCACTAAATAACGAATCTATAATTTTCTTATTAAGTTTAGCTGCACTAATTCTTTTGGGACGGCTTCTCTCTTCACCACCTCTACGCGAAGGCCAATGGTTAACAATAACACTAATTTTTTCACCATCTAACATTCCACTTACTAATAATTGATCACGGGTATACACACGTTTACTAGTATCCACATCGTCATAAATTAATAATTCCTTAGCTACATAGTTAATTGGAGTAAACAATTTTTTCTTGTAAAGAAGGGCGACATCAATCCCTCTACGGTCTGGACTATCAAAATGAACAATTCCATAATCGTCTTTCAACAAATGCTTATGGTTCACAAGATCTTCTAAAACTCGTCTATTCTCTATTTCGCATAACCCTATTAACGCTGGCGATGTTCCTGATTGATCTGCGCCTATTTCAGAAATGACCCTAGCAATATTGGCGATTTTAGCTTCGTATATTTCCTTGGTCCAATTGTTCTTGCCATCAGGAGTATAATCATCATCAAAAGTCAAGGGGTCATTTTCATAATCAAAAAGATTTTCAACATTGTAAAATGCTATAGTTAAAACTTTAAACTCTTTATTATTCTGACCAAACGAAGCAGAATTAATAAAAATAAAAAATATCAACGTATAAAGTAGAGACTTCATAATAAACTTTTAGCACACATTAATACTCGTCTAAGTTACTGAATTTGTGATAGTTATAAAATTAATTTATATTTGATTATTTAAACTAAGAGAAAGAACCATGACAAATAACTTTAAGCAGGATGAAATATATATTTTTAACATTTTTTGCAGCTTTATTTGCAGGGTTTTCAGCCTATTCGCAAGACAATTCCATTTCTGGAAAAGTTGTTGATACTTATTCTAGCGAACCTATATCTGAAGCTATAGTTAACATTCAAAACAGTGATTTTAGTACTGTAACAAATTCAGCGGGAGAATTCACTTTTCTACAAAAAAATCTCCCAGAAGGGGAACAAGTTATAAAAATTTCCAAACCAGGCTATAAAAGCATACAAATTCCAATAATAATTCAAATTGATAGATCTATACATTTAAAAGCTATTCTTTTAGAAGTAGATCTAGACGCACTTGAATCTGAAATTGGAGTTATAAACCTGTCTGACGACCAATTAGACGAAGACGAAGGTACATCAGATAATATTTCAGGATTACTTCAAGCATCAAAAGATGTTTTCCTAAATGCGGCTTCTTATGATTTTAGTACTACATTTTTCCGTCCAAGAGGCTATAGTTCTGAACACGGAAAGCTATTGATTAATGGTTTAGAAATGAATAAAATCTACAATGGAAGACCGCAGTGGAGCAATTGGGGCGGGTTGAATGATGTACAGCGCAATCAGATGTTTTCAATGGGAATGTCTGCAAACGAATATAACTTTGGACACCTTGCTGGCACAACAAACATTATAATGCGAGCGTCTCAATACAGTAAGGGAGGACGCATTTCCTACGCATCTAGTAACCGTAGTTACCGCGGGCGTATTATTGGTTCATATAACAGTGGTTTATCCAAAAATGGTTGGGCATATACTGTGCTAATAGCAAGACGCTATGGCGATGAAGGTTATATAAATGGAACTTTGTACGATGCAAATTCATTTTTTGCCTCTGTTGAAAAGAAGTTGAGTAAACATCACAGCTTGAATTTAACTGCTTTTTACACACCCAACAGGCGTGGCAAATCTTCTCCAAACACCCAAGAGGTATACGATTTAAAAGGAAATCAGTATAATTCATATTGGGGAAAACAAGATGGTGAAATCCGAAATTCTAGAATTAGAGAAGTGGAAGAGCCTATTATAATGCTGAATCATTTCTGGAATATTTCTCCAAAAACAGAACTGAACACTAATATTGGTTATCAATTTGGAAAAACAGGAAATAGCCGCTTAGGGTATGACAATGTTCCTAATCCAGACCCAAGTTACTATAAAAATCTTCCAAGCTACTTTTTATCGGACCCTAACAATCCTGATTATGAGGGAGCTTATAGAGCCTATTCAAGCTTTGTAAATAATGGACAGGTTAATTGGCTTAATATGTATGAAACAAATATTCTTTACGGAGGAACATCCAGATATTATTTATACGAAGACAGAAACGATGATACACAGCTCGTAGCAAATACAATACTAAACTCTCGTCTATCCGATTATATTGAAATAAATGCTTCATTTAATTATAGAAATTTAAAATCTAGCAACTTCGCCAGTATGAAGGATCTTTTAGGCGGTAATGAGTATTTAGATGTGGATACATTTAATTCAGGTGATGCAGCGCAAAACGATTTAAATAATCCAAATCGACTAATTGGTGTAGGTGATAAATTCAAATACAATTATGAAATTGATGCTACTGATTACAATGGTTTCGTTCAAGCACAGTTTTCCTATTCAGCAGTAGACTTTTATTTCGCAGCTAAAGCAGGGAAAACTAATTATCAACGAAACGGTCTATATCGCAACGGTTCCTATCCTGATACAAATGAATCTTTTGGGAAAAGCAAGAAATTAAATTTTACAACTTATGGCGCTAAGGCTGGATTTACCTATAAATTAACTGCAAGGCACGCTCTCGAACTAAACACGGCTTATTTCACAAGTGCTCCTACAATACGTAATTCATTTTCAAATTCACGCCAAAACAATAGTACTGTAATTGGGTTAGCAGAAGAGAAAAACATAAATGTCGATGGCAATTACATATTGCGATTTCCATTTATAAAAGCGCGTTTGTCGGGATACTACACTTTAAGGCAAGATGGCTCAGAGATTTCTTTTTATTATGCCGACGGAATTTCAGTTCCTGGGAGATCTTCTACTACAGCTTTTGTGCAAGAAGTGCTTACTGGTGTAGAAAAGAAAAATATAGGAGCTGAATTAGGTATTGAAGCTCAAGTTACACCTACTATTAAATTAAAAGCCGCCGCCGCATATGGAGAAAATACCTACAATAGTAATCCGGATCTTTACATCACTTCAGATGACTTAGATGAGCCCCGCTTTTTTGGAAAATCTTTTCTTAAAAATTATAAAATTGCCGGAGGACCTCAACAAGCTTATCAATTAGGTTTTGAATACCGCGATCCAAGATTTTGGTGGTTTGGAGCTACTGCTAATTACTTCAATCAGGCATATATCAATATATCTCCTCTTACTCGCACCGAAAATTTCTATTTAGATAATGACGGAATGCCCTTTAACGATTATGACCCAGAAAAAGCACGACAATTACTAAAACAGGAAAAGTTCGACCCATATATGTTGGTGAACATAGTAGGCGGAAAATCCTGGAGAGTTAAAGGTAAATACGTCGGATTTTTTGCTGTAGTTTCTAATATTTTAAATAAGCAGTATAAAACAGGTGGCTTTGAGCAAGGTAGAAATTCAAATTTTAGAACCCTATCTGCAGACACTGCCAATGACACACCCGTATTTGGATCAAAATACTGGTATGGATACGGAACTACTTATTATATAAATGCTTACGTCCGATTTTGATTAAGAACCGTAATTTTTTTTAATTATGAAAAATTTAAAAAACATAAAACTAATAAGCCTTTTATTCCTTCTAGGGATAATAGGAGCCTCCTGTGTTCAAGACGATGATTATAATGTTCCCGAAATAAATGTAGAAGAGCCGAATGTTGATGTAAATACCACTATTGAAACTATTAAAAGAATTTATCGAGGATACGAACCAAAAATTATCGAAGCTGGTGAAGGTTCTTCACGAGAGTTATACTTAGCAGCTTATGCTATCTCAAGCGATGAAACTGGTAATTTCTATAAGTCATTAGTTATTCAGGATTTACCTGAAAATCCAAATGCAGGAGTGGCAATTTCTACTGAAGCAACAAATTTATATACAAAATATGAACCTGGACGAAAGATATATTTTCGTGTTGATGGCTTGTATATCGGTGAATATGCTGGACTACCCACGATTGGGATTCTTGATGGAGATGAAGTTGGACGAATAAATGTCGAAGATTTTGAAGATAGAATTTTGCGTTCTACTGAGAAAGTTGAAATTCAGCCGCAGACAATTACCATTTCACAAGCAAATGACAATGATACAAACGAAGTATTTCTTAACACCTTAGTGAAATTTGAAAATGTCCAATTTCCTGAAGGCCTCGCGGGAATTGCGCATTACGGAAATCCAGGAAACACCTATAGTGTAAACAGACAGTTAGAAAATTGTGATGAAGAAACTATAGTGCTAAGAACTAGCGGATATTCCGATTTCAAAGGATTATTGCTCCCCGAAGGAAACGGAGAAATAACTGCTGTTTTAAGTCGATTTAATAATGATGTACAGCTATTTATCCGCGATATTGATGATGTGAATATGAATAACGAAAGGTGTAATTTAAGCGGAAATGGTGAAATATTTGATCTGCCTTTTTTTCAAGACTTTGAAAGTCACAATTCAGGTGCTGGAATTCCTTTAGACATTGAAGGTTGGACAAATGTAAATGTAAATGGCGGAACGAGAGTATTTGAAGTAATGGAGTTTAATTCCAATAATTACACACAAACCTCAGCATATAATTCTGGTGAAAGTCCATACGAAGTTTGGTTGGTAACACCTGGTATACGATTACCAAGCGATTCGTCCCCGATTCTCACTTTCGACACCAATGACGGCTTCTATAATGGAGAAGCATTAACTATAAAAATAGCCACAGACTTCGATGGGGACGTTTTAACCGCAGAATGGACAAGCTTGGATGCAGACATATCCGCTGGAAATTCCAATGGCTACGGCGCGGAATTCACGCCTTCTGGAGATATTGATCTTTCGACATATGCAGGGGAAATAGTATATATTGGTTTTCAGTATTTAGGGGCGTCGAATGGTATAACAACCACCTATCAAATAGATAATATTTCTGTAATTGAATAAACCTAAAGAAGTTATCGAATACAGAAATGCTAAATTTCAATTCTATAACTTTATACTATTCATTTAAACGCACCTTACTATGATTTCCGAAAGATTGATCTTTAATCATTACACCTTCAGTGATTTTGAAGATTACTTTCAATTGGTGAGTAATATCGATGTAATGAAAATGGTTACTGGCCGTCCAGATGAAGAAAGTGAAGCTCGAGAAAGGTTTGAGAATATGCTAAGTGATAATGTGAAAAATTTAATTATCGGAAGGTTTAAAGTAACCCTTAAAAGTAATGGAAGTTTTGTAGGGCATGCAAAGCTCGAGATGACAAAGAAAAATGAAGCAGAAATAGGATATTTGCTAATGCCTGAATTTTGGGGCAAAGGTTATGGTTCTGAAATTGCACACAGCATGGTAAACTTGGGCAAGCAGATTGAGGATATTCACAAATTAGTCGCAATTATAGATCCTGAAAATGTAGCATCTCAGAAAATCTTGATGAATCAAGGGTTCGAATGGGATTACGATGGTAATTATCATGGTTTACCTGCTGCTTACTATAAATTTAAAATATAAAAAAGCCCTTACAATATTTAATTGTAAGGGCTTTTAAATTGGTTGGTTATTTATCTAAGTTATCTAAAAATTATCTTTTTTGGATAATGAATTCAGAACGTCTGTTTTGTTGATGTTCATCATTTGTACAATTACCACCACAATCTACAGCTGGTCTACTTTCACCAAAGCCTTCACCACTAATTCTGTCTTTAGAAATTCCTTTCGAAATTACATATTGTACAGTACTCTTAGCTCTTCTATCAGAAAGATTTAAGTTGTATGCAGCGCTTCCACGGTTATCAGTATGTCCTTCAACTTTAATAACCATATTTTCGTTTTTCTTCATCAACTCTACAAGTTTATCAAGTTCGAAAGCAGCTTGTGGTTTTATATTGTGTCTATCGAAATCGAAATAAATAGTATTAAGTTTCACAATGTTTCCTTCAACTATATCATCGATAGGACGAAGTGCAATTGTAATGTTCTCTTCACCTTCATTAAATCCAGCTACGGTTTCAGCATTGCTTTCATATCCTTCTTTAAACACTTGAACAACGTGATCTTGATCACAAACAACTAATACTTCACTGTTTCCATCAGCATCTGTGTTTTGACTCTTTAATTTATTTTCACGGTTATCGTAAAGATCAATTCTAGCATCAGAAATAGGTTCATTTGTAGAAGCATCTACCACTAAAACGTTTATAGGTAAATCGCAAGATTCAATTTTCTTTATTTTATAGATATCGTCGCTTCCTTTTCCACCTGCACGGTTAGAAGACACGTACCCTTCTTCTGTTTCAGGATTAAAAGAAAAAGCAAAATCATCACTACTACTATTAATACCTAAGCCTAAATTTTTAACTTCTCCAAATCCATTTCCTTTAGCTGGAGCAGAAAACACATCCAATCCTCCAAGACCTAAATGAGCATCACTTGAAAAATAAAGAGTACCGTTCGCATCAACGAAAGGGAAAACCTCTCTACCTTCAGTATTAATTCCTTCACCTAAGTTTTCAGGTTCACCAAAAGTTCCATCTTCATTGATAGCTACTTTATACAAATCAGCATTCCCCATTCCACCTGGTCGGTCGCTTGAGAAATAAAGCGTTTTACCATCTGGACTAATTGCTGGATGACTAGAAGAAAATTCTTTACTGTTAAATGGCGCAGACTGAATATTTCCCCATTCGCCATTTACTTTTTCAGCATAAAAGATGTTTAATTCATTAATCCCTTGTTCACTTTTTTTGTATTTCCCATTGAAATAATCATTTCTATCAAAATACATACGTGTACCATCAGGAGTAATAGCTACAGAACTTTCATGAAATCTAGTATTTATTTCATCGTTTAAAAGTTTTGCGTTTTTTACAACATCATTTTCAATAGTTGCTTTGTATAAATCTAAGAATGGTTCATCGTTTAAGTCATAATTCTTACGAAGTATATTTCTACTTGATGAAAAATAAAGTTCATTATCTACAACAGTACCACCAAATTCTGAATACCTTGTATTTATCTCTTCTAAATTTACAGCTTCAAATTTTTGATTTTTTTCATCTGCAATACGAGGAAGGTAATTTGGGTCTTGCATAAAGGCAATAGCACGAGAATCTTGAGGTCTCAGCTTTGCATATTCCTTCATATACTTATTGTATTCTGAAAACTTCCCGTTGGCCTTAAGTACTTGTGCATAATTATAAACAGACTCTGGATCTGCATCAAGTCTTTTTACAACTCTTTTATAGAAAATTTCAGCATTTTTAGTGTCATTAATATTGTAATAACTATTTGCTAAACGCTCTAATACATAAGTGCTTTCATCACCCCTTTTTACAAGTCTGTGATACTCATCTATGGCGTCGTTATACTGTAGCCTTTCGTAAAATTCGTCGGCTGTCTTGGTTTTAAAATTCTGGGCGGTAAGCGTCGAGGTACTTACAGCCATTAATAAAAATATTATATATATATTTTTCATATTAAATGAAATTAGTTAGTTATTAGAAGAATCTAGGTGAACGTAAAACTTTTGGTTTTAAATTAAGATCGAATGTTAGTATAAGCTCGTGAGAAGCTGGTCCTACAATTTTTAGATCAGAAGTTACGTGATCGTACGCATATCCAAAACGAAGATCAGGTGTAATATTTACTCCGAATAATGCACTAAAAGAATCATCTACTCTGTAAGACCCACCAATTTCAATCATGTCAAAGAACAAAAAGTTCAGGTTGGCATCCCATGAAACAGGGGCATCAAATGCAGATTTCACCATCACAGAAGGCTTAAGTTTGAAAGCTTCTGAAACTTGGAATACATAACCTGCTGTTGCAAAAAAGTGATTTGTTTCAGATCCGTATTTGATTCCATTTTCATCTAAATGAACAGACTTCATTAAGTTAGGCACTGAAAGACCAACATAAAAATTTTCTCCGTATAAGAATGCTCCTGCACCAAAATTAGGATAAGTATTATTTATGTTTTCTGAAAACATTGGATCGTCTGGATGCTGAAGTTCTAAACTTGAAAGGCCTACATCGTGGAAAGTTGCACCAGCTTTAAGACCAAGTGCTAAATTTACTGTATTTCCTAAGTGTAGCGTATAAGAAAAGTCTGCGTAAACATTCGTTTCTTTTACTGGTCCAATTTCATCTCTAATTGCGGAAAGCCCTAATCCAATATTTCTTCCAATTGGACTGTGTCCAGAAAATGTAAAAGAAACTGGGTTTCCTTCTAATCCATGCCATTGATTTCTATACAAGGCTGTAAGCGATAAGCTTTCTTTAGAACCTGCATATGCGGGGTTAACCACGTTCATATTGTACATGTACTGAGTATATTGAGGGTCTTGCTGTGCTTGTGATTCTTGCAACAGCAATACCGTCATAAGTACTGTTAAGATATATATATGTTTTTTCATTTTTATCTATTTGGTAGTTAAAAAGTATTTAGTAGAATTTTAGTTCGCTTTTTTGTTTAGATAAATCCAGCCTGTAGCTTGTTCTCCATAAACAGCGTCATTTCCAGCAAGATCAATTACATAGAAGTATGTTCCAGTTGGAAGTTCATCTCCATCAGTAGTCTGACCCTCCCATTGGTTTGTATAATTATCTTGCACATAAACTAAAGTACCAAATCTGTTAAAGATTTGAATCTTTCTAATTCCAGTTCTATCATTTAAGAAATTCAAATCAAGGATGTCGTTATACCCATCTCCATTTGGTGAAATTCCTTCGGAAATAATACAATTTGTAATTGGGTACAATGTTAAATCTATAGAGTCTTCTGCTGTACATTGATCGTTAGATACTAATACAGTATAAGTTTGAGTACCTATTGTTCCTTGTTCAATTACAACTTCAAGAGTGTTATTAGTTTCTCCTTCAATTAGCGTTGAATTTAAATACCATTGAAAAGTTACACCTTCCACATCAGTGTTTGCTGTAAGAATTGTGGTTTGGTTAGCACAAATTTGGAAATCTGCACCTAAATCAACAGTAGGTGATGCAATTACATTCATCACAATTGTAAATGATGTGTCTCCACAAGGATAACCAATATTTACCGTATAAGTCCCAGCTGCAGAAGGAGAAAAAATAGCTTCTGTAGAAAGAACGTTGTTGTTTTGATCAACCCATTCATAAGTAACTAACGAAAGATCGATGTCAGTATTAGTAGGAGTAGCGTCAAAAACTGGAAACTCTTCAACATCACATATTTCTGCTGAAGTTGGTAAATCTGTAGTTATTTCAACAGTTTCTTCAACCTTAAGTTCCACCTCAGAAGTTGCATAACAAACCGCAGAAACATTACTTTCAACTCTAGCATATATAGTTTGAGGGTTAGTAACATTCGTATAAGGCGATGTTAAAGGTGCTTCCCCAGCGTCAGCATTAGCTTGAGTTAAGTAATAAGTTACAGTAAACTCATTAGGGTCCTGATTACCTAGTACCCTAGAAGAATTTCCGTCAAGATCAAAGGCTTCAATACCATCGTTGGACGAATCGTCACATGCAATTATATCAATTGCTTCAGCTGTAACTATAGGACCGAATGATACATTTACTATATCTTCAACAGGAGAGTTACACTCAGTTCCGTTTGCAATTACCTTGTATTCACCTGTTTCAGTTGCAAGGTATTCACTTGAAGTTGCACCTACGATTAAAACATCGTTTAAGTACCACTCATAAGTTTCTACCGGACCAGAAACTGTAGTGGTTAAAAGAACTTCGTCTTCACCGCATAAATTTTGATCCCCTTCATTAATTGTAACTGAACAATCAAAAACGATGTCGCAGTTTGTACTTCCGTCTCCTCCTATTTGGCCTAATTTAATGTAGCCTGGGTTACGATTGTAATTAGTAATTACTAGAACGTAAATTTCTCCAGTTTGTGCATTTGGGATAGTAAAGTTTTCAATTGGTTGAGCCGAATAACTACAAGCAATTTCATTGAAAGATTGTAGCTGAGTATAATCACAAAGATCATCTCCTGGCTGGAAAGGTCCCCAGGCAATAAAATCCACATCTAATCCCTGTCCTATAGGATCTCCATTTGAATTAAATGCTGTATTTTGAATAATTTCAAAATCTAAATTTCCAGGCTGGTCAATTTGTAAATAAAACCATGCTGGGTAAGGTTGTGAAAACAAACATCCGTAATCTGGCCCTGCTTCTGCCGTAGCATTACAGTTAGGATCTTGGTCATTACAATTTGCAAAAATTAGTGCGTCATTTCCTGCACAGAAAGGCTGAATATCTGCACAAGTTCCACCCCCTTGGGCAAAAACAGATGTAGATGATAGCATCAATAAAAAGAAAGATACTATTGGTACGATAGTTTTAAGATTGACTTTAAAATAATGTTGACAATCCCAAAAACTGTTAGGTAATTTTATCTCCATAAAATTTAGTGTTGGTGATGATTAATTAATAATTTGATTTTACTTAATTTTTCAGAGGTGAAATATAAGAATTTCCGAGGTTATATTCTTGTTAAAAAAGAGTTATATTCCTAAGTCCAATTAGCAAACTTCATTGATAATTAACCATATATGTTAGTTTATTTATAATCTTTCACTCATTCAATGTAAA
This sequence comes from Aequorivita sinensis, assembly GCF_006346335.1. Lineage (GTDB taxonomy): Bacteria > Bacteroidota > Bacteroidia > Flavobacteriales > Flavobacteriaceae > Aequorivita > Aequorivita sinensis. The sequence goes on from NZ_VDMC01000001.1 coordinate 364,454, forward strand.
ATAAATAATAATTATACCAATTATTGTTTTATTGTTACATATCTAATAATCAACAATTAATTGTCTATTTTGTAAAATATTACTAAAAACATGAATGGTTTGTGTTAATTGCATCTAAAGTATAAAAATCTCTTGCCAAGTGTTTTGTACATTTGTTATAATATATACCAATAAATGACAGCATCTACTAAAAAAATATGATTGAACAAACTGATATCTCATACGAGAAAACTATACTAATAGGATTAATAACTAAATTTCAAGACGAAGTAAAGTCTGAAGAATATTTAGACGAGTTAGAATTTTTGGCTTATACCGCAGGCGGGGAAGTTCTAAAGCGCTTTACTCAAAAAATGGATGTTCCTAATCCAAAAACATTTATAGGTACCGGAAAGCTAGAGGAAGTTAAAAACTTCGTAAATGAAAATGAAGTTGGCGTAGCTATTTTTGACGACGAACTTACCCCAGCACAACAAAAAAACATTGAAAAAATACTTCAATGTAAAATCATAGACAGAACCAACCTTATTCTTGATATTTTCGCGCAAAGAGCACAAACAAGCTATGCACGAACACAAGTAGAACTTGCACAATACGAATATCTTTTACCTCGACTAGCGGGGATGTGGACTCACTTGGAACGTCAACGTGGAGGAATTGGAATGCGTGGTCCTGGAGAAACAGAAATTGAAACGGATAGACGTATAGTTCGAGACCGAATATCTTTACTTAAAGACAAATTAAAAAAAATCGATCGTCAGATGGAAGTGCAACGCGGGAATCGAGGTTCACTTGTACGTGTAGCATTGGTTGGATATACAAACGTAGGGAAATCCACCTTGATGAACGTAATTAGTAAAAGCGATGTTTTTGCAGAAAACAAACTCTTTGCAACATTAGACACAACAGTAAGAAAGGTTGTTATAGGTAACCTACCATTTCTTTTAACCGACACTGTTGGTTTTATCAGAAAACTACCTACACAACTAGTAGAGTCTTTTAAAAGCACCTTAGATGAAGTGCGTGAGGCTGATTTATTGCTGCATGTTGTAGATATAAGCCACCCTTCTTTTGAACACCATATTGATTCGGTTGAAAAAATTCTGGAGGAAATTGGAAGCGCTGATAAGCCTACTGTTATGGTTTTTAATAAGATTGATGCTTATGAGCCCGAAGAAATTGAAGAAGACGATTTAATTACTGAAAAGACCAAAGCTCATTATACTCTGGAAGAATGGAGACATACTTGGATGGCGAAACTTAATGGAGATGCCATTTTTATTTCAGCATTAAACAAAGAAAACTTTGATGAATTCCGAAAGTTAGTATACGACAAAGTGAGAGAAATTCACACCACTCGTTTTCCTTATAACACTTTCCTATACGACGAATATACAGAGGAGGAATAAAAAAAGACCTGTCAAAAAAATTAAATTTCTGACAGGTCTTTTTTATTTAAAGTCCTTCTTGTAAAGAACTTATAATTAAATTTTTATTTAGAATCCGTAAGTAACCCCTACTCCAATTGCTTCACGAATTTGGAACCCTTGAGCAGCGTTGTCATCATAAATAGCCTGGAAAGTAGCGTTAGCTGATATATACTTATTTACTTTAAACAATAAATTCATAGTATAATCTATATCAACATTTTGTGGATCTTCTAAGTAGTTTGAGTAAAGAGCCAATAAGTTTTCCATCGACACGTTTTCCATCAAATCAAGTTTTGCATAAGCAGAAACTGAAGCGCCAAATTCAAAACGGGTTGTTTCGTTAGCTTCAACACCAAAATATGGGTTTTCATTAAATGCTGCGATAGCTACTGGGTTGTTACCAACATTTGTAAAATCTTTATTTACAAAAATTAAACGTGCAGTTGCAGGCGCTATATTAACATAAAGATTATTGTTCTTTTTCCACATCATACCAGGACCAAATTGTAAGTAACCTGGAGACATAAATTTAGAAACTTCAGTACGGTATCCTTCATCACCTGGGTTTAAGTCGGTATTATACTCATAACCAGAACCAAATTGAGTTTTAAAGTTTAAGAAGAATGAGTAATACCAGTTACTTTCTTTTATTTGTCTACCTAAGATTGAGTTTAACTCAAGACGATCATTAGTTTTACGTGCATATTTGTCGTCCTTATTTTTAGTCATACCATATTCTGCAATAATACGGTTGTTCCAGCTAAGCTTATCGTGCTTATAGTTGAAATCGTAATTCAACCCAAGATTTCCTGCAATATTTGAACTTCCCCCACCAGTCCACTCGTGGTTGAAGGCAGCTTGATTAAACAATAAAGAAATGTTTCCTGATCTTGACCAACCATTTGGGATAGTATCCTCTTTGGTTTCATTTTGAGCAACTAGTGCAAGAGGCGCACATAAGATTGCTGCAAGTAGTAAAATTTTTTTCATGAATCTTAAAGTTTTTATTTAAGGCAAAAATAATTACTAATTTGCATATTGTGTAAAAAATTAACAAAAAAGAGCGTTAAAATTAAGGATTTGCCAATTGTTTGTTAAAAAAATTACTTTTTCTTGAATAGTGGCACCGAAGAACAGGCTTCGCCATACATAATACTTTTAGTTACAGGCTGAAGCTTTTGCGCTACTTGTACATAAGCATTTGGAGGTATTGGTTTACTTACACACCCTTTTATAATTACAGGTTTGTCCTGATATTCAGAAACGTCTAAATCTTTTAGAATTTCGGTGAATAGAACAGTTTCTAATTCCTCTAGACTTCCTACAGAAACGTTTTTTGCAAAAGGCGATAAATGAAGTGAAATCAATAAATACGCCCATCCTGGAATAATAGCATCTGTACTGCAATAAAGGGCTACATATTTATTTTGATACTGACCCCAATCGTGCTCGTTGGCTTTCTCTCTAAATTCTTTTTCACGAAGTACAATGCCTTCTGCAAGCCAAATGGAAATATCAAAAGCAAGTCTTTCACCTTGTGGATAAAACTCCTCAAGATCAAAGACCATAAGCTTACTATTCGCTACGCGATTTACAATTTCTTCCACAGAGAAAGTAATTAAAATGAATTATAAAACTTTTTTATTAAAGCATTCCGAGTTCTAACTTAGCTTCTTCACTCATAAGCTCTTGACTCCAAGGCGGGTCGAAAGTCATCTCAACCTCAGCATCTTTAACGTACTTTAACGACTTAACTTTATCTTCTACCTCCATTGGTAAGCTTTCTGCTACAGGACAGTTAGGAGTTGTTAGAGTCATCAATATTTTTACTTCGTAATCTTCATTAATAAAAACGTCGTAAATAAGTCCTAATTCATATATATCAACCGGAATCTCTGGGTCATAAATGGTTTTAATAACAGCGATTACTTTTTCGCCGAGTTCAGCCATATCTATTTTTTCTTCCATTTGTTTAACTATTTGCTTGTGTTTGATATGCTAATGCATACATTTTCATTTGTTTAATCATTGATACTAATCCATTAGCACGGGTTGGAGAAAGGTGTTCTTTCAATCCAATTTCGTCTATAAAATCAGTATCCGCATCAAGAATTGCTTGTGGTTCCTGGTTTGAAAACACGCGGACTAATACTGCAATTATTCCTTTTGTAATAATAGCGTCACTATCGGCAGTGAATATTATTTTGTCGTTTTTCATTTCAGAGTTTAACCACACTTTACTTTGGCAACCCTTAATAAGCTTGTCGTCTGTTTTTAATTCTTCATCAATAAGCGGAAGAGATTTTCCTAAATCTATCATATACTCATAGCGTTGCATCCAGTCGTCAAACATTGAGAACTCATCTATCAACTCTTCTTGTATTGCTTCAATTGTCATATTTATTCTTGATTTCTTATTTCTTTTTTAGCTGAAAGTACTACACTTCTATCAGTTTTTGAATAAAAGGTTAGCACCCCGTCTTGTAAGGAATATGATCCCGTTTTATTTAATGCGTCTAAAAAGTCACGCTCAACCTTCATGATATCTTTCCCAGCACATTCTCTTTCACTTACTGCTAAGTCTTTAAAACTAATTGCATATAAATCTAAGTTGTAGGATCCAAACACCGAGTTACAGCCAGTAGCCCCTCTGAAAGTGTTATCTAATGCTGACATAGAAAATGAAGGAACTTCTTTAACAGTAGGTTTTTCTCCGTTAATAGCTGAAACAGTATAATTTCCTGTTAACTGAACGCTTCCAGCAACATCTATAACTTTTTTAGTCTCGTCGCAACTTGTAAAAATAAGTGCGAACATCAATATTGATAATGTAGCAAGTGATTTCATAGTATAATTGTTTTAATTGGTTTAAACTTTTATAAAGTTACAAACTCAAAATTTACTAGAATTGTACATTAACTTTTTATAAGGCATTTATGAAAGCATCGTTTTTGCTTTCTTAACAGCTTCTACTAATGCATCAACTTCTTCTAGAGTGTTGTAAAACGCAAAGGAAGCTCGAACAGTTCCAGGGATTTTATAAAAATCCATAATTGGTTGAGCACAGTGATGCCCTGTTCTTACAGCTATACCTAGTTTGTCCACAATTGTCCCTATATCATACGGATGCAAACCTTCAATATTAAAAGAAATTACAGAGGTTTTTTGTCCTGTACCATAAATTTTTAAACCTTCGATTTCTAGGAGTTTTTTGGTCGCGTATGTTAAAAGTTCATTTTCATGAGTCTCTATTGCCTCAAAACCAATTGCATTAAGGTAATCTATTGCTACACCAAAAGCTATACCTCCACAAATATTCGGTGTACCGGCTTCAAATTTATGCGGAAGTCCGGCATAGGTGGTTTTTTCGAATGATACTTCAGCTATCATTTCACCACCACCTTGATATGGAGGAAGTTTGTTTCCCCACTCTTCTTTCATATATAAAATTCCAACTCCTGTTGGGCCGCACATTTTGTGAGCAGAGGCAACATAGAAATCTACATTTAATTCTTGAAGATTTGGCTTTATATGCGAACAAGACTGAGCACCGTCAATCAAAACAGCAGCTCCTACACTATGTGCTTTCTCGATAATTTCTTCTATTGGGTTAATTGTTCCCAATGCGTTTGAAATATGGTTTACAAAAACAAGTTTTGTTTTATCTGAAAGCAGCTTAGCGTATTTATCCATCAGCAACTCTCCTTCTTCATTCATTGGAATTACCCGCAGAACAGCGCCTGTTTTTTCACATAGCATTTGCCAAGGAACAATATTACTGTGATGCTCTAAAACAGAAACAATTATTTCGTCGCCTTTATTCAATAATGATGCAAAGCCATTTGCAACCAAGTTAATTCCGTGAGTTGTTCCCGCAGTAAAAATGATTTCAAATGCTTCTTTAGCATTAAAGTGATTCTGAATTTTATGTCGAGCAGCCTCATAAGCATCAGTTGCTTCTTGTGAAAGCGAATGCACACCTCGATGAATATTTGCATTGTAGTTACTGTAATAATCAACAATAGCATCAATCACCTGTTGTGGCTTTTGAGACGTAGCTGCATTGTCCAAATACACTAATGGATACCCATTAACTTTTCGAGAAAGAATGGGGAAATCTTTACGTATAATTTGGATATCGAAGGACATTTATATTCTTTTAATTAATTCTTGAATCTTTGTTAGCTTACGAACACTATTTCTTAAAGTTCAAAGCCTAAACTTACTCCAATCTTATTTGCAATAAGCTTGTTGATTCGCACTTTCAATTCTGGAATTTTCACACTTTCTAAAACAGTGTTTGCGAAAGCATACATCATTAAACCACGTGCTTCTTTCATTCCAATTCCGCGGCTGCGCAAGTAGAATAAGGCTTCTTCATCAAACTGACCAATAGTACATCCGTGAGAACATTTTACATCGTCTGCAAAAATCTCTAATTGAGGCTTAGCGTTAATCGTGGCATTATCGTCAATTAAAATATTGTCGTTTTGCTGGTATGCGTCAATCTTTTGAGCATCTTTTTCAACGATAATCTTCCCATTAAATACACCTACAGATGAATCAGCAAATAGCCCTTTGTAATCTTGGTGACTTTCGCAATTAGGCGAAATATGATGAACTAATGTATTGTGATCTACGTGTTGTTTTCCTTTAAGGATAGTTATTCCTTTTAATGTAGAATCACAATTCTCTCCGTTTTGGAAGTAGTTTAAATTATTGCGTACTAATTTCCCACCAAATGAAAAAGTATGAACACGACAAACCGTATCACGTTGTTGTGAAATATACGTATTGTCAATTAACGATGCTGATTCAACGTCATTTTGAATTTTATAATAATCTACATAAGCTCGTTTTTCAGCAAAAATTTCAGTTACTGAATTTGTAAGAACTTCATTAGTAGAAAGACTTTGATGACGCTCTATAATTTGTACGTGAGCATTTTCACCTACAACAATTAAATTTCTTGGTTGAAGAAACATTGCCGCTTCGTTGCCAGTTGAGAAGTTTAGAATCTCAATAGGCTTTTCTACTTCTTTATGTGCAGGAATATGAATATACGCCCCTTCTTTGGTAAAAGCTGTATTAAGTGCAGTTAAACTATCACTTTTCGCAGCTTTATTGAAGTAAGCTTCAATAACGGGCTTGTATTTTTTCTTGTTAAGAGCAGCCGACATTAAACAAACGTCTAAGGTGTCGTGTGTAGTTTCCGAAAGGAATGAACTATAAACCCCATCTATGAAAACAAGTTTATAGGTATCTATTTCATTAAGGAAATACTTGCGTACATCTTGAAGTTCAACATTGCGTTCTTTATTTGAATAAACACTATAGTCTGTTTTTAATAAAGAATTTAGTGAAGTATACTTCCACTCCTCATCTTTTTTTGTTGGAAATCCTTTCTCTTCAAAGATTTTTATAGCATTGTTACGCACATCGTGTAATGGCGAATCAAACTCCAAGTAATCTTCGAGAGCAATATATGATGATAATAATTTGTCTTTAAAACTCATTTCTTTCAATTCAGAATTCAGAATCCAGAATCCAGAATTCAAGTTAATCTTGAACCTTGAATTTTGATTCTTGAATTGTTATACTAATTCTTCCTTAATCCAATCGTATCCTCTTTCTTCAAGCTCATAAGCAAGCTCTTTAGTACCAGATTTTACGATTTTCCCATTCATTAATACGTGAACGAAATCTGGAACTATATGGTCTAATAAACGTTGATAGTGCGTAATAACAACTATTGCATTGTCTTCACTTTTTAATTTGTTTACACCATTAGCAACAACTTTAAGAGCATCAATATCCAATCCTGAATCTGTTTCATCTAAGATTGCAAGTTTTGGCTCAAGCATCGCCATTTGAAAAATTTCGTTACGCTTTTTCTCACCTCCAGAAAAACCTTCGTTTAAAGATCTAGATAGGAATTTTCTATCAATCTCTAACATAGCAGCTTTTTCTTTAATCATTTTAAGCATTTCAGAAGCAGGCATATCGTCCATCTTCTTTGCTTTACGCGTTTCGTTGATAGCCGTTTTAATAAAGTTTGTTACTGAAACTCCTGGAATTTCTATTGGATATTGAAAAGAAAGAAAGATACCTTTATGCGCTCTTTCCTCTGGATCTAACTCGGAAATATCTTCATTTTCATAAATAATCTCTCCTTTAGTTACTTCAAACTCTTCTTTTCCTGCAACTACAGACGCCAAAGTACTTTTACCTGAACCGTTTGGCCCCATAATGGCGTGAACTTCACCTGCCTTTACCTCTAAGTTAATACCCTTAAGTATATCTTTACCTTCTAATCCGGCGTATAAATCTTTAATTTTTAGCATATCAATTTGTCTTTGCTGATTCTTGTAATTTAATATCTACTGCTGAAGGGGAATCATTCACCTTCACAATTTCTTTTATTGTTATTATTTCTTCCCAATTGGTATCGGTATCGGTATTTTCGGAAACTACTCCTTTAACTATAACTCCTACCATATCAAAATCGTTAGTTTTAACTGCCGAAACTCGTTTTGATAATTCATCTGAAACTTCATTGCGCTTAACGCCATAGATAAAGCTCGATCCCATTAAAACTAAGGCTCCATCGGTGTTGATAAAATCCCCTTGAAACGTTGGAAAGGCCTCTTCGTTTTGAGTTGTTAGCTCGTCAGAAGTTTTATCTCCTTCAGAGTTTTTACAGGAATAAAACACTAATGAAAGCGTTAATATCAATAAGTATTTTTTCATAATTTAAACTTCTAATGTTTATCCTACAGATCCTTCTAAACTGATTTCTAAGAGTTTTTGCGCTTCCACTGCAAACTCCATAGGCAACTTGTTTAAAACCTCTTTCCCAAAACCATTTACTATTAAGGCAATTGCTTTTTCAGTGTCAATTCCACGTTGATTACAATAGAAAATTTGGTCTTCACCAATTTTACTTGTAGTAGCTTCGTGTTCTATTTGAGCCGATTTGTTTTTAGATTCAATATATGGGAAGGTATGAGCCCCACAGCTATTCCCCATTAATAATGAGTCACACTGAGAGAAGTTACGCGCGTTATCTGCATTTGGATGAATTTTCACCAACCCTCGATAGCTGTTTTGAGATCTACCAGCCGAAATACCCTTAGAGATAATCGTACTCTTAGTGTTTTTACCAATATGAATCATTTTGGTTCCAGTATCTGCTTGCTGATAATCATTTGTAACAGCAATAGAATAGAATTCACCAATTGAGTTATCTCCTTTTAAAATACAACTTGGATACTTCCAAGTAACAGCACTACCAGTTTCTACTTGTGTCCAAGAAATTTTCGCATTCTTTTCACAAATACCTCTTTTAGTTACAAAGTTATAAACCCCTCCTTTTCCTTCTTTATCTCCTGGGTACCAGTTTTGTACTGTAGAATACTTTATTTCAGCTCCATCTAATGCAATTAACTCTACTACTGCAGCGTGTAATTGGTTTTCATCACGACTTGGTGCTGTACAGCCTTCAAGGTAACTTACGTAACTGTCTTCATCTGCAATTACAAGCGTTCTTTCAAACTGTCCTGTACCTGCTTGATTAATTCTAAAGTAAGTAGAAAGTTCCATTGGGCAACGTACTCCTTTTGGAATATAACAGAAAGAACCATCACTAAATACTGCACTATTTAAAGCTGCGTAAAAGTTGTCTCTCTGTGGCACTACAGTACCTAAATATTTCTTTACTAATTCAGGGTGATTTTTAATCGCCTCAGAAATAGAGCAGAAAATAATTCCTTTTTCGGCTAATGTCTTTTTAAAAGTGGTTGCCACAGAAACTGAATCCATTACAATATCTACTGCAACTCCGGCAAGTTTCTTTTGCTCGTCTAATGAAATACCCAATCGTTTAAAAGTGTCTAACAATTCCGGATCTACCTCATCAAGACTATCGTACTTAGGTTTGCTGTTTGGTGCAGAGTAATATGAAATCGCCTGAAAGTCAGGTTTTTCATAATGTACATTTGCCCATTCTGGTTCTACCATTTTCAACCAATAACGATATGATTCTAAACGCCACTCTGTCATCCATTCTGGCTCCTCTTTCTTTTTAGAAATTGCGCGTACTACATCTTCATTTAATCCAACAGGAAATGTGTCAGATTCTATATCCGTATAGAACCCATATTCATATTCCTTGGTTTCTAATTCTTTCTTTAAATCGTCTTCGGTGTATTTCATTTTTATTAATTCAAAATTTGTAGTTCTAAATTCAATACAGAATAAAGAACTTACTTAAATTCATTTGCATTTAATTTACTTTTCTATAAGTAAACTTCAACTTATTTATAACGAAAAAGATTCTCCACATCCACAAGTGCGATTCGCATTTGGATTTTGGAAAACAAAACCTTTTCCATTAAGCCCACCACTATATTCGAGTGTGGTTCCTACTAGGTATAAAAAACTTTTTTTGTCCACTGCAATTTTTACATCAGCTTCTTCAAAAAGCTTATCATTTTCACCTAGATTATGATCAAATTTCAACTCATAGCTAAGCCCGGAGCATCCGCCACTTTTAACTCCAACACGCACAAAATCCTTCGCAATATCAAAGCCATCCTCGGCCATTAACTGTGCAATTTTGTTTTTTGCATTATCACTTACCTTAATCATATATAGAATAATTCTAAATTAGACGCAAATATACATCAATTAGAACTTTTAACCATAGCGAAGTGGGAATTTAAAACTATTGCATTATAGCTTCAGCCTATAGTGTAATAGGCGTGATTATTACTTGCATTTTTCGATAATGTATAGGAAAAGCGTACTTTTGCCAAAATCTGTAATAAACTTAGAAGAATGTTTGAGAATAAAGATAATTCCACCACAAGTATTGCAAGTTTAGGCGAATTTGGTCTAATAGATCATCTAACAAAAAACTTCAAAATAAAACAAAAATCGACTGTAAAAGGAATTGGTGATGATGCCGCTGTGATTTCTTGTAATTCTAAAAACGAAATAGTTGTTACTACAGATTTACTTTTAGAAGGTGTTCATTTCGATTTAAGTTATGTTCCTATAAAACACTTAGGATACAAGTCGGTAATTGTTAACCTATCCGACGTGTACGCAATGAATGCAGAGCCTACCCAAATTACTGTAAGCATTGCAGTTTCAAATCGATTTCCTATTGAAGCGTTAGAAGAGCTTTATGCAGGTATTACTGCTGCAGCTAAAATATATAATGTAGATGTAGTGGGTGGTGACACTACTTCTTCAACAACAGGGTTATTAATTAGCGTTACAGCCTTAGGCACTGTAAAAAAGGGAGAAGCTGTTTATAGAAGTGGAGCCAAAGAAAACGACCTACTTGTTGTAACGGGTGATTTAGGTGCTGCTTACCTAGGATTACAAGTTTTGGAACGTGAGAAAGAGGTTTTCAAAGTAAACCCAAATAGTCAACCAGACTTAGAACCTTATACATATTTAGTGGAACGCCAATTAAAGCCTGAAGCTAGAAAGGATATTCCTAATTTATTAAAAGAATTAGGTGTGAAACCAACTGCTATGATTGACATTAGCGATGGCTTATCATCAGAAATAATCCACATTTGCAAACATTCAAAAGTAGGGTGTAATTTATTTGAAGATAAAATTCCATTAGACCCTCAAGTAATTACAACTTGTGAAGAATTCAACTTAGATAGTACCACCATAGCTTTAAGTGGAGGCGAAGATTACGAATTGCTTTTTACAATTAGCACCGAGGATTACCCAAAAATAAAAGCCAATCCACACCTTACGGTAATAGGACATATGACTCATGAAAATGAAGGTACTCATCTTATAAGCCGAGCAGGAACTAAAATACCGCTAATTGCACGTGGTTGGAACCCAATGAAAGATTCGGAATAGTTGAATTAAATATTCAATATATTTTTTAGAGCATCTAAAACCTCATCCAAGTTTTCAACAGTACTCATATGCCCTCCTTCAATTATGATGGATAGAGCATCACAACTTTTAGCTAAAGCTATATTTTCATCAACAGGCAGCAACGAGTCTTCTTTTGAAAGAATCATATACTTTTCTTTGCTGAAGTTTTTCAACACATCGCTTCGGTCGTTACGGTCGCGCATACCTTTTATTGCAGCTTTTATTCCGTCAAGCGGAAATGACTGTGCTTCATTTTTCAATTCTTCTATATCTGAAGCAATTTTATCGCGTGTAGTTTCAGAAAATAAATTGCTAATTGCCATACTTATAAAAGCATAAGCATTTTGCTCAATTACCTTTAAAGCACGATTTCGGTTAATTTTTCTTTCTTCGGAATCTGGAGCAGGTGATGAATTTAAAAGTACTAATTTTTCAACTTTTGAAGAAAATTTTTCAACATAGGCTAATGCGATATATCCTCCCATTGAATGACCGATGAATGTCGCTGAAGTTATTTTTAAAGTTTTTAGAATTTCATCAACTACTTCAGCCATTAACTCCATAGAATGGATGTCTGAAATAACTTCACTGTTCCCGTGACCAGGAAAATCTAGTGTTATTACGGTGTTTTGTTTCGACAATTGTGGAATAAGGTTTTTCCACATTGTTGAACTCTCCAGAAACCCGTGCAATAGAACAATTGCGGGACCACTTCCAAAGGTGTTGTAATGTATTTCTGTGTTGTTATTTTTTAAAATCATAGTGTGAAAATAAACCTATAAAGAGCCCGTTAAAAAAAAGAGGAACACTTTAAAGGTCCTATAGTAAATATTATTTTTTATATGCAGAAGAATTAGATTTAACTATGAAGAAGACAACTGTTCCAATTATCACCGTAAAAAAGACATAGTTTGCTATTTCAGGATTTTCTAGTTTAGAAACCACCATCCCTAAAATAATAAATGCCAATCCTATAACGCCGAAGACAAATCTTAATAATGAAGCTACTTTTTCAATATTAACCTCTTCCTTTTCTGCCTTGGTCATGGTATTATATCCAGCGATAAGAAAGTAAAGCTTGAAATGTTTTACCACTATCCCGAGTACAATAAGAAATACGCCAATAATTATCAATGGTAAATCCATAAACCCAAAGATAAAAAATTATAAAAAATACAAGACAACGTATACAAAAAACCTGACAGGCTTGAGAAACCTGTCAGGTCTTGGGGTTTAAAAATCCTATTTCTTTGCCCTATTTATTCATTAAATCCTCAATCTCTTCTGCTTCAATTGGGATATTACGCATTAAGTTATAAGGTTCACCTGATTTTTGAATAACCACATCGTCTTCAAGTCTGATCCCGAAGCCTTCTTCTGGAATATAAATTCCAGGTTCTACAGTAAACACCATGTTTTCTGTCATTTTTTCCCAAAGCACACCGTAATCGTGTGTGTCTAAACCAATGTGGTGACTTGTACCGTGCATAAAGTATTTTTTATAAGCAGGCCAGTTTGGATCTTGGTTTTTAACATCAGCCTTATCTAGAAGTTTCAAGTCAAGTAGTTCTTTAGTCATTAACTCCCCTACTTCTTTGTGATACTCCTTCCAATAATTTCCAGGTACCAACATTTTTGTTGCATTATCCTTCACGCGATTTACTGCATCGTACACTTCACGTTGACGTTTTGTAAACCTTCCGCTTACAGGAATAGTACGACTCATATCGCTGGAATAATTAGCGTATTCGGCACCAACGTCCATCAGTATCAAATCCCCAGCTTTACATTGTTGATTATTTTCGATATAGTGAAGAACATTTGCATTGTTTCCACTTGCAATAATAGGCGTGTAAGCAAAACCACGAGAACGATTTCTTAAGAATTCATGCATATATTCTGCTTCAATTTCATATTCCCAAACACCTGGTTTTACAAAATCTAAAACTCTTCTAAATCCTTTTTCAGTGATATCACAAGCCTTCTGAAGAATATCTAATTCTATTTGATCCTTAACTGAACGCAGGCTCTGTAAAATCGGGTTGCTACGCTCCCAACTATGCGCAGGATATTTAGCTTTTGTAGCTTTTATAAATCTATCCTCACGAGTTTCAGTTTCTACACTTTGTCTGTAGTGTTCGTTAGTATTGAAGTAAATTCGCTCTGCTTGAGTCATAACTTCAAAAAAGATTTTATCGAAGTCTTTTAGCCAGTGAACATATTTAATCCCTGAAACCTCGTATGCTTTTTCTTTGGTTAACTTTTCGCCTTCCCACACAGCAATATGTTCGTTTGTTTCACGAACAAAAAGCATTTCGCGATGCTCTTCATAGGGAGCATCTGGAAAAAGAACTAATATTGTCTCTTCTTGATCAGCACCAGATAAATAAAACAAATCACGCGCCTGTTGAAATGGCATTGTACTATCTGCACTAATAGGATATGTATCGTTACTGTTAAAAACCGCTACACTTTTCGGCTTCATTTGAGCCATAAAGTTTTTACGGTTTTTTACAAAAAGTTCACTTGGAATTTGATCGTATTTCATTGAATTTATATTTTAGAATAATTGCTGAGAATTTTTTCTACACCAACTTAAAAAACTTTAACCTTAGTTAAATTAGCCGGTGAAATAAAAGTGTAATTGCAAAGCAAAAAGTAATTTATATTGAAAGCCAAAATTAAATATTATAAGCTTAATTACTTAAGAAGTTAGGTTAAAACTATACTAATCTTAACCCATTAGGCAATATCTACAATCTCAAAAAAACGCTCTTCATTCCCTATTTTTAAAACTGCTTTTTCGCCAACTTTCTTACTTATAAGCGCTTTTGCAAGCGGGGAAATAAATGAAATTTTTCCTTTGGCAATATTCGCTTCATCCACTCCGACTATTTGGTAATGCTGCAGCTTTGGGTTGTTGCCAATTGATAAGGTTAACCGCGCACCAAATCTCACTTCATCCTTCGGTTGCTGATCGATATCTATAATTTTTGCAGTATTTATCCTATTCAGCAGAAGTTGAAGTTTTGCATTAATGTGATTGACTGCAATTCGTCTGTCACTTTCGTTTGTAACTTCAAGGTTCTCCTTTTCATCAATTAACGATTGCTTTTCTTCCAAGAGTTCATCCATTCCAATTTGAGTAACGTAATTTGTTACGCCCTCAGGTAAATCTGCTCTTGGTGGCACAATAGGGATTTCCTCTTGATCATCTTCTTTTACAAAACCTCTACTCATAATTATTTATTTAATTTTTTAAAAATTCATGCAACTAATAAAATACATAATAAATGTAATAGCATAAGCAATCTCTACAATGGCTGTATATTTACACCTTTCTTTTTATCTGTAAAGAATCAGAAAAGCACTTAAACAGCATTTACTAATGAAGCACATCTACACAAACTTACTATTTAAAGTTTTTATAGCCATAGTATTAGGTATTGTATTCGGGCAAATCTTACCTGAATCTGTTAACCGAATTTTCACCACTTTCAATGCCTTTTTTGGACAGTTTTTAAGCTTTTCCATTCCTCTAATTATTATGGGACTAATAATGCCAGCCATTTCTGATTTGGGAAGAGGCGCGGGAAAATTATTGTTAATTACTGCTTTGATCGCCTACGGATCTACCCTGTTTTCGGGGTTTATGACGTATTTTTCCGCATCCAATATTTTCCCTTTTCTTTTAGAATCACACGTTAATGATGCAGGTCAAATTGTAGATTCTGGCAAAGAACTAACCCCGTACTTTAGTATTAACATTCCTCCTATATTAGATGTTATGTCGGCATTAGTTTTGGCCTTTGTCGTTGGTTTGGGATTATCTTTTCAAGAGAAATCTAGTTTAAAGCTTGTGGTTAAAGATTTTCAGAAAATCATAATGCAATTGATTGAAAATGTAATTGTGCCTTTACTTCCACTTTTTATCTTAGGAATATTTGTTAGCATGTCTTTTAATGGAAAGGTGTTTTCAATTCTTTCGGTCTTCATAAGCATAATAGGCGTGATTTTCGCATTACACATTTTATTATTATTGCTTCAATACACTATCGCTGGTGTACTTGTTAAAAAAAATCCAATTAAATTATTAGCTACTATGATGCCGGCATATTTCACGGCATTAGGCACACAATCTTCTGCAGCAACAATTCCTGTAACATTAGAACAAACAAAGAAAAATGGTGTTTCTGAAAAAATTGCAGGTTTTGTTATACCGCTATGTGCTACCATACATTTATCTGGTAGTATTATGAAAATAACCGCCTGTGCTATGGCATTAATGATTTTACAAGGAATACCTTTTAGCTTTACGCTTTTTGCTGGATTTATATTTGTATTAGGAATCGCAATGATTGCAGCACCTGGTGTTCCAGGAGGTGCAATTATGGCTGCGGTAGGAATTTTACAATCTATGCTAGGCTTTAATGAAGAAATGATTGGTCTTATGATAGCTCTATATATCGCAATGGATAGTTTTGGAACTGCTTGCAATGTTACTGGCGATGGCGCTATTTCGCTAGTAGTTGATAAAATCACGAAAGATAAAACTGTTGCTTAATTCTATAAAAAAACAGTATAACAATGGGATTTTTAGATGTTTTCCTTTGAAATAAATAATCAAACTTTAGATTTTAAATAACAATTAGATATTTAAACCAATTCTAAATAGGTTTCAAACAACAAAGAATGTTTGGCAACATGCTGTTTGAAGTGTATTTTTGTGGCACTATTCTAGAAATTAAACAATAATGGCAATACTAACCTCTTCAATTGCACGAAAAGTAGCGATGGCTCTTTCGGGCTTGTTCCTCGTCATTTTTTTGGCGCAACACTTTATTATTAATTTTACATCGGTCTTAGACCCTGAAACCTTTAACAGCTTGTCTCATTTTATGGGGCATAATTTTGTAGTTCAGTTTATCGCACAACCTATTTTAATTATTGGAGTTATTTTCCATTTTGTAATGGGTATTATCCTTGAAATTAGAAACCGCAGTGCACGACAAATTAGCTACAAATCTTATAAAGGAAACAAAAACTCTTCTTGGGCTTCGCGAAATATGATTATTAGCGGTGCTGTAATCTTAGCGTTTTTAGGTCTTCACTTCTACGATTTCTGGTTTCCAGAAATCGTACATAAGTATGTTGAAAGCCACCCAGTAGATGAAACTCGTTATTATACCGAGTTGCTTCAAAAATTTGAAAGCCCTGTTCGCACAGGATTATACAGTCTTTCATTTGTATTGTTAGCACTTCACCTTTGGCATGGATTTTCTTCGTCTTTCCAAAGTATGGGTTGGAATAACAAGTATTCTAAAGCCTTACAAGGTTTCACGAAGTTTTACGCAATATTTATCCCTTTAGGATTTATTTTCATTGCGATTTATTTACACCTTAATCAATAATCACCACGAAATTAAACGCTATGTCAGTATTAGATTCAAAAATCCCAAAAGGACCCTTAGCAGATAAGTGGACAAAACATAAAAACGACGTAAATCTCGTTAACCCTGCCAACAAACGTAATATAGATATTATTGTAGTTGGAACAGGTCTTGCTGGTGGTAGTGCCGCAGCAACCCTAGCCGAATTAGGCTATAACGTAAAAACATTTTGCTACCAAGATTCTCCTAGACGTGCGCACTCAATTGCAGCTCAAGGAGGTATTAACGCAGCAAAAAACTATCAAGGTGATGGTGACTCTAACTACCGTTTATTTTACGATACTGTAAAAGGTGGCGATTACCGCTCTCGTGAAGGAAACGTTTATCGCCTTGCGGAAGTATCAGCAAACATCATCGACCAATGCGTAGCACAAGGTGTTCCTTTTGCTCGTGAGTACGGAGGTATGCTAGACAACCGTTCTTTCGGTGGTGTTTTAGTTTCACGTACCTTTTACGCTAAAGGACAAACAGGACAACAATTATTACTTGGTGCATATTCAGCAATGAATCGCCAAATAAATAGAGGGAAAATCACTCCTTACAACCGCCACGAAATGCTAGATTTAGTTATCGTAGACGGAAAAGCAAGAGGTATCATCGCTCGCGATTTAATTACTGGTGAAATTGAAAGACATTCAGCTCACGCAGTAGTAATCGCATCTGGTGGATACGGAAATGCATTCTTCTTATCGACAAACGCAATGGGAAGTAACGCAACAGCAGCTTGGAAAATCCATAAAAGAGGTGCTTACTTCGCAAACCCTTGCTATACACAAATTCACCCAACATGTATTCCAGTTTCTGGAGACCACCAAAGTAAACTTACTTTGATGTCTGAATCATTAAGAAACGATGGTAGAATTTGGGTTCCTAAGAAAAAAGAAGACGCTATCGCTATCCGTGAAGGAAAGAAAAAAGCTAAAGATCTTTCGGAAGACGAACGTGATTACTACTTAGAAAGAAGGTACCCTTCTTTTGGTAACTTAGTGCCTCGTGACGTAGCTTCTAGAGCAGCTAAAGAACGTTGCGACGCTGGATTTGGTGTAAATAAAACAGGTCAAGCTGTATTCCTAGACTTTGCTAGTGCTATTGAACGTTACGGAAAAGAGCAAGCAGCAATGCACGGAAACCACAATCCATCTAAAGAAGAAATTACAAAACTTGGGAAAGAGGTTATCGAGAACAAATACGGAAACCTTTTCCAGATGTACGAGAAAATCGTTGATGAAAACCCATACGAAAGCCCAATGATGATATACCCAGCAGTACACTATACTATGGGTGGAATTTGGGTTGATTACAACCTACAGTCTACAATTCCTGGTTGCTATGTAACTGGAGAGGCTAACTTTAGTGATCACGGTGCAAACCGCTTAGGTGCATCGGCATTAATGCAAGGATTAGCAGATGGTTATTTCGTATTGCCATATACAATTGGTGATTATCTATCAAAGGACATTAAAACTGGACCAATTCCAACAGATTCTCAAGAATTCGACGAGGCCGAAAACAAGGTTCGCGAGCAATTAGAAAAGCTGATAAACAATAAAGGATCTCATTCTGTAGATTATTTCCACAAGAAGCTTGGACACATTATGTGGAACAAATGTGGAATGGCTCGTAATGCGAAAGATTTAGCGTCTGCAATGACCGAAATTAGAGCTTTACGCGAAGAATTCTGGAAAGAAGTAAAAGTTCCTGGAGAATTGAATGAAATGAATGCAGAGCTTGAAAAAGCGATGCGTGTTGCAGATTTCCTTGAATTAGGAGAATTGTTTGCGAAAGACGCCTTACACAGAAATGAATCTTGTGGAGGACACTTCCGTGAAGAATATCAAACTGAAGAAGGAGAGGCACTACGTGACGACGAAAACTTTATGTACGTTGCCGCTTGGGAATACACTGGAGATCCAGCAACAGAAGTACTTCACAAAGAAGAATTGAAGTACGAAAATATTGAAGTTAAATCGAGATCATACAAATAGACTATGAAACTTACTTTAAAAATCTGGAGACAGAAAAATAGCAAAGCAAAAGGAGAATTAAAAACATATCCTATTGACGGAATAGAAGGTGACATGTCTTTCTTAGAGATGCTCGACGTTCTAAATGAAGAATTAATTAATAAAGGTGAAGAGCCTGTAGTTTTCGATCACGACTGTCGTGAAGGAATATGCGGTGCTTGTTCGTTACAAATTAACGGAGAACCTCATGGACCAGATAGATTGGTTACAACTTGCCAGTTACACATGCGTATGTTTAATGATGGTGATACAATTGTTATCGAACCATTCCGCGCAAAAGCATTCCCTGTAATTAAGGATTTAGTTGTAGATAGAACATCATTTGAAAGAATTCAGCAAGCAGGTGGTTACGTTTCTGTAAACACTTCAGGTAACACTATCGATGCTAACGCTATTCCTGTAAATAAGCAGGATGCAGACGATTCTTTCAACGCAGCAACTTGTATTGGTTGTGGTGCATGTGTTGCAGCTTGTAAAAACGCTAGTGCAATGTTATTCACTGCAGCTAAAGTAAGCCAATTTGCACTGCTTCCTCAAGGGAAAGTTGAAGCAACTGAGCGTGTATTAAACATGGTTGCTCAAATGGATAAAGAAGGATTTGGTAACTGTACAAATACAGGTGCTTGTGAAATTGAATGCCCAAAAGGTATTTCATTAGAAAACATTGCAAGAATGAACCGCGAATACCTAAGCGCAAGCTTAAAAGGATAAAGTAAATTATACCTTATATAACTAAAACCTCTGCAATAATTGCAGAGGTTTTTTTTGTGCTTAAAATCTACAGGGAAAAGCTAAAAAATATTTAACATATTCATTTTAAATAATTTACACTTATATTCGTTTTCAAAGTATAAGAACTAAGCTCTTTATGATTAGAATATATTATTTAATGATTTTTTTTATTTGTTGTAGCCAAACTACTTTTAGCCAAATTGGTCCTCGTGTCTGGAAAAAAGAAGTAAAAACTACCTCAAATAAGAAAGATTCCAAGTTTTCTACAAAGCAATTAGCATATTCAATTACAAAAAATACGATATCAGATTCCGAAAAGGTATTAGAGATTTATAATTGGATTACAAAAAACATTTCATACGATAATGAATTAATGCGAAGTAAGAGTCTACAGAACAGAATATATACTTCAGAAGAAAACGTTGTTAAGAACGCTTTAGAACGCAAAATGGCTTTGTGTGGAGGGTTTGCACTATTATTTAAATCTTTGTGCTCAGACCTTGGCATAGAAGCTAAAGAAGTTCACGGATACACTAAGGATTACACTGGCCGTTTTAAACAAACCAAAACTCCTCATCACACTTGGAATGTAGTAAAATTAAATGGCAAATGGCATTTAATTGATTTAACGTGGGCGGTAAGTCATGGCAATGGCGGGTCTCCAGATAACTTTTGGTACTTAACAAGACCTGAAGATTTTATATACTCTCATTATCCTGAAAATCCTAAGTATACATTATTAAAAGAACCAATATCCTTTTCAGAATTTAAAAACATAAATTCTCATTAATAAAAAAACCTTCACATTTCTGTGAAGGTTTTTTTATCTTAAACAAGATATATTACTATGCCTCAGCGTTTGGAACGATTGAAACGTAGCTCTTGTTATCTTTCTTCTTGGTAAATTTCACAGTACCATCCACTTTTGCGTGAAGGGTATGGTCTTTACCACCGTATACGTTTTCACCTGGGTGATGCGTATTACCTCTTTGTCTTACAATGATATTTCCAGCAACAGCAGCCTGTCCTCCAAAAATCTTAACGCCTAAACGTTTCGATTCTGATTCTCTACCGTTCTTAGAACTACCAACTCCTTTTTTGTGAGCCATTTTGTTTCGGTTTTAAATATTATACTTCAGTAAGATTATTTTTCAATCCCACCATCTAATCTGTCTTGCAATTCTTTTAGCTCATCCCACTTACCATCAGCAGCTAATTTAGCTTGTTTTGGCCAAGTGTCTGTAACTAAATGTGCTAAATTTGAACTTGCTTCAGAAAGAATAGTTGCGATAGCTTCTGGTTTTGCCTTTGCAACTTTAGCAAAGGTATCCAATCCAGCAGCAACCATAGCCTCTGCAGCTTTTGGTCCAACACCTTCAATCTTTTTAAGATCGTCTGCTTTAGCGGCTTTTTTAGGAGCAGCTTTTTTAGCAGGTGCTTTAGTTTCTGATTTTGGAGCAGCTTTTTTTGCTTCTTCCTTTTTAGCAGGTGTAGCTCCTGAAGCTACAATGCTTTCAATTACAATTTCAGAAAGTGCCTGACGGTGTCCGTTTTTAACACGGTAACCTTTACGGCGTTTCTTTTTGAAAACTATAACTTTGTCACCTTTAAGGTGCTTTACGACTTTTGCTCCTATTTGAGCGCCGTTTATAGCCGGGGCGCCTATGGTAATATTGTCGCCGTCACCAATAAGAAGTACATTGTCAAAAGACACTGATTTTCCTTCTTCTACTGGTAAACGATTAACAAAAACCTTTTGGTCTTTCGCAACTTTTACTTGCTGCCCTGCTATCTCTACAATTGCGTACATAGCGAATCGTTTATAAATTAGTTAAACTTAGTTTTCCCTATCGTTTGCGGAAGCTTTAGCCACCGAAGCAAAACAAATTCTGCGTAGGGGGCTGCAAATATAATTTTAAAAAAGGAATTGACAAAGCGTTTTATATTTAATCTTTCACGCTTAATAGACTGATTGACAATTGAATTCAATAAGAAGAAGTGATTTTACAAGTTTGTAATCATCACATTACTAAGGATTCTATTTAAAACCCCAATTAAAACACTAACAATCAGTCGTTTATTTCATTACATTTCTATTGCCATCTTGAGTGTTCCAAGACGTTTTAAGAAGTTGCATAAAAGAAAGGGTTAAAACTATAGTAGTTGCAAATCCCATAATTAAAATAGACAAAACAAGCATAAGGGTTCCTAAATCATATTCAAGATTCCATTTATTCATAATGCCTGAAGAAAACTCCGTATCAATCTGATACATATATATAGCCATAAAAATTGAAAATAACACCGATGCAATTCCTCCCGAAAACAAACCCACTTCAAATCCTTTTTCATATTTGAAGTTTGTTTCCGATGCAGAGTACTTTTTTAAAGCCATGTAAATTCCAAAACCGAAAATCAGCCCATTTACCGAGCTCAATACAGGGTATTGGTGTAACCCAATAAGTTTTAAAATAAGAAAGTAGGCAATTAGTACTGCTGCAATTCCAAAACCGTAACGTGAATATACTTTAAACATAGTGATTGGATTTAAACCTAAAAGTTACGAAATTTTGTATTAAAAAGTTCAAAACATCAATATAACTTTTTAAAAATTAAACACTTAGATTCAAAATTCACAAACTAAAACATCTAAGATTAGTTGAAATTTTAATTTTTCATCTATAGTATAGTAACATTCTGCTTAAAGCTACGTCAAATTAGCGACTGAGCTTAAAATTAAATTAAACCCAAAAGCTCTTAAAATTAATTAACTTTGTAAGTTAAACTTTCGAATATTTAAACTTTAATTTAAAACGATGAAAAAAACATTTCTAACCGTCTTGTTCGCCTTTATGTTTCTAGTTGGTGCTAAGGCCCAACAAGTTGAATTTGAAGAATACAAATTGGATAACGGACTTCATGTTATTTTATATGAAGACAATACTGCTCCCGTTGCAGTAACTTCTGTGATGTACCACGTGGGTGCAAAAAACGAAACTCCTGGACGTTCAGGATTCGCTCACTTTTTTGAACACTTATTATTTGAAGGGACCGAAAATATTGGTCGTGGAAAGTGGTTCGAAATTGTAACATCTAACGGTGGAAGCAACAACGCAAACACTACAGACGATCGTACATATTACTATGAAATTTTTCCTTCAAACAGTGTTGAAACTGGACTTTGGATGGAAAGTGAGCGTATGCTTCACCCAATTATCAACCAAATTGGTGTAGACACACAAAACGAAGTTGTAAAAGAAGAAAAGCGCCTAAGAGTAGATAATCAACCTTACGGTAACATCCTTAAAGCCGTTAAGGAAAACATGTTTAAAAAACACCCTTACCGTTGGACTACAATTGGTGAAATGGAAGATTTAGATGCTGCAACTCTTGAGGAGTTTCAAGCTTTCAACAAAAAATTCTATGTACCTAACAACGCTGTTCTAGTAGTTGCGGGTGATATTGACAAGCCTAAGGTAAAGAAAATGATTAAAGATTACTTCGGACCAATTCCTAGAGGTGCTGAAGTAGTTCAGCCAAATATCAAAGAAGATCCTATTACCCAACAAATTAAAGCTAAATTTTACGATCCTAATATTCAGCTTCCAATGATCATTCAAGCATACAGAACACCTTCTATGAAAGAGCGTGATGCGTATATCTTGGATATGGTTTCAACTATTTTAAGCGATGGGAAAAGCTCACGTCTTTACAAAAAATTAGTTGACGAAAAGAAATTGGCTCTTGAAGTTGCAGCAATTAACTTTAGCCAAGAGGATTACGGTACGTATATTACCTTAGCAATTCCACTTAATAACACACCTCTAGAAACTTTAGATGCTGAAATTTCAGAAGAGATTGTTAGATTACAGAATGAACTTATTTCTGAACGCGAGTTTGAAAAACTTCAGAACATTTACAAAAACAGATTTGTAACGGCTAATGCTACTGTTGCTGGTATTGCAAACTCACTTGCAAACTATTATACTTTTTATGGGGACACCAATCTTATTAATAAAGAATTGGACATCTACAAAAACATCACTCGTGAGGATATTCGTGAAGCAGCTAGAAAATACCTAAACAAGAACCAGAGCTTATATTTAGAGTATTTGCCAAAATCAGAACAATAAAAAACTTAGAATTATTTTAAGATGAAAAAACATATATACCTATTAATAGCAAGTATTTTTGTATCTACGCTAGCAGTGGCGCAGATAGACCGAAGTAAACAACCTAAACCAGGCCCTGCTCCTACAATAAACGTAACGCAACCAGGTACTTTTAATCTAAATAATGGTTTGAAAGTGCTAGTTGTGGAAGACCACACGCTTCCTGCTGTACGTGTACAACTAGTAATTGACAACCCATTACATGCATCTGGGAAAAAAGCGGGTGTTGAAGCTATAGTATCTGCAATGTTGGGAAATGGTACAACAAACATTTCTAAAGACGATTTCAACGAAGAAGTAGATTATTTAGGCGCTAACATTTCTTTTGGTTCAGAGAGCGCTTACGCGAGTTCACTTTCTGAATACTTCCCAAGAATTATGGAGCTTATGTCTGATGGTATAAAAAACCCATTATTCACTGAAGAGGAATTCCAAAAGGAAAAGAACAAAATGATCGACGGTTTAAAGAGCCAAGAAAAAAGTGTTTCAGCAGTTGCATCTAACCTACGTTCAGCATTAATTTACGGGAAAGATCACCCAAAAGGAGAATTTACAACCATTGAAAAAGTTGAAAAATTAACCTTAAACGACGTAAAAGAGTTTTATGAAAACTACTTTAATCCTAAAAATGCTTATTTAGCAGTTGTAGGAGACGTTAAGCAAAACCAAGTTGAAGCTTTAGTTCGTGAGCACCTTAGCGATTGGAAACAAAATCCAGTGCCTTCTGTAGTGTATAGCACTCCTAAAGATGTTCAGTTTACACAAGTTAACTTTATCGATATGCCAAATGCTGTGCAGAGTGAAATTGCTGTACAAAACTTGGTTACTCTTAAGATGAACGACCCTGACTACCCTGCAGTTCTTATTGCAAATAGAATATTAGGAGGTGGTTTCAACAGTTTATTGAACATGAATCTTCGTGAAGCTAATGGATGGACTTATGGAGCGCGTTCAAGTACAGGAGCAGATAAAAACATTACTCGTTTTGTAGCTACTACTAGTGTACGTAACGAAGTAACTGATAGTGCAGTAGTGGAAACTTTAAAAGAAATTCGTTTTATCCGTGATAATAAAGTAACAGCTCAACAATTAGCTAACGCTAAAGCGAAGTATGTTGGTGATTTTGTATTGGCACTTGAGCGCCCGTCTACTATCGCAAACCTTGCGCTAGAAGTTTACACTCAAAACCTTCCTAAAGACTTTTACTCTGGATATCTTAAAAAGATAAATGCTGTTACAGCAGAAGATGTTCAACGTGTAGCAAAAAAGTATTACAAGCCAGGTAATCTTCGTATTGTAGTAGTAGGTAAAGGTTCTGAAGTATTAGAAGGACTTAAAAATCTAAAAAACCACGAAGGAAGACAAATTCCTGTGTACTATTTTGATAAAGAAGGAAACCCAACTACAGAGCCAAACTACAATATGCCTGTAGAATCTGGAGTAACTGCTGAATCGGTAATAAACAAATACATAGATGCAATTGGAGGGCGCAAAGCTTTAGCAGATGTTAAGACTGTAAAAATGGAAGCTGGAGCAGAAATGCAAGGTATGCAGTTAGGTCTTGAAATCAAGAAAACCACTAAAAACCAATCTTCATTGATAGTTTCTATGGGTGGTGCTCCCCTTCAAAAAGTGATTTTCGATGGAGAAAAAGGCTATATGTCAGGACAAGGACAAAAAATGGATTATACAGACGAGCAAAACCAAGCTGCAAAAAAACAAGCTGTTCCATTTGCTGAACTTTCTGCTAAAGACGCAAAACTAGATCGCGTTGAAGAAGGTGCTTATGTTATTGTTTTAGAAGAAGGACAAGAAGCTTTTTACGATAAAGAAAGTGGATTGAAAGTTAAAGAGGTTTCAACACAAGAAATGAATGGGCAAAAAATTTCAACTACAATTGTGTATGACGATTATACTGAAGTAAATGGAATTAAATTCCCTTTCACAATTAAGCAGTCTGCAGGACCTCAAGAGTTAACTTTTAAAGTAAGTAAAGTTTCAATTAACGAAGGTGTAGCTGATTCAGATTTCGAATAATCAAACGAGATTCAGCTTTATAAAAAAACCGCATTAGATTTAGTTCTAATGCGGTTTTTCTATGGAATAGTTTTACTATTTATTCCCAAACTATCGTTTCCATAATCCTTCTAATATCTTCACGAAGATATTCTGCTGCAGGGTAAACAGAGTCGTAATTTGGCTTTGCTTTAAAGTACACAGCACCATTTACAAAGTGACGAATACTATCGGTTACATAAAATTCTGCTTGGGTTGCCGCATTTCCATTTATCATATAAAACATTCCGTACACCTTAGAATCTGGGTTTACAAAAGGATATGCAGGTATGCTATTTGCCTTAATAGTATGGTCGTAGGCTAAACGTTGAGCATCTTGCAGCAATGAATCTAGATTGTTAGCTCTTACCTGCTGGTATGTCATATAAATTGTGGCCTTCATTCTAGGATATTGAATGTTTAGAGCGCAATTATCTTTCTTTTCTATAACTGCATTCTCATTCATTTCAAAAGAAAAAGCACAATTAGGATCTACCGTTTTGTACTCAGGAATAGGGTAATCTAACCTCAGCTGGGCAGCGGGTTTCACTGTAACCTCATCTTCACATGAAACACATATGAAAAGTAGAATTATTGAGGAGAGTATACGTTTATAGATTTTCAATTGTAACTTTTATTTGTTTTATACGTTTGCCTTCAAAAGCTTCAATTACAAACGCATAACCGTGAAATAATATTTTTTCGTTTTTCTTAGGGAATCCCTTTGATACTTCAAGTAGGAAACCAGCTAACGTTTCTGCTTCTCCTTTATTATCTTCAAACTCTTCAGGGTCATCTAGCTTTATCACCTTGTAAAAATCTTTCAGAGGTGTTTTCCCTTCAAAGATAAATGTATTGTCGTCTAGCTTAGAGAAAATAAGATCTTCATCATCAAACTCGTCGCTAATTTCGCCTACAATTTCTTCAATAATATCTTCTAAAGAAATAAGTCCGCTAGTTCCTCCATATTCATCTACCACAATTGCAAGGTGCATTTTCATTTCCTTAAACTCATTCAGCAAATCGTCTAGCTTTTTGTTTTCAGGCACAAAATACGCTTCGCGTTTTAAAGTCTTCCAATCTAGGATTTTTCTATCTGTGTATGGAATTAAGTCTTTTACATATAATACGCCAGTAATATTATCCATGCTATCCTTGTAAACTGGAATTCGCGAATAGCCGTGTTGAATAATATCAGGAAGAATCTCTTTAAAAGATTGATCTTCACTAATAGCGAAAATATCCATTCGGTTTTTCATCACCTGCTTGGTATCTGTATTTCCGAAAGTAACAATTCCCTGTAGTATTTTTTGTTCTTCAAAGGTAGTATCCTGATTAGAAAGTTCTAGCGCCTGTGAAAGGTGATCTACACTAATATTTGATTTTTGCTTACCATAACGATCGTGCAAAAACAATGTTACCGATCGCATAGGAGAACTAATTGGAGACAGTAAAGTATCCAAAACATTTAGAGGTTGTGCCATAAAAACAGCAAAAGAAATCCCATTTCTGTTTGCATAAATTTTAGGCAGAATCTCACCAAAAAGCAAGATTAGAAAAGTTACAACTCCAACTTCTATAATAAAACGAATATCTACACCGTAGTAATTCGTTAGAATATTAGAGAATAAAAGATCGCTCATCGAATCGAAAAGCAGCACTATGGCAATGTTTATGAAGTTATTAGCCACAAGAATCGTTGCCAAAAGCTTTTTCGGTTTCGACAGTAACTTTTCTACTATAGCAAGTTTTTTAGCAATTGCTTTCTCGTTATTCGTCTCAAAGTCTGAAGAAGATAAAGAGAAAAAAGCCACTTCGGCACCCGAAATCAGCGCAGAGCAGCCTAATAAAACAACAAGCAAAACAATACTTGTTATATGAGTAAAGTCCAAAGTATTAATTAATAATAGTAAACCTGGGGGTTCTGTATCCAATTTGATGAATTTAGTTAAACATTAAAAAGGAAGATCGTCCTCTTCTTCAGTAATAGACTTTGCAGCCTGAGATGGTTGAGTAGCCTGTGGTTTTTGAACATTTTGTCCTGGATTATTTTGCGGGGTTTCGTTTCCGCTTCCTTTAGGTGTCAAGAACGTAAAGTCAGTACAATGCACCTCTGTGCTGTATCTATCCAATCCTTTATCATCTTGCCATTTGCGAGTTTTTAAACGGCCTTCAATATAAACCATATCGCCCTTTTTTAAATACTTCTCACAAATTTCAGCAGCTTTATTTCGAACTACAATATTGTGCCACTCTGTATTTGTAACACGCTCATTTGTAGTTTTGTTTACATAAGTTTCATTTGTAGCAAGAGGAAATCGTCCAATACTATTTCCGCCCTCAAAGTAATGCATCTTTACATCATCACCCGTATGTCCAATCAACATAACTTTGTTCAATGTTCCACTCATATTTTCTTTATTTTATAATTTATGCAAAGGTAAATCTTGTGTTCTAAATATACGGTTTTTTTAAGTTTTAATATAGAATGATTTAAATGAAAGCTATAAACCTAAAATAGATTTAGTAGTTTTCAAAAAATTCTGAAACAAAATTTTCTATTAAAACCGGAACTGCGTAATTATTTATTTCAGAAATAGGGATATCGGCTTGACTACCTTTAGGTGTCTCAATTATCCAAAAGCGGGTGTATAAATGTTGGTGCGAAAGTTTATGAACCACTGCCTCTTCATTAAAAAGCGATATACTTCTAATATCTAAGTTTTCTGAAAAATCTTGAAACTGTGGGAGGTTTTTTAAATCCTCGATGTCGACTTCCTCTGAAGTTTCAACCAATGGAAACTCATAAAGTTTATGCCAAATTCCCTTTCCGATTCGTTGTTTAAGAATAGTATTTTCGTTTTCTGATAGAACAACTAGATAATTAAAATATCTTTTCTTTACGGGTTTAGCTTTAATTTTTACAGGTAATTCCTCTACTTCATTCTTCTGAAAAGCAACACAACTATCATTAAAAATACAACTATTGCAATCTGGATTTCTAGGCACACAATGTCTCGCTCCAAATTCCATAATAGCTTGGTTAAAAGTGCCAGGTTGTTTCTTATCTATTAATTGTTGGGCTAGAATTTTGAATTCTTTTGGTCCATTTCCTTTATTAATAGGTGTAGATATTCCAAAAACACGAGATAGCACTCGGTAAACATTGCCATCTACTACCGCTTGCGGTTCATTAAAGCATATACTTGCAATAGCACTTGCGGTGTATTCCCCTACTCCCTTTAATTTTAATAAGTTCTTATAGTTATCAGGAAAAACCCCATTCATATCTTCGGTTACCATTTTCGCAGTAGCATGAAGGTTTCGTGCTCGAGAATAATATCCTAATCCTTGCCATAGTTTCAAAACTTCATCCTCAGGTGAATTTGCTAAATCTTGAACCGTAGGATAGGCGTTTATAAACTTTAAATAATAGGGTAATCCTTGCGCAACTCGCGTTTGTTGCAGCATAATTTCTGACAGCCAAATATGATATGGACTTACTGTTTTTCGCCACGGGAGATCTCGCTTATTATCTAAATACCACGAAATTAGCCTTTTGGAAAAGTGAGGGTTTAAAATTGACATTGGGTAAAAATAATCTATATTCCATTAAATTTTAAAGGATTATGCTTTGATTTATTGATTTTAAAATATGTATATTTGCAGACCCAAAAAAACTCTAGTAAAAGAATAATTAATTAAAATACACATATAATGACGAAAGCAGATATCGTAGCTAAGATTTCAGAAAGATTAGGAATGGAAAAGAATGAAGTTCAAGCTACTGTTGAAACCTTTATGGAAGAAGTGAAGAATTCTCTTGAAGGTGGTGACAACGTTTATTTAAGAGGTTTCGGTAGTTTTATTATTAAAACTAGAGCCGAAAAAACTGGAAGAAATATTTCAAAAAACACAACAATAAAAATCCCTGCTCACAATATCCCGGCTTTTAAACCTGCAAAAGTATTTGTTGAAGGTGTAAAAACCAATGTGGAAATAAAATAGTAATAACCAGTTTGGTTCCGACTCGATGAATTTCGAGGAAGGGATGGAACATAAAAAAGACTTTAGTATGCCAAGTGGTAAAAAAAGAAAAAGACATAAGGTAGCGACTCACAAACGTAAAAAGCGTCGTCGCGCTAACCGTCATAAGAAGAAAAAGTAGTTCTAAACTACTTTTTCTGTTTTAAAAGTAATTTGGCAACTGCATTTAGGTGTGGTTGCCAAATAAAACAAACGAAATATCGTTCTTTGAAAATGAGATTGCAACAACCTTCTTTTGGTTTTGGTGCGGTTTCGCCGGGTTTTAATTAAAAACCTGTGAAAAAATATTGTTTAATAAGTTCCGATTATACGTCGGGACAACAAAATTAATGTAACGTGAACTACGAATTATTTATTAGGTCCGGTTCACAAGAAGTTGATTTTGCCCTATTAAAGGATGGAAAACTTATAGAGCTTCACAAAGAGGATGAGGATAATAATTTTACGGTTGGCGACATCTTTCTTGCCAAAATACGTAAAACAGTCCCAGGTTTAAACGCCGCCTTTGTAAATGTGGGTTACGAAAAAGATGGTTTTTTACACTATCACGATCTAGGCCCTAAAGTATCTTCACTTTTAAAATTTGTTAAAGGTGTAAGTACAGGAAAACTAAAAGATTATACTCTAAAAGACTTCCCATTCGAAAAAGAGATTGATAAGCATGGCAACATTAATAATGCCTTGAAAAACAATCAATCTATCTTGGTTCAAATAGTAAAAGAACCCATATCTACCAAAGGACCCCGTATAAGCTCTGAGCTATCTATAGCCGGAAGATATATTGTATTGGTTCCTTTTTCTGATCGTGTTTCTGTTTCTCAAAAAATAGAAAGTAACGAAGAAAAAGACAGGTTAAAACGCTTGATTAAAAGCATTAAACCAAAAGGATTTGGCGTTATTATACGTACCGTAGCCGAGGGCAAAAAAGTAGCAGAACTGGACAAAGACTTACAGAATCTTATGGAACGCTGGATAGCGATGTGTAAGAAGCTACAAGGGGCGCACCACCCTTCAAAAGTGCTAAGCGAGCTAAATAGAGGAGCTTCTCTAATCCGCGATATGTTTAACGATTCATTCTCAGCAATACATATCGACGATGAAACTCTATACTTGCAAATAAAAGATTATGTGCAGGAGATTGCACCAAACAAAGACAATATCGTAAAGCATTATGATTCTAATGTTCCAATGTTTGAAAAATTTGGAATTGAACGACAAATAAAAACTTCTTTCGGAAAATCTGTTACAGGTAGTAAAGGAGCTTATTTGGTTATAGAACATACAGAAGCAATGCACGTAATAGACGTGAATAGCGGTAACCGAAGTAATAAGCAAAAAACACAGGAAGACACAGCGTTAGAAGTGAATTTAATTGCTGCTACCGAGGTAGCAAGGCAGCTTAGGTTACGCGATATGGGAGGAATAATTGTGGTAGATTTTATCGATTTGGCAAGCGCCGCACACCGCAAACAGCTCTACAACCACCTTCGTGATGAAATGAAGGACGATAGAGCAAAGCACAAAATACTCCCACCAAGTAAATTTGGGTTAATACAAATAACCCGTCAACGAGTTAGGCCAGAGATGAACATCAAAACTCGCGAAGAAGATCCTAGTAATGGAGGCGATGGCGAGATTGAAGCACCTATAATCGTTATAAATAGAATTAATGAAGAGGTAAAACGCCTTTTCAAAAAAGACTATAAAAAGATAACACTTAATACACATCCTTTTATAGCAGCCTTTTTAACAAAAGGCTTCCCAAGCGTCCGAACCAAATGGTTTTTGGAACATAAAAAATGGGTGAAAATTCAACCTCGAGATGCATACACATATCTTGAATATCATTTCCACGATAAAGATGGAAAACTGATAAAATAATTTTAAACCCCTTTTGAAGAAATTCTTCGAAAGGGGTTTTTTTGTGTCTTTAAGTTTCTAATTATATAATCGACCTATGTAAGATATCTTTGCGAACTTTGCAATGCAATATTAGCAGAATAACTATCGTAAAGATGCTAGGGAAATCTAACTGATCTTAAGTCCTAGTAGCATTTAAAGTCACTAGCTTTCATATTATGAATGAAAATAAAACATACACCGTAGATGAAGCTAAAAGGCGATTAGAACGCTATTGCGCCTACCAGGAGCGTTGCCATAAGGAAGTGCAGCAAAAGCTTTACGAGATGCGTATGATACCCTTAGCGATAGATGAAATTATAGACCACTTATTACGTCACAATTTTTTAAATGAAACAAGGTTCGCTCAAGCCTTTGCCCGTGGAAAGTTTAGAACGAAAAAATGGGGACGAAATAGAATAGTGAATGAGTTGAAAATGCGACAAATTTCAAAATTCAATATACAAATAGCGCTAAAAGAAATTCCAGATTCTGAATACTATAAAACTTTTGAAGCCTTAGCCGAAAAGCGCATGCAACAATTAAGTTCGGAAAAAAATCTTCAAACAAAGCGCAAAAAGTTGGCGGATTATCTCTTTTATCGAGGTTGGGAGCCTGAGCTGGTTTACGCTAAAATTAACGAAATTCTGAATAAATAAATATTACAAATTAAAAGAAGCTCCCAAATTAAAAGTTACCTGATTGTGAAGTTTTTCACCAGGTGTTAAAGTATCGGTGTTATACTTTGCAAAAGGGACATTCATTTCTGTGAATACACCAAAGCCACTAGTAAAGAAATAACGCGCGCCTAAATGCCCTCCAAAATTCTTTAAACTTACATTAAGCCCTGGATACACATCAAAATTTTCATCCACATTTATCACATTACCTAAATTGGCATTAAACCTTGCTTTTAAATCAAAACGGTCTGCAAATTTTGCTATGGGCTCTTCATTACCTGCAGGTGTAATGTATTTTTTAACATCTAGCAGATAAGAAGAAGTAAGTCCTACAGAAATGTTTTCACCCATTCCGAAGTCTAAACTAGTCATAACTCCTGTACCGTTATTTTGTAAATTGGCACCAACTTGAAATTTTACATCTCCTTTCCCAGTATAAGCTTGAGCAAAGGTTAATTGTAAACAAAAAAGGGCTATTATAGTTGCAAATGTTTTCATCTTAAATTTTTTGGCGAATATAGTTAATTATACAATTATTAAAGTGTTTTATTAGTGCGAACAATGGCTTGTTCGTTTTTCCAATCAATCCATTTCTGACCCTTAATTTTTCGCATAAATTGATCGTAGTAACGCATAATAACAATATTGTAAATTGCTTTAGCTAAATTTTTCGGGTTTCTAGCAATGGCGCGTAAACTCATTGAAAAACCTGGTGTTATATAACGCATATAATGCCAATACCCTTCCGGCATATACAACACATTTCCGTGTTCTAAATTAGCAATATATCCCTCGGCTTTTTTTAAGGCGGGCCACTTGGTGTAGTCTGGATCGTGAAAATCTATATCTTCTCTCGTAATTAGAGAATGAGGGATTTTATACAAGTAATCATTCTGGGTTTGGTCAAAGAGAATTACTTCCTTTTTACCTTGAAAGTGAAAATGGAAGATATTTGCCAAATCGATATCATAATGCATAAAGGTATAGGAATCCTTCCCTCCGAAAAAGAGCATCGGCAAGCCTTTCATCAGTTTCAACCCAAAATCTGGGTATGAAAAATCCTTCTGAAGTTGTGGAACTTCTTTTAAAATATTCCAAAGAAAGATTCGGTATTTAGTAGGTTCTTTTTTAAGAAGGGCTACGTAATCTTTCATTTTCATTTCCGCATGCGGCTCATTAAACCCATCTTTATGACTTACGGGACGATCATCATACAAAGGCACCGTCTTGTCCCCTGCTACTTCGGCCATATAGTCTAAATTCCATTTGGTATAAGCTGGCCAATCCTCTATAAACCTTTCAATTACAACTGGTTTTTGGGGTTTAAAGTAATTCTTCAGAAAATCTTCTTTGGTAATGGCCTTTACCCTATCTATTTCCTTTAATTTCATAGCTTTAATCTTAGTGCAAATTTACTAATCTAGAGCCATCCTATGGAGATTGTTAATATAACTTTAAGCATTTATCAATAAATTATTAAACAAAAGCGCTATACCCCGTAATTGCGCGACCTACAATTAGGGTGTTGATTTCTTTAGTGCCTTCATAACTGTAAATTGCTTCGGCGTCTGCCACGAATCTAGCTACGTCGTATTCTAGAAGAATTCCATTCCCGCCCATTACCTCTCGAGCGCGACTTACAACATCACGAGTTCGCATGCTACAAAACACTTTTGCAAGGGAAGCGTGTTCATCTGTTAATAAACCTTCATCCTGCAATTCTGAAAGTCGGAAACACATAGTTTGCATTGCCGTTAAATTGGCAACCATTTCTACTAAGTGATTTTGAATTAATTGATAGGAAGCGATTGGCTTTCCAAATTGCTCCCTCTTTTTGGTATATTTTAATGCAGCTTCGTAAGCTCCACGTGCACATCCTACGGCTTGCCAAGCCACTCCTGCTCTCGTCATTCGCAAAACCTTGGCCGTGTCTTTAAACGAATCGCATTTCTGTAATCTATCACTTTCCGGTACTCGACAATTGGTTAGGGTTATGATAGCATTTTGAACGGTACGCAGCGCCATTTTGTTCTCCATTTTCTCCGCCTTGAAACCGGGGTTTTCCTTACGCACTAAGAAACCTTTTACTTGGTCTGAAGCTTCATCACGCGCCCAAATAATAATAACATCGGCAAACGTAGCATTGCCTATCCACTTTTTTTGTCCGTTTAAAACCCAATCATCCCCTTCTTTTCTACAAGTTGTTCCTAAACCACCTGCCACTGCCGAACCAACTTCTGGCTCTGTAAGCCCAAAGGCCCCTATTAGCTCCATACGTTGCATTCTAGGCAACCATTCTTGTTTTTGCTCCTCACTTCCGCAAACATAAATCGAACCCATTGCAAGGCCGCTGTGGACGCCAAAAAATGTAGAGATGGAGACATCAACTCGAGCCAGTTCCATGGCTATAATACCTTCCATTAAAAACGGGTGATTTTGCGACCCTACACCTTCGTATGCTATTCCACAGATGTTTAGTTCAGCCATTTTTGGAATAATCTGAAACGGAAATTCAGCTTTATTCCAATACTCATTTGCAATTGGCTTTATCTCATCTTCCATAAAATTGCGCACTTTAATTTGTAGCTCGCGTTGTTCTGGTGTTAACTTTAAGGCCAAATCATAAAAATCCCCATCTATAGGAGGTAATTTATGTTGCCCCTTTTTGCCTCCTTTATGTTTTAACATTTTCATCAAGCCAGCCAACTGCCTATCATCGAGTTCCCCAACAGTTTTCATTATTTCTGGTAAATCAACTTTTTGTGAAAGTTTCCCCAAGGCATCAAGATCAATATCCTGCATTAAACTTATTGTTTGCTTTATTTTTTTAAAAATAGACATAGTGGTTTTTTTAAGAGTTGACTCCTAAAGATACCAATATGTGAATTTGTGAATGGCTAAATAAAAGTTAATTTGATGAAAGTGGAGTAACTTCCCTCTCGTATACATATCCTTTTAAACCTTTTGAAGACTGAATATGAAACCATTCTTGGCTTTTTCCCAATACGCTTATAGTGTCATTTTTTCGAAGCACACTTAATTGTGGAAAAATGGAAGCAGGACCTTTTCGAACCTCAGCAATATGCCTTTTAACCACAGCTCGATTAACTATTGAAGGTTGATCAATGGTTTGGATTTCGGTTTTCTTTATAAATGAAATTGGGTTTACAGCACCTTGTTCCTTGTAAACTCCAAAATGTAGATGTGGAGGAAGCTCTATAGCATTACCCGTGTTTCCAACAAAACCAATAGTATCACCAATTTTCACTTTGTCACCTTCAGAAACTATAAAGCTGTCTAAATGGGCATAGTAAATTCTCTTTTTCTTTAATTTATCGGTTATCCAAACTTGTAAACCACCAAACCCGCCATTTCCTGTAGAAGAGATTGTTCCATCTGTAATTGCAATAACTGGTGTTCCTCGCTCGGCAAAAATATCCACTCCTTCGTGGGAACGACTTCCCGTATCCCGTGGGTCTGCCCAAAACCCTTGAATATCTTTATTAACCCCGTCAACAACTGGAAATGGATATAGCGGTTCAGAATATATTTTTAACTGAAATGAGCCTTTCATGTTTAATTGCGGCTGAAGAATTAGCTTGTATAAACCCGATTCTTCAATTTCTTTTGAAAACATAGATTCAAATTCTTCAGCGCTTTTTAGCAGTCTTAAAGAATCTTTCTTCACTTCAAAAATGTCAATAAAAACTAAACTGGAATCAACTTGTTTTTGAAGATCTACAACTATTCGTTCCCCTTCTTTAAGTTGAATGTTATAACTGTAAACATTTAATTCATCTTCGGTATAAACTCCACTTTCAGAATACGGAAGCGTTATTTGAAGGTTGTCGTGCTTAGCTTTTTGAAAAGCTTCCTTCCAACGAATAAAAGTTGAGTCGTTTTCAGAAAATTGTTGCTCATAAGCTAAACGCGCAGGGAGTTTTAAAGGTTTTTCAGAAATTTCTACTTTCTCTTGAACATCTTCCTTACAACCCGCAAGTAGTAATCCCAAAAAAAATAAGATAATAAATGTTCTTTGATTCATTGCGAGACTAAGTTAATAGAAAAATTACCAAAAGCCATCCCGTCTTTGAGCACACTTTTTAAAACAATTAGCGAGCTTATTCGATTCACATTCAAGAATATCATCAACCAAATAGATGGTGTACCACATCGTGAACTTTAGCCACTTTAATAATATTTATATGGAAATTGTTTTTTGGAATTTTACAATATTTTGAGATAACAATCGCAGTAAAGCCAAGTTTCTCTGCTTCTAAAATTCGTTGTTCTACTCGAGTTACAGGACGCACCTCCCCTGCTAAACCAACCTCAGCAGCGAAGCAAAGTCGTTTGTCTATTGCAATATCAATATTTGATGAAAGTACAGCTGCTACAACTGCTAAATCTATTGCTGGATCATCCACTGTTATGCCCCCTGTTACATTTAAAAAAACATCTTTAGCGCCAAGTTTAAAACCGGCTCGTTTCTCTAAAACAGCAAGAATCATATTTAGTCGCTTGGCATTATATCCCGTTGCACTACGTTGAGGCGTACCATATACCGCACTACTAACCAAAGCTTGAATTTCAATCATAAGTGGACGCATTCCTTCTAGTGTTGCAGAAATTGCAGTTCCACTTAAATCTTCTTCGTTTTTAGAAATTAAAATTTCTGAAGGGTTTGACACTTCGCGAAGACCACTGCCCTGCATTTCATAAATTCCTAATTCGTTGGTGCTTCCAAAACGGTTTTTATTTGCGCGAAGAATTCTATAAATATGGTTTCTGTCACCTTCAAATTGCAGGACGGTATCCACCATATGCTCCAATATTTTCGGTCCAGCGATATTGCCATCTTTAGTAATATGACCAATTAAAATTACTGGTGTAGCGGTTTCTTTTGCGAACCTTATAAGTTCAGCAGTAGTTTCTCGAATTTGAGAAATACTACCTGCAGCACTTTCAATATGATCTGTATGTAAAGTCTGTATAGAATCGATTACCACGATGTCTGGAGCAACTTCTTCTATATTTCTGAAGATATTTTGTGTTTTAGTTTCGGTTAAAATAAAACAATTCTCTGAGCTTGGTTGAATAC
This sequence comes from Aequorivita sinensis, assembly GCF_006346335.1. Taxonomy (GTDB): domain Bacteria; phylum Bacteroidota; class Bacteroidia; order Flavobacteriales; family Flavobacteriaceae; genus Aequorivita; species Aequorivita sinensis. The sequence continues at coordinate 401,959 of NZ_VDMC01000001.1, forward strand.
GCTCGGCTCTCATTTTAATTTGCTGCGCACTTTCTTCTCCTGAAACATAAAGTGTTTTATAGGGAAGTTGTAATGCAATTTGAAGCATTAAGGTACTTTTCCCTATTCCCGGTTCTCCCCCTAAAAGCGTTAATGAACCTGGAACCAAACCGCCACCTAACACTCTGTTTAACTCGTTATTTTGAGTATCTAATCTAGCTTCTGCTTGAGTTGAAATTTCGGAAATACGTTGCGGTTTTGCCACTCGCTTAGCGGTGGTTTCAGAAGATTTCCAACTTAACTTTTCAGCTTTTTGGATTACTTCTTCTGCAATTGTATTCCATTCTTTACAGGAAGTACATTGCCCCTGCCACTTTGCAAATTGTGCTCCACAATTCTGACAAAAAAATGTTGTTTTAGTTTTAGCCATAATAATTCCGCTAAATTAAATATATTTACTGTAGAAACCATCTATAAATGAAACGCTTATTCCTCACTCTTTTTTTATTAAGTGTTTTTTCGTTGAGTAGTATTGCTCAGCAGCTTCAATTTAAAAACTACAAAGTAGAAGATGGTTTAATTAGCAACGAGACCCACGCAATACTTCAAGATAGGAAAGATAGAATTTGGATTTCCTCTATAGGAGGGGTGAGTTGTTTTAATGGAAAAACTTTTAAAAACTATACTACTGAAAACGGGCTAACTTCAAATATAAGCTTTAGCCTTTTTGAAGATTCTAAGGAAAGAATTTGGGTAGGAACCCTAAACAAAGGTGTTTGTGTAATTCAAGATGAAAAAGTAGTTCTTAGTGAAACTTTTGAGACTAAATTTTTAGGAAGTGCAAATAGTTTCTTAGAAGCCAAGGATGGCACAATTTACATTGTATTTGCAAGAGGCATAGCGTCTTATAAAAATGGAAAGTGGGAAAAACTTGATATTAATTACAATGTAACTAATAATGCTACTCTATTAAAATCTGCTTGGTACGACGATAATACCATTTTTATTACTTCTTCCAACAATGGCGTTTTCAAATTAACGCTGGACACTCTCAAACTTGAAAATATATATAGTGACAAAGACGGAATAAATAAAATTTGTTATTCCATCTTAATCGATGATGATAAAATTATTTGGTTAGGTACATACGGAAGTCTAAACAAAATAGATAAAGGCAAAATCACTAATTACAATTTCAACCCTAACGAATTTGACTTAAACCGCGTTTATGATATTTTGGAAGAAAATGAAAATGAGCTTTATTTAGCTTTTGAAGGAAATGGTTTTGGGGTTTTTAATAAGAAATCAGGTAAGATTACCATATATAACGAAAAGCAAGGAATGCCAAGTAAGTATATTTACAGTATTATTAAAGACACTGAAGGGAACCACTGGATGACTTCTTACGGAGAAGGAATAATTCGTTTTCGGGATACTTCGTTTAAAATTTACAATAAGGAACAGGGGATGCCATCGAACTTTGTCAATGATTTTGTGCAGTGGGACGACGAGTTAATTATTGCAACTGATGCCGGTGCGATAGCAGTTACGAGTCCAGAAAACGTTCGTTATTTTACAGATAATAAACCTGTAACCAACTTGTTTATAACTCCTGAGAACACTTTGTTAGCTTCTACAAATCAGGATGTAAAAGAGTATTCCAAAAATAAAAAACCAAAAGTTATAGACACGGGTGTCTATAATTTAATCTATAAAGATGAAGATCGTACGCTGCTTTTTGAAACTAGCAGGATTAAAGCCATAACTAAAGACTCTACCTATTTTATAAATTCTTCTCGAAGCGTTGGGGTTGTACCAATAGGAGATCGTCTTATTCTTTGCAAAATCAGTGGTTTATACCAACTTCATAACAACAAAGTTAGCCCCATACCTGGTATTGACTTTTATGAACATAATAATTTTAGAAGCATAGATGTAATAAGTGAAAACGAAATTATAGCTGGAAATGAAAAAAACTTCTATTATATAAAGCTAGAAAATGAGGAATTCAAGATAAAGATATTGGATATTTCGCGCTTAATTAATTTAAATTATTTCCGCGCATTAAAGGTTGATGATAAAGATTTATGGATAGCAGGACGGGATGTTTTCTATAAAGTTGATTTAAACCTATTACTAGAAAAGGATAGTATATCTAGTAAACATTTTAACACTGTTTCACATTTTTTAGAAAACGACATAGATTTTAATTCGCTACATGTCACCCATAAAAAGACGGTATTAGCTTCGTCTATAAATGGAATTATTACCTTTAGGGAAGATGAGTATATACAAAATTTTCAACCTCCAAGGTTAAATCTATCTGATGTGCTTTTGTTTTCTGAACCCTTGGAAGATAGTTTATACCGTAGCTCCAATAGAATTATTCTGCCTTATCAAAAGAATTATTTAACTTTTTTAATGGAGGCAATAACATTTACAAATCCAGAAAAGGTTAAATATCAATATAGAATGAAAGGGTTACGTGACGGGGATGAATGGTCACCAGCCACCTCCGATCCAAAAGCTGTGTTTTCATTTTTACCACCTGGAGATTATACTTTCGAATTTATTGCGGACAATGGGATTGGAGATTGGCAGTCTAAACCCTACCAATACAATTTTACTATAAAACTGCCATTTTGGAGAACAGGATGGTTTTGGTTTTCTCTTTTGACATTTATTTCTTTGGGTGTCTTTATTTCTATCTATTATAAAAATAAGCAAGAGCAAAAAAGAAATGAAATTTACACTCATAATCTAATTAAAGCTCAAGAACGAGAGCGGATACGAGTAGCTCGGGAACTTCACGACAGTGTGGGACAAAAACTAATGTTGCTTACCAAGAAAACGAAATCCCTTGGTAATACTGAAATGGAAACCTTAGCGGGAAATACTTTAGATGAACTTCGTACTATCTCTAGAGGTTTACACCCAGCTACTCTGGAAAAACTAGGACCAACAGCAGCAATAATAAAGTTAATAAACGAAGTTGACGACAATACAAATATCTTTTTTACACACGAAATTGAAGATATAGATGCTTTGTTAAGTAAGGATGCATCCTTACATTTATACAGAATTATTCAAGAAGTGTTGAACAATATGATAAAACATTCTGATGCAAAAGCAGCTTATATTCAAATTGCAAAGAAAAATAACTTTTTAGAGACTACAATTGTAGACAACGGCAAAGGATTTGACAGTATTGATAAATTAAAATTTAATAATAGTTTAGGGATGCAAACTTTAGTAGAACGCGCTAAAATTCTGAATTCCAAAATTGACATCAAAAGTCAAATAAATAAGGGTACCCAAATAACTTTATCTACACCACTTTAAATGATTGTAAAAAACAATGTAACATTCGTAATCGCAGACGATCATCCAATGATTTTAAAAGGATTGAACGATGAGCTAACTTCTAATAACTACAATGTTGTGGGAAAAGCAATAAACGGCTTACAAGCATTAGAACATATTTTAACTTATAAACCAACAATTGCTCTTTTAGACATAGATATGCCATTATTAACCGGATTTGAAGTTATAAAAATGGCAAAAGAAAAGGAAGTTAATACAAAGTTTATTGTGCTTTCATTTCACAAAGAGAGTGATTATATATCCCAAGCCAAATCACTTCAAATAAATGGATATCTTCTTAAAGAGGATTCATTTTCTGAAATTGAAAAGTGTATTAATGATGTAATTCAAGGAAAAACATATTTTAGTAAATCTTTTGAGCCGTCATCACTTCAAACAGTATCAGACGATTTAAAGAAAATAAAGCTTTTAACAGCTTCAGAAAAAACAATTTTAAAATTGATTGCACAACAGCTAAGTACTGCTGAAATCGCCGATAACCTATGTGTTTCACCAAGAACGGTAGAAAAACATCGCAGCAATATACTTTCTAAATTAGAATTAAATGGCACTCATCACTCATTGAGTAATTGGGCTATAATTCACAAAAAAGCAATTCGAGAAATTTAATCTCTAGTACTTAAGTCGTCTGCTAAGTCTAAAAGTAATTCTTGGGTAATAAAATCTGCATCTTGTTTTCCAAAACCGCTGCGGTAAATTCTAATTGCTTTTCGGTAATCTCCTTTTGATTCATAAAAACGCCCCAAATAATAATCACCTAAAACATTATCGGGGTATTGTTTTTTAGCAAGTTTCGCTAGGTTTTCTACAGCTTCCCATTGATTTTGCTTTTCTGCAGCTGTTCCTACGGCAATAAAGTCGTTAATTCTAATAGGTATATCTAATCCAAACAAATCTTTAATAATTTGATATTTATCAATTAGGTATTGATATACTTGAGTATCCTTATTCATTAATACCTCAGAAAATTCTGCTTTACTTATTGGTCTATATACAGAAAATATTTTCTCTAAAGCATTAGGGATACCACGCCCCACTAATGTATAATGTGTCGCATTTTCAAAATTGTCGTAGTAGTAATTAAAAGTTTCGCTCTCTATACCCTTTAATTGATTATTTAAACTTTCAGTAGATTCTTTTAATCCCTTTATATCGTCTGTACCAGTAGCCAAGTAATAAAATAGTTTCTCAGGAATCTGTGGGATACGTTGTACAAGACGCTCTTCCATCATTGGCGCTAAGTCTGGGCTTAAGTTTATATATCCGTTTAGCAATGGAGGATCTTTAAATAAATAGTAGTTCAAAAAGTTTGCAGTAAAGTCATGTCCAACCCCAATAATGAATTTAGCTGTTCTATAATTTTCATCTATGTATGGAATCAATTCTAACCCGATAAATTCAAAAAAACTAGCTCCTTTGTCAATTGGCATATAACTACGGTCGTCGTATTCTCCATCTTTATATCTACTTCCTGATTGCATAACACCTACAACAATTGCTTCAGGCATATCCTCCCAATAACTAAAGTAGTCTACATTACCAGCAACAGGTTCAAACAAATAATCAGCATCAAGTACTAAAACTATTGGATATTTTTTATCTGTATTTGTTTCGTAATTTCTGGGTAACTGTATTTTAAGTTTTCGCGTTTCGTCCAGTTTTTTTGAATTGAATTCTTCATAAATCACCTGTGAATTAACTGTACCGAATGTTATTGCAAAAAATGCAAAAAATATAATTTTTTTCATATAAACGATTTTTTTCAGCTTCTGACTGTAAAATAACCAATTTTAAAATTGTTGTTTTTTAAATTAGCTTAATTATAACATTTACTTGTCTCGATTATAAATAGGCAACAAGATCAAGGAAAGAACACCGAATATAACGATGGAACTTATATTGGAAATCCATACAATCCAACCTAATGCCACGCCAACAGTTTTGGCAATTCCAAAAACCGATAATATCCCCGCAATTGCAGCAGGATAAGTACCAAAACCACTATTTGTGAACGCAAAGGTAAAACTACCTACTACAAAAGTAATAATAATAGTGCCTATCGAAATGTTAGATGTTTCTGGTAAAGCGTGCATTGCAGTGTAAAACGATAATATATATAAGCCCCAAATAAAAAATGTATGGAGAATAAAAGAACCCTTTTTTTTCATTTTCAAAATACTGAAAACACCTTCCTTTAATCCTATTATAAAATCTTTTAATCGCTTATTTATATTAGACTTCGAAAACCGGATATAAATAGGAACACTAATAATTATTAATAGAATTCCAGCAGCGAGCACATATAAAATGGAAGCTGGAATAGCTTCAAATATATAATCGTAAAGTATTTCGAATTTAATAATGAAGGCTAGAGCTGTAAAAAATAGTAAGAATAGTAAATCGACAATTCTTTCAGATATAATAGTACCAAATCCTTTTTGAAATGGCACATTTTCGTATTTATCTAAAATTACAGCCCTTGATACTTCCCCGCTTTTTGGAATAAATATATTCATTAGGTAAGCTACAGAAACAGCCATAAAGTTATTGGCAATTTTTGTTTTATACCCAATGGCCTCTAGCATAAAGCTCCACCGATATGCGCGTGAAAAGTGACTAAGGACACTCAGAAAAACTGAAAGTAATACAAATCCGTAATTTGCATCGGCAAAATACTTCTTCGTTTCAGCAATTTGTGTCGGTGTAAATGATTGGTATATATACCAAATTAGAAAAACCCCCAATCCTAAAGGAATGGCAATTTTCAAAAATTTTAAAAAGAAGCGATTCAATTTAACGCAAAAGATTGGTTGCCTCGTCTGGGAAAACCAATGCAGGTTTAAAAGCTTTTGCTTCTTCTATATCCATAATTGCGTAAGTAATTAAAATAAGGATATCGCCAGGAGCTACTCTTCTTGCAGCCGCTCCGTTTAAAGTGATTTCACCACTTTTTCTCGGGCCTGGAATTGCATAGGTTTCAAGACGTTCACCGTTATTATTATTTACAATTTGAACTTTTTCGCCTTCAATAATATTGGCGGCGTCCATTAAATCCTCGTCTATAGTGATGCTACCGATATAATTAAGATCGGCACCGGTAACTTTTACTCTATGGATTTTAGATTTTACTACGTGTATTTGCATTTTGCAAAGGTATTAATTTAATGACATATTATCTATTAACCTCACTTCTCCTGCGTATGCCGCTATAAAAGCCCTGTACTTTGCGCCATTGCTTATTTGCTCAGCTGTTTTAAGGGTTCCTTCATCGGCAATTTCAAAATATTCGAGATTTAAATGAGGGTTTTGCAAAAATCGTTCCGCAACTAATTCATTTAAAGCTGATATAGAAGTAGATGAGAAATTCTCTTTTACTTCATTTAAAACTTTATAAATTACTGAAGCTTCTTCAAATTGCTTTTCGGTTAGTCGTTTATTACGCGAACTCATTGCAAGACCATTGCTTTCTCTTAGAATTGGACACCCTACAATGTTTACTGGAAGATTTTCAATTTCAACTAATTTTCTAACTATTTGCAATTGTTGAAAATCTTTTTCCCCAAAATAAGCAGAATCTGGTTGTACAATTCTGAAGAATTTATCAAGAATAGTCCCTACTCCGTCAAAATGTCCTTTTCGATGTTTTCCTTCCATTTCATTTTCCAAACCATCAAAATCGTAGTTTTTCGATGAGACTGATTCGCTATAAAGGTCTGAAACCTCGGGTAGGTATATAATTAGTTCTTTATCTAAACTATGCAGTAGAGATATATCGTCCTCTGGAGTTCGAGGGTATTTATCAAGATCTGAACTATTGTTAAATTGAGTAGGGTTTACAAAAATGCTAATAACTACTACATCGTTTTCGTCCAAGGCTTTCTTTACTAACGAAATATGTCCTTCGTGCAATGCACCCATTGTCGGCACAAAACCTATTTTATTGTTTTCCCTAACAGGTGAAAGAGCTTGTACCAGTGATTGCTTGTGGGTATATATTGCCATAAAAAGGTTTTAAGAGCGGCAAAATTAATATATTAAAGACAATCTACATAAATTTTCGTAATTTTGCGTGTTTTTAAAAATCTCCTGTTTTAGGAAATAATTGCATTTAACACTTAAAATACCCTATAGATGAAAGATAAAAGAGTCTTGTATGTGTCTTCCGAAGTAATACCATATCTTCCTGAGACCGAGATTTCTTCAATGTCGTTTGAAGCTCCAAGAATGATTAACAACAGTGGCGGACAGATTAGAATTTTTATGCCTCGCTACGGCAATATTAATGAAAGAAGACATCAATTACACGAAGTAATTAGACTTTCTGGAATGAACCTAGTAATTAACGACTTAGATATGCCGTTAATTATTAAAGTAGCGTCAATACCAAAAGAGCGTATACAGGTTTATTTTATTGATAACGAAGATTACTTTAAAAGAAAAGCAACCTTTGCAGATGAGGAAGGAAATTTCTTTAAAGATAACGACGAACGTGCTATCTTTTTTGCAAAAGGAGTAATTGAAACGGTAAAGAAACTAAATTGGGCTCCAGATATTATTCACGTTCACGGTTGGATGGCTGCATTCTTACCATTATATCTGCGTAATTACTACGGAACTGAACCACTTTTTGAAAATAGTAAGATTGTAACTTCTGTGTACAATCAAGGATTTGATGGTGAGTTGGCTAAAAACACTATAGACAAAGTGAGGTTTGATGCTATTGATGATGAAGCAATTATGGGACTTGAGAATCCAACTTACGTTAATTTAATGAAGATTGCACTTGGTAATTCTGACGCCATCATCAAAGGTTCTGAAGAAATACCTGCAGAACTTGAAGAATATATTAACACTTTGGAAAAACCTGTGTTAAATTATCACAATATGGAGAATTTTTCCCAAGCGTATTTAGATTTTTACAGCGAGAAAGTATTAAAATAATTTCTTCAACATTCGCAATAATATTTGCGTCTTATAGTTTCAACCAAAAAACAATTAAAAAGAAACTGATGAAATGCCTATTTGCTATTTGCGGTATAAAAAGTGTAAACACTTTTGAATTAATAAACGCAAGCAATTTGCTTACAGGGTGTTTCTATTTATCAAATACTATTTGCAAATGAAAATTAAAAATTTGTTGCCCCTAGCCGGCACTATTTTATTTATAATTATTGGCTTATCTTCTTGTGAAAGCGATATAAGTACAATTGGTTCTGAAATACTTGGAGATGAAAGTCCGAATGGTATTTTGGATGAATCGCACACTGTAATTTCTTACAGCAAAAAACTTGGTCCATTACAAAGTAATAGACTTCCTGCCTACCAATTGGGAGTTTACAATGACCCTGTTTACGGCAAATCTACTGTAAACTTGCTATCGCAACTTACAATGGAAAAAAACAATCCAACGTTTGGTGATAGTGCTCGTGTAGATAGCGTTTTTGTGTATTTACCATATTTTAGTGAAGGAACAACTGTGGATAGTGTAACTACTTATGAGTTAGATTCAATCTACGGTATCAGTCCTATAAATGTGAATATTTATAAATCTAACTACTTCTTAAGAGAATATGATCCTGAAGCTGGTTTTCAAGAATTTCAAAATTACTATACCAATCAAGGTGCTGAATTTGAAAACTATATCGATACCGAATTAGGAAAAGTAGAACAATTCATTCCTACTAGAAATGGGTATATTTACAATGAAGGTACTGATGAAGAAGAAAAATTAGGTCCTGGATTACGCGTTAAATTAGACTCAACTTTTTTCCAAACTGCTATAATTGATATGGAAGGGAAAGAGGAGTTGCGAAACAACAATAACTTCAAAAATTATTTAAGAGGAATTTATTTTAAAGTAAACTCCCCTACTAATGATGGTAGTTTGTTTTTGTTTGATCAATCTAAAGCAAATGTCTCTATATTCTATAGTTATTACGATGAAGATAGTGAAGGAAGAAAAGACGATGTCTTTAAATTAAATTTTAATGGTATTAATGTTAATACCTTTGAAAACGAACTTCCTAGCCCTATACAAACAGCTGTAGATAATCCAAATACCGAAACAGGAAATGAAAACCTTTACATTCGTGGAGGTGATGGAATAATTTCTGTTGTAGAACTTTTTGGAAAAGATTTAGACAATAATGGTGTTGCCGATGAACTTGAATTACTTAGAAGTAAAAAATGGCTTGTTAATGAAGCAAACCTTGTTTTTTATGTAAATCAAGATATCGTATCAGGTGGTGCATCTGAACCAGAACGTATTATGATTTACGACCTAAAAAACAGCAACGTCTTAGTAGATTACACTTCCGACCCAACAAACGGTTTGGAGCCAATTGAGGCTTTTACCAATCATTTTGGAAGGTTAGAGCGCGGTACTGATGGAAATGGAAAATATTATAAATTAAAAATTACCGACCATATTAGTAACATTATAAATAAAGATAGTACAAACGTTCCTTTAGGAATTGTTGTATCTCAAAATGTTAAGAATAGAACAACTCAAAAATTAAAAGAAGCTATGGAACCTAGTATCGAAGAGGTGCCATCTAGTAGTGTTATTTCTCCTGAAGGAACCGTTATTTACGGAAATGCAACATCCAACCAAGAGAAAAAACTGAAACTTCAAATATATTATACAGAACCAAATTAAAATTCGACTATGTGTGGAATAGTAGGCTATATTGGCAAAAGAGAAGCATATCCGATAATTCTAAACGGTCTTAAGCGCTTAGAGTACAGAGGATACGATAGTGCAGGAATTGCACTTTATGACGGAAAAGATATCCAGCTTTGTAAAACTCAAGGTAAGGTTGCAGATTTAGAAGCAAAGGCTAAAACTGAGATAAATCGCGAAGGAAATGTTGGAATAGGACACACTCGTTGGGCAACTCACGGTGTTCCAAATGATATAAATAGCCATCCTCATTATTCAAATAATGGTGAATTGGTAATGATACATAATGGTATTATTGAGAATTACGCATCAATAAAAAAAGAATTGACAAATAGAGGGTACACTTTTAAGTCTGAAACAGACACAGAAGTTTTAGTTAATCTTATTGAAGATATTCAAAAACAAGAAAAAGTAAAACTTGGAAAAGCAGTTCAAATTGCACTTAACCAAGTAGTAGGAGCTTACGCTATTGCTGTTTTCGATATTAAAAAACCAAACGAAATTGTTGTAGCAAAACTAGGTAGCCCATTGGCTATAGGTGTTGGAGAAGATGAGTTTTTTATAGCTAGTGATGCTTCCCCATTTATCGAATTTACAAATAATGCTATTTATCTTGAAGATGAAGAGTTAGCTATTATTAGACTAGGGCGTGATGTAAAAATCAGAAAAATAAAAGACGATAAATTAGTTGCTCCTTACATTCAAGAGCTTCAGTTAAATCTTGAACAAATTGAAAAAGGTGGGTTTGACCACTTTATGCTGAAGGAAATTTACGAACAACCTTCTGTTATTAAAGATACTTATCGTGGAAGACTCCTTGCCGACCAAGGTATTGTAAGGCTTGGCGGACTTGAAGACCATATCGAAAAGTTTTTAAATGCCGATAGAATTATTATTGTTGCATGTGGAACATCATGGCACGCTGGTTTAGTTGCGGAGTATATTTTTGAAGATTTAACACGTATTCCTGTTGAAGTAGAGTACGCATCAGAATTCCGTTATAGAAATCCGATTATTTCAGAAAAAGATGTTGTTATTGCTATTTCACAAAGTGGTGAAACAGCCGACACGCTTGCAGCTATTAAATTAGCAAAATCTAAAGGTGCTTTTGTTTTCGGTATTTGCAATGTTGTTGGTTCTACTATTTCAAGAGAAACGCATAGTGGTAGTTATACCCACGCCGGACCCGAAATTGGAGTTGCTTCAACTAAAGCATTTACAACTCAAATCACTGTTTTAACAATGATGGCTCTTCGCCTAGCAAAAGCCAAAGGAACCATTTCTAACAGTGCTTATATGCTTTATTTACGTGAATTGGAATTAATTCCAGATCAAGTTCAAGAAGCGTTATTAAGCGAGGATAAAATAAAAGAAATCTCTGCAGTGTTTAAAGACGCACGCAACTTCCTTTACTTAGGTAGAGGTTATAACTTCCCAGTGGCATTGGAAGGAGCGTTGAAGTTAAAAGAGATTTCATATATCCACGCCGAAGGATATCCTGCAGCCGAAATGAAACACGGCCCTATTGCTCTTATTGACGAGCATATGCCAGTTGTGGTAATCGCAATAAAGAGTGAGCATTACGAAAAAGTAGTGAGTAACATCCAAGAAATTAAAGCTAGAAAAGGAAAAATTATAGCTGTAGTTTCTAAAGGAGATACTGCGGTTAGAGATATGGCAGATTATGTAATTGAAGTGCCCCATACTCCAGAAGCATTAACACCGTTGGTTACTACAATTCCATTGCAGTTGCTTTCTTATCATATTGCAGTATTGCTAGATAAAAACGTAGATCAACCCCGTAACTTAGCCAAATCGGTTACTGTGGAATAAGTTTCGAACGAAACGAATAATACTTTAAAGACGAATTTTAGAAATGTTTCTAAGGTTCGTCTTTTTTAATTATAGATTATGTTGAATGTTTTAAACATCCTTGTATTTTTTTACTCCTGTTTCAAGTTGTCAATATAAAAGAAGTCGAGAATAAAACACTGAAAAAATTCAGTTCGAGCTATTATAAAAGATATCCTATTTCCAAAATAAATTTGATACTTTTAGTAAATGAAAGTAATCAATCTTATCTCGGGTCCGCGAAATCTTTCTACCGCCCTTATGTATTCGTTTGCACAACGAGAAGATATTTCTGTTTTAGACGAGCCTTTTTACGGTTACTATCTCGCTAACGCAGCATTGGAAAATGAGCATCCTTCTCAAAAAGAAATTCTACAAACTATGGAATTGAAAGAGGAAAAGGTGGTTGATGCTATAAACAAGCTTTCTAAAACCCAAAAGGTTTTTGTAAAAGGGATGGCACATCATTACCTAACAGACACACCACACTTTATATTGAATTGGGAAAATGTTATTCTTATTCGTCACCCAAAAAAATTGATTGCATCCTTTTCAAAAGTAATCCACACCCCTACTTTGAATGATATTGGAATAAAAAAAGCTTCAGAATTATTCTTATTTCTGAAGAACAATAAAAAGACTCCTACAGTTATTGATAGTGACGAACTTTTAAAAAATCCCGAAGCCTATCTAAGAAAACTTTGTAAATTACTGAAAATTCCTTTTTCTGAAAAAATGCTTCGATGGGAGAAAGGCAGCATTCCAGAAGATGGAATTTGGGCAAAACATTGGTATAAAAATGTTCACAACAGCGAAGGGTTTAGGCTTCAAAAAAGTAGTTCTCAGCCCTTACCCGAACATTTGAAACCGTTGCTAAAAGAGGCTTTGCCCTATTACGAAACTCTAAAAAATATTATTGTGAATAATACATAATTATTATGAATTCAAACCAATACTATAAGAATACCGAACCCGAATGGTTCATATATTTATAGCAAACATCATTGAAACCGCATCCGACCCCGATGGGGTCGTATAAATATCGGTTACTTTTTTCTATAAATATTTCATCCCTTCGGGATGAGGTGCTAAAAAAAATGTTTTAATTTAAAGGAAATCCTTTCTCGACATAACAACTCCATCAACTCATAATTTATAACTTCAATAAAATGCTTCAAAAATCTAACCCCAAAAACGACAACATTCAAGTATTTATAAAAGACAAGCTATACCCGCGAAGTGAAGCAAAAGTTTCAGTTTTTGACAGCTCGGTTCAAGGTGGTGATGCAGTTTGGGAAGGTTTACGCGTTTACCCTGAAGGAATAGTTTGTTTAGACAAACATTTAACTCGTTTACACGAATCGGCTAAAACCTTGGCCTTTGCAGATATTCCTTCAAAGGAATTCATCAAAAAGGCAATTAAGCAAACTCTCGATGCAAACGGAATGACCGATGATACTCATATTCGGTTAACGTTAACCCGAGGTGAAAAGATTACAAGCGGCATGGATCCTAGATTAAATCAGAGTGGTTCTTGTTTAATTGTTTTAGCAGAATGGAAACCTTTAGTATACGACAATGACCACGGAATAAAAGTAATTAGTACAAGTCAAAGAAGAAATTCGCCGCAATTTTTAGACAGTAAAATCCATCACAACAACTTACTTAATAACATAATTGCAAAAATTCAAGCTAATGTTGCAGGAAAAGATGCAGGTTTAATGCTGGACGATCGTGGATTTATAGCCGAATTAAATGGCAGCAATCTTTTTATGGTAAAAGATGGTAAAGTTTTTACTCCTTTCGCTCATGCCTGTTTACCTGGAATTACGAGAAACTCTGTAATTGAATTATGTAAAAAATACGAAATTGAAATTTCAGAAGCCGATATTACACTTTCACAGTTTTACAATGCCGATGGAGTAATTGCCACAGGGACTATGGGTGAATTGACACCTGTTGTTGAAATCGATGGCCGGATTATTCCTAAAGGGGACAAACTACAAAACAAGATAATCGATTTATTCACGAAGGAGGTTCGTAGACTTTGTGAAAAACTCGACTAACAATTTGAAAATTGCTTTAAAATAATTCTAAAGTTAAATGCAGAAACTTCTTCATAGAAACTGTTTTACGAATAGAATAAAAAAACGATTCTGCTGTTCCTTTATAAGATGTTCTAATTAACTGTTATGCAAAGAATTGTGTAGTTGTAATTTTTTTAAAAATTCCATTGCAATTATCATTCAGAAAAAACTATCTTTGCACCTGTTTAAAACAGGGCTGGTTTATTCAGCCTTAGATAACTATAAAATAAAGAGTTACTCATGTCACAAAGTACAGGAAAAGTTGCACAGATTATTGGCCCGGTAGTAGACGTTGCTTTTGAAAGCGGATCGGAACTTCCAAAAATATACGACTCGTTAGAGGTAAACAACCACGGGAACAAATTAGTTCTTGAGGTTCAATCACACATTGGTGAAAGTATGGTGCGTACCATTTCAATGGATTCTACAGACGGTTTAAGCCGTGGTGCTGAAGCTGTTGCTACAGGAGCGCCTATTCAAATGCCTATTGGTGATGAAGTATATGGCCGACTTTTTAACGTAATTGGTGATGCTATTGACGGTATTGGAAACTTGCCAAAAGCTGGCGATAACGGACTTCCAATTCACCGTGAAGCACCAAAATTTGAAGATCTTTCAACTTCTACTGAAGTTCTATTTACTGGTATTAAAGTAATTGACCTTATTGAGCCTTACGCAAAAGGTGGTAAAATTGGTCTATTCGGTGGTGCTGGTGTAGGAAAAACAGTACTTATTCAGGAGTTAATTAACAATATTGCAAAAGGACACGGTGGACTTTCAGTATTCGCTGGAGTAGGTGAGCGTACTCGTGAGGGTAACGACTTACTTCGTGAAATGCTTGAATCTGGAATTATCCGTTACGGTGACGATTTCATGAAGTCTATGGAAGAAGGTGGATGGGATCTTTCTAAAGTTGATAAAACTGCGATGAAAGAATCTAAAGCTACTTTCGTATTCGGACAGATGAACGAACCACCTGGAGCACGTGCACGTGTTGCGCTTTCAGGATTGACAATTGCTGAGTATTTCCGTGATGGAGCAGGAGAAGGACAAGGAAAAGACGTACTTTTCTTCGTAGATAACATTTTCCGTTTTACGCAAGCAGGTTCTGAGGTGTCTGCCCTTCTAGGTCGTATGCCTTCAGCGGTAGGTTATCAACCAACTTTGGCAACAGAGATGGGTGCTATGCAAGAGCGTATTACTTCAACAAAAAGAGGTTCTATTACTTCTGTACAGGCGGTTTACGTACCTGCGGATGACCTTACGGATCCAGCGCCGGCAACAACGTTCGCCCACTTGGATGCAACAACAGTACTTTCTCGTAAAATTGCTGAGCTTGGTATTTACCCTGCAGTAGATCCTTTAGATTCTACTTCAAGAATTCTTACAGAAGCTATTCTTGGAAAAGAACACTATGCTTGTGCACAAAGAGTAAAAGAGCTTTTACAGAGATATAAAGAATTACAAGATATCATCGCGATTCTTGGTATGGAAGAACTTTCAGAGGAAGATAAAATGGCAGTAGGACGCGCACGTCGTGTACAACGTTTCCTTTCTCAGCCTTTCCACGTAGCAGAGCAGTTTACTGGTATTCCTGGAGTTCTAGTTGATATTAAAGAAACAATTAAAGGTTTCAATATGATTATGGATGGAGAGTTAGACCACCTTCCAGAAGCAGCATTCAACCTTAAAGGAACTATCGAAGAAGCAATTGCAGCAGGAGAAAAAATGCTTGCGGAAGCTTAAAATAATTCAGAGTTAAGAATGCAGAATTCTGAATTATAAAACAGATTCTGAATTCATAATTCATAATTTATAATTGAAAAAATGTACTTAGAAATAGTAACCCCTGAAGCATCTTTAGTTGCTGGAGAAGTAGAAAGCGTAACCGTTCCTGGTGTGGAAGGTGAGTTTCAAATGCTTAACAATCACGCAGCTATTGTTTCTGTTTTACAAAAAGGAAAAGTAAAGTTTAGAGGAAACCCAACATTCGCGGAAGGTTTTCAAAAAAACTTTACTCAAGAAGACGGACAATGGGTACTTCATATTTCTGGAGGAACTGTTGAATGCAACAACAATAAAGTAATGGTATTGGCTGATTAGTTTCGGGACGATTTCAACTAAAAGGTCGAAATCACGCAACTTGCTTTTTAAGGCAATTTCCAAAATAAATAAAATCCCAAATTTCAGGTAACTGGAATTTGGGATTTTTAATTTCACACTAATAACCTATGTTAGACCTGTCAGGTTTTTAAAACCTGACAGGTCTTTTTCAATTTGATAATCTTTTCATTAGTATCCCTTAACCTCATAAAACCTCACAAATAGCACTTATAACCCTATGGAGCAGGGTTAGGAATATTGTTATGAACAGTATTAATCTCCTTCAAAATGCTTTTTGAAAGTGTAATATTTATACATTCAATATTTTCTGAGAGTTGCGCTAAGGAAGTTGCTCCTATAATCGGAGCTGTAACAAACTTCTTCTGAAGAATAAATGCTAGTGCTAAATGAGTAAAGCTTAAATCGTAATTTTTAGCGATTTCAAAATATTGTCTCGTTGCTTCCTTTGCATTATCACTGCTATAACGACTATACTGTTTAAATTGATTTATACGGGAATTTTCATTTGCTTTTCCCGTTAAATATTTCCCTGTAAGCGTACCAAAACCTAGAGGTGAATAAGGTAAATATCCAATATCTTCGCGATGAAGGATTTCGGAAAGCCCAATTTCATCTTTTCGATTCAGTAAATTAAAAGGGTTTTGAATTGTTGCAATTTTAATACTCCCTTTTCTAGCCTCTTCCATACAACGCATCACCCCATAAGGAGTTTCGTTTGAAAGTCCGATATGGCGGATTTTACCCTCTTTTACAAAACGCTCTAAATTGTAAAGTACTTCTGCGAAATTATCGCTCCAAGCTTCGTCTTCTTTATAGGTATAATCACGTTGCCCAAAATAATTAGTACTTCGCTCAGGCCAATGTAATTGATATAAATCTATAAAATCAGTTCGTAATCGCTTTAAACTGTTATTAATCGCTTCATCCAAAGATTTTCTACTAAAATCTAAAGGCAAACGAATATGATCCATGTTTCGGCTTGGCCCAGCAATCTTGGTTGCAATTACTATATCGTTTCTGTTTTTCTTCCTTGCTAACCAGTTTCCAATATAAGTTTCTGTTCTGCCTTGGGTCTTTGGATTGGCAGGAACTGGGTACATTTCGGCACAATCTATAAAGTTTATCCCTTTTTCGGTAGCAAAATCTAATTGTTGATGCGCTTCGGCCTCTGTATTCTGTTGCCCCCACGTCATCGTTCCAAGACAGAGTTTACTGATTTTTAAATTGGTATTTGGAAGCGTTGTGTATTTCATAGTATTGAATTTGATAATACTTGACAGGTTTACAAAATTTGTCAAACCTGACGCATTTTTAGAACTCTAACTCCACCAAATGCGGACAATGGTCACTGTGTTTAGCATCAGGCAAAATTACTGCTCGTTTTAAGTTGTCTTTTAAGGGTTCAGAGACCAAATTATAATCAATGCGCCAGCCTTTATTATTGTTTCTTGCATTTGCACGATAGCTCCACCAAGTATAATTATGTGGTTCTTTATTGAAATGTCTAAAACTGTCTATAAAACCGCTATTCATAAAATCGTCCAACCATTCTCTTTCTACAGGCAAGAAACCAGAAACGTTTTTATTTCTTACCGGGTCGTGAATATCAATTGCCTTGTGACAGACGTTATAATCGCCGCAAATAATCAAATTTGGGATTTCTTTTCTTAGGTCGTCGATATATTTTCGGAAATCATCCATATACGTGAGTTTGTGCTCTAAACGCTGAATATTTGTTCCACTTGGCAAATACAAACTCATTACAGAAATCTGCCCACCAGGAAGAGCAGGAGCATCAAAATCTACACGAATATTTCGCCCTTCGAAGTCCATATAATCAATTCCAGTTCCGTATTCTACATGATTGGGGATAATTTTAGAAAATATCGCAACGCCACTATACCCTTTTTTTTGAGCACTAAACCAATAGTGATAGGGATAACCAGCCTTTTCAATTTCCGCTACATCTACTTGATCAATATTAGCTTTAGTTTCCTGAATACAAACTACATCAGGATTTGCAGCTTTTAACCAATCGATAAATCCTTTTCGCATAGCTGCGCGAATTCCGTTTACGTTGTATGAGATTATTTTCATATAAAATGCCCTGATGTCGGGTATTTCTTTTGGGAGTTAAGTAATTATTTTAAGCTTGCAAGATAAATATCTCAACAGCTATTAACAACCAATACTTTATTACATTAAGTATTTAAATTTGTTTTAAAAAATTCCAACCTCCTCGGGATTGAGATTGTATTTTTACCCTATCAAAATAAAAAGCCAAACGAATAGTTTTATAGTTAATGAAGTTAATCCTGTCCATTTTCATTTTTACGTTCGTAGCAATAGGCTATGCACAGGATATTAATTCAAATTATATTGAGAAAAAATTTGCGGTAAGAGATACAGTAGCAATTGATAGTGCTGGAATAAACCCTAAAAAGTTCAACATCTTCGACAAAGAAGGAAATGAGCTAGATCCCTTTAGTTATTTAATAGATTTTAAAAAAGGAAGGATAATTTTTCCTTCCCGTACTGAAGATGAAGCCGATGGAATACTTCGAAGAGAAGACTCTGTGACCATTCAGTATTTAAAGTATCCTGATTTTCTTACCCGAGATTATTTCGCACTAGACCCAAAAATAATTGTTGAAAACACAGGGCGGATTGATAAACTATATTCTCTACAAGAAAGCACTAACAAAAACACCTTTACACCTTTTGATGGATTGAATACATCTGGAAGTATTTCACGAGGTATCACCATTGGAAACAATCAAAATGCAGTTGTTAATAGTCAGTTAGATTTACAGATAACGGGGAAATTAAGTGATAAGGTTTCGATTCGTGCTTCTATTCAGGATGCAAATATTCCCACCCAAGAAGGCGGTTATTCACAGAGTTTAAATGAATTTGATCAGATTTTCATAGAGCTTTTTGGGGAAAATTGGAATATACGGGCAGGAGATATAGATCTTCAAAACAATAATAGCTACTTCGGAAGATTTACGAAAAAAGTGCAAGGGATTTCTCTTGGCGGGACTTTTAACAATGAGGACGGTTCCAAAATTTCAGCTTTTGCTTCTGGGGCATTAGTTAAAGGTGTTTTTTCTAAAAGTGAATTTGTTGGACAAGAAGGAAACCAAGGACCATATAAACTCGTAGGTCCTAACGGAGAGCTTTATATTTTAGTTGTTTCAGGTAGTGAGCGAGTTTATGTAAACGGACTGCTCTTAAATAGAGGCGAAAACGAAGATTACGTAATTGATTACAATGCTGGTGAAATAAAATTTAATCCTACTTATCCTATAACTAGCGATATGCGAATTACTGTAGAATATCAATATACCGATAGAAGCTACACGCGTTTTATTGGCTATGGAGGTGGGAATTATTCAAGTGATAAATTGGACTTAGGTGTATATGTTTATTCTGAAAATGATGCAAAAAATCAGCCCTTGCAACAAAGTCTTTCGGAAGAACAAGTGGCAATTTTAAAAGCAGCTGGAGATGATAAGGATTTAATGACAGCACCATCAGCGGTTCCTGATACGTATTCTGAAAACAAAATTCTCTACAAAAAAGTAATTATCAATGGGGAGGAAATTTTCGTGTTTTCAAATAATCCAGAAGACGAACTTTACAGTGTGCGTTTCTCACTGGTTGGAAGTAACAACGGTAATTATGTAATAGCCGATAATAACGCTATCAGCAGAATTTTTGAATATAAACCTCCTGTAAATGGTGTCCCACAAGGAAATTATGAGCCAATTGTTAAATTAAATGCTCCAATAAAACTTCAAATAGGTGGTTTAAATGGAAGTTATCATCCTTCCGATAAAACTCAAATAGATTTTGAAGTTGCAGGTAGTAAAAACGACCTCAATTTGTTTAGCGATATAGACGATTCAAATAACGATGGTTTTGCAGGAAGATTAGCTTTTAAACAACGTGTATTAACTTCAGTAGATACACTAAAAGTTGATGCATTTGGTTCGTTAGACTTTGTACAAAAAGATTTTAAAACCATCGAAAACCTTTACAATATTGAGTTTAACAGAGATTGGAACCTAATAAACCCTCAAGGAAATCAAAGCTTTGTAATTTCTGGAGTTGAATTTTCACATCCAAAAAATGGAAGAGGTAGGTATGAATTTCAAAATTTGAATTATTCTGAAAACTTCAATGGGACGCGTCATGTAATTGCATCAGAGATTAAGCTAAATAAATTCCGGTTAAGAACAAACGGAAGTTTATTAAATAGCAAAGCCGATTCAATTACATCAAATTTCTTTCGACTGAACAATACTGCAACATATTCGTTGGACAAAGCTTGGATTGGCGCTAAAACGGCTTTAGAAGACAACCAGATTAAAGATATCCTTCGCGATAGTATTTCCCCTACAAGTCAAAAATTTAGCGCTTATGAGGCTTATATGGGCGTAGGAGATAGCACGCAAGTTTTTGTAGAAACTGGTTACCAATATCGGGTGAATGATAGTGTTAGAAACAACAGGCTTCAAAAAGTAAATTCATCGCATACATTTTACTTAAAGTCGCGATTGATAAATACTGACAACACTCAACTTTCTGCTTTTGCTAATTACAGAACGCTTAAGTATGAA
Source organism: Aequorivita sinensis (assembly GCF_006346335.1). GTDB lineage: Bacteria > Bacteroidota > Bacteroidia > Flavobacteriales > Flavobacteriaceae > Aequorivita > Aequorivita sinensis. Next base: position 422,691 of record NZ_VDMC01000001.1, read on the forward strand.
CCTAAAGTAGGAGACGAAACTGGATTGAGTCAAGAAATTCCTACAATTGAAACTAAGCGTGAAATAGACCGTTCGTTAAACTCCAGAATTATTTACAACCAAGCGTTGTTGCAAGGGGGAATTCGATGGAATACTACTTTAGAATCTAACAATGGGGTTATTCCACAGCAGGAATTCACATATGTTAAGACCGAAGCAGGGCAGGGTGTTTACACTTGGATTGATTATAATAATAATGGAATTCAAGAATTAGAAGAATTTGAAGTAGCGCAGTTTCAAGATCAAGCGGAATACATTAGGATATTACTACCCAATCAAGTTTTCTTAAAAATCCGTCAGAATAAATTCAGTCAGATACTTACTTTAAATCCTCAAAAATGGTTGAATGAAGAGGGTTTTAAAAAGTTTCTTTCTCACTTTTACAATCAAACTTCATACATTCTAGATAGAAAAGTAAAACGAAGAAATGATGCTTTTAATATTAACCCTTTTAAAGATGGAGGGGAGGACCAACTTGGGTTGATTTCAAATTTTAGAAATGCGTTATTTTTCAATCGCGGAAAACAGCATTTTACTACTAGCTACACTTATATTTCATCGTCTAGTGACAATCTGCTTGCTATTGGCTTACAACAAAACAAATCGAAAAGTCATCAGCTAAACTTTAATCACAAGATTAAAGAAAGCTGGTTGATGAATTTTAAAAGTCAAATTAGCAATAATGAAAGTCTTTCAGAAAATTTTGCAAATAGAAATTACCAACTTGAATCATATTCTTTCAATCCAAAAATATCGTATTTATTGAGCCAGCAAACTCGATTTGATGTTTTTTATGAATTTGAAAACCAATCGAATAAATTAGGCGAAATGGAAAAATTGGACCAACAAGTTATAGGGTTTTCTTTTGCTTATTCCAATGCTGAAAAGGTTTCTATAAATGGAGAATTTAATTATATCAATAACAAATTTGAAGGAAGTCCATTTTCTCCTGTAGCATATCAAATGTTGGAAGGCCTACAACCAGGAACTAACTTTACTTGGCGGATGCTTTTACAAAAACGAATAACTAAATATTTGGATGCTAACCTATCCTATTTTGGACGTAAAAGCGAAACTACTAAAACAGTACATACAGGAAGTGTGCAGTTGAGAGCTTATTTTTAGTAAGAATTATGCTAAATCATTTCTTTAAAAATAGGTTCAATTTTGTATCTTCATAAATCAAAAACACATCAATAAATGATATTTAAAACAACTTTAGCACTCTTCTCAGTATTTATAATTTCTTGTGGTCCCATGCAAAACCAACCTGCGGGTGATGAGAATAATTCATCAGAAATGGAAGCAAAAAAAATGATAGCGGAAGGGTATTTGGCAGGGAAAATTATTTACTCAAACTTAAAAGACGATTGTGAATATACCATCCAATTGGAAAGTGGTGAAAGAGGAATTTACTACGTTGATCCTGTGAATTTAAAAGAAAAATTTAAACAAGAGAATCAAGCTGTATGGGTAAAATATAATGGCTTAAGACAGATGAATAGATGTAATAAAGCGATTCCAGTAGAAGTTACTTCAATTGTAAATAGAACAGAATAATTACTTCTTAGGTATAAAAAAGGAGGATATTTAGTTATCCTCCTCTTCTTGAAATATAGAATTAACCACTTAAAAAAAACTATTTAGAAAGCCAACTTTGGTATGAGATGGTTTCCTTCATTTTATCTGAAATTTCAGAAATACTAATTCTTTCCTGTTCCATTGTGTCTCTGTTACGGATGGTTACTGTATTATCTTCAATTGTTTGATGATCTACTGTAATACAGAAAGGTGTTCCAGCTGCATCTTGACGGCGGTAACGTCTTCCTACGGCATCTTTTTCGTCGTAAGCTACGTTGTAATCCCATTTAAGAGTATCGATAATCTGTTGTGCAATTTCTGGAAGTCCATCTTTCTTAACAAGAGGAAGAACTGCAGCTTTTACCGGTGCTAAAATTGCTGGTATTTTTAATACTGTACGCGTGCTTCCATCCTCTAATGTTTCTTCTTGAAGTGAATTACTCAAAACAGCAAGGAACATTCTGTCTAAACCTATTGAAGTTTCAACTACGTAAGGAACATAGCTTTTATTCATCTCATGATCGAAAAACTGTAACTTCTTACCAGAGAATTTTTCGTGAGCTTTAAGGTCGAAATCTGTTCTTGAATGAATTCCTTCTAATTCTTTAAATCCGAAAGGATAGTTAAATTCGATATCTGCAGCTGCATTTGCGTAATGTGCAAGTTTATCGTGGTCGTGGAAACGGTAATTTTCTTCTCCCATTCCTAATGAAAGGTGCCATTTTAAGCGTGTTTCCTTCCAGTATTCGTACCATTTAAGTTCTTCTCCAGGACGAACAAAGAATTGCATTTCCATTTGTTCAAACTCTCTCATTCGAAAGATAAACTGTCGTGCTACAATCTCGTTACGGAAAGCTTTCCCTGTTTGAGCGATTCCGAATGGAATTTTCATTCTTCCACTCTTTTGAATATTCAAAAAGTTTACAAAGATACCTTGAGCAGTTTCTGGGCGTAGGTAAAGATCCATCGCGCTATCTGCTGAAGCACCAAGTTTAGTTCCAAACATAAGGTTGAACTGACGCACCTCTGTCCAGTTTTTCGATCCAGTTTCTGGATCTGCAATACCGAGCTCTTCAATCAACGCTTTTACGTCTGCTAAGTCTTCTTTTTCAAGTGAACTAGCCATACGCTCTAAAACAGTGCGTTGTTCTGTTAGATATCTTATAACACGAGGATTTGTAGAAACAAACTCTTCTTCATTAAAACTATCGCCAAAACGCTTTCTTGCCTTTTCAATTTCTTTTTGCGCTTTTTGATAAAGCTTTTCAGCATAATCTTCAATAAGCACATCGGCGCGATAGCGTTTTTTTGAATCCTTATTGTCGATTAAAGGATCATTAAAAGCATCCACGTGTCCCGAAGCCTTCCAAGTTGTTGGATGCATCAATATCGAAGAATCTATACCTACAATATTTTGATGCATATACACCATGCTTCGCCACCAATATTCGCGAATGTTTTTCTTTAATTCTACACCATTTTGAGCGTAATCGTAAACAGCACTAAGTCCGTCGTAAATTTCGCTAGATGCAAATATGTAACCGTATTCCCTTGCGTGGGAAACTACTTTTTTAAAATGATCGTCGTTGTTTGCCATGTCACAAAAATAGGAAAGTCCCCTCAACCTTCGAAGAGAGAACTTGATTTTTTTTATTATTAAAAAACCATTGCAAAAATTGCAATGGTTTTAGTTTTAATTTTAGCCAAACATAATGAATTTTATATCAAAATGTATATTTCATCGGCTATTTCAATTCCATTGTTGTTGTTCCAATTTGATTTGGTCCATCAAAAATATTAATTGTATATCTACCTTCAACTAGGTTTGCTTCTTTTGAATTAACTAATATACAAACGTCTAGTGCTTCGTTTTCGTAAAAAACATTTGTAGAGGCACTGTAGTTTAAGTTTTTATCTTCAAATTGTTTTACTGTATCATCACCCATCATAACATTTTTAGGGTTGATAACTTGAATGTAAATAATTCTGTCTCCGCTTTTAGCAATTGAGTTTGGAGCTAGTGTAAAACAAGCTCTAATTTTATCTGCACGGCTTGAACGTCTTGTATCTACAACTTTTCCGCTGTTTCTAATAATTACAGCTTCCCCTCTTAGGTTTGTAGCTTTAACAATTGATCCTTTTTTCAAGATTTCATTCATTGCTTCGTTCTCCTGACTTACAGAATCTACCACCATCCTAGTATTATCCAACTCTAAGAAAGTACTATCGCGCTCCATAGCAAGTCTTTTATTGGCAGCAATTAAACTATCAGCTCGTTTAAATAGCATAGCTCTTTCTTGCTTTAATCTACCAACCTCAACTTTATATCTCTGGATTAATCCGATATTAGCCTTAGCATCTTTAACAGAATCTAATAGCACATTTATTCTTTCACGCGCGGCCAATAAGTCTTTATCTTTTAACTCATTATCTTTAATTACTTCATCATAATTGGCGATTAACCCTTCAAGTTCTTTCTCTATAGACTCTTTTTCAGTTTCTAGATTAGAAATTGTAGATTTATTCTCATTAAATAATGTTACAGTATATACTGCTAATGCAATGAGTAGTAGTGAAAGAACTCCTATAAGGATCTTAAATTTACCACTATTATTTTCATTTTCTGTGCTCATAATTTAATTGTATTTAGTATAATTGGTAAATGTAGGTAGGTATTTCTTTAACAAACGTTTATAAAATGATAAAACTTCATAAAAAATGTTAAATCTACTCTTTCCTAAAATATGTTATAGTTGTCATAATCCATTACTCAAGGGAGAAAAAACAGTTTGTATTGCATGTATTCATTCCCTACCTATAGCTTCGTTTCACAAAAATGAAAGTAATTTTTTAAAAAATAAGTTTTATGGAAGATTTTTAGTAAAAAATGCAACATCCCTACTTTATTTTCAAAAAAGAGGAATAACTCAGGAATTACTTCACAACTTAAAATATCGTGGAAAGGAGGATATTAGTTATTTTTTTGGCAAATGGCTTGGTGCAGAATTGGCCGAGTGTGAAAATTACAATAAAATAGATTTGGTAATTCCGGTTCCATTACACAAACAGAAATTAAAGAAAAGAGGTTATAATCAAGTGGAAGGGTTTGGAAAAGAAATTGCCTTAGCCCTTGACGTAGCCTATCGTGATGATATTTTAATTAAAATTTCAAAATCTGGTTCTCAAGTTTTTAAAACAAGAATGCTCCGTTTTGAAACTGAAGAAGTCTTTTCCATACAGAAATTAGAAGATATTAAAAACAAACATATTCTATTAGTAGACGACATTATCACCACAGGTGCAACGCTCGAAAAATGTGCACTGCAGTTGCTTAAAGGAGAGAATGTAAACATTAGTATAGCAACGATTGCTGTTGCATAAGCGTTAATAGTTGTTTGTTAATTGCAACTAGTTCTTTCTTATTGTTTAATTTTGGGCAGATTTCAATAAATTTATTTTTAAATCTATTAACAACTAATATTTCATCTTGAAACATCGCCTTCTATACATTCCCATTGCGCTTTTGTTATTGCTGTCATTTACAGATTGCGCCAAAAAAGGAACGCCATCAGGTGGACCAAGAGATACTATTCCTCCAGTAATTGTAAGAAGTATTCCCGAAAATTATAGCACGAATTTTAAAGAAGATGAAATCGAAATTCGCTTTGATGAATATATCAAGTTAAAAGATTTAAACAATCAGTTAATCATTTCACCACCCATGAAGTATACGCCGGTTATCACACCGCTAAGTACTTCAAAAAGATTAAAAATAAAATTATTAGATACCTTAAAACCAAATACAACCTATTCTTTCAACTTCGGAAAAAGTATTGTTGATAACAATGAAGAAAACGAGTTTGAATATTTTAAATACGTGTTTTCAACAGGAACGTATATAGACAGTTTAAAACTTTCGGGGAAAGTAAAAGATGCAAAGCTAATTTCTCCTGAAATTCCAACAACGGTAATGCTTTACGAAGTAAATGAAACATTTAAAGACTCATTGGTTTATTCTGAAAAACCGATGTACATAACTGTTACTAAAGACAGTAGCGGGACATTTGAGCTTTCAAATCTAAAACAAGGAAAATATTTACTAATTGCTTTAAAGGAAAAAAGTAACGATTACACTTTTCAACCAAAGACAGATAAAATTGGATTTGTAAATGAAGTAATTACCTTGCCTACAGATTCTACTTATGTGCTTACACTTTTTAAAGAAACTCCAGATTACAAATTAGCAAGACCTGCTTTAGTTTCTAAAAACCATATTATTTTTGGTTATGAAGGGCGAGTAGATAGCTTAAAGGTTGAAATGTTATCGGATGTAGGTCAAGATTACGTTTCCACATCTTATAAAGATGAAATGAAAGATTCACTTCACTATTGGTTTAAGCCTAATCTTAAAGTAGATTCTTTGCTCTTTAAAGTTACAAATGGAAATAAAGTAGATACAGCTTCGGTAAGAATACGCGAACTTTATAGTGATTCGTTAAAAGTTTCAGCAGTTAAAACTGGATTTTTAAAGTTAAAGGACACCTTTAAATTGCGATTAAACACCCCAATAACTTCTTTTGATGCTGAGAAATTTGAAGTTATTAACAAAGATTCGGTGCTTGTTGATACCGAAATAAGGTTGAATAAAAAGCATAATTTAGCAGAACTGCATTTCCCAAAAGAAGAAGATGAAAGCTATAACATAAGCATTATGCCTGGAGCCTTGACCGACTTTTTCGAGAAGACAAATGACACACTGTATTTCAATGTAAAAACGCGATTGTCTTCAGATTACGGAACGCTTAGTCTCAATCTGGTAAATGTAAATAGATTTCCAATTATCGTTCAAATTGTGAATAGCAAGTATAATGTTGTTGCAGAAAGATATTTAACCGAAAATATTCCTGTTTATTTCGATGAACTTTCTCCGGAAAAATATTTTTTAAGAATTATCTATGACGACAATCAAAACGGAAGATGGGACACAGGGAGTTTCCTAAATAGGATGGAAGCCGAAAAAATTATCTATTATCCTAAAGAGATTGAAGTACGTGCCAATTGGAGTTTAAACGAAACATTTATACTAAAGTAAAATCGTCTCTATCATTCAAAAACTGAAAATGTTTTCGGTTGTTAACAATGTGTTCTTTTTCTAAAACCACCGTTTCGGTAAATTCCCCTATGTCCTTAGAAGTTATTTTAACTCCTAAAACATCGTAAATTGCCGAACGTCCAACATATTCGTGGTCGTTTCCATCAAAACCTGCTCTGTTAACGCCTACGCAATAAGTCATGTTTTCAATTGCTCTCGCACGTAATAGCGTGTCCCAAGCTAAGGTTCTTACTTTTGGCCAGTTTGCTACATAAATTAAAATGTCATAATCTTCTTTATTTCTTGCCCACACAGGAAATCGCAAGTCGTAACAAATAAGCGGACATATTTTCCAGCCTTTATAATCTACAATTAAGCGTTCGGTACCATCTTTATACGTTTCATTTTCCTTGGCTAAGGTAAATGTGTGCCTTTTGTCGTACTTTTTATAACTGCCATCAGGAAAAACAAAAAACATCCGGTTGAAAAAATTATCATCTTCCTTAATAATTACACTTCCGGTAATAGCAGTATTATGCGTTTTTGCTTCTTTAATCATCCATTTTAAAGTATTTCCATCGTTCGGTTCGGCTAATTTTTCGGCGTTCATTGAAAAACCTGTTGAAAACATTTCAGGAAGGACGATTAAATCTGTTTTCTCTTCAATATTTTCTATTTTCGCTGAAAACATTTTCAGATTTGCTTCAGCATTTTCCCAATGAAGATTACTTTGAATAATCGATATTTTAAGCGTTTCTTTCAAAATGAATAATTTTTAAATTTTGTTTTTACAGTTTTAAATTAAGAACTAAAATTACAACTTTAAAAGGTGATTTTCTTTAAATCTAAAAGATAGGAAAACTATTGAAATGCAACCGAAAAGCTGAGAAGTCTTTTTATATATTTACTTGGTGAACAAAAAATTTCCAAAAACAGAAAAGCTAAAAAGCACCAAAACAATTGAAACCTTGTTTTCGGAAGGGAAAACGTATACAAAATTTCCTATAAAAGTATTTTTTCTACCTAATAATGAAATCAATACCAATCTAGCAGCATTTGCTGTTCCTAAGCGTAATTTTAAATCTGCAGTAGATAGAAACCGCGTAAAAAGACAACTTCGCGAAGCATATAGGTTAAATAAACACCTAATTGAAGAAAGTGAAAATACTAGGTTTATGATGCTTTTTTTATATCTAGGAAAAGTAAAACCAGAATATGTTCAATTGGAAAAGTCGATGCTAAAATTGCTAAAAAAACTTCAAGAAGATAATAGCTAAGCTTTCAGGTTTTGTTCAATTTATTTGAAAACCGTGAAACAATTAGTATTTATTCTTCGTTGGAATTAGAAATATTATCATTCTTCGTATATTTCTGAAGTGTAGAATAAAATCCTGATACATTGAGTAAGTTGGTAGAATGTTACAACAACTCAAAATCTCATTAACACAACAATTATGAAAAAGAGAATAATTATTCCCTTTGTGGCCATTGGTATATTTTTTACCACTGTAAGTTTTAAAAGCGATTTTTTTGAAATAGCAAAACAGATTGAAATTTTCACTACGCTTTACAAGGAATTAAATATGAATTATGTAGATGAAGTTACTCCGGCTACACTTATGGATAAAGCTATAAAAGGAATGTTGGACGACTTAGATCCTTACACCGTTTATTGGAACGAACAACAAGTTGAGGATGCTAAAATCAATAATTCAGGAGTTTATACAGGTATTGGTGCTACCGCTCAGACCCGAGAAGATAAAATAATTATTGTAGAACCTTATCAAGGGTATCCCGCAGATAAAGCAGGTTTAAAAGCAGGAGATGAGATTATTAAAATAGGGGATGTAACCTTAGCAAATTTTGAAGAAGATGCGGGAGAATTACTTAAAGGTGCTCCAGGTTCTAAAGTTGATGTAACTTATAAAAGACAAGGTAAAACCACTACCACAACCATTACACGCGAAGCTGTTGAAGTTAAAGCAGTTCCTTTTTATAAATTGATAAACAATGACATTGGGTATATTGTACTTTCAAAATTCAATAGTAAAACTACTTCTGAAACCAAAGCGGCGTTAATAGATTTAAAATCTCAAGGTGCGAAAAAGATAATACTAGACTTACGAGGAAATCCAGGAGGATTATTAAATGAAGCAATCAGCGTTGTAAACCTTTTTGTTGAAAAAGATCAAGTAATCACCACCACAAAATCGGTTATTGAAAAGTATAATGCAACTTATAAAACACGTTTTGAACCCGTAGATACCGAAATTCCTTTAGTAGTTTTAATCAACGGTCGTAGTGCATCGGCTAGTGAGATAGTTTCAGGAGGTTTACAAGATTTAGATCGCGCAGTTATCGTTGGGGCTCGAAGCTTCGGAAAAGGGCTTGTACAGCGTCCTAAAAAGCTAACGTACGGAACTCAGTTAAAAGTTACTATCTCGAGGTATTACACACCAAGCGGTCGTGGAATTCAAGCTGTTGATTACTGGCATAGAGATGAAAATGGCGATCCTATTCGAAAAGATCCAAAAGAATATAACAAGTTTAAAACTAAAGGAGGTAGAACTGTTTATGACGGGGGAGGAATACTGCCAGATATTGAAATGGCATCGGCAGTTTATAGCCCAATTACCACGGCTTTACTAAAAGACAATGCAATTTTTGATTATGCTACAAAATACTATTACAGCCATCAAATGACGGATTGGAAAAACTTTAAGTTTGGACAAAGTGACTTCCAAGATTTCCTGAAATATTTAAAAGCAAACAATTTTGAATATGAAACTGAAACCGAAAAGAAATTTGCAGAAGGTTTAAAAATGGCCGAATCAGACGAATTAAACAATGAAATTTCTCAAAGTTACAATCAATTAATGGCTGCTATTGATACCGCAAAAGAGAAAGCTATTATCGATAAAAAAGTTGAAATAGAATCGTTATTAACAGACGAAATTCTAAAGCGTTATTTCTATCGTGAAGGATTATATAACTATCAAATAGAGCACAATCCTGAAATTCTAGAAGCAGTTGCTGTTTTGAATGATGAAGGAAGATATAAGAAAATTTTGAGGTGATAATTTGTTTGTTCTAGCGTAGAAGAAATCATTTCAAATTTGATGCTATTGCAATCTTTTTTTACCAAATGAAAGAACTTAGAAAATTTAAAACGTATGAAGGATTTTGTCATATTTTAGAAGAAAAAATTATTTTTACTTCTGATGGAAATTTAGAAAATTATACCGCTAAGGATACATCAGAAAATAAAGTAATTTATACAATTTCTATAATATTTACAGTACTTTGTTTCCTGTATTTAACTTATAATTATTTTAAAAATAGTGATTGGATTAGACTTTTATTCCTATTTGGTATAGTTGTTTTTACAATTTATGATTCATTTAGGAAAAGAAAATATTCTAATACTTCCGTAATTGAAAGAGAGAAGATAATTCGTGTAACATTCCATCAGGCTAAAAAGTGTTTTTCAAGAGCATATTTTAGGGTTGATTTTATTGATGATAAAAATAAGAGTAGAAGCAGAAAAATTATTCTACCTGGATCACTGTGTAGAGGTTTAAGTGATTCAAATAAAGCTTTTGATATTATGCTCGAGCAAGGAATAATAAACAGAGTTTGATTGAAAATATAACAAACAAATGCAGTCCTTCTTAACTTTCTTCGAAACAATGCCTACTTGGATGAAAGCAGGTTGGGTGTTTTTTGTCCTTACTATATTCTGGATTTTAGAGGGATATTACAAATTAGTTTTTACTAAATACAACAAATGGCGACACGCTAAAACAAATTTTATTTTACTTGCATTTGTAATGTTAATAAACTTGTTTTTCGGGATTTTAACGGCTGGGGTATTTCTTTGGATAGACAATTCCAACTTTGGTTTATTACAGCATATTACTGCTCCTGTTTGGTTAGAATTATTACTATCCATTTTAATTTTAGATTTAATCGCTCAATATTTTGTACACTTTCTTCTTCATAAAATTCAATGGATGTGGCGTTTACACACCGTTCACCATTCCGATAAAAATGTAGATGTAACAACTGGAACGCGACATCATCCTTTCGATTTTATTATTCGAGAAACCTTCGCATTACTTACGGTTGTAATTATGGGAATGCCAATAGCTTTTTATCTTTTCTATAGAATTTTAAGTGTGCTGTTTACCTATTTTACTCACGCAAATATTTCGATTCCAACAAAATTAGACAAAGCCCTAAGCTATATTATTGTAACTCCAAATATGCATAAGTTTCACCATCACTATCAAATGCCTTGGACAGATACTAATTTTGGAAATATGTTTTCTATTTGGGATCGCTTATTTGGAACTTATTTTTATGAAAATACAGCAGACATTAAGTACGGATTAGATATTAGCGACCATAAGGATGATGAAAATATTCTACATCAATTAAAGCTTCCATTTGATAATTCTATTAAGTACAAAAACTAAATTAACACTCTAATTTTTAGCTTAACATAACCTTAACCGGTTGTTAATCAATATATTCGTATTTTAGCTGCTATGATACAAGCAGATAGAGAAGAAAACAAAGAAATTATTAAAGAATCGGTAAGCTATTTAGAGAAAAGAGGGTTTGAACAAATTAGAGCTAACGTAGATGGATACGAAGCTCCAAAATCATATCTTAAAAAAGATAGTGATGTAGTAATAACTCCAGATATAGTAGCAAGTCGGGCTGGAATTAAGCATTATTTTGAAATAAGTTTAAAAACGGAAAAACTTAGATTATTAAAATCTAAATGGCAGTTTTTAGATACAATTACTCGAATGCGTAATCAACGATTTAAAATAATAACGCGTCGTGGACATTACAAGTTTACAGACGAATTATTAAAAGAGCTAAATCTTGAAAAGAATTTAATTAAGCTCTAATCATTGCAATGTGAGGTATTCCATCCTCTGAATAGCGATCACCAATAGTCTTAAAACCGTGGCTTTCGTAAAAAGTGACTAGATAAGTTTGGGCTGATATTTTTATTTTGTTAGCCTTATAATACTCTTCTATTGCTTTAATTGCCGCATCGGTAATTTTATGTCCATACCCTAATTTGCGATAGTTATCCCGTACAACTACTCTACCAATAGAAGATTCGTCAAAATAATCTCCTTCTTGAAAACATCTAGCATAAGCAATTATTTTTCCATCCTCTCTACCTATTACATGTAAAGCCCGTTGATCTTTTCCATCTATATCTTGATAAACACAATCCTGCTCTAAAACAAAAACTTCACTTCTTAATCTTAAAAGACTATAAAGTTCATTAGTGTTTAATTCTTCAAAATTTTTTACTTCAATTTCCATAGTTTTTCAATTAAATCAATCTTGAACAATAATGTCTTTTGGATCGTCTTTTTGGTGTTCAGGTTGAATAGTAACATGATTTATTCCGAAGTTTTTAAAAAGAACTTCTTCAACTTTAGTTAACACTGCATCAAACTCAGAAAGTGTAACATCTTCGTGAAAATCTAAATGTGCCTCTAAATGCGTTTCTTGTTCGTTAAGCTGCCAGATATGAATATGATGCATATTCTTCACTTCTGGAATTTCACAAACCGTTTCAATTATTTCTTCCAAATTTAAGTCGTCTGGAGTAAAAAGCATCAATACTTTAAAAGAACTTTTTATCAAATCATACCCCATTATTAACAAGTATAGTGCTATTAACACAGTTAATATACTATCTACCCAATACCATTCAAAATATAACATTAAAACACCACCTATCAAAACAGCTACAGATGCAGCCATATCTGAAAATAAGTGTAAATATGCTGAACGCATATTCATATTTGTTTTAGATTCTTTAAAAAGTAGAAGTACGCTAAATCCGTTAAAAACAATTCCTAAAATCGCTAACCATATTACCAAACCACTTTTTATAGGTTGTGGATCCATAAATCTAAAGATAGCTTCGTAAATAAGGTAAACAGCAACTATAATTAATGTTACAGAATTTACGAAGGCTGCAAGAATTTCGGCTCGCTTATACCCAAAAGTTTTAGTAACCGAAGCGTCTTTTTTTGAATATCTATCGGCTATGTAGCTAACAATCAATGAAAGTACGTCGCTAAAATTATGCAAGGCATCAGAAAGTAATGATAAACTTCCAGAAACTAATCCGCCAATAGCTTGAGCAACAGTAATACCTATATTAAGAAAAATAGAGAGCAGAAGCTTTCTACCTTTCATATCGGGATGTGAATGGCTATTAGAATGTGCGTGATTATGCGACATTTTAAAAGTTTATGAGCAGGCTATTTTTTCTACTCGTTTTTGATGACGGCCACCTTCGAAATCTGTATTTAGAAATGTTTTTACCATTTCAACAGCTTGTTGTTTACTAGTAAATCGTGCTGGAATACTTAAAACGTTAGCATCATTATGTTGACGCGCTAATTCGGTAATTTCTTTTGTCCAGCATAAAGCAGAACGTACTTTTTGATGTTTATTAGCCGTCATATTAGCACCGTTTCCGCTTCCGCATACAATGATACCAAAATCTACATTTCCTTTCTCAACATCTTCAGCAACAGGATGAACAAAATCTGGATAATCAACACTAGAATTTTCATCCGTACCATGGTTGATAACAGTATGTCCTTCTTTTTCTAAATAAGAGATTATTTCAAATTTATAATCTGTACCTGCGTGGTCGTTCCCGATAGAAATTTTCATAATATTTAATTTTTATCAAAGATAATGATTTAGGTAGCAGAAATATTATTGTTCTATCTAATATTGCTTTTCTTATATAATATAGGTTATCAACACGTTTAATAGACTTAAATTCAGTATATTAAATTATATGTAGTGTAAATTAATCGTTTCTTAACCTTAGCTTCATATAATGGTTAACAACATTGTTGATATTTGTTAATTGAATTCCTATAAGTAAAATTGCAGATGTGGAAATTATTTACAATAGGTTTTAAAATTCCAATAATGCAAATTTTTTAACCGTTTTTTATTGGTCAGTTATGGGATGAAAATTTTCAGTTAACAACATTAATTTTAAAAATACTTATCAATTTTAGGTTGTAGAAATAGGTTGTTCACAGTTGTTAATTACTATAGCTATTCGACTATAATTTAAGCTGTTCAGATTGTTATATTATGTTAATAACCTATTATTAAAAGAGAATAAGTTAATTTCAAAACAAAACATCAAAAAGTTATTGTACATATTAACACACTATAATAAACACCATTTTATTTAATTAAATTTTAAAAAAGAAAAATGTAGTATTAATATATGTTGATAACTATAAAAAATGGAAAATGAAGATTTTTGAATCTAGAGAAAGACTATAGATTTTTACACGATTTTTAAGTTGGAAGGATTGTTGAAATCGTTCATTATTTGTTCTGCTTGAGAAATATCGTCTATATGTACTTGAAGCCTAATTCCACCTATGGCATTCGAGTAAAAAGGAAATACACTAATCATTGTTTCATTCTGAAATACATACCTAATGCCTTCTTGATCAAACAAAAGTTGAAGCACTGCATATTCTGCAGGGTATTGGAATATAGCTATGGTTTTAAAATGTTCCATTTTAGATATCTAAGTAGCTTATGAAATTATTCTTACTTTTAAATTTCATCACATTAGTAGATTTCAAGTTTATATTATATATAAACCTTCTCTAAGGTACTAAATCTTTGCTAATGTAATCCAATCATTATGAGATATGTATTACATTTACAATAATTACAAATTAAACTATGCCAAAAAATAAACGTAAAAAGAGTAAAAATAAAATAGATAATCTTTCTCAAACAATTCTGAACATACTTCGGAAAGATCATTCACAAGCTTTTAACTATAAGCAAATTGCCGCTAAACTTCAATTAGACGACCCTAGTAGTAGGAACCAAATAATAAAAAAATTAAAGGATTTACTAGGAAAAGGAAGTATTCAAGAAATTGATCGCGGAAAATATATACTTACCCCTTCACAAAACTACTATACTGGAAGAGTTGATATTGCAGGTCGTGGTCAAGGCTACATTATTGTAGAAGATCTTGAAGATGATATCTATGTGAGTAGTAAAAATTTAAATAAAGCCTTAAATGGCGATATAGTTGAAGTTTACGTTTTTAAACGTAAAAAAGGAGGGAAGACAGAAGGAGAAGTAACCAAAATTATAGAAAGAAAACGTACAGAATTTGTAGGTACTATAGATGTACAGGAAAACTTTGCATTCGTAGATGTTACAGATTATAAAATGTACACCGATATTTTTGTTCCAAAGAATAAAATAAACGGAGCTAAATCTGGAGAAAAGGTTTTAGTTGAAATGCTAGAATGGCCAGAAAAAGAAGATTCTCCTATAGGAAAAGTTATTAAAGTTCTAGGTATGCCTGGAGAACATAATACCGAAATTCACTCTATTCTAGCACAATACGGATTGCCGTATGATTTCCCTCAAGAGGTTGAAGTTTATGCTAATAAAATAGATACTTCAATTAAGGAATCTGAAATAAAAAAGCGTCGCGATATGCGCGAAACTTTAACTTTTACAATAGATCCAAAGGATGCAAAAGATTTTGATGATGCCCTTTCTTTTGAAAGACTTGAAAATGGGAATTATGAAATAGGAATTCACATCGCCGATGTGTCACATTATGTTACTCCTGGAAATGAACTTGATGATGAAGCTTATGAACGTGCAACTTCCGTTTACTTAGTAGATAGAGTGGTACCAATGCTGCCAGAGATTCTTTCAAACAATGCTTGTTCTCTTCGTCCTAATGAAGAAAAATATACTTTTTCAGCTGTTTTTGAAATGAATCAAAAAGCGGAAGTTATAAAACAGTGGTTTGGAAAGACAGTTACATTAAGTGATGCGCGTTTTGCTTATGAAGAAGCACAACACGTAATTGAAAATCCGAATGAGGAAATACATAAAATTCCTTCCGATATTTCGATTACAGATGAAGAATATGACGTTAAACCTGAAATTGCTGAAGCTATTTTAGAAATGGATAGGCTTGCTAAAAAATTACGAACTAAACGTATGCGTGCTGGTGCTATTTCATTTGATAAGGTAGAAGTAAAATTTATTTTAGACGAAAATAAAAACCCTGAAGGCGTGTACTTTAAAGAAAGTAAAGACGCTAATAAGATGATTGAAGAATTTATGCTTCTAGCCAATAGAAGTGTAGCCGAATTTATCGGAAAACAGAATCCAAAAAAGACATTTGTTTACCGAGTTCACGATGAACCGGATGACGAAAAAATTGCAGCGCTTGAAAATATAATTAAACGATTTGGTTATAAACTAAACACAAAAGATCGTCATACTACAGCTACTTCTATGAATAAATTATTGAAGGATGTTCAAGGTAAAAAAGAACAGAATTTAATAGATACTATTGCTATTAGAAGTATGAGTAAAGCAATGTATACAACCAAAAATATTGGTCACTACGGATTAGCTTTTGACTATTATACCCATTTTACTTCACCTATACGTCGATATCCAGATGTTATGGTTCACAGACTTCTTCAGCATTATCTAGAAAATGGAAAAAGTGCTAATGAAGAGGAATTTGAAGAAAAATGTAGCCATAGTAGTGACATGGAAGGACTTGCAACTAATGCCGAACGCGATAGTATTAAGTATATGCAAGTTAAGTATATGCAAGATCATCAAGATGAAGAGTTTGTTGGAGTAATTTCAGGAGTTACTGAATGGGGTATTTATATAGAAATTATCTCTAATAAATGTGAAGGAATGGTTCGTTTGCAAGATTTGAATGACGACCATTACGAATTTGATAAAGACGAATATGCGGTAATTGGAAAACGTACCAATAACGTATATCGCCTTGGAGATGAAGTTAATGTAAAAGTAAAAAATGCCGATTTAGTTAAGAAGCATTTAGATTTTACAATGCTAGGTCATAAATAAAACATTTAAAATAAAGGTTTTATACTTTTTAGTAACTAAATATTAAATAGTAAAAACTAAAATTTATTTTTTTACAGACATTGGGTAAAAGTAATTTGTATTTTTACCCTATTATGTTTGACGGTTTACTTTACGCTGCATTTTATGGATTCTTATTGGCTTTTGCAGTCGGTCCAGTATTTTTTACCCTAATTGAAACTGCTATAACAAAAGGGGTTAAGGCCGCTGTATTCTTTGATTTAGGTGCAATAGTTGCTGATATACTGTTTATAATAATAGCCTTTTATAGTACAAGTAGAATTCTTGAACAAGTGAAGAATGATCCTGGCTTACTAATTTTTGGCGGAGGGATTCTCATTGCTTATGGAATTATATCCTATATTCGAACCAATAAATCAATATTTAAAATTGTAAGAGAACATTACGCTGTAAAAGTAAAAAAAAATCTCGGTGGACTATTCCTAAAAGGATTTCTATTGAACTTTGTAAACTTTGGTGTATTAGCGGGTTGGATAGGAACGCTAATTATGGCTAATGCTCTTACAACTTCAGATAATGGCGTATTTCTATTTATTTCTACGGTATTAGCAACATTCTTTCTTACCGACCTTTTAAAAATACTTTTAGCTAAAAAATTGAAAAATAAAATGACTCCGCGTTTTATTTTTAAAACTAAAAAATGGGTGAGTATTTTAATTTTTGGATTTGGTATTTTACTTCTTATTCAAGGTATTTTCCCCAAAGGTGTTGAAGCTGGACTTGAAAAAATCCCAGGACAAGGCAATCCTATAGAAATAGAAAAGCCTATTCCTCCTGTTGAGGATTTACAATAATAATCTCTTCTTTTTTATATTTTTTTGTTAGTATTAAGCGCGGCTCCCAAAGTTTTGGGCTCGTGGAAATCGTAGTAATTATTAAAAATAAAAAAAACCCTAACTAAAAAGTTAAGGTTTCTTGGAGGCATCGAGCGGACTCGAACCGCTGTAGCAGCTTTTGCAGAGCTGAGCCTAGCCACTCGGCCACGATGCCATATTGTGGTGCAAATGTAAATAATTAAACATTTATTTCCTACATAAAAACTAAATTAGCGTTTCTTCTTCATTGTTACACTTACTTCAGCAACGTCTCCACCAATAGGAGGGTTTTGTTTTGCCACTGTAACCTTCACTGTATTAACCATTTCTAATTTTATCAACACCGAATCAATAATTCGCTTAGCTACGTGCTCTAATAACTTTGCACGTATACTCATTTCTTCTCTTACGATATTTTGAAGCATAACATAATCAACAGTATCTGCTAATTCATCAGTTTTTGAAGCTTTAGATAAATCGGCTTTTACTGTAAGATTCACCAAATAATCTGATCCTATTTGTCCTTCTTCAACTAAACACCCGTGAAAGGCATAAATCTTTATGTTTTTTAAACGAATGGTTCCCATAAATAATTTTTGACAAATATAATAAACAAAGTCAGTTTGAGTCCTTCGGCTTCGCTCAGGATAAACCAAGGTCGAAACCTAATTTTAAACAACTTCTTTTTCACTTAATTCCTTACCTTTGCACGACTTAAAAATACAGATATGAGTAACGAAGCAGCACCTCTTAATTTTATAGAGCATATTATAGAAGAAGACCTTAAAAAAGGCTACAAAAAAGATGATTTATGTTTCCGATTTCCACCAGAACCTAATGGTTATTTACATATTGGTCATGCTTCATCAATTTGTTTAAACTTTGGTTTAGGAGAAAAATACAATGCCCCTGTAAATCTTCGTTTTGACGATACAAACCCAGCAAAAGAAGAACAGGAATTTGTTGACGCCATTAAAAGAGATGTTTCTTGGTTGGGCTATAAATGGGCAACCGAATGTTATGCTTCCGATTATTTTCAACAGTTATACGATTGGGCTGTTCAATTGGTTAAGGATGGAAAAGCTTATGTAGACTCTCAAACTTCAGAAGAAATTGCTGAACAAAAAGGTACTCCAAACACACCTGGAAAGGCTAGTCCTTATAGAAATCGCTCTGTTGAGGAAAATTTAGAGTTACTCGAGAAGATGAAGAATGGGGAAACCAAAGAAGGGGAACACGTACTTCGTGCTAAAATTGATATGGAATCGCCTAATATGTTAATGCGCGATCCTGTGATGTATAGAACCTTGTTTAAATCACATCACCGTACCGGAACCGATTGGAAAATTTTTCCAATGTACGATTGGACTCATGGAGAGAGTGATTATATAGAACAAGTATCACATTCCTTCTGTACGCTTGAATTCCTACCTCATAGAGAGCTTTACGATTGGTTTTTAGATCAAGTGGTGGAAGAGGATAAATTACGTCCTAAACAGCGCGAATTTGCACGTAGAAATCTAAGTCATACTGTTGTGAGTAAACGAAAACTCGCTCAATTAGTTGCAGCGGGAGTTGTAAATGGTTGGGACGATCCTCGTATGCCTACTATTTCTGGTTTACGCCGAAGAGGTTATACTCCAGAATCAATTAAAAACTTTGCCGATAGTATTGGCGTTGGTAAACGTGAAAATTTGATTGATGTTTCTCATTTAGAATTTAATGTTCGTGAAGATTTAAATAAAAAGGCACCGAGAATCATGGTGGTTTTAGATCCTGTGAAATTGATTATTGATAATTATCCAGAGGGTCAAACTGAAATGCTTGAAGCAGAAAATAATCAAGAAGACGAAAGTGCTGGAAATAGAGAAGTACCTTTTTCTAAAGAATTATTGATTGAAAGAGAAGATTTTAAAGAAGAAGCAAACCGCAAGTTTTTTAGATTGACAATCGGGAAAGAAGTCCGCTTAAAAAATGCATATATCATTAAAGGAGAAAGTGTAGTAAAAGACGCTGATGGAAACATCACCGAAATTCACTGTACTTACGATCCAGAAAGTAAAAGTGGTAGTGGAACAGAGGCTTCTTTAAGAAAAGTAAAAGGAACTTTACACTGGGTTTCTGCAGCGCACGCTTTGCCTGTTGAAGTTCGTCTTTACGACAGACTATTTACAGAACCATCACCAGATACTAACAAGGAAAAGGATTTTATGGAATTTATAAATCCAAATTCTTTAGAAGTTATTACAGGATATGCTGAACCAAGTATAAAAGATGCTGAACCAGAAGATAAATTTCAATTTCAGCGTTTAGGGTATTTTGTGGTAGATAAAGACACGACAAAAGATAATATTGTATTTAACCGTACAGTGCCATTACGCGATTCTTGGGCAAAACTTTCATAAGTTACCTGTGTCCTTTAATTACTTTATAGCTGATTAAAACAGCTTTTACAGTACTGTCTTTCAATATTTTTTTAGGAGTTGAAAAACCGTGCTTTCTTATTGAGGATGTTATCCAAAAGTATTTATCTCTTGTAGGAAATTCTTTAGCCATAATTTCATAATCAGTGTAATTTGATGAAATAGCTAAATCAGGTTGTTCGTCAAGAATATTAGTAATTTTTTGAAGTTGAATGTTACGATTATCAGAAGACATTTCTGTTAATCCGAAGGGTAAGTAATAACTTGTTTTAAATCCTAATTCCGAAAAATCTAATAATGCCTCTGGATACCGTGTTTCAACAAGCACTTTATCCAGAGGATATTTTTTTTCAGAAAATAGCTTCATTAACTTTTTAAGAATAGCATCCTTATTCTCTGAGTTTAGATTTTTTATATCCAACCATAAATACGGTTTTTCGACTACATCGATATAAGATAAGTACTTTTCAAATGAAAGACCTATCGATGGAACAGGAGGGTGGGTTACATCCAGAACACCTTCTTGCTCATTATACACCAAATCTAATTCAACCCCTTTAAAGTATTTTAAAGCACTTTCAAGTTTTTCAGGACTATTAACCCTATGGGCCCATATTTTGTCGTAATATCCAAGATATTCAAGCTTATAAGGCGAATAGCGATACGCCATTCCAAACAATATAGTTAAAAACAGTACCGATATGAGTATTATGAGTTTTTTACCTGTTATCATAATCTTCATTTTCTTTAATCCATCGTGTACGTTCTTGAAATTCTTGGTTGAAAATACTTCGCGTTTTGTCTATTAGATTGAATTCAATTCTACTTAAATCGGAAAAGCTATGTATAAAATCTTCAAGATTATATTTTCTATCAGTAAAGCTATTTAAATCGGATAAATTTGGATGTTGATTTTTGTATTCAGGCGACGTCCAAATTACAAATGGAACCTCATACATTGGAGGAGTGCCGTAATACTCGTTATGGCCTCTTAAATCCATTGTATCGTGCAATTCATCCCCATGATCGGAAAAATAAACTACATAACTAGACTTTTCTTCTTTTCGAACAGTTTCAATTATGCTTCGAACAATGTAATCGTTATAGCGAATTGCATTGTCATATTCAT
Organism: Aequorivita sinensis; assembly: GCF_006346335.1. Lineage (GTDB taxonomy): Bacteria > Bacteroidota > Bacteroidia > Flavobacteriales > Flavobacteriaceae > Aequorivita > Aequorivita sinensis. The sequence continues at coordinate 443,778 of NZ_VDMC01000001.1, forward strand.
TTACGTAGTGTTCATTAGACTTGTTGATAAATGGGGTTTGTGGTGGACTGTCGTTAAAAAAGGCATATTTTTCTGGGTATCTTTTTTTATAATCTCCGTGGGTTCCTATTAAATGAATAAAAACCATTTTCTTTTTGTCACCTTGAGTTAGAACTTCATCAAGCTTTGGCAATATTACTTCGTCATAAATGTTACTGTTGTAGTTATCTGTAGCTAAAAAATACGTTTGGTCTGATGCATTGCCTATTAATGTAGATACACTTTCGTGAAGTCCTACTGGTCTTTGATTTGATATCCAATACGTAGTAAAACCCGCTTGATTTGCTAATTGAACTATAGATGCGTTTTCTTCTTTGTTGGGATGGTTATAATCTGAAAACGTCAATATTTTATCAAGCGCTAAGATGGTGTGGACATTAGGAGTAATTACATCTTTAAAAATCACTAACTCATCCTTTATTTCTGTTAATAACGGATTTGTTTCTCTTGCGTAATCATACAATTGCATATGCCATCGCGAAGTTGATTCCCCAATAATAACAACGTAGGTTTGTGGTTTTTCATCTGAAGAATGGACTTTTAAAATATCACTTTCGCCCTTAGCTAAGGTTTTTTTAAGATTAGCTTTGGTTGTTTGATAATCGGAGTAAGATGCTATGCTGGTGTAAATAATATTATGTTCACTAAATTTCTTGTGTATCACAAAAAGCGATAATACAATTCCTAATACTATTAATATTTTCCATTTTACCGCTTTTAATCTATCTGTAAATGGTAAACTTGATTCTTGTTTTAATATAAAAGGAATCAATAAAAGCCAAGGGAGAAACAGTACAATAGCAAGAAGTATGACGGACGTATTTAAATAATAACTCAGAAACTCACTAGATTCTTGTGTATTAGTTTCAAATATCACAAAAAGTGCAGATCCACTTAGTTTTACACCATAGTGATAGTAGAAAGAAAGTTTTATAAAAGCTAAGGCAGCGAGTAAAAATAGAGAAGCTATTAAAAACCACTTTTGTATTTTCAATTTTGGAATTAATAAATACAAACTAAATAGCATAGTGGTTACTATTCCAAATCCAATTATTTCTTTTAAGTATGGTTTAAAATAAGGGATGAGAAACCAACCCAGAATTGTAACTATTAAAAGAGGGTAGAATAATATAACAGAAAAATATTTCTTAATGTTTTTCAAGCTTGAGTACGAGTGTTAGAGAGTAATTTTTCCAAATTTACCACAACATTTAAACATCTCCATCTAATATATTTCAATTTATAAATGTCTGATTAACTTTTAGATTTATATTTAATCTCTCTTTTAAGACGAATTCTTTTAAATTATCAATTTTTAAGACAATTTTATAGGTTTAATTTAACTATTAACCGCTTGTTAACAAGAACTTATAGAAAGGACACCTATCTTTGTGTTATTAACCTATAAAACAAATTAAAAATGGCATCAAATAATACAGGACAAACGCTACTAGCTTTATTAACAGGAGCAGCAATCGGAGCAGGAATTGGAATTTTATATGCTCCAGACAAAGGTTCTAAAACAAGAGATAAGCTAAATAAAGAAGCTAAGAAAACTCAAAAGAAATTAAATAAGCAACTTAAAGAAACTAGTAAAAATTTAAGTGATAAAGCTCAAAAAGCACGCTATAGTTTCGATCAGAAGCTAAATGAAACTCTTTCTACTGCAAGCCATAAAGCAGATGACATTTTGGTGGCAATGGAAGAAAAACTAGAGGCTTTAAGAAAACAAAATGCTAAATTACAAGCTGATTCAACATTAGATGAAGCTAAAGCAGCTGCGAAAAAAGTAGTATCGTAAATATGTTTAAAGATCTAACAGATAGTTTAAATAAGATTACCGAAAAAATAGAAGATTATGGTGTAAGCACTGCGGAGTATTATAAACTCCGCTTGTTTAAATCTGTTATGAAAGGCAGTATATCACTAGTTAATCTTTTAGTTTATGGTAGTCTTTTTCTATTTGTTCTAGTCTTTCTTTCTGTAGGTGCAGCCTTTTGGCTAGGCACTTATTTTGAACATGTATACGTAGGTTTTCTACTAATAGGTGCATTTTATGGTATTCTATTACTTTTAATGTTCGTTTTTGGGAAGAAAGTAATAGAACGGAAGATGCTTTACAAGTTCTCTGGTATTTTATACGATGAAGATGATATTGAGCCTAAAGAGAAGGCTGAACAAGAGATTGAAGATTATCAAGATATCCTTAAAAATGATACTCTAGCAGAAGATAGGCTTAAAGAAATGAATCTTTAATATTGATACTATGAAGAGATACACTACTTTCGAAGAAATAGATAGAGATCTGAAATACTTGCGTTTAAAGTCTCAAATAGACCTTGAAGAAGTAAAATTAGGGTTTACTAAAAGTAAAGAAACCGCTAAAGAATCATTTTCACCAATGAATTTAATTGCTAGTACTGCATCATCAATTATTAAGAAAGCCTTTGTTTTAAAAGTAGTTGATAAGCTAATTGGTATTAAAACTGTAAAGACGAAATAAGTTTTTTCTTTTAATTGAACTTAAAACTTATTTCTAAATAGAGGACTGCCTTCAAAATTCTTGAAATAAAATATTAAAAAAGCCGTCTCAATTTGTTTTGAGACGGCTTTTTTTGGATACTATATAATAATAAGATTAATAGTTTAAATCTTCTCCTTCTTCAGGTCTTTCTGGGGCTTCTCGTTTAGTTCTCTGTTTGGGAACTATACCTTTTTTAAGATTTTGTTTTTTCATTTCCTCCCCAATTTGATTACTAGCAACAAATGAAGCAATCATATCATTAAGCATATTGCTTCCCGCTTGTGGTGAATTAGGCAATAAGATAAGGTTGGTATTGGTTTCTTCACCTATAGATTGCAGTGTGTCGTAATGTTGTGTAACTACAATTAGCGCCGATGCTTCTTGCGAGTTGATTCCAACATTGTTTAATACATCTACACTTTCTTCAAGTCCACGTGCAATTTCACGACGTTGATCGGCAATACCTTGTCCTTGTAAACGCTTGCTTTCAGCTTCAGCACGTGCCTTAGCAACAATTTTAATACGTTCCGCTTCAGCTTCAAATTCTGCAGCTACTTTTTCACGTTCTGCAGCATTAATTCTATTCATAGCTGCTTTTACTTGAACGTCTGGGTCAATATCGGTAACGAGTGTTTTAATAATATCGTAACCGTATTCGCTCATAGCTTCGTTTAACTCTGCTTTTACCGCAATAGCTACATCATCTTTTCTTTCGAAAACATCATCTAGCTTCATTTTTGGAACTTCTGCACGTACTACGTCAAAAACATAAGAGGTAATCTGATCGTGTGGGTTTTCAAGCTTATAAAAAGCATCGTAAACCTTCAGTTTTAATACTTGAAATTGAACTGATATTTTTAGTCTAACAAAAACATCATCTTTAGTTTTCGTTTCAACTATTACATCAAGTTGTTGAATTTTCAAATTTATTCTTCCTGCAATTCGATCTATAAAGGGTATTTTAAACTGTAATCCAGAATTTCTCATACTTTGAAATCTTCCGAATCGCTCTATTATAGCGGCAGTTTGTTGTTTAACTGTAAAAAATGCACCTAAAATAATAAATAAACCAAGGAGTAAAATTGGCACTACAATAGCATAACCCATATATTTAATTTTAATTGATAATAATTAGTTGTTTAAGGTACAAAATTTTAGCAATTATTAAGCTATTGTTTCAATTGCCTTATTTATTCGAGCTACGCCTTCTTTCTTTCCTAAAATTGAAAGAATTTCAAAAACATCTGGTCCTTTCATTTCACCTACTAGTGATAATCGTAAAGGCATCATTACTTTTCCAAATCCTATATTTTCAGATGTAATCCAACCTTTTACTTTTTCTGAAAGAGTTTCTGCTGAAAAATCTTCTTCATTTTCAATAATATTGACTACTTTTTGAAGTAATTTAGGTGTTTCTTCTTTAAATGCTTTAGCTGAAGCCTTTTCATCGTAATTAGTAGGTGCTTCAAAAAAGAAACTTCCTTGCTCCCAAAGATCACTTACAAACGTTGCGCGCTCTTTTAAAATTGAAACAATTTTAGTTATGTCTAGGCCAGTATCAGTCGATACACTTTTTTCTTTTAAGAATTTAATAAAATCTTCTGAGAGTGTTGCGTCGTCAACCTTTTGTAAATACTGATTCTGAAACCATTTTGTCTTTTCAGGATCAAATTTTGCACCTGCCTTATGTACACGTTCTAATTCGAAAGCTTCAACCAATTCTTCTAAACTAAAAATTTCTTGTTCAGTGCCGGGATTCCATCCTAAAAAGGCCAACATATTTACTACTGCTTCAGGTAAATAACCATCTTCACGGTAGCCTGAGAATATATCTCCTTCCGCAGTTTTCCATTGTAATGGAAATACAGGGAAGCCCATTTTATCTCCGTCTCGCTTGCTTAATTTTCCGTTTCCAGTTGGTTTTAAAATTAGAGGTAAGTGAGCAAATTCAGGAGCTTTCCAGCCAAATGCACGATATAATAAAACGTGTAATGCCAAGGATGGCAACCATTCTTCTCCTCGAATTACGTGAGTAATATTCATTAAATGGTCGTCTACAATATTTGCTAAGTGGTAGGTTGGCATTCCATCACTTTTAAACAAAACCTTATCATCAAGAATGTTTGAATCTACTTGAATACCGCCGCGAATAATATCGTGAAGCATTAGCATTTCATTTTCTGGTGACTTAAAACGAATTACATACTCATCTCCGTTCTCAATTTTTTGTTGCGTTTCTTCAGCCGATAAAACCAAAGAATTATTCAACTTCAAACGGTTATGCCAGTTATAAATAAAGGTTTTTCCTTTTTCTTCGTGGTCTTTGCGATGTGCATCAAGTTCATCTGAAGTATCAAAAGCATAATATGCATTTCCAGACTCTATTAACGCATCTGCATATTGTTTATAGAGCTCTTTTCTTTCGCTTTGGCGGTATGGAGCACAATTACCTTCTTTATTTGGACCCTCATCGTAAGGAATATTTAACCAGTTTAAAGCTTCAATAATGTATTGCTCAGCGCCTTCTACATAACGGTTTTGGTCGGTGTCTTCAATTCTAAGGAGAAAATCACCTCCGTGTTTTTTTGCAAATAAATAGTTGTACAATGCGGTGCGTACACCTCCAATATGTAAAGGCCCTGTTGGACTAGGGGCAAAACGTACCCGAACTTTTTCTGACATAATATGCATTCTTTTTATGAAGTTGCAAAGGTACAATTATGGTGTCTCATATTAAAGCTATTGGTGCCTGCGGTTTGTTTCTTTTTTTGGAGCAATATTTGTACCTTATAGAGAGCAAAATTTATTGTAATTTAGAAGATTTGAATATCATTAAGCACAATTATGAGCACCTTTAGTATCATTCAGCAAAAGCTGGAGGAATTTATTAGGAAATACTACACCAATGAGCTTATAAAAGGAAGCATCCTTTTCTTTGCCATTGGACTGTTGTACCTCCTAATTACGCTATTGGTTGAATACTTCCTTTGGCTAAATCCGTTAGGAAGGCGTATTTTATTTTGGACATTTATAATTGTTGAAATAAGCTTATTTATTCGATTTATCGCTTTCCCACTTGCGAAGCTTTTTAAACTTCAAAAAGGTATTAATTATGAGGAAGCATCAAGAATTATTGGAAATCATTTTCCTGAGGTTAGTGATAAACTACTAAATGTAATTCAACTTAATCACAACAAGCACGAAAGTGAATTGCTTGCAGCCAGTATAGATCAAAAAGCTTCAGAACTACAACCAATTCCATTTAAAAGTGCTATAAATTTTAAAAAGAATGCTAAATACTTGAAATATGCAGCAATTCCTGTTTTAATATTTCTTTTATTTAGTTCTTTAGGAGGAACTGATATTTTTTCTAGTAGTTATAAGCGCGTTGTTCATTACGACACAGCATTTGAACCACCAGCGCCATTTTCTTTTTTTGTATTAAATGAAAATCTCAATGCAATCGAAAACAGTTCTTTTGTGTTAAAAGTTAGAGCGGAAGGTTCGGCAGTTCCTGAAAATGCGAGTATCATTTACAATGGTGAATCGTACTATATGCAGCAAACAATGCCAGGAACTTTTGAATACACTTTCCAACAACCTGTTGAGAATATTTCTTTTAATTTAAAAGCGAATAAAGTTACTTCTCGTCAATATGTATTAGATGTTGTTAAAACACCTTCTTTACTTAATTACGAAATGGTTTTAGACTATCCTTCCTATACAGGAAAGCGAGATGAAACCTTAAAAAGCACCGGAAATGCTACAATTCCGGAGGGAACTAGAGTTAGATGGAATCTTATAACTAAAAACACCGAGTTTGTTTCCTTAAAAACTGCTGATACAAGCTATTCCTTTGTGCCAAAAAATCAAAGTTTTCATTTTGAAAAAGCAGTTTACAATAAATTAGACTACACCATTACTACATCTAATGAAAAATTAAAAGAATATGAAAATCTTGCTTTTACTTTAAATGTCGTAAAAGATCAATATCCAGAAATTAGCGTTCAGTCTAAACAAGATAGCGCTGATATTCAACGTGTTTTATTTCTTGGCCAGATTTCAGACGATTACGGGCTTACTAAACTGCGCTTGGTGTATTTCCCTGAAGGAGAAGAGAAACTCGCTAAAACAGAAGCATTACCTATTAACAAGACGAATTTCGACCAATTTACGTATTTATTTCCAGGTAATTTAGAATTAGAAGAAGGTGTAGCTTATGAATATTATTTTGAAGTTTTTGACAACGATGTAATTCACAATTACAAATCGTCTAAATCTTCAGTTTATTCTTTTAGAAAATTAACAAAGAGTGAATTTGAAGATGAGCAGCTAAAAAATCAACAAGACGCTATCAAAGGTTTAGATAAATCATTGGATGATTTAAAAGAACAAAAGGAATCTCTTGATGAGTTATCTAGAATGCAAAAAGAAAAAAACGAGCTTAATTATAACGACAAGAAAAAACTTGAGAACTTTATTAAGCGTCAGAAGCAGCAGGAGGAAATGATGAAGAATTTTTCAGAAGAAATGAAAAAGGAGCTAGATAATTTCCAGCCTGAAAATAAAGAAAACGATCCATTTAAAGAAGAATTACAAAAGCGTCTTGAGGAAAATGAAGAGCGGTTAAAAGAAAACGAAAAATTATTAGAAGAGCTCGAAAAACTTCAAGATAAAATAAACAAAGAAGAGCTTACAGATAAACTAGAAAAGTTAGCTAAGCAAAATAAAAATCAAGAGAAAAATTTAGAACAACTTGTAGAGTTAACCAAGAGGTATTACGTAGAAAAGAAAGCGGAAAAACTTGCTGAGGAGCTGTTCAAAATGGGGGAAGAGCAAGAGAAACTTGCCGACAAACCTGAAAGTGAAAACACAAAAGAAGCGCAAGAACAACTCAACAAAAAGTTTGAAGATTATCAAAAGCAAATGGATGAGCTTCAAAAGGAAAATGAAGGTTTAAAGTCCCCAATGGATATTCCTCAAGATAAAGCCGGGGAGCAAGAAGTCGAACAAGAGCAACAAAAAGCAACTGATAAACTTGAAGATCAGAAACCAAGTGAAGCTGGAAAAAGTCAAAAGAAGGCTGGTGAGAAGATGAAAGAAATGAGTAAACAGATGCAAATGCAAATGCAATCAGGTGGGATGGAATCTATGGAAGAAGACCTAAAAATGGTTCGCCAGATAGTAGATAACCTTGTCGTGTTTTCTTTTAAACAAGAGAATTTAATGGAAGATTTTAAGAAAATTGAATACGGTAATCCTATCTACGGCATCAAATTGAATATTCAAAACGACTTAAGAACGAATTTTGAACATATAGATGATAGCCTATTTGCCTTGTCACTTAGACAGCCTATGATAGGTTCACAAATAACGAGTTCCTTGATTGAAATTCAGTATAATTTGGACAAATCATTAGAGCGTCTTGCAGAGAATCAAATGCGACAAGGAGTTGGTAATCAGCAATATACTATGACTGGTTCCAACGATTTAGCTGTTTTATTAAGTGATGTTATGAGCAATATGCAAATGCAGATGTCTATGTCTATGGGTTCTGGCTCTGGTGAAGGTATGCCTAGTCCTGGTTCAGGTTCAGGTAAGGAATTTCAGCTTCCAGATATAATTGAAGGACAAGAAAGTTTAGGTGAGAAAATGAAGAATGCTATGAATAAAGGGCAAGAAGGTCAGGAAGGTCAAGGTGAAGGCGAGGGCCAGGGTGAAGGTGACGGTCAAGGTGATGGCGAAGGTGAAAATGGTAAGGACGGCAAAAATGGGAAGTCTGGTAATGAAAACGGTGGTGATAAAGAAGGTAGTGGAGATAGTGAAGAGATGAACGGTGAACTTTTTGAAATATACAAGCAACAACAAGAGCTTAGGCAAAAACTCCAAGATAGATTAAGCAAAGAAGGATTAAATGGGAATGGAGGTGCTTTACTAAAAAAAATGGAAGGAATTGAACAACAATTACTCGACAAAGGATTTAACCAAAGTACGCTTCAGGAAATCTTAAATCTTAAATATGAACTATTAAAATTGGATGAGGCCGATTTTGAGCAAGGTCAGGAAACTAGAAGAGAAGCCGAAACTAATTTTAAAGATTATAGAAACAACATTCAATTGTCTCCAGAAGAGATAAAAAAATACTTTAATACAACTGAAATTTTAAATCGCGAGGCCTTACCTTTGCGCCAGAATTATAAAAATAAAGTTCAAGACTATTTTAAGGGCAACACTGAATGATAGAATTTAATTTTGAAACAGATTTTAAATTAGACAACGATACTCTTTTAAATGAGTGGATATCTAATGTAATTACTTCAGAAGGTTTCGAAGTAGGTGAGGTTCATTACATATTTTGCGATGATGAATTTCTGCATAAATTGAATGTAGAGTTTTTAAATCACGATACTCTTACCGATGTAATAAGTTTCGATTACAGAATGGGAAACCAGATCAATGGTGAAATTTTTATTTCTGTTGAACGAGTTCAGGATAACGCAAAAGATTTTAATAATAGTTTTGAAGAAGAATTACACCGTGTAATGATTCACGGAATTCTTCATTTCTGTGGTTATAAAGACAAAACAGATGAAGAGGAAGCTTTAATGCGTAACAAAGAAAATGAAGCTTTATCTCTTTTACATCCGTAAATGGATGTTTCTTTATCTAACTTGTTTAATGTTAGATTATTATTGTAATTTTGCACCCCTTTTTTAATAAGAATACTAAATGTTCCACGTGGAACAATTGAAAGAATATATGTTTGAAAGTGAATATGATGTTATTGTAGTTGGTGCTGGTCATGCAGGTTCAGAAGCCGCGGCCGCAGCTGCTAACTTAGGTTCTAAGACTCTTTTAGTTACCATGAATTTACAGACCATTGCTCAAATGAGTTGCAATCCTGCTATGGGTGGAATTGCAAAGGGTCAAATAGTTCGTGAAATAGATGCACTAGGAGGTTATAGCGGAATTGTTTCCGACAAATCTGCTATACAGTTTAAGATGCTTAATAAATCTAAAGGACCTGCAATGTGGAGTCCGAGAGTTCAGAGTGACCGAATGCGTTTTGCTGAAACTTGGAGGTTGATGTTAGAGCAAACTCCAAATCTAGATTTCTATCAAGAGATGATCTCTGGTATTATAGTTGAAAATGGAATTGTAAAAGGAGTAAGAACTTCTCTAGGTTTAGAAATTAAAGCCAAAAGTGTTGTGCTTACAAATGGTACTTTTTTAAATGGTTTAATTCATATCGGTGAAAAACAATTTGGAGGAGGACGAGCTGGTGAAAAAGCATCGACAGGAATAACTAAAGATTTAACCGATTTAGGTTTTGAAGCAGGAAGAATGAAAACAGGAACCCCACCTAGAGTAGATGGTCGATCGTTAGATTTTTCCAAAATGATTCCTCAACCTGGAGATGATGTGCCAGAAAAATTTTCATTTACAGACCTAACAAAACCTTTAACCAAACAACGATCTTGTCATATGAGTCATACAAGTTTGGATGTACATAATATTTTAAGAGAAGGTTTTGATAGATCACCAATGTTTAACGGAGCGATTCAAAGTACTGGTCCGCGTTATTGTCCTTCAATAGAAGATAAGATAAATCGTTTTGCTGATAAAGACAGACATCAACTTTTTGTAGAGCCCGAAGGATGGAATACTGTTGAATATTATATCAATGGTTTTTCAACTTCTTTACCTGAGGATATTCAGTTTAAAGCCTTACGCCAAGTTAGAGGTTTTGAAAATGTGAAATTTTTCCGTCCAGGTTATGCTATTGAGTACGATTATTTCCCACCAACACAATTAAAACACACCCTAGAAACTAAGCTTGTTTCTGGTTTATATTTTGCTGGCCAGATAAACGGTACAACTGGATATGAAGAAGCAGCTTCTCAAGGGCTAATGGCTGGGATAAATGCTCACCTAAAAATTAATGAAAAAGATCCTTTTATTCTTCAACGTAACGAGGCTTATATTGGTGTTTTAATAGACGACTTAATTACAAAAGGTACAGAAGAGCCATATAGAATGTTTACTTCTCGTGCAGAATACAGAACGTTATTAAGACAAGATAATGCCGATTTCCGTTTAACACCAAAATCCTTTGCGATTGGTTTGGTCGACGAAAGTCGTATGAGAAAGATGGAAGATAAAAAAGAAAAGTCTGAAGCTTTTGTTCAGTTTTTTAAGGAGACAAGTTCCGCACCAGAAGAAATTAATCCTATTTTCGAAGAAAAGAATTCTGCCCTAGTTACTCAGAGTGATAAGATGTTTAAGTTTTTCTCTCGTCCAGAAATAACAATGGAGGATATGAAGCAAATTGAATCGGTGAAGGAGTTTATTCAAGAAAATGAATTAGATTCTGAAATGATTCAACAAGCAGAAATCCAAGTTAAGTATTCAGGGTATATTGCTAAGGAAAAAAATAACGCCGATAAATTGAATCGTTTAGAAGGTTTAAAAATTCCTGAGTCTTTTGATTATTCAAAGTTGAAATCTCTTTCTTATGAAGCAAGAGAAAAACTTACCAAAATAAGACCAGCTACCGTTTCACAAGCTTCAAGAATTAGCGGTGTTTCTCCAAATGACGTTTCTGTTTTGTTAGTATACATGGGACGATAACAACATTGTTTCACGTGGAACACTACTTTCTTATTTAATATTTAATTCGTTTTTGATTGGAAACTAATTCTAAAATACACTTATCGGTAAAAGATTATTTGGTCTCAGGAGAGACCTTTAATTTGACATATAATGAAGAATTAGACTTTCTGAAAACAGTACCACAACCTAAGGAAGAAGATCTTCATAAATATTATGAAAGCGAAGAGTACATTTCGCACACCGATGAGAAAAGGGGAGTACTTTCACTTCTATATCAAACTGTAAAAAAATGGTCTTTAAAAAATAAGACAAATTTAATTGCTACAGAAAATAATGGCGTTGGTTCATTATTGGATGTAGGAGCAGGAACGGGAGATTTTTTGATTGCAGCTAAAACTAATGGATGGAAAGTTTCCGGAGTCGAACCTAATAAAAATGCTTTAAAGTTAGCTTCCGAAAAAGGGATCGAATTAGAATCCAATTTAGATAAATTTGTCGGAAATCAATTTGATGTCGTTACACTTTGGCACGTTTTGGAACATATTCCTAATTTGGAGGAAACGGTTATCAAATTATCCAATTTGGTAAAACCGAATGGAACTTTAATAATTGCAGTTCCTAATTTCAAAAGTTACGATGCTAAATATTATAAAGAGTATTGGGCTGCTTATGATGTGCCTCGTCACCTTTGGCATTTTTCAAAAACTTCAATTGAAAAAATATTTGCAAAGGAGTTTATGCTTCATAAAATTAAACCGATGATATTCGATTCGTTTTACGTGAGTCTACTTTCGGAAAAATATAAAACAGGAAATAAATTTTCATTAAAAGCTTTTTGGATAGGACTTAAGTCAAATTTAAGCGCTAAACAATCTAAAGAGTACTCTTCACACATTTATTGCTTCAAAAAAGCAAAATAAGCGCTTATAACGCGTTTTCTATTCACTTATAGTATATTGCCTTTAAAAATTTTCGTTTCTTCGTTAAAAACAGCCTAGCGAAGCTGTTTTTAATAATAAATATCAATTAAAATTAAATTTTAATAAAAAATATTTATGCTTGCTCGGAGCGGTGAATAAGTCGGGTTAATTTTATAGAAAGATCGGTGAAGATAATTTTTGCATTTCCATTTCGCTCAATATGATAAGAAGCATCTTCAAGTGCAGAATTAATTTCAAAAATATTATTCTGATGAACAAAGGGAGCAAATTTTGGAAGAGAAAAAGTTTTGTCCTTAGCTTCAAAAAATAAAAGTGATTCAGCTTGGTAGTTTTTTAGAAGAGCTTGTCTAAACACTTCATTACAATACATCAAAAATTTCTTTTGAGTTTCACGTCCTTGTCCAGCAAGTTCATCACTCCAAGACAATAATGTATTTATAGCACCCTTGTTTCCTTTAGCTCTAAATGCAGTTCGAACCCATGTGATAAACCATTTTTCAAAAATCTCGTCCTCCCCACTTTCATCCAGCAGTTGTAAAGCTTTGTTGTAATCTCCTTGGGCTTTACGCGCAGTATTTTGTGCTAAAGATTCAGAAATATTTTGGGTTAGAATTAATTCTTCAGAAATATCGGCTTCAGAAAGAAGGGGAAAGGAAAGCTTTTGACAACGAGATCTAATAGTCGTTATTATTTGTTCCTCTTGTTCGGTTAGTAGGAGAAGAACAGTTTTATCTGAAGGTTCTTCAACTAGTTTCAAAATTTTATTGGCGCATTCGACATTCATATTCTCGGCCATCCAAATTATCATCACTTTATAACCACCTTGAAAGGATTTTAAAGAGAGTTTTTTCGCGATATTTTCCGCTTCATACTTACTAATGTTACCTTGTTTTTTTTCAATACCAATGTGTAGTAACCACTCAAAAAGTGAGGCATATGGATTGTTCAAAACAAATTTTCGCCATTCGTCTGAGTAATTGTCAGAAATAGCATTCTTTTTTGCTATATCACTAGTATTTACTGGATATACGAAATGTAAATCAGGATGCGATAATTTTGAAACCTTGCTCTTACAAGCAGTATATTCTGGACTTCCTTCTTCGTAATTAATACACAGCAATTCGGCAGCGTAAGCAATTGCCATAGGGAGTAATCCGCTTCCGTTTACACCTTCAAATAATTGTGCGTGTGGAATACGACCATTTTCAATGGTTTTTATAAGATGCGACTTTAAATGCTTTTGTCCTATTACTTCTGAAAAATCCATTCGCAAATCTAATCAATTTTACGGTTTTTTTTCATTTTGAAGTTTTTCCGAGTCCTATTTCTTACAAATGGGAAAATGAAAGTAATTCGTTCCGCATAAATCTTCTAAAAGGGTATATTTGCATTTCAAAATTCAGCTTATGAAAACTGTAAACGATATCAATTTTAAAGGAAAGAAAGCATTAATTCGAGTTGACTACAATGTACCACTCGACGAAAACTTCAATGTAACAGATACAACACGTATTCGTGCATCAAAACCAACTATATTAAAAATATTGGAAGATGGTGGAAGTTGTATTTTAATGTCTCACTTAGGAAGACCAAAAAATAGAGAAGAGGAGTTTTCATTAAAACATATCGTAAAAACCTTATCTGAAATTCTTGGAGTACAAGCTCAATTTGTTGATGATTGTATAGGTCCAAAAGCTGAGGAAGCGGTTAATAACTGTAAATCTGGCGAAATTATTTTGTTAGAGAATCTTAGATATTATGAAGAAGAGACAAAGGGCGATCGCGAATTTGCTGAAAAGTTGTCAAAGCTTGGCGATGTTTATGTAAATGATGCCTTTGGAACTGCGCATCGCGCTCACGCTTCAACAGCGGTAATTGCAGATTTTTTCCCTGAAAATAAATGTTTTGGGCTACTACTTGCTTCCGAAGTTGAAAACGTGAAAAAAGTATTAGAAACAAATGTAAAACCGGTAACAGCGGTTATTGGTGGTGCTAAGGTTTCCTCAAAAATTACAATTATTGAAAACATACTAGATAAAATCGACCATTTGATTATTGGTGGAGGTATGGCTTTTACATTTATAAAGGCGCAGGGTGGAAAAATTGGAAGCTCTTTAGTAGAAGAAGACAAACAAGACCTTGCCCTTGAAATTTTAGAAATGGCAAAAAGTAAATCGGTACAAGTGCATTTACCTGTAGATGCTGTAATTGCTGATAGTTTTTCTGAATTTGCCAATACTAAAATTGAAGAAGTAAACAATATCCCCGACGGATGGATGGGGTTAGACGTTGGTCCTAAAACCAATGAGTTATTTGGTAACGTAATTTCTGAATCAAAAACGATACTGTGGAACGGTCCTGTAGGAGTTTTTGAAATGGAAAAATTTGAAGAAGGTACTAAAACCTTAGGCTTTAATATTGCCAAAGCAACAAAAAGCGGTGCTTTTTCATTAGTTGGAGGAGGTGATTCTGTTGCTGCAGTTCACAAATTTAAATTAAGTGACAAAGTAAGTTATGTTTCTACAGGAGGTGGAGCAATGTTAGAAATGCTTGAAGGTAAGAGTTTACCGGGTATAAAGGCTTTAATGTAGAAACGTTAAATATCAAATACTTAGTAGCTCGAAACGCTAAAATTGCATAATTTCGCAAAAACGTTATTTTTGAAATAATTAAATGGCATAATTTGCGTTATCTATACTTGAGTATTGATAAACAATTCTGCTTAAAAATTAATCAGGCAAATTTGCCGAAATTATTATTGCACCAAGCTAATGAAAGTTAATAAAATCCTTCCACTCATGTTGATGCTAGCCTTCAGTATGAGTTTTGCACAACAAGGAAAGAAACAGAGCAAAAGTATTGATACTAAAAAAATCAAAGTTGTTGACTCTATTAAAGTCACTAAAATTTCTAGTGATTTACCAACCACAATTGTTGCTACAGGAGTTAAAGATAGTATTGTATACAATCTAAAAGATATGGCATTGGCCAGAAAAAAGGATAGTTTGTGGCTTAAGGAGCTTTACAAATCCGATCTTTTTGACGATATCTATAATAGCATTGTAAACCAAGAATACGAGCCTGTTGAATACGAAGAACTTCCTACTGAAGTCTTAAAGCAACGTTTAAAAGAGCTAGATGCTCGCACACCTTTTAATGTTGAGTACAACCCTTCATTAGAAAGTGTGATTAAGCAATACCTAAAAAACAGACGTCGCGGAATTGAGCGATTAATGGGTTTAAGTGAGTACTACTTCCCACTGTTTGAACAGGAATTAGACAAGCACAATCTTCCGTTAGAATTAAAATACTTAGCAATTGTTGAATCTGCGCTTAATCCATCGGCTAAGTCTAGGGTTGGGGCAACCGGGTTATGGCAGTTTATGTATCCTACAGGAAAGATGTTTGGATTGGATGTAAATTCATACGTAGATGAGCGATCAGACCCTATTCGTTCTACCGAGGCAGCTTGTAAATACCTAAAAAGCCTAAATAACAGTTTTAATGATTGGGATTTGGCACTTGCAGCTTATAACTCAGGACCTGGGAATGTATCAAAGGCAATCCGTCGTTCTGGCGGAAGAACAAACTATTGGGATTTACGCAGCTTTCTTCCACGTGAAACGGCGGGATATGTCCCTGCTTTCTTAGCGACAATGTACATCTTTGAATATGCCGAAGAACACGGTTTTAAAAAACAAGCAGCGAGAATACCATACGTAGCTACAGATACTATTAGAGTAAAGCAACAAATTACATTAGATCAAGTTTCAAAACTCACAAACCTAGACATAGAAGAATTGGAGTTTTTAAATCCTGCCTATAAACTAGGGATTATTCCTGTAGTTAAAGGAGAAAACTATACTCTTAGATTGCCATTAACATCAGTTGGTACATTTGTAAACAATGAAGATGCTATTTATGCACATCTTAATAAAGAACAGGAAAATGTAGAAGAAGAGGCTCCAGAAATGTACGATCAACCTGAAAAGGTTCGTTATCGCGTACGAAGAGGAGATTTCTTAGGGAAAATTGCCCAGCGATATGGTGTAGGAGTTAGCCAAATTAAGAATTGGAATGGGATGCGAAGCAACAACTTGAAAGTAGGTCAAAATTTAATTATTTATCCTAAAAAGAACCCTCAAGACATAGCAAGTAATGCGCCTGCAAAAAGAACTAACACTGCGGAAAAAACTTACACAGTTAGAAGTGGTGACTCATTATGGACTATTTCTCAAAAATTTCCTGGTGTTTCAGTACAGAACCTCAAAAAATGGAACGATATTAGTGGTAATAATATAAAGCCCGGAACTAAACTTAAAATTTATAAAGGATAGTTCCCTAAAATATCCTTTTAATGAGATCAACATTCGTATTACTGCTTTCGTTTTTACTTGTATTTACCTCTTGTACCGACAATGGAAAGAAAGACAAATCCCTTGTTCCTGATTCTGTTGGGAATATAAACTCTCTTCAAGTTATAACTCCTAACGACTTGTGGAATGGTGCGACAGGGGAGGCAATTCGCAAACATTTTGCAGCTCCTGCAGATGGCCTTCCTCAAGATGAGCCATTGTTTTCAATGAATCAATTACAGCCTGAAATATTTACTGGTTTTGCACGTAGTAACAGGCTTTTTCTTTATGTTACCTTAGGAAATGAGGATAAGGTTACACTTGCTACTAATGAATATGCCAAGCCGCAAACCGGAGCCATAATTAAGGCTACTTCAGAAGAAAAATTGGTAGAGCTTATCAATAAAAACGCCGATAAGATTATCGAATCTTTTTATAAGTCTGAAATAACAGAACGTCAACGAAGAACCTCAATTTCATTGCTAAAATTAGACACTTTAAAGAGTTTGATGGGGGTTAGTTTAAAAGTTCCTACGGCATATCGCATTGCAAAAGCAACAGATGAATTTTTCTGGCTTCGCAAAGATTTAAAAGATGGAACTACCAACATATTAATCTATCCTGTACCGTTAGATATGATTAAGAACGACAGTACGGCTGTAGGAGATATTATAAACATTCGCGATTCGATAGGAAGTAAATTACTACCTGTTGAAGACGATAGTGCTTTTATTACCGAAGATGCTTATGCCCCATATTTGTTTAAAACGACTATTGACGGCAAGTTTGCTTATGAGACCAAGGGAACTTGGGAGGTGAAAGATGCTTGGATGGGCGGGCCATTTATTAACTATGCGGTTAAAGATGAAAAGAACAATCGCTATTTAATATTAGAAGGTTTTACCTATGCGCCTCGAGCATCTAAGAGAGATCTACAATTTGAGCTAGAATCTATTTTAAATACAGCTAAGTTTGAGTAAAAAATTAAAACGCTTCCTGCATTAAAAACACTGGAAGAGCATAAATACAAAAAGAGCCTTTCAATTTTAAACTGAAAGGCTCTTTTTATTAAATATAACAACGAAAGTTATTTGGTTTCGTCAATTTTTTTCTCTGGAGTTTCGTCTTCTTTGGAAGCGTCTTTAAATTCTTTAAGACCACTACCCAAACCGCGCATAAGCTCTGGGATTTTCTTTCCACCAAAAAGCAGTAGTACAATCACAACAATCAATACAATCTGCCAAGGCCCTATAGCGATAAAAGGTAAAAATAAACTAGTCATAATTCATAGATTTTAGTTTGGCAAAGGTAACAAGAATTGTTTAGATAGAACGTTTTCAATCCAATTTTAGCATCATTGCCTTATATTTTCTTTATATGTATAAAGTAAAGAGCTAATAAATTTTTATAGTAATCTAAATATGTGGGTAACTTCAATATAATTCCATTCAAACAGCGTTTGTTTACTCTTAGTAACAATTTCTAAAAGCCCTCTAATATTTAAATTTAACCTTATATCCCTTATCTAAAGATTATACGTCCTTATAATAATTTATATTTGTAGAGAGCAAATGGATTGTACTCTAAAAATTCCTTTATGGGAAATATGACTATAAAGCCATAAGACGTAAGATGAAAAATGATTTGGAGATTTAGATAATTGAAAGGATTAGCCTTGCGTTATAAGAACGTTAAACTCGTCATTCCTTTAAAGGATTTAAAGGCAATTACAAATAAAAAATATGTCTATAAAAGAAAAAAGAACCAAGAAGTTCAAGAAGAAACTGTTACATAAATACCGTTTGGTAATCTTGAATGAAGAAACCTTTGAAGAGCGCTTTTCATTTAAGCTTAATAGACTAAATGTATTTATCTTTACTGTACTCTCTTCTCTTTTCTTAATAATAACTACAACAGTAATTATCGCTTTCACTCCTTTACGTGAATATATACCTGGTTATTCTTCTACCACTTTAAAGAAGAAGGCTGCAAAGCTAGCATATCAAACAGACTCGCTACAGCAAGTTATTAGTGTAAATGATCAATACCTTGCTTCGATAAAAAAAGTGCTTACAGGAGATGTAAAAACGGTTGAGTTTAATAAGGATTCAATTATTGAAGTTGCCAAAACAGACCCTTCGGTATTGGTTCGTATATCTAGAAAAGATTCTCTATTACGGGAACAAGTTGAAAAAGAAGATAAATACAATCCTCTAGCTGCGCAACAAGTTCAGAAATACGTGCTATTTGCCCCTGTAAAAGGAACCATAACAGAGCCATATGATTCTAAGGCAAAACACTATGCTGTGGATGTGGTTACTATAAAAGACTCACCCGTAAAAGCGGTAGCAGACGGTACGGTTATTTTTGCCGAATGGACTGTTGCTACGGGTTATGTGATTATCGTTAAACACGGCAACGATTTAATCTCTGTTTACAAGCACAATGGATTGTTAACCAAAGGGCAGGGGGAAGTTGTAAAGGGTGGTGAAGTAATCGCCATTGTAGGTAATACAGGCGAACTGACCACTGGACCACACCTGCATTTTGAATTGTGGCGAGACGGTTTTCCAATTAATCCAACAAGTTTCATCGATTTTGATTAATTTCTTATGTCTATAAAATCATTTTCTGCTAAAATATTTTCAAAGATTGTTGTTTTTCAAATAAAGAAATGGGCGTCAAACCCTGTTGAAACACAACAAAAAGTTTTTAATAGTTTGATATCTCAGGCAAAAAACACAGCCTTTGGAAAAGACCACGACTTTGAGAATATCAAAACATTTCAGGATTTTGCCACTCGAGTTCCTGTGCGAGATTATGAAGCACTAAAACCTTATGTAGATAGAACCGTTTCTGGGGAAGCAGATGTGCTTTGGCCCAATAAACCGTTGTATTTTGCAAAAACTTCAGGAACAACCTCTGGTGCTAAATACATTCCGCTTACAAAGGAGTCTATGCCATTTCATATTCAGGCGGCTCGAAACGCTATACTGTGCTATATAAACGAAACTGGAAAAGCCGATTTTGTAGATGGGAAGATGATTTTTCTTCAAGGAAGTCCAGAAATGCAGGAAAAAAATGGGATTAAACTAGGTAGACTTTCAGGAATTGTGGCGCATTATGTACCGGCATACCTTCAAAAAAATCGTTTGCCAAGTTGGGAAACTAATTGCATAGAAGATTGGGAGTCGAAAGTAGATGCTATTGTTGAAGAAACCAAGAATGAAGATATGACCGTAATTAGCGGCATTCCTTCTTGGGTTCAGATGTATTTTGAAAAGCTTCAAAGCAATACGGGGAAAAAAGTAGGCGATCTCTTCAAAAACTTCAACCTCTTTATTTATGGAGGGGTAAATTTTGAGCCCTACCGAGCTAAATTCGAAACTTTAATCGGACGAAAAGTTGATAGTATAGAGCTATTCCCCGCAAGTGAAGGTTTTTTTGCGTATCAAGACAGTCAAAACGACAAGGGTATGTTATTACTCCTTAATTCAGGTATTTTTTATGAATTTATAGAAGCCTCAACATTCTTTGATGAAAACCCTAAAAGGCTTACCATTGGTGAAGTTGAAATTGGCGTTAACTATGTAATGATAATTTCAACAAATGCGGGACTCTGGGGATACAATTTGGGAGATACTATACAGTTTACTTCCACAAAACCATACAGAGTAATTGTGTCTGGTAGAATTAAGCACTTTATCTCTGCTTTTGGCGAACACGTGATTGGGAAGGAAGTAGAAGAAGCGATGAACAAAGCAATTGCAAAGTTTCATTTTTCTATTTCTGAATTTACTGTAGCCCCACAAATTACACCTCCTGACGGGTCGTTACCCTATCACGAATGGTTGGTAGAATTCTCTGAACCCCCCGAAAATATTGAGGAAGTTGTTGCTTTCTTAGATGCTGAAATGCAACGTCAAAATTCGTATTACTTCGATTTAATTGAAGGAAAAATTCTTCAACCTTTAAAAGTATCTTCACTTACAAAAGATAGTTTTCAAGCTTATATGAAGTCTCAGGGAAAGCTAGGCGGTCAAAATAAAGTGCCTCGACTTTCTAACGATCGTAAAATAGCAGATGCTTTGCTCGAAATTCAACCTTAAAATTAGTCTTATATTTGCTCTAAATGAATAAATTAAAATCACATACTAGAACACGTGCTCAAGAAAGCACAGGAGCCATCGAGAGGCTATATATAACAATGCGCCACCTCTTTAATAGAGGTTTTTATAAACCAATGGGCGTATCGGGAGAATCGCTTCGAGAGTCACTGTTAACACTACGTCCCGAAATTTATGGATCGTTAACAGAAGAAAAAACCGAATTACAAGGTTTGCTCTACATTATGGATCGTTTGCCTGAAGGCATTGAAGAATGTAGATTTATTAATCTTACTAGCGATGAAGGCTACAAAGACTCACATTTTAAGCCCATAATTCCGTTAAAACGTCGTAGAAACTGTTATCGCATAGACGATGAACAGATGAATATAGAAATTACCCGAGGTAGGTCGGAGATTTACGATATTCTAACGCATTTAACCTTCCTTTTTATTGAATCGCACAAAATAATGGAGCAAGTGCTTATTGAACATTCTGGAGAGGTAATTCGCGATTGGAAGAAGCTAGAGCAAGCTGTGTTTAAAAAAGGTAAACTTACCCAAGAAGAAAAAGAAGTAACACTTACACATACTGCAAACTTCTTAGGAAGAACTTTTGAAGAAGTAAAAAACATCTTCCCATATTTTGCCACTGAAAGCAACGAGAATCGCTTTTTCAACATAATTTACTTTATGGGGAAATTAGCGATGGAAGAGGTTACTGAAAACAATAAACGTCTTATCACATTTAGTCCTGTATTGCGTGAACGCTTAGGGCATCATATACACGGTGAAGAATGGGCTTATAAAATTAAGCAAGTGCTGCAAAAGGAAGGTCTTTTAGAACGTCCTGTTCACATAATAAGTGCAAATATGCATAGTGTAATGAACACTTTATATGCCGAAAAAGCACTACCTACCGAATTTTCAAAGAAAAAGCCACTACAGGTTTTCGAAGCTTTAAGTAGCCCTATTAATACCAAAATGCGCGAGAAAGTAAACAAAACAGCACTTTCTGAAGGCATGATTTTTATTGAAGATCAAAGTGGTACCAATATAGATGTTCAGATTATAGACACTGCCAAAATCAAGAATAGCCCATATGTTGAGGGATTAGCCGATGTTGTTGATAATAAGAAACCTGTAATTGTTGTAATGGACTACGCTTTTGGCGAGCAGGCTTATGAAACGATGGACGAGTTGCTTAAACCATTTGAAGACGCTAATAATATTCGTCATTTATTGAATGTAGCTTCTGTTTCTATTATGGGGAAAGCAGGGATTCTTGAAGGTGGAAAAGGAGATATAATGATTCCTTCTGCGCACGTTTTCGAGGGAACAGCAGATAATTATCCATTTAAAAACAGACTAGACAAGTCCGATTTTAAAAATCACGATGTAAATGTGTACACGGGAACGATGATTTCGGTGTTGGGAACTTCACTTCAAAATAGAGATGTACTTAAGTTTTTTCACAACTCAACTTGGAATGTTATTGGTCTAGAAATGGAAGGTGCCCATTACCAAAAAGCTATTCAAGCAGCGGCAAAAATTAGAAGAAGTATTAGTTCAAAAGTACAGGTTAGATATGCGTATTATGCTTCAGATAATCCATTAGAAACTGGAAGTACTTTAGCTTCTGGTGGTTTGGGTACAACTGGGGTAAAACCAACGTATTTAATCACCGAAAAAATGTTAAAACAAATATTAGACACTCCTAAAAAATAATTTTGATAGACGATAAAGTACTGATTACCGGTGGTGCAGGATTCATAGGTTCTAATTATGTAGAATACGTCCTAAAAAATTCAGAAGACGAAATTTTCGTGCTGGACAAGCTAACTTATGCCGGAAATTTGAAGAATTTGGGGAGTGTTTTACAAAAAATCACCTTCATAGAAGGCGATATTTGTGATGCCAAATTAGTTCATGATTTATTCGAAAAACATCAGTTTAATAAAGTAGTTCATTTTGCAGCAGAGAGTCATGTGGACAATTCAATTTCTGGTCCTGGAGCGTTTATTCAAACAAACATTGTAGGCACTTTTAATTTGCTACAAAGTGCTTACAAAACTTGGATGTTTAGCCCAAACGAATTTAAGGATGGATTTGATAATGCACGTTTTCTTCACATTTCCACAGATGAGGTATATGGTACCTTAGGAGAAACGGGACTTTTTACCGAAAAAACACCTTATGCACCAAATAGCCCATATAGTGCGTCTAAAGCTTCTTCCGATTTTATAGTTCGCAGCTACTTTCACACTTATGGATTGCCAGTAGTAACCACAAATTGCTCTAACAATTACGGCCCGAATCAGCATAAAGAAAAACTTATTCCAACAATTATTCGCAAGGCAATTTCAGGAGAACCAATTCCAATTTATGGAGACGGTAAAAACGTGCGGGATTGGTTGTATGTTACAGACCATTGCAGCGGAATTTATTTAGCGCTAAAAAATGGAAAACTCGGGGAAACATATAATATTGGAGGTCGCAACGAACGTGAAAATCTGTATATAGCCAATGTAATATGCGGATTGCTAGATGAAATGCGTCCCAGAAATCTTTCGTATAAAGAACAAATTACTTTTGTAACCGATAGGCCAGGCCACGATTTTAGGTATGCAATTGACGCTTCAAAAATTGAAAATGAGCTAGGTTGGAAAGCAGATGAAAATTTTGAAACAGGGATTAGAAAAACAATTGCTTGGTATTTAAACAATCAAGACAGACTTTAATAACACTTGTATAACACTCTGTTAGTTGGTAGTTTTGACAGTTCAAGTGAAAATATGATTAAGTATGAGAGTTCAAACAGCATTCAGATTGGATAAAGAGTTACTTGATGCGGCTAAGAAAAAAGCAAAATCTCAAAAAAGAAGTTTAAATAATTATATTGAGGTATTACTGCACAAGGATTTGGAAAACTATTTGAACAACGCCCCTGAAGAATCTAACTATGACTCAGAGAATGATGCGGATATTAATGCGGTGCAGAGTTATGATAAATGGATAAAATCCTTAAAAAAAGGGAATTAGAGGTCTAATGTTTTTCACTTATTTAAATTTGAAGAGCGATAGTAATTTTTAAAAAAATATCTTAGAACAAATTACTCGGTTTCATTCCGATCTGTTTTAATAAAGAAAAATATATGAAAGGAATAATTTTAGCAGGTGGTTCAGGAACAAGGTTACACCCTATAACCTTGGCTGTAAGCAAGCAACTTATGCCTGTTTATGATAAACCGATGATCTATTATCCGTTATCAACCTTAATGCTTGCGGGAATTAAAGATATTTTGATTATTTCTACGCCACAAGACCTTCCTCTTTTTGAGCAATTGTTAGGGGACGGTAAAAAACTGGGATGTAACTTTCAATATGCCGAACAAGCCAATCCAAATGGACTAGCAGAAGCTTTTATTATAGGAAAAGAGTTTATAGGAAACGACAAGGTTGCCTTAATTCTGGGCGATAATATATTTTACGGATCAGGATTAAAAGAACTTTTACAATCAAACAATGATCCTGATGGAGGCGTTATCTATGCGTATCACGTTTTAGATCCCGAGCGTTATGGTGTTGTGGAATTCGACAAGTCTGGAAAAGCACTTTCCATAGAAGAAAAACCAAAAACCCCCAAATCGAATTACGCTGTACCTGGAATTTATTTTTACGACAATAGTGTGGTTGAAATTGCTGCAAATATAAAGCCTAGTGCCCGCGGCGAATTAGAAATTACCGATGTTAATAACGAATATTTAAAACAGGGAAAACTAAGCGTAAGTATTCTGGATAAGGGTACCGCTTGGTTGGATACAGGAACATTTGCTTCTTTAATGCAAGCCGCACAATTTGTTGAGGTTATAGAAGAACGTCAAGGTTTAAAAATTGGCGCCATAGAAGAAGCAGCCTACGAAATGGGATATATTTCAAAAGAACAATTAATAGCCTTAGCCGAACCTTTACTTAAAAGCGGCTATGGAAAACATTTACTTCAACTAGATTAAACTTTGGAACTACTAAAAACCCCTTTAAAAGATTGTTTTATATTGAAACCTAGCGTTTTTCAAGATGAACGCGGATTCTTTTATGAAACATACAACCAAAAATTATTTCAGAAAATAACCGGATTAAACATTGATTTTGTTCAGGATAATCAGTCTATTTCATCAAAAGGTGTTTTACGCGGACTTCATTTTCAACGGGGTGATATGGCTCAAGCAAAGTTGGTTCGGGTGGCTAAGGGGAAAGTGTTAGACATAGTTGTGGACATCAGAAAAAACTCTGAAACTTTTGGTAAGTCATTTTCAATAATATTAGACGATGTTGAAAACTTACAACTCTTCGTCCCTCGAGGTTTCGCACACGGATTTATAACGCTTTCGGAGCAGTCGATTTTTTCATATAAATGCGATAATTTTTACGACAAGGCTTCGGAAGGAGGAATAATCTATAACGACGCAACCTTAGCACTAGATTGGCATCTTCCAAAGGAAGAATTTATTGTTTCAGCAAAAGATCAAGAACTTCCTAGTTTTAAGGAAGCTATTTCATGAAAAAAATACTGGTTACAGGCGCAAACGGACAATTGGGAAAATGCATACAAGATGCGGCAGCCGAATTTTCCGACTTTGAATTTGTCTTTGTTTCTAAGCAAGAATTAGATATTGAAAACCCAGAGTTGCTGAAGAAATATTTTAGCGAAAATAACTTCACTCATTGCATAAACACAGCAGCATACACCAATGTAGAGAAAGCAGAAAGCGACGCCGAAAAAGCCTTTGCTGTTAATGCAGAAGCTGTTAAAAACTTAGCTTCAATTTGCACAAAGCACAATGTTGTTTTATTGCACGTTTCTACAGATTACGTTTTTGATGGCAAAAAAAGCAAAGCGTATTCAGAAAATGATGTTACCAACCCGATTAATGTTTATGGCGCTTCAAAGCTGAAGGGAGAAAGGTATATACAAGAAATCTGTAGTGCATTCTTTATTCTACGCACTTCGTGGCTTTATTCGCAATATGGCCATAATTTTCTTAAAACTATTTTGAAATACGCTGAAGCAGGAACACCGCTCACCATAACCACCGAGCAAACGGGAACGCCTACCAATGCAAATAATTTGGCGGAAGCCTTATTGCAAATGATTGCACAAGATTCCAAAGAGTATGGCGTTTATCATTACAGCAATGGAGGTGAAACAACTTGGTATGGTTTTGCGGAAGCAATACTACTGCAAACCAAAAAATTAGAAGAAGCAAATCTTGCAAAAACCAACCATTACAGTACTTTTGCCGCAAGGCCAGAGTATAGTGTTTTAGACAATACAAAAGCAAAAAATGTTTTGAATTTAAAACAACCAAATTGGCAGGAAAGCTTGCAAACGCTAACAAGAAAAATGATGATTAGTAATAATTTTGAGAGAGAATAAATGAAGAAAAAAAATTTAATAGTTTTTGGTACACGCCCAGAAGCTATAAAAATGGCTCCATTAGTTAAGGAGTTTTTAAAAAACGACAATTTTGAAACAACTGTTTGCGTTACGGCTCAACATCGTGAAATGCTAGATCAGGTACTTGAATTCTTCGAAATTAAACCTGATTACGATTTAAACTTAATGCGCCCTAACCAGAACCTTTATACTTTAACGGCATCCATTATAGAAAATATGAAGCCTGTTCTAGATGAGGTAAAGCCAGACTATGTTTACGTTCATGGAGATACAACCACCTCTATGGCAGTTGGTATTGCAGCATTTTATAGCGGCGCAAAAATATGCCACGTAGAAGCTGGACTTCGCACATTTAACAGGCAGTATCCTTTTCCAGAAGAGTTTAACCGTCAATTAACAGGAAAAATTGCAGATTTTCATTTTTCTCCAACAGAGCTTTCAAAGAACAACCTATTAGCTGAAAACACTAAAGAAGAAAACATCTTAGTAACAGGGAATACTGTTATTGATGCGCTGCTTTACGGAATCGAAAAGGTAAATGCAGCCGATTTTAAGGATGATGAAATCGAGAACTTAAAAACAGTTTTAGACTTTCAGAAAAAGATAATTCTTGTAACAGGACATAGAAGAGAAAATCACGGAGATGGGCTTATAAAAATATGTTCTGCGTTAAAAACAATTGCAGAGAATAATCCCGATGTAGAGATAATATACCCAGTTCACCTTAATCCAAATGTAAAGGGACCTGTAAACGAACTTCTTTCTGGAATTACTAATATTTATTTAGTGCCGCCATTAGCCTATCCATCTTTTATTTGGTTGATGGAAAAATCGTATTTAATTATTACAGATAGTGGTGGTATTCAAGAAGAAGCACCTAGTCTTGGTAAACCAGTGTTAGTTACTAGAACAACAACAGAACGCCCCGAAGCGGTTGAAGAAGGGACTGTTATTTTATTAGGAACCGATACAGATAGAATTGTTGAAGAATCGAATAATCTATTAAATAATACAAAATACTATAACGAGATGAGTATGTTGCACAATCCTTATGGAGATGGAAAGGCATCTGAAAGAATCGTTAATTTTATTGAAAAGAAATAATATGGATAATAAACCCACAGTAGTAATGATGGGACTTGGTTATATAGGGTTGCCAACAGCAGCCTTAATAGCTAGTAGAGGAATAAATGTAACAGGTGTTGATGTAAGTCAAAGTGTAGTCGATACAATAAATGAAGGTAAAATCCATATTGTTGAGCCTGAATTAGACGGATTAGTGCATCACGTAGTGAAGAACGGCTTATTAAAGGCATCTACAGAGCCTGTAACGGCAGATGTTTATTTGATTGCAGTGCCAACTCCATTTAAAGGCAAACACGTGCCTGACCTCGCTTATGTTGAAAGTGCCGTAAAGAATATAATACCTACCCTTACAAAAGGTGCCTTGGTTATTTTAGAATCTACAAGTCCAGTAGGAACTACTCATAAAATTCGAGAAATAATTTACGAGGAACGTCCTGACTTAAAAGACGAAATCTACATTGCTTATTGTCCAGAACGCGTATTGCCAGGGAATGTAATTTATGAACTTGAGCAAAATGATCGCGCGATAGGGGGAATTGATGAAGCTTCTACCGACAAAGCTGTAAGTTTCTATAAAAATTTTGTAAAAGGAGAATTACATAAAACCAACTCACAAACTGCAGAGATGTGCAAATTGGTTGAAAACTCATCTCGAGATGTTCAAATAGCATTTGCAAATGAGTTATCAATGATTTGTGATAAAGCAGACATCAATGTTTGGGAATTAATCCGATTAGCCAATAAACATCCTCGAGTAAATATCTTACAACCAGGAACAGGGGTTGGAGGTCACTGTATTGCAGTAGATCCGTGGTTTATTGTTTCAGAGTTTCCTGAAGAAGCAAAAATGATACGCGCTGCACGTGAGATAAATAACTACAAAACCGAGTGGGCGATAGAGAAAGTGAAAAATGCTGCACTTCAGTTTAAAATTGATAACGGAAGAGATGCAGTAATAGCCTGCATGGGCCTTGCTTTTAAACCTAATATTGATGATTTAAGAGAATCACCAGCATTACATGTAGCAGATCAACTTAGTACAGATGGGTTTAATGTTTTATTTGTTGAACCAAATTTAAGGGAGCATAGTGTATACGAATTGACATCTTTATCAGATGCCAAGAAGAAATGTGATATTATGGTATTCTTAGTAGCTCATAACGAGTTTAAAGGTTTAAATGGAGATATAGATATGCAGGTTTTAGATTTTTGTGGGATTAGAAGTTAACATGTATTTCTCAAGAAACACTTAATTTGAGCCTAGTTGTAATCATTAAAAAAGATTTCTTGTTAAATGCAAATCTTACCCTAATTTTACAATTCAAGAAACATTGTTAAAAGGGTTTAGTTTAATATTTAATATCATCTAGAAACTTATGCGATAGACTTGCATCAGTTTTAAATATTTAAAGTCAAAATAATTCATAATATTATATTTTATGGCGCAGCAACAATCAGTAGAGGAAATAGATTTAGGATATCTGTTTAAAAAACTTAAAGAGACTTCAAAAAATTTAATTAAACTCGTCTTTAAAGTTTTAGATTTTTATTTAAAATTTTGGATAGTTGTACTAGCTTTAATTCTATTAGGGGTGGCTTATGGGTTCTATTTAGATAGTAATGCTAAAAACGAATATGAAAACCAAGGAATTATTATTCCAAACTTTGAAAGTGTTGATTATTTATATAACAATATAGAATACTTTAATAACAAGATTAAAACGCGAGATACTGTTTTCTTAAAACAAGTTCTTGCAGAAGATTTTGGAGCAATTAAGAAAATTGAAATAGAACCAATTTCTGATATTTATAATATGATGACTAAGTCTAAAGAACAGACGGATGTTTTTAGAATTATATATCAGAATCAGGAATTAGATAAATTCTTTGAGGATTTATCCAACAGCAAGTATTTTAAATATCATAAGATTAATTTCGTTACAAGGGGTGAAGTTAACCCAGAAATGGTGATATCAAAAATTTTAGATTATTGGAATAGTAATCAACTTTACGGTGAGTACAGCTCTTTATATCAAAAAAATGCGGATTATCAGGTTGATGAATACCGAAAAATGAATGCACAAATAGACTCTATTCTATCTAGTGTTGTAAACAGTAACCAAAAGGATCAATTATCGGGTGTGATCATTAATGAAAACAGTAATCTATTTGCTTTATTTGATAGAAAAAAGGAAATTTTAGATAAAGTACTTGAAATAGAAAAAAAACGAGTTGATTACAAAGATGTTGTTCGATTGGTAAGTATGGATTACAATAAAGAAATACACCACTTTTCAAATAAAATTAAATATCCTATAATCTTTATTTTCTTATTTTCTTTAGGAGCTTTTATAATTTATGCTTTTAAATACTTACGACAATACGCGGAACAAGAGTAAAATGTATATTAATAAATAATACCTGTTTAGAAGGTAAAAGCTTTTGGCTATATAGTTTTGTAACCCATTACTAACTTAAATAACTAAAGTGTAATTAAAAGGTAGTTTAAAGTTTAATTGCTTTCAATTTTAAATTATTAAGATGAATGGTGTGTTAATTTATACTATAATCTTTTTATAGTGATTATATAAGTTCACAACTTGTTCTAGTACCAAAACCTTGTGTGTAATAACGCATAAGTAGGTTAAACACATTCTTTTTGATGATAAAACACACTACAAACATTAAAGGTTTTGAAATTTGAAACTGATAGGTAGAATAAAAC
Organism: Aequorivita sinensis; assembly: GCF_006346335.1. Taxonomy (GTDB): domain Bacteria; phylum Bacteroidota; class Bacteroidia; order Flavobacteriales; family Flavobacteriaceae; genus Aequorivita; species Aequorivita sinensis. The sequence goes on from NZ_VDMC01000001.1 coordinate 473,624, forward strand.
CCCTAATTTTTAACAATGTTTCTCTACTTGTAGTGGTATTGGGTGCGTTGAGTAACTTTGTATTGATTTTATTTATAAAGAAATTCATCCCAGAATCCTTTAATACGTATTCACTTTATATAACTTATTTATCAATAATAGTTTCATTTGGGCTAGTAGGGTTTGATCAAATTATGTTACGGTTGTCCAAAATTGAGGCAGAAAAAACAGTAATATCAAAGGATGTTTTTATTTCTATTTTAGTTTCTGGTGTAGTTGCTCCTATAGTTATTTCGTATTATTTCAGTTTAAGATATGAATCTCTTCACTTTATATTCTTAACCATATCTGGGCTATCAATAAACTCAATGATACTAGCCTATAATACGTTGAGGTTAAATAAAAACTTTTTAAAATCGCAACTTTTTCACAATGGGTACAAAGTGGTGTTTTTATTAACTTTTGTTATGTTATATTTTTTTATAGCATTCCAAGTAGATTATATTGTTTTAGTTGCCACCGCTATACTTTTTGTTTTTGGAATATTTGCTATTTCGAATATTTATCAAAATATCAGTATTTCACAAGAAAGAACTAGTTCTCTTTTAAATTATTTTTTCTCCTTTTCAATTAATATGGCTTTATTGACTGCCCTTTCATATGGGGAGCGAATTTTAATTGCAAATGAGTTGGGAGAAGAAGTTTTTGGGAATTATTTTTATTATTCTACAATTTTTCTATTCCCCTTAACCTTACTACAATATTACGTAGGTTTTAAAGAACTTGTATATTTTAAAGAAGGAGTAAACAAAAAGTTATTACACAGTAAACTATTAAAAATATTTGTTGGTGGAGCCTTAATTGTTGCAGTTGTAATTTTACTAGTTAAAATAGATGGTGGAACATTTTTAACAATAGATATTAAAACCAATCTTACCTTAGTAATTCTATTGTCTGCATTGGGGATTATTAAATTAGTATATGGTCTCTTTTCGGCTTTAATGGGAGCCAAGGCGAAGTATCAGGATATATATTTAATAAATATTTTCACTTTTATTTTGCTTGCTATTTTACTGCCGCTCCTTTTTTTATTAGGAATTACAGTAAACCTTGTTGTTCTAGGGTTAATTATAATCTTTGCGGCTAGAGGTGCATTTATTTATTTGAAATATGCGTAGAGATCTCAATTCGATAACCAAGTTGTTTTGCAAAGCGGAAAACCTGCCTATAATCGTATTAATTCTATTTTTTCTATCAGAGCTCAGTACGACGATTGCATACGATACGAGAATGAGTTTCTACAACTTTAGCCTTGTTGTTAAAGCTTTATTTATAGCGTATGTTGCTCTTGATTTATTAAAAAACTTTAAAACACATAAAAACACTGTTTTGTTCTTAATAGGTATTTCAGGTGTTTTTTTTATAGGACAATTAAGTTTTAACAACTTTACGTTAGGCCCAAATTTTTTAGAAAATTGCATTTACTTTGGGCGTTATATTTTTGTGTTTTTTGTAATGCTGTTTTTAGTAAATAATAAGCATTCCTTTTCACCAAAATTTTATTACGTATATGAGAAAATAGTAATACTTAACAGTATTATTGTAATCACTACTATTGTTTTCGACTTGCCTATTTTTAAAACCTATTATAATCGTTTTGGTTCTAGTGGTGCATTCATGACACCTAGCATGATTACCTACTTTAATGCTTTTGCTCTTACCTATTTTTTACATAAGTATATCAATAAAAGAAAAAACTTAATTGAATTAATTTTGGTTAGTATAGTATGCTTCTTAACTGGGACTAAAGCATTAATTTTCTTCTTTCTTTTGACATTATTTCATTTTACTTTATTGCAAAGGCTATATGCTAAAAAAAGCTTTTATATGTTTTTCTTTGGGCTCATAGTGTTGTTGATTTTATTAAAAGATAAGATTACAGAATTTATATTTGTTAATTTTAAACCGCTGCTTGTTGTTTATGAAGAACGCGGCCTTATATCTTCATTGACATCGTTGAGGGATGTTAATTTTAGAAATAATTTTTTTCCAGTTATATCAGAAAAATGGAATTTATATAATTTTTTATTTGGAGGAACCGATTTCGAAATATATCGCGTAGAGTTTGAAATTTTTGATGTTTTTCTGTTTTTTGGAATAGTTGGAATGCTTCTTTATCTATTCTTTTATTTTAAAAATATAATGAACTTTAATAAAATGAAGCGTTTTGGAAAAGTTCAAATGGGAATATTGATGCTTACTGCTTTAATCTCAGGTAATTTTTTAAATAATGCCCCTATTGCCTTCTATTTAATAATAGTTTTGAATGAGTTAAGGCAGGATGACCTTAAAAATATAACACTATAATTCATATTTCTTTAAAAATTTGAGTAGTAATGGATCAACTAATTTATTTATCGTTCTCTGCAATTTACCTGTTATTAGGGATTGTTACTGTACTCAATTTATCTTTTAAGGACACTGCATTAAAGGTATTTATAATCCTTACAGTATTGCTACCTATTACTAAATTTACGACTACTTTCCATACCCAATTACAGGTTTCCTTTTATTACTTTTATTTTGTTGGTATTGCCATACTGTTTTTTGCAAAAGTAGCTTCAAACAGGAGGTTCAGCATTAACTTGTTAACTTGTTGTATACTGTTAGGTGTAGTTTTAATAGGTTATATATTTCATTATATTTTTTTGGTCGAAGAATCTAGAAAATTCACCAACGTACTTAAGGATATAAAACCTTTCATATTAATTCCTCTAGGCTTTATTTTTATGGATCAGCTGGGTAGTAGGCTTGAAAAAATATTGACTAAGGTGTTTTGTTTAAAATTGCTATGGGCAAACCTAGCTGTTACTGGTATTATGTTTTATTTAATGGTAACTAAAAGTATTCATCTTAAATTAACTGATGACCCATATTACAAATTTGAAGAATTACGATATGAGACTTTAGGGAGCTATTTTGGAATATTTTATCTTACTTTCGCTATTTTCAATAGAAGAAAACTTTCATTTATCGAATTGGGGCTTTGCCTAGCTCCGTTGTTATTTACCGGAAATAGAACTCTAATTTTTTCAGTTTTAATTATAATTAGTCTTTACTACATTTTAAGATTATCATTTGCGAAAATAATTGCCTTTATAGTTTCTGCTATAAGTCTACTTTCTGTTTTTGGCTATTTAGTAATGAAATCTGAAGAAGGATCTCCTCTTTCCAGGTTTAAACTTTTACTTGATCCGGATTATATTCAATATGCTTTATTGAACAGGTTTTCGCCTTTCGTAAGTTCTTTAAAGAGTTTTGAAGGTTTAGATTACTTTATAGGGAAAGGTTTAGGGTTTTCCTTCTTTATTCCATGGTTCCATTATAGAGATAATATTGATATTTATAATATATATATCGATAATCTATACTTAACACTTTATGCAAAATTTGGAATCTTCTTTATGGTGTTCTTTATAGTAATGTTTTTGTTTTTAAAAACATACAATAATCTTGGGAGTGCTATTTTTTATTTTGCATTTATATTGATTCTTTCAATAACAAATGCATTCATATATCAATATAATTTTCTGTGGATTTTTATCCTTTTTGCGTTTCCGTTTAATACTAAAAACCGATTAACGGAGGATAAAATGTGATAATCACATTTGGTATTACCCAAAAAACTAGTCTTTTATAAACTTCTTTGTTGCAGAATTACCATTTAAAATAACTTGAATAAAATAAAGTCCTTTAGATAATTTTGAAACATCTATTGAGCTCGTCGATGATGCTGATTCCTTTATCAGGCTACCATTAGTAGAATAGATTCGAACCGAATCAATAGGCTCTTTGCTATTAATATTTAAAATGTTTTGAGATGGATTTGGGTATATTGTATAGGATTGAAGACTAAAATCTTGAGTGCCTAAATTACAATCTTCACTATAATATGTCCATGGAGATTTACACCAAGTTAGGCCATACCCACCACAACTTTGATTATTTGCATGATTTATATCATCTACTTGAATACAATTTAGGTTTGGATTTCTTTCTGTCCACAAATCATGCAACATATGATTATTGCCATTTTTAATATTCAAACTGACCAATTGATTATCCTCACATATTAAAGCGCTAAGTTTTGGATTCTGAGATAAATCTAGTTCAGTTAATAAATTTTCATGACATAACATATAATATAAATTCGGATTCTGACTCATATCTAAAGTCGTTAAAAGGTTACCGGCGGGAGCAAAAGTTTGAAGGTAGGGGTTATTAGTTACATCTAAATATGTTAATTGGTTACCTGCACAATAAAAATTTTCAAGTAATGAATTTTGAGAAACATCTAAACTTGTTAAAAAATTGCTACTGCATTCTAAGGTTTTAAGGTCTAGGAGGTGGGAAACATCTAAACTCGTTAAAAGATTGTTCCTGCAATTTAATTCTTCTATCCCTAAATTTTGACTTAAATTTATATTGGTTAGTTGATTTTTACGAACATCTAATTTAATAAGATTCGTGAAACTTTGGATTCCTTCAACGGAAGAGATATCTTGGTCACGGACCATTAATCCAAAAACAGCAAGTGCTTCGCTTTCTTGAATTTCCCCATCATTATTTAGGTCAACTTTAGAATTGATAATTCCATCTCCAGTAGTGTCTGCGCAAATTGTATTAACCAAAGCGTTTTTAAAGTTTGCATCAGGGATGTTTACAATTTGAGCTTGAGTTATAAAGCCAAAGAATATAAAAGGTATTATGTAAAAATTATTCATCGTTATGTTTTTATGTTTGATAACAGCAAATAGTTCACTTCTGCATTACACCCTAAACTTAATCTATTAATACCTAATAAAATGTTGTACACAATAATACTCCCTTAAATTCAGACCATAATCATAATCTAAATTAGAAAAAAAGCATGGAAACGGTTTAATTTGCGATTTTTCCTAATATGAAAAATAATAACGCATTCAATTATCAATATAATTTTTTGTGAATTTTTATCCTTTTTGCTTTTCCGTTTAATAGTAATAATCAATTAACGAAAGGGAAAATGTTGTAATGACACTTGATGTTATCGAATACATTTTATAGGACCCACAACACATCATTTTTATTAAAATGCTCAACAGTTATTTAAAGATAACAGTAAAAGAGAAGATGATGAAAAAATTTGTTGTTGTTTGTGGAGGATATTCTGAAAAGCTTAGATGTGATTGTAAAGGGATTAAAATCTAACTTGTCTTGACGCTTTATTTTATATAATTTTCTTTAGATGTTAATAAATTTTCCTTAATACTACTCTGAGTGACAAACAAACATATAATAAATACCAGTGTTACAATACCATTGTGTCGTTCCAAGTAAGATTCGGTTAAATACAAAATAGTAGTAAGAAGGAGGAAAGTAAACCCAATTAAGTGTTTCTGTTGATAAAATAACCGAAGGTAATAGAAGAAGATAAATAGTAGTGTTATTAGCCCTATTACACCCATCCCTACAAAAGTTTGTATGTATTGGTTGTGGGCGTTGTATTTTCTTTCTGCATAGGTATGGAGCCCGCTATTATTATAAGAATCAAAAATACTCTGGTTGGCATCGCCTATGCCATTTCCAAACAACACATTTTTGTTTGCTGAAGCCCCTGCTTTCCATTGAAAAATTTTATCTTTTCCATCATCATAATGAGTGCCATCTGAATATGTAAATCCTACAAGCTGTTGAAATCGATATCTAGTTATCCTAACATTGTAAATAACAAGACTTGTGATGATGTATAAAAGCAACAGAAATAATACTCCTTTTAATACTTTTTTCTGTTTTACAAAGTAATATACTAGAGCGATATTATAAAACAGAAATAAAACGGCTATGGGTAATCTAGCAGAAAGATGAAATACAAAAAAGGTGAAATACCCTAGCAACAAAAAGTAAAGAATACGGTACTTCCATCTTCTTTCACTAAAAAGAAAGTGAACCACAAACATCACTGCGAGAATGATTAAATAAGCGTAATAGGTGGAGTGCATGCCTATTGTATCTTCAGACAAACTTAAATAAGAATAATGGCTATTAAATATGTTGTAAAGGCTATCGTTGTTATTTAACAACTTAATTAGTACAAGAGTATGAGAAAACATACATACAATTACCATTGACCCTATAAAGAACTTCATAAGGCTAGGATATCTTTCTTTTTTCAATGGAGGTAGAATAGAAAAAATTATGGGTAAAGTAAGAAAGGGGACCAATCTTCCTATCATTTTTAGTGCTAAATCTTGGTTTTCTGAGTAAAAAACACTGATAAGGCATACTATGTAAAATAAAATCAAAGGAATAAACCTTCGAAGTATCTTAAAGTCAAACTGTTTCTTAAAAATGAGAACAATAGCAGCAAACGCTCCTAAAAGTATCATCGATAGCGAATTGATGTTGTTTTTTACAGGTAAAGTAACACAGACTATTAATACTAAAATGAAGGTTATAAGCTCTTGTTTTGAAAGAATAAATCTTTTCATAGTCTTTTCTCAAATGTTATATTTGCCCTGTTTCTTGTAGGGATTGGTTTGCCAAAAATACAACTTTGAATTTCATTAAATATTTTGGATCAATAATAATTATATGAAGGTATTACATATTCTTTACCAATCGCTACCACAGGTATCAGGATCCAGTATTAGAAGTAGGGATACGCTTATGTCTCAAAAAAACATCGGATTAGATGTTGTTGCTATCACTTCAGACTTTCAAGGGAGTATTGATGGTGGTCAAGAAGATATTATCAATGGAATTCGATATATCCGCACCACTTCGAGAAAAGAAACAGTAATAACAGATAATAAAAAGGGGATTTTAGTTCAGCTTAAAAAGTTATTTTCGATAGTTTCATTTTCCTATAAACTCTTCCATTGTGTAAAAAGAGAAAAACCTGATGTGCTCCATGCACACGCTATGTTCTATTGTGGTATTCCAGCAATACTTATCGGGAAATTAAAAAGAATTCCTGTGGTTTATGAATTTAGGTCGCTGTGGATGTTTCAAAATAAAACAACTAAAAAAACCAAATTAGATCTTCTAATTGAAAATTTTCTAGTTTCCCTAGAAACTTTTACACTTAAACAAGTAGATGCAGCAGTATTTTTAAACGATGATTTAAGAACTTATTTTGAGGCGAAAGGAAATAAATTTAAGAATAGTTATGTAGTTAACAATGCTGTAAACTTAGCGCATATAGAGGAACTTACTAGTAAAAACGCTCAATTAGAAAATCGTAAAGAGTTAGTGTTTGGTTATATAGGAACATTAACAGCTTATGAAGGTATCGAGTTTTTGGTAGAATGTTTTCAGGAGTTATACGATTTAGGGATAAAAAATAAATTGTTGATTTATGGGGATGGCATTAGCAGAGAGGCAATAATAGATGTAATTAAAAGTCGTCCAGATATTGATACAATTAAATATTTGGGAAAAGTAAGCCCAAATGATATCCCCCAAGCTTTCTCTGGAATTGATGTTATTGTTAATCCACGTTTAAATAATGACGTAACACAATCTGTCACTCCCCTAAAACCTTTAGAGGCTATGGCGTATAAAAAGCTATTCATAGGAAGTGATGTAGGAGGGATATTAGCGTTAATATCACCAGACAAGAATGGATTTGTTTTTAAATCAGAAAATAAAGAAAGTCTAAAAAATACCATTAAAAGAATTTTACAGCTTTCAGATGATGAAAAATCTCAAGTTTTAGAAAATGCCCTTATGTTTGTACAGCAGGAAAAGAGTTGGCAAAAGAATGCTCTGATGTATGAAAAATTATATAACTCTCTTTTGTAATTATAAATAGAATAATCCGCCTCAAAGTGATACAAAACACCCATCAAAAAGTAGCTATATGTGGTTTAAGCATAGATAATTTAACTATGCAAGAAACTATCGACCTTGTAAATAACGCAATTGAAAACCAAGGCGATATTACTTTGACTGATATTAATGCGGGAAAAATTATTCAAATTCGTGAAGACGCTCAACTTAAAAGCTATGTTGATCAAAGCGATATTATTCAAGCTGATGGACAAGCAGTAATTTGGGCTTCTCAATTATTGAAAAAACCACTAAAAGAACGTGTAGCGGGTGTAGATCTAGTTGAAAATCTTATAAAACAAGCTTATAATAACGGACATAAAGTTTTCTTTTTTGGTGCACAAGAAGAAGTGGTTAAAGAAGTAGTAAACAAGTTTGTTTCTAAATATAGCGAGAACATTCTTGCAGGGTATAGAAATGGATATTTTAAACATAATGAGGCTCCTTCTATTGCTAAGCAAATTGCAGACAGTGGTGCTAATCTATTGTTTGTAGCTATAACATCTCCTATACAAGAACAATTTTTAATCGAGAATAAAGAAGTTTTAAAATCTGTAAATTTCAAGATGGGCGTAGGCGGTAGTTTCGACGTGTTTGCTGGGAAAACGAAAAGAGCCCCTATTTGGATGCAAAACGCAGGACTCGAATGGTTCTATCGTTTTCTACAAGAACCAAAACGTATGTGGAAACGCTACTTAGTTGGCAATTCAAAGTTCATCTATCTCGTAATGAAAGAGCGATTTTCTAAATAAGCTTAAAAAGTTCATTACTGTATTCGCGCTTCCCCTATGGGGAGCTGGAGGGGGACTAAGCACTAAAAACTCACCTCTCACTACTATTTTCTCCCAAGACTTTCCTATCTTCCCCTAAATTTTTTAAAAATATACTAGTGTCTCATTAAAATAGCTTAAAGACATATTTGTTTCAATTATCGTACACTTTTAGAGAAATATTAAAAATTTTGACGGCATGCTCTTGAAACTATAATTTATGCTAAACGTTTTGATTGTATATAAAACTACAGTAATTTAATTATCAGGCTGTTATAGTTTTAGTCGTACGACGTACGTCATTGTTGGACACTAATAAGAAAACACAAAATACACAAAATACACAATGAGGATTCTGCTCTCTGCCATATACCCATTTGCCTTTTTGCTGCTATACCTCATTATCCCTTTTGATAATTATATAAGGGTACTTCCAAACATTTTAGTAGCAGTTTTAGTTATTGCTTTTCCATTTGTAGTTAAGAAAGATGATTTTAAGAAACTTAAATCGCTTCCTATTCTTGCCTTTCTTGGGTTAATAGTCTACCTGCTAATCAACTCGTATTTTGCAGGTCGATTTGATGAAGATATTACTGTTATTAATAAAGTAATGGTTGCTTTAGGGTTGGCTGTTCTTTATATTCCTGTATCCGATGTGAATCCGTCTTCTGGATGGGCTGGAAAAATTAACAGCGCCATCATTTTTTCAGCTTTGGCGGCTATCATCTTTTCAGTATATAACTTTGTTTTAATAACTGATGCTACGGGAAGCTTCTCCTTAGGGGAATCTCCTCAAGTTGTTGAATCTTTATTGATAGACAGGTTGTATTTAGGCATGCTGAGTACATTCAGTATATTAATCTCTTTTCAAGCAATTAAAAAGAAATATCATCCTAACAATAATTACTACTTAGCAAACATATTGGTTAATGCGCTTTTCATCGTATTAATGGCTTCCAAAATTGCAATGGTTACCTTGTTTGTATTATTGTTGGTAGGGCAGTTTTATGGGCAGCGTAAAATTTGGAAAATTGCTATTGCGCTCGGGGCTATTGCAGCAGTAGTGGCGCTATTTTTTATGATAAAAAGTGACACCGATTTTGAAACTAGTATTAAAGAAAGCAAAAATAATCCGCCGGCATTTATAGAAAACTCACTTACTTACGAGCTTAGAGCAGTGGTTTGGGGATGCGCGCAACAAATAATAAATAACGATGAGGTTCCATTTAACGGAATAGGATTTTATAATACTAAGGAAAAGCTTGTGTCTTGTTACGATTCGCAAATTTCAAATCCTGAAAAACGCGAACGCTTTACTACAAAACGATACAATACCCATAATCAATTTCTAGACTTTTATATAAGCGCTGGATTTATTGCGCTGTTATTGTTTTTAGCTTTCATAAGCTTTAGCTTCTTGAGGGTTAGAAAACAATTTTTCCCTACAGCAATGCTTACAATTTTGGTAGTGTATTGTATGGTTGAAAATGTATTTCACAGGCAGATTGGAGCCTATTATTTGGGGTATATTATTATTGCTTTAACATCAAGTGCTAATCACCTTAAAAACAACAAAGCAAAAATCGAATAAAAAGATTTGCAAATAGTATTTTTGCAAATTAATAAATCTAAAAAAATACCGTTTTCAATATCCTTAAGCACTTTTTTAAATTAAAAGCGTTTAGGGTAAATAACAACGGAAGGAATAAATATGAGAATTTCAGTAATAGGAACAGGATATGTTGGTTTAGTAACAGGAACTTGTCTTGCCGAAACAGGTAACGAAGTTATTTGTGTAGATATCGACGAGGCTAAGGTAGAAAGAATGCGCAATGGTGAAGTGCCTATTTATGAACCGCACCTAGAACTTCTTTTTGAAAGAAATATTAAAGCAAATCGATTAAAGTTTACAACTTCATTAGATGAAGGGTTAGCACATGCTGAAATCGTTTTTTTAGCCCTGCCAACGCCGGAAAATGAAGATGGAGCTGCAGATTTGTCTTATGTATTAAATGTAGCTGAACAAATAGGAAAAAAAATCACAGATTATAAAGTAATTGTAGATAAGAGTACGGTGCCAGTAGGTACTGCAGAAAAAGTATATGCTATAATTGCAAAACATGCTCCTTGTGAGTTTGATGTAGTATCCAACCCTGAGTTTTTACGAGAAGGTTTTGCAGTAGACGATTTTATGAAACCAGAACGTATTATCATTGGTTCTAGCAGTGAAAGAGCTACAGCGTTAATGAAACGACTTTACAGCCCTTTTGTGCGCTCAGGCAATCCAATAATCGTTATGGACGAAAAGTCGGCAGAGCTTACAAAATATGCGGCTAATGCATTTTTAGCTACTAAGATTACCTTTATGAATGAAATCGCAAATTATTGCGAAAAAGTAGGTGCAGATGTAGATAAAGTTCGTGCAGGAATGGGTACAGACAGCCGTATTGGAAAGCGATTTTTATTCCCTGGAATAGGATACGGAGGATCTTGTTTTCCAAAGGATGTTAAAGCGCTAAAAAAGGCTGGAGCAGATGAAAACTACAATTTTAAAATTCTGAATTCAGTTTTAGAAATCAATTCAGACCAAAAAATAATTTTGCTACCAAAAATCGAGAAGTTTTTTAACAACGATTTAAAAGGAAAGACCATTGCAGTATGGGGCTTGGCTTTTAAACCAGAAACAGACGATATTCGCGAAGCACCATCTATCGATATGATGAATGGCTTGTTGGAATTAAATGCGAAACTTAGGGTGTTTGATCCGGAAGCAATGCCTAACATCAAAAAACGCTTTGGAGATAAATTACATTATTCAGAATCGATGTACGAAGCACTTGAAGGGGCAGATGCACTTTTAATTTGTACAGAATGGAGTATTTTCCGTACCCCTGATTATTCTAGATTAAAAAACTCATTGAATAACCCTGTGATTTTCGACGGAAGAAACCTATACAATGTAAACGATATGGAAGCAGAAGGGTTTACTTATGTTTCAATTGGGAGAAAAGCAGTGAACTTATGATGTGCACGATATTCAATTATAATATAACAGAAAATGTAAGTTGGGGTATTCTATCCCTATGCAGCGCGAAATCGAAGCATTACTTTTTCTCAAATAATTTATTCAGATGAAAAAGCGCGTGCTTATAACAGGTGCTGCCGGGTTTTTAGGCTCACATCTATGTGATAAATTTATTGCTGAAGACTTCCACGTTATCGCAATGGATAATCTTATTACTGGTGATCTAAAAAACTTAGAACATCTCTTTAAACTTGAAGACTTCGAGTTTTACCATCACGATGTTACAAAGTTTGTGCACGTACCTGGAAAAGTAGATTATATTCTTCATTTCGCTTCTCCTGCTAGTCCGATAGACTACTTAAAAATCCCTATCCAAACTTTAAAAGTTGGTTCATTAGGGACTCATAACCTTTTGGGATTAGCAAAAGAGAAAAAAGCTAGAATATTAATAGCATCGACTTCTGAAGTTTATGGCGACCCATTGGTTCATCCACAATCGGAAGAATATTATGGCAATGTAAATACCATTGGTCCTCGCGGAGTTTATGACGAAGCAAAAAGATTTCAGGAATCGTTAACCATGGCGTATCACCGATTCCATGGTTTAGAAACGCGAATTGCTAGAATTTTTAATACTTATGGCCCAAGAATGCGATTGAACGACGGTCGTGTTATTCCCGCTTTTATAGGTCAAGCGCTGCGTGGAGAAGACTTAACCGTTTTTGGGGATGGATTACAAACCCGTTCGTTTTGCTATGTAGACGATCAAGTTGAAGGCTTATACCGCCTTCTGCTTAGTGATTATGCATTACCTGTAAACATTGGGAATCCAGAAGAAATTACAATTCTTGATTTTGCAAAAGAAATTATAAAACTTACGAACACTAGTCAAAAGATTGTTTTTAAACCTTTACCTCAAGACGATCCATTACAGCGTGAGCCAAATATTTCTAAAGCGAAAGAAGTGCTAGGATGGGAGCCAAAAGTTTCACGAGCAGAAGGTATGCGAATTACCTTTGAATATTTTAAAAATTTATCACCAGAAGAACTCTTTAAAAGCGAACACAAAGATTTTTCAAAACACAATAGAGGGTAAGTATGTTTAAAAGCGGACGATATTCTGGATTTATAAGGCCTATTTCATACGGACTAGATCTTGTCTTACTCTATTTTTTGGCTTTCGAGTTTTTCAATAATAGCATTCCGCTATTTAACTTTATTATTTACCTAACCTTCGCTTGGATATTGCTTTCGCTACGATCAGGATTTTATGAAATCTATCGTTTTACACATATGTCAAAAATAATGTCTTTGCTAGGTAAGCAAGGGATAATTTTGGCGTTAATCGTATTCTCCTTTTTTGGGTTTTATAACAATATAGAAGTTTCAGCATCACTTATTTTCAAATATATAGTTGTTGTAATGCTAAGCATATCAACAGTGAAGTTTGGAATATATTTTCTTCTAAAAAAATACCGACTTTATTTAGGCGGAAACGTTAGAAAGGTGGTGATTATCGGTCTTAACCAAAAAACAGATCAGCTGAGAAAGTTTTTTAATGAAAATCCAGTATATGGTTATCAACTGGTTAAAACATTTGATTTAAAAGGACCTAATAAAACTTCTATAGAAGAATGTATGGATTACATTCTTAAAGAAAATATCGATGAGGTGTATTCTTCGGTTGCAGAAATAGGGAATAAGGATTTAATAAAGCTCATAGATTTTGTAGATAACAACCTTAAAATATTAAAGTTCCTTCCGGATAACAAGGAGATTTATACCAAAAAACTTGATTTCACATATTACGGAGTGCTTCCAATACTTTCTATGCGAAAAATTCCGATGGATGAACCGTTTAATAAGTTTATAAAACGAGGTTTTGATATTGTACTTTCAATACTAGTAATTGTTGGGATACTTTCATGGCTTACACCACTTTTAGGCTTATTTATAAAACTGGAGTCGAAAGGTCCAGTGTTTTTTAAACAGAAAAGAAACGGTTTGGATTACAAAGAATTCTACTGTTATAAGTTCCGATCGATGAAACCAAATCCTATGGCCGATTTACATCAGATTAAAAAAGGGGATGAGAGAGTTACTCGAGTAGGGCGAATAATTAGAAAAACGAGCATGGATGAACTGCCGCAGTTTATCAATGTTCTGAAAGGTGAAATGTCTGTTGTGGGGCCAAGACCGCACATGGTGAGCCATACGCACATGTATGCAGAGCGTATAGACAAATTTATGGTTCGTCATTTTATTAAACCAGGAATTACAGGCTTAGCACAAGTAAGCGGATTTAGAGGAGAGGTAGAAAGTGAAAGCGATATCATTAATCGCGTGAAATACGATATTTTTTACCTTGAAAATTGGAGCTTATTCTTGGATATAAAAATTGTATTTCAAACAATTTACAATGCCCTAAGAGGAGAAGAAAAAGCGTATTAAACAGTTTCAATTGCGCTTATAAATGCCTTAAATTGTTTTTCAAAATTAAATACTGAAACTGCGGTATTCTGAATTATTTCTTTTGGATACGTATTCAATTCGTTTTCGGAAATAGTATTAATAAACTCTTGAAGTTTCTTAGTGTTATTCACAGGAATTACCCAACCCAAAGATTCTTTAGCTACAATTTTCCCTCCTTCACCTCCTGCAAAGTAAAGTATAGGAAGTCCTAAGCGTGTATATTCAAATATTTTTGAAGGTACAGACCCGTATATTCTATTTGTTAAAGGAACAAATGCAATGTCGTATTTTTCAAGCTCTATATGTAGCACCGCTCTATCGACTTCCCCATAGAAGTAAACGTTTTTAGATTGTAACGATTTTAGCCTTTCTGCATCGGGTCCTGCTCCATAGATATGAAAACTTACATTTTGTGGAAAAGTGATTTTTTCACAGATTTCAAAAATTCCTTGAGCCACGCCTAACAAACCGGCATATACAATTTTCACCTCCTTAGAAGTAGGACTATCACTGATTTTTGGTACTTTAAAATTTGGAATATTTCGATATAAAAAGAGTGGCTTTTTATTTTCAAGTTTTGAAATATGTTGGAGAATTTCTTCAGACTGACCGATAATTAAGTCGGATTTCTTGTAACAATAACGCTCTATTTTTAAAAGTAGCGTATAATAGAACCCCTTGTTTAAAATACCCATTTCCAAACCTGCTAATGGCCAAAGGTCTGATATGTTTAGAATGATCTTTTTTGAAAATATTTTTCCCAAACAAACTGCTGTAAACCCAACAAATACTGGAGAATATTGGATAAATATTTTTTTTGGAGTTTTTTTAAAAAGGAAAAATACCGCTAAGCTCAATGAAAATGAAAGCATTGAAAGCAACCGAATAAACTTGTTTGTAGAATTACTTGGCCATGTCCACAAACGCGAAACTTCTCCGAAAGGAGTTTTTTCAGATATTGACAATTTCCCGCGATAGCCTTCAAATATTTCTCCGTTGGGATAGTTTGGTAAAGGACAAATTACTTTTACAGTATATCCTGCTTTACCTAAGTTCTCTGCAATGCTATGCATGCGGTTTGCCGCAGCTCCTTTTTCGGGTGGAAAATAGTTTGTTATTAAGAGAATTTCTTTTTGCACACTACAGAATAATTATTGTTTAACCATGGAAACGAATTGTTTTAGTTTGCCGCTTGCTGTTCTATCTAATTGTTCTCGTCTATTAAAATGAAAACTCAAACCTTTCTCTAAATACTGCTCAAGAGTTTCTGTTATAGCTTGAATTTTTTCTGGAATTAAAGTATCATCGCTCACATAATTTATTTCAAAAGTATCTTTCTTTAGTTGGGTTACTTTGAATTCTTTTATGTTTCCACTTTCTTCCATAATCTTCTTGGTGATTACGTAAAAAGTCATTCCAGCCGCTTTTTTCCCACTTGGAAGTATCGCAAAATCATTAGTTCTTCCAACTAATTTTTTTAAAATAGGCTTTTTCGGAGTGCTTTTTTCACTTAATGCTCCGTAGTCGCCAATTTCATATCTTATAAATGGATGCGCTTTATTGTGTAATGAAGTGATAACTATTTTGCCTTCTTGCCCTAAAGGTAGTGGGGCGTTGTTTTCATCTAAAATTTCCATAAAAAGTGTTTTGGAATCTACTTCCCACTCGTCATTTAAATTAGTGAAAGCTATAACACCTACTTCCGAACAGCCATATTCATTAACTATAGGAATGCCTAACTGATTTTGAAGTAATGTTTTATCGTCTTCGAAAAGCATTTCAGATGTAACTATACAGACTTTTAAAGTTGGGCAAACATCTTTTAATATTATGTTCTGAGACTTTAAATATTTTGCAAATAAAACAATACTACTGGTGTAACCATTGATATAATCAAAAGGTTTCTGTGTATATACTTTGAGCATTTTATCTAAAGCTTCTTCAGAAAGGTCAAGAATTGAAAACCGATGGCGCTTGGCTAGAAAGTCCTTTAGTTGAACAGTTTTATTTTCAATGGTGTCTAAGGGAATTCCGTAATACCGTGCTTGCAGCGAAGTGTTGAAGTCTATTCCGTACCATCCAAATCGTTCCATGTGGTAAGCCCATGTAATTGCATGGCTATATTTGTCTTTTGCGAAGCGCATTGGATTACCGCTTGAACCTGAAGTTTTGTTTGTATAAATGTTCTTTTCTGAAAAACCTTTGGAAAGTCTCTGTTGTAAAGGAATTTGAAAATCAGTTTTTTTCATAATTGGAAGTGATTCCCAATTTTTAAAATCTCCATTTACCAAATCTCGATAAAAATTATTGTGCAATAAGTGATGCTTTACGATTTCAGTTTTTTTGTTATTCAAAAAACGCTCGTAGTTTGCCTCATCTATTTCAGAAGTTAGAAGCAATTCCTCCTTGGCTTTCTTTATAGGAAAACGTTTAAGAAAAAGTGAAATATCAAAAAGTCTCAAATGATTACTTTCAGTTTAAATCAAAAACAAATTATCAAAACTCAAATTCGTTTTAAATAAATTAGTGGTTCAAGGTACAAACAATTATTTTTGACACCTGGATTTAGGTACAATTTAAAACCTAAAAGAGTTTTAAAATAACTAAACCACCTAAAATTAAATCTTACTGCAAGGTTTTGAAAACCTTGTAGGTATAAAAAATATATCTATGAATATTCTAATCCTTGGTTCTGGCGGTCGCGAACATACATTTGCTTACAAAATAGCACAGAGCTCTCGTTGTTCAAATCTTTTTGTTGCACCTGGAAATGCAGGTACAGCGTCAATTGCAACAAATGTAGCAATAAATGTAACCGATTTTGAAGCCATAAAAAATTATGTTGTTGAAAACAATATCGAAATGGTTGTGGTAGGTCCAGAAGATCCGTTAGTACAAGGAATAGCCGATTACTTTGCTGAAACTTCAGAGCTGAAGAACGTTATGCTTATAGGGCCTTCTAAGCGTGGCGCTTTGTTGGAAGGAAGTAAACAGCGCGCAAAAGAGTTTATGATGCAGCACAACATCCCTACGGCAGCTTACGAGAGCTTTACTGTAGAATCCCTAGAGGCTGGAAAAACATTTTTAGAACAATTAAACCCTCCTTATGTTTTAAAAGCTGATGGATTGGCAGCAGGAAAAGGTGTTTTAATCTTAAACGATTTAGACGAAGCAAAGCAAGAGCTTGAGAATATGCTAACCCATAGTAAGTTTGGTGAAGCTAGCTCTAAAGTTGTTATTGAAGAGTTTTTAGATGGAATTGAACTAAGCGTTTTTGTATTAACAGATGGCAAAAATTATAAAGTTCTGCCTACAGCAAAAGATTACAAGCGTATAGGCGAAGGTGACACAGGCTTAAATACAGGGGGAATGGGAGCAATCTCTCCAGTGCCATTTGTAGATGAGGAGTTGATGAAAAAAATAGAAGATCGCATTGTAAAACCAACGGTTAATGGTCTAAGCGAAGAAAACATAGACTATAAAGGCTTTGTTTTTATCGGGTTAATTAAGGTAAATAACGAACCGTATGTAATAGAATACAACGTTAGAATGGGAGACCCTGAAACTGAAGTTGTTCTTCCGCGAATTAAAACAGATCTTGTAGATGTATTGGAAGCTACTTATCGTCAAAAGCTTGATACTATCGATATTGAAATAGATGAAAGAGCGGCTACAACTGTGATGCTTGTTTCGGGTGGATATCCAGAAGATTATGAGAAAGGTAAAGAAATTTCAGGATTGGAAAATATAGAAGACTCAATCGTATTTCACGCTGGAACTAAATCTGAAGCAGGAAAAGTACTTACTAATGGAGGACGTGTAATAGCAATTACTTCAATGGATAATGACTTCAGAAAAGCGCTAAAAAAATCCTATCAAAACATAGATAAACTAAGTTTCGATAGGATGAATTATCGTAGAGATATTGGGTTTGATCTTTAATCCAATATCTCTAAAAATATTGGATTAAAAATAAACCTCAATTATACTGTTTCCTCGTAAGTATGTGTGTCTTCAGTATTTTCGTCGTATTTTTTCAATTGAAGTAACCAGTATACAAAAGCTACCGAACCAATTACAAGAAATATCCAAGACATAATATTAGCGCCCCACCAAGTTTGTAATTCAAAGTCACGCATACCATCTAGTGGATTCAATAAAACGGTTTCAAAAAAGGAAGCAATTCCTTCCCAAATATCTTTCAAGGCCATATCTTTAAACTTTTAGAAAGCAAAAATATAAAAAAACCCTATGTTAACAAGCTTTTTCGGGAAATCTAATCCTATAAACTATTTAATACTCTCTGTGTTTATTGTATTTGGATATTTATTGGGTTTATTTTCTGAGTCGAATATAGACTTAAGCTCTACTTCGCTATTTAAGCATTCCTTATTTATAGCATTAAGTGTGTTTAGTTTGCTATTGTTTGATTTTATCATCCGAAAAAATCACCTCACAAAAAACAACACTTTCGCAATTTTGTTTTTCTCGTGCTTTATGGTGATGCTTCCTGTTGTTTTTCTTAATCACGAAATACTCCTTGCAAATTTGTTAATCCTATTAGCATTACGCAGGATAATGAGTCTTCGAAGTGATACTAATTCTGAAAAGAAAATTCTAGACTCAAGTTTTTGGATTACAGCAGCATCCCTGTACTACTTTTGGAGCCTTCTGTTTATTGTTCCTTTATATATAGCGATTATCCAAAAACCAAACACCAATTATAAGCAAATGCTTATTCCTTTTATTGGCTTTTTTGCAGTCGTAATTTTGAATACTACCTATCAATTGCTAACAAACGATTCATTTGCTTGGTTTTTTAGCTGGAGGGATGAAATAAGTTTAGACTTTTCAAATTACAATTCGGCATCTATATTAGTACCAGTAACGGTATTACTAGCTTTCTATATATGGGCAGGGATTTCTAGAACAGCTAAAATTGCGAGTATACCTTCTAAAAGTAAACCGAATTATCTGTTGCTGTTTTACGTGAGTATGGTGAGTATTGTGGTAGCACTTTTAGGTCCAGAAAAAACAGGAGCTGAAGTTTTATTTATAATGGCTCCACTCTCTATAATAGCAGCCAATTATATCGAAAATTTTGGCGCAAAAGGTTTTGTGAAAGAAGACGTTATCGAATATAGATTTAAGGAAACCCTGCTTTGGATGGTTGTTTTATTACCCTTCGTATTTATGTTTTTATAATAGCCAGTTGTACAATAAATACTGAAAGTGATATTCGTTTATTCGTCATAACAAGATAGGAAGCTAAACATCATTTTCTAAATCCTAAGGCAAAATTTGATACATTTGTATTTTAAGCAAAAACCTGTGATGGTATCTATATAGGTTCCGCCTAATAAGCTCGGTGTCTGAGCTTATTTGAAGATATTAACCTGTACTCTGGCAGCGTTTTTAGCATTATCCTGCAAGGTCTTTAAAGCCTTTTAGGTAATAATTAAGTTAAGTAACAATAATAAACCTACAAGGTTCGAAAAACCTTAGATAAATAAAAAAATATGTTTTCAGACAAAGCCAATAAAATCTTCGCAGAAGTTATAAATAAATACCACGAAGTAAACACTGTAGATCAACCTTTCAGTAATCCTTACGATAAAGACAGTCAGTTACTGGAACATCTATTATATCGCAAATGTTGGATAGACACTGTTCAATGGCATTATGAAGACATCATCCGCGATCCAAATATCGATCCTGTTGCTGCGCTTAAATTAAAGCGTCAGATAGATGCTTCTAATCAAGATAGAACCGATATGGTTGAATATATCGACAGCTATTTCCTAGAAAAATATAAGGACGTAAAGGTAAACGTCGATGCTACTATTAACACCGAAAGTCCTGCTTGGGGTGTCGATCGTCTTTCAATTTTAGCATTGAAAGTTTACCATATGAATGAAGAAGCTGAGCGTGAAGATGCATCACAAGAACATCAAATGGCTTGTAAAGCAAAATTGAATGTGCTGTTGGAGCAGCGTGTGGATTTAAGCACTGCGATTAACCAATTGCTAGACGATATTGCTAATGGTAGAAAGTATATGAAAGTGTACAAACAAATGAAAATGTACAACGACGATGAACTAAATCCAGTTCTTCGCGGAAAGAAATAATTTAACAATCAACCCTAATAGGTTTTAATAACTCGTTAGGGTTTCTTTATTCCCATGGCTAAAAACCCAAAACATATATTAGTAATTCGCCTATCTGCAATGGGCGATGTAGCTATGACGGTGCCTGTCCTTCGGGTTTTCAGTCAAACCCATCCCGATATAAAGCTTACAGTAGCATCACGACCGCATTTTAAACCTTTTTTTGAGGGGATACCAAATTTAGAATTTCTTGAGGCAGACGTTTACGGCGAACATAAAAACTTGGGGTTAATTAAGCTTGCTAAAAAAGCAAAAGCCAATGGGGTCGAGGTTGTGGCAGATTTACACAATGTTATACGCTCTAAAATAATCACTAAGTATCTGATTTTTAAATGGATTAAATCGGTTAAGATTGATAAGGGCAGAGCAGAGAAAAAAGCATTGGTTAACGCTAAAGGGAAAAGTATTTCGCAATTAAAAACAACGCATCAACGTTATGCCGATGTTTTTGAAAAACTTGGCTTTCCGTTAGATTTAAGTCAGTATGTAGCGCCACCTAAAAAGCAACTAACCCCTAAGCTCAACGGCTTAATTGGTGTAGAGCAAAAAAAACTGATTGGCATTGCACCTTTCGCGGCTCACGACGGAAAAATGTATCCTTTAAGCTTAATGACTGAAGTTATTCAAGAGCTAGATGAAACCAATAAATACCGTATCTTTCTTTTTGGCGGAGGAAAGAAGGAAATTGAACAACTTAAAAAGCTTGAAAATCCTTTCGCTAATGTAACTAACGTAGCTGGAAAATTAAGCTTTGAAGAAGAGTTAGCTCTAATTTCAAATTTAGACTTAATGCTTTCTATGGACAGTGGTAATGGTCATTTGGCGGCAATGTATGGCATTTCAGTAATTACGCTTTGGGGCGTTACACATCCGTATGCTGGTTTTGTACCTTTTGGCCAGCCAGAAAGCAACCAATTACTTGCTGACCGAAAAAAATTTCCTTTAATTCCAACTTCTATTTACGGAAATAAATTTCCGAAAGGGTATGAAGATGCAATAAAGACTATTGCACCGCAAACTGTTGTCATTAAAATTGTTGAGGTACTGGAATAGCTTATTTTATTTAAATTCCACGAATGGTTCCTTTACTTCGGCTTGTGTATTTCTTCACTGTGCAATGATTTTTTGACAGTAGTTGAGGCTTTCAGGCAGGGAATTTTGTCACACTTTATTACAATTCAATTCTTGGAAAAAATGAGGTTATTAAAATTTAACAATTAAAAAAATATTTGTGTCTTTTTTTGTTCTTAATTCGCCTGCTTAAACGAAATATATTTTTTGACCCATGAAAAAGAGATTTTTAACACCTACACTTATTCTCTCTCTCTCTCTCTCTCTCTCTTCTTTAGCAGTTGCGAAAGAGAGGAATTCAAAAATGAAACCTTAACACCGATGGAGAGCGTTTCCTCAGCGGCCCAAAGAGGTACTGAAAATGAAGAATGGTTTGAACAAAAACAAATTGTTCTTGGCGGCCAAAGGACCAATGCTTATTCGGTTGCAACAATGGATTCCGCTTTTGCATATTACAATAATTATTTGCCAAATTCACCATTTCAGGGCAAGCAGGTTACGGCCACACACAAATACATAAAAATTTTGCCCACCACCGAAGCCCATCTGCAAATTTTGGAGCAGATCGGCGACCCCACCTCCACAAATCCCCTTGTACTCCAGGATTATCCAATGGATTATGAGCTGATAGAAGAAGGAGATTATTATTTTTGGCCTGCAACTGAAAACGATCTTTACTATCCTGTTTACACGGTTGTCCCATTAAATTATCAAATGCCGCAAACCTTGCCCTATGAGGTACTGGATTTGTTATATGAGCCAACCGAAGCGGAATATGATGTAGAGACGGTGGCATTAGTCCTGGCAGACTGGCAAGAGGATATTGTTGCAGACCATGGCTATAATGTGACACCTGCCGATCTTCCGTCATATTTAGATAGCATAAGCAAGGACCAGCTTGAAAGAGGCCGAAAATTTACCCCAAAAGGTTATGTAAAAATGCACAACACCGAAACCGGGTCAAAAAATGAGGGGCTAATAAATGCCACAATTAGTGTTGGAAGGGGTGTTTGGTGGCATTATGTGACCACAAATACAAATGGCTATTTTGTGGCCAACAAAAGTTATCGCGGCAAAGTTAGGATTAGGTCAAAATGGAGAAACGCTACGGCAACTATCCGCAAGTCTTGGAACGAATTGCTGGGGGTACAGGTATCAGATCATTTAATGACCCTCACCCGTAATAATAACGACCGCACACGCACCATAAATTTGGGCGAGGACCATTTATGGTACAAGGGCACGATACACAATGGTTTGATGAAATATAATTCGTATGCTGCCACGCATGGTATCGACAAGCAAATTGAGGGTGCCATAGTGTGGGCCTGGGAAAACGGTAACGGTTCCACTTCTACTCCCATGCTCCACCGATACCCCCAATTGGCCGATATGGCTCAGATTGCCGGTGTTACCCAAGGTGCTTTTTGGGCTGCAATGACCAGCAATTTAATAACACTCTTGCCTGCAAACTTAAGACCTGACAATCTCTATACCGGACTCAAAGATAAGAAAGGTCCAAATGGAGATCCAAACACAGCTCGGATAGAACAAACGGTTTTCCACGAATCCAGCCATTATTCCCACGCCAGAAAGGCCGGTGCGACATTTTGGGCAAATCTTTTTGCGTCCGAAATAAATAACGATATCCAACACGGCGATCCATACCACAACGGCACAAAGCCAACCCTAAACGCTGCAAAGCGCATTGCAGTAGCCGAAGGTTGGGCCACTTTTATGGAATTTTATATGATGAACGATACGTATGGTAAGGCTTGGAGCGGTGGAGGTTGGCAAACCAGCCCCGCCACATTTATGGAAAATTTTAATGTGTATGATGTACCTATGCAAATAACTCGTACAGATAACAATGGCTGGTTCTTGACGGGAATTTTCTGGGATTTACAGGACCCTAATGGTGATATGGTTGCCCGGCATTTTGATGGTAACGGAAATCCTTTAAACAACATTATCGACAATTACTCCATAAGTACTGGCACGAGTCTACAGCCAATTTTCAACAAGCTTACTGGCCGCGTTACTTCTGCTAGCGCATTAAAAAATAGTTTGATAAGCACAGGTGCCGGAAGTGCTGCCACTGCTGTTAAGATCAATGAATTATTTACAAGTTATGGGTACTAAAAATATTAATGTTGTTGTAGCCATAGTATTGACAGGCTTTATTTTAGGTTGTGATCCCCCAAGGGAATTCTGCGATGATATGGCAACTTTTGCAAGAGTTCCGGATCTTATAATCTTGGAGCCCCTCCAAGATACTTATACCAAGGGTGATGTAATTACCCTTAAAACGAGCATTGCGAATATATCGCCCTATTTTGCCGAGCCCAATGTAAACCTTTTGGAGGTTACTGGGCTACAAAATGCCTTATTGGTAAGCAATAATAGACTGTATGAGGGCAATGGTTTAGAGTTTCTTACAGGCTCTCAGGGAAGGATATCAAATTGGTTTAACATGCCTTACAATCTGGAAACCGACAGATACGAGTTTGAATTAAAAATGACGCTTAATCGTGTTGGGAATTATAATTTTATTACCGCGGAATTTATTGATATTATAGGTGAAGATTGCAATAGGTATAGAATTGAGACCAATATTGCCGGAGCCAACGCAGACAGCAGGATTGAATTTGAGGTGCTGGAATAACTTTAATTACATCAATGAAAAGATATTTTTGGATAAATTCACTAACTTGCACTAAAGCAAATAGGTATGCCGACCTCATTTATCGTTTTCGGTCTTAGATTTTTCTTTTAATAATGAACACTTTAGAAAATAATATAGAAATTAAAAGACTTTGGTTTACAGACTCAAAAATATGTATCGAAACCCTCGATGGGCAGAAGCTAAGCCATCCATTATTTTGGTTTTCAAAGTAGAAAAATGCAAGCGAGGAAGAGAAAAACAACTACGAACTCTCCCCTTTTGGAATCCATTGGTTAAAACTTGATGAAGATTTAAGTTTCAGTGGTCTTTTGATTTTAAAAAATAAAGTCTTTAGCCCTATCTTCTTGCTTTTTTTTGGAATTTGGGATTTCAAAATTTGGGATTTCAAGCTTTAAACATCATCATAATCTACAACAATCTTAGCTGTTGTAGGGTGTGCTTGGCAAGTTAAGATTAAACCTTCTGCAATTTCAGAATCGGTAAGGATTTGATTTTTACGCATTTCGGCTTTTCCTTCTTTTAAGCGAGCGATACAGGTACTGCAAATTCCTCCTTGACAAGAATATGGGGGATCTAAGCCTTCGTCTAATGCCGCTTCAAGAATAGATTTCGTTTGTGGCATAACAAAGGTTTCTTCCTCATCATCAAGCATAACTACCACGCTAGTATTACCGTCGTGTGCTTCTACTAAAAGTCCTTTTTCTGCAGTTGAAAACAGTTCGTGGTGGATTTGTTTTGAATTTACTCCGTTGTGTTTCAATGTAGCCGAAACCTCGTCAATCATTTCTTCAGGACCACACAAATAATAGGCTTCGTGTATATCTTCCCCATATTTATTTTTCAAGAAATAATTTGTGATAGATCGGTCTATTCTTCCAAATCTAGCACCTTCTTCTTCTTTTCTACTGAAAACAAATTCAACATAAAATCTATCCGGATATTGGTCTTTAAGCGCTACTATTTCATCGTAAAACATTGTTTCTTCTACGGTTTTATTGCCATAAATAAGTAAGAAAGTGCTTTGAGGCATTTCTTCCATAGTAGATTTTATAAGCGATAACACTGGGGTTATCCCACTTCCAGCAGCAAAAGCAACATAGTTTTTAATATTTGGCTCCAAAGTAAATTTACCTGTTGGTGGCATTACTTGCAAAGTGTCGCCAGCTTTTAAAACTGAATTTGCATATTGTGAAAATAGTCCGTTTTCAACTTTTTTAACCCCAACCTTTAGTGTTCCACTTTTTGGGGAAGAACATATGGAATAAGCGCGGCGTATCTCTTTGCCATCGGCTAGGTATTTGATTGTAATATATTGTCCAGCTTTAAAAGAAAATGTACCTTTCAAATTATCTGGAATTTGAAAACTAATTGAAACTGAATTTGGAGTTTCTTTTTTTACCTCAGAAACGGTAAGCGCATGAAATTCGCTCATAATCGTAATTTTTTTTGCAAAAGTACAAATGATATCAGTTAAATAAAGTTTCAACCACTTTAAAGTGATGTATTTTTTCAGGGTTTCATTAAGCAGATAATAAAAAGAAACGTATTTTTACCGCTCTTTAGCGATTCTACATACTAAAAAAGAACCTTTTAAGTTAGAATACCATAAAAACTGAAATCATTTTGAAAGGCACTTATAAAATTAAATTATTCACTCTAGCTGTAATATTTTTTGCAGCTTGTTCACGTAAAAAGAACACTTTTATAAACCGTAATGTTCTCGCGGTTACTGCTGAGTTCAACACCTTGTACAATGGAGATTTAGCGTTTACCGATGGTAAGAACAGACTTGCAGCAGGTTATCGCGATAACTTTTGGGAGATTTTACCGGTAGAACGTATCGAAATTAAGGAAGCTGAAATTAAAGCCCCAGGGAAAAATAACAGTGGCGATTTTAATAGAGCAGAAGAAAAAGCTGCCAAGGCAATCCAAAAACACTCGATGTATATCGATGGCCGTGAGCATAACCCACAGATAGATGAGGCTTATATTCTTTTAGGAAAAGCACGTTACTACGACGGACGTTTTGTTCCTGCACTAGATGCTTTCAACTTTATCTTAGACCGTTACCCTACTAGCAACAGCATAAATATTGCTAAAGTTTGGAAGGCAAAAACAAATATTCGTTTAAAAAACGAAGAGTACGCAATCGAGAACCTAAAAAGAATGTTCCGAGATGACGATCTTAATGAAGAAGAATTAGCAGATGGTGCTGCAATGATGGCGCAAGCATTTATCAATCTTGATTCATTAGAGCCAGCGCTAGAGTATATGAAGATGGCTGTAGATAACGTTCAGGATAACGAGCTAAAAGGAAGATACACTTTTATAAAAGGTCAGCTTTACAACCGTTTGCAAGAAAAAGATAGCGCAAATATGGCTTTCGATGAGGTGATTGCAATGAATCGTAAAACTTCTCGTGTTTATATGATTAACGCTTACCTTGAAAAAGGAAAGAATTTCGATTACGAAAGTGGAGACCGTACTGCATTCTTAACACTTTTAAACGACCTAGCAGAAAACCGTGAAAACCGTCCGTTTTTAGACAAGATTTACAATCAGTTTGGAGATTATTACCGCAATAGCGATAGCATCGAAAGAGCAGTAGAGTATTACAACAAATCGATTCAAGCGTTTAATCAGGATAGAGTACTACAAGCGGTAAACTACCAAACTCTAGCTGAAATTAATTTTGATGATGCCGAGTACAAAAAAGCAGGAGCGTATTACGATAGTACCCTAACTTTCCTTGAACAAAATAGTCGTCAATGGCGTAGAATTACAAAAAAGCGTGAAAATCTTGACGATGTAATTAAATATGAAGACATCGCTGCGGTAAACGACAGTGTGTTGAGGCTAGTGAAAATGAGCCCAGCAGAACAAGAAGCGTTTTTCGTTTCGTATACTACTGCTTTAAAAGAACAAGCTCGACTAGATTCAATTGAAGCTGTAAAAACAGAACAGAGAATTGCCAATAACGAATTTTATAAAAAAGATAATACAGCTGCCGGTCCAAACAAAGGTAGCACCTTCTATTTCTACAACACTTCAACTATAGCATACGGAAAAGGAGAGTTTAGAAAAATTTGGGGTGACAGAAAGCTTGAAGATAACTGGAGACTTTCTAGTAAGAATTCTTCGTTAATTTCTGATGAAGACATTGAAGCTGAGGTTATTCCAATTTCTGAAAACGAAAAGTTTAAGCCAGAAACCTATATTGCTTTAATCCCAACCGATGAAAAAGTAATCGATAGTTTAGCAAAAGATAGAAACTTTGCTTACTACCAATTAGGGCTTATTTATAAGGAGAAATTCAAGGAGTACAACCTTGCAGCAAATAGATTAGAGACATTGCTTACCAACAAACCTGAAGATAGGTTAGTGGTTCCTTCTAAATATAACTTGGTTAAAATTTATGAAGAACTAGATAACGCTTCAGCTGCTGAAAAGTATAAGAATGATATTCTAACAAATCATGCTGATACGCGTTATGCGGAAATATTACGCAATCCAAATTCGCAATTACCAACAGACGAATCTAGCCCAGAATTTAAATACAAGCAATTGTATAAAGAATTTGAAGCTGCAAAATACGCTGAGGTAATTGAAAAATGCGATGAGTATATGATGGTGTATAATGGAAATGACATTGTACCAAAATTTGAATTACTTAAAGCTACAGCTCTGGGGCGTCAGCAAGGTTTTGAAGTGTATAAAAAAGCTTTAAACTTTATTGCGCTTAACTACCCAAGTACAGCAGAAGGGAAACAAGCTCAGCAGATTTACAGCAGTGTGTTGCCTCAATTAGAATTTAAAAACTTCGGAAAAGATGAAGATGCTAAATCTTGGAAGCTAGTTTATAAGTTTGAAAATATTGAGGGCGAAGCTGCTGAAAAATTAAAAGAAAAGTTAGATAAAGCGATAGAAAATCACCGTTATGTTAATATGACTGCTTCTATTGATTACTACAATCCGCAAAGTAAATTTGTAATCGTTCACGGATTAAACACTAAAGGTGGTGCGAAAGGTTTTGCCGAATTATTAGAAGAAAATAAAGAGTATAAGGTGAAGCGTCCGTATTTTGAAATTTCTAGCGATAATTATAAAATCGTACAAATTCATAAAAACTTGGATGATTACTTAAAGCAAGAAGCATCCGCACAATAGTTAATTAGAACCTGAAATTCTATAGTATAATAAATATTAAAACCTAAGTCCATGTTTTCAGAAAAAAAAGCCAAGAAAAATAATGTTGAACCAAGTTCGGCTCAAAACAGAATAAATGAAGGCACAAAACTAAAGGGAGATATCTTTTCAACAGGTTTTTTTAGAATTGATGGTACTATAGAAGGAAATGTGCATACACCTTCAAAGGTGGTTTTAGGTAAAACAGGAGTTATTTTAGGGACACTTAGTTGTGAAAATGCCGATTTAGAAGGAAAGTTTGAAGGAAGTCTTCAAGTTTCAGGAACCTTAACGCTTCGATCTACAGCCTTAGTAGAAGGTGAAATTGTTGTGGGAAAACTATCTGTAGAACCAGGAGCGGTTTTAAATGCATCTTGTGTTATGCTAGATGGTACGCCTAAAGCTGGACTAAACGCTCCGAAGTTACCTGGAGATTCGCAGCCTCGTCTTTTTAACAAACAACAAAAAATTAAGGAAGCGTCTGCTCTTCCAAAATCAGACTAACCCTCTCTTATAGTTATGTCTGCCGATAACAAGAATAATAATAGATGGATTGCCCTTTCGGGTATTGGGATTCAGATGGGGCTTACCATTTTCCTTGGAAATCTATTAGGTAAATGGCTAGACAGCACTTTCGAATTAAACTTTTTAGAGCCTACAATCACTATCTTGGCAATTTTCTTGTCTATTTTTAGTGTAATTAGAGGTGTAAATAAATTAAATAAGTAAATGCTTCAGAAAAAAATACTTCATTACACCTTATTATGTGGATTGGTTTTAGTTGCAGGTTTTGCAATTCACAACTTCATTCTTAACCACTTTAATGTAGAACACCCATTTAATCTTTGGAATATTTACCTATTTCAAGGTATAGCGACGCTTATTCTTTGTGCTTCTTTTGAATTTATTTCACAGAAATCACAGCAATTAAAAGATCAGTTAGGCTTTTTGTATTTAGCAGCAATGGCTATAAAAGTTGGATTATTTTGTCTATTCTTTAATAGTATTCTTTTTTCATCATTAGTGTTGTCAAAAACAGACAGTCTTTCTTTGTTAATTCCAATATTTCTGTTTCTCTTTTTAGAGGTTCTGATTATTGTTAAAATTCTGAATAGAAACAACTAAAATATAAATTTGCAATTGTTGTGGGTATTTTAAATAGAAATTCCCTACTTTTGCCGCCGAATTAGACAGGCATTATTTTTTCAAGAGAAGCAATGAAAACATCAATTTATTCAATTAAATTTTTCGGATTACTACTTACTTGTTTGTTGACTATCAATGTTTTTGCTAATCAGAGCAATGAACAAGCGCAACAAGACGACGGAAGAGTAAGTACTCCGAGTGAAATCGAAGAATATATTCTTCATCACTTAAAAGACTCACATGGTTTTCATTTAGTATCTTATACTAATGATGCAGGTGAACGTGTACATGTTGGATTTCCACTTCCAGTTATCGTTTACGGAAACGATGGCTTTACTACATTTATGTCGTCTGAATTTCACCACGACTCTGAAGGTAAGGTGATTGTAGAGAAAAATGGAAGCCGTTTTGTAAACTACCACAGTAAGATTTATGAGTTGGAGGAAGGTGCAACTGAGCTTGTGTTTGACGAAGCGCATCATCCGGTAAATGCTTCAAAACCTTTAGATTTATCGATTACAAAAAGTGTTTTTGGTATTTTAGTAGTAGGTCTATTAATGTTATGGTGGTTCTCATCATTGGCAAGACAATATAAAAAGAGAAGTATTCCAAAAGGGTTTGGTCGTGTATTAGAGCCGTTGGTTATTTATGTAAGAGACGAAATTGCTAGACCAAACATCGGTGAAAAGAAATACAGAAAATTCACAGGATACCTTTTAACCGTGTTCTTTTTCATTTGGATTCTAAACTTAATAGGATTAACTCCACTTGGGTTTAACGTAACGGGACAGATTGCAGTAACTGCAGCACTAGCTGTGTTAACGTTAATCATTTATGTATTTAGTGGTAATAAAGATTTCTGGGGTCACATTTTCTGGATGCCAGGTGTGCCAATTTTAATTCGTCCGATCTTAGCGGTAATCGAATTGGTTGGAACATTAATTATTAAACCATTCTCACTTTTAGTGCGTTTGTTCGCAAACATTTCAGCAGGACATATTATCCTTATGAGTTTAATTGCGATTATGATAAACTTAAAAGCAGATTTAACTCCTGTTGGTTCAACAGCATTATCTTTTGTTTTATCATTATTCATCTCTGTTATCGAGCTTTTAGTAGCGTTCTTACAGGCTTATATCTTTACTATGCTTTCAGCGTTGTTTATCGGTATGGCTGTTGCGGAACACGATCACGATCATGAGCACGATGCACATGGAAATGAAATTCCAGATGCAGAAGATATAAGAGAGAATTTTATATAGTAGTATAGTAGCGTATTTTTTTGTTTAATTAATTTATATACATTTTTTTATGGAAACAATGATTCCAAATTTAGTAGGTGCTGGTATTATCGTTATTGGTGCTGGTCTTGGTTTAGGTAAGATTGGTGGAAGCGCAATGGAAGCTATTGCACGTCAGCCAGAAGCTGCCAACAAAATCCAAACAGCGATGATTATTATTGCTGCACTTTTAGAAGGTTTAGCATTCGGTGCACTTTTCTTAGGAAAGTAATCCAAAAAAACCAAAGTTCACTTTCCTGTAACGGTTGGTTACAGGAAGTGAATTTTAAAAGAAAAAATTAATAACAAAAATCTTTACCCCAGGGTAATAATATTATGGAAACATTATTAAACGATTTTTCTCCAGGGCTGTTCATGATGCAAACAGTCTTATTAATAGTGCTTATTTTACTAATGGTAAAATTTGCTTGGAAGCCTATCTTAAATTCATTAAATGAAAGAGAAGAAGGAATTCAAGGAGCACTAGATGCTGCTGAAAAAGCAAAACTTGAAATGGCAAACCTTCAGGCGGACAATGAAAGATTGTTACAGGAGGCACGTACAGAGCGTGAAGCTATGCTAAAAGAAGCTCGTGAGATTAAAACAAAAATGATCTCTGACGCTAAAGAAGAAGCTAAAGAAGAAGCAGATAAAATGATTACTCAAGCTCAAGGAGCTATTGAGAGTGAGAAAAAAGCTGCAATTGCTGAAATGAAAGCAACTGTAGCAACACTATCTTTAGAAATTGCTGAAAAAGTAGTAAAAAGCGAACTTTCAGACAATGGCAAGCAAATGAAGCTTGTAAATGAAATGTTAAGTGACGCAAAATTAAACTAATATTCAATGAGCAGAGCAGCTATACGATACGCGAAAGCAATTTTGCAGAAGGCAAACCAGAACAACACCGAGGCTGTTGTTTTTGGCGATATGCAATCTGTGTATAAAACCATTGAAGGCAGTCGCGAATTGCAAACAGTACTTCAAAGTCCTGTTATAAAAGCCAACGATAAAAAGGAAGCTTTGCTAAAAATATTCAGTGGTCAATCAGAAGCTACACACTCTCTAATTAATGTATTGGTGGATAATAAACGTGCACCATTATTAAGAGCTGTGGCAAAAAGCTATATAGATATTTATAACGACCATCAAGGTGTAAAAGCCGCAACTGTTATAACAGCAGTACCACT
This sequence comes from Aequorivita sinensis, assembly GCF_006346335.1. GTDB lineage: Bacteria > Bacteroidota > Bacteroidia > Flavobacteriales > Flavobacteriaceae > Aequorivita > Aequorivita sinensis. The sequence goes on from NZ_VDMC01000001.1 coordinate 505,464, forward strand.
TACCTCTGAACTTGAAGCTAATGTAATGGCTAAAGTAAAGGAGTTAACGGGTAGTGATAAAGTAACACTAAAAAGTGAGGTTGATCCCGCAATAATTGGTGGGTTTATCCTTAAGGTTGGCGATATTCAATACAACGCGAGTATCTCAAACCAATTAGGAAATTTAAAAAGAGAATTTTCAAAATCAATATAATTAAAATTTACTGGTGCAGGTTTTTAAGGCCACATTCCTGAAAACTACCACCTAAAACCTAGATAAAAATGGCAGAAGTAAAACCAGCTGAAGTATCAGCAATTTTAAAGCAACAACTTACAGGTTACGAAGCAACTGCTTCCCTGGATGAAGTAGGAACTGTTTTAACCGTAGGTGACGGTATTGTTCGCGCATACGGACTTTCAAACGCCGAATATGGTGAATTGGTGGCTTTTGAAAGTGGTCTTGAAGGTATTGTATTGAACCTTGAAGAGGACAACGTAGGTATCGTACTTTTAGGTCCTTCAAAAGAAGTAAAAGAAGGTTCAACAGTAAAACGTACTCAGCGTATCGCATCGCTTAATGTAGGTGAAGGTATTGTTGGTCGTGTGGTAAACACATTAGGTCAGCCTATCGATGGTAAAGGTCCTATAACTGGTGAAACTTACGAAATGCCTTTGGAGCGTAAAGCACCAGGAGTTATTTATCGTCAGCCGGTAACTGAGCCACTTCAAACAGGTATTAAGTCTATCGATGCAATGATTCCTGTTGGCCGTGGTCAACGTGAGCTTGTAATTGGTGACCGTCAAACTGGTAAATCTACAGTATGTATTGATACCATTTTGAATCAAAAAGAATTTTATGATGCAGGTGAGCCTGTATACTGTATATATGTTGCTGTTGGACAAAAAGCTTCTACTGTTGCAAACATTGCAAACGTACTAGAAGAAAAAGGTGCAATGGCTTATACAACTATTGTTGCGGCAAACGCATCAGATCCTGCTCCAATGCAGGTGTATGCTCCTTTCGCAGGTGCTGCAATTGGTGAGTACTTCCGTGATACTGGTCGTCCAGCCTTGATTGTATTTGATGATTTATCTAAACAAGCGGTAGCATACCGTGAGGTGTCGCTTCTTCTTCGTCGTCCACCAGGACGTGAGGCTTACCCTGGAGACGTTTTCTTCTTGCACTCAAGATTACTTGAGCGTGCAGCAAAAGTTATTGCTGATGACGATATTGCAAAAGAAATGAACGATCTTCCAGATTCATTAAAAGGAATCGTAAAAGGTGGTGGATCATTAACTGCACTTCCAATTATTGAAACACAAGCAGGTGACGTTTCTGCTTATATTCCAACAAACGTTATTTCGATTACAGATGGACAGATTTTCCTTGATGGTGATTTGTTTAACTCTGGTGTTCGTCCAGCAATTAACGTGGGTATTTCGGTATCTCGTGTAGGGGGTAATGCTCAGATTAAATCGATGAAAAAAGTAGCAGGTACTTTAAAACTGGATCAAGCAGCTTTCCGTGAATTGGAAGCCTTCGCAAAATTCGGTTCAGACTTAGATGCTGCAACTTTAAATGTAATTGAAAAAGGTAAACGTAACGTAGAGATATTAAAGCAATCTGAAAACGATCCTTACACAGTAGAAGATCAAATTGCAATTATTTATGCAGGTTCTAAAAACTTGATGCGTAACGTACCAGTAGAAAAGGTAAAAGAATTTGAAAGAGATTATCTAGAAATGCTTAACCTAAAGCACAGAGATACTCTAGATGCACTAAAAGCTGGTAAGCTTACAGACGAAGCAATTGACGTAATGGTGTCTGTTGCTAACGATGTGTCTGCGAAATATAAAAAGTAATTCAGAATTATGAATTCGGAATTATGAATTATCAATTTATTCATAATTCTGAATTCTAAATTCATATTTGATAGAATGGCGTATAAGCCTCGAAATAATGCAATTGTTGACAAGTCATTTTATTTTGCTTGTAAAATTGTTGTTTATTCAGAGGAGTTAAAGGCGAATCGACATTACGAAATAGCCAATCAAATTTTAAAATCTGGAACGAGTATAGGTGCAAACGTGAGAGAATCCCAACGTAGTGTAAGTACCAAAGATTTTAAAAATAAACTGGGAATTGCTTTGAAAGAAGCTGAAGAAACGGAATATTGGTTAGATATCATTGATGAAACAAACATCTATCCAGTTCCAAAAGGAATGTACGAAGATTGTGATGAATTAATGAGATTGTTAGTGTCGATTATAAAAAACTCATAATTCTGAATTCATAATTCATAATTGAAAAAATGGCGAATTTAAAAGAAATACGTAACAGAATATCATCCGTTAGTTCAACGATGCAGATTACTAGTGCCATGAAAATGGTATCGGCTGCAAAATTGAAGAAGGCTCAGGATGCAATTACAGCAATGCGTCCTTATTCTGAAAAACTTACTGAACTTTTACAAAATTTAAGTGCAACGCTTGGAGAAGACAGCGGAAGCAAATATTCAGACCAACGCGAGGTAAATAAAGTTTTGGTGGTTGCCATTACCAGTAATCGTGGTTTGGCGGGAGCTTTTAACTCAAACATCATAAAACAAGCTAGAAACTTGGCAGCTGAAACGTATGCTGGGAAGCAAGTAGATTTTATGACGCTTGGGAAAAAAGGGAATGACATTCTGAAAAAATTCGGAACGGTAATCGAAAATAACAACAATATTTTAGATGACTTAACATTCGAAAACTCTTCAGACATTGCTCAAAACCTAATGGATTTATTCTCTGAAGGCAAGTACGATAAAATTGTAGTGGTTTATAACCATTTCAAAAACGCGGCTACACAGTTAGTAATGGCTGAGCAGTTCTTACCTATTTTACCTCCAAAAGCAATGGAAGGTGAAGCAGCAAGCACAACTGAAACAGCTTACATTTTTGAACCTTCCAAAGAAGAAATTGTTGAATCTTTAATTCCGAAAAGCTTAAAAACTCAGTTGTTTAAAGCTCTTCGTGATAGTGTTGCTAGTGAACACGGTGCACGTATGACTGCGATGCACAAAGCAACCGACAACGCAACCGAGCTTCGCGATTCATTAAAACTTCAATACAACAAAGCACGTCAAGCAGCTATTACCAATGAAATCCTTGAGATTGTTGGTGGTGCAGAGGCATTGGCAGGATAGCTTCGGCTGCGCTTAGTTACCGAGCCTCGGTTTATCCCGTATTAATTCGGGAAACTCAGCTAACTTTGTTATTATAAATTATTTAAAAGCCTTTCGAAATCGGAAGGCTTTTTTAGTTCATAAATATTAATTTTTTCCTAAACCTATCTATGTAATATTATGTTGGTAGGTTTTTTGTTCAATAAAATTCGTAATTTTCCAATATGATAAAGCAAATAACTATAATACTGACCCTCCCAATCATTCTCTTTAGCCTTTCTAGCTGCGGAGGAATGAAGAATACGAACAGCAAAAAACTTGTTCAAGACCCTCCTTTTAGAGTAATTGAAGCCTTCTACCAAAATTGGGTAGCCGGAGTAGAAGAAGGCGGTTCGGGAGTAAATATCCACCTTACTTTTAGTGAAAAAGATGCCGATGTATTGATTCAAAATATCTACTTCAGAAATGCTATCCTAGAAGCCAAAGGAAACATAAACGCGCCTAATAAATTTGTTGGATACTTAACAAATAACACTAAACGAGACGTAATTATGGATGCAGACCCAATGAAAGAAGCTAAAAACACTATTTCAGACGAATTTCCATTTCAATTGAAAGATAACGAGGCGGTAGTTGAATATTGGTATGGTGGAAAAAAGAATTATTATAAAATCGGAAATATTTCGCAAAGAGATATGATTCCGTATCCTCAGGCTAATCCAAATCAGCACGAATAGATAGCTATATCCTGCTAAGGAGTGAGTCTTACGTCTTATGTCTTTCAGTCCCGATAGCTATCGGGACGGTCTTACGTCTTAACCAGACACCACTAATTTCTATTCAATAATGAACCAATCTGAAAAGAAAACTTCTTGAAATTATAATACCTTCCTATTATGAAAATCCTTCACCTAGATAACAATCATCCTTTACTATTAAAAATGTTGAAGGATGCCGGATTTACGAACGAAGAAAATTACACAATTTCTAAAGCCGATACAGAGGAAATTATTTCAGAATATGATGGTATTGTAATCCGCAGCCGTTTCAACATTGACAAGCAGTTTCTCGATGCTGCCAAAAACCTGAAATTTATTGCTCGAGTTGGCGCTGGACTAGAAAGTATCGACATCGATTACGCAGTAAAGCTCGGAGTGAAGCTAATTGCCGCCCCAGAAGGCAATAGAAACGCTGTAGGCGAACATTCACTCGGGATGCTTCTTTCGCTATTCAATAACTTAAACAAGGCCGATAAGGAGGTTAAAAACGGTCTTTGGAATCGAGAAGCCAATCGTGGAATAGAACTAGACGGAAAAACTGTTGGTATCATTGGTTATGGCAATATGGGGAAAGCATTTTCCAGAAAACTTAGCGGTTTTGATTGCGAAGTACTTTGTTTTGATATAAAAGAAAATGTAGGGGATAATAATGCAAAACAGGTTTCATTAAAAGAACTTCAGCAACAAGCAGATGTCCTAAGCCTTCATACACCTTGGACCCCTTTAACTGATAAAATGATTGATGCTGAGTTTATAAATGCCTTCTCAAAGTCTTTTTGGCTTATAAACACCGCACGCGGAAAAAGTGTGATTACCGCAGATTTAGTTTCAGCATTAAAATCTGGAAAAATTTTGGGTGCAGGATTGGATGTATTAGAATTTGAAAAACTCTCTTTTGAAACACTTTTTGATTCAGATAATCTACCAAATTCATTGAAAGAGCTTTTTGCAATGGACAATGTAATTTTAAGTCCGCATATTGCGGGTTGGACGGTGGAAAGCAAGGAGAAACTCGCTACAGTAATTGCTGAAAAAATTATTAGAACTTTTAAAAATTAGAGATGAAGAATAGAGTAACAGGAATTGGAGGATTATTTTTTAAGACAAAAGACCCAGACAAAACGAAGGAATGGTACAAAAACCACTTGGGATTAAACACAGATAATTACGGTTGTACCTTTTGGTGGACGGATGAAAACGGCAACAAATGCTCTACACAATGGAGCCCTTTTAAAGCCGATACCGAATATTTTTCTCCAAGCGAAAAAGACTTTATGTTCAACTATCGCGTGGAAAATTTAGAAGAACTTTTAGAAGTATTAAAAGCAGAAGGGGTGACAATTGTAGGTGAAATGCAAGAATTCGAGTACGGGAAATTTGGTTGGATTTTAGATCCTGAAGGAAATAAAATTGAACTTTGGGAACCTGTTGACAGTGCCTTTTTATGACCTAATTTTTTGACTCCTTCTCTTTTGTTTCAACACCTGCATCATTATCAGTAATTTCCGAGTACTTTTTCTCTAACTCAGCTTGAAATTCCTCCATAACCGGTTTTACAGTGCTTTCTGGCAAATCTGCAATACGAATATACATTAAACCATCCACTGCATTGTTAAACAAAGGATCCACGTTAAATGCAACAACCTTGGCGTTTTGCTTGATATATTTTTTAATAAGAACTGGCAATCGAAGACTTCCAGGCTCCACTTCGTCAATTATTTTATCGAATTTATTGAGATCCGCCTCACTTTCATCAAAAATGAAGTCTTTATCGGCATCCTTCAATTTTACTTTGTATTCTTTCTTCGGATTGATGTATTGCGCCACATATGGATCGTAGTAGTTCGATTTCATAAACTCTATCATCAAACCTTTCGAAAACTCTGAAAACTTATTGCTAATACTCACTCCTCCAATCAAGTAGCTGTGCTCTGGATAGCGCAGGGTGGTATGAACAATTCCCTTCCAAAGTAAAAACAATGGCATTGGCCGCAATTGGTATTCCTTAATAACAAAAGCACGGCCCATTTCAATGGATTTGCTCATCATTTCATATAATTCTGGCTCAAAACGAAAGAGATCTTGTAGGTAGAAACCGTCAATTCCAAAGCGTGCAAATATCTCTGAACCTAAACCCATTCTATAGGCTCCAGCCATTTTACGGGCGTCATTATCCCATAAAAACATATGGTGATAATAGCTGTCAAACTTATCGAGGTCTGTACTGTTATTTGTTCCTTCACCTACTTCGCGAAAAGTAATTTCACGTAACCGTCCAATTTCCTGTAAGATATAAGGAATGGAATCTGCCTGCGCTAAGAACACCTCATAATTTTTACTTACTAAAAGACGCTTATCATTGTCGCGAAGTTTTTCAATTTCGGCTTCCATTGCTTGCAGCGGAATTGGTCCAGCAATTTTTTTAGGTGGTTTTGGAAATTTTAATGTTTTTGGGATGCTGTCCAACAGTTTTTTCTTCTCAAAAGGATTAGAAAGCATATAGGTTTTCTTCCTAAGAAACTCGGTAAAATCTGATAATGATTCGTGTTCTTTTTGGTCGTTTACAGAAATTGGATTTCCAATTCGAACTTTTATTAATCGCTCTTTTTGGGTAAGAAGTTCTGATGGAAGCTTGGCTGTACGTAAGGTGTCACTAATCTTAGCCATACGGTAAAACAACTTGCTGTTTTTTGCGTGAAAATAGATCGGGACAACCGGCACCTCGGCTTTTTTAACCAATTTCATCGCAGCTTCTTCCCAAGGCTTATCAACCAAAAGTTTTTCTTCTCTATAGGTCGAAACCTCTCCGGCAGGAAAAATTCCTAGCGGATTACCTTCTCGTAGATGTGTAATAGCTGCTTTAAAACCTGCAACACTAGACTTTACATCCTTTCTATCTTCAAAAGGATTTACAGGCATTACATAGGGCTTTAGAGGCTCGATTCTATGTAAAAGAAAGTTGGCAATAATTTTAAAATCGGGGCGGTGTTCTAACAGTAATTTTAACAGAAGAATCCCGTCGATCCCACCTAATGGATGGTTGGAAATGGTTATAAAAGCCCCTGTTTTAGGGATTCTACGAAGATCTTCTTCGGGAATTTCGAATTTTATTTCAAACTCTTCAAGCAGTGCATTTACAAATTCAAGATCCTGGAGATGCTTGTTTCTATCGTAAATTTTATTCAGCGTGGTAATGTTTAAAATCTTCATTAAAGACCAGCCCATAAATGTGCCTAGAAAGCCGAATTTATCTACGTTTATTGCTTTTGCAACTTCCTTTGCGTTGACTAATCCCATGAAATATTTTAGCTGTTTATATCCAACAAATATAGCGAAACCGATTGATACTACTCCTTAATTACCAATTGCACCGTTTCTTTGCTTTCTTGTTTTAAAAGTACGTTTTTATTTTCAGCAAGTGCCTTAACCTCAGTTGGGTTAAAATGCCTAATTGTGTATAGTGTGACGTTCTCATTCCATTTCACACGGAATTTTTCTCGCAATTTTGCTAATAGAATTTCTAAATTACCGAATTTATCGTTCACACAAACCGAAAAACTTATAGCAGAATTTTGAATTAGCTCTACTTTCATTTTATAGGTATGAAGCCATTTAAACACATCGCCAATGTTGTCTTCCATCATAAATGAAAAATCTAACGATGATAAGGAAATTAGCACTAAGTCCTTCTTTAATATGAAGCAAGAAGTTTCTGGATCTATTCTGTCTCCTTTCCCAACACAAGTTCCCGGAGCTGTAGGATTTAGAAAGGACTTTACAAAAAGTGGAATTTCTTTGCGCTGCAGTGGCTGTAAGGTTTTAGGATGTATTACCGATGCCCCGTAAAATGCAAGCTCTATAGCTTCACGATAACTAATGCGATTTAAGAGTAATGTTTTTGTAAAATATCGCGGGTCTGCATTTAAAACTCCTGGAACATCCTTCCAAATAGTTACACTTTCTGCATTTAAGCAATAGGCAAAAATTGCAGCAGTGTAATCACTCCCTTCTCGACCTAGAGTAGTGGTGAAGTTGTTTGTGTTTTCTGAACCTAAAAAACCTTGAGTTACACTAAGTCCCGAAGTATTTACTTTTCTTGATATTTTTTGCTGCGTTAATTTCCAATCTACACTAGCATCTCGATAGTTGTCATCGGTAATTATGCATTTGCGAACGTCTATTAATTCGTTTTTTAATCCAAATTCTGTAAGGTATTCAGAAACTATAGTGCTTGAAACTAATTCTCCGTATCCTACTACTTGATCATAAACGAAAGCGTGATTTTTAGATTTGTTTACTTTTAAAAAGGATACCATCTTATCAAATAACTTAGCTATTTTTTGATATATAAGGTGGTTTGTATTCTCAAATAATCCATTAACTATCTCTAGGTGATACTCTTTAAACGTTGCAACAAATTCGTTACAAGTAGTAGTGTTATTTTTTAGATATTCAGCTATTACATTTTCAAGTAAATTGGTAGTTTTTCCCATTGCAGAAACCACAACTACAATATTCTTTTCTTCTGTAGCTTTAAGTATTTCAGCAACATTTTTTACACCATCTGCGTCTTTTACAGATGCTCCTCCAAACTTGAATATTCTCATAAATTTTTTATATCAATCTCTTTAACACGAATGAATACTGAAAATAGTGTTTACTACATTATTTTTCAATAAAGGCTTTTAGTCCTTTTTCATCCATATGTACAACGCGCCATTCTTTCATAATATTTGCGCCACTGCGTTCGTAAAATCGAATTGCTCCAGTATTCCAATCTAGTACATCCCATGCAACCCTTTTTAACCCTTGATTGTAGGCAAATTTCATAACTTCGGTATAAAGAGCCTCCCCAATACCTTTGCCGCGATGTTTTTCTTTTACAATTAAATCTTCTAGGTGAAGCGTGCGTCCCTTCCAAGTGGAAAAACGGTAATAAATTAACGCTGCTCCAACCACTACATTATCAATTTCTGCAACAAAACAAGTAAACAGTGGATTTTCGCCAAAACCATTAATCTCTAAAACTTCAACCGAAATTTCAACAGCATCTGGTTCATTTTCAAAAACCGCAAGTTCTTTAATAAGTTCTAGAACCTGTGGCATATCCATTTTATTCGCTTTTCTAACCTCCATTCACGTTATTTTACTCGTTTTCAAAATCGAGTTAAGTTTCTTCTTGCAAATATCGGTTCAATTTCTTAAAAATCCCGATATTTGCGTGAAATTCAGGAACCCCTACATCACAATGGCAAAAATAAATCAATCTCTTGGCGAATTTATAATTGAAAATCAAGAAGAATTCAAGTATTCCTCAGGTGAGCTTTCACGACTCATAAATTCAATCCGTTTGGCGGCTAAAGTGGTAAACCACAAAGTTAATAAGGCCGGATTAGTAGACATATTAGGTACTGCAGGAAATCATAATGTACAAGGTGAAGATCAGCAGAAATTAGATGTTTTTGCAAACGAAGTTTTTATAAACACACTTACAAATCGCGAAATAGTTTGCGGGATTGCAAGTGAAGAAGAAGACGACTTTATTACAATTAAAGGCAGAAACGAAAAAAACGATAATAAATACGTTGTTTTGATGGATCCTTTAGATGGTTCTTCAAATATTGATGTAAACGTTTCGGTTGGAACTATCTTCTCCATTTTTAGAAGAGTAACTCCTACAGGAACTCCTGTAACTATTGAAGACTTTCTTCAACCGGGAATCAATCAAGTTGCTGCTGGATATATCGTTTACGGAACTTCAACTATGATTGTATATACAACAGGTCACGGTGTAAATGGTTTTACCTTAAACCCAGCCATCGGAACATATTACTTATCTCACCCAAATATGAAGTTTCCTAAAGAGGGACATATATATTCGGTAAATGAAGGTAATTACGTACACTTCCCACAGGGAATTAAAGACTACATTAAATATTGCCAAAAGGAAGAAGAAGATCGCCCATATACTTCACGTTATATAGGTTCGTTAGTATCAGATTTCCATAGGAATATGATAAAAGGAGGGATTTATATCTATCCAAGTACTTCTAAAGATCCGAAGGGGAAACTTAGACTTTTATACGAATGTAATCCAATAGCTATGATTGCTGAACAGGCGGGAGGAAAAGCTAGTGATGGTTTTCAACGTATATTAGAAATAGAACCAAAAAGCTTACATCAACGCGTTCCATTTATTTGTGGAAACACCGATATGGTTGAAAAAGCTGAAGAGTTTATGAAAAACTCAAAATAAAATAAAAAGCCCGAAACTATTGTTTCGGGCTTTTTTATATCTTAAAATAGAAACTTAGTCTTTTCTATTTAATAAGTATCTGTAATCTTCCAGGCTTAATCCTCCAGAGTAAATTGCGATAGATCTTTTAATCAAATCTCTTGCAAGTTCTGTAGTGTACCCAAGTCCGATAGCGTATTTTTCAATTAAGAAACGCTCGTGATCGTCAATTACATTGTCTGCAAAAATAATTTGAAACAAATCGTGCATACGCTCTAAACGTCTTTCAGCCGAGTTAGGAGGGTTTATAGGATATTTTAAAGGATTCTTTATGATTTCGGCATATTCAGATTCTACAATATCTAATTTACGCGCCAATCGCTTAAGCATTTTCTCTTCCTCAATGTTGATTTCACCATCAACCGCAGCCATATTAACTATTGAAGCAAAATGGCCTAAATTTCGGGAATGCTCCCCGCTCTCAAATAAATCTGTAAATGACATAATTTGGTTTTAAATATCCTACAAATATAAAACTTGTAAATGAAATTTACGACAAAAGCAAAGCAATCTATTTTATAGCTGTCGGTATTATTTTATTGCATTGATATAAACTTTTCTTAATTGAGAGCCCATCGGCTTAGACTTTCTTTAATTTTAAAGAGATATAAAAATAAGAAAGTGTACCAACCGCTATTAGTTTTTAATGAAAAAGGCATTTATTGTCAACAAGCAGATGTGTATATAGATGCTTGGAAACCTGTGGATAAGTGTATTATTACCCACGGTCATGCAGATCATAGTCGTTGGGGACACAAAAAATATATCACTCATAAAAATAACGTTCCAATTATTAAACACCGATTGGGTGAAATTGTAGTTTCTGGAAAAGAATGGAACGAATCTTTTACAATAAATGGCGTTAAATTTTCACTTCATCCTGCAGGGCATATTGTAGCATCTTCACAAGTGAGGGTGGAGTACAAAGGCGAAGTATGGGTGTTTACAGGAGATTTTAAAACTGAAAATGATGGCATAGCCGAACCTTTTGAACTTGTAAAGTGCAATACATTTATTACCGAGTGTACATTTGGAATTCCCGCTTTTAAATGGACTCCCCAAGAGGAAGTTTTTTCCGATATCAATAATTGGTGGGTGGCAAATAGGGCTGAAAATAAAACTTCTGTTCTCTTCGGATATTCTTTAGGGAAAGCACAACGCCTACTTAAGCATCTAGACCCAAATATTGGAAAAATCTACACCCACGGAGCCATAGAAAATATGACTCAAGTTTTACGAGAGAATTATGATTTTCACCAAACAACTCGAGTTACCCGAGATACTAAAAAGGAAGACCTATTAGGAAATATAGTCTTAGCTCCTCCAAGTGCGCACGGCGGAACTTGGATTAGAAAAATGGTGCCTTTTGTTACTGCTAGTGCTAGTGGATGGATGACATTTAGAGGCGCGAGAAGACGAAGAGCAATAGATAGAGGGTTTGTGCTAAGCGACCACGCAGATTGGGACGGACTGCTTACTACAGTAAAAGAAACAGCTGCCGAAAAAGTAATTGCCACCCATGGTTATACCGAAATTTTCTCTCGTTATCTACGTGAAGAAATGGGACTAGATGCACGTACCGAAAAAACGCAATACGAAGAGGAGGGTAGCGAAACCCTGAAAAAAGAAGAGGATGACATTTCGCCTTCGCTCAGTGGTACTACACAAGCCAAATTTAATGAAGACGAATAATGAAAGATTTCGCCCGACTCATAAAAAAACTAGATAGCACCAATAAAACTACTGAAAAGGTGGCGGCGCTTACGGCTTATTTTCAAATGGCGAATGATGAGGATAAGTTATGGACAATTGCAATATTATCACATCGACGGCCAAAACGACCTGTAAATACTTCATTATTGCGAATATGGGCTACAGAAATTAGTGGAATTCCACTTTGGCTTTTTGAAGAAAGTTATCATATAGTTGGCGACCTTGCCGAAACAATCGCTCTTATTTTACCTAGTAAAGCACAAACAGAGGAAACAACAAAGTCCTTATCGCAATTTATACTTGAAATTATAGAGCTTCGAACGCTTCCTGAAGAGGAAAAGAAGAAATATTTACACGAAAATTGGCTTGCATTAAATTATTTTGAACGTTTCGTTTTTAATAAAATCATTACCGGAAGCTTTAGGATAGGTGTGAGCCAGAAGTTGATGACAAGGGCGCTTTCAAAGGCTACAGAAATTGACGAAGATATTCTCGCTTATAAGCTAATGGGAGATTGGACGCCACAGAAAACCACTTTCAAAAAGTTAATTTTAGAACACAACGAGGAGGATTACCTAAGCAAACCTTACCCTTTTTACTTGGCTTATGCAGTTGAAGATAATTTTCAAGAAGATTTAGGGTCGATTTCCGACTGGAGTTTTGAACATAAATGGGATGGCATTAGAAGTCAGGTAATCATAAGGAATGACGAGGTTTTTGTTTGGTCCAGAGGAGAGGAATTAGTAACCGATAAATATCCTGAGTTTCAAAAGTTTCTCTCAGTAATTCCCAATGGAACTGTAATTGATGGTGAAATTCTACCTTTTGGAAATGGCGAAATTGGAAATTTTAACGCGCTACAAACGAGAATTGGACGGAAAAATTTATCCAAAGCGCTCTTAGAGAAAACCCCAGTGATTTTGAATGCTTATGATTTATTGGAATGGAATGGAGAAGATATACGGCAGATGCCTTTTTTAGAACGAAGAAAAATTCTAGATAATCTCATTCAAGGAATTGACAGTTTAGAAAATGGAATATATTTAAGTGAAACTATGACTTTTAATACTTGGGAAGAAGCTACGGCAGAACGAGAGTTATCACGAGAAAAGCGCAGCGAAGGTCTAATGCTAAAACGAAAGGATTCCCCGTATTTAGTCGGGAGAAAAAAAGGCGATTGGTGGAAGTGGAAAATAGATCCTTTTACTATTGATGCTGTTTTAACTTATGCCATGCGTGGGCATGGGCGTAGAGCTAATTTGTATACCGATTACACATTCGGACTTTGGCATGAAGGTGAGTTAGTGACTTTTGCTAAAGCCTACTCAGGGTTAACAGATGCAGAATTTAGACAAGTGGACGCGTGGATTAAACGAAATACCTTGGAACGTTTTGGCCCAGTAAGAAGTGTAACTCCTCATCACGTTTTTGAAATTGCCTTTGAAGGAATAGCAGAAAGCAGCCGCCATAAAAGCGGAGTTGCAACACGTTTTCCAAGAATTTTAAGATGGCGAAAAGATAAACGCATAGAAGAAGCTAATACGCTAGATGATTTAAAAGCCTTAATTCCGAAGTAATCCATCAAAGCTATGCTTTAAACAAAGCAAGATCTCTCTCATTTTCAAATAGGAGTGTCAGCTTTGCTGAAGGGGTGATTGAAGCGATATTTTGATTAAATTGAAGCTATGAAAAAGCAAATTCATAATCTTAAAGAAATGGAGGTCTACCGCAAAGATTTGCGAAATAATTCAACCTCAGCTGAAGCTTATTTATGGAATCATCTAAAAGGCTCTAAACTCTATGGCAGAAAATTTAGAAGGCAACATAGTATCGAGCATTATATAGTTGATTTTTATTGTTCTTAAGAAAAACTTATTGTGGAGCTTGACGGTCAAATTCATTTAAATAATACAGCCGATGAATATGATAGAAAACGAGAAATAGATTTGGAGAATTTAGGGTTTACAGTTATACGTTTTGAAAATAAAATGGTTTTCGACTTTTTATCATCTGTTTTGAAGGAAATATCGGACCATTTTAAAATTAAAGAGTAACCTATAAAAGCTTTGCTTTTAAACCAAATAAGGTTCCCCTCCTTTCCAAGGAGGGGTGTCAGCTTTGCTGACGGGGTGGTTGAAGCCTAATTACTAACAAACTAAATAATTTGAATAACAAGCAACTCATATCATTAACAACCTCATGGTTCCAATCCAAATCCTGGACCCCATTCCCATTCCAAAAACAAACTTGGAAGGCTTTTTTGGACGGGAAACACGGGTTGTTAAACGCTCCCACTGGAAGCGGAAAAACTTATGCCTTATGGGTTCCTATAGTGCTTCAGTATTTAAAAGAAAATCCAGATTATAAAACGAAACACACCAAAGGAATTAAAGCTATTTGGATTACGCCATTACGCGCGCTTTCAGTAGAAATTCAACAATCAGCACAACAATTTGCTGATGATTTAGGTACTGGGATGACTGTTGGAATTAGAACTGGCGACACCTCACAAAGTGAACGTGCAAAGCAAAAACGCCAGATGCCAGATTTATTAATTACTACTCCTGAGAGTTTAATGCTCCTATTAGCTTCAAAAGGCTACGAAAAAACGTTTAAAACGCTCACTGCTGTGGTGGTAGACGAATGGCACGAGCTTTTAGGTAGTAAGCGTGGAGTGCAAATGGAGCTCGCACTTTCTAGGTTGAAAACTGTTTCGCCAAACTTGAGAATTTGGGGGATTTCTGCAACTATCGGAAATTTAGAAGAGGCACAAGATGTCTTGTTGGGAATGGATTCTGATTTCAGAAAGAACTCAGTATTGATTAAAGCAAAAGAAAAATCTAAAATTCAGGTCCGTTCTATAATTCCTAAAAAGATGGAAACTTTTCCTTGGAGCGGACATTTGGGTTTACACCTATTAGAAGAAATTGTTCCTATCATTAAAAGCAGTAAAACCACGATAATTTTTACAAACACCCGTAGACAATGTGAAATTTGGTTTCAGAAATTATTAGAAAAACATCCAGAATTTGCTGGTGAAATCGCCATGCATCACGGTAGTATTGGAAAAGATACCCGTCTTTGGGTAGAACAAGCGATACGCAATGAATCGCTACTAGCGGTAGTTGCTACCTCTAGTTTAGACTTGGGAGTAGATTTTGCACCTGTGGAAACCGTTATTCAAATTGGTGGCCCCAAAGGGATAGCCAAATTTCTTCAACGTGCCGGGAGAAGTAACCACCGACCAGGAGAACCTTCGGTAATATATTTTCTTCCTACTCACGCACTTGAACTTTTAGAAGCATCGGCGCTGAAAAAAGCGGTTAAAGATGAGGTTGTGGAAGACAGGACTCCATATTTACTAAGTTTTGACGTTTTAATTCAGTATTTAGTTACCCTTGCTGTAAGTGATGGATTTTTTCCTAAAGATATTTACTCAGAAATAAAAAAAACGTTTTGTTTTCAAGGAATTACAGAGGAGCAGTGGAATTGGTGTCTTAATTTTATAACAGTAGGAACTCAAAGTTTACAAGCCTACGACGAATACAAAAAAGTGGAAGTTACTCCCGAAGGGCTTTTTAAAGTAGAGAGCCGACGAATAGCAATGATGCATCGCCTTAGTATTGGAACAATAGTAAGTGACTCTATGATGCTTGTAAAGTATGTTTCGGGAGGGTTTATCGGAACAATAGAGGAGTGGTTTATTAGTAAAATGAAACCTGGAGACACTTTTGTTTTTGCGGGGAGAACCTTAGAGTTGGTTCGTATTAGGCAAATGCAGGCACAAGTACGTAGAAGTAATAAACGCACCAATAATATTGTGAGTTTTATGGGTGGCCGTCTACCGCTTTCCTCACAGATGAGTAAGATTCTTCGAGAAGAAATGCAGAGCGCTCGCTTGCCTGAAGCAAATCGTAAACAAAGCATACCTGAATTAAAGGCCTTAGGTCACATTTTTGAAAGACAAGAGCGTGAAAGTATAGTCCCGGGTGAAAATGAATTTTTGATAGAAACGTTTAAAACTCGTGAAGGTTACCACTCGCTTTTTTATCCCTTTGAAGGACGATTTGTACACGAAGCAATGAGTAGTTTACTAGCTTATCGAATAAGCTTGTTGTCTCCCATAACCTTTTCATTGGCTTACAATGATTATGGGTTTGAACTGTTGAGCGACCAGTTTTTAGATATTCAGACTATATTAGATAACAATCTTTTTACAGATGAATATCTCTACGACGATCTCTACAAAAGTTTAAATTCCACGGAATTGGCTCGTCGAAAGTTTCGTGATATTGCGGTTATAAGCGGAATGGTTTTTCAAGGCTACCCGAATAAAGCGGTTAAAACAAAACATCTGCAAAGTAATAGTCAGTTGTTATTTGATGTGTTTAGAGATTATGAACCGGATAATTTATTATATCTTCAAGCTTATCGTGAAACCTTTGAACATCAACTGGAAGAAGGTCGATTGCGGAAAGCTTTAGAACGTATTAACTCCCAAGAAATAGTTTGGAAACAATGCGAAAAAGCGACTCCGTTTAGCTTTCCGATAATTACAGATAGACTCCGAGAAAAGCTATCTTCAGAAAAACTGGCTGATAGAATTAAAAGAATGACTTTGCAACTAGAGAAATGATTGAAACTATCGAAATAAATAATAATATTTTTCAATTACACCCAAGTGGTGCTATTTATTGGGTGACCAATAAAATGTTGCTTATCGCAGATGTGCATTTGGGGAAGGTGCTTCATTTTAGAAAATATGGCGCGGCTATTCCGGCAAGTGCTGCTTATAAAAACTTTGAGACACTCACAGAGGTTGTAAATCATTTTGAGCCGAATACAGTTTGTTTCCTGGGCGATTTGTTTCATAGTACATTGAATAAGGAGTGGAGGGAATTTGAAAAATGGGTAGAATATTGCAAGGCAAAAGTGATTTTAGTTTCAGGGAATCACGATGTTATTCCTCAATATTTATACGAGAATTTGGGAGTAGAGGTTATAGATGAATTAGTATTGAACGATTTTCATTTAACCCACCATCCCTCTGAAACTGATAAAGGTTTTAATTTTTGTGGTCACGTACATCCAGGGATAAGAATGAAAGGTATGGGGAGACAATTTGTGAAACTCCCTTGTTTTTATAAAACTAAAAATCAGCTTATTTTGCCGGCATTCGGAAACTTCACAGGGAAATATATATTAACACCTTCTAGTAATGATGAGGTGTTTGTAATAGTAGAGGGAGAAGTAATTTGTGTATCACGTTAACTAAAATAATTATGAAAAAGACTTTACAAATCGCTAATATCATAGCTTTCGTAGCTACTGTTTTTATTAATTATTTCGCCAATACTGGAAAAATGAATGGAACTACAGTAGGAGAGGTGTCGAATAATATTAATTCCCTTTTAACGCCTGCAGGCTATGCCTTTTCAATTTGGGGGATTATTTATTTAATGTTGTTGGGCTTTGTGGTTTATCAATGTAGAAGTCTTTTCACTAAAGTGAGAGATGATCAATTTATATTGGATACAGGTTGGTGGTTTGTAATATCGTGTCTCGCCAATTGTTTGTGGATTACCTTATGGATTTACGGATATATAGGTTATTCAGTAATTGCAATTTTTATACTTCTCTTTTCAATTTTGAAAATCGTAATGAATAACCGAATGGAACTTTGGGATGCTCCAATTTCTGTAATTGCATTTGTTTGGTGGCCATTTGTGTTTTATAGTGGATGGGTTACAATTGCAGGTGTCGTAAATGTTGCTGCTTATTTAAAAACTATAAACTGGAATGGATGGGGAATAAGTGAAGTTACTTGGACGGTTATAATGATTGTTATTGCGGGAATAATAAATTTAATAGTTACCTGGAAAAGAAATATGCGTGAGTTTGCTTTGGTTGGAACTTGGGCCTTAGTTGCTATAGCTGTTGCAAATTGGGATGAAAATAAAATTGTTGTTTATGTGTCTTTATTAGTGGGGGTAATACTATTTATAAGTAGTGGCTATCACGCATTTAAAAACCGTGAAACGAGTCCAGTTAATAAGTGTAAAGAATATTTAAAGAGTTGATTTTAATTTGTAAAAGGATGAATATTTTAAAATTTAAATTATTAATGTGTCTTTTATATTGCGATGTTTAAAATAAATCAATTAAAACATTGCTAATTATGTTAAAGTTTTAATTCGCTCCCTTTGATAAATGCTGATTTTATTGACTTTTATGATTTTTATTAATCAAACGATATTTTATTTGTTAAAATAATTGTTTTATATCTTTTATTTAAGTGAATTTTAGTTTTATTTTGTATAGATAAATCAAACATTAACTGAATTATTCACTAAATCAAAGTAATCATGAAAAACATTTACAAAATTGTTTTTTCAATGTCCTTATCATTACTTTTCCTACCTGGACATGTTTCCGCGCAAGAAAAAGATGATATAAAGAAAAGCAATAATCAACAACAAGGACTAGTAGTATTCGATGCTTCTCATTCGTATTCCCTTCAAAATTCAACTACAATTTTTAAGGATGTTTTAAATCCCTCCCCACAAACTTCCTTTACTATACTAAGACAAGAGCAAGATCATTTAGGTTTTACTCATAAAAAGATGCAACAATACCACAAGGGTATAAAAGTTGAATTTGCAACGGTAACATTAAGTAGTAAAAATGGTAAGGTTCAAACATTAAGCTCTGCTTATTTTCCTATAGAAGATGACTTAAACACTAGCCCGTCAATTAGCAATAATCAAGCTTTATCTAGAGCAATGAGTCATGTGGGTGCTAGCTCCTATATGTGGCAGAATCCAACTGAAGCAGCTTTATCTAATTATTCGAAACCTACAGGAGAATTGGTGATTTTACCAGCTCTTGAAAATATTAACAACGCAAATCGCTTAGCCTATAAATTCGACATTTACGCAACGGCTCCTCTATATAGAGCAGATGTTTATATAGACGCTAAAACAGGTCAATTTATAATGGAAAACAAGCGAATTCACCATGCAAACGTACCTGCAACAGGAACTAGTCTTTACAATGGCAATGTGTCTTTTACTGCAGATAACGCATCTGGACCTTACCGTTTGCGTCAAACAACCAGTGGTGGAGGTATTCAAACTTTTGATTTAAATAATGGCACCAATTATAACAATGCTTCAGATGTAACCAGCAATTCTACAAACTTTACTGGCAATGCTACTGGTGTGCAAGCACATTGGGGAGCCGAAAGCACTTGGAATTATTTCAATCAAAAGCATGGAAGAAATTCATATAACAATGCAGGTGCAATTATAAAATCTTATGTAAGCTATTCTAGTAATTATGTGAATGCTTTTTGGGATGGTAGCCGAATGACATACGGCGATGGAGATGGTGTAAATTATGGACCATCAGTTTCATTAGATATTTGCGGTCACGAAATTACTCACGGTGTTACAGAATATTCAGCGAACCTTGTTTATAGCTACCAATCTGGAGCTTTAAATGAATCGTTTTCAGATATTTTTGGAGAGTCTATTGAAAAATATGCTTCAGGAACAAACGATTGGTTGATGGGAGACGATATAGGAGCAGGTGGAAGCGGTGGAGCCTTGCGCTCTATGAGTAATCCTAATGCTTTTAATGATCCTGATACCTTTCAAGGAACCTATTGGCATACAGCATCAAGTGATAACGGAGGAGTGCATATAAACTCTGGAGTACAGAACTTTTGGTTTTACGTGTTGAGCGTAGGTAAAAGCGGTACAAATGATAAAGGAGACAGCTATAACGTTACAGGAATTGGAATGGATAAGGCAGCAGCAATTGCATACAGAAACCTTACTGTTTATCTAAATTCTAACTCGCAATATAGCGACGCTAGAAACGGAGCAATCCAAGCGGCGAAAGATCTTTATGGCGCTGGAAGTGCAGAAGAAATTGCAACTACAAATGCGTGGTATGCAGTTGGAGTTGGCGCAGCTTACGGCGGTGGCGGCGGAGGTGGCAGCGACTACTGTGCTTCACAAGGAAATAATGTAAATGATGAGTATATCAGCAGAGTTCAATTAAACACTATTGACAATGCCTCTGGAGCTCAGAAATACTCAGATTTTACAAGCATCTCTACTAACTTACAAGAAGGGTCAACTTACACTATTACTGTTACACCAACTTGGACGGGAACTACATACAATGAAGGTTATGCTGTTTGGATTGATTATAATGGAGATAAGGATTTTAACGATGCAGGAGAACTTGTTTGGTCTAAGGCAGCTTCAAAAAACACACCTAATAGCGGAACATTTACTGTGCCTTCTGGAACTGTAGGAGGCGAAACTAGAATGCGTGTTTCTATGAAGTACAACGGAATACCAACATCTTGTGAAACATTTAGCTACGGTGAAGTTGAAGATTATACAATTAATTTAGGTTCAGCTGGCCCAGATACACAAGCTCCAACAGCACCTACTAGCTTAGCAACTTCAAATGTTGCGCAAACTACACTTTCACTTTCTTGGAGTGCATCTACGGATAATGTGGGTGTTACAGGATACGAAGTTTTTCAAGGTAGCTCAAGTTTAGGTACAGTAACTGGAACTTCAGCAAATATTACTGGATTATCACCAGCTACGGCTTATTCGTTTAAAGTACGTGCATTCGATGCTGCTGGAAATAACTCTGGTTATAGTAATACTGTAAATGTTACAACGCTTTCTAATGGTACTGTAGAATATTGTAATTCTAAAGGAAACAACTCTAATTATGAGTGGATTGATCTTGTTAAACTAAATAACTTAAACAATCCGTCAGGAAATGATGGTGGTTATAAAGACAATACGAATATGTCTGCAAATGTACCTTATGGCTCAAATACAATTCAAATAAGTGCAGGGTTCTCTGGTAGAGGTTATACTGAATATTGGAAAGTTTGGATTGATTACAACCAGAATGGAACTTTCGATTCTAATGAACTTGCTGTTAGCGGTTCGTCTAGAAGTAGCGGAACGTTAAGCGGAACTTTTAATGTGCCGTCTACAGCTCTTGCAGGACCAACAAGAATGCGTGTTTCTATGAAATACAATAGCTCACAAACTGCTTGTGAAACATTTAGTTATGGCGAGGTAGAAGATTATACTGTTGTAATTGGAGCGAATGGTGTTGCACCGCAAGGATTTAATGGGGGTGACTCTGTTTCATCTAATATAACGCTATATCCAAACCCAGCTAAACACTATCTAAACATTGCGTTATTAGATGCAGTAGGTAAAGATTATGTAATCTATAATGTTATGGGGCAAGTAGTAGGTAAGGGAGCATTTACTGAAAACTTAGATGTTTCTTCCTTACAAAACGGAGTTTATATGTTAGAGATAAACACCGAAGACTCAAAAATGATGAAGCGATTCGTTAAAGAGTAAGTATTTTTTTCATTAGCAAAGAGGCCCGGTTCAAATTTGAATCGGGCCTCTTATTTTTTATGTCTTTTAAAACTTATAGTGGAGCTCCCACTTGTATATCACATCTATGACCTGGTTGTCCGTGAGGAGGGTTTATTTTTCCTTCACCAGATGCCTGAATAGGGCTTGTAGTGTTTGTGTTCATTGGCTTAGCTTTTATAGTACTAGATCCAGTGCCATTTAAAGGTGCGCCAACAGGAATTGTACAATCATGCCCCGGTTGTCCGTGAGGTGGATTAACAGCTAAATTCCCACTTGAATTTGTTGATCCCTGAGTTTGGGTTGGAGCTACATTCTGTAAAGCTTGCTTTTTTTGTTCAAGTGTAACTTCTTGTGGAGTTTGTGTTGTGCTCTCAGTCTTAGTTTCTTTATCATTACAAGAAACGAATAATAATGCTGAAGCAGCGAATAAGGTTAGAAATGATTTTGATTTAATTTTTGAAAATAACATACTTCTCTTCTTGTTTAATTTATGACCGCTAAAACTACAAAAAATTACATAGAATTACTCGTAGTAGATTACAGATCAAATTTTAAAGCTATACGGAGAGTATTTCATCCTTAGTTAAAATCTCTTCATTTCTGAGTCTTAAAAAAATTTGAGCGACTGCAATAGTATCTTTTTCGCAGTAAACGATTATTCTGTCAATGTCTTTTTCTTCATAATATACACTACCCACTTGGCTGCCGTCGATGTCATCTTTGGGTGAAGGTATTCCCAGTACGTGCGTCATTAATTTAAGGGAAGTAAAAGTTTTATAATCCCCAAACTTCCATAGTTCTAGCGTATCTAGGTGAGGAACTTCCCAAGGTTTTTTCCCGAAAAGGTCAAGTTTATATGGAATTTCAATTCCGTTAATTATCATTCGTCTAGCAATATAAGGGAAATCGAATTCTTTTCCATTATGAGCACAAAGTAGATGATTAGGTTTGTTGAAATGTGTGTCTAGAAGATTTTTAAAGTCTTTTAAAATCTTTACTTCATCCCCGTGAAAACTAGTAACTCGAAAGTTTCTAGCATCACCTTTAAGCACAAAATATCCAACAGAAATACAGACTATTTTACCAAATTCAGCCCAAATGCCTGCTCGATCATAAAACTCTTCGGCTGATATTTCATCTTTTCGTTGATACTTGCTTTTAAGATCCCACAGTGATTTTGTAGTATCATCAAGCTCATCATAATATTGATGCTGAGGTACGGTTTCGATATCCAAAAACAGGATGTTTTCTAAATTAATGCGCTTTATCATAATGCTGAGGTTTATCTCTAATGCTTCATTAAAGCTACAAAAAATTAAAATCTTTCACCATAAAACAAATGTAGCTGCGATACATTTACTTATCGCAGCTACACTTATAAATTAGATTGTTGAAATCTTTTAGTCAATAATATCAAACCCACAATAAGGAACTAAAACTTCTGGAATTTTAATTCCATTCTCTGTTTGGTAGTTTTCAAGAATTCCTGCCAATACGCGAGGAAGGGCTAAAGAGCTTCCATTTAATGTGTGTACAAGTTTGTTTTTGCCATCAGAATCTTTAAATCGAAGCTTTAATCTATTCGCTTGGAATGTTTCAAAGTTTGATACTGAAGAGATCTCCAACCATCTATCTTGTGCCGTTGAAAACACTTCAAAATCATAGGTAAGGGCAGAAGTGAAACCTAAGTCACCACCACATAATCTAAGGATTCTATAAGGTAATTTTAGTTCGCGAAGAATATCTTGTACGTGTTCTACCATACCATCTAAAGCCTTATAAGAATTATCTGGATGTTCAACGCGTACAAGCTCTACCTTGTCAAATTGGTGTAAGCGATTTAGTCCGCGAACGTGAGCGCCATAACTTCCAGCTTCTCTTCGGAAACAAGGGGTGTAACTAGTACAAGTAATCGGTAAATCTGAATTGTTTAATAAATCTCCTCTAAAGAGATTCGTAATTGGAACTTCAGATGTAGGAATTAAATAAAGGTCATCAACCCCTACGTGATACATTTGCCCTTCTTTGTCTGGTAATTGCCCAGTTCCGTACCCAGATGCCTCATTTACTAAAAGTGGTACTTGGTATTCGGTGTAACCAGCTTTAGTGTTCTTATCAAGGAAGTATGTAATAAGAGCACGTTGTAAACGAGCGCCTTTTCCTTTATACACAGGGAAGCCTGCTCCAGTTACTTTAACGCCAAGTTCGAAGTCTATTAAATCGTATTTTTTTGCCAGCTCCCAATGTGGTAAGGCACCTTCATGAAGGGTTGGAACCTCACCTTCTTTGAAAATCTCTTCATTGTCATTTTCATCAGTTCCAGCGGGAACCAAATCGTTTGGAATATTTGGAAGCGTAAATAATAACTCTTGCAACTTTTCGGCTGCAACAAGCATTTTCTCATTCAATTGCTTAGACGATTCTTTTAAAGCAACTGTTTTTTCTTTTAACTCATTTGCTTTATGAACTTCTCCGCTTTGAAAAAGTTTTCCAATTTCTTTAGAATAGGAATTGCTCTGTGCCAAAACATCATCTAACTGCGCTTGTGTAGCACGGCGTTCTTCATCATAAGTCAATACATCTTCTAATGTTGAAGTAGCATCAATGCCACGTTTAGCAAGTGCTTGGATATACTTTTCTTTGTTTTCGCGAATGTCGGTTACTTGTAGCATATTCTATAATATATTTTGAATTGGCTAAGTTACAACAGACTCAAAAGGTTTTCAAATGCTTTGTGGTCTTTATTTATAAAAATGAAGAATTAACTGTGATTTAGAATGGAAATAAAAGCTTCACTTGCTAATGTAAGATTTCAATAGCTAAATAACCTAAGGAGTTTTGCGTTTAGTAAATTCTTCGGGAGAAGGTAAAATCCATTCACTATGCTTAAATGGAAGCCATTTTTCAGCTGCAATGTCGATACTTGGGTCTGTAAATTGGTGAAACGGGCCATAATTCACTCGCACTTTAGCATCAAGATAAACCGCTACGTCTCTTCCTTTTTCGGCTTCAACTTGTTTAATCTTATGAGCTAACTGCCACATGATATCAGGTTTTGTGGTAACTGAAGCTTGTTGCTTAAGCCCTAAAAGGCTTTGATGGTCATAAAGCTCTCTTTTTCCATTTTCTTTGTCTTTTACATATACCTTCAGCATTCCACCTTTTGAGCGTAACATCATTCTCCAGCTTAAACGGTGCCCTTCTTCTGTCCAAAGTACATCGTCTTTAAAAAACCAATGACGCAATGGAAGCCCAAGCTGAAATAGGAAATAAATAGAAAATACACCAACTATCAGATGTTTTTTATTAGGAATAATCACCTCGTTGGCAGTATATAGTTTTTTATTCGGAAGAAATACTCTCTGAAGGATTTCCTTTGAGAAGAAAAACAAAGCAAAGGAAATCGACATATAAGGGAAAATTCCAATCTGAAAAACGATAGAATTAAATAGATGAAAAAACACAGATATTGCAAATCCTAATAACCGTGTACGTTTCCAAAGCATTAATGGAACGATAAGCAAATCGAATAATATACCGGTGTACGTAATTGCCCAATGTACCCAGTTTTGCTGTAAAAAGTCGCCAATGAGCCAATAATCACTTTTACTATTCATTAAAAGCGAAGCCATTGAAGCGTCAAGCCAATCGGGATAAAACTTTGCAACAGAAGCGAAAGTGTAAACTATCCAAACTTGTAAAATTAGCACTAATAATACCCAGCGAGGCATTGAAGGGGACTTGAGGGAAGGATTTCTTTCTGCATCTATTGAAAACCATCGGTTTGCTGGCAGAAAAGCCATAATCCAACACAACAACATCATTAAATAGTAATGGTTATTGTAATTAGACTTTTGCATTAAATACACAGCAGTCCACATAATGGCGTAAGCCAACATACTCAATCGGTATTTGTACCCAAGCATTACACCAATTCCGAAAACACCCATTACAAAGAAGTAGAAGTACATAAAGTCTCCTTGCAGGTATTGCAGAAAATCGAAACCTATAAAGTTGAAAGTAAATGGAGGCTCTACCAAAGTCCGGCGAACCCAACCTGTAGCAATCGCGCCAAAAGCCTCAACTGTAATTAAAAAGCCAAACACTGCTCTAAATAGAACAAGACTAATATTGTCTATTTGTTTGAACAGGAGTTTATTCACGTTGATTTAAAAATTGAATTGCTTTTTTTTCGTCTATTTCTATCTCTTGCCTTAATTCTTCAATTGAATCGAAAGTTTCTTCGTCTCGAATGTGTTTTAAAAATTCGATAGTAATTTCCTTCCCGTATAAGTCTTTGTTGAAGTTTAAGAAATGTGTTTCTATCGTTCTTTTTTTCCCACCAACCGTAGGATTTGTGCCAATACTGGTTATTCCAAATATTTTTTTGCCTTCAATTATAGACGCTACTACATAAACTCCATTTTTAGGGATGAGTTTATATTTCTCTTTTAATTTAAGGTTGGCTGTAGGGTAATTTATGGTTCGACCTAGAGCTTTGCCTTTTTCAATTTCACCAGTAAGCATATAATTATATCCTAAATAGCTGTTGGCAGTTTCAATATCTCCTGCATTTAAAGCATTTCTGATTTTTGTAGAGCTGATGGTTACATCATCTAATTCTTTTGCAGAAATCTCTTCAACTTCAAAACCATAAGTTAATCCAAATTCTTTTAGGTTTTCAATATTTGCTGTTCTATTTCTTCCGAAACGATGATCGTATCCTATGATTATTTTTTTGGCTTTCAGTCCGTTAACCAAAATATCTCTAACGTACTCTAAGGCAGTTAAACGTGAAAACGCATGGGTAAATTGATGGATTACCAAATGTTCAAGTCCTGTTTTTTCAAGTAATTGAGCGCGTTCATCAATTGTATTTAACAAACTTATTTCTGAATGTTGCTGAAGTACCATTCGGGGATGCGGAAAAAATGTAAGAACAACCGAGTCTAAATCTTCTTTTTTGGCAGTTTCGACCAATCGTTTTAGGATAGCCGAATGCCCGATATGAACACCATCAAAAGTGCCAATTGTTACCACGCTATGGCGGTCGCTCTTAAAAGTTGAAGCAGAGGTGTATTTCTTCAAAATTATTTTCCGTTAAAGGCATTCATAGTTATATTCATTCCAGCAAGCGCAAAAGACTCAATTGCATTGCAACCTACTTCTAGTCGTTCAGGGAGTGATTTGTTTTCTTCTTCATCCCATTCCCCTAAGACGTAGTCTATTTGTTTTCCTTTCGAGAATGCATCGCTAATTCCGAATCGGAAACGGTTGTAATTGGTTGTTTGTAGGGTGTTTTGGATGTCTTTTAATCCATTATGTCCTCCATCGCTACCTTTCGTTTTAATGCGAATTGTACCGAAAGCTAAATTTAGGTCGTCGGTAATTACCAGCATATTTTCTAAGGGAATTTTTTCTTTATCAAGCCAGTAATTTACAGCTTTTCCGCTAAGATTCATAAAAGTGCTAGGTTTCAGAAAAATAAATGTTCGTCCCTTTACTTTATGTGAAGTAATATCTCCCAATTTTGCTGTTTCCCAAGTAAGTGAGTTTTTATCTGCATAAAAATCGAGTAATTTAAACCCGATATTATGACGAGTATTTGCATATTTTGGACCAATATTTCCTAGGCCTACAATAAGGAATTTTTTCATAGGATCTGTTTCTTCTGAAATAGTATTATGTTCTTTAGTTGAAAAGAACTTTTTAATAATAGAAAACATCTTTTTTTAAATTCTTCGGTAAAAATAAAAAAAGCACCCTGAATTAACAGGATGCTTCTCACTTATCTTTAATAAGATTAACTTATGCTTCGGCTGGAGCTTCTTCAGCTTCAGTAGCTTCTGCACCATCTTCAGTTTCGTCTTCATCAACGTCAGCAATTGCAGTACGAGATGTTCTAACTTGACAGATAACTGTGTTGTCTGGGTGCATGATTTTGTAATTATCTGTTTTAAGAGACTTAGTGTACATTTTGTTACCAATACGCATATCAGTAATGTCTGCTTCAATAAAATCTGGAAGATTTTCTGGTAAAGCTTTCACTCTTAATTTACGAGTAACAATACGTAAAGTACCACCACTACGAACACCACGAGAGTTTCCTGTTGTACGAACTGGAATTTCCATAGTAACTTCTTTATCATCGAAGATTTGGTAAAAATCGATGTGAAGAATACGGTCTGTCACAGGGTGAAATTGGATATCCTGAAGGATAGCTTTAACTGTTTCGCCTCCTAGGTCGATTACAACCGTGTGTACGTCTGGAGTGTAAACCAAGTTTTTAAATGCAATTTCTTCTGCTGAAAAACTAATTGGTTCTTCCCCTCCGTAAACTACGCAAGGAACCATTCCAGCATTACGTAGGGCTTTAGTTGCCTTTTTGCCCACGCTTTCTCTTTTTGATCCTTTAATTGTAATAGATTTCATTTCTTTTGAAATTTGTTTATTAATAAAAACTCCCTAAAAAGCTGTTTTTTAGGGAGTGCAAAGATATGGTTTATTTTGGATTTCCGATTTAGGAATTAGGATTTTTTGAAGTAAGATCCTAAACTAATGGAAATTAAGGTAAAATCCTTGATGGCTAGAGGGTTATTCTCGTTGTTGACCCTCTATTTTTCAATTTTATAAAGCGTTATAGGCTGAAATCTTAACTTATAAAACCTCGGAATCTTACTGAGGCTACATTAAAAATTTACTGCTAATTGATTTATTAGCATTAACGCTTAACATAACATCTGCAAAAAGATTTGCACAGCTAATCACGCGTATTTTGCTATGAGGTTTTGTAGGAATTGAATCTGAAACGATTAATTCTAACATTTGAGATTTTTCAATTCGTTCGTATGCGTTTCCTGAAAGTAGTGGGTGAGTACATACAGCTCTAACACTTAGTGCGCCGCGCTCCATCATAAGGTCTGCAGCTGCAGTTAGGGTTCCAGCAGTATCTACCATATCGTCAACAAGCACTACATTCTTTCCTTTTACATCGCCAATTAATTCCATGTAAGAAATCACATTGGCTTTTTCGCGTTGTTTGTAGCAAATAACTACATCGCTTTCTAAAAACTTAGAATATGCATAAGCTCTTTTTGAGCCTCCCATATCTGGAGATGCAATTGTAAGATTATCTAGCTCTAAACTTCTTAAATACGGTAGGAATATAGTTGAAGCAAAAAGGTGATCTACAGGTTTTTCAAAAAATCCTTGAATTTGATCTGCGTGCAGGTCCATTGTGATAATTCGAGTTGCACCAGCAGTTTCAAGCATTTTAGCTACAAGTTTTGCAGCAATAGGAACACGAGGTTTGTCTTTTCTATCTTGTCGTGCCCACCCAAAATAAGGTAAAACGGCAGTAATATGTCTAGCAGAAGCGCGTTTTGCAGCATCTATCATTAATAATAGCTCCATTAAATGGTCGCTATTTGGAAAGGTTGATCCAATTAAGAACACTCGGCTTCCACGTACAGATTCCTCAAAAGAAGGTTGAAATTCTCCATCTGAATAATGAGAAGTAATCACTTTTCCTAGTGGGATACCAAAAGCATCGGCGATTTTTTTTCCAAGTTCTTCACTTTGTTTACAGGCAAAAATTTTCGGGGTTGGAGCAATATTTGGCATAAGGCAGATTATTGGTTTTGGTGCAAAGGTAAAAATTAATCGATAGTCACTTTGATAATTTACCCTTTATCGAAACAAAATAAATCAATTCAGATTCACTCAAAATAATGTGCTGAGAAGAACTAAAGTTTGTTTAAAATGAGAAATATAAGCTTGCCGGTGAATTTTGCATTGAAGTGTAGTAAATTAAAGCAGAAATTTTATTTTAAATACGCCGAATAAATAATGAATATTTTGTAATTATTTACTTATTTTTGCATCCCCAATTGCTCGAGTGGCGGAATTGGTAGACGCGTTGGATTCAAAATCCAATGTCGCAAGACGTGCGGGTTCGATTCCCGCCTCGAGTACTGATAAACCCTGTTAATCTATTGATTAGCAGGGTTTTTTTATTTTATCGGTAACAAAATAGCAACAAAAAATTGGGTCTTAAATGCAATAAAAGCCATTTTCCACAAGAATTAAAGCTATAAATATTGGATCTGAAAACTTACAGAATTATCCAATCTTAAATATATAGTTTTAACCAAATAAATTTAATTTTATATTCGATCTGTTTTTCGAATGAAGACTAGCTAAATCTCCCCAGCGTTATCTTTAAACTAGAGAAACCATATAATCTAGCTCTCAAAGATGGCATGCAAATAATGGATAAGTTATATTTGAAAAGTCGTCTTTAATCTACAACTAATGTCCAATAGTAAACACGCCCATTATAGATATAATATTCTAGATAAATGCTTCCGTCGTAGGGAAAGCCCTTTACGTTTCGACGAGTTACTAGAAGAAGTTAACGAAAAAATTGCTGAATTGTATCCGGGAGAAGGGGTTTCGGTCCGAACTTTAAGGAATGATATCGCTTTATTTCGGGATACAAAAAACGGTTTTGGAGCACCATTAAAAGTGGAAGGCACCAAAAGAAATGAGGCTTATGTTTATTCAGATCCAAAATTCTCAATTGCTCAGCGTCCACTATTGGAATACGAACAATATTTAATTGATGCCTCTCAACAGTTATTAAGTCGTTTTGAAAATCATCCGAAGTACGATAAACTAGCTGAAGCTTTAATTAAATTTCAGGATGAAGAAGATCCAGAAACTGAATCCTCCAAAATTCTATTTTATGATCATAATGAAGAATATAAAGGTATTCAATATCTGAAACCCCTTTATTTAGCGATTAAGAAAAAGGAGGTTCTTCAAATCACATATAAAGGGTTTAAAGATCTAGAATCTAGGATTTTTATATTTCATCCACATTTACTAAAACAATATAATAGAAGGTGGTTTGTATTTGGACTAAATAGTTCGAAAGGTATTAAGGAATGGAGTGTTCCATTAGATGAAAGACTTATCGAATTTAAAGTCATTGAGGATTTAGAGTATATCGAATCGAGTACAGATTGGGATACATTTTTCAGAACTATGGTAGGTATTGTAAGACCAGATGGAGCAGAAATAGAGAGGGTGGTTTTACGATTTCAAAATGGACGAGAAGATTATTTTAAAACGAAACCGTTCCATCCAGATTTTGAAGAATTTTTTGAAGAAGAAAAACAAGATCAAGTTTGGTTTGATACGATAATCAATCGAGAATTAGTACAGCAGTTATTGTCGTATGGAAAAGATGTGCAAGTATTAGAGCCAGAAAGTTTAAAGTTGTTAATGATTGAACACTCAAAAGCATTACTTGAATATTATGAATAAAAACTATGCAGACACATTGCACATAAAGATCATTTATTTGCAATGTAATTTTAAATTTTGTTTGGATGAGTAGTATAGAGAATAAATTTTGGGGAGCTTTAGATAGTGTAAGGGGGTATAGAGATATTCGTGATTTAAGAGAGCTGTATCTTTCTCTTGTATTTTTAAAGTATTCAAATGACAGGGCTTTAGCTAATGATTATTCTCCCATAGTTGTTCCTGAAAAAGCACAATGGGATAACCTTTATGCTGCAATTGGCACTCCAGATATTTTTAATAATATAATGAATGCGTTACATGCCTTAGAATATGAAAACCCTATACTAAATAACACCTTTAGTGCATTTGACTTTAGTTATAAATTTAATAATAAAAGTGACTTTAAGTTTATAAGTGATATAGTAAAAGAGTTATCAAACTTTGCATATTCAGCAAATAAAATAAGTTTTACAAGTCTTTTTTCAAGTTTGCTTATAAATTTTGCCAAAAATCAAGGTAAAGTTGGAGGGGATAGTATTACTCCTTTCTCAGTGTCAAAATTAATGATTGAACTATTAAATCCAAAAAAAGGTTCCGTATTGGACTCCGCATGTGGTACTGGTGGTTTTTTCCAAAATATAAGCCAATTATATCCCAACGGTAGCTTTCAGTTTTACGGTCAAGATATTAACGCCACAGCCTTGGCAATAGCTAAATTATACATTGCATTTAATGATGACATATCTATTCAATTTAGTCAACCATTTAGCACCTTGTCTAAAGATGTATTCCCAGATTTAAAAGCAGATTTTGTGTTGATGAGCCCACCTTTAAGTCTAAGAACAAAAGTTGATGAAATTAATTCAGAGGATCCTAGATTCAAATTTGGTTTACCTCCAAGATCAAACGCAAACTTAGCTTGGATACAACACGCTATCTATCATTTAAATAAAAATGGAAAAGCTGCAATATTACTTAATAATAACTCCCTAACTTCAGGTGGAATGGATAGGGAAATTAGAAAGAAGATTATTGAAGCTAATGTTGTTGAAGCTATAATTACCCTGCCTTCCCAGTTACTCACAAATACGAGCATTCCGGTAAGTATTTGGGTGTTAAATAAGAATAAACCTAGAGGAAAGGAGGTGCTCTTTATTGATGCGTCAAATTTAGGCCAAATGCTGAATAGAGCTCAGCGCGAACTAAGTAATGAAGATATTGATAAAATAGTTTCCCTATTCAAAGGCTGGCAAGATGGTGGCATTGAGAAAACTAATATCATTGGCTTTTCAAATTCAGTTCAATTAAATGAAATAGCTGAAAATGAGTATTCATTAGCCCCAACAGAATTTATACGTCTTCCAGAACTTAGTGACATAGACTTAAGTAAGGCGGTTAAATTAAGTCATGTTTTAGATGTTGTTAGACCTTCTAGATTAGATCATAAAGAAATTTATAGACAAATTAGTATAAAGGACCTGTCTTCAAATATAGATTCTTACTTATTAGATCCTGATGTGTTGGAAAAAGGCAAAGCAAGAAAAGGATATCACCTCCTTCCAGAAAATGTCCTTTTAATATCTAGACTCGGCGATAAAATAAAACCTACGTATTATAAATTTAGCAATCATAAACTAGCATTTTCTAGCAATGGGATATATTTATTTAAAGTTGACACTAATTTAGTGCTGTTGGATTACCTAATAGCCGAATTACATAAGGAGTACGTTCAAGCACAATTAGAGAGCTTTAGAAGGGGCGCGGGTATTCTTATGATAACTCGTAAAGACTTATTAAAGGTTAAGGTTGTAATACCCAATTCAAAAGAAGAACAAAAGGAAATATTTGAGAAAGAACGTGAAATTCGTTTTCAAAAAGTAACTAGAGAATTAGGCTTTGAAAATGAGATTACGAAGCTTAAGGAGGCACAATTTGATGATTTGGGCTCTAAAAAACATAATATATTACAGCATCTTAATAACGTAAAGACATCTGTTGATATATTGTCTAAAATGATGGAGGTGAGTAATGGGGTTTTAAGAGCTGATGAAGTAATTGATGCTAAACGAGGAGTTACGGTGCAAAAGAGATTTTTTCGCCTACAAGAAAGTTTAGAAAAAGTCATTTATTATGTAGATAATATTACTAATGAAATATCACATGATAATGCAGAGATTTTTAACCCTATAGAATACTTGAATGTGTGCAAAGAAAGAGGGGTTCAAAATGATTTATTTTCGATAGAAATTATTGTGGAGAAGGAAACATTTGGAGGTGCTGAGCCCCTTATTAGTATATCTAAAAATGATTTTGAAGAAATCTATAATAATTTATTAGAAAATGCCATTAGTCATGGGTTTATTAATAAAAGTAAGGTTTACAATTTTAGAATAACCATTTCGTATATCGATAGGTTTTTGGTAATTAATTTCACGAATAATGGCAAGCCCTTTTCTAAGGGTATTGCGAATAAAATACATGTTAAAGGAGAGAAGGCGGGAATTACTGGAGGTACAGGTATTGGCCTATGGAAAGTAGCGGAAATCGCTAAGCATTTTAATTGTAAATTAGAAGTTATCGACGAGCCTGAAAGTGAATTTCCCGTTGGCTTTAAATTTCATTTTAAACTTGAAACATTATAAAACATGAAGAAGTACGAGGTGTTATGGATAGATGATCAAGCAGATGATCAAGAGGCTTTTTCAGAATATGCGAGTCGTTTTGAAGGAATAAACCTAACATCGTTTAAAACAGCGAAATTAGGTATAGAAGAATTACACTTAAATATTGAATATTATGATGCTGTAATTTTAGACGCAAAAGGATATGACGAATCAGAGGATGAAAAGACCAGTTTTTCCGGTTTAAATAAGGCTATTAAAAAAATTAATAGTTTATCCCATATTAAAAAAATCCCGTATTTTATTTTCTCTGCTTACCTAGATAAAAAGGAGCACGCAAGTATTAGAGATCTGCTTTCTGACGAACAAATATTTCTAAAGACACTAGATAATGAATCTCTTTTTAAAGCTTTAAAAACGGCTGCCGACCAACAAGAAGTCACACAGTTAAAACATAAATACCACAACATATTTGCTATTTGTGAGGAAAAATATTTGGGGGTAAAACAATTTAAAAGGGTGCTTCAAGTCGTTAGAGATATAGAAAGTCCGGAAAATATATCGAATCAACAAGACGCCTTGTCTCCTATGCGTAAAATTTTAGAAGCATTATTTAAAAAATTAACCAATTTAGGTTTAATTCCAGATGAAATTCAGAATGGTATGGGGAAGATCAATGGAGCAAGTATTTTTTTAGCTGGGAAAAATGATAATTATACATACCATCAAGAGTTAATAAACCCTGTTATAGCAGAAAAGATACGGCATTTATTAGGTTTAACTCAAGATGCAGCTCATGATGAAGGTAATAAATTGGGAGTGGATACTTATTTAAGTAAGACATCAAACACATATTTATACCAATCCCTTTGCTTTTCAATGTTAGAGCTTTTAGACTATATGAAACCATTCATTGACAACAATTCTGACAAAGCATTAAACCAATTAAAATGGGAAATGGTACAGTCAAAATCCTTTTCTTCTAATGAATGGATTCCAGGAATTATTTCTAGGATTGCGGCTAATAATTACGGAACCTTTCAACCTGAAGATGGGGGTAACACTTTAACGATTATACCTGAAAATATATTAAAATATGCTTTACTAGAAAATCAAAACATACAAGTTACAACTAAGCAAAGTCCTTGTGGAACCAAAACATATATAGATGAAATTAAACTAGTAGAATAACTCTGCAGTCACCCTGCACACTTCAAACTTACATTTGTTTTATAATCATAAATAACTAAAGCCATGAATACAAATGTAAAATGTCCTAATTGTAAAGAAGTCTTTAAAGTAGATGATAGTGTATATACAGACATCGTTAAACAAGTACGTGACCAGCAGTTTCAAGACGAATTAAATAATCGTTTGGAGTCTGCCAATAAACAAAAACAAGCAGCTCTTCAGTTAAAAGAGTCTGAATTAAAAATAGTTTTCCAGCAACAGTTGGCAGAAAAACAGAGTGAAATTGAAGCTTTAAAACATAAAAGCAAATCAGAATTAGCAGATGAGGTATCTAAGCAACAAGAAGTGATAAGGCAGTTACGGTCGAAGATTGATAATGCAGAACTGCAAAAACAAATAGAGCTTCAAAAGGCTGTAAATGATCTCGAAAAACAAAAAGATCAGCTTATCAACGATGTTAAGCTTAAAGAAGCTGAAAAAGAGAACCTGGAAAAATCTTTAAAGGAAGACTTCAGACGAGATTTAGACCACAAAGAAAAAGAATTACAGCTAAAGAACGAGGAAATTGAACGTCTTAAGGACTATAAGCAAAAGCTTTCAACTAAAATGCTAGGAGAGACTTTAGAGCAACATTGTGAAACAGAGTTTAACAAGCTAAGAGCAACAGCATTTCAAAAGGCTTATTTCGAAAAAGATAACGATGCGTCTAAAGGGACTAAAGGGGATTATATCTTCAAAGAGCTGGATGAAAACGATAATGAAATCGTTTCAATTATGTTTGAAATGAAGAATGAAAACGACCTAACAGCTTCCAAAAAGAAAAATGAAGACTTCTTCGCCAAGTTAGATAAAGATCGTAGAGATAAAGGCTGTGAATATGCTGTGTTAGTTTCTTTATTAGAAACAGATAATGAGCTCTATAACACCGGAATTGTAGATGTATCGTACAAGTATGAGAAAATGTATGTAGTGCGTCCTCAGTTTTTTATACCTATCATTACATTATTAAGAAATGCTGGAATGAAGTCTTTACAGTACAAGGCCGAATTACAACTTGTGAGAAACCAAAATGTAGACATTACTAATTTTGAAGAAAAAATTAACGACTTTAAAACTGGCTTCGCAAGAAACTACGATTTAGCGAGTCGTAAGTTTAAAACCGCAATTGATGAGATTGATAAAACAATGAATCATCTACAGAAAACTAAAGATGCTTTGTTATCATCTGAAAACAATTTGCGTTTGGCAAATAATAAAGCAGATGATTTAACTATTAAGAAGTTAACACATGGAAACCCAACTATGAAGCAGAAATTTGATGAGTTGAATTAGCTTCTTAAAATGATAAATTAATAAGATTTATGAAAGAACTTTCCCAAGTCACTAAAAACGTAAAATCCTACTCCCAATACTCCTATTGGCTAAACGAAGAAAATGGGAAATTGATAAAGGGTAGGTTACGCGGAACCTCCTATCATTTCCCACACGGAAACAGGGTTTTTGATAAAAACCGAAATATAATTGCGCAAGGAAAAGCTAGGTTTATTTATAATGAACACAACAACTTAATAGAAACCTATTCTGGTGATGATTTAATTAGCACCCGGACTTATGACGCCAATCAAAATTTGTTGAGTATTACTGACGTTAGCGAGAGACCACTCGGACATAACAGAACCTTCAAATACGATGACAAAAATTGTGAAGTGGAAATGTCAGAAACTAATCATCAGGGAGAATTACAAGAAAAATGGATTTCTGAATATCACTATAACAATATCATTAAAGAATTTAAGGTTTATATTAAAAACGGTGCGACTATGAGTTTAAAAAGCCACACCGAATTTAATGAGAGAGGGAATGTCATTAGCCACAAAGATAGGAATGGTTATGTAACCAAGAACACAATCGAATATGATAGTCTAGGAAACGAATTAAAGTTTATCGTTAAGGACGAAAATGAAAACATATCACGCGAAACAACAAGCAAGTATTTAAAAGACACCGGCAAAAGGGTGTTTTATGAAGACAGGTTTTTTAATCCAGATTACACTTATACAAGCTTAAGTATATTTGAAGATAATCGTCTAATACAATCTATTACTCATAATACAAAAGATGACAAAACCACAATTAGCACCTACAACGCTAAGGGAGATATATTGGTGGAACTAAAACAATCAAAAGTCGGTTTATATAAAAAAGAATATAAATATCAATATGATGAATATGGAAACATGACAGAATTAAGATATTTCGAAAACAACAAACCAGTCCTAATCCTCGAAAGAGAAGTTGAATATTTTGATTAAATACACTTAAAGATTCAATAAAACAAAATACATGCGGAATCCCGTATAAAATATAGTACTATAACCAATACCTTTATAAAATTAAACAAAATATATGATTACCGGAGAAACAAAAAGTAAAATAGATAGAATTTGGAATGACTTCTGGACAGGAGGAATATCCAACCCATTAACTGTAGTGGAACAGTTTACCTATCTGATTTTTATAAAGCAATTAGATGATAAGCAGATTCTAATGGAAAAGCAGGCCAACCTTTTAGGGTTGCCTATTGAAAAACCTATATATACCAAGGAACAAAGCGCATTGCGTTGGTCAAATTTTAAAAATAAGGACCCAGAAGTGATGTTTGATTTGTTTACAAAGCAACAGCGGGAGCTTAATGATATTACAGCTTTCGACTTTATGAAAACTATTGGCGCTGAAGGTGGTGAGTTTGCGCGGTTTATGAAAGGAGCAATTTTCATGATTCAATCGCCTAAGTTATTGGATAAGGTGGTGCAACAAATAGACCAACTGCCATTAGATAATAGAGATACTAAAGGGGATCTTTATGAGTATATGCTTTCTAAAATTGCGGAAGCAGGTACTAACGGACAGTTCCGTACGCCACGCCATATTATTAATATGATGGTGGAAATGACCCAACCTAAAAAGGATGATATTATTTGCGACCCAGCATGTGGAACTGCGGGATTCTTAGTGAGTGCAGGAGAGTATATTTATCATAACCACAACGACTGGTTTCAAGACAAAACCTTTAGAGAACATTTTAATACCAAGATGTTTAACGGGATTGAGTTCGACCCGTCTATGTTGCGTATTGCGGCTATGAATATGCAATTGCACGGTATGGAAACCCCAGTGCTTATTGGTAAAGATGCACTGAGCGAAGCGAATGCTGATATAGAAAACGAATACACCTTAATTCTAGCAAACCCGCCTTTTAAAGGAAGTTTAGATTATGATGAGGTAGAAAGTAGCTTACTGCAAACCACCAAAACCAAGAAAACAGAATTGCTGTTTTTGAGCCTGATGCTACGTACGCTTAAAGTAGGAGGGCGTGCAGCAGTTATTGTACCAGATGGTGTTTTATTTGGTAGTAGTAATGCCCACAAAAGTATCCGTGAGGAGTTGATAAATAACCAAAAATTGGAAGCAGTAATCTCAATGCCTTCCGGAGTGTTTAAACCTTATGCTGGGGTGAGTACTGCTGTGATATTCTTTACCAAAACCAATTCTGGTGGTACAGATAATGTCTGGTTTTATGATATGAAAGCCGATGGGTATAGTTTAGATGACAAACGTTCTGAGATTAAAGAAAATGATATTCCTGACATCATAAAACGCTTTAAAAATTTAGAGGGAGAAGCTGATAGAGCTCGTACAGACCATAGTTTTATGGTGCCTTTTAAGGAGATTAAAGAGAACGATTGGGATATATCAATTAATCGCTATAAGGAAATTGTTTACGAGGAAATTGAGTATGATGCACCTAAATCTATAATTGATTCTATTAAAGAATTTGATAAAAAAAGGCAAGTAGCATTAACAACTCTTGAAAAATTAATAAACTAAATGAAAGAGGTTTTATTAACAAAAATTTGTAGTCCAAAACAGTGGAAAACTATATCTGCTAAGAACCTTAAAAAGTCAGGTTATCCAGTATATGGTGCAAATGGGAAAATAGGATTTTATAATGAATATACACATGAAAATTCAACTATACTAATTACATGTAGGGGAGCGACTTGTGGAACTATAAATATTTCTGAGCCATTTTCTTATGTAAATGGTAATGCAATGGCATTAGATAATTTGTCAGATGAAGTTGATATGTTTTTTCTTAAGAATTATTTAGAATTTAGGGGCTTAGATGATGTGATTTCTGGTTCAGCTCAACCTCAGATTACTAGACAGAATTTACAGAAACTTAAAATCCCGCTTCCTCCTCTAGAAACCCAAAAAAAAATAGCGGCCATTCTAGATGAAGCGGACAAACTTCGCCAACTAGACAAACAACTCATTGAAAAATATGACGCCCTTACACAAAGTCTATTTTTGGATATGTTTGGGGATCCTGTGACGAACCCAAAGGGATGGGATTATGAAAAGCTTGGGTTAGTAACTAATATGAAGGCAGGTAAGTTTGTACGGGCTTCAGAAATTCATTCAGATTATGTTGATGAGCTTTATTTATGTTATGGAGGAAATGGATTAAGAGGTTTTGTTAATTCATTTACGCATGAAGGTGATTTTGTTTTAATAGGTAGACAAGGAGCATTGTGTGGAAATGTGAAAATTGCCACTGGTAAATTTCATGCAACTGAACATGCGATAGTGTGTACTCCTAAAAAGAAGTATAAAACTATTTGGCTTTACTATTTACTTGACTTAATAAACTTAAACAGGTTTGCAACTGGAGCTGCTCAACCGGGACTTAATGTTAGCACTTTAAATGAATTGGAGGTTATTTTTGCTCCATACGAGCTTCAAAATCAATTCGCAGAACGTGTTCAAGCCATAGAGTCCCAAAAAGCCCTGGCTCAAAAAAGCTTAGAAAAAAGCGAGGAATTGTTTAATAGCTTGTTACAAAAGGCTTTTAAAGGAGAGTTGGTATAAGGTTAGCAAAGTTTATTTAGAATTTTATAGCTAACCAAACAAAAGATATTATGGGTTTTTAAAGATTTTAGTTAAATAATGATTGGTTTAATATGATGGTTTATAGTGTATTCTTACTATTTTAGTTTTTCTAACTAGAGTTATGCAAAGTAATTTTCAATTCATAAAAGAAGATTTCCCTGAACTGTTTAAAGAAGCGGTTGAGGCGGAAAAATACGTTTTTAAGGCACCTAAATATGCCGCGTTACAGTCTAGGGTGGTTTTAGAACTAACATTAAACTGGCTATACGATAACGACCCAGATTACGAAAGACCTTATGATACCACTTTAGCAGCTTTAATGTATCATGAAGATTTTAAAAATGATATAAAAGAATCCTTTCTTAATGAGTTAACCTTAGTTAGAAAAATAGGCAATAATGCGGCGCACGGTAAAAGAGTTAATAACAGGGAAGCACTAATTTGTCTTAGAAGTATCTTTAGATTGCTCTCTTTTGTTGGTATTAACTATAACGAAGAAAGCCCAGATATTCCACCATTCAATGAGGCATTAATTCCTACAGGTGAACTTAACGATAAAACGGTAAAAGAGCTTCAGGAGAAATCGGAAGCTGTTGAGAAGTTATTAGCAGAGAAGAAAAAACAACTTGAAAGAACACTCGAACTTCAAAAGGAAAACGACCTACTACGATTACAAGTTCAAAAGCAAGAAAATTTACTAAAAGAGCGAAAAGAGGAGCGTCAGGTTGAAGTTGATTTTGAAGAGAAAATCCCAGAGTTAACATCAGAGATTGAAACTCGTAAATTATTCATTGATGTATTGCTTAAAGAAGCAGGTTGGGATAATCTAAAACTACATAGGGATTTAGAATATAAAGTGACTGGAATGCCGCAGTCTGTAAATCCTTCTGGCATTGGTTATGTAGATTATGTGCTTTGGGATGATAATGGCATGCCATTGGCCGTTGTAGAGGCTAAAAAAACACTACACAGTCCTAAAAATGGTAAGCACCAAGCATTCTTGTATGCTAATTGCTTAGAGGCTATGACAGGGCAAAGACCTATCATTTTTTATACTAACGGGTTTGAAACACATGTATGGGATGATACTTTTTATCCTGAACGGGAGGTTAGCGGATTTTATACCAAGGATGAACTTCAGTATTTAATAGAGCGCCGAAGCACTCGAAAAGATTTAAGAGATTTTCAAGTCAATAGAGATATTGCTGGCCGACCATATCAGCTTGAAGCCATAAAAAGAGTTGCTGAAGCCTTGGTAACAACAAGCCAGAATGAGCTTAAAGGAAGAGGCAGAAAAGCTTTATTAGTGATGGCTACAGGTAGTGGTAAAACAAGAGTATCAGCTGCTATTGTAGATATGTTAACCAAAAGCAATTGGGCTAAACGCGTGTTGTTTTTAGCCGATAGAAATGCTTTGGTCACACAAGCCAAAAATGCTTTTAAAGAACATGTTCCGCATTTAAGCGCTATAGATCTTACAAAAGAAAAAGAGGATAACGGAACGCGATTAGTGTTCTCTACTTATCCAACCATAATGAACCGAATAGATAGTCTTAAAAATGAGGATGGTCGGTTTTATGGTCCAGGACATTTTGATGTGATTATTATTGATGAAGCGCATAGATCTGTTTATCAAAAATACCGAGCAATTTTTGAGTATTTCGATGCTATTTTAATTGGATTAACGGCTACGCCTAAGAAGGATATAGATCAAAACACCTATTCATTATTTAATATTGAAGATGATAACCCAACTTATGCTTATGAACTTAATCAAGCTGTTCAAGATAAGTTTTTAGTGCCACCAAAGGCTATTAATGTGCCTGTGAAATTTGTCCATGAGGGTATAAAGTACAGTGAGCTTTCAGAAGAAGATAAACTAAAGTTTGAAGAAACTTTTGCAGATGAAGTTTCAGAAGATGATGAAGATATAGAAATTAGTAAATCTGCTATAAATTCATTTTTGTTTAATAATAAAACAATTGATGATGTCCTAGATTATTTAATGAATAACGGGATTAAGGTAGAAGGTGGAGATAAATTGGGGAAAACCATCATTTTCGCTAAAAATCATAAACATGCTGTATTTATAGAAGAGCGTTTTAATAAAAACTATCCGGAGTATTCAGGAAAGTTTTTACGGGTTATCGATAATTATGAATCTAAAGCCCAGGATTTACTTGAAAAGTTCTGTGAAGATAAAGTAGAGTTAGAACCACAAATAGCTGTGTCTGTAGATATGATGGACACGGGTGTAGATGCACCAAGAGTGGTAAATTTAGTGTTTTTTAAACAGGTAAAGTCCTATGCTAAGTTTTGGCAAATGATTGGTAGAGGGACGCGATTAAGACCTGATTTGTTTGGTCCTGGCATGGACAAAGAACACTTTATAATATTTGACATTTGTGATAACTTTAGCTTTTTTAATGAGTTTCCAGACGGAATTAAAGGAACAACCACTAAAACCTTATCTCAAAAAGTATTTGAAGCCAAATTAAATATAATAATGGCTGTTAGAGATAATACCGAGTCAACACCCGAAGAGGATGAGTTGGCCGAGAATTACACCAACCAACTTCATGAAATAATTAGTAGTCTAGACCAGGAAAGATTTGAAGTTAGAAAGCACTGGGCGCTTGTAACTGAATTTAGCAGTCGTGATCGTTGGAATAATTTAAGTGTTGGCGATGTGCTTGATTTAAGTGCTAACCTATCTGGATTGGCACCATATAATGAAGGTGATGATGAGCTCGCCAAACGATTCGACCTCATAGCGCTTAACTTACAACTCATGATTCTCTCAGGGAATAAGAAGGGAGAAGAGGTTTACGTGAAACAAATTTATGGGATAGCACATAGCTTGGAAAAGAAAAGAAATATTCCAAAGGTTAAAGAAAAACTACCATTGATTAGACAGATCCAAGAAGTAGAATTTTGGAAGAACACCAATGTAAATGTGGTTGAACATATTAGAATAGAGTTAAGAGACTTACTAAAATTTATAGAGAAACAAGAAGTTAAAACTGTCTACACCGATTTAGCAGATGAAATTCAACTACATAAAGTGGCTGAGGTGGATATAATGCCAACGTATTCAAGGTTAAAAAGTTATAAGGACAGGGTAGAGGCATTTATACGTAAAAATAAATCTCATTTAGTAATAGATAAACTTCATAAAAATATTCCTATCACTCCTAAAGAATTAGAGTTGTTAGAATCGTTTTTGTTCAATGACGAATTAGGCACAAAAGAGGAGTACGAAAAGGAATACGGCGCTCAGCCTCTAGGTCAATTTATTAGAAGTATCGTAGGCTTAGACATTGAAGCTGTGAATAAGCTATTTTCAAATTTCATTGAAGATAAAAACCTAAAGCCAGTACAAATTACATTTATTCAAACCCTAATTAATTACCTCAATAAAAATGGTACTCTAGAGAAGCAGCTTCTAACGCAACCGCCATTTAACGAGGCTAGTGATAATGGTATTATTGGTTTGTTTGATGATAATAAAGTTCGTGAAATAGTTTCAATAATTGATAGCGTGAATAATAATATAGGTTAAATTATTAAACCAATTAAATCATCTGTGCAGATTCAATGCATAGTTGTGTCGTATCATTGCAGTATTAATCTTTAAAACTGTTTGTATGACTGCATATCAAAATTTTTGGGACTCTGAGATAGAAACTCTTCTTAAGCAATTAGACGCACCACAATCTCTAGAAGAG
Source organism: Aequorivita sinensis (assembly GCF_006346335.1). Classification (GTDB taxonomy): domain Bacteria; phylum Bacteroidota; class Bacteroidia; order Flavobacteriales; family Flavobacteriaceae; genus Aequorivita; species Aequorivita sinensis. The sequence continues at coordinate 548,636 of NZ_VDMC01000001.1, forward strand.
AATATAGTGGACACATTAAATAATGCCAGAAGAACCGGTATTTTTCCAAATCAAATAATTAATGCACTTCGCATTGGACTTTCTGTAAAAGAGGGCAACCAAAATATGGCATTTGTTGCATCTATGCAGAGCGGGAAATCCGGAACAATCTATTTTTTATGTAATTATGTCTTGCCCGCAATAGGATTAATCAAGGAGTATGAATCTATACTGTTTGTAACTAGTATGAGAGATACTGATTTATACGAACAAAACTGTCGCGTACTTGAACGTGAATTTTTTGATTGCGTTACTGGAGACAAGAAACCTTCGGTTTTGAAGGTTATGAAAATGAGTGATTTCTTTAATCACCCTAACCCGCATAAAGTGGTTAATGAATATGATGTGCAGTTAATTGTTCGTGATGAGGATCAGTATGGTTCTGGTATAGAATCTTCCTTCGAGTTAGCATTTTTTTCAGAATTGAGATGTCGTATTCCAGATATTAAACTTTTAGCTGTTAGTGCAACACCATATGATATTTTGGATGCTCATTTTACAGGTGCGTCTGATGTAGATGTAATTGTTGGTGTTCGACCACCAGAATACTACGGAATTTCTGAAATGTTAGAAGATAATGTTATCGAAGATATACCTCAAGGCTTTAGACCAATACAAGCTCAGGATGTTGATGGTGAAAAAGTTTACAATATTCATCCCAAAACGATAGAGTATGTAAACTACTTAAACACTTTTGATAGTGGATTAGGTATAATTCGCGAGTCCAATACCTCGAGAGCAACTGAATTAAGAAGGTTATTACGCGATAAATATAGGAAAGAATGCACTACAATTTTGATTGGCTCTGATCCGACTTGTGATTTTAGTATAAATGAGGGGATAAAAGAGCTTTCAGATTTAATACTGAAAAGAGGTCAAAGAGTTGTTTTAATTATCGTGCAAGCACTAACGGCTGGTAAAGATTTGGGTATTCTTAAAGAGAAAGTGCGTTTTGGTATTGAGCCACGAGATAAGCAATTAGCAAATGGAGCTCAAGGAATTACAGGTCGTTTTTGCGGATATCATAACAACCGAAATTTTAAGTTAATGGGTAGCCTTGGGCTATTAAAGCATTATGCACAATTTGAACAAGATTGGGAGATTTTCGCAGATGAAGAATGGCGTAATACTCTCTATAATGAAAATGTGAAAGGTTTAAGCACGCATACTAAGTTTGTGAAAATGCAAGCAGAAGGTTCATTTATACCAGTGAAGGACATAGATACCTTGTCTTATGAACAGATGTTAACAGAGGAAGGGCGTGAAAAATTATCGATTATTGATGATGAGGCATATCACCGTTTATTAGATTATTTTGAATCACACTTTTATGATGTTTCTACAAAAGGAACACGCTTTAACCAAAAAGGTGTAACAGTTCGTATTGCATCGGGATATAATCAATCCAGCAATCGTGTATATAAAAACTGGAATTGTACGCTAGACTCCGATTTCGGTAACATTTTTTTCAAAAAGATTCCATATCAATATGGAATCTTGATTAGCAACTATCCAATTGATGATGAGCGCAATACTCTGGGATTTACTGGGGTAAAGATTATTCAGTCTGGTAAGAAAGAATGGCGTAGTCAAGCAACTAGTGTTCAGAATGGTTCGATGTATGGTAAGGATAATGATGCTGAATAAAAATACTGAAGTGTTGAGTGTAATGTTTAAAATTCATCTGGGTCAAATTAAATTGATCCAGATGAATTTTTAAAAGGTTACTTAGTGAGGAACTCTTTCCAGCTATTATAATAAACAAATTGAAAGTAAACGATTATGGTACTATTCTAGTGAATTTTTTCTGAAAATATCTTCAATATCACAATTGTACCATTCACTATCTTTTAGTTGTGTTTCTGTTTTTCGATATGTCACACCAAATATAGTAGCTTCTATATTTAAGTTCAAGACTGATGTGTAAACCTAAATTATATCACAGCAAATTCATGTTTCAATAAATAACGACCTCTATAAGTTTATTCTATAGCCGTTGATAGTGTTTGAGCCTTGGTAATTTCAACGTTAAAAACCTCTTTAAATTTCTGAATAAAAACTTCATACAGTTGGTTTTCGTCTACTTTCCCATTTAATTCAATATTCATTGAAGTTACGCCTTTGTCCGTAATTCCACAGGGAACAATGTTTTTAAAATAAGATAAATCGGTGTTAACATTCAAAGCGAGTCCGTGAATGGTTACCCATCGGCTACATCGAACGCCGATTGCACAAATTTTACGTGCTCGATACGTTTCAGGTTCTATCCAAACTCCTGTGTATCCCTTTAGTCTTTCTCCTTTAATTCCGTATTCCTGAAGCGTTTGAATAACAGCTTCTTCTAGATTTCTAAGGTAGAGGTGAATACTGCTTCCAAATTTTTCTAAATCCAAAATCGGATAGGCTACAAGTTGTCCTGGCCCGTGGTAGGTAATATCGCCCCCACGATTCGTGGCATAAAATTCAATTCCGTTTTTTTCGAGTTCTTCTTTTCTGAATAATAAGTTCTCTGGATGCCCGCTTTTCCCTAGGGTATAAACGTGTGGATGCTGACAAATCAACAAAGTATTTTCAACTTCATCCGACTCATTTGAGCTAGCTTTCTTCGATACCGCTGTTTTTAATAATTCTTCCTGAATATCCCACGCATCTTTATAAGCAATGGTGCCCAAACTTTTTAATTTAACTTGATTCATAGCCTTAATAATGGTTAAACTTCATTGAAGAATTTAGAAATTAAGCTTTTTTAGCCTGAGCAGCTCTCCAAGTGTTAATTCCGTATCCCGGAATCGTTTGTTTTTCACTGTGGTAAGAAGATCGAATCATCGGTCCGCTTTCCACATAATCAAATCCCATTTTATATCCTTCATCTCGTAGCTGAAGAAACTCTTCAGGTGTTACAAATCGTTGAACAGGTAAGTGTTTTTGTGACGGTCTTAAATATTGACCAATGGTAATAATATCACATCCCACTGATCTAAGATCGCGCATGGTTTCTAAAATTTCATCAAATTCTTCTCCCAATCCCAACATAATTCCGGATTTGGTGCGCATTCCATTTTCTTTTAGATATTTAAGTACAAAAAGGCTTCGATCGTATTTGGATTGCGGACGAACACTAGGAGATAACCGTCGAACGGTTTCTTGATTATGAGACACCACAGTAGGAGCTTCATCCACAATTCTTTGTATACTTTCCTCAACACCTTTAAAATCTGGAATTAGAGTTTCCAAAGTTAGGTTGGGGTTCATTCTTTTTACAACGCGAATGGTATTTGCCCAAGCTGTTGATCCGCAATCTTCTAATTCATCCCTATCAACCGAAGTAATTACAGCGTGTTTTATTTTCATTTTTAAAATGGCTTCTGCCACGCGTTTGGGTTCTCCAACATCTATTGCATCGGGACGACCAGTATTTACATTACAGAATTTGCAAGCTCGTGTGCAAGTGTTTCCAAGAATCATAAAACTCGCTGTACCCGCATTCCAGCATTCGCCGATATTCGGGCAACCTCCACTTTGACAAATGGTGTGTAGTTTATTGTCGTTTACAATACCTCGAACTTTAGTGAAGTTTTCTCCAGAAGGAAATTTTACTTTTAACCAAACTGGCTTTCTTTTAAATTTCAAAGCTTGTTCTCCTTCTTCTCTAGAGTCCTTTAGTTGATCTTGAATGGAATTAGGTGATGTACTCATTTTCAATATTTATTTTTCGGCTAATTTAAAATATACAGATTGATTTCTCTCGAAAAACCTAACAGATTTTACTTAAGAGTTTTTCAACTGCATTCACATTAAAAAAACTGTAACCGGGTAACAGAAGGTATTCTTTTAAAAATACCTAAGGCGTTATAGAACAATGAGCTGTTGCTAATCAGAATTTTGTTTAAAGCAAATATTTATATTGTGAATAGATGTGCTTTTATATTAAAACAGTTTTAGGGATTAATAGGTAGAGATAAAATATTAAAATAATTTTTTTATGTAAACCAATGTTCTAGCTATTAGAATAAAAAAATCCTCAGAACGTGCCTGAGGATTTTAATTATGTTAAAAATAGAATTACTAAAAATTCAATTTATTTTTTGATTACTCTTTTAGTTATCATTCCTTCAGCAGAATGAATTGCTAGGATGTAATTACCAGTTGAGAGATTACTTGCTGAAACTTTTGTAGATTTTCCGTTTAATTTTCCACTAGAAATCAAAGCGCCAGAGATATTATAAATTTGGTATGAATCTAACTCTAGTGTAGAAGAAACTGTAAATTCAGAATCAAAAACAGTAGGATATACGCTTACTGCAGTTGCATCAAAATTGTTGTTTTGAACACCTAAAACAAAGTTTAATACAGGGTAGCCTTCATTAACGCTTGAATCGATAGCCCAAGGTGCTTCAGGAGAACCTGCGTTTAATAAATCTACTGTTTCAGCAGACTTCATTTCGGCTGTAGTAAGTGCAGTAACGTCTGGAGTAACTGGAGGCCCTTGAATTCCACCAACGCCCTCTGTCATTCCAGAAGACTCTGTGTCGAAATACAAATTTTCAACTACTATTTGACCAAATAATCCAATTGATCCACCTGCATAATCAGGCGCTGTTACTGTTCCAGTAGAATATGCATTTTTAATTATTAATCCATTGTCTCCACCACCAATAAGACCACCTGCGCGTTCTACGTTAGCAACCACATTAGATCTTGAATAACTGTTGTCTATTGTGCTAGTTCCTGAAAATCCAAAAGGATAAGAACCAACTAAACCACCTGATAGAAGATCTGCTGTTACCGTACCTTCAGAGTAGCATTCAATTACAGCAGAAGCATCAAAACCTGTCCCAGCAAGACCACCTACTTGAAGCGTACCTGTAACATTACCAATTGCGTGACTTTTAGTGATAGTAGAGTTCGTTAAAAATCCACCAACTAATCCACCAGTTGTATATTTTCCAGTTACGTTTACGTTAATAGCACTACAATTTGTAATTGATCCATTGTCGTAAAGGTTGGCTACTAAAGACCCTGTATTATCATCGCCAATTACATTTGCAGTGTCAATATGAATATTTGAAAAAGAAGCACTTTGAGTATGTCCAAAAAGTCCTGCCATTTCCTCTTCTGGCATATTAACCCACAAATTGCTTATAATATGGTTGTTTCCTTCTACAGTTGCAGAAAAAGGAATTTCAAATTCAACACCAATTGGAGTCCATAAGTTCCCATCCAAATCGATGTCTGCACCAATTATAATAGTTTTACTATCAAAAGAGTTTCCGTCTGCAACCAATTGAGCTAAACCAGCTAACTCTTCTGCAGTAGCAAGTGTAAATTCATCTTGTGCAGAATCGTACCAACTTGTATCAGCAAGATCGCTCCAAGATGTTGTAGGATAAGTTTGTGCTTTGGCAAAGGTTGTGAATGCCAAAAATAATACTAAAAAGATTTGTAGTTTTTTCATCATTTAAATTAAGGGATTTTCCGCAAATCTATTATAAAAATAACAAACTCAAATATTTTTAAATAGCTGTAATGATAAGCGATAACACGCGTTTTATTGCCTTTTTAATGAATAATAAATACTTTCAATAGGAAAAATGTTAATAAAGTAATTAGTAGTATTAAAATTTAAGTGTATTGTGTAGAATGATGTAAATGAAAAATAAAGCCCTTTTCTTTAAATAATTTATTAAACCAATTGTTAAACACCTAGAATTAGTAAATATATCTAAATATTTGAGTTGAGAATATAAGCGTATTCTTCTACATTATCTCTATATTTGGCGTAATACCATAATTATTATCCCCAATGTCAGATTTTTGGCTTTATTTTAATCTAGGTCTAAACCATGTTTTAGATTGGCGAGCGTACGACCACGTTTTATTTTTAATAGTGCTTAGTGCGGCTTATACATTTTCATCTTGGAAAAGGCTGCTAATTTTGGTTACTCTATTTACCATAGGACACACGCTATCGTTAGTATTAGTAAATTATAACGTGATAAGTGTTTCAAGTAGTGTTATTGAATTTTTAATACCAATAACTATTTTGGTGGCGGCTGTTTATAATTTGATTACTGCCAAAAAGCATAAGAAAAACGATAAAATGACTGTTTTTTATGTGCTGACATTATTTTTCGGATTAATACACGGATTGGGTTTTGCAACATTCTTTACTGCATTAGAAAGTGAAGGAAAACTACTTCCACTATTACAATTTGCCTTAGGTATTGAGGCGGCTCAAATAATAGTTGTAATAGTCTTGCTGATTTTTGCGTTTATTTTTCAAAGTATCTTCCGCTTCAATAAACGCGATTGGATTTTGGTTTTATCTTCAATTGTAATAGGAATGGTAATCCCGATGCTGGTTGATAATTGGATTTTTTAATAGAAGGGACGCAGCACTATAGAGAAAAGGGAAGTAAAACAGAAGTATAGCTTGACGTTTTCAAAATTCAACGGTGTTGATTCACATTTAACACAGCACTTTTCTTAATTGATAACCTTCTCGCTCTTCGGTTCTTTTTGCAACAACTTAACATTATTTTTTTTGGTAGTAGTGTAACTTCCTGCTAATTTCGCTATCTATTTAAATGTATGAAAGACAGTAAACAACGTAAATATGATATTGCCTATTTAAGGATGGCAAGAGAGTGGAGTAAGTTATCTTATTGTAAGCGTAAACAAGTTGGTGCGCTTATTGTTAAGGATAAGATGATTATTAGCGATGGCTACAATGGTACTCCAACAGGTTTTGAAAATTGTTGTGAAGATGATGAAGGCTTAACAAAATGGTACGTATTACACGCCGAAGCTAATGCAATTTTAAAAGTAGCTTCAAGTACACAGTCGTGTGAAGGCGCAACGCTATATATTACTATGTCGCCATGTAAGGAATGTAGTAAATTAGTTCACCAAGCAGGTATAACAAGAGTAGTATATTTAAATGAGTATAAAGATAATGCTGGCATAGCTTTTTTAGAGAAGGCGGGAATTAGCATTCAACATATTCCAGATTTGGAAACAGAATAATGACAGACAATAATCCCACAAATTTTAGTAAACACAAAAAATACTTACCACTGTGGGTTGGATTAGCACTTGCTATTGGCGTATTTATTGGTTCAAAATTCAATTTTGGAGACAAAACTGAAAAAATATTTGCAACTAGTTCAAAAAAGGATAAACTTAACAGACTTATAGACTACATCGACTACGAATATGTAGATAATGTAAACACAGACAGTATTGTTGATGTTACAGTAAATGGAATCCTTGAAAACCTTGACCCTCACTCGGTTTATATTCCGAAGAAAAGCTACGCACACACTGCCGATGATATGCGTGGAGCCTTTACAGGGATAGGTGTTAGTTTTTACATCTATAAAGACACTATAGCTGTTATAAGATCAATTACAGGAGGGCCAGCTGAAAAAGCGGGTATCAAAGGTGGTGATCGTATTCTGTATGCCGATGGGAAAAAACTCTTTGGCGAATTAATTAATCGCGACAGTATATCTAGTTATTTAAAAGGAGAAATAAATAGCAAAGTCGCTTTAGATGTTTATCGTCCAAGCGAAAAGAAAATCCTTGATATAACTGTACGAAGAAATAAAGTGCCGCTTATTAGTGTTGATGCTTCGTATAAAATAACAGATGATTTAGGTTATATAAAACTCAACCGTTTTTCTGAAACTACTTATAAAGAGTTTGAAGGGGCTTTAGAAAAATTAAAAGAAGACGGTGTATCTAAATTGGTTTTAGACCTTCGTGATAACCCTGGTGGGTATATTTCTACTGCAGAAAGAGTAGTAGACGAGTTCTTGGAAAATAACAAGCTTATTCTTATCACAAAAAATAAAAGTGGTGATATAAACAAAACCTACGCTTCCCGTCGCGGCGAGTTTCATCATGCAAAAATTTATGTTCTAATTAACGAAAATTCAGCTTCGGCAAGTGAAATTGTAGCTGGTGCACTCCAAGACAATGATAAAGGTGTTATTGTGGGGAGAAGATCGTTTGGAAAAGGCTTGGTGCAACGCGAAATGTCGTTAGGCGATGGAAGTGCTGTACGACTAACAATTGCACGCTATTACACTCCTACTGGCCGCTCTATACAACGTCCTTATGGCAATGGGAATGATAATTACTATAGCGATTATGAAAAACGCTACCGAAATGGTGAGTTGATTCATTTAGACAGTATTAAAGTTGCCGATTCTTTAAAGTATACGACTCCTAAAGGAAAGGTTGTTTATGGTGGAGGGGGAATAATACCAGATGTGTTTGTCCCTAAAGATACAAGTGTGGAAAATGAAACCCTACAATACGTTTCAAAAAGTGGGTTTATGAGCTATTTTATTTTTGAATATCTCGAAAAGAACAGAGCTCAATTTGAAGGAATGAACTTTGAAGATTTCAGAAATAATTATCAGGCTGATGATAGTTTATCTACTGAATTTATTGAATACGCTCGACTTAACGAAGCGCAGATAGATTTGTCTAACTATACTGAAGAGCTAAAAAGATTATTAAAAGCAAATATTGCGCAACAGTTATATGGTCCTAATCAATTTGAGATTATTCTCAATGAAGCAGATCCTATGCTACTTAAAGTATTGGAGTTAGAAGCAGCTGCTAATTCTTCAGAAAAAGAAGAGTAAGATTATTTTTTTACCTTAGAAGCTATCTTCTTAGATATCAATAATATACCAAGTAAGATAAAGGAGCACATTCCAGCTAATATGCCGAATACCGCAACTGAGCTATCTCCCACAAGGATGTTGTCGAACTCTAATTTTGTAGCGTTAAAAATTATCAAGGCAAATGATAAAGCCATCAAGATGTAGATAAATACTTTCATAGTAATATTTTATTGAATTCAGTTTTTCAATAGTATCCGATTAAATCTTAATTGAATAACAATTGAATGTTTGAAGTAAAAAGTTTTACTGCAATTGCTAGCAAAATTACACCAAAAACCTTTTGAATCACAGCAATTCCGTTTTTTCCCAAAAAGCGTTGCAGTTTTCCTGAAGTTTTTAGCACGGTATAGATAATTACTATGTTTACTACTATAGCTACAATTATATTTTGAATTTCATATTCTGCACGTAATGAAAGAAGTGTAGTTAAACTTCCAGGTCCTGCTAATAATGGAAAAGCTAAAGGAAATATTGAAGCCATATCGGGGTTTGTATCTCCTTCTTTAAAAAGAGTTACCCCTAATATCATTTCTAAAGCAATAAAAAAGAGAATTAATGCACCTGCAACAGCAAATTCATTAACATTTACGCCAATAAGATTTAAAATACTCTCCCCAAGAAAAAGGAACAGAATCATTACAACCGCTGCAATTATTGATGCTTTTGCAGAATTAATATGACCTGCTTTATCACGTAAGCCAATAATAATTGGAATGCTTCCAATAATATCGATTACAGCAAAAAGAACCATAGTGGCCGTTAGTATCTCCTTAAAATTTAATAGCATAGCGAAATTTTTCAGGCGGCAAAAGTAAGTTTTATGTTTGGTCTAATAAAATAAATAAACAATAAAATAAAAAGTTTTTTTAAGGCTATAAAGTATTGACTGTTAATGGGTAATAATTAAATTGGGATAGAAGTAAAGTTAGTGAATGTATATCCGCCGAAACTCTCAAACTCTATTAGGCTTCCGTTGATATGTGTGTTAGTCAAAAAAAAAAATAAGCGTTTGAATCTTAAATATTGAGTCATCTGTTTGATTTTATCCCGGTAGGTGTAAAATTGTATCGAAGTAGTATATTTGCAAAATGTTTCAACTAGGCAAAACAATAGTATCCGAAGACATTATCAAGAAAGATTTTGTCTGTAACCTCAACGCATGCAAAGGTGCTTGCTGTATTGAAGGGGAGGCGGGAGCACCCCTAAATGAGGAAGAAGTACAAATTTTAAAAGATATTTACCCTAAGGTGAAACCATTCCTTCGCCCTGAAGGAATTGCATCCATAGAAAAGCAAGGCACCCACGTAGTATCCGATTTAGACGAACTAGAAACTCCTCTAGTAGATGGGAAGGAGTGTGTTTATGTAACTTTTACCGATAAAGGTATTGCAAGTTGCGGAATCGAAGACGCTTTTAATGCAGGCGAAATAGACTTTCGAAAACCTATTTCTTGTCATTTATACCCAATACGGGTTCAGGAGTACAGCGAGTTTTCTGCAGTAAATTACCACCGTTGGCCAATTTGTGATGACGCTTGTACCTTAGGGAAAGAACTTCAAGTACCCGTTTATAAGTTTACAAAAGATGCTCTTATCAGAAAATTTGGCGAAAATTGGTATACCGAACTAGAAAAAGTGGCTTCTGAGTTATAGGGGTTTCCCCCATTTTTCGTATATTCTAATTATATTTAGTTGGCTTTGTTTAACTTAGCTTCTGAAATCCTTTTTTCTGCAATTAAAATTTTAGAATTATGAAAAAATATATAGTAGCACTTTTTGTACTGGGTACACTTATAGCGTGTAAAGACAATCCTGTGAGCAAAAAAGTAAAAGAAACAAGAGAATCGGTTTCCAATACTACAAATGCTGTGAAGGAAATGACCAAAATGCAGGACGATATTAAAGAACTGCAAGAAATTACTCCACTTACCAACGAAGATTTTAAGAATTGGCTTCCAGACCAAGTTGATGGTATGAAGCGTATAAGCTATAAAGCTGGGCAAACTGGGATGATGGGAATTTCATCTATTGAAGCTACATATGCTAATGAAGATAAGTCTAAAAAGTTTAGCTTTAATATTATCGATGGAGCGGGACAAATGGGTGCCGCTGCAACAGCAGGTATGAGAATGGTAATGACTCAAGATTTTGAAGAAGAAGATGAAAATGGCTTTAAAAGAACCACTACTAAAAGAGGAACTAAAGCTATTGAAGAATATAGAACTAGAGACAATAGAAGTAAAATTCAGCTTATGGAAGGCAATCGTTTCTATATAGATGCTACTGGAACTAATATGGATCTCGATGAAACTTGGGATGCTATTGATGAATTAGATATAGACGACTTAGGTTAATACAACTTAAAACAAAATTAAAAAGGGCTGAAAGCAGTAGTGTTTTCAGTCCTTTTTGTGTTTTGGAACATATGTTATCAGGTTTGTTACAATAGTGTTATACCTCACAAAATGATTACCTTAAATTTGAATATATAATTATTGAATATTAGACAAAAGTGAGGAGATTGTTTAATGTTAAATATGTAAGGTCGTGATATCGCGGCCTTTTTTTTTGTGGTATATTGATTGAAGTAAGATTTTTATAAAAAATTTCAGAACTCAATAGCTCTCAAGTCATTTCATTATATTTACCGCATGCGTAATTTTCTTCTCATTTTAATTTTATTTGTAACTACAGCGAGCTTTTCGCAGAGCGATGCTTTGGCAAAAAATTACTTTGAACAAGGCGAATTTGAAAAAGCACTTCGTATCTATGAAAAACTAAGCGAGCAAAACCCCTACCGAATGGATTTCTTTTTGGGAATGGTGGAAGCAAATCAACAACTCGAGAATTTCTCGAAAGTTGAATCCCTATTAAATGAAAAGCTAAACGGAAGTCGAAATTATCCTCAGCTTTATGTAGAATTAGGGTATAATTATTCACTTCAAAATAAAACAGAATTAGCTGTCGAAAACTACAATAAAGCCATTGAAACACTAGACTTAAACCCAAACTTCGCTTATAATGTGGGTGCGGCATTTCAAAAATACAGCCTATTAGATGAAGCTGTTGCAACCTATGAAAAGGGAATGAGATTAAACGATAAAATGGATTTTCATACGCAGTTGGCGAGAATCTATGGGGAGCAAGGGCAACTCGAAAAAATGTTTGACAGCTATATTAAGATTATTGAGAGAAACTTAAGCTTTAAGTCATCAGCACAACGCTATTTTAGTCAGTATATAACTGAAGATTCAAACAACGATGCAAATCAAATTCTTAGAAGAATTCTTCTTCAGCGTTCACAACAAAACCCAGATGTACTTTACAACGAATTGTTGAGCTGGTTGTTTATTCAACAAAAAGAATACAAAAAAGCTTTTGTTCAGGAAAAAGCAATCTACAAACGTTTAGGCGCAGAATTACGTGGTATTACAGAGTTAGCCTATATTGCAATAGCAGATGAAGATTATGTTTCGGGTAGAGAAATAGTGAGTTATTTAATCGAAAACTCCTTTACACCTCAAAGTAGATTACAAGGCAATCAGATTTTAATGCAAATGGAAGTCAAAACTGCCACTCCAAAAGAATTTGCCGATATTGAGAAAAAGTTTGAAAGTTTATTAGAAGAGTTTGGAAGAGGACGAGAAACGTATTTATTGCAAATAGATTACAACCATTTTTTAGCTTTTCAGAATAACAAAAAAGAACAGGCTATCAAAAACCTAAAAGACTTAGCTAAGGAGCCGTTGTCTGCTTACCAAGAAGCAAGGGTGAAAATGGAACTTGCAGATATTTTGGTGTTCGACGAAAAGTTCAACGAAGCTTTGATTTACTATTCTCAAATTCAGAAAAAAGTTCAGAGCGATGTTCTTGCACAAGAAGCAAGATTTAAAGTGGCACGCACCAGTTATTTTAAAGGCGATTTTGATTGGGCTCAAGTGCAATTGGATGTTTTAAAAAAATCTACATCACAACTAATAGCTAATGACGCTATGGAGCTCAGTTTATTGATAAGCGATAATACTATTGAAGATTCTACTCAAACTGCCCTAAAAAAATATGCTCGTGCAGATCTATTGGCTTTTCAAGATAAAAACTCCGAAGCTATTTTAGTTTTAGACGATATTTTAACCAACCATAAAGGTGAGAAAATTGAAGATGAAGCTCTATTTAAGCAAGGTAAAATCTTTGAAAAGATAGGGGAGTACTCTAAAGCAGAAAGCAACTACTTGAAAATAATAGAATTTTATAGCGATGATATTTTAGCCGATGACGCTCATTATCACTTAGCAAAAATTTATGAAGAGAAATTAGATTTACCTGTAAAAGCAAAAGAACATTACGAAGCAATAATTTTTAATTATGCCGATAGCATTTATTTTATTGAAGCTAGAAAAAAATATAGAACTTTGCGCGGTGATGCGATAAACTAATATCAATCAAAATTCAATAATCAATATCTCAATACTTTTGAAGAAGGTATAGGGATTTAAACACTTATAATATTTAAATATGTATATATATAACGTTACAATGAATGTAGAAGAAATTATCCACGACATTTGGTTACAGTGGATGTTGTCTGATTACATTCCAGCAATGCTAGCCACAGGTAAATTCAGTAAAGCACTTATGACTCGTGTTGTTGTTGAAGAAGAAATGGGAGGGAAAACCTATTCGGTTCAATACACTACAGATAGTAAAGAAACACTTGAGAAATATTTTGCTGAAAATGCCGAAGAACTTCGCGGTAAAAGCTTACCTTTTGAAGGGAAAGTTGTTTCATTCCGTACCGAACTTGAGGTAATAGGCGAAGCGCATAATGAGCTTTTCAGAAAAAATTAATTTTGTTGTGTTTGTGGGGAAAACCTTTTCAGTTTTTTACAGTTAAACATCCTTTTAAAGGTTATGAATGAAGAAAAAATCGAAGAACCAAAAAGAAGTTAATACAACCGGTGCGGTACGCGCCAAAAAACACCTAGGCCAACACTTTTTAAAAGACGAAACTATTGCCGAAAAAATCGGGGATACACTTACGCTTGAAGGTTACAAAAACATTTTGGAAATTGGCCCTGGAATGGGAGTTCTCACCAAATATTTAATAAACAAAGACGCTGAGGTTATAGCTATGGACCTCGACGCCGAATCTATTGTTTATTTAAAAGAAAATTACCCAAACAAAAATCTCAAAATTATTGAAGCAGATTTTTTGAAATACGATCTTTCAGAACTATTCAATGATGAACAATTTGGCATAACAGGTAACTTCCCGTATAACATTTCAACACAAATTGTATTTAAAATGTTGGAATGGAAAGAGCAAATTCCAGAGTTTACAGGAATGTTTCAAAAAGAAGTTGCACAACGTATCTGCGAGAAAGAAGGAAGTAAGGCTTACGGAATACTTTCGGTTTTAACGCAGGCATTTTATGATGCCGAATATCTTTTTACAGTGCCTCCTACAGTATTTAATCCACCTCCAAAAGTTGATAGTGGTGTACTGCGATTAAAACGGAAAGAAGATTATTCTATTCCGTGTGATGAAAAAATGCTTTATAAAGTAGTGAAAACTGCTTTCCAACAACGTAGAAAAACGCTTCGAAATAGTTTAAAATCTTTTAATATTTCTGATAAACTAAAAGAAGACACTATCTTTGGCCAGCGTCCAGAACAACTTTCTGTTTCACAATTTATAACTCTTACAAAAAAACTGGAGAATGATGCAATTTCAACTGACTAATGAATTTATTGAGCAGGTTGAACAGCTAATTGCCAATAACGATGGCGAGCAGCTAAAAGCATTATTAAATGAATTTCACTTTGCCGATATAGCAGAGCTTCTACACGAGTTAGACACCGAAGAAGCAACTTATATTGTAAAGCTATTAGATAGTGAAGTAACTAGTGAAATCTTAATCGAACTAGATGAAGATTTTAGAGAGCGAATATTAGATAATCTTTCGCCTTCAGAGATTGCAGATGAGCTTGAAGAAATGGACACCGATGATGCTGCCGATATTATCGCAGAACTCGATGACGATATTCAAAAGCAAGTAATTCGGCATATCGAAGACGAAGAGCACGCCGCTGATATTGTAGACCTTCTGCGTTACGATGAAGATACAGCAGGGGGGTTAATGGCAAAAGAGTTAGTAAGCGTTAAAGAAACTTGGACAGTAGCAGGATGTGTACGCGAAATGCGCCGTCAAGCCGAAAACGTTACTCGTGTTCATTCTATCTATGTTACTGATAAAGAAGGAAGACTAAAAGGTAGACTTTCTTTAAAAGATTTACTTACTGCACCAGGAAGAGCACATATTAGTGAAGTTTATATCCCAAAGGTGGATTACGTAAGAGTTAACACCGAAGCCGATGAAGTTGCTCGTATTATGCAGAAATACGATTTGGAAGCGATTCCTGTGGTTGATGAAGACGGAATTCTTGTAGGTAGAATTACCATTGATGATATTGTAGATTATATAAAAGAAGAGGCTGAGAAAGATTACCAATTAGCTGCGGGTATTAGTCACGACGTTGAAGCCGACGATGGAATAATCAAGCAGACTCGAGCTCGATTACCTTGGCTTTTAATTGGAATGTTTGGTGGTTTAGGTGCTGCAAGTATAATTTCAGGATTTCAAGAAATATTAGAGAGCTTTCCAAGAATTTTAATTTTTGTCCCGCTTATTCAAGCAACAGCTGGAAATGTAGGGGTACAATCTAGTGCGATAGTTGTTCAAGGTTTAGCAAATGATACTATAAAAGGCAATATTTTCGCTAGGTTGCTTAGAGAATCTGGTTTGGCCTTAGTAAACGGTCTTGCCATTGCACTAATAGTACTTTTTATAAGCCATTTTATCTTTTCAACGAGCTATTTAGAGTCTATTAGTATAGGTATAGCCCTGGTTACCGTAATTCTTTTAGCTGCATTAATCGGTACTTTCATTCCAATTATTTTAGATAAAAGAGGAATCGACCCTGCAGTAGCAACGGGACCGTTTATTACTACTAGCAACGATGTTTTTGGAATTCTTACTTATTTCCTAATTGCTAAATTAATACTAGGATTTTGAAATCGGATATCTTTATACAACGTTTCACAGTGCCGGCTTCGGCTATTGATGGGTTAAATCACGTTAATAATGTGATTTATCTACAGTGGTGTCTAGAAGCAGCGGAAGCTCATTGGATTTCTAAAACTTCAGAAGAACAACGTAAACAAAATGTTTGGGTGGTGCTTAATCACTTTATTTCGTACAAAGCTCCTTCATTCTTAGGGGAAGAGTTGGAGATACATACATGGATTGAATCCTACGAAGGTGTGAAAAGCGAAAGGCATTATAAAATAGTGAGACCTGAAGATGGTAAAGTTATTGTTGAAGCACAAACTTTGTGGTGTTTCTTAGATGCTGAAACTTTTAGACCTACTAAAATCACTGAAGAAATTTCTAAAATTTTCCTTTAAATAAGTAGTCCCACATACTACTTACAAAACCATAATTTTCAATACTTTTGCCTACTTATATAAGGAATTAAATAAACCTTGTAAGAATTAAAGCCGAACTTACTTGAGCGTTTTTAAAAAACTATTTAAGCAAACATTTATTTATGGTTTAGCCACGGTTTTACCAAGGGTAATGGCTGTGATATTAGTGCCGTTATACACTTCGGTAATGCTACCCGAAGAATACGGGATTTACTCAACTTTAATGGCATACCTTATTTTGGGAAATGTACTGTTGAGCTACGGGATGGAAACTGCTTTTTTCAGGTTTGTAACCAAAGACTCTAGCAATCAAAAAATTGTACAGTCCACGACTTTAACATCACTCACAGTTTCTACTTTTATATTCCTGGGAATAACAATGCTTTTTAGAAATCAAATTGCTGTTATTGCTGATTTTAACCCTGAATACGTTACTTACGGCCTGTTAATTCTAGCTCTGGATGCTTTGGTAGTTTTACCATTTGTTTGGTTTAGAGTAAATGAAAGGCCTTTGCGCTATGCTGTAGTAAAAATCTTTAACGTTGTTATAAACTTAGCTTTCAATCTGTTTTTCTTGTTAATGCTGCCTAAACTAGCGGAAAACAGCACTTATTGGAATTCGCTATGGTTTCCAGAGAATAAAGTGGCTTATGTTTTTATTGCAAACTTAATTGCAAGTGGAGTAACCCTATTGGTATTACTGCCTCTGTATATTAAAATTGGTTTTGGCTTCAGTAAAACTATTTGGAACCAAATGATGAAATATGCAATTCCTGTTCTTATTGCTGGAATTGCTTTTAGTATTAATGAAGCCTTCGATAGAATCCTACTAAAGTATTTATTACCTGAAAATGTAGCTGAGGTTGAAGTTGGTCTCTATTCGGCTTGTTATAAGTTAGGAATGTTTATGACGCTCTTTGTAATGGCTTTCCGTTTGGGAATAGAACCGTTTTTCTTTAATCACTCGGGGCATGCAAATGCGAAAAATACCTATGCAATAATTACGAAATATTTTACCCTGTGTGGTTGCTTAATCTTACTTGGAGTAATAGTATATATAGATCTTTTCAAACAAATTCTAATTCCAAACAGCCAATATTGGGAGGCGATTAAGATTGTACCCATTATTTTATTGGCAAATCTGTTTCTTGGAATTTACCACAACCTTTCTGTTTGGTATAAGGTTACAGACCGCACCAAATACGGGGCTTATATTTCGGTTTTTGCAGCTGTAGTTACACTGGTGCTAAACTTTGTTTTAATTCCCTATATCGGGTATATAGGTTCGGCATTTGCAACCCTTGCTGCTTACGGAAGTATGATGGTGCTTTCGTACCTTTACGGACGTAAGTATTACAATGTTCCTTATGAAGTGAAAAAGATAGTTGGCTATTTGGTTTTAGCTGTAGGATTTTCAGCAATTTCCTTTTACCTCTTCGACCGAAATATTTGGATAGGATCTGCGTTATTATTACTGTTTATCGCTATTTTATTCTATTTTGAAAAAAATGAATTTTTAAAAATTTTAAAAAAGTAAAGTTAAAAATGAAAATATTATTTTCTATTATCTGTATGTTCGTGCTATTGGCATGTAATGATGGGAATAAAGAAAACCTAGGAGTAATTGAAAATGAAAATTCAGGTTTTTCAGTTGAGTTATTAGAAAATTATTTTCCTAAAAATGAAATCGAATTTAAGTCTCCCGTAAAAACGGTGGTTATTAGTGATAAAGAGCGTTTTGAGCAGTTTTTTGGAGTAGCAAAAAATATGAATAACGTAATTTCACCAATTGATTTTGAAGAGAACAAAGTGGTTGCTTTAATAGCTAAACCTAGTGATGTTAAACAGGAAATTTTAATTACAGCAACAAAGCTCAAAAAGAACAAATTACTTGTTGAATATAAATTGAAACAAGGAGAAGCTCGATCATTTACTTCTACAGACTTAAAGATGTTTGCGATTCCTAAATCGGTTTACGCTGTAGATTTTGTTATTGATAGAGACGAATCTGAAAACAATTAAAAAGAAAAGCTTTGAGAGTAAAAATTATAAACAAATCGAACCATCCATTACCGTCTTATGAAACATTTGCTTCTGCCGGAATGGATTTACGTGCTTGTGTTGATGAGCCATTAACTTTAAAGCCATTAGAAAGAGCAATCGTTAAAACAGGGCTATTTATCGAATTACCTGTTGGTTTTGAAGCTCAAGTTCGCCCTAGAAGTGGCTTAGCAGCCAAAAAAGGAATTACAGTATTAAATTCACCTGGTACAATTGATGCCGATTACCGTGGTGAAATTGGAGTGATTTTAGTGAATCTTTCAAACGAAGATTTTACAATTGAAAACTCTGAACGTATTGCACAATTAATAATTGCAAAGCACGAACGCGCCGAGTGGGAAGAAGTAGAAATACTTTCAGATACTTCACGTGGAGCCGGAGGATTTGGAAGCACTGGCAGTAAGTAGCAATTTCTGAGTAACAGAAGTGTCGAAAACAAAAATGTAAAATTTAAATATAAGTTTAATTAAATATTTTTTTAATCGTTTGATTAATAAGAATATAAAATAAAAATCTCTGTGATTTCAGAGGAAGATATATGAAAATTATTGTACCAATGGCAGGTCGCGGAAGCCGCCTTCGCCCACACACATTAACAGTTCCAAAACCATTAATTCCCGTAGCCGGAAAACCAATTGTACACCGTTTGGTTGAAGATATCGCCGGAGTTTTAAATGAAAAGATAGACGAAATCGCATTTATCCTTGGCGATCCTGCCTTCTTTGGAGATGATGTTATTGCCGAACTTGAAACACTTGCAAAAGGTTTAGGAGCAAAGCCAACTATTTACAGACAGCTAGATCCTAAAGGAACTGGTCATGCAATTATGTGTGCTAAAGACTCATTATCTGGCCCAGCGGTAATCGCTTATGCCGATACTTTAATTCGCGCAGATTTCGACCTAGATAAAGATGCAGATGCGGTAATTTGGACCAAAAGAGTAGAAAACCCAGAAGCATACGGAGTGGTTAACTTGAATGAGAAAAACGAAATTATCGAGTTGGTTGAAAAGCCAGAAGAATTCGTAAGCGACCAAGCTGTAATTGGAATCTATTACTTTAAAGACGTGGCTCAACTTAAAAATGAGTTGCAGTTTGTATTAGATAACAACATTATAAACGGAGGTGAATATCAAATTAACGACGGAATTAAAAGAATGATGTCGTCTGGAAAAATATTCAAAACCGGAACCGTAGATGAGTGGATGGACTGTGGTAATAAAGAAGTAACAGTTGAAACCAATCAAAGAATGTTAGGCTTTCTTGCAGATGCAAATCAGCAATTAATTTCAGAGAATATTACTACTGAAAATTCTAATATAATCGAGCCTTGCTTTATTGGGGAAGGAGTAGTTTTAAAAAATAGTACTGTAGGTCCGTTTGTTTCTATTGGTAAAGATACGGTAGTTGAGGATAGCACAGTGAAAAACACTATAATTCAGACAAATTCTAAGATTAAAAACGCTAATCTTGACAACGCGATGATTGGTAATTACGCTACATTTGATGGTAAATTTACCAATGTGAGTATTGGAGATTATTCTGAATTGAAATAGCATACAAATGTCCCCTCGAGCGCAGTCGAGGGGACTTTAATACTTAAATTTACAATTGAGGTCCCGCCTGCGCTCGACCAGACATAAAATTTGAAACAAAGTTTTTTATATACTTTCATTTTTCTCTTCGGAATTATTGTTCCGCAGCATATTTATGCTCAAGAAATAAATCCCTCTCCATCCAAAGACAATAACGATACTGTTGAAAACCCGATGGATGAATTGGGAAATGTGAGTGATGCATTTCAGGAAAATTTTTTCGAAGGTCTTAAACAGAAAGCTATAGAAAACTATGAGCTAGCACTTTCTGCATTAAATAAGGCTGAAAAAGCTGCAAATACAGAAGAAAATAAAGCGGTGGTGTATTTTGAGATGGGTAAAAACCACGTCTTTTTAAAAGAGTATGACCTTGCTGAAATAAACTTCAATAAAGTGCTTAAAACTCAAGGGGATAGGCTAGATGTTCTGGAACAATTTTACGATTTGTACTATCAACAAAAAGAATATGAAAAATCAATTCCACTCGTAAAAAAACTAGTGGAATTTGATGAGGATTATAAAGAAGATCTTGCAAATCTATATACGCTTACAAAGAAGTATGAAGAAGCTTTAAAGCAGTTAGACGATTTAGATGAAACTTGGGGTGAATCAGATATTCGCAATGCGTTAAGAGCGCAGATTTACCGCGCTACTGGAAATACCGAAGGTGCAATTGAAAATCTTGAAGGCAAGATTGACAAAAACCCTAAAAGTGAAAGAGAATACCTTAACCTTATCTACCTCTATAGCGAACAAGGAAATACTGAAAAAGCTTTCGAAACAGCTAAAAATCTATTGAAAAATAACCCCAAATCTGAGATAGTGCATTTAGCACTTTACAAGTTTTACTTAGATGATGGAAATGCTACTGAGGCAATAAACTCAATGAAAACTGTGTTTGCTTCTGAAGATATTGATAAAGAAACTAAGTATAAAGTTCTCGCAGATTTTATTCAGTTTGTGAATTCCAATCCAGATTACGAAGCAGAATTGACAAGAGTAGTAGAACAGTTTTCTGTTGAAAATGGACGTGTTTATGAAAAGATAGGAGACTATTACGCTGCCAAAAACAGAAAAGAAGATGCCTTAAAAGCCTATGAAAAAGGGATTGTTATCAATCCAGACAATTTCAATCTTTTAAAAAATACCATCTTGCTGCAAATCGATTTTCAAAAATATGAAGCTGCGGCCAAACTGAGCTCGGAAGGCTTGGAGATTTTTCCAGCGCAACCGCTTTTGTATTTGCTTAATGGAGTTGCAAACAATGGCTTAAACCTGAGCGATAACGCCATTGAAAGTTTAGAGATGGGATTGGACTTTTTAATGGAAGATCCCAAAATGGAGCGTGATTTTTACAATCAACTTAGTTTAGCTTATTCGCAAAAAGGCGATGCAAAAAAAGCAAAAACCTATTCAGATAAAGCTGCGAATCTTAAAATGCCCAATTAATTTTATGAAGCTGAAACCATATTATTTAATCTTTTTACTTGTACTAGCCTCTTGTGGAGGAACTAAGTCTGTAACTAACGTAAAACACGCTTCTGCTAAGGAAGTTATTTCTTCCCATAAAATGGCTGCTCCCGAATTTAAAACCTTGGCAGGTCGTATGCAGTTGCAGTATGAAGACGAAAAGAAGTCGCAAAGCATAACCGTTAGCTTGCGTATGGAAAAAGATAAAAACATTTGGGTGAAAGCTTCCATCTTAGGAATTACAATTGCAAAAGTGTTGATTACTCCAACCAGCGTTAGCTATTATGAAACAATTGGAAAAACTTATTTTGAAGGTGATTTTGCACTTTTGGGTGAATGGCTGGGTACGCCAATCAACTTTCAGCAGGCACAAAATCTACTGCTAGGGCAATCAATATTAACTTTAAACCCTGGAGATTACACATCTGAGGTGTTTCAGAATAAATTCAAAATTCAACCAAAGCAACAGCCTAAGAATTTCATACATTCGCTTTTTATAAATCCTGATAATTTTAAAATAGCTTCAGAAACATTATCCCAACCAGATGACAATCGCATATTAGCTATTCGTTATGGAGACTATCAAAAAGTGGAAGAACAATATTTTCCAAAAAATATAATGATTAATACTTCTGAAAACGAATCGAGTACATTGATTGAAATTACGTTTAGAAAAATTGATTTGAATGTGAACATAGGTTTTCCATTTGATATTCCAGAAGGTTACGAAGAAATTCAACTTAATTAAATGAAGCAATTCTCGACATATATATTATTATTTTTCTGTTTCCTAACAGTTACTTCTTCCTTTGCACAAATAGACAAACAAAAGGAACTAGAGGAAAAGCGACAAGCTATACTTAAGGAGATTAAGCAAATAAACTCTCTTCTTTTTAAAACTAGAAAAGAAGAAAAATCTGTACTTTCACAGGTAGAAGATTTAAATCAACGTATTACAGCTTCAGAAAATTTAATTCGAGTTACAAATCAGCAAGCAAACTTGCTTACTCGAAATATTAACGAGAATATCAATAAGATTAGTGCCCTTCGGGAGGAGTTAAAAGTGATGAAAGCTGATTATGCAGCCATGATTCAAAAATCGTATAAAAGCAAAAACCAGCAGAGTAGAGTAATGTTTCTACTTTCATCTGAAAACTTTCTACAAGCCTATAAACGCGTTCAGTATATGAAGCAATACGCGGCGTTTAGAAAAAAACAAGGTGAAGGAATAAAAGTAAAAACTGAGGAATTACAGCAGTTAAATGCTAATTTAATCGATCAGAAAAAGCAAAAACAAAAACTGATTGCCGAAAATGAACAGGCAAAAAGAAAGCTTACAGAAGAGAAAAAGAACCAACAAGCCCTAATGGCTACCTTAAAGAAGGATGAGGGCAAATTTGTTTCGCAAATACGTGATAAGCAAAAAGAAGCCGATGCTATAGACCGTCAAATTGAAGCTATAATTAGAGCTGCAATTGAAGAGGCTAATAGAATTGCAAGAGAAAAAGCGGCTGCAGAAGCTAAGGCAAAAGGAACCACGGTTGCTACTACAACCAAAAATGAAATAACGAAACCTGCTAAGTCGGAAGAATTTTCATTAACGGCTGAGGACAAGGCATTGGCAGCGAGTTTTACAAATAACAAAGGAAAACTGCCTTGGCCAGTTGAAAAAGGGATGGTAACTAAGAGTTTTGGTACGCATAGACATCCACAATTCCCAAATGTTACAACCAATAATAGTGGAGTTGAAATTGCTACAAGTGATAACTCTGCTGTGCGTTCTATTTTTGAAGGACAAGTGTTGTCTATTCAAATGATAAAAGGTGCAAATAAGGTGGTTATTATTCAGCATGGAGACTACTTATCAGTGTATAGTAATTTGGCTACAGTTTCCGTGAAAAAAGGCGATAAGGTATCTACCAAACAAACTATCGGTACCGTAGCAAAAAGCGCTACAGAAGGGCGCACGCTGTTAAAGTTCTATATCTACAAAAACAAGACAAAAATTAATCCAGCAGATTGGATTTATAGAATGTAGAAAATTTACCTAAGCATTTAAGACCTTCCTTTTAAAGGAGGGTCTTTGCTGAAATTATAATACAAACCTTCACAAACCTCATATATTCATTTTCTGATTATTCCTATACACATTAATTATACGTTTTTAGTTGATTTCCTAAGTATTTGTTGATTGGTTATGGTTTAGATTAAGAGCTTCTAAATAATAAATTTCAACAATTTGCTTCGTTGTCTCCTGTTCGCAGAGCTTTTATTATAATTAATAGTTTTTTGGAATCGTTGTATAACCAACAGGTGTGTTATATAGGCCATCAAGCATGTTGGAGTTTTTAGGCATTTGCACTCTCTCTAGCTACTTAATGGTTGAAAATGGTTGTATCAATATAACATATTCATTAACAGCCTTAACCTCATGATTTTTAAGGATTAACACTAAGCTTTAGTAAAGTTGATTCATAAAAAAAAGAGACTGTCTTGTTAGACAGCCTCTTTTTGGTTTTTAGAATTTTACTTTTTAAAATTATTACTGTACTATCAGCTTTTTAGTAGCGCTAGTTTTTCCAGACTTTATTTTCACAAAGTAAATACCAGTAGCATAACCAGAAACATTAAGTGTTCCTCTTGTTTTCCCACTCATTTCATTTTCAGAAATAGTCTGTAGTTTTTGCCCTAAGCTGTTGTATAGTTCAATAGAAACATCGTTTTGAACCGTAGTATTCAAATTGATAATTACTTCACTTGAAGCTGGGTTAGGATACATTGATACATTGCTGAAAATTTCTTTGTTAACACCTAATGAACCATTAACATTTATATTATCTATATAAGTGCTATTTCCGTAACCAGTAATATTTACAAATCTAAATTGAACATTTTCACCTAAATAAGCTGAAAGATCAATTGTTTCTGTACGCCATTGATTCGCTGAACTAGGAACCCAAGATCCAGTAAAATATCCTGGTATTGTAGAAAGATCTAAACCTTGTTTGTAATAGATTTGATCAAAAGTAGCTCCACAATCTGTAGATATATCTACTCTAAATGCGTCAGAGAAACTTGATGAGTATTGCGCTTTGGCAATGTCAAAACTTAAGTGAGCATCATTCGCTGTTGTTAAATCGATAAACAGAGTTTGTAATATATCTTCTTGTCCGTTGCCGTTATAACTGTTATTGTCAACATAAGCAGTTAAAGTAGATGCACCTGTACTTCCAGTAACACTTCTAGGCGTCCAAGTAATACTATTGTCTGGATTAAAGATAGTCCACCCCTCAGGTGGCATTCCATTTACATCAAACGGCTCTTCGTAATCTAACTGAGCTGCTTCAATTTCTGAATAGAATGTAAGTGCATCCTCATCATTATTTGGGTTTTCATCATCTGGTAAATCTATCGAGACAGTTAAAGTGTATGTTCCACTAGTAGTTATTTCAATTTGCTCTGCAAAATCAAAAATCATAGTTTGACCTGAAGAAAGTGTTTCTGTAAATGTTTCAGTAATAACGCTTCCATTGTCTAATTGATAACTAACATCAAAATTAGTTTGTGAATCTATACCAGTATTTGTCAACTTAGCCGAAACAGTAACAGGTCCTGGATTACAAATCTGATTGAAATCACTTGGGGTATTATTTACTTCAACAGCAACATCATTAGCTAACGTACAGTTAAGAAGTCCACCGTCGTGCTTTCTAGCAATACTTCTACGTCCTTCCCAATCTTCTGTAGCATTTTTCGCTAAAACTGCATACCATAGCGTTGCTTCTGGGTCTGTAATAGGAACAGTGATAGAGTTAGTGTTGGTAGTACCAACAACTTCCATATATTTTTCACCTAGGATATAAAAATCATAAGATTCTGCACCGCTAACTGCATTCCAAGTAAAGGTTGCTGTAGATGGGCAAACTTGACTTACTAAATATCCTGTTACTAAAGGAGCAATGTCAAAAGTATCATCGCTTACATCTTGCGACGAACCATTACTTACACGAATTAATGCTTTACCAGACACTGAGTTTGGCACATTCCATTCGTAGTTAGTAGTCGAGCTAGGCACAGTTGCGATGTTATTCCAGCTGCTTCCATTATCAATTGAGTACTCAAGTTCAAAACTTGAAGTAGTGTTTACAGCTACAGCATCCCAGTGAATAGATTCAGCTTCACCTGGAACTACACTTTCACCTCCATTAGGGTAAGTTACAGTGATGTTTTCAGTAATAACTTCATATACCACAAAGTACTCTTGTGGACCAACAGGTACATTAAAACCTGTTACGTTTATGTTGTAGTTTCCTGATGTTGGGTTGTTAATTACAACCTGCTCAACATTATTAAGACGATCTACACCATTTGTAGCCGGTAGGTTTAATGTTGTTGGATTTGGAGTTGGATCTAGAATATAAGGTAGGTGATCTGTGTTATTTGGATCTTTTACCACTAAATCTAAGTCGTTTACCAACGCTGGGTTAGCACCTGGAGATGCAGGAGCATCACTCCAATAAACCATAAAACGTACTTGCTTAGTACCTGCAGGAACATTTATTGAGTGGTTGTTTGCATCACCTTGTGAGATAGTGCTAGAAAGGTAACGTTCGTCTTCGATAAGCTTTGCAGCGCGTAGTCCGTTTACTATACCGAAACCAAATTTGTAATCAGGTCCAACGTTTCCAGCATCGTTAGCTGTGTTTAATAAAGCCGCTTTAATAAGTGCAGATTGAGGAAGATCTCCGCCATTTAACCCTGCATAGGCTTCGTATAATTGAGCCGAAACACCAGCAATACCTGGAGCAGCTCCAG
This sequence comes from Aequorivita sinensis, assembly GCF_006346335.1. Taxonomy (GTDB): domain Bacteria; phylum Bacteroidota; class Bacteroidia; order Flavobacteriales; family Flavobacteriaceae; genus Aequorivita; species Aequorivita sinensis. The sequence goes on from NZ_VDMC01000001.1 coordinate 574,799, forward strand.
AAGTTCCACCAAAGCTTCGGTAAAGGTTGTTTTCATCTGTTGACATTTGATTCTGACCATTTGCAGCAATGTCTGGCTTAATTCTACCATCATGTGCAGGTCCTCTACTACTTGATGACACCAATGAACCGTCAAAATAAACGTTTGCAGTAGCGATTACGTTTTTACCTTGTTTGTGACCCCCAGTAATATTTCCCCATTGGTTACCAGCTCCATATCCACAGTTGTTTCCATTGGAGTTTCCTGCAGAGAATACGTGAAGAAGGTTAGGAAAATCTTTTGTTTGAGTATCAACAGTTCGTGTAATCGTAGTATAACCATCATTACAACCATTACTATATGAAGAGTTTGTAATAACTACATCACCGCTATTGATAAGTGAAACTGTTGGTCCATCTAAAAAGCTTGGTATGTAGTTTACTACGTGAAGTGTTGAACCAGCAGCCATACCTCTGTACGAAGGATTTAAGTTTCCTGCTCCAGACATAATTCCTGAAACACCATCACCGTGGTTCTGGCCTGTACCACTAGCTTGTGAGTTGTCTATTCTTCCTTGAAAATCGATATGAGGTCCTACGATACCATCATCACGGCATAATACGCCAATTCCCTCACCTGTGTAGTTTCTACCTGCAGTAGTTTGAGTATCTAAATTACTTGAACGGTGAAGACTTCTACCACGAGTATCATCTGGAACAGAAGGAGCTGGAATTAACTCAATCCATTTTACAAATGAAAGATTTGCAAGGTCCTCTAAGCAGTTGTTTGGAATAGAAAGTTCTATATTGTTAGCGCCTTTGTATTGTTGCTTTACTGCAATTTGTCTTTGAGCTAACTCTTGAATAACTTGATCTGCTGAAATATTTTTGTGAAACTCTAAAGTCACTAAAATGTTATCCCCATCCATAGCCCAATACTCATAAGGAGGGTTTTGTAATTCCTTAGAAAGTTTTGCATTTCCATTAACAGCTACAATAGAACGAACTCCGTTATTTCTTAAAAAATCTACAGAAGTATTTTTCGGGAAATAGAATAAGTATGTGTTGTGAGGAATGTATTCAATTAATTCTAAATTGTTTTGTTTAAAAGCATCTTGAACAGATTGCTTTGGAGTTTCATAAAATTGAACCCAACCTACATAGCCTTCAGCCATTTTAGCTGATACAGGAAGTTGGCTCCATTTAAAGCTTGAGATATTTTCAGGCATCTCATAATTTTCGCCCTGAAAATTGATGTTGTAATTGTTTTGCCCAAAGGAAGTCGAAAAGACAAATATTAAGGCAAAAAACAAAAAAAGTTTTAACCGGGGAAGCGTAGTTTTTTTCATAATTGCAATTAAGTTAATAATAAATTCATAAGGATTTCTACTAAAAGATTCCAAATATATTTATTAACCTTTAAAAGCAATCAAGATTTCGCAGAAATATTCTACTTTAACAATTAAAGTGCTTTAAAAAACAACGAAACTTAACCTTCTAAGTGTAAGTTTATTGAAAAATAGATTTAAGCTCTATAGCATCTTTTGGCTTCATTTTTCCAGCTAAGACTAAACTTAGTTGTTTGCGGCGTAAAGCAGCGGCAAAACGCTCTTTTTCCAACTCAGTTTCTGGAATTAGTTCAGGGACTCTTACAGGATGCCCCATTTCATCGACAGCCACAAAAGTATAAATCGCTTCATTTGAAAGACTTTTTTCACCACTTTCACGATCTTCAATAAAGACATCCATATAAACTTCCATCGAACTTTTGAAAGCTCTAGAAACTTTAGCTTCAACGGTAACTACACTTCCTAAAGGAATCATTTTGTTGAAGGCTACGTGATTTACTGATGCAGTTACTACAATTCTTCTACTGTGTCTACGTGCGGCAATACTAGCGGCTCTGTCCATTCGAGCTAAAAGCTCTCCGCCAAACATATTTCCAATTGGATTGGTTTCACTAGGCAAAACCATATCTGTATAAATAGTAAGTGATTCTTTGGCTGTTTTTGGTTGCATTAGATAGTTTTTTGGCAAAGATATCTAAGTTAAAAGTAAAAGAATAGGAAAAAGAGAAATATGGGTAAGTTTTACAACAATATTGTAAAGTTATTTAATCTCTTGCACTAACATCCAAGCATCTGCATTCTCGTTGGCTTGAATTTGATAAAGCTTTTTTGAAGCATCCAAACGACTTTCAAAACTTGCATATAAAACTTGATGAAGTCCGTATTTAGAGGCTTGCATTTTAAATGGAGAATACCCTTTTTCGCGTAATTCGTCCATTTTTTTATCTGCATTTTCTTCAAGTCTGTAAGCACCAGCTACAATATGATAGTTTCCGGTATGCTTTGGAAGATTTAGACTTAAAACAGGAAGTGGATTTGAAATTACAAAAGTTGCTTCCTGAATTTGATTTTCAATAAGTGAATTTGCTTTTTGGCGTTCAGCATAATTAAACTCCTGAACTTGAGATTCATAAATCTTCATACTACCTAAACCAACTGCGGAAAGAGCAATTACTGCAATTGCGGCATATTTAAGATATGGTTTTGAAGGTTTTCTCTCGGTATTTAAAACTATAGGCTCTTTTTCTTTTTGAGATTTAGACTCCTCTTTATAGATCTCACGATTTATTTCTTCTGAAACAAATGTAGAAAGTCCAAACGACGAGGTGCTAAAGTTTTGATGTTGAACAGGCTCAAACTGAATTGATTTTTCTTCATTCAACGAAAACTCACCTATGTTTTTAAAAGAAACTTCTTTTCCTTCCAATAAATCTCTAGAAACTTCCGCAGTAAAGTTTCTTATTTTTTGAAGTGCTGTTTCATAACTGCACTTGTCAACCGAAGCCACATAATTAGCAAGTAAACCATCATTAGCCTGTAATTGTCTGTTAAACGAAACAATTTTAGAAGGCGGATGAAATGTGTTAGTATTACTATCGATATAAGCAGATTTTTGGCGGGTTAAAAAAGCGCCAAAACCTGGGATAATAACGCATTCATAGCGGTATAATAAATCGTTTATGTAGGTAATTAGTTGCATTGAAACAAAGTTAGTTATTTTATGATGAGGTTCAAGTTATCAGTTAAAAAATTATCAACATCTTTTACAAAATGATTATTAGATACTTTTTTTGTTAGAATTCATTCATAATAACTTGCAGATAGTTAGGTAGATAAGCTTAAAGTGAAAAAATATTGTAATTTTAAGAGTCTGTGAGGTTTTAAAAATTACCATTATGCTTTCAAAAAATGAACTTCGTTATACTCTTGCTTTACAGCGAATTCCAAATTTGGGCGATATTTCCGCAAAAAAGTTATTGCGAAAAACAGGTTCTGCCGAAGCAATTTTTAAAGAAAAGAAATCTAATCTCGCCAAAATTGATGGCATCGGATTGTCGAAATTAAGGGAAATAAACCTGAATAAACAATTAGAAGAAGCTGATGAAGAACTTCAGTTTATTGAGGCCAATAATATTGAGTATAGTTATTTTCAAGACAAAACTTATCCCGAGAAACTCAAACACTGCATAGACGGCCCAATTTTATTTTTTCACAAGGGTAATATCGATTTAGTTGGAAAACGAATAATAAGTATAGTAGGTACTCGAAAAATCACTAGTTACGGCAATTCTATTTGTCAACAGTTAATTGAAGACCTCGCTCCACTAAACCCTGTAATTGTTTCTGGTTTGGCTTATGGAGTTGATATTTGCGCTCATAAGGCTGCAATAGATAATAATTTGCAAAACATAGCGTGTCTTGCTCATGGTTTGAATCAAATGTATCCTAAAGATCACAAACGCTATGCTTCGAAAATTGAAGAAAATGGAGGCTTTATAACTGAGTTTTGGAGTAGTGATGCTTTTGATAGGAACAACTTCTTAAAAAGAAATAGGATAATTGCTGGTCTTTCAGAAGCGACGGTTGTAATAGAATCTGCCGAAAAAGGGGGGAGTTTGGTTACTGCAGATATAGCACAATCATATAATCGAGAAGTTTTTGCAATTCCAGGAAGAGCTACAGACAAGCAGAGTAAGGGTTGTAATAATTTAATAAAGCAACAAAAAGCTCATTTAATAACAAGCGCTGCAGATATAATTTACCTATTAGGCTGGGAAATTCAAGAAAATAAGAAACCTAAACAAACTCAGCTTTTTGTTGAACTAGATGAGGAGGAAAAGGTTATTTTTCGATATCTAAAAGATAAAGAAAAAGAAATGCTAGATGTAATCGCCTTGGAATGTAATATTCCCGCATATAAAACAGCTAGCATTCTTATGAATATGGAGATAAAGGGCGTAGTGCGCCCTTTGCCTGGAAAATTATTTCAGTTGGTCTAGTAGCCAACTTTCTCTCTTACTCTTTTTAAAACTCCATCGGCAACTTTACGTGCTTTTTCTGCACCCGCTGCAAGTGCTGCATCAACTTCATCAAGATTTTCCATAAAGTAGTTGTAGCGTTTACGTTCTTCAGAGAACTTCTCAATAATTAATTCAAATAGCGCTTGTTTTGCGTGACCATACCCGTAGTTTCCGCCTTCGTAGTTTTTACGCATTTGCGCAATTTCTTCAGGAGTGGCTAATAACTTATAAATATTGTAAACATTACAAGTATCTGGGTTTTTAGGTTCTTCCAATGGAGTGCTATCGGTTTCTATAGCCATTACTTGCTTTCGCAGCTTTTTGTCAGCCAAAAAGATATTGATATAATTATTTTTCGATTTACTCATTTTTGAACCATCGGTACCTGGAACATACATAGTTTCTTCTCGCACTTGTCCTTTAGGCATTACGAATGTTTCGCCCATTTGAGTATGGAAACGAGAGGCTACATCGCGAGTTATTTCAATGTGTTGCATTTGATCTTTCCCAACAGGTACTATTTCGGCATCGTATAATAAAATATCTGCCGCCATTAGCATCGGGTAAGTGAAAAGTCCAGCGTTTACATCTTCAAGACGGTCTGCTTTGTCTTTGAAAGAATGTGCTAAAGTAAGACGTTGAAAAGGAAAAAAGCAGTTTAAGTACCAAGTGAGCTCTGTTGTTTGTGGAACATCGCTTTGTCTATAAAATATTACACGATTTACATCAAGACCTAAAGCAAGCCAAGTTGCCGCTGTACTGTAGGTGTTTGCGCGAAGCGTTTTAGCGTTTTTAATTTGGGTTAACGAATGCATATCTGCAATAAACAAGAACGATTCGTTTTTTGGATCATTCGCCATTTCTATGGCGGGAATTAAAGCGCCCAATAAATTTCCTAAGTGAGGTGTACCTGTGCTTTGGATTCCTGTAAGTATTCTAGACATTGTTATAAAAAATTTTAGCAAAGGTACCTTTTTTCAATAATTTGCATACTTCAAATATGTACTTTTGACCCTGATGAAATTATTTGAACAGATATTTGCGACATTCTATCGTATTTGGTTTTATATAATAATAGCATTTGCTACAATTTTACTTTTTCCTTTTCTTCTAATAAGTATTTTAAAAAGCTCCTGGTATCCATTCTTTTTCAAGGTGGCACGAGTTTGGTCAATAATAATTATATATGGAATAGGGTGTTATCCGGTTATTAAAAGAGATGTAAAATATCAAAAAGGCAGAAGCTATATGTTTGTTGCAAACCATACCTCAATGACGGATATAATGCTAATGTTTTATACTGCTAAAAATCCGTTTGTATTTGTTGGTAAAAAGGAGTTGGCAAAAATACCTCTATTCGGATATATCTATAAACGCACCTGTATTTTGGTTGATCGCGGTAATACTAAAAGTAGGGTGGAAGCTTTTCGCAGAGCAGAAAAAAGACTAAATGAAGGGTTAAGTGTATGTATTTTCCCTGAAGGTGGAGTGCCAGACGACTTGTCTATTATTTTAGATGAATTTAAAGATGGGGCTTTTAGATTGTCTATTGAACATAAAATCCCAGTAGCGCCTATGACGTTTCATGATAATAAGAAACGTTTTCCATACTCTTTTTTTAAAGGAGGTCCTGGGAAAATGCGCGTAAGAGTTCACAATCTATTCGAAACCGAAAACTTAGAAATGACCGATCGTAAGGAATTGAAAAACGCAACTCGAGAAGTGATTTTGAATGAGTTGTTGAAGCCTACAGTTTAACCTCAATTTTTTATAACTCAAAAAAACCATCCTATGGCTAAGAACGGTTTTTTCAATGTTTGATTTTTAATCAAACGCAATCAACTTAAAACTAACTTAAAACTTGAAGCTTATTCCGCTGTACACTCCTAAATAATATGGTTTAAAGTTTACAGAAGAATCGGTATATGGATTGAGCTGGTATTTAAACATAGGCTCAATATTAAAAGTAAATTTCTTAGATAATTTGTAATCTAGTCCTAATCCAATATTAGTTGAAAAGCTTACATCTGAAAGATTATTAGCTTCTCCTAATACAGTGCTAAAGTTATCTGCTTTTACAGAAATTTCATTATTCCCTAAAACTAAAGTGCTTAATCCACCTATCAGGTTTAGTCCTAATCGAGTGTCTAATAGTGAGTATTTAAGTTCAACAGGAATTTCATAATAATTTATGTTTTGTATCACCCTAGCGTTTCCTTGAGTAGATTTTAGATTGATGTTTTCAAAACCTCCTGAAGGAGCAGAGCTATGAAAAGTTGATTTTGAAACTACAGTCGTAACAATTTGCTTTCCACCATAGTCTACAGTCCTTAGTGCAGATGATACAGGGCCGGTACCTACCAAAATATCGGAAGTGCTATAGCTTAAATCTACATTGTTCAGTCCGGTTCGAACACTTAAGCGGTTGCTAACAGCGTAACTAACTTGTACGCCATAGCTCATGTTTACATCTCCTTTTTGTGGATTGTCTGTAAATGTTGGGTCTATAGACGATCCGTTACCTAAACTGCTGTAATAAACTGGAGCTACATTTGGAGCTATCTTCCAGCGATGTTCTGGTTTTTGTTTCTTTTTCTTTTCTGATTCATCTTCTTCAATATTTTCAGCAATGGCATCGAATATTGATTTTTTAACTACCGAATCTTGTTTAATCTCTGCTTCTGCCTTCACTAAACCGTTTTCTGTATCCGTTGGAATTACTTTCGAGTTTACATCTTTTGATTTGTCAATCTCAGCGACTCCTTCATTATTTTTAATAATGATTTCCTTTTCGGAATTAATGAATTTATCAGAAGCTTTCTTTTCAGTTTTGTCTAATGTGGTTTTTTCTGATGGATTTTGTGAAGTGGCAATTCCTTCATTCAACTCTTTTGTTGAAATATTCTTAGAAATATGACTTTCTGAATTAGTTTGCTTTTGAATTGCTTTTTCCTTTTCAGAATTGCTTGAAGCAACTACTATATTGGTAGCTTTTTCTGAAGTTCCCTTAACTGTTTTATTTGAAGCTCTGGTTTCATTTTTATCCTTCGCATCAATTTTTTCTGAAGAATTTGAATTTTGAGTTGTAATATCTTCAGTAGCTACTTTAGCGTTTTGGATTTCTGAAGTTGATCTAGTTTTCTGAAGATTTTTATTGTTTTGCTCAAAGTTTTCATTGGTGATTTGCTCACCATCCATTATATCAGGAGAATTGTAAAGAGAATTGCCAACAGTTAAAAGTAGAGCAAGTAACGCAGCAACACCGCCAAGTTTTATCCATAACGGAATAACTTTGCGTTCTTTTTTCTCCTTGTTGAGCTCCGCTTTAATGTTTTCCCAAACGAGCGGCGAAGGAGTGGCTTCAAGATTATTGAAACCTTCTTTAAAAATGTTGTCTATGTTTTTCTTTTCTTTCATTAGCTTCGCTGACTTTCGGCTTTTAGTTTAAAACTTAACTGTCAGTTTTTTTAATAAACCCCTACCCAATAAAAGCAGGGGATTTATTACTCTAAACAATTCAATAATGCATTAAGTGTTATAGTTTTTAGCATTATACTCTTCAATCTTATTTTTCAATATCATTCTAGCGCGTGCTAGGTTAGATTTAGACGTTCCGTCGCTAATACCTAACATTTCGGCAATCTCTTTATGCTGATAGCCATCCAAAACATACATACTAAAGACCAATCTATATCTGTCTGGCAATTCTTGTACAATTTTCAGCAAAAAATCCAATGGAATTTCTTCGCTATCAATTTCTACTTCTGCCTCATCTTCAATCTGGCCTTCGTCTACAATTTCAAAATTACGCTGTTTCCGGTATTTTTGAAGTACAGTATTCACGGTTACCCGTTTCATCCATCCTTCAAAAGAACCTTTGCCTTTATATTGCTCAACCTTTTTAAAAATGGTTATAAATGCATCTTGCAAATTGTCTTCTGCCTCTGTGTAATTAGGCGAATAGCGAAGACAGATAGCAAATAGGATTCTGTTGTACTTTTCGTACAATTCGCCTTGTGCCTTTGCATTCTGCTTTTTGCATTGTTGTATGAGCTCTTCTAAAGTCAATTGCGGTACCGTGAATTAACATTAAGTTGTAAATACCTCTATATTTTTAGAGGGCAACCGTAAATATTCAAGGTTCCTACGTTGTGTAGATGCCACAGTATCAAAAGGGTTGCGTGGTTCTTTGAAAAATTTATTGATTTAATGCTGCAATGGCGTCTTTAATTTTTACTTCCAATTCTTCCATTAGCTCTGGGTTGTCTAATAAAAGTCTTTTAACTGCGTCACGGCCTTGTCCTAGTTTTGTATCGTCGTAGCTAAACCAAGAACCTGCTTTTTTAACGATTTCGAAGTCAACCCCAAGGTCGATAATCTCCCCGACTTTAGAGATTCCTTCACCATACATAATATCAAATTCAGCTTGTTTGAATGGTGGAGCTACTTTGTTTTTTACAACTTTAACTCTGGTTTTATTACCGGTAGCATTACTGTCGGTATCCTTAATTTGTGTAGAGCGACGAATGTCTAATCGAACAGAAGCATAGAACTTTAAGGCGTTACCACCTGTTGTGGTTTCAGGGTTTCCAAACATTACACCAATCTTTTCACGCAATTGGTTAATGAAGATTACCGTACATTTTGTCTTACTGATAGAACCTGTAAGTTTTCGTAGTGCTTGGCTCATTAAACGTGCGTGAAGCCCCATTTTACTGTCTCCCATTTCGCCTTCAATTTCACTTTTTGGCGTCAAAGCTGCAACCGAGTCAATAACCACGATATCGATAGCCCCACTTCTAATTAGATTATCGGCAATTTCTAATGCTTGTTCCCCATTATCAGGTTGAGAAATAATAAGGTTTTCAATATCTACCCCAAGTTTTTCGGCATATACACGATCAAAAGCGTGCTCTGCATCGATAAATGCTGCAATACCTCCTTTTTTCTGAGCTTCTGCCATTGCGTGAAGCGTTAAAGTAGTTTTACCAGAAGATTCTGGCCCGTAAATTTCAATAACTCTTCCACGTGGATAGCCGCCAACGCCTAAAGCCACATCCAAACCAAGGGAACCTGTTGGGATTACGTCTACATCTTCTACGGCACTATCGCCCATTTTCATTACGGTACCTTTACCGTAAGTTTTGTCAAGTTTATCAAGTGTAAGCTTTAAAGCTTTAAGTTTTGCGTCTTTTTCAGTGCTCATTTTCAATGTGTTTAATGATAGAATTTTAATTAGCTAAGATACTATTTCTTCAGGCGAAGGGCAAAAATAATATGGAATAGGTAGGTGTTTTTGTTAACAAATTTGAAAGCTAGAAGTTTGGCTTGTAAAAACTAAGCTTGCATCGATTTAAATATTTAAACAATTGTAAATTAGGTTTTTATGACCATCGCTTTATATTTGATAATCTTTTTAAAAGTGTAATAGAGGAGGTTGTTGATTTCCTTTATTCTATTCGGAATTAATTTTTAAAATTTTTTATAGTTGCAAGTCTATTTTCAATTTTAAAATAAAAATCACTTCCTATTAGATCTTTAAAGTAGTTGTTGATAGTATTAATTCTTGACTTTCTTCCGTTTTTTACAAAAACTATTACCTTTGCAGCTTTAAAAATCAATTCTTTTCACCTAAAAATTAGTATAGCATGCAACTGTACAATAAATTAAGTGCTAAAGAAAGGGAAGCACTATTAGAAGAAGCCGGTGAAGAACGGCTTACCCTTTCATTTTACCAATACGCCAAAATAGGCAATCCTCATCTTTTCAGAAATCACCTTTTTGTTACTTGGCATGAACAAGATGTTCTAGGTCGAATTTATGTAGCTCACGAAGGTATAAATGCGCAACTTTCGGTTCCGGCAAAACGTTTTAAGGAGTTTAAAGAGTTTTTAGACGGAATAAACTTTTTAAAAGATGTTCGGTTAAATATTGCTATTGAACAAGATTTAAAATCGTTTTTAAAACTGAAAGTAAAAGTTCGTGATAAAATTGTGGCGGATGGATTAAATGATGAAACTTTTGATGTTACCAACAAAGGAGTTCACGTAGACGCTATTGCTTTTAATGAGCTTATTGAAGATCCAGATGTAGTTTTGGTCGATATGCGAAACCATTACGAAAGTGAAATAGGGCATTTCAAGAATGCGATTACTCCGGATGTAGATACTTTCCGCGATTCTTTAGATATTATTGAAGAAGATTTAAGAGATCATAAGGAGGATAAAAAACTTGTGATGTATTGCACAGGAGGTATTCGTTGTGAAAAAGCCAGTGCATATTACAAGCACAAAGGTTTTAAAAATGTTTTTCAATTAGAAGGTGGTATTATTGAATACGCTAGACAAGTAGAAAACTTAGGACTTGAAAATAAATTCTTAGGCAAAAATTTTGTTTTCGATCACCGTCGTGGCGAACGAATTACCGATGATATTATAAGTCACTGTCACCAATGTGGAGAACCTTGCGATACGCATACTAACTGTGCGAATCAGGCTTGTCACTTACTGTTTATTCAGTGTGAAAAGTGTGCTGTAGCTATGGAAAACTGCTGTTCAGACGACTGTATTGAGATTATTCATCTACCAGAAGAAGAGCAAAAAAGAAGACGTCAAGGCATCCCGAATAGCAATAAAATATTTAAAAAGGGACGTTCTGAAAAGCTGAAGTTTAAAAAGTAAATACGTGTTGAGTGCTGGATTAAGGATAACGGGTGGTTGCAGCTTCTAATATAACTTTGAGGTGTTTCTCTTCATTTTTGAATCTCGATTTCATTAGTAAAATTCATAATTCTGAATTCAGCATTCATAATTATTTATTGGTATCTTTACCGATTAGTAATTTTGTTTAATTTTTCGTCCCTCTTCATTTAGAACAGGGCTTTATATATAAAATATATGGGCTGTACCAGCTGTGCCACAGGCGCCAACGGACAGCCAAAGGGATGCAAGAACAATGGTACTTGCGGAACCGATGGCTGTAACAAACTAACGGTGTTTGATTGGCTTTCAAATATGCAACTTCCCGCTAATATGGAACCCTTCAATGCGGTAGAAGTTCGCTTTAAAAACGGTAGAAAAGATTTCTACCAAAATCCAGATAACCTCACACTAAGCATTGGCGATACTGTAGCTACAGAAGCTTCGCCAGGTCACGATATAGGAATGGTAACTTTAACAGGCGAGCTTGTTAGAGTTCAAATGAAAAAGAAACGAGTACCTACTAAAATCGAGGCGCTTCCAAAAATTTATCGCAAGGCAACTCAAAAAGATATAGATATCTGGCAAGAGGTCCGTAACAAGGAGGCAGATGTTCAGAAACGTTCCCGAGAAATAGCTATTCGTTTAGGACTTCAAATGAAGATTAGCGATGTAGAATTTCAAGGAGATGCATCAAAAGTTATATTCTATTATACCGCTGAAGAAAGAGTAGATTTCCGTGAATTAATTAAAGAATTTGCACGAACTTTCAATACCCGTATTGAAATGAAGCAAATTGGTTTTCGCCAAGAGGCTGCGCGCTTAGGGGGTATTGGTAGTTGTGGTCGTGAACTTTGCTGTTCTACATGGCTTACAGATTTCCGTTCGGTAAATACTTCGGCAGCACGTTATCAGCAACTTTCTCTAAACCCTCAAAAACTTGCAGGACAATGTGGAAAGCTTAAATGTTGTTTGAATTACGAATTAGACACTTATTTAGAAGCATTAGAGTCTTTTCCAAGTACTGATACTAAGTTGCAAACTGAAAAAGGAACTGCTACTTGCCAAAAAATTGATATTTTTAAAGGCTTGCTTTGGTATGCCTACGAAAAGGATTTCATGAATTGGCACGAGCTTACTGCTGAAAAGGCTAACGAAATTATCGAGCTAAATAAGGCTGGTAAAAAACCTTTTGCATTAGAGGAATTCATTATTGAAGCTCCAGTAGCCGAAAAAGAACCGTATAGTAATGTTGTAGGTCAAGATAGTTTAACGCGTTTTGACAAACCAAAACAGAAGCCTAAAAAGCGCAGAAAAAAGACTAAATCTAAGCCTCGTGCAAATGCGGATTCAGCCAATAAACCTGCAGCTGGAGAAAATAAAAATGCTTCAAAAAAGGCTAATACTAAACCTAGAAAAAAGCCTAGTAATAAGCCAAGTAGTAAGCCAGCAAATAAACCTACAAATAAGTCAAGTAATAAAGGATCTAATAAGCCAACGAATCAAAATAGAAATAGAAAGTCGTCAAAAAATGAATAAATTAGTAATGATTTTTGTGGCTGCTGTATGTTTCGTTTCTTGCGATTCTAATACAGTATTTAGTGATACAAAGGCAATGGACGGGCATTGGGGTGCTGCTGAAACTGTAGCGTTTACATTGCCTGAATTAGATTCGTTAAAAAAATATAATTTATTTTTAAACATTAGAAACACTAACGAATATAAGTACAACAACCTATTTTTAATAGTTTCGATGGAGTTTCCACACGGTAAAACAATTACCGACACTTTAGAATACCGTATGGCTAACCCCGATGGTTCGTGGATGGGACACGGTATAGGAAACTTAAAAGAAAATAAATTGTGGTATAAAGAAAACGTACAGTTTGTTGAAGAAGGGTCTTACAAGGTTAACATAGGGCATGCAATGCGCAATAACGGTTCTATTGAAGGCGTTAGCAAACTTGAAGGTATATCAGATGTTGGGTTTAGTATAGAAGCTTCCAAATAGTAAATAAAATATGGCAAAAAAAAAGGCATCCGCAAAAGATAAAAAACGCAGTTTAGGGCGTCACATTAGAACCTTTTGGAAGATTTTCGCAGGGTTTATACTACTAATAGTCTTAATGTTTTTAATGGCTTCTTGGGGCGTTTTTGGAAGTCTTCCAGATGAAACAAGCCTAGAAAATCCAGAGAAAAACCTCGCAACTGAAATTATTTCATCCGACGGAAAAACCATTGGAAAATTCTACAAAGAAAACCGTACTCCAGTACCTTACGATTCTTTACCAGACCACTTAATTAACGCATTAATTGCAACTGAAGACGTTCGTTTTTACGATCACTCCGGGATTGATGGTCGCGGGACATTAAGAGCAATTGCATTTTTAGGCTCTAGAGGTGGAGCAAGTACAATTAGTCAACAGCTAGCAAAACTGTTTTTTACCGAACAGGTATCTCGCAATAAATTCCAAAGAGGACTACAAAAAGTTAAAGAATGGATAATTGCAACTCGCTTGGAACGTCGTTATACAAAAGAGGAAATTATTACAATGTATTTTAACGAATACGACTTTGTGAATCAAGCTGTTGGTATAGAGTCTGCAGCTAATATTTATTTCGACAAACCGCCGTCTCAGCTTTCAACTATTGAATCTGCGACTCTTGTAGGAATGTTCAAAAATGCTTCCCTATATAATCCAATTCGAAATCCAGAAGGTGTTAAAAACCGAAGAAATGTGGTGTTAGCACAAATGGAGAAATACGATTATATTTCAGAAAAAGTAAAAGATTCGCTACAAGCTCTTCCACTGAATATCGAATTTACACCGCAAGGTCACGATGAAGGAAGTGCGACTTATTTCCGTGAGTATGCACGTCATTTTATGGAAAATTGGATAAAAGAACATCCAAAGTCAGATGGTAGTAAATACAATATTTACCAAGACGGACTTAAGGTTTATGTTACTATAGATAGTAAAATGCAACTTCACGCCGAAAATGCTGTTAAAACGCATATGGCAAACCTCCAAGCTGTTTTTGACGAACAAAATAAAGGGAATAAAACTGCGCCTTTTAGAGATATTACAGAAAAAGAAACCGAAGGGATTTTAAATTCAGCCATGCGAAAAAGTGATCGCTGGCGCGATATGAAAAGACAAGGAAAAGACGAGGAAGAAATTATTGCAAGCTTTAAAAAAGCAATCCCGATGCGTGTTTTCTCTTGGAAAGGAGACATTGACACAATTATGACTCCGTTAGATTCTATTCGTTACCACAAATCATTTTTACAAGCGGCTATGATGTCTATGACACCACAAACAGGTGAAGTAAAAGCGTGGGTTGGTGGAATAGATTACAAACATTACAAATACGATATGGTTAAAAAAGGAAGACGCCAGATAGGTTCCACTTTTAAGCCATTTGTTTACGCAACAGCTATAGACCAAATGCATATGTCTCCTTGTGATACATTACCAAATACTATGTACACAATCCCAGCTGGAAAACACAACTTAATAAAACCTTGGACACCTAAAAACTCTGGAGGTAGTTATGGAGGAATGGTCTCTCTTAAACACGCTCTTGCAAATTCTATCAACACAATTACAGCAAGACTTATTGATAGGGTTGGACCAGAACCAGTTATCGATCTAGTGAAAAAAATGGGTGCAAATACAGATAATATGCCTGCGGTACCATCAATTGCTTTAGGAACTGCAGATTTATCGGTTTATGAAATGGTTGGAGCTTACAGCACCTTTGCAAATGAAGGAGTATATATAGAGCCTATTCTTATTCAAAGAATTGAGGATAAAAATGGAACTGTTCTTTATCAAAATGTTCCAAAAACACGAGATGTTATAAGTAACGAAACTGCGTATGTTACAACTAGTTTAATGGAAGGAGTAACGCAATCAGGAACGGGTACTCGTTTAAGAGGAAATTGGGCTGTTAATTCACCTTTTTACAAAGAAGTTATGACAGGATATCCATACGATTTTAAAAATCCTATTGCTGGTAAAACGGGGACTACACAAAACAACAGTGATGGTTGGTTTATGGGGATGGTTCCAAATCTTGTTACAGGAGTTTGGGTAGGAGGAGATGATAGAGCTACACATTTCAGAAGCACTAGATACGGACAAGGAGCAACAATGGCACTACCAATTTGGGGAATGTATATGAAGAGTTGCTATGCCGATAAAGATTTAGATGTGTCTACTGAAAACTTTAAGCGTCCAAGTAATCTTTCTATTGAAACTAACTGTGCAGTATGGAGAGATAGGGATGCTGATAAGGAAGAAATTCCAGATGAGTTTGATTTTTAATTAAAAATCTAATAATCATAAAAACTAAATTTTAGACTTTTTACTGATATCAAAAGAGCTGTTTTTCTATTGATTTAACAGTTAGGTGTTTATTAGGTGTTTGTAGAATTGTCCTGAATACTCAGACAAATTTTGTAATTTTCAGAAAAATTTTAAAAATGATAAATAAGACAGTAGCAAACGTTCGAGAAGCCTGTGAAGGCATTGAAGACGGAATGACTTTTATGCTCGGAGGCTTTGGTCTTTGTGGTATTCCTGAAAACATAATCAACGAATTGGTTAGACGAAACATTCAAGGTGTTACTTGTATTTCAAATAATGCAGGTGTAGATGATTTTGGTCTAGGTCTTTTGCTTAAAAAGCACCAAATAAAGAAAATGATTTCTTCTTATGTAGGAGAAAACGCCGAATTTGAACGCCAAATGCTAAGTGGCGAAATGGAGGTAGAGCTTGTTCCTCAAGGAACGCTAGCACAAAGATGTGAAGCTGCTCGAACTGGTATTCCAGCCTTTTTTACTCCTGCAGGTTACGGAACCGAAGTAGCTGAAGGTAAAGAAACCCGTGAATTTAACGGAAAAATGCACATAATGGAGAGAGCTTTTGAAGCTGATTTCTCATTTGTAAAGGCTTGGAAAGGCGATGAAGCTGGAAATCTTATTTTTAAAGGTACAGCAAGAAACTTTAACCCTGCCATGTGTGGTGCTGGAAAAATTACAGTAGCTGAAGTAGAAGAACTTGTTCCTGCTGGTGAATTAGACCCGAATCAAGTTCATATTCCTGGAATTTTTGTTCAGCGAATTTTTCAAGGTGAAAAATATGAAAAACGCATTGAGCAACTTACAGTGCGTAAAAAATAAGTAATTGGAATCTTAGCGTTTTCAGAGATGACATATTAGACTATAAAGAATCAGAGAACGCAAAGGAAAAATAATTATGTCAGGTTGAGCCCTTCGGCATCGCTCAGAATAAACCAAGGTGGAAACCTACTTCAAATTAACAATATTGAGATGTTAGATAAAAACCAAATAGCACAACGAATAGCAAAAGAAGTTAAGGACGGATACTACGTGAACTTAGGAATAGGAATTCCAACTTTAGTTGCGAATTTTGTGCGTGACGATATTAGTGTAGAATTTCAAAGTGAAAATGGAATCCTAGGAATGGGACCATTCCCTTATGAAGGGGAAGAAGACCCAGATTTAATTAATGCCGGTAAACAAACTATTACAGCCCTTCCCGGAGCTTCCTTCTTCGACTCTGCAATGAGTTTTGGTATGATACGTGGCCAACACGTAGATTTAACTATTTTGGGAGCAATGGAAGTATCTCAAAACGGTGATATTGCCAATTGGAAAATTCCGGGTAAAATGGTAAAAGGAATGGGAGGAGCAATGGATTTAGTAGCCTCAGCCGAAAATATTATTGTGGCTATGATGCATACGAATCGCGCTGGCGAATCGAAATTGCTTAAGGAATGTACTCTACCGCTTACTGGAGTTGCCTGTGTAAAGAAGATTGTGAGCAATCTTGCAGTAATGGAAGTTAGAGATGGTAAATTTCACCTGTTGGAACGTGCACCTGGTGTTTCTGTTGAAGAAATTCAACAAGCAACTGAAGGTGATTTAGTAGTTGAAGGTGACATTCCTGAAATGAAATTTTAAAATAATTCTACTTTTTTTATATAATAGGGGTTATTTAAAAAGCAAAAATTATTTGATTTGTTAGGTCGAGCGTAGTCGAGACCTATTTAGAAGTCAGTAATTTAAAGTTCTCGACTGCGTTCGAACAGAAAGTGAGACTTGCTTTTTGGATAGCCTTTTTTGTTCAGGAAAGATTAAATCCCTTTAGGAATCGCTTGAATAAGCTTTTTTGAATATTCGGTCTGCGGATTTTCGTAAATTTCGTCGGCATCTCCTAGTTCTTCTATTTTCCCTTTATTCATCACTAATAGTTGATCCGACATGTATTTCACCACCGCCAAATCGTGCGATATAAAAATATATGTGAAGCCATAATCGTTTTTCAGTTCGTTCAAGAGATTAAGAACTTGTGCCTGCACAGAAATATCTAAAGCAGAAACCGATTCGTCACAAATAACAAGTTTTGGCTCTACTATTACTGTTCGAGCAATTCCAACACGTTGTCGTTGCCCCCCTGATAGCTCGTGTGGATAACGGTAAAAGTATGTCTCATCCAAACCTACTCTATCTAGAAGCGAAATAACGCGCTCTCTTCTTTCTTTTTTATTTTTCCCTAAACCGTGAACTTCCATGGGCTCCATCAAAGCTTCGCCTATCATCAAACGAGGGTTTAAAGAGGAAAATGGATCTTGAAAAATAATCTGAATTTCTTTTCTCAGATTTCTAATATCAGTTTTTGAAAGCGTTGTAAGTTCTTTACCGCGATATTTTATACTTCCTTCAGTCGCTTTTTCAAGCTGAAGAATTGTTTTTCCCAAAGTAGATTTTCCACAACCCGATTCGCCTACAAGTCCTAAAGTTTCTCCTTCAAAAACCGAAAAACTAACGTTATCTACTGCTTTTACAACTTCTGTTTTGGCAAAAAGCCCCACATTGCTGAAATAGTATTTTTCAAGGTTGACGATTTCTAAAATAGGGGACTGAGTGTATATCTGCTTATGTTTTTTAGCGCGTTCGGTCGCTTTTATTTCTCTAGGCTTAAAACTTTTATCAGCAATAGAAGCAATGGTTGGCAATTCTGCTAAACGCACATTTAATGAAGGTCGCGACGCCAATAATGCTTTGGTATATTCGTTTTGAGGATTTTTAAAAATCTCTTCGGTAGTGGCACTCTCAACGATATTCCCCTTATACATTACCAAAACTCTATCTGCAATTTCTGAAACCAAACTTAAATCGTGCGAAATAAATAGCATAGCCATTTTAGTTTCTTTCTGAATCGATTTTAGAAGCGAAATAATTTCTTTCTGTACCGTAACATCAAGTGCTGTTGTTGGTTCGTCTGCTATGAGTAATTTAGGTTTACAAGCAATAGCCATGGCAATCATAACTCGCTGCATTTGTCCACCGCTTATTTGATGTGGATAACTGTTGTAAATTTCGTTGGGACGTGGCAGTTTCACTTTTTCAAACAGCGAAATGGTTTCCTTTTTGGCTTCAGAAGCATTCATATTTAAGTGAAGCATGAGTATTTCAGAAACTTGAAAACCGCATTTCAATGAAGGGTTAAGCGCACTCATAGGCTCTTGAAAAATCATTGCGATTTCGCTACCGCGGATTTTTCTAAACTTCTTTTCTTCGTACTTCAATAAATCGTTTCCTTGGAAATAGATTTCTCCCGATAAGTTGGCTTGCTTTTTTGGCAATAACCCCATAAGTGTTAAAGATGTAACCGATTTACCAGAACCAGATTCGCCTACAATCCCTAAAATTTCGTTTTCAAATACATCAAAAGATATAGTATGTAAAACTTCAGTTTTCTTTTTCTTGTTCCCCAAGGAAAGAACAAGATCTTTAATCGATATTAATGGGGTGTTTTCCATAGTATCAAAGATAGAATTTAAGTTAAAATTGAGTGTGTAGTTTTAATTCAAAAATTTAAAAAGATGTAGCGACAAGCGAGAAAAGAAAATAATTGTTTTATTTTGAGAATCTCTAACGAAAATCAAATGATATGAAAAAATTAGTTATCGCCTTATTTACAATAGTTTTATTTACGTCTTGCTCTTCTGATGATGATAGTAATTCAGCAGAAACGTCTATAGTAGGTTCTTGGTCGCTAACTGAAATGAATGTGGCTATTCCTGTAGACTTAAACAACGACGGATCTTTTAATCGAAATCTAATTAACGAAATTCCATGTATAGAGGGAACGAGTAACTTTTCTGCTAATAATGATTTCTCACAATCGTTTAGTGTGATAACACAAGAGGAAATAAACGGAGAAATTGTTTTTGGATGCCAAGGCACCGAAAGAAATGAAGGCACTTATGAAATTGTGGGAGACCAAATTAAGTTTACCATAGAAGGCCCAGAGCCAATAACAGAAACTTTTGACTATACGCTAAATGACAATACGCTAAAAATCATAATGCCAACAGACGATTATGGCACTTTAGAAATGATTTCGCAAAGAGATTGACATAAACTGATGAAATTTCAAAGGGCATTTCTTAAGAAACGCCCTTTGTTTTACTTCAGTATTTGATTTTTTTTGCATTTTAGCCTTTAGGTGTTTAATGCGCTTCTAGCCAATTTTCTCCTACTCCCAAATCCACATCTAAAGGAACGGTAAGCTTGTAAGCGTTTTCCATTTCGTGTTTTACCATGGCTTTTAACTTTTCTAACTCAGGTTTGTAAACATCAAAAACCAATTCATCATGAACCTGAAGGAGCATTTTACTTTCATAATTCTCTTCTTCAAGCTTGTTGTAAATATTAATCATGGCAAGCTTGATGATATCTGCTGCACTACCTTGAATTGGAGCGTTTACAGCGTTTCTTTCAGCCGCACCTCTTACCACTTGGTTGCTGCCATTAATGTCCTTTAAATAACGTCTACGGCCTAAAACGGTTTGCACATATCCGTGCTCCCGTGCGAAGTCTATTTGAGAACTGATGTAATTTCTAAGTTTTGGATAGGTTTTGTAGTAGGTGTCTATTAGTTCTTTGGCTTCAGTTCTAGAGAGATCGGTTTGGTTGCTTAATCCAAAAGCCGAAACCCCGTAAATAATCCCGAAGTTAACAGTTTTAGCATTGCTTCGTTGTTCACGGGTAACTTCTTCTAAAGGCACATTAAAGACTTTTGCAGCCGTAGAAGCGTGAATGTCTTCTCCGTTTTTAAAAGCATCTATCATGTTATTTTCTTCGCTTAAAGCAGCGATAACGCGAAGTTCAATTTGCGAATAATCCGCAGCCATTAGAACATAGTCTTTATTTTTTGGGACAAATGCTTTTCGCACTTGGCGTCCGCGCTCTGTTCTAATAGGAATATTTTGAAGGTTTGGATTATTACTACTCAACCGCCCAGTTGCTGCGACGGTTTGCATATAATCGGTATGTACACGACCTGTGGTTGGTTCTATCTGTGCAGGTAAAGCATCAACATAAGTGCTTTTTAACTTAGCTAAGCCGCGATATTCTAACACATCTCGGATGATTTTATGATCTTTTGCTAAGTATGAAAGCACATCTTCTGAAGTAG
The DNA here is from genome assembly GCF_006346335.1 of Aequorivita sinensis. Taxonomy (GTDB): domain Bacteria; phylum Bacteroidota; class Bacteroidia; order Flavobacteriales; family Flavobacteriaceae; genus Aequorivita; species Aequorivita sinensis. Next base: position 595,359 of record NZ_VDMC01000001.1, read on the forward strand.
AATATTGACCTGTCTTGGTTTTTTTCGGTTTGTCGATAAGCTTCATTTTCCCAAAAAGAATCTCTCCCAATTGCTTTGGAGAAGCAATGTTGAATGTTTCTCCAGCTTCTTCGTAAATATTCTTTTCCAATTGAAGTATATCGCTATCTAAAGCCTCTGATAAACTGTTTAAAAAGCCTTTATCGAGATTAATACCTTCCAATTCCATCGCGGCCAATACACGTAATAGTGGCACCTCAATTTCATCAAAAAGTTGTTGAGTGTTTGCCTCGCCTAATTCTTTCTCAAAATGTTCTTTAAGTTGTAAGGTAATATCGGCATCTTCTACTGCGTATTCGGTTTGTTGAACAATATCAACATCGCGCATACTGCGTTGATTCTTACCTTTTTTACCGATTAATGCGGTTATGGAAACAGGAGTATAGTTGAGGTAGGTTTCGCTCAATACGTCCATATTATGGCGCATATCTGGATTGATAAGATAATGCGCAAGCATAGTATCAAATAGTTTCCCTTTTACAGCTATATCGTATTTTGCTAAAACCTTAATATCGTATTTTAAGTTTTGTCCTATTTTCTCAATTGATTCATCTTCAAAGAAAGGACGTAAACCTTCTAGAATCTGTTGTGTTTCTTCGCGGTTTTCTGGGAACGGAATGTAAAAACCTTTTCCTTTTTCCCAAGAGAAAGCAATACCAACGAGTTCTGCTTCGAGCGGATTTAAACTTGTAGTTTCTGTGTCAAAACACACGCTTTTCTGCTTCATTAAATTTTGAAAAAACAACTTTGCGCCCATCCCAGGTTGAACGGTTTGGTAGAAGTGTTCGGTATTTTCAATAGTTGCCCGTGTATTAAAATCTTTAGCATCTGCTGCTGCCTCTCCATCGCCTCCAAAAAGTGAAAATTGGCCTTGACCAGCACTTTGGCTGCGTTCAGCTACTTTTGATGTTTTTTGCTTTGTAGTAGGAGCGTTGTTTTCTGCATCTTTTGGTTCACGGCTTGTGCCATTAGAAGCCATAGCTTCTACAGAGAAAGATTTTAGGAAATTATCTTTAAGTCTTCTGAACTCTAATTCGTCAAATATTTCTAATACCTTTTCTGTATCAGGAGGGCAAACTTCAAAATCTTCTTCATTAAATTCTACAGGAACATCCAGCATAATAGTTGCCAGTTGTTTACTGAGTAAACCAATTTCGCGATTAGCTTCTACCTTCTCCTTCATTTTGCCTTTAAGCTTATCGGTATTGTCTAGTAGGGCTTCCATTGAGCCAAATTCCCTTATGAATTTTTTCGCTGTTTTTTCACCTACACCTGGAAGTCCCGGGATGTTATCGCTACTGTCTCCCATCATTCCCAAGAAGTCTATAACCTGAAGCGGATCTTCTACTTCAAACTTTTTCTGAACTTCTGGAATTCCCCATGTTTCATAACCTCCACCAAAAACAGGGCGGTACATAAATATATTTTCGGAAACCAATTGTGCAAAATCCTTATCTGGAGTTACCATATAGGTGGTATAACCCTCTTTTTCAGCTTTTTTTGCCAAGGTTCCAATTACATCATCTGCTTCAAAGCCTTCTTTTACCATTACTGGGATTTTCATGGCCTCAAGGATGCTATAGATATATGGAATTGCAAAACGTATTGCATCTGGAGTTTCGTCTCTATTAGCCTTGTATTCAGGAAACATTTCGTTTCGAGCTTCGCTGCCGCCTTTATCAAAGCAAACCGCAAGATGGTCTGGACGTTCTCTTTTTACTACGTCTATTAGTGAATTCATAAATCCCATAATAGCCGAAGTGTTTTGACCTTTGCTATTAATTTGTGGATTTTTTATAAATGCGAAATACCCTCTAAAAATAAGAGCGTAGGCATCAACAAGGAAAAGGCGTTTTTTAGGTTCTTGCATCATTATAATTTATTGTCTTCCTGAGCGCAGCCGAAAGATTTATGAAGTTGATGTCCTTATAGTTCTCGACTGCGCTCGAACGGACATTTTTCTGTTTCTTCAAAAATAAAAGAAGTATTTGGAAATTAGCTTGTATTAGGGTAAAATAAAGATGTTCCACGAATCTGATAAAATAGATGCTTTAATTTTTTTTAGCTATTTTTAATTTTAGAATTTACAACTATCGTGAGACATTGGCGCTAATGGAGTTGTTTAGGTTCCAAAAACCTTTTAAAACAACAAATTATGAAAACAATTATAATTTTTCTTTTTACGAGCCTAGTTTATGTTTCATCAAACGCTCAAGATCCCCATCTTTTTGAAAATACCTGGTATTTAAGCAATGTAATAATAGATGGTGAAAATAATTATCCACCTAATAATAATGAAGCTCCAGTTGATGTTGAATTTGAAATAGATATAAGTAGTTTGTCTACACAGTTTTGCACATTTATAATTGGAGATAATATTGATTATAGCTTGGTCGAAGATAAATTTACAGTTAGCGATTGGACTGTTGGTGCTGTAACTTGTTCATTAAATGAAAACCAAATTTACGAATCACTCTATATTTATGGTTTTTTTACACCACAATTACAAAATAAAATATTCTTATATGAAATTGATATAACAGCCGGCGGACAGAAGGTTCTAACCTTAACCAATGAAGATGGAAATATGGCAATTTATGGAGATGAGCCATTAACTGTTGAACACTTCAGCAATTCATATTTCAGCCTTTATCCCAATCCTGTAAAAGAAAGCTTAAAAATTTCTTCAGCAAAAGCTTTAGGGAACTTTAGTGTCCAGATTTTCAGCACAGAAGGCAAGCTTTTGCGTACTCAAAATTTTAATTCTAAAAGTCATCTTTCAATTAATATTTCAAAGCTATCTAGCGGTATTTACTTTTTAAAGATTGCGGATGAAAGTGGGAGAGTAGAGGTGAAAAAGTTCGTAAAACAATAAATAGTTCTCGACTGCGCTCGAACGGACATTTTTCTGTTTCTTCAAAAGTAAAAGAAGTATTTGGAAATTATATTTATTGTTGAATTATTCATAAACAGAATGGTATTTGGGAAAAGGGGGAAATCCCCCAACATAATACAGGGAATTACCTATTTTAATTTTGAAGATTTTTGCATAATTTTAAGAAATTAACTAACTTTAATCGTTAAATTATGAAATTACAACCGCACAACCGCACAACCGCACAACCGCACAACCGCACAACCGCACAACTATTTAAGCTTTCCTTTAAGATATTTAGTAGTTTCCTATTCCTATTTTCTAATTTAATATATGCACAAGCGGACGAATTTTGTGCCACCCCTGCTAAATTAATTCCAGATCCACCAGGAGTTTATAGTAAATCTACAGATGCCAGTTATGTTGAGAATATTAAAACAATAGTAAAAAACTAATATTTAAAATACACCACTATGAAATTAATATTTAAAATATACAAAACAAGAATATCTATGCTAAATATACTATGTATATGGCTGCTTTTATTGCCATTAGGGCTTTACGCACAAGTAACAAATATACCCGATCCTAATTTTGAACAAGCACTTATTGACTTAGGCATTGATAGCGATGGTATTATAAATGGACAGGTTTTAACTAGCGATATTGAAAATGTAGTATCGCTCGATGTAAATCATCGATTTATAGAAGATTTAACAGGCCTAGAAGATTTTTCAGCTTTAGAATTGTTGGATGCAAGTGGTAATATTCTTTATTTACTGGATGTGAGTGAAAACATTCTATTAAAAGAGCTTTATTTTAACAGTCAAAGTCCTGGCTTCTCAATGCTAATGACTTCATTGGACTTTTCCAGTAACGTAAATCTTGAAATTGTTGAAGCGGCGAATTTAATTTTTCTAGAAAATTTGAATTTAAAAAATGGAGCTAATTCAATTTTAACAATAAGCCTGCCCTGCCAATTTGAAGGTGAGCCTTGTGAACTTACAGAATTACAGTGTATTACTGTGGATGATGAGGTGGCTGCAAATAATAATGAATTACCATATTCTCGCTGGTATTTTGCTGCAGATTTTATCTATTCTGAAGACTGCTCTTTAGGAACAAATGATATTAATGAAAAACTATTTTCTATATATCCAAACCCTGTTAATGAAGTTTTGGTTTTAAATGGCACAAAAAACATAAGCAATCTTAAAACCCAAATTTATTCAACAGAAGGAAAACTTTTAAACACGCAACATATAGATTTTAATAAGCAAACAACAATTAATATTTCAAACCTATCCAGCGGTATTTACTTTTTAAAGATAGCGGATGAAAGTGGGAGAGTAGAGGTGAAAAAGTTTGTAAAACAATAAATAGTTCTCCACTGCGCTCGAACGGACATTTTTCTGTTTCTTCAAAAATAAAAGATGTATTTGGAAAATGTGAGTTATTATAAAATAATTCAACTAATGGGTAGTTGTAAAGAAATTTATAAAACAATAAATAGGTCTTCAGACAGCTATTGCCTGAGTTACCCTTGACAGTATCCATAAAAAAAAGAGGCTGAAAATTACTTCAGCCTCTTTCTTTCTGTATAAAATATTTCTAAAAGCTTATGCTAATGAAACTCTTTTAAAGCCTACAACTTCAACATCGCCATACGTTTTTACGTAATCTGCAACGCTTTTCTTTTCGTCTTTAATAAAGTTTTGGTCAAGCAATGCTTTTTCATGGTCTAACGTAGTATTATCACTAATAAAACGCTCTAGTTTTCCAGGAAGTATTCTGTCCCAGATTTGTTCTGGTTTCCCTTCAGCTTTTAATTCTGCTTTTGCATCTTCTTCAGCTTGTGCTAAAACTTCTGGAGTTAATTGTGCTCTAGAGATGTATTTAGGCACATTTTTTTGTGGCTTACCTAAACGGCCTAACTCGATATTATCTTTTTCGATAACAGCAATTCTAGCTTCAGTTTCCGATGCGATAAATTCTGGATCAAAATCTTTGTAAGAAAGCGTAGTTGCACCCATAGAAGCTACCTGCATAGAAACATCTTTTGCTAGCTCTTCTGCGTTGTCAACAGCTTTTGAAAGACCTGTTAAAGCAGCAATTTTGTTTACGTGTACATAAGAACCTACGAATGGCGCTTCAAGAATTTCGAAACCACCGATTTCTATTTTCTCACCAATAACACCAGTTTGCTCAGTTAGTTTTTCAGCAATTGTGATACCTTCAAAATCTGCAGCTAAAAACTCCTCTTTAGAAGAAGTATTTAATGCCACCTCAGCCATTTTGTTTGCCATTTCTACGAATGAATCGTTTTTAGCAACAAAGTCGGTTTCACAGTTTAATGAAATGGCAACACCTTTTGTGTTGTCGCTGTTTACTTTTACGGTTGCCACACCTTCGCTTGAATCGCGATCTGCTCTTTTTTCAGCAATTTTCTGTCCTTTTTTTCTAAGGATAGAGATTGCTTCTTCCATATTTCCTTCTGCCTCAACTAATGCCTTTTTACAGTCCATCATTCCGGCTCCAGTTGTTTGTCTTAGCTTATTTACTTCAGCGGCTGTGATTTTTGCCATTTTCTTAAATTTTTTAGGTTTAATATTAAAAAAGTCGTTCAATTAATTTTCAACAAAGAAAAGAACCAAACGACTTTTAAATTTTAAAATATTGTTATTATTCTTCTTCGTTTAGAACTTCTTTTTTCGATTTCTGACGTACAGGCTGCTTAGCCTCTTTCATTGCTTTTACGTCTTCTTCGTCTGTTGAAGGAACTTCAACTTCTACTTTTGCTTTTTTAGCAGGTTTAGAATCTTTAGAAGATTTTGCTTTTTTAGCCATTCCTTCTTCGTCATCTTCTTTTCCAGATTTTCTTTCAGAAAGTCCTTCAATGATAGCTTCAGAAACAAAACTCATAATGCTTTCAATAGATTTTGAAGCATCATCGTTTGATGGGATTACGTAATCAATAACGCGAGGGTCACTGTTAGTATCCACCATTGCGAAAATAGGAATGTTTAATTTTAAAGCTTCAGCAACTGCAATGTGCTCACGAGTTGTATCTACAACAAAAAGTGCTGCAGGAAGACGGCTCATATCAGAAATAGAACCTAAGTTTTTCTCTAATTTAGCACGAAGACGATCTACTGCCAAACGCTCTTTCTTAGAAAGTGTGTTGAAAGTACCATCTTGCTTCATTCTATCGATAGAAGACATTTTTTTAACAGCCTTACGGATAGTTACAAAGTTTGTAAGCATACCACCTGGCCATCTTTCTGTGATGTAAGGCATGTTTGCCGCTTTTGCTTTTTCAGCAACGATGTCTTTTGCTTGTTTTTTAGTAGCTACAAAAAGGATTTTGCGACCACTAGCTGCGATTTTCTTAAGAGCTTCACTAGCTTCTTCAATTTTTGCAGCAGTTTTGTAAAGGTTGATAATGTGAATCCCGTTGCGTTCCATATAGATATACGGCGCCATATTTGGGTTCCATTTGCGGGTAAGGTGTCCAAAGTGTACACCAGCTTCAAGTAAGTCTTTTACTTCTACTTTTTTTGCCATTTTGTTTTAGTTTACGTTCTGTGAAAGGATAGCAACCTCTTCTAAATATGAATTTGGTTTAGATGCTAAACTAACACCCGGTTTTCGGGTTAACAGCTTTAATAATTAATAATGATTATGAACTTTTCAACTTTAATTGGGTATCCCATTTGAGATACCCAATCGAGTTGAGTAATAATTTTGTCAACATACGCTCAATACTAAGGTTGCTGAGTAGTTCGGCAACGCTCAGTAGAAGCTTTGTCGAAATATTAACGTTTCGAGAATTGGAATTTCTTACGAGCTTTCTTCTGTCCGAATTTCTTACGCTCTACCATTCTTGGGTCTCTTGTTAATAAACCTTCTGGTTTTAAGATTCCACGGTTTTCGTCGTTTAACGTACACATTGCGCGAGAAATAGCAAGACGAATAGCTTCTGCTTGTCCTGTAATTCCACCACCAAATACATTTACGTTGATATCGAAAGTGTTTTCGTTGTCTGTAAGTACTAAAGGTTGTTTAACTTTATACTGAAGCGTTCCAGTAGTAAAGTATTTATCCAACTCACGCTTGTTGATAGTAATGTTTCCTTTTCCTTCTTTAAGGTACACACGTGCAACAGCGGTTTTTCTTCTGCCTATTTTGTGAATTGTCTCCATTACTTGTTGTCGTTAAAGTTAATAGTTCGAGGTTTTTGTGCATCCTGTCCGTGATTTGCATCTGCATACACTTTAAGGTTTCTGAACAAATCTGCGCCCAATTTATTTTTTGGAAGCATTCCTTTTACAGCTTTTTCAACAAGCCTTGTAGGGTCTTTTTTGTACATTTCGGCAGCAGTTAAGCTACGTTGTCCACCAGGATAGCCTGTGTGGCGAATGTAGGTCTTGTCGGCCCATTTGTTACCAGTAAGGTTGATGTTACTAGCGTTAATAATAATTACGTTGTCACCGCAATCTACGTGAGGGGTGAAACTTGGTTTGTGCTTACCGCGAAGTAATTTAGCAACTTCGCTTGCAAGACGACCCAATGTTTGCCCGTCCGCATCTACTAGCAACCATTCTTTTACAACGGTATTCTTGTTAGCAGATACTGTTTTGTAACTTAATGTATCCATTAGTTTTTTGTCAATCGTTAATAATTCATTGTTTCCTCATCTTAAAACAAAACGTATTTTGCCTAAGAGGGGTGCAAATGTAGTGTTATTTATTTGAAAAGCAATGGGGTGGCGATTAATTTTTCTTCGGAAAAGATAAGTTTAATTTAAAAGGATAATTATTTAGGTAATTTTCAATTGTAAATTAAACCTGCAAGAACCCGGCTTCACCATATAAATCTTACCAATTGAAATTGAATTGCTTGATGTTCTTATATCAGTTCAACTTCAACTTCGATTTCAGTTTCAGTTTCGATTTCAATTTCGTTGAGACCTACAAGGAACGCTCAAGCTTCCCTCAGTACAAAACTTTGTAGATCTTACCAATTAAAATTTCATTGCTCTTTATTCTTATATCAGTTCAACTTCAACTTCAATTTTAGTTTCGATTTTGAATTCAATTTCGTTGAGACCTACAAGGATTTCTCATTCTTATCTCAGCACAAAGCTAGCACACCTTACCAATTAAAATTGAATTGCTCGTTATTCTTGTATCAGTTCAACTTCAATTTCGATTTCAATTTCAGTTTCGATTTCAGTTTCGATTATAATTTCCCCCTCATTCAAGTGTTACAATTAAATCGTCCTTCATCACCATAGTTCCAGGCTTAAGGGTGATAGACTTCACTTTTCCATCTTTATTTGCTGTGATTGTAGATTCCATTTTCATAGCTTCAATAATAAAGAGGTGATCGTTTTTCTTTACTTTTTGTCCCTTTTTTACCAATACCTTATATAAGCTTCCTTGTAAAGGTGCTCCGTACTGATTTGGATCTTGAGTGTCGGCTTTTACATGAACTTCTTTTTCTACCTTAATAGATTTATCTCTAATTTGAATAAATCTGTTTTCCCCATTTACCGAAAAGAAAACTATACGTACTCCATCTTCATTAGGTATTCCTACCGAAAGCAATTTAACGATTATAGACTTCCCTGGCTCTAATTCAATAATAGCCTCTTCGCGAAGTTTCATTCCGTAGAAGAAATTTTCAGTAGCAAGAATAGCAACATTGCCATATTGCTTATACTTTTCGTGTGCGTCTTCAAAAACACGTGGATATAAACTATAGGAAAGGAAATCTTCAAACTCAATTTGTCTTGTAAAGCCTTGTTGAAATTTCTTACGGAAAATCTTGAATTCTGCATCAAAATCTATTGGCTCTAAATGTGCGTTTGGTCTGTCGGTATAAGCCACGTTGTTTTTCAAAATTATCTTCTGAAGTTCTTTTGGGAAACCTCCAATTGGCTGTCCAAGATCCCCTTTAAAGAAGTTTATTACAGATTCTGGGAAGGAAATGTCTTCTCCGCGCTGCATAACATCTTCTGGAGTAAGGTTGTTTGTAACCATAAAAATAGCCATATCTCCAACTACTTTGGAGCTTGGCGTTACTTTTACTAAATTTCCAAACATACCATTTACCTGCTCGTACATCTTTTTCACTTCATCAAAACGATCGCCTAAGCCAAGTGCTTCCGACTGCGGACGTAAATTTGAATACTGTCCTCCTGGAATTTCGTGTTGGTAAACCTCCGCTGTTCCTGCTTTTAAACCAGATTCGAAAGGGTAATACATTTCGCGAACATCTTCCCAATAATTAGAAAACTCGTTTAGTTTGGTGATATCAAATTTGTTTTCTCGCGGTTGATTGCGCATCATCTCAACAATAGCGTTGAAGTTTGGCTGAGAGGTAAGCCCCGAAAGTCCGCCTAAAGCCACATCTACAACATCAACTCCCGCTTCAATAGCTTTTAGGTAGGTAGCAGATTGTATTGATGAAGTATCGTGAGTGTGCAGGTGCAACGGAATTTTAACCGTATCTTTCAAAGCAGCCACCAGTTCTGCAGCGGCATAAGGTTTTAAAAGACCAGCCATATCTTTAATCGCAATCATATGCGCCCCGGCATTTTCTAAGTCTTTTGCAAGTTGCGTATAATATTTTAGGGTGTATTTGGTTTCATTTGGGTTAAGAATATCACCTGTATAGCTAATAGCAGCTTGGGCAATCCCGCCAGTTTTGTTTCGAACATAGTTAATACTTGGCTCCATTGCTTTCACCCAGTTTAATGAGTCGAAAATTCTAAAAATATCAATTCCGTTTTCCCAAGAGGTTTCAATAAATTTTTCAATTAAATTATCAGGATATGCCTTGTAACCAACTCCATTAGAGCCTCGAAGTAGCATTTGGAAAAGTATGTTTGGCATCAATTTACGAAGTTCGCGTAATCTCGTCCAAGGGCTTTCATGTAAAAATCTAAGGCAAACATCAAAGGTTGCACCTCCCCACATCTCAATACTAAATGTATTTGAGTGATTTTTTGCAAAACTTTCAGCTACTTTCAGCATGTCATAACTACGCATCCTAGTAGCGAGTAATGATTGATGCGCGTCGCGAATTGTTGTATCTGTATATTGAATCTTTTTTTCTTCTTTTAGCCAAGCACAGAATTTTTCGGGTCCCATTTCCGTGAGCATATCTTTTGTGCCTTTTGGAAATTCTTGGCTTCTATCAAATTTTGGAACTTTAGGTGTTCTAAAAACCTTGTTTTTATCGATGGTCTTTACATCTGGGTTTCCGTTTACAATTACTTCTCCCAAATAATTTACAATTTTAGAAGTACGATCTTGTGGAAGTTTTATTTCGAATAGAGAAGGGGTGTTGGCAATAAAATTCACCGTAGCTCTACCTTCTTTAAAAGTATCGTTGTGTATTACATTTTGAAGAAAATGAATATTAGTTTTTACACCGCGTATTCTAAATTCTCTAAGTGCGCGTGACATTTTACGCACTGCTCCGTCCAATGTTCGTCCGTGGGCAGAAACCTTTACAAGCATAGAGTCGAAAAAAGGACTTACGCTATAAGATTGATAGATACTACCAGCATCTAGACGGATTCCCATTCCGCCAGCACTGCGATAGGTAGTGATAGTTCCGTAATCGGGGGTGAAATTATTTTCGGGATCTTCGGTTGTAATACGGCACTGCATAGCAAAGCCATATGTTGCAAGTGAATCTTGCCCGTAAATTTTAATCTGTTTATCACTTAATTTATAGCCTCCCGCAATAAAAATTTGAGTTTTTATAAGGTCTATTCCTGTTACCATTTCGGTAACTGTGTGCTCTACTTGAATTCGTGGATTCACTTCAATAAAGAAAACGTTGTCATCTTTATCAACCAAAAATTCAACGGTACCTACGTTATTGTAATTTACTTCCTCTGCAATTTTAATTGCGTATTTATAAAGTGCATCCTTTACGTTCTGGGAAACATTAAAAGAGGGAGCAACTTCAACAACTTTTTGGTGACGTCTTTGTACAGAGCAATCTCGCTCGTATAAATGGCGAATATTTCCGTGGTTATCGGCTACTATTTGAACTTCTAAATGCTTAGGGTCTTCAACGTATTTCTCGAGAAACATAGTGTCGTCGCCAAAAGCATTAAGCGATTCGCTTTTTGCAGAATCGAAATTGTTTTTTAAATCGTCTTCAGTGCGAATGATTCTCATTCCACGTCCACCACCACCAGAGGCAGCTTTCAACATAATAGGATAACCTACTTTTTTTGCTTCGGAAATGGCAATTTTCAAAGAAGATAATTCGTTTTCATTACTTTTAATAATAGGTACCCCGCATTTTTCTGCAATTTTTTTGGCAGTAATTTTATCTCCTAAGGCGTCCATAGCTTTTGGATCTGGACCTATGAAGATAATTCCATTTTTGGCACAGTTTCGAGCAAATTCAGAGTTTTCAGATAAAAATCCATATCCGGGGTGAATGGCATCTACATTCTTAGACTTTGCAAGTTCAATAATTGCATTTCCGTCTAAGTAGGGTTTTAAAGGCTGGTCGTTTTCACCTATTTGATAAGATTCATCCGCCTTATAGCGATGTTGTGAATAGCGGTCTTCAAAAGTATAGATAGAAACTGTTTGCAAATTAATTTCTGAACAGGCTCTCAATACTCGAATGGCTATTTCACCACGGTTAGCCACCAAAACTTTCTTTATCTTCATGGATTGTATTTTATAAGGATATATGTAAGGCTATAAAGATAAACAAGGCTATGCTTTAATATGAAAATAAAACAAAAGATTTATCAAAAATTCAAAGCCTTAAATAGGATGAATTAGTGTTAAAATGAGCTAGAACAACTGTGTTTTGTTCTAAGGCTGAGGACGCTGCTGTCTTTTTCTTCTTATGATATATGGATTTACATTTTTGTAATTACGAATTACAAAGGCTAATGCGCTTTCCAATACCTGCCCCATATTAATTGCTTTTTTAAAGTTCACATCACCTGTGAGTTCAAAAAGATCCATTTTTAACTCTTCAATCTTTTCGGGAGGTGAAATAGTATCTTCTTTCATGCAATTTATTAAAGCTTTCAACCTTTTTTTCTCATTTGTAGCTCGTTTTGCCAGCAATGATCTTTCTTCACTAATATACTGGTCTATTGACGTTTGTTGAAGAAGTTCCATTGTCATTTCAACTAACTTATTATTTTCTTTTAGGAATTGAGGTTTGTAGACCTTTGCATTTCCTTCATAAGATTGTTGGTCAAAATCTATGGCGCGAATTCTATATTGAATACGGTCAAAATCGTGAGTAAGTACCATTACATAGTTGTATGATCGCATATCTCCAAGAAGACGTATAAAGCAGCGTTCGTTGAATTTTACAAATTCTTTGGCTATCTCTAGTTTGTCTCTTTTAGAACATTCATCCAAATGGTTGTTTATAAATTCGTCACCAGGAATTCCTGAAATATGCTCTTCTATTAAAGTGTTTTTTCTCACCAAAAAGTTAATGTGGTTAGGTGAAAGTAAATCCTCAAGTTCTAAGCCGTATATTCGGGAAGCATCTGCTTTTTTAATGTAGATATAGAGGTAATTATCGTTAAGAATATTACGAACTTTTATACGAAATGGTTTTGAATTTCCAAAGGTGCAGTAATCTACACTATCAATATTTAAGAAAGGTAAAATAGTTTCATTACCATCAGAATGTAAAATGGAGTATACTTTTTTTAAGCTCTCATTTATTTCTTCTGTTTCAAATTCAGAATAGTAAACTCTCACCCAAAGCGTGTCTTTTCCATTTTTATCATATACAGAAACAGACCCCTGAAATCGCAATAAATCGTCGTAGTAAATAGGAATTTTAATGGTTCTCCCGTGACGGGTTAAATACTTTAAAAACCTATCAGTAATAGGGTAAGTGGGTTTCTTCTTTGAAATGAGTTTATTTTGACTTGGCATAATTGCGGTAAATATTCTTTAAATATAAGGGTTTTCTTAATTATGGATTATTTCTTCATCTTCATCTTCATCTTCTAATTTCTATTCCCTTAAACCATCCCTTTAATATCATTCCCCCAAGTAGGGTAAGCAAAAATCATTGCTTTAATATTTTCAATGGTGAGTTTCCCACAAATAGCCAACACAAACAAATTAATCATTTCACCAGCTCCGGCAGCAATTATGTGGGCGCCAAGGACGATGTTTCTATCCTTATCTACAATAGTTTTATAGGCGTAAACTTTGTCGTTTAGACGTTTTGCATTAAACCATTTAGGAACGCTTTTGTATTCTACTACATAGTTATAGCCTTTTTCTTTTGCTTCGTCTTCAGTCATTCCAATAGTGGCAACCTGAGGAATTGTAAAAACCACAGAAGGCACAGGCGGGAAATCCATTTTAGTCTTATTCCCATTTCTAATATTTAAAGAAACAACTCGAGCTTCCTGAGAAGATGTTGGGGTTAACGGAAGTGACCCACTTGCCGAAACATCACCGCAAGCATAAACAGATTTATTAGTTGTGTTTTGAAGAAATTCATTTACTGAAACTCCTCCCTTTTCAAATGCTACATTTCCTTTTTCTAAATCTAATTCGTCTATAGAAGGAACGCGACCGGCGGTGTTAAAGACCATTCGAGTATCTACCGATTCAGCTTTACTATTTACCTCAAATGAAACTCTATAGTTTTTCTGAAGCTTCTCTACTTCAGTAACCTTTGCATTAAAAATAAATTTAATTCCAATTTCTTCTGAAGCTTTTGTGAGGTGTTCAACAATATCGGCTTCAAAAGGACCTAAAGGTCTATCTGAAAATTCAATTACGGTAACTTTTACTCCACAACGAGCCGCAATGTGCGCAAATTCCATCCCGATATATCCCGCGCCTACAAAAACCATGTTTTCTGGTAATTCCTCTAGCTCAAAAAAATCGTCACTAATTTTTAAATAATCTCTTCCGGGAATTTTTAGTTCCATTGGTTTTTGTCCTGTTGCGATAACTATTTTTTTAGCCTTTACAGTTTTCCCTTCTACCGATAGTGTGTTTTCATCTAAAAATTTTGGCGATTGATGATACATTGAAATTCCTGCTTTTTTTAACTCTTTTTCAGTCACAGCAGGAACAGCATCAGTAAATTTCGATTTAAATTTTTGTATATCTCTCCAATCAATTTTAGGAATAGATGTAATGCCCTTACCCTTCAAGTTTTCTGAAAGTTGTATGGCTTCGGTAAATCCAACTAAAACTTTTTTAGGGTCGCATCCTCTTTGAGAGCAAGTTCCGCCAAATTCACGGTTGTCGGCGATTGCAACTTTCATTCCTTCGGCAGCACAATCGTATGCTACAGTTTTACCCGCCGTGCCAGTTCCTATTACAAAAACATCGTATTCTTTAAACGCCATTACTTAAATTTTTAAACACCTAAGGATTTAAACCTATTGGATGTAGTTTCAGTTAATTCTAAAAATACAGATTCATTTCAGGGATGTATGTTATTAAAATGATAAAGTTGAAATTAAAACCTGTCAGCTTTTGAAAACCTGATAGGTTTGGATTAAATTTGCCGTTCAATGAGCAAAACATTCGCTACTTCACTGTATTCTCAGTCTTTGCAAACGCAAAAACTAGGAGAAGCTATATCCCAAAAGCAACGAGCAATTTCAGTATCAGGCCTTGTTGGTTCTTCCATTTCGATGGTTTTGGCCCAAGCCTTTAAAAATACCGATTTGCCTTTTCTTTTTATTTTGAATGATAAAGAGGAAGCCGCTTATCACCTTAACGATTTGGAAAACCTTTTGGGTGATAAAAATGTACTTTTTTATCCTGGAAGTTATCGCCGGCCATATCAAATAGAAGAAACGGATAACGCTAATGTTTTATTGAGAAGTGAGGTTTTAAACCGAATTAATTCTCGAAAAAAACCGGCATTTATCGTCACTTATCCCGAGGCACTTTTTGAAAAAGTTGTTACTCGAAAGGAATTAGAACAAAACACCCTAAAAATAGCGGTAAACGATCAGCTTTCAATTGATTTTGTAAACGAAGTCTTGTTTGAATATCGTTTTAAACGCACTGATTTTGTTACAGAACCAGGTGAGTTTTCGGTTCGCGGAGGAATTCTAGATGTGTTCAGTTTTAGTAATGATGAACCATATCGAATTGAATTTTTTGGTGATGATGTAGATAGTATTCGAACCTTCGATGTGGAAACACAGCTTTCATTAGAACAAATAAAAAAAGTTTCAATAATTCCAAATATTGAAAACAAGATAATCGATGAAAACCGAGAGTCTTTTCTAAAATATATCGCTTCTAAAACAGTAGTTTTTCTAAAAAATGAAGAACTTTTTAGCAGTGCAATAGACAATCTTTTCAAAAAAGCAACCGAAGCTTTTAAGGCAATCGATTCTGAAATAAAACGAGCAAAGCCTTCAGAGTTATTTTGCGATTCTACATTGCTGAATGGGCAACTTACAGAGTTTACAACTGTTACATTAAACGTAAAGGGAAGAAGAAATTTAAAAGAGGATGCTAATCGATTAGAGAAAGTGTCTTCGGTAATATTTTCAACCAAGCCACAGCCTTCATTTAATAAGCAATTTAATTTGCTGATTGATAATCTGAATGAAAACACCGATAACGGATATAAAAACTACATTTTTTGCAGTAGCGAACAGCAAGCAAAACGTTTTCACGACATTTTTGAGGATGCCGAGCAAAATGTAAATCAATTTGAAACAGTTGTTTTTCCTTTGTTTCAAGGTTTTATTGATGATGATCTGAAAATAGTTTGCTACACCGACCATCAAATTTTTGAACGTTATCATAAGTTTCAACTTAAGAATGGCTACGCCAAGAAACAAGCGATAACGTTAAAGGAAATAAACAACCTTGAAGTGGGGGATTATGTTACTCATATCGATCACGGGATAGGGAAATTTGGAGGTTTACAGAAGATTGAAGTAGAAGGAAAAATGCAGGAAGCCATCAAGCTTTTTTACGGCGAACGCGATATTCTATACCTGAGTATTCATAGTCTTCACAAAATTTCAAAATACAACGGGAAAGATGGTAAAGAGCCCAAAATTTATAAATTGGGTAGCGATGCTTGGAAAAAGCTAAAGCAAAAAACCAAAACCCGAGTTAAGGAAATTGCTTTTAATTTAATTGAGCTTTACGCAAAAAGACGCACCCTTAAAGGGTTTGCATATGATCCTGATAGTTACTTACAGGCAGAGTTGGAATCTTCATTTATTTATGAAGATACTCCAGATCAGAGTTCTGCTACCGAAGACGTGAAAAAAGATATGGAAAACGAACGCCCGATGGACCGATTGGTTTGTGGTGACGTTGGTTTTGGAAAAACAGAAGTAGCTATTCGAGCTGCATTTAAAGCGGTAGATAACGGAAAACAAGTTGCTGTTTTAGTGCCTACAACTATTTTGGCTTTTCAACATTTTAAGACTTTTTCTGAAAGACTTTCCGAAATGCCAGTGAAAGTCGATTACCTAAATAGATTTAGAACTGCGAAAGAAAGGAAAGCAGTTTTGGAAGGATTAAAAGATGGCCGTTTAGATATCGTAATTGGAACACACCAGTTAGTAAATAAATCGGTTGAATTTAAAGATTTGGGACTGCTAATTATAGATGAAGAGCAGAAATTCGGAGTTGCAGTTAAAGATAAACTGAAAACTATAAAGGAAAATGTAGATACACTAACATTAACGGCAACGCCAATTCCGCGTACGTTGCAGTTTAGTTTAATGGCTGCACGTGATCTTTCGGTAATCACTACTCCCCCGCCAAACCGTTATCCAGTAGAGACGCACGTTATTCGCTTTAGTGAGGAGAATATTCGCGATGCTGTTCAATATGAAATTTCGCGTGGCGGACAAGTTTTCTTTGTTCACAACAGAATAGAAAACATTAAAGAAGTTGCTGGAATGATCCAAAGGTTAGTGCCTGATGCTAAAATAGGTATTGGTCACGGGCAAATGGATGGTAAGAAACTAGAAGACCTAATGCTTCGATTTATGAATAATGAATTTGATGTATTGGTTTCTACCACAATAATAGAAAGTGGATTGGACGTGCCTAACGCGAACACTATATTCATTAACAACGCTAATAATTTTGGTCTTTCAGATCTACACCAAATGCGTGGGCGAGTGGGTAGAAGTAATAAAAAGGCATTCTGTTACTTTATTACTCCAGACTATTCTGCGATGACTGACGATGCACGAAAACGAATCACTGCATTAGAGCAATTTTCAGAATTGGGAAGCGGAATAAACATCGCGATGAAGGATTTAGAAATTCGCGGTGCGGGTGATTTACTAGGAGGTGAGCAAAGTGGATTTATTAATGAAATTGGTTTTGATACGTATCAAAAGATTCTATCTGAAGCCATTGAAGAACTAAAAGAAAAAGAATTTAAAGATCTCTACGAAGATTCTTCAGCTCCGTTGAGTAATAAGAAATTTGTAAAGGAAATTACAATCGATTCGGATTTTGAATTGCTTTTCCCTGATGATTATGTAAATAATATTACCGAACGACTAAATCTTTACACCAAGTTAAACGAGCTCAAAGACGAGAATGAGCTTCAAAAATTTGAAAAGGAGTTGCTTGATCGTTTTGGAGAGTTGCCAATACAGGCTGAAGACTTGTTAAACAGCGTGAGGTTGAAATGGCTAGCTATTTCTATGGGCTTAGAGCGATTGGTTATTAAAAACAATAAAATGGTTGGGTATTTTATTGCAAACCAACAAAGTGCTTTTTATCAAAGTCCAACTTTTACAAAAGTGCTTCAGTACGTTCAGAGCCATCCTCGAAAAGTGACTATGAAAGAGAAACAAACTCGCAACGGCTTGCGATTGCTTTTAACTTTTGAAAATATTACTTCTGTTAATAAAGCACTTCAGGCAATGGAGTTATTTAAAGATTAGTATTTCAAACCTAACAGGTTTTTAAAACTAGTTAGGTTTGAAATTAAATTGAGGTTTAATCAAACAGTGGAGAGGATAAATATCGATCTCCACGGTCGCAAATTATCGCTACCACAACTCCGCTGTCTATAGTTTCAATTAGTTTTAAGGCAGCTGCAACACTTCCGCCGCTACTCATTCCGGCAAAAACGCCTTCTTCTTCCGCTAAGCGTTTCGTCATTTTTGTAGCTTCTTCTTCACTAACTTCAATAACTTGATCAACTTTTTTTGGATTAAATATTTTTGGTAGATAAGCTTCTGGCCACTTTCTAATTCCAGGAATTTTAGCTCCATCGGTAGGTTGTGCACCTATAATTTGAATGTCTTTATTCTTTTCTTTTAGAAATGTAGAAACTCCCATAATTGTACCTGTTGTTCCCATTGCCGAAACAAAATGCGTTATATTACCGTCGGTATCATTCCAAATCTCTGGACCGGTGGTTTTATAATGGGCTTTCCAATTATCGTCATTTGCAAATTGATTGAAAGAATAATAACCTTCTTCTGCTACCTTTCTTTCTGCATAATCTCTTGCGCCTTCAATTCCAATATCGGCTGAGGTTAATGTAACTTTAGCTCCATAGGCACGCATAGTTTGAACTCGCTCTTTGGTAGAGTTTTCAGGCATAACAAGTTCAATACTCAACTTAAATATCCCCGCAATCATCGCTAAAGCAATTCCTGTATTACCACTAGTAGCTTCAATTAGTTTCGAGTTTTTATCAATTTCCCCTCTATCTAATGCCGACTTAATCATATTGTAAGCGGCACGATCTTTTACGCTACCACCAGGATTTTGTCCTTCTAATTTTAAAAGCAGAGTAATGTTTGGATTGTTTACCAAACGGGTTGCTTTTATCAGTGGAGTGTTTCCTATAAAATCTATGATGTTTTTATACATTTTCTGCTGTTTTAACTCTTACTTGACTTATATTTGATACTAGTGAATTTGGTGCAATAGACTTGGTGACCCAAGCATTACCTCCAATTATACTATTGGCTCCAATTACAGTTTCACCACCCAAAATTGTTGCGTTAGCATAGATTACTACGTTATCTTCAACTGTAGGATGACGTTTTATGTTGCGTAAGTCTCTTGCTACCGATAGCGCTCCCAAAGTTACGCCTTGGTAAATTTTTACATTATTTTTAATTATCGTTGTTTCTCCAATTACGGTCCCAGTAGCGTGATCTAGATAAAACGACTCACCTATTTGAGCCCCAGGGTTGATATCTGCTCCTGTAATATGATGCGCATATTCGCTCATTAATCTTGGAATTAATGGCATTCTCAATTTATAAAACTCGTGGCTTAACCTGTGTATTACAATGGCGTAAAATCCAGGGTACGACAAATAAATTTCCTCAATAGAATTGGCCGCAGGATCATTTTTTAAAAATGCTTCAGCATCTTTGTTTAATTTCTTTAAAATTTCAGGAAGCTTTTCAACATAGTTTCTCCACATTTTTCTACAAGGCTTTTCAGGCTTCCAACAGGCAATGTCAGACAATTCCTCAAACATTGCTTCCAAGATTTGTAGGTTTTTAGAAACCGATGTTTCTGAATCGAAGAGTGTTAAGAATAAAAGATCTGTAAATACTTCTGTGCGAACTTTTAATCGATACTTTAAATTCGGGTTTTCCTTTTGCTTTTCTATCGCTTGAATTATATCGTCGTTCATATTGTATTTTTAATGTTGAAATTAAAAAGTGAGTTTAATCTTCTAAAGTTACAGAAATAATAAAAAGTAATCCCCACCTACTAACTTGCAAAGATTATTTTTCCAATCAAAAGATTGATAGCTTTGTAAATTAATTAACTATCATGATCAAAAAAATATTACTTCTAGTTCTTTTAAGTCCATTCTTTCTTTATTGTCAAGATTCTATGACAGGAGAATTTTCTCCAAAGGAAGACTTTGATTTTGCTATTTTATACCGCTTAACGCCAACAGGTAAAATTTATGCACAAGACACCAAAATTGGAAATGATGGAAAGTTGAAATTGAATTTCGATTCACTTTCAAAAGGAAGTTACCGATTGGTTTATAATTTACCAGAAGAAAACAACTATTTTGATTTTATATATGATGGAAATGAAGAGGTGTCATTTACTTTTTCTGAAACCACTGGTGTAGTATTCACAGATTCTCAAAATAAAATCCTTAATGAGTATTTGAAAGAAATAGATGCTATTGAAAATGCATTGAATTCGGAATTGACTTCTGAAAGTCCAAATACCACAGACGTTAAAACGCTTCTTAGAAAACAAATAGATATTCAAAATAGGGCTGAGAATGAATCAAAAAATTCTTTTGCTTCATTATTCGTCAAGGCTAATAAGCCCTATATCCCAAATGATTTTAAAAATAGAAGCTTATACTACGGAGAGAAGAAAACAAATTTCTTTAGCAATTTTGACTTTGAGGATATGCAACTACAAAGCTCCTCTTTTCCTTTAAAAATTATTGAAAAATATTACGAAGAATTCACTTTAGTTCAAGGTTCTACATTTTATCGCTCTCTTATAAATGACATATATTTCGAAATTAAAAACAGCGATTCTGAATTTCAAAAAACAGTGTTAGCGGGGTTTTGGCAATCTTTAGTTGATAAAAACAAAAACAACGCAGCCAATTATTTAGCCGACAATTATTTGACAGACCTTGCCACCTCACATGATGATACTGTTCTAATTAAAAAATTAGACTTATTTAAAAACCTTTCCGTTGGAGCTAAAGTCCCAAACTTTAGTTGGGAGGATGAAAACGATAACGAAAACACACTTTATTCCACAGACGTGGCTGAATATTATGTCCTGGCTTTCTGGAGCTCAGACTGCCCTCATTGTATGGAACAAATGCCTATTTTGAATGAAAAGATGAATACTATAAATAGTAATAAAATTAAAGTAATAGCTGTTGGATTAGAAATGGAGGATGAACCTTGGAAGCAAACGACAGAGCAGCTCAGTAATTTTATCCACGTATTGAGAAAGGATGAGGACCGCGCAGCTATTACTTTAGATTATAATGTGACAGGAACTCCTACTTATTTCGTTTTGGATAAGGATAAAAAGATTATCGGAAAGCCTCAAGGTCAAAATACTTTATTTGGTATCATTGATACTTTAGAAGCCTACAAGAAACAGTAAGGTAATGTATGAGTTTCATGGTTTTTACAACTTGAAAGTAGGCAAGTTTTCTAGGCATTAAAAATGATAGAAAGCATTTTCGAAGTGCTCTAAACTTTCGGTTTTTTGATTTTTTAATATGGCAATAATATCAAAACGAACTTCAACATCGAGTTCATTTGAAATTATATATTCGTTTGCAGCTTTCACCAAGTTTTTAATCTTTCCCGGAGTAACAAAACTCTGAGGGTCGCCAAAAAAGTCGCTATTTCTAGTTTTAACCTCAACAATTACAACGGTATCTTCTTCTTTTTGGGCGATAATGTCAATTTCAGCTTTGTCAAAAAAGAAATTACGACGTAGAATTTTGTAGCCGTTTTTTATTAAGTATTGAGCGGCTATTTCTTCCCCTATTTTTCCGAGTTCATTGTGATTGGCCATAATACGCTAAAATTACTGAAAAATTAAAATTCAAGTTTCAACTTTTAAAATTTCATTTAGCAATTTAAAAGATGATTTTTTTAACCTCAGCTATTTGTTTTTATTCTGCAAATTAGCCCACAACTATTCTCTGCCTACAAACAATGTTATTATATCTGATTTATTTGCGGAATTCCTAACTAATAATTTGAGTTTCACGCTTTTTCCTTCATCCTCATATGTACCCCAAGGTATACTCGCTCCCCAAAATCCCTCTGGATTTATTTTTTCGCGAATCGGAGTCCAATCTTGAATCAATCTATTGTTTTGATCAACCCTAAACATCTTTACTTCTACTGTACGTCCTGCTGGACCTTCGCCGTAAAGTTTTACTTCGGGCATATGTCCTTCAGTGTTTCCCGATACACTCTCTCCTAAAACATAAAAGTTGGAATTTGGATATTGTTGTGAGATATGAGGAAAGATAATAGCAAACTCTTTACTTGGTGGTCCTTTTTTAGTTGGAGGAATCTGTTCTCCGGTAATAGGATCGATGCGGCCGTGTATCACTCGTTGCCGTTTTGGAACTATTTTTCTGTTATCAGGATTAACCACCATAATTTGATTAGTATCTGCTAATTTTTTATTAGAAGGAGTGGTAGTTTTCTGGTTTGTAGCATCTTTTGTTTTCGTTCTCTTGGTTATTTGTGAATATAGTGGTGTAGCCAAAAGTAAACATAATAGCGTAGCTAGAAATAATAATTTAGTTTTCATAACTGTTTTCTATATTGGTTAGTAATGTATGGATCAAACACTTAAAAAAATATTTTCATAGCATATAAAACACTATGGATTTTTAAGTTGTTTTAAAAATACAAAACTATTCAACAGAATGTCAAAGGTTTATGCGGTTTGGGGGGTTTTAATGAGTGTAAGACGCTTATGAGTTAGAATCTGACCAAATAAGAAAATCTGCAATTGAATTTGAATACCAATTAACATAGTGTAAGTGTCTTTAAATTAATATTCACAAACTCAAGTATCTCATTTTTTTAAGATTAAAACATTGAAATTTTGAGTAATAAATAGTGATGTCCGTTCGAGGGCAGTCGAGAACTTGAAAATCTTGATTATAAAAAGGTTTCGACTGCGCTCAACCTGACAACGGACTTGAATTTTTTAAAAGTTCAAAATCACCTGATCGTTTTCAGAGATCAATTTAACTTCCCTCCCAAAAATCAACGCTTGATTATCTTTAATATGCCCAGCGGGAAAGTTGAAAAATACAGGATAATTATAATCCTTAACTGCGTCTAATATAATCTCTTCAGCAGTTTTTCCAAATGGAATTGTATTATCGTGCATATCTGTCATTCCGCCAACAATCAATGCTTTCAAATTTTTAAATACTCCATTTCTTTTCAAATTCATCATCATTCTATCAATGTGATATAGGTATTCATCTAAGTCTTCAATAAAAAGAATTTTGCCATCAGTATTTATTGCTGAACTACTTCCGCAGAGCGAATAAAGCACAGAAAGATTTCCGCCAACTATTTTGCTTTGAATCGAGCTTAGCTGCTGTTTTTGTTGAAAAGTTTTATTGTAAGTATTAACATTAAAAGCGATTGAATATTCTTGCTCAAATAAAACCTTCCGAATTGATTCTCTTGCTTCCTCAGTTTTATTTTCGATATCTAAGCACATTTGTGCGTGTAAGGTTTCAATTCCTAAATTGTGAATGTGCGAGTGTAATACGGTAACATCACTATAGCCAATAATCCATTTTGAATCTTTTTGAAATGCTGAAAAATCTAACATATCAATCATTTTAACGGTACCATAACCACCTCTGGCACACCAAATGGCTTTGATGTTTGGATTGTCGAGCATTTGCTGAAAATCTTCGGCTCTTAATTCTTCATTCCCAGCAAATTGATTTTCTTCGGCTCCAATAGTTTTTCCTAAAACAGCCTTTAATCCCCAGCTTTCTAAAATTTTAAGTGCTGGTTGTAATTCTTCTTTTTTAAGTTTTCGAGCGGTAGATACTATCGCAATTGTATCACCTTTTTGAAGTGTATTTGGTGTTATCATGAATCGATTTAAAACCACAAATTACTACATTTATATGTACTTTTGTACTTTCAAAAAAAATTATGGAACAAAACCCAAATAGGTATACAATTACCGCAGCCTTACCATACACAAACGGTCCCGTTCATATCGGCCATTTAGCAGGTGTTTATGTGCCAGCTGATATTTATGCACGCTACCAAAGACTTCAAAACAAAGACGTCGCATTTATTTGCGGTAGTGATGAACACGGAGTGCCAATTACAATAAAAGCAAAAAAAGAAGGAATTACGCCTCAACAAGTAGTGGATAAATACCACGGAATCATCAAAAAAAGCTTTGAGGAATTCGGGATTTCTTTTGATAACTATTCGCGTACTTCTGCTGAAATTCACCATAAAACCGCTTCAGATTTTTTCAAAAAACTATATGAAGACGGCAAATTCACCGAAGAAGTTACCGAGCAATTATACGATGAAGAAGCTAATCAGTTTCTTGCAGACAGATATATTACAGGAACTTGCCCTAAATGTGGGAATGAGGAAGCCTATGGCGATCAATGTGAAAAATGTGGCTCTAGTTTAAACGCTACAGATTTAATCAATCCGAAAAGTGCAATTTCAGGAAATGTGCCTGTATTAAAAGAGACAAAGCACTGGTTTTTACCGTTGAATGAATATGAAGATTTTCTAAAACAGTGGATTCTAGTAGACCATAAAAAAGATTGGAAGACTAACGTTTACGGACAGTGTAAAAGTTGGATAGACGATGGCTTACGTCCTCGCGCGGTAACTCGTGATTTGGATTGGGGAATTCCTGTGCCAGTAGAAGGAGCAGACGGAAAAGTACTTTACGTTTGGTTTGATGCGCCTATCGGCTATATTTCAGCAACCAAAGAATGGGCAGCACGCGAAAACAAAAATTGGGAAGATTATTGGAAGGACGATAAAACCAAAATGCTTCACTTTATTGGAAAGGACAATATCGTTTTCCACTGTATTATTTTTCCAGCGATGTTAAAAGCGGAAGGAAGTTACATTCTTCCTGAAAACGTTCCGGCAAACGAATTTTTAAACCTTGAAGGAAATAAAATTTCAACTAGTAAAAACTGGGCAGTTTGGTTACACGAGTATTTAGAAGATTTTCCAAATCAGCAAGACGTGTTGCGTTACACTTTAACAGCAAACGCACCTGAGACAAAAGATAACGATTTTACTTGGGCAGATTTCCAAACTCGTAACAACAGTGAGTTGGTTGCCATTTTCGGAAACTTCATTAACCGAGTAATGGTTTTAACCGATAAATATTACGGAGGAATAGTTCCAGAACCATCAACTTTTTCTGAGATTGACGAGCAGACGTTAAATGAATTAAAAGCATATCCTGCTGTAATTGCAAGTTCGTTGGAGCGTTACCGTTTCCGCGAAGCTCAAGCGGAGATGATGAATTTAGCTCGTTTAGGAAATAAGTATTTAGCCGACGAAGAACCTTGGAAGACGTTCAAAACTGATGAAGAGCGCACCAAAACAGTAATGTATGTTGCATTGCAGATAGCTTCTGCTTTGGCTGTTTTAAGCGAACCGTTTTTACCATTTACTTCAGATAAATTGAAAAACATGCTTAATGTCACCCTGAGCCCTTCGACTTCGCTCAGGACAGGCTCCGTCGAAGGGTCTATTAAATGGAACGACGTTTCAACAAAATCAGAACTTATAAAACCTGGTCATAAAATAAATAAGGCCGAATTGCTATTTAGCAAAATTGAAGACGAACAAATTCAAGCCCAATTAGATAAACTACAAGCCAGTAAAAAGATGAATGAATCGACAAGCTCAGCACAGGCTGCTGACAATAAAAAAGTAGAGCCACAGAAAGAAACAATTCAATTTGAAGATTTTATGAAACTCGATATGCGAGTGGGTACAATCATTGAAGCCGAAAAAATGCCGAAAGCAGATAAACTTTTGGTTTTAAAAGTTGACACAGGAATTGACGTCCGCACTATTGTTTCCGGTATTGCTCAAAGCTTTAATGCGGAAGAGATTATTGGTAAAAAAGTTACTGTTTTGGTAAATCTAGCACCAAGAAAACTTCGCGGAGTGGAAAGTCAAGGAATGATTTTGATGACAGAAGACGCCGATGGAAAATTAGTTTTTATGAATCCTGATACTAGTGGAGTTGAAAATGGGGCGACGATAAACTAAGTAAGAAAATTTCTTTGCTATCTGATATTACTCTTGTAGGACTTTATTATCGGAATTTTCTAGAAGTAAAAGGTTCACCTTTTGTTTCATAATGATGCCCTTTTAATACTAGAATTGTTTATTTCTTTATTAAGATCTAAATTTATAGTCTAGCATTGAAAGGGCGTTATTTTTTAACGAAGGAAGGGTTACCCATCGTTATTAAAGGAATGCTGAAACTGAAGCCTGAAAGCGTTAAATCCTAATTATTATGGGTCAATCTCTCGTTCAAAATTACGTCCATATCGTATTCAGCACCAAGCTTCGACAACCGCTGATATTCCCTCCAGTAGAAGCGGAACTTCATAGCTATCTCGGTGGTATCTGTAACAAACTCGATTCTCAAGTAATAAAAGTAGGTGGTTACACAGATCACGTACATATTCTATGCAAACTCACTAAAAAAATTGCCTTAATGAAATTGGTAGAATTATTAAAATCGAATTCTTCCAAATGGATAAAAACAAAGGGAGTAGCTTATAAAAACTTTTATTGGCAGGATGGTTATGGTGCGTTTTCGGTAAATCCTGCGCAAGTAGAAGTAGTGGTTGCCTACATTTCTAATCAGCATGAACGTCATTCTAAAAGAACATTTAAGGCTGAATTTCGAGCATTTTTAAAAAAGTATAAAGTTGATTATGACGAGAAGTATGTTTGGGATTAGCACGGCTAGCCTAATTTGGACTTGTAATTTGATATGTCGCCCTTTCAGGGCTTGACTCACGGCTCTGTGTTTACTTCACGAGGGACTCTGCCCCTCGATAATATTTTTAACCCCTATAGGGCTTAGCCGGAATGCGCTCCAAAATGAGGAAACTTGTCCTTTTTATGTTTTGAATATTTAATTGGAATTGACTCAGCCCTGAAAGGGCTTAATACCAAAATGATGTGGCATAGCCCATCAATACAAAGAGCCAGAAAGGTCTAAAGCCCCGGAGGGGTGATATCTAAATTCAGAAAATCACTTGTAGTATTAAATAATATTAGAAAGTTAGAAGCCTAATATTGCTTGCAGATTCTTTATTTTTGGTGAAAATACGAAAAGCAAAACTAAGTGAACTTGATAAGCGCAATTACCTCCCAAACCCAACTTCCTCGTAAGAGCGTAGAGAACACCATCAAGCTTTTGAATGAAGACTGTACTATTCCCTTCATTTCGCGTTACCGAAAAGAATTGACGGGTAATCTCGATGAGGTTCAGATTGGTGATATTGTAAGGTTTAAAGAACAATTTGAGGCCCTTGAAAAACGAAAATCTGCTATCCTAAAAACTTTGGAAGAGCAGGACGTTCTTACGGCTGAACTTCAGAAAAAAATTGAAGAGGCTGCAGATTTAATTACTTTAGAAGATTTGTATTTGCCGTACAAAAAGAAGCGCAAAACCAAAGCAGACACAGCTCGCGAAAATGGTTTAGAACCATTGGCAAAAATTATAATGGCGCAAACTCGTAGTATATCAAGCTCAGAAATTTCTTCGCTTGCTTCAAAGTATGTAAAGGGTGATGTGAATTCCGAAGGCGATGCTTTGGAAGGTGCGCGCCATATTATTGCTGAATGGATTAACGAGCGTACCGATATCCGCAATATGCTTCGTAATCAATTGGAACGCTACGCGACGATTTCAACAAAAGTTGTAAAGAAGTTTGAAGATGATGAAAGGGCGCAGAAATTCCGTGATTATTTTGATTGGAACGAACCTTTAAATCGAATTCCATCGCATAGATTACTAGCAATTCTACGCGCAACTTCGGAAGGATTTATTCGAAATAAAGTTGAAATCGACGATGAAATTGCACTTTCAAAAATTGAAAGTCGAATAGTAAAATCGAATGACGCGGCTTCAATACAAATAAAAATGGCGATTGAAGATAGTTATAAACGCTTATTGTTTCCAGCGCTTTCTAATGAAGCATTATCTGCCGCAACAGAAAGAGCTGATGAAACTGCAATCAACGTTTTCGCTAAAAATTTAAAGCAATTATTACTTGGTTCGCCTTTGGGTGAAAAACGTGTTTTAGCTATTGACCCTGGATTTAGAACGGGTTGTAAAGTTGTATGCCTCGACGCTCAAGGTGGATTACAGCACAATGAAACCATTTATCCACACGCTCCAAAAAACGACATAAAAGGAGCAATGAAAAAAATTAGTTCCCTTGCCGATGCTCATAAAGTTGAAGCAATTGCAATTGGAAACGGAACAGCGTCACGAGAGACAGAGCAATTTATTAAGCGCATTCAGTTTAAAAATCCAATGCAGGTTTTTGTTGTGAGTGAAGCAGGAGCTTCTATTTATTCAGCTTCCAAAATAGCTCGTGATGAATTTCCTAATTACGACGTAACCGTTCGTGGTGCGGTTTCTATCGGGCGACGCTTGCAAGATCCACTTGCTGAACTTGTAAAAATTGATGCAAAATCTATCGGAGTAGGCCAGTATCAGCACGATGTAGATCAAACGAAACTGAAAAGTTCATTGGATACTACTGTGGAATTATGTGTAAATGCGGTAGGTGTAAATATAAATACTGCTAGTGTTCCTTTACTGAGCTACGTTTCGGGAATCGGTCAGAAATTAGCTGAAAACGTTGTGAATTATCGCGAAGAAAACGGTGCTTTTACATCTCGTAAAGATATAATGAAAGTCCCTCGGTTAGGTGGAAAAGCTTTTGAACAAGCAGCGGGATTTCTTCGAATTAAAAATGATAAAAATCCTTTAGACGATTCTTCTGTGCATCCTGAAAGTTATTCGGTAGTTTCAAAAATGGCTAAGGATGAAGGAATAAATATATCAGATTTGATAGGAAATAAATCCCTTCTTCAGAAAATAAAACTAGAAAAATACGTCACCGATAAAGTTGGACTTCCTACTTTAAAAGATATTATTAAAGAATTAGAAAAACCGGGATTAGACATTCGCGAAGAAGCGAAAGTGTTTACTTTTAATCAAAATATAAAGTCCATCACCGATTTACAAGAAGGGCAGTTGTTGCCGGGAATCGTAAATAATATTACAAATTTTGGTTGCTTTGTAGATATAGGAATCAAAGAAAGTGGTTTAATTCACGTTTCAAATCTGGCAGATACATTTGTTTCCGACGTTAGTGAGTATGTTCATTTACATCAACAAATTATCGTAAAAGTGCTTGATGTAGATGTAGAAAGAAAGCGAATTCAGCTTAAACTTCACAAGTAATTAATTTTACGTTAAATTTTAAATTCTTCAACTTATAAACAGACTTTTATCGGTTTATATAGACTAATTTTGCCGGCTTTATTAATACCTTCAACTTTACTTTTATGACAAAGCCTAGAATTGCCCTTGTCATAGGAATCATTTGTATTTCTATTTTCCCAATTTTGGTGAAGCTTAAATTGTCGCCTCCTATAATCTCTGCTTTTTATAGAATGGCAATTGCGGCATCTGTATTAGTTCCATTTGCAATATTTTCAGGAAAATTAAAAGTTCCTTCTGTAAAAATGCTTCTATTAACTGTGCTTTGCGGATTTATATTTGCACTTGACGTTACTGTTTGGAATATCGCAATACAGCAATCTACAGCTACACAAGCAACGTTGCTTACAAATCTTTCCCCAGTTTGGGTAGGGATAGGTGCGTTTTTCTTTTTGAAGAATAAGCCGACTCGGAATTTCTGGATAGGCACTTTAATTGCCATTATGGGGATGATAACCTTAGTAGGATTTCACTTTTTTGTGAATTTAGACTTTGATCTTGCATTTGTATTTGCAATACTCTCAGGTGTATTTTATGCAGTATACATGTTGGTGAGCAAATTTGTACTTTATGAAGTAGAAGTTGTTCCATTTATTACAATAAGCACAATTAGCTCTGCCGTGTTTTTAGGGGTGTTAAGTTTTATAATGAATGAACCTTTTACCGGATTTACCGAAATGGGTTGGTTATCGCTTTTAGTTCAAGGTCTAGTATGTCAATTAGCAGCGTGGCTACTTTTGGGCTATGCCACCAAACACATGCGTGCTACAAGAGTATCCGTAAGTTTATTAGGTCAGGCTGTATTAACGACACTTTTTGCGTGGATGTTTATTAATGAAGAAATTACTTTTCAAATGATTATTGGTGGAATAATTCTTCTTTTCGGAATACGTATAACATTCTATACTAAGAAGATTCCTATCATTGGTAAAGAAATAAAAAACCCTGAAACTATCTAAAATAGCGTTTTAGACAAAATATTATTCAATGATGAAAATTGCATTTCATCCCTTATTTAGCTATCCCTTGCCAAAGGGGCATCGATTTCCGATGGAAAAATATGAGCTTCTGCCGAAACAATTACTTCACGAAGGAACTTGTAAAGCTGAAGACTTTTTTGAGCCATCTATGCCTTCTAAAGAGGATGTTTTAGCCGTTCATACTGAAGAATATTATAATAGCTTGATAAACCTATCTCTCGACAGAAGGGCTGCTAGAAAAATAGGTTTTCCTTTGTCTGAAGAGTTTATTAAACGGGAGCAACTAATAGCACAAGGAACTATTGACGGCAGTGAATATGCTTTAAAATACGGAATTTCATTAAGTATTGCTGGCGGAACCCATCACGCATATACCGACCACGGGGAAGGGTTTTGTATGCTGCACGATCAAGCTATTGCAGCTAGATATCTTCAGAAAAAAGGATTAGCAAAAAAAATATTGATTGTAGATTTGGATGTACATCAAGGAAATGGTACTGCTGAAATTTTTCAGAATGATGATTCGGTGTTTACTTTTTCAATGCACGGAGCCGGAAATTATCCATTTAAAAAGGAAAAAAGCGATTTAGATATCGCCGTGGCTGATGGAAGTGGTGATGAAGTTTATCTTAGAATTTTAAAAAATACTTTACCAAGATTGATTGATGAACAGCGTCCTGATTTTATCTTTTATTTAAGTGGTGTTGATATTTTAGAATCGGATAAATTAGGAAGGTTAAATTGCACTATTAACGGCTGTAAAGAGAGAGATCGGTATGTTTTGCAGATGTGTAAAGATTTAAAAATACCTTTACAAGTAAGTATGGGAGGAGGATATTCACCTGATATAAAAACGATAATTGAAGCTCACGCAAATACTTTTAGATTAGCACAAGAAATTTATATTTAATCTGAAAACATTATAAGTACAAGGCCATTTTTATTTTCCAATAAGGTATTTTCTCTTTAAAGTATTCGAAATAAGGCTTTAAAGCATCAGGATTTTCAAGTTCATCTTTTGCTTTTTTAATTTTCTGGATTTCTTCTGAAGAAATGAATAGGGAAAGGTCAATGTCTGCACCAGATTTGTGTGATTTGATAAAGTGACCATAAACGGAATCTTCAGAAAGTCCGCGTCTACTCGCGATTTCTGAAGGAGAAAGATTCTCTTCTACAAACATTTTATAGCTGCGTTCGTGAGTTGGTAATTTACTTTCTAAACTATCTAAATGCCGATTAATAATTTTAAGAAATTCATCTGCATATTTCTCAAGTTTAGCTTCTCCAACACCAGATACTTCGGCAAATTCTTCTCGATTTCTCGGTTTCTTATGTTCCATATCTTCTAAACTGGCATCGCTAAAAATTATATAGGCAGGCATCTTTGCTTCTTGTGCCAATTTAGAACGAAGAGTTCTCAGTTTCTCAAAAAGATCGGCTCTTATTCTTGATGTTTTTTCTGCTTTTACTTTTTCTACTTCTTTAACAACATTTGCTAATTGTACCTGTTTCCCTTCAAAAAGAACTTGTTTAGCAAGCGGAGTTAGCAGCAGTCTGCCGTTTTCGTGAAAGTGAATTTGTAGTATTCCTTGATTTAATAGTTGGATAGTGTATTGCTGCAAGTCTCTCCACGCGATATCTTTTGCAACACCAAAGGTTTTGATGTTTTGATACCCTTTATCATATACTTGAGCATTTTGTGCGCCACGCAGTACATCTAGAACCATCCCCATAGCTTCTTGTTCTTTTAAACGTGCTACTGCAGAGCATATTTTTTGTGCAATTAAGGTTCCGTCAAAGTACTTTGGTGGGGTTTTACAGATATCGCAATTGCCACAATCTTCAATGATATGCTCTCCAAAATACCCTAGAAGTGCTTTTCTTCTGCAACTTAAAGCTTCAGCAAATTGCTGCATTCGTTCTAATTTTGCTAATTGATAAGCTTCAGTTTCGGTGCCTTCAGCAAATTTTCGAAGCATAATAACATCGGCAAAACTGTAAAAAAGTAGGGTGTGTGCTGCTAATCCGTCGCGACCACTTCGTCCTATCTCTTGGTAATAGCCTTCAATATTTTTAGGCATATTATAGTGAATAACCCACCGTACATTACTTTTGTCTATTCCCATTCCAAAAGCAATAGTTGCAACAATAATAGGGGAGCGATCATTTAAAAAGTTATCTTGAACGCTATTGCGTTCTTCCGAACTGAGCCCTGCATGGTAAGCTTCAGCTTTATAACCCTTTGCTTTAAGTGTTGCGGCAAGTTTTTCTGTACTTTTTCTACTTAAACAATAAATTATACCACTCTGCTTACCTCTTTTGGCAAGAAAATTAAAAATCTGCTTATTTCTGTTTTGCCCCGGACGTACGTCAATATAAAGGTTAGGTCTGTCAAAAGACGCGATAAATTTATTGGCATTAGGAATAGCGAGTTGTGTTGCAATATCTACTTGTGTAGGTCTATCGGCTGTTGCCGTTAGCGCAATTAGAGGAACCTCTGGAAACTGTTGTTTTAAACTTTTGAGTCGGGTATACGCAGGTCGAAAATCGTGACCCCAACTTGAAATACAATGCGCTTCGTCTACAGCAAAAAGACTAATTTTTATAGTACTCAACAAATAGTTGAGTAAGGGTAGACTTTCTGGTGCTACGTATAACAGCTTTAAAATTCCGTTTTGTAAATCTTTTAAAACCTCTTGCTGCTCTTCCTGAGGCTGAGAGCTATTAAAGACATTAGCCGAAATTCCATTCGCTTTTAATGCATCTACTTGATCTTTCATCAATGCGATTAAAGGCGAAATTACAATTGCAGTTCCTTCAATTGCTAAAGCTGGAAGTTGATAACATAATGATTTACCTCCCCCAGTAGGCATAATAGCAATAGTATCGTTTTGGTTTAAAACACTATTGATGATTTTTTCCTGATTGGGAAGAAATTCATCGTATCCAAAATGAGATTTTAGTAAGGATAGTATGTGGGTTTGCTGGGGATCTGTAGTGGAATGCATGATGGTAAAACTAATAATAATTTTGCGTTAATCCCGACCCTTCGGTACAATCCCAATAAAATGCCTAAAAGCAATTTATCGGAACCACTCAGGGACCTCTTTTTTGGAATTAGTTTTGAGAAGAAAACACTAAATTTAAACATCTTTCCCCTCGGCTCCGCTCGGGGATCGATTTTTGTAGAAAGAATGGTGAGAATTATTTTGACAAATAGCTAATCTATGCATCTTCTCATAATTTTTCATTAAGAGAGCTACTTTCTTCTTACGGCTCCAATTTTGTATTTGTTTCTCTCGTTGAAATGCCAAATCAATTCTAGCAAACTTTTCAAAATAATATAATTCTATTAGTAGTCTTTTAATGGTATAATTAGCTCCAAGACCTGCTTGAGGCTCTAAAATTCTTTTCTTCAAATTGACTGTACTACCTGGTAGTAGGTGTCATCACTACATTTCAGTATATACATATATCCAATTGCCATGATTATAAATAATTTGAAATTATAAAATAAAACAACCCTCTGCTCCGCTTGTCGACAGTGAATATATTCTAGTGTACGAGCGGAGCCGAGGATTTACTTATTACTTACTCAACATAAGCAATTCATTACACATAACTTCTGTAATGTAGTGTTTGTTACCTTCTTTGTCTTCCCAAGATCGGTTGGTAAGTTTACCTTCTATAGCGATTTCTTGGCCTTTTGTTACATAGTTCTCAACTACGTTAACGAGTCCTCCTCTTACAACGATGTTATGCCAGTAAGCACGTTCCACCTTGTTACCATCTTTGTCTTTGTAACTGTCATCTGTGGCCATTGAAAATTTAGCCATTTTATTGCCATCGGCAAATGTTACAATTTCTGGGTCTTGCCCCAATCTTCCAATCAACTGTACTTTGTTTCTAAGTGCGTTCATGATTTCTAATTTTTTTGCCTGAGGTAAATTACAGGCGAGTTAAACAATTGATACTATCGAACATCATCTTATTCGACAGTACAAACATATATCGACATTCAAATGCTAGTCGGTATTTACACACTTACTATCGTTTATAGTTGCTTACAAGCATTTGTAAACGGGTATTTGATATTTAAAATGTTTTTGTTTTTGAGTGAGGAAATGATGAAAACCCTTTTATAACAGGTGTTTACAACGGCTGAGTCTTACTAGATGTAAGTTTGATTTCAAAAGGTTCATAAAATTTGGATTTAATGTCTTTAACAAAAAAGATTTCATAATTACTGCTAGTTTCAATTTACAGAATACTCATTGAGAACAACAGTATACTCATTTAACATTGATTTCTAGTGATTTAACCTATACTTTTCGGCCTTAATTAAACCAAAATTAACAATTATGAGAAAAATTATTTTACCATTAACGATGTGTTTCATTGCCAGTTTCGGTATTATGAATGCACAAAGCAATTTAAAAAGTTCGTCCATAGAGACGAATCAATCACAGCAGTCTGCAGTGTTACCCGCTGCTTTTTATGAAACCTCTACTTCTCCAATCGGTGAATCCCCAAGAGGAGTTGAAAACTCTAGTATTTCTATTGATTTGCAAAACACCAAAATCGCCAATTTTGGTTCTTACGGTCCAGCCGCTAGACCTGATGGAACTGAGGAATTTGGTGAAAACCTTATCTACACTAGTGGTCCATTTATAAATGATGCTCCAGACTTAAGTATTTTGGAGAATGTAACTAATGGCATGGATTTATTTGGATTTGGGGTTAATTATAACAACAGCCAAAGTTTAGCGGAAAGTTTTGTATTACACGATGGTTTTGACATTTCCAAAATTGATGTCTATGCATATCAAACAGGAACCTTACCCCCTTCTATTACAGCAATGTATGTTCAAATTTGGAATGGAGATCCAAGTGGTGGAGGTTCAGTAGTTTGGGGAGATTTATCTACAAATGTTTTAGAGACTGTCGTAGATTCTGGCGTATATAGAGTTTTAGAAGATGACCAATCTAATACCGATAGAAAAATCCAAAAGATAACCGCTAGTATTAATGGTTTAACCTTATCACCGGGGACATATTGGGTAGAATACAGTTTAGAGGGATCAGGTAGTTCTGGGCCATGGGCACCTCCAATTTCCGTGTTGGGAGAAACTATTACAGGAGATGCACTTCAAAAAACATCTTCGGGATGGCAAGCGGTTATTGACGCCGGGGTTAATGAACCACAAGGAATGCCAATTCAGATTTATGGAACTATAAATCTTCAAGGAAGTTGTGCAGAGTTAAATCCACCATACGATTGGTTATTTGAAGATGCTTTAAACATAACTACAGGTAGTGCATACACTGTAGCCAATGACTTAACCTTAGAAGCAAACGAAAGCTTTTCACTTGAGCATATATCCGCATATATGTTTTCAGAGTGGCCAATAAGTGAGGTAGATGTAACTTATTATGAAGACAACAATGGTTTTCCAGGTAATGTAATTGGATCAGAAAACGCAATAACTCTTAACAATGTTAACGCAGTAGGATCTTCTCATGTGTCTATTCACAATGTTTATAAAGTTGATATGACAGTTGATGCATTTGAATTTACAGGGGATGTCAATAATTCAAAAAAATATTGGATTGGATTATCCGCAAAAAGTTCAAATAATACTAATGTTTATTGGGGTATAACTTCAGGGAATTTAGTTGGTAATTCGGCAGCTCAAAATGAAAATGGCGTATGGGGTATTTGGGATAATGATTACGATGGCCTTTACACTTGGTATGGTGACTGTAGCCCTGTTTTAAGTGTTGATGACAATGAGTTTACTCAATTTAGTGTTTATCCAAATCCTGCCAATAATATTTTAAACTTAGAATCTGCTCAAAATATTGATTCTGTTACCTTGTTTAATCTATTAGGGCAAAAGCTATTGTCTAAAGATGTAAACAATACTTCTGCAGAATTAAATATTTCTAATCTTCAAGTTGGAACTTATATCCTACAAACCACTATTGAAGGACAAGTGAATACACAAAAGATTATTAAGCAGTAAATCGATTGTTTAATGTTAAAAAGAAAGCCATTCTCAATCGAGAATGGCTTTCCTATTTAATTTGTTAAAAAGAGTTTACCAAGTTTGCCCTTTGAGTTCCAATGCAGCTCTTAAAATATCACTTTGACTTATTTGCCCAGCTAGCTTTCCATTTTCTAAAATTGGAAATCTGCGGTGTTTTGATTCCAAAAACTTATTGGCGGCATCAAGTACATTCATTTCGCCATCAATAGTTTCAACATTTTTAATCATATGAAGTTCTACTTTCACGTCTTCCATAGGGTGGTTGTGATACCTAGCATCACTAAGTTCTTTTAAACAGTCACCTTCAGATATAATTCCTACCAACTCATTGTTGTCGTTAATAACAGGACCACCTGAAATTCCTCTCTTTACAAGTACTTCAACTACTTCTATTATCGATTGCTCAGGTTTGAATGTTATCAGGTTTCGTGTCATATAATCAGACACTTTAATTTTTTCCGAAGCGTTCTGAGGCTTTGCTCTTTTCCCTGTAAAACTTTTAATTCCCATAATATCAGTTTTTTGCGACTTTGTAATATAAGTAAAATTTTAAAATAAATAAAGGGTCTTAATTAACTAATACTTTGTTTTTATATGTAAGTAAGGTCTTTTTAAGTTTTATTTTTGAAAGAATAGAGGAAGTTTGATATAACACAGTCTTTTTTAGTCAAACGCAACTAATTTATTTTTTATTTTAAAAAATACTTTTAGCTTTGCCTAAAAATTAAAATAATGAAGACTAAAATATTTTTATTTGCTCCTCTAATTTCTATTCCTTTATTGTACTCATGTGAAGCATTAGCTCCACAGGAACCTGAAGAGTATGAACTGCTCGATGGTCCAGTTGAGAACTTAAACCAAGCTGAATCTATACGATTTATAGAGGGAGATAAGGCATTTAACGATCAAATATTTACCATAGAAACAGGACTGGGACCTATTTTTACCGGTACTAGCTGTGTGAGTTGTCATGCTGGCGATGGAAAAGGGCATCCGTTTGTATCGTTTACTCGTTTTGGGCAGGATTTGCCCGGGATAAATAATTTTTTAGATCAAGGGGCTCCCCAATTACAAAATAGGGCAATTCCAGGCTACAAACCTGAAATCTTACCTTCAGGGGCCCCACACGCCGAATTTCTAGCACCCATTGTTACGGGTCTTGGATTTCTCGATGCTGTATCAGATGAAGATTTATTGGCAATGGCAGATCCCGACGATTTAGATGGCGATGGTATAAGTGGTAGAGTTCATTGGAACGATAGACCTGATTATGTTAAGGACCGACCTGGAACCATATCTAAAAACGGAAAATATATTACACGATTTGGAAAAAAAGCAAATGTTTACGACTTGCTTCACCAAACTGCCGATGCCTATAATCAAGATATAGGAATAAACTCTTATTATGAACCCTATGATACTTATAGTGGGGATAAGGTTCAACCCGAGATTGATAGAAAAACGATTAACGATGTAGTGTTTTATTTAAAAACGCTTAAAGCACCTATTCCTCGGAATCAAGATAACCCAGAGGTTGTAGCTGGAAAAGCACTATTTGAAAACACACAATGTACTGCTTGTCATAAACCCACGCTAAGAACTTCTTATTCACCAATTACAGCTATTTCTTATCAGGAATTTCACCCTTACACCGATATGCTTTTGCACGATATGGGTCCCGAGCTAGATGACGGTTACACTGAAGGATATGCGCTTTCTTCCGAATGGAGAACTGCACCTCTGTGGGGAATTGGGCTTTCCAAAGATTCACAAGGTGGTGAATATTATTTAATGCACGACGGGAGAGCTAGAAGTATTGAAGAAGCAATTTTACTTCATGGAGGTGAAGCTGAAAACGCTAAAAATAAATATCAAAACTTAAGTCAACAAGAAAAAAGTCAACTTATAAAATTTATAGAATCCCTGTAAATATGAACAGAAAACAATTTTTAAAAACCTGTGGGGTCGCTTTGGTAGGTTTACCTTTTGCCTCTGCCATTTTAACTTCTTGTCAGAGTATTTACTATGCTTCTTTTAAAACTTTTAAAAACAAAATAGTAGTACCTCTTTCTGAATTTGAAATTGCAAAAAAAACAAGTACGACCTATAGAGATTTCGTTATGGTGAACACTACTTCCCAAGATTTTCCAATTTGTGTATATAGAACAGAAGAGAAGAATTATATCGCCTCATTAATGAAATGTACGCATCGAGGGTGCG
The DNA here is from genome assembly GCF_006346335.1 of Aequorivita sinensis. Taxonomy (GTDB): domain Bacteria; phylum Bacteroidota; class Bacteroidia; order Flavobacteriales; family Flavobacteriaceae; genus Aequorivita; species Aequorivita sinensis. The sequence goes on from NZ_VDMC01000001.1 coordinate 633,601, forward strand.
AATTAAACGTAGGCGGAGGTATGTATAGCTGCCCTTGCCACGGTAGTGAATTTGATACAAAAGGAAAGGTGTTAGAAGGACCGGCAGATCAAGATCTAAAAACATTTAAAACAACAATTGATGATGAAAATATATACATCGAACTATTTTAAAATAGGGCTATACTTACTAATTTTTTTCTATATGGAAACTGCGTTAGCTCAGGAAGAAAAATCGGGTATCGAGCAATCGGTACAGGAAAGTCAATTAAATATGGATGCAGTTTTTAGCAGGCCGTCGCTTAGCTTCGAGAAAGTTCCAGTAGCTTTAGGAGGATATTTAGAAGCTAATACGATGCATCGAATAGAAGAAGGAATCACCGACGGACTGTCTTTTCAAGCCAGAAGGTTGACAATTTTTTTGGCGGCTTCAATTTCAGAAAGAATTAAATTTTTAACTGAAATTGAATTTGAAGACGGCGGGAAGGAAATAGCCATTGAATTTGCCGCACTCGATGTAGCCTTTCACCCAATGTTTAATTTTAGAGGTGGAATTGTTATGAACCCAATAGGCGCTTTTAATGAAAATCACGATGGTCCTAAATGGGAGTTTGTTGAACGCCCTGATGTAGCAGTAAATATGCTCGCGGCCACCCAATCTAACGCAGGATTTGGAGTTTATGGTAAAACGTATTCTGGAAATTGGATTTTTGGTTACGAAGCTTACCTCACTAATGGATTTAACAGTAAAATTATTTCCAATGAGGAAGATAAAACTTATTTGCCCGCCTATAAAGATGGCGACAATTTATTCGAAGAAAATTTTAGCGGAAAAGCAATGTTTTCAGGAAAATTGGCAATTAAAAACAGAAAGATTGGAGAACTTGGTCTCTCGTATATGGGGGGAGCATACAACAAATTTGAAGAGGATGGTTTATCAGTAGAAGACAAAGCTCGGGTTAATGTTTTTGCGATAGATTGGAATACGTCAATTCAAGCTACCAATACGTATATAGTTGGAGAAGCAGCTTTCGTAAAAGTTGAAACACCAGAATCTTATACGCCACAATATGGCAATAAACAGCATGGTTTTTTTATAGATGTAGTCCAAGCAGTTTATAAAAATAAAATATTCGAGTGGGAAGATGCCACATTTAATCTTGCTGCGAGATTTGATTATGTAGATTGGAATGTCGGTAAATTTAAAGAAACAGACACTAATATTGGGGATCAACTTTTAGCTGTAACTCCAGGAATTAGCTTTAGACCAACGCCTAAAACAGTTTTTAGAATAAACTATCGTTACCAGTGGCAAAAGGATATTATTAACAATCCTGCCGAAAGGGCTGCTACATGGTATATGGGGTTTAGTAGTTACTTTTAGTCAGCAGGTGGCCGGTATTACTTAATTGGGTTGTGGTTTATTGGTTATTAGGTAAGTTGTTAATTCATTAAAGTTCTTATTTTTGTTAGTATTAAATTTATCTACGGTAAGTGAATTTAATATTTTAATAGAATTTTCAGCACCTCATTTCCCAAGTAGTATCGGGCATCACTGATTAAATTCCAAAAACTAAATTTATGAAACACTTCAATGCTTTTTTATCCTTGCTTCTTATCACAGCATTGGTTTTTTACAGTTTTTATGGATTAATGCCGAAGTATGATGGAGATGAAGTAAAATCGGCTACCGAATTTTCAGTAGATAGAGCGCTGATACCTCTTGAAAAAATCGCCAAAACCCCTCATTATTTAGGTTCACAAGGTCATGCAGACGTTCGAAAGTTTTTATTGTCTGAATTGCGAAAGTTGGGGATGGAACCTCATATTCAAGAAGGGTTTAGTTTAAATCCACAATCAAAAACACTTAATAAGCCCACTAATATTGCTGCTCGCATTAAGGGCGCTGAAGACGGAAAGGCACTTTTGCTGCTTTCGCATTACGACAGCGCGCTTGTGCCATCATTTGGTGCTAGCGATGCTGGTACGGGTTTAGTTGCTATCTTAGAGAGCGTACGCGCTTACCTTGCTTCTGGAAAAACACCAAAAAACGATATAATTATTCTTTTTACAGATGCTGAAGAAATTGGTTTGGACGGTGCCAAACTCTTTGTAAACGGACATCCCTGGGCTAAAAATGTAGGTTTAATATTGAATTTTGAAGCGCGTGGCACGAGTGGTCCGAGTAATATGATTTTGGAAACAAATGGAGGAAATTCTCAACTCGTAAAAGAATTTATCAAAGCGAATCCAGAGTTTCCTGTTGCCTCTTCCTTAATGTATAGCGTTTATAAAATGTTGCCAAATGATACCGACTCCACCATCTTTAGGGAAGATGGGGATATTGATAGTTTCTTTTTCGCTTTTATAGATAGCCACTTTAACTATCACACGGCAAATGACAATATGTATCACCTAGATTGGAATAGTTTGATGCATCAAGGCAGTTATTTACTGCCGTTAATCCATTATTTCGCCGATGCCGATCTTTCAAATATAAAGTCTGAAACGGATGATGTTTATTTAAATTTCCCTTTGGTGAAAATGATTAATTATCCATTTTCATGGATATTACCGATGCTAATTTTAGCTTTTTTGATATTTGTATTCTTAATTTTTTATGGTGTTAAAAGGGGAAGAATTTCAGGAAGAGCAATTGCCAAAGGATTTGTTCCCTTTTTAATATCATTAATTAGTTGCGGCCTCATTGGGTTTTTTGGATGGAAATTAATACTAGCACTCTATCCACAATATGCCGAAATTCAACAAGGATTTACATATAACGGGCATTGGTATATTGCATTTTTTGTATTGCTGTCATTGGCAATCGTATTTTCAGTCTATAAAAGGTATATTATTAAGTTCAATGAACCTTCAATTTATGTGGCTCCGTTATTTTTCTGGCTCTTGATTAATTTGGCGGTTTTTATCATCTTAAAGGGAGCCGCATTTTTTATTATTCCTGTTTTTTTTGGACTTCTTTCGTTTTTTGTAATGATACGTCAAGAACGACCAAATCTTTTAGCAATGGCATTTTTAGCGGTGCCTGCTATCTTTATTTTTGCACCTCTTATTCAGTTTTTTCCAGTTGGTTTAGGCTTAAAAATGCTTGTTATTAGTTGTGTGTTCACTGTATTACTCTTCGGGTTGATGCTTCCAGTTTTTGCGTATTACAAATGGAAGAACATAGTATCGGCACTGTGCTTTATACTGGCTATTTCTTTCTTTATCGTTGCGCATTCAAAAAGTGACTTTACTGAAGAAAGGAGAAAGCCAACCAGTCTTGTTTACTATAAAGATGCAGATAATGAAAAAACTTTCTGGCTTACTTACGACAAAGAAATTGACGAATGGACTGAACAATATCTTGGTAAAAATCCTAGTAATAATACTTTAAATTTAGCTGAGGTTCCCTATAGTAAATATGGTTTTAATTACAGTTACGCAGCTGAAGCTCCAAAGAAAAATATTGCAGATTTTGAGGTTGTTTTAGAAAATGACACTTTAATAAATAACCTTAGAAATGTTACGCTCGTAATTGTCCCTAAACGAAATGTCAATAAAATAGATTTGTATAGTGAAGAAAGTACATCATTTAATTCACTAGAATTTAATGGAAAAGAAATGCCTGTATCTAGTTTATCAAAAGACTATAGAGGAACCAAAAACCCTGCCCTTATCAATTACTATGTTTCTCCAAATGATTCATTAAAAGTTGAATTTTCTGTTGAAAAGGATGTTTCTGTTGGTTTTAAGGTAATGGAATATTCATTCGATTTAATGGATAACCCAAAATTCGACATAACCAAACGTCCTGATTATGCTATGCCTAAACCTTTCGTGATTACAGATGCGGTTGTGGTAAAGCGAACTTTTAATGTAGATTCATTAAAAAAGAAAACTGTAGATTCGCTTTTTATAAATCCTGAAATTATTTTAAATAATGAGTAAGACAATTGCCATAGCGGGTCTTGGTTGGTTAGGTCAGCCTTTAGCTTATCGTTTACACTTATTAGGTTATAAGGTGAAAGGCTCTGTTACAACTATGGAAAAAGCTACTTTATTACAGAAGAATGGAGTAGAGGCCTATCCTGTTGAAATTACAGATAGAGGAGTGCAGGGGTCTGTTAAAGCATTACTGAAGAATTCCGATTATTTAATAATTATGATACCTCCTGGATTAAGACGCAACACTGGCGCCGACTATGTACTTAAAATGGTGCATTTTCTAGAAGAGATAAAACAAACTGAGGTTGAAAAAATAATCTTGGTGAGTAGTACTTCGGTTTATGATGATAGCCAAGGAAAAGTAACTGAAAAGGACGAGCCACAACCAGAAACTATATCGGGCAAGCAATTAAGGCAGGTGGAGCAATTATTTGCAAATTCTAAGGGATTAAAAACTACTATTGTTCGTTTTGGTGGTTTGATAGGTGGTAGTAGACAGCCCGCAAAATATCTGGCAGGTCGTAAAGATTTGAATGATGGAGATGCCCCGGTTAATTTAATTCATCGTGACGACTGCATTAATATCTTAGTAAACATTATTAAGCAAGACGCTTTTGGAACTGTTTTTAATGCTGTAAATCCATACCATCCCAAAAAATCTGAATATTATATACAGAAAGCAAAAGAGCTAAGTTTGGAGCCACCTACATTTGCCGAAAGCAATGTGGATGAAAAATTTAAACAGGTCGATTCTGAGAATTTGAAAAAAGTTTTGGATTATGCTTTTAAAACTTCCATATAAAAAAAGGAGCCATTAAAGCTCCTTTTTTCAATTCAAAATATTTCGACTGCGCTCAATGAGACAGTTTATTAACTACCAAATACGCACTCTATCTTCTGGTGCAAGGTACATGCCATCTCCTTCTTTAATATCAAAGGCTTCGTAAAAAGCATCGATGTTTAATAAAGGTTGTGTAGCTCTTACCATTCCTGGAGAGTGTGGATCTGTTTTTACTTGGTTGCGTAGCGCCTCGTCTCGAGACATGGTGCGCCAAACAGTAGCCCAACTCATAAAGAAACGTTGTTCTGGAGTAAATCCGTCGATGTTATCAGGACGTCCATTTTCTTTAAAGAAACGCTGTAATCCGTCGTAAGCGCCTAACACACCTCCTAAATCCCCAATGTTTTCGCCTAAGGTAAACTTTCCGTTGATGTAAACACTGTCAAGAACTTCAATTTTACTGTACTGCTCAGCAAGTTTATCGCCGCGCTCAGTAAAGTTTTTAAGATCTGTTTCTGTCCACCAGTTTGCTAAGTTTCCATTAGCATCAAATCGCGATCCGCTATCGTCAAAAGCGTGGGAAATTTCGTGACCAATTACGGCACCAATTCCACCGTAATTAACAGCTTCATCTGCCTTGTAATCGTAGAAAGGTGGCTGAAGGATTGCAGCTGGGAAAACGATTTCGTTGTTGAATGGATTGAAATAAGCATTTACAGTTTGCGGGCTCATTCCCCATTCGGTACGATCTACAGGCTCGTCAATTTTAGAAAGATTATCTTTTAATCCCCAAGCTTGTACTGCAATCATATTGTCGTAATAGGTATTGCCTTCTTTTACTTGCATGTCTGAATAATCCTTCCATTTGTCTGGATATCCAACTTTTACAGTGAATTTGTCAAGCTTTTCGTTTGCTTTTACCTTAGTGCTATCGCTCATCCAAGTTAAAGCATTAATACGGTCTTTATACGCTGCAATTACATTTGCAATCATTTTTTCAGCTTTCTCTTTAGCTTCCGGTGGAAACATTTCATCTACGTAAAGCTTTCCTAAAGCTTCTCCAACACTTCCATTAACAGTTGAAAGTGCACGTTCATCTGCTGGCTTTTGTGTTTTAGTTCCGTTTAAAGTAGTAGCATAGAAATCGAAGTTAGCTTTTTCAATTTCTGTGGTTAACATTCCTGTAGCGTTGTTTAAAGTAGACCAACGCATTACCGTTTTCCAAGTATCAAAGTCTGGTTTAGCAAACATTTGTTTCAATGTTTCCATATACTTCGGTTGCATTACGATAACAGTATCCATTTCCTTTGTAATGCCCATTCCTTTAAAGGCTTCTTTCCACTGAAGCTGCGGAAGCATTTTTTGAAGTTCGTCTATACTACGTGGATTGTTGAAATTTCTAAAATCACGGCTTGCAACTTTATCCAATCTTGGCGTAGCAAGTTTTGTTTCAAAAGCAAGAATAGTTTCGGCTTGTTTACGGGCAGATTCTTCTGAATCACCTAAAAACTGAAGCATTCTTGTAATGTGATCTACATACTGCTCTCTAATTTTTACAGAAGCAGGATCGGTATTGGTGTAGAAATCACGATCTGGAAGCCCTAAACTACCTGGAGTGATATATGCAGAGTTCATCGAACTGTTGCTTGGGTTTGAAAAAGCTGCAAGTCCTAAAAATGGTTGTGAAACTTCTACAGCATTTTCACTCATTACTCTTTGAAAGTCTTCAATAGTATTTATAGAAGCAATTTTTTCAAGTGCCGGTTTTAATGGTTCGATTCCAGCTTTGTCTCTTGCCACAGTGTCAAGCTTTGTTTCGTAAATCATTAAAGCTTTTGCTTGGTCGGTTTTTGGAGCATATTTTCCGCTCTTTCTTGCTTTTTCCAAGATGTTAAGCATGTCTTTACTTGTCTTTTTACGAAGAATTGTAAATCCAGCCCAACTAGTTTCATCGTCTGGAATTTCGTTGTTCTTCATCCAGTTTCCGTTCACGTAGTTGTAAAAATCATCTTTTGGGTTCACGGTAGTGTCCATGTTTGCTAAGATAATTCCGTGTGGCTCAGTATCAGTTACCGCCACTTCGGTTTTTTCTTTACAAGCGGTTGTAGCAGCTGCGATTACCGCGAAAGCTACAACGGGTTTTAAAAATTTTGTTTTCATTTATATTGATTTTTGTTTTTAGCGGAAGATGCTTACTTGCATGTTAAGCAAGAACTGCCCATTGTTTTCATCTTCAATTGAAATTATTAGTATTGGGCTATTTTATTTTTTCTAAGCAATAAGTTGCTCATTCGGAATTATTGTTACACTTCTAGTTCTTTTTATCTTGTAACTCTAGTTCAAATATAGAATCTCGAAAACGCTCTTGCTTTTTTAATTCATTTTCTTCGTCTTCTTTTCTTTGATAATCTATTTTGTCTTTTAAAAACTTCTCATTTAAGTGAATGATTAAATTCTCCACTGCAATGTTTAGTTCTTTTACAGATTCTTGGATATTTAAAGAGTCTATATTGTCTTGATGTGATGTTTGGTATAATAATTCTGATCTAGTTTTTAGAACTAACAACCTGCTGTTTATAGGATTTGTATTAAGCGTATCTGGAATTTTTTTAAATAGAGAATCTGAAATTTCTCTAAGCCTCACTGCATGTTCTCGTAAGTCGCGGTAGTTACTTCCGTTAGCGCTTTTTGCTTCTTGAATAAGATCTTCCAAAACTCCCCATTTTACAGCTTGTTCTTTTGCAGGTTCTGAAAGTTGAGGATATGTATAGGTTGTATCGCCAAAAATTATAGACATATTGGTATTTGGCAATTCTACTTTTTGTTCTTCAGAATTATTTCCACAGGAAAAAAAGAAACTAATAGCTATTAAAATAGGAATTATAAACTTCATAAAAAATTAAAGAACCACAAATATACTGGTTATTAACGAAATGACACGTTAATTTTTTTAAAGGGAAAGAGTTGATTATCCGTATATTTGCACCTCATTTTGATAAAAAGAAAATTGATGAAAAAGAGGATTCTGATTATTGGGGCCTGTGGACAAATAGGAACAGAGCTAACAATGTATTTAAGACAGAAATTTGGGTCACATAAAGTTATTGCAAGTGATATCCGTGAAGGCGATGAAGAGCTTATGAATAGTGGTCCATTCGAAATATTGGACGCTACCAATTATGAAGCCATACAAGAGGTTGTAATTCGTTACGAAATAACTGAAGTTTATTTAATGGCAGCTATGCTTTCGGCTACTGCAGAGAAATTCCCTATGCGTGGGTGGAACTTAAATATGGATTCACTTTTTCACGTTTTAAACTTAGCTAAAGATAAAAAAGTAGAAAAGGTATTTTGGCCATCTAGTATTGCTGTTTTTGGACCTACAACTCCAAAAAATGATACCCCACAGCACACTATTATGGAGCCAAGTACGGTTTATGGAATTAGTAAACAAACTGGCGAGCGCTGGTGCGAATATTACAATAAGCGTTATGGGGTAGATGTTAGAAGTATCCGTTACCCCGGTTTAATTAGCTACAAGACCTTACCTGGTGGTGGTACTACCGATTATGCAGTAGATATTTACCACAAGGCACTTAAGCACAAACAGTATGTTTGCTTTTTAAATGCTGAAACAACGTTACCAATGATGTTTATGGATGACGCTATTCGAGCGACTGTGAACATTATGGAAGCCGATAAGGAAGATATTAAAATTAGAAGTTCGTATAATCTTGCTGGGATGAGTTTTGATCCTGAGGATGTTACTGCAAGTATCAAAAAGTACATTCCAGAATTTAAAATTTCTTACGAACCAGATTTTAGACAAGATATTGCCGATAGTTGGCCACAAAGTATAGACGATAGCGAAGCTAGAAAAGATTGGGGTTGGGAAAGCAAAATTTCATTGGATGAAATGACAGAGATTATGCTTACAAATTTGAAGGATAAGTACTAATGCCTTTAATCGGCATTTGCTGAAGTTATCAATAAAAACAAAAACAGGTTCAAAATTAATTGAACCTGTTTTTTTATATAAAATAGTTGGCTAATCAAGAAGTTTACGCTTCACAACTTGCGCAATCTTTTTTCTGAGCAAACTTTTGTGCAGCATTCATACTGTGTTGGTAGTACAGTGATTTCAAACCAAGTTTCCAAGCAGTTACGTGAATTTTATTAATCTCCTTAACTGGCATTTCTGGATGAATAATAATGTTTAAAGACTGACCTTGGTCAATGTGGTTTTGACGGTTAGCAGCTTGATAAATTAAATCCATTTGATCGATTTCAGAATAAGTTTTAAACACATCTTTTTCTTCATCGGTTAGAAAGTCTAAGTGCTGTACAGAACCGTCGTAATCGCGAATATTCCTCCAAACTTCAAGAGTATTCATACCTTTCTCTTCTAGTAATTTCTCTAAGAATGGATTTTTAATTGTAGTTTTTATCTTGGCGATATCTTTTACATAAATATTAGACCAGATAGGTTCGATACCTTGTGACACTTGTCCTAAAATAAAGGCGGAGGAAGTTGTTGGTGCAATAGCATTTAAAGTAGCATTACGTCTTCCGTAACCTTTAAGTACTTCTGGTTCCCCAAATTTTTCAGCTAATTCTTCCGAAGCTTTGTACGACTTCTCTTTAATAACTCTAAATATCTCACTGTTTAAGTTATAAGTTTCTTGGCTATTTAACGGAAGCATTTTAGATTGTAATAACGAGTGCCATCCTAAAACTCCAAGTCCTAAAGAGCGGTTATCCTTAGCGAAATTATACGCGCGCTCCATAAATAGGAAGGTTTGTTTGTCTTCGCGACTATCAGAGTCACGGTAAACTTCTAGTTTTTCAATGAATTCGGTAATTACAGCATCTAAGAAATATACCATAGTTTCAACGGCATCGGTATCTTTCCATTTGTCGTAGTGTAATAAGTTTACTGAAGATAGTACACATACAAACGACCAATTATCGTTAGATGGTAGCATTATTTCAGTACACAAATTACTAGCGTAAATAGGTAGGTTTTTATCTTTATAAACATCTGCAGCCGAATTGTTTGCGTTGTCTTTAAAGAAGATATAAGGGTAGCCCATTTCACCTCTTCTTTGCAATACTTTTGCCCAAATAGTACGCTTAGCTTCGTCTCCATCAATCATTTCCTGCATCCATTGGTTGGTTACAGTCACACCGTGCGTTAATTCTTGTATAGGATTCCCTTCAGTACCAATTTCTAAGAACTCCATAATGTCTGGATGCTCAACTGGTAGGTATGGTGAAAAACGACCTCTTCTAACCGAACCTTGGCTTACAACATCAACCATAGATTCAAAAAGCTGCATAATATGAACAGCGCCTGAGGCTTGACCATTATTTTTTACTTCAGCTCCACGATGACGAATTTTTCCAAAGTACCCTGAAGTTCCTCCTCCAAGTTTAGACATCATACCAACTTCAGATTGGGTGTAAAGTATATTCCCCATATCATCGCTAACGTGCGATCCAAAACAGCTGATAGGAAGTCCTCGTTCTTTTCCAAAGTTAGACCAAACAGGTGATGCTAAAGAGAAAAACCCTTCAGACATATAATGGTAAAATTTATCAGCATAACCTGGTATTTCTAAAATTTGTTCCGCTCTATCTGCAATTTCTCTAATGCGTTCTTCTGGAGTTACCCCTGGTGTAAGGTAGCCAGAAGCTAAAAAGTTACGACTGTGTTCTGTAAGCCATTCAAAGCCTTGTTTTTCTTCACTTGTATTGTGTAGTGCTTCTTTTCTAGCGTTTACTAAGTGGTCAGTTTCTGAATTTGACGTTGTGGTCTGTGTGTCGAGGTTGGTGTTTAGTTCGTTCATTTAAAAAAGGTCATCACTGGTTATACTTTGGGTTCTTTTGCTGTAGTTTATTGAGCGTTTTACGAAGAAATCTCCGTGCTTGGTACCGATAATCTCATCGTCAAACCATTCAGTTTCCGCTAATAAACTTTCGTCTATGTCAAATATTTTTTCAATTCCGATACTTTCAAGCGACTTGTTGAAACGATTTTTGATAAACTCGTTTACAACATTTTTTGGCAAGAAGTCTAATTCGCCATCTTCAAAAATCCAATCGATTATTCTGCTCTCGGCGATAAAAGCTTCTCTACACATTTCTTGAATCATATTGTGATAGCCTTCGTCAAACCAATCTGGATTCTCTTCTTTAATGATTTTTATTAAGTCAATTCCAAAGTCGCCGTGAATTTGCTCTTCTTTTGAAGTAGCCTCGACCACGTTTGAAATACCTTTCAACATGTTTTTATGCTTGTTAAAAGCCATGATAATCAAGAATTGCGAAAACAATGAAACGTGCTCGATAAAGAGGGAGAAAAGTAAAACAGATTCGGCGTAGTCCTTATTATCTTCACTTTTTGCATTTTTAAGTGCGGTTTCTAAATAGTGAACACGCATCATAATTACTGGCTTCTTCTTTAGGTTTTTAAACTCCTCGTTTAAGCCTAATATTTCAAGAAGGTGTGAATATGCATCGTGGTGTCTAACTTCACTTTCTGCGAAGGTCGATCCTACCGATCCGATTTCTGGTTTTGGCATTCTATGGTATAAATCGCCCCAGAAGTTTTTCACTGCTACTTCAATTTGAGAAATAGCCAGCATTGTATTTTTAATAGCGTTGCGTTCTACGTCGGTAAGACGAGTTTTAAAATCTTGGATGTCGCTAGTAAAGTTGAATTCGGTGTGAATCCAATATGAATGACGAATAGCTGGAACATATTCATAAAGCGCTGGATATTCGTATGGCTTTAAATTTATTCGTTTCTCGAATATGTTTAGCTTTCGTTTTTGGGTCTGTTGATTTCTGTAAAGGATATACCCTTTTGCTAGATCGAAAAATCCACTTTCCATCAATTTCGTTTCCACAAAATCTTGAACTTCTTCTACAGTTGGGATATATTTCCCATCCATGCTTTTTCTTTCTAGCAAAGCTTCATAAACCATCTCAGATATGCGCTTTGCATCCTCAGGTCCACCGTGATTTGCAGCGGTCATTGCTTTTAAAATTGCATCTGTAATCTTTTGTAAATGAAAGAGTTTGGTGGTAAAATCTCTTTTAATAACGTGGGTAATTTCCATAAGAATGCGTACTAAAAATTATAAATAGTATTCAAAGTATAAAGATGAAAATTATATCGATGTGATTTGATTGATTCGTCAATTTGTTGTCAAATGGTTATTAACAATTATTTAAAGTTGAGGAAATCTTTTGGAGCCTGAACATTTCAAAGCTTAGCGTGAAAATGGTAATGAATGTTGTTTGAATTTGTGTTAGATTTTAATGAAATCCTATTTTCAAAAAGCATGCTGGAGTGATTTAAATAACAACAATCTGGTTTCGAAATAAAAAAATAAGTTGGGAAATGCACAAAGCAAAACCCAACTTATAAATAACATTTGTTAATGTTTCTAACTTATTGAACTACTAATTTTTGAGTGTTAATTCCTTTTGTAGTTGTTGATCTAATGTAGTAAACACCAGACTGAAGATTAGCGATGTTCAAATTTGCTTCCTTCTTATTTAAATTAGTTTCTTTTAAAATCACTTTTCCAGTTGTGTCTACAATGTCAATGGCGGTAATTATATTTTTATCGCTTGAAATTGTAAATTGGTCTGTAGCAGGATTAGGGAACATACGTAAATTGTTTGCAAATAAATTTTGATTTGAAACGCCCATTGTTCCAAGTTCTTCATAATCATAGATATAATCACAAACATAAATTAACTCACCTAAATCATTCTCGGTGTACCAGTGTTCAAGTATTGGTTTGTTAACCATTTCAACTAAACTTTTTGTTTTTGCACCGTCCTCTGGATTTACAGGTAACACTAGTTGTTCAACTATGTAATCGGTGTCGTATTCATATAAATGTTTATTTGTAACTCTACTTCCGCTTGGGGTTTTGTGTTCCCACTTAATGCAGTTTTTATTGTCGTCGTAGTAAAACCATTCTACTCCAGGAACATACCACGCTGTTCCATCCCAAATTGACGGTTTTGAGCTTAATAATGTACCATCAGAATTGTAAGTGTATTCGATTTTCCAAGAGTCGCTCAAAGTTCCCGTTTGCCAAGTGTCTTTTACAAATTCTTCTAATTTTTTACCCTCGGCATTATAGGTAACGGTGCCAACTTCAATCAAATCTGTTTCATTAAAGTATAGCTCCCAAGACTCAAGTTGGTTGTTGCTGTTATAAAAATATTTATAAATTCCTCCTAGCTCAAAAGTCGAGCCTCCAAAACTATTGTAATTTTTTCGGGTGGTAAGATTTCCATCTTGGTCGTATTCGTAGTCCAAATAATAAACGTGGGTCCAGTTGCCGTTTATTTGTTGATATCCATCTAGTTTAATCACATTGTTTGCTACATCGTAAGTTAAAGTATCTCTATATCTAACGTTGTCATCTATAAGAAGTGCGTCTGTAGAACTCAATAACATATCTGAGTTATAAGTGTATTTTTCATACTCAAATCCGTCTGAAGATCGATATTCAGAAAGTAAGAATTCCTTTTCGATGTTCTGAGTAAAACCTATTGCTGTGCAAGCAAAAGACATGCAAACAAGTAAAATTTTTTTCATAAAAGATGTTTATTTAATTAGAGAATTAGGGTTTTGCTAACAAACTTACATCGATTTTAATAAAACGCAAATGGATTTCATAAAATTTAAAATTGAGCTAAACCCTTGTAATAATTGACATTAACTGAATTTCCTTTTTACTATTAAAGCCTTGGATATCAATGTAACTCTGTTGTTTCTAAGGTTGAATATTCAAGAATAAACTGCTAGTTATTGGAATTTGAATAAATATATCTATGGAAATAATCCAAGATAAAAAGGATAAATTCCAACATAGTGTTTAACTTTGAAATTAATAATTCAACTTCAGTATGTCTAAAAAAACTTTAAATGGTCGCGGAGCTCAGAAAAATATTCAAAATAGATTTTTCGAAAATAAGCACGAAATTTTAGATGAATATTTAAATTTCTGTGAAGTAGAAGGAGAGGAGGCCGATAGAAATAAAACTAACTATATTGGGGTATTCCCAAAGACGTTTGTTAACAAAGTAAATAGTCCCGATGTTGGAATGGGGTTTTCTGCAAACCCTTACCAAGGTTGCGAACACGGTTGTGTTTATTGCTATGCAAGAAATAGTCACGAATATTGGGGTTATGGTGCTGGGTTGGATTTTGAACGAAAAATTCTTTTTAAAAAAAATGCACCGCAACTTTTAGAAGAGAAAATAACTTCCAAAAATTGGGAAGGTGATACTATTGTTTTCTCTGGAAATACCGATTGTTATCAGCCTCTTGAACGCAAACTCGAAATAACAAGAAAGTGTTTAGAAATAATGTTGAAATGGAAACATCCTACAGGAATAATCACTAAAAATTCATTGATTCTTCGTGATTTAGACATACTGAAGGAAATGGCAAAACTGAATATAATTCAAGTTAATATTTCTATTACGTCGCTTTCCGAAGACACTAGAAGATTATTGGAACCTCGCACGGCCTGTATCAAACAACGGTTAAAAGCAGTTAAAGTTTTATCTGAAAATGGCATTCCAGTAAGGGTAATGATGGCCCCGATAATCCCTTCATTAAACAGTCATGAAATTCTACCACTAGTTAAGAAAGTAGCAGAACTTGGAGCGGTTGATGTGAATTATACTATTGTAAGATTGAACGGACAAATTGCTGAAATTTTTAAAGACTGGGCGTATAAAACTATCCCCGATAAAGCAGAACGCATTTTGAATCAAATTGCTGAATGTCACGGAGGAAGTCTAAACGACAGTAATTGGGGAAGACGTATTAAAGGAGAAGGAACTATTAGCGAACAAGTTAAAAACACTATGGCAATAGCTAAAAATCGATATCTAAAAGGTAAATCGAAAAAGAAGTTAGATACATCTCACTTTTTAGAACTTAAAAATCCACAGTTGAAATTGTTCTAATTTTGTGTTCATCTTAATCTTAATAGATAAACGTTTTATTACAATATTCTTTAATTGTTATTTTATAAACTGTGTAATCCGTAACATTATTACAAATGTTTTCTGTTTGCTTTAGTATATTTACGACTTACTTTCAGCAAAAATGAAATTTTTCTGTTCTGCTATTTTAATAGTACTTTCAATATCAACTTCACTTTCTCAATCGGAAGGTGAATTTTCACATCTATCTTTCGATGGTATTAACGATACAATACAGAAATATTCATATACCGACGTAGATAGAACCATCACTGCTGCAAATGCTTATATTTTAAAAAGTCAACGAGAGAATGACTTAATAAATGAATGGGTTGGTCTAAACGCTATTGCCGTTTCCTATTACCATAATAGGATGTTTAAAGAGTCTAGCGAACAGTCTGAAAAAAATATGCATTTTGCCCAAAAACATAACTTGCGTGAACAAGAAATGGAGTCACTGGCATATTTGTCGGATTTGCAATTGGTAGTTAGTGATGTCTCAACACAATTGGAGTATTATGAAGATCTTCTTCAGTTGGCTGAAACGTATAAGAGTGATTTTTATAAACAGATAGCCTATAATAAAATTGCTTCCGTTCTTGATGTTAGTGGCGATACTAGAAAGGCAATAAATATTCGTAAAAAATCGCTTGATTTCTTTGAAAATAAAACGGTAGATTCAACTTTCACACAAAAATCTATAAACTCCAAAATAGCCATGATAAGTTTTTACTTATCAAATTCTTACCTCGAGCTGGAAAAAGTAGATTCGGCAAAATTATATGTCGATAAAATAAAACAATTTTCTGAAAAGGATTTAGATACATGCTATATGGCTTTTTCGTATGCTGCAGAAGCTGAGATTGCTTATACAGAAAAACGTTTTAAAGAGGCTAAAAAACTCTATCACAAATATTTTGATGTTTGCCCAACCGAATACGATCTTATAAAAATAAACTACGCCTATCTTATAGGTAAAATTGAATTGGCAGAAGGTAATTATCACTTAGCTAGCGAAATTTTACAGAAAGGTTTAGATGATTATAATGTTACTTCTGTTGAAGAAGGCTTTATGAAAGATTATTATGAGAAACTTGCGGAAGCCTATAAACAAACAGGAAATTTTGAAAGAGCGAGTTTCTATTTTGAAAAATACCTTACTTCAAAAGAAAAACAGACTGAACTCAAGGACAGTGCCAAAAAATCACTATTAGAGAATGAAAGAGAAGCTTTTAGAAATGAAGTCAATTCGCTTGTAACCGAAAAAGAAAAGAAGCAATCTTACCTTAACTATTTAATGTTAAGCGCATCCCTTGTAATCCTAATTCTACTATTCGTTTTACTTCGCTTTTATAAAAACAAAAAGGCAAATGAGTTTAAATTCGAGCAATTACTGGCCAAAATTGAAGCTGCCAAGCAATCAGATGAAATTATAGATACGAAGGATGAGGATTTAGAAGAAAAAAACAGTAATGATGTACCCGAAGACATTAAGCAACAAATTTTAGATGGTCTTAAAAAACTTGAAAAGCAGGAATATTTCTTAAAGCAAGAATGTAGCTCCTATAATGTTGCCAAGAAAATAGGCACAAATACTTCTTATCTTTCCAAGGTTATCAATTCGCACTACGGAAAAAACTTCAATACATATATCAATGATCTTCGTATCAATTACGCCATACTTCGTCTTAAAAATGATGTAATTTTCAGGTCGTATTCTATTCAATCTATCGCTGAAGAAGTAGGTTATAAATCGGCAGACTCATTTACTAAATACTTCAAAAAAGATACAGGATTAAACCCTTCTTTTTATATTAAAGAAATCAAGAATATCGCCTAAAAACCCCATTTCAACCCGAAATTTATAAATATAGGGTTGGGGAATTCCTATCACTTCAGAATAACAGAAATAAACCGTGGCGCTAGTATTTTAAGTGTCTCCCACGTTTTAAGTGTATCCCTATTTTCCTAAATCTCGGGATGCTTCTCTTTTATTATAGTGTTTTGTGATGCAGCTTTGTTTTAGAAATCCACAATTAAAACTTCGTAATATGAACTCACAAAACCCTAAAACTGAAATCTCATCACAAGTAATAATTAAAACCAATGGTAGGTCAATTTCGATTGTGAAGCATTGGCAAGGCGACTATATCATTAAAAATAAATTATGATGAAGAACAAGACCGCAAGGCGAATTCAAATAATAAAATTTGCCATTGGCGTCATACTAGGCGTAACTATTTACCTTTCAATCAAACTAATATTTTAAACCAAACACTTATGACAACAATATTGAAGTTTTCAATCGCACTTACAATGCTATTTTTAGTAGGAACTGTAAATGCGCAAAAATTAGACGGAGCATACAGCGGAACTCTTGAAGTTCAGGGAATGCAGATGGAGCTTATTTTCAACATTTCTCCTACAGATGATGGGCATAGGGCAACCCTGGATGTTCCTATGCAAGGAGCAAGCGGAATAGAACTTGATTCTGTAGTTTTGCAAGACGAAAATGTTACCATTACTTCCGCCAAAATGGGTCTGACCTATACTGGTGCAGTTTCTGGAGAAACTATTGAAGGAACTTTTGAACAAATGGGACAAAAATATCCATTAACCTTGAAGAAAACAGTAAAAACAAAACCAGGAAATACAGCGCTCCCATCAACCGATGAGGAATTGGCGAAACTAGCGGCAAAGTCTAAAGGAAATTTTAAATATTCTGTTGAAGATTATTTTAAAACTCCTGAAGCTTATTCTTTTCAACTTTCACCAGACGGCAAGTTTATTAGCTACTTAAAGCGAAGAGAAACTGGAGAACGAGATTTGTATTTAAAAGAAACCGCTACCCAAAAAGAAACGTTACTTATTAAGCAAGATGAAGATGTAATTCGTGGCTTTTTCTGGGCAAATAATAACAGAATTCTATACATGCAGGATAAAGGTGGAGATGAAAACCACCACGTTTATGGAGTGGATGTAACGGGAGAGAATAAAAGTGAATTAACACCTTTTGAAGGGGTAAAGGTAAATATTATTGAATCCTTGAAAGAAGATGAAGATCACGTGATTGTTCAGATGAATAAAGACAATCCGCAGCAAGAGGAGCCTTACCGTCTTAATATTAATACAGGTGAAGTTACGAAGCTATATACCGTAAAAGCCGGTGATCCACCTGTAAGTTCTTACGATTTTGATAGAAAAGGAAACCTACGCGCCATCAATAGAATTGTAGATGGTATTAATATGGAATTACTTTATAAAATTGACGGAGAATTTAAACGTGTAAAGCTTACAGAGTTTGGAGATACATTTGGAATTATCTCATTTAACCCAGCTACCGAAAATCCTGATGACGCTTATGTAATTTCAAACCTAGATGGCGATAAAATTGAAATCCAACTTTACGACTTAAAAGCAAATAAGAAGCTTAAAACACTTTTCAGTAACGATACATTTGATGTTTCGGGTGTTTCACTTTCAAGAAAGAGAAACTATGAAATAGATTACTTCAGCTACACGGGGGAGAAAACAGTTGTTAAACCAGTGAGCGAAACCTATAAAAAGATATATGCTCGTTTAAAAAAGGAATTTGGAGAAAAGCAATTTTTCACCATAGGAAAAACAGATGATGAATCTCAATATATGATTGCTGTAACAAGTGATAAAATTGTAGGGGAGTACTATATTTATGATGTTGAAAAGGATACAGTAACACTATTATACAAGCTTTTACCACATCTTAAAGCTGAAGATATGGCTACTATGAAGCCAATTAAATTTCAAAGTCGCGATGGACTTACTTTGTATGGCTACATCACTTTACCTGCAGATTATAAAAAAGGTCAAAAATTGCCATTAATAGTAAATCCTCACGGCGGACCACAAGGCATTAGAGATTACTGGGGCTTTAATCCAGAAGCACAATTATTTGCAAGCAGGGGTTATGCCACATTACACGTTAATTTTAGAGTTTCGGGTGGATATGGAAAAGAATTCCTAAAAGCTGGTTTTGGTCAGATAGGACGTAAGGCAATGGACGATGTAGAAGACGGTGTAGATTACGCAATTGCTCAAGGCTGGGTAGATAAAGATCGCGTTGCAATTTACGGCGGAAGTCACGGTGGGTATGCAGTATTAAGAGGAATGACAAAAACTCCAGAAAAATATGCTTGTGGAGTTGACTATGTTGGAGTTAGTAACCTTCATACTTTTATGGGCACTATCCCTCCATACTGGGAAAAATATCGCGAGTTGTTATACAAAATCTGGTACAACCCAGAAATCCCAGAAGAAAAAGCTATTATGGATGAAATCTCTCCAGCTTTGCACGTAGATAAAATTACGAAACCACTTTTCGTTGTCCAAGGAGCTAACGACCCAAGAGTAAACATCGATGAAGCCGACCAAATTGTTGAGAGTTTACGCAGTAAAGGTGTGGAAGTGCCTTATATGGTAAAATACGATGAGGGACATGGTTTTGCTAAAGAAGAGAACCGCTTGGATTTTTATAAGGCGATGATGGGCTTTTTTGCTCAGCACTTGAAGTAGACTTAAGACCGCTGCGCTATAAGACGTAGGACTTAAGACTAAAAAAATCCTGAAATTATAAAACCTATTGGACGTCAAGTTTGATAGGTTTTTTCATTTGTTTGCGCTCTTCACGCCTTTGCGGTAATTATTTCACCGCAGAGACACAGAGGACGCATAGTTTTATTTTTTACCATTCCATTCTGCGTAGAATTGTGCCAGAAATGTTTCCATAAACACATGTCTTTCTATCGCAATTTTACGTCCGGTTTCGGTGTTCATTCTATCTTTTAGAAGCAAAAGTTTTTCGTAGAAATGGTTAATAGTGGGAGCGTTAGAGGCTTTGTATTCCGAAGGAGACATATTTAATTTTGGTGTTATTTCGGGGTCGTAGAGTTTTCTATTCTTGAAACCTCCGTAATTAAAAGTACGAGCGATTCCAATTGCTCCTAGGGCGTCTAATCTATCTGCATCTTGTACAACTTCGAGTTCTAGGGAAGTGAATTTCTGAGTTTTATTACCTCCACTAAATGAAACATTTTCTATGATTTTCACCACGTGCTCGATGATTTCTTCGCCAACGTTTTGGGTTTTTAAAAACTCTCTCGCTTTTTTTGGCCCAACAGTATCATCTCCATTGTGAAATTTTGAGTCGGCTATATCGTGAAGCAAAGCTCCTAAGGCAACTACAATTTTATCAACTTTTTCGCCTTCGGAAATATGTATTGAATTTTTGTAAACCCTTTCAATATGAAACCAATCGTGTCCGCCTTCTGCATCTTTCAATTCATCCTTAACAAATGCAATTGTATTGCGGATTATTTCTTCTACTGAAGCGTCGTCGAAAATGGATGTTGAAGTCATTATTTTAAGAATTAATCAAAGTGTAAACAATAGGTAGCAATCTTGGGAAGGAGTTTGTAGGTTTTCTTCGTATTCATCATTTAAATACGATAATTTAAGTGTTTCTAAGTTTAATTTCTAGGCTCTAGCGGCAGAGCGAGTCTAGCTTCTTTTCAAAAAACACTAGCATTTATTTATGAATCTTTGACACCACAGTCTCTTCCACCTGGTCGATTAGGGCCTCAACTTCATAATCCGAAATTTTTAATGCTGGGTGGGCAATTAGCTCTAAACAAACCCCCATTTGAATTGGGAACATCCCGTTGCGCTGTAATTTCCAAGAATTATTGATAGTAACGGGAACTACATATCCTTCAGGGATTTTTTTGAAAAGGGTTTGCAATCCAGTTCTTCTAAATGGCTTTGGAACTCCGGTTTTACTTCGTGTTCCTTCAGGAAATATAACTCCACTTCTATTGTGCTGTTGAAGATATTTTGAAAACTTAACCATTTCAACAATAGCTTGTCTCGGATTTTTTCTGTCAATTAAAATCGAGCCCCCATGACGCAAATTGTAGGAAATAGAAGGGATTCCTTTACCCAATTCTATTTTTGAAATAAACTTAGGGTGATACCTTCGCAAGTACCAACTTATCGGCGAAATATCCCACATACTTTGATGATTGGAAACAATTATAATAGGTACGTTAATAGGAATATTATTACTTATCTCAACGTGAAATCTAGTTCCAACAGCGTGCAGACAACGCAGGATTGTCCAGTTAAAAATATCGACAGTTTTTTTATGTGCTGAGTATCCAAACCAATTAAAAGCAACCCATTGAATAGGGTGAAAAATCAATATTGTAATGCCGAAAAGCAGGTAAAACAATACTGTAAAAGGATAACTAATAATTTTTAAAAGTGTTTTCATTGGTTGTCAAAAGTAAGAAAACCGCCTTAATTAAGACGGTTTTTGTATTCGCTTATTTTCAGTTCTCCTTTTTGAAAAACTTTATTTTTTGGACTTCGACTTGTTCTTTAGTGTATTTCGGTCTATATAAATATAATTATAAACGCTAACGATAACAATTAGTAGCCAAAAGCCTCTATAAAGCCAGTTATTTACTTCCTTCCCTAACAAATACGAAACACTAGGGTTTTCATACAAGTTGTAAGCTATTGCTCCCAAAGCTAAAATGCCTATAACTATGGTTAAGGGTTTGTTCAGCTTAATCACCGGATGTATTTCTGTTTAGCAATATTCGTTATATGCATTTTTAAGGTTTTCAGCAATCATATCAGCTGGTCTCCCTTCAATGTGATGACGCTCTAACATATGTACTAATTCACCATTTTTGAATAATGCCATAGATGGTGAGCTAGGAGGGAAAGGAACCATTTGTGCTCTTGCAGCATCTACAGCTTCACGGTCAACTCCTGCAAATACAGTTACAAGGTTATCTGGTTTTTTATCGTTTTGAAGAGACATAGCAGCACCTGGACGAGCATTAGCAGCTGCACATCCGCAAACAGAGTTAACAACTACTAAAGTAGTTCCTTCTTTTTTTAGTGCTTCTTCAACGTCGTTTGCTGTATATAATTCGGAAAAACCTACTTTAGTTAGGTCCTCACGCATTGGTTTTACTAGTTCTGCTGGGTACATAATATTTCTTTTTTAAGTGTATTAAATTTTTGATGCAAAGATACTAATTCTTATCTAGAAAAGTTCCAAATAACAAAATCCAAATCCCAAAAAATCCCAAATTGTAAGCTCGAAACTTTAAAGGTCTAGAAAATCTTAAATAGTGATATTTTTAGAATCTTATACTTATTTAGATTTTGGGTTTTGAAGTTTGGTGGTTTTCCTTTATTTGAAATTTGAGTTTTGTTTTTTTAATTCAGTACTTTTGTCGCTTCAAAAAAACAAAATTCACGTTTATGCTTCGTTGGTTATTAGCCGTTTTAGGTTATTTTTTATACCGTTTTCCAGGTGCAATTGCAGGATTTTTTATTGGAAGTCTCTTGGATAACATAAGCGTAAGAGGTAAAACTTTTCAAACTTCTTTTGGATCTACACGCCAACAAGTTACGCCAGCCGATTTTGAGTTAAACTTACTTTCCTTAGCTTCATTAGTGATTAAGGCCGACGGGAAAGTGAGTCAGACAGAGTTAGACTTTGTAAGGCAGTATTTTGTTCAAGCTTACGGGAAAGATCGGGCAAATGCCACTTTTAGAGTTTTTAACGAAGTAATTAAAAACAGAGAGATTTCTGCCCAAACTATCGGCACGCTTCTACGCCAACGGACGCGTTATGAAAGTAGATTGCAGATTCTTCATTTTTTGTTCAGTATTGCCAATGCAGACGGCACTGTTTCTACTGCTGAGGTTAATGAAATAAATAGGATTGCTGGTTTTTTAGGAGTCCATGCACGTGATTTTGAAAGTATAAAAGCGATGTTCTTTAAAAATCCGGACAGCGCCTATAAAATTCTAGAAATAGACCGAAATGCAACCGCTGCCGAAATTAAAACGGCCTACCGCACCATGGTGAAAAAATATCATCCCGATAAACTTACACATTTGGATGAAGCCCACCGAAAAGGGGGTGAAGAAAAATTTAGGAAAGTGCAGGAGGCTTACGAGCAGATTCAGAAGGAGCGCGGGTTTTAAAATAAATCATAAAAAAGTGTTAAAAATTTTTGTTTTTGTAAAAAAAAAAGGATATGTTTACACAGTTGCAACATAACTGAATATAAATCTTTAGTTTTAAACATTATGAAAAAATTATTTTTTACATTAGCATTTTGTTTGTTTTCATTGGGAGCATTTGCAGCAAATAGTACTTTAATAGAAAACAATGAAAAAACTGATCGGATTGAATTAATTACAGAAACAGAAAATTTAATTTCCGATAATTGTGAAATTTTAGTAACCGTTATTACGACAATTAATCACGGTACTTGGATAGAAGTGATTGTAGAAACTTTTACACTTCCATGCTAAATATCTAGTATGAAATATTTTTTATTATTTTTTTTAATCGTTTCGGTTTCTTATGCACAAACAGGAAAAATTGTCTATTCATCGGTATTGAATTTTGGTGGAGGTCAAGTTAACAAAACTAAGAATAATCTTTTTTTTACTAAAGATGCTTCTATTTATCAACCTCAGCTAAAACGTAATAATAAAACCGAGAAAGATCAAAATACAAAAGAAGATGCAGGAAATAATAGAAATGTTGAAATAAACATTAAAGTAGGGACGGATGAAATTGGAAATTTATATTATAATAATTTACATAGTCGTACAATAACATGTAGAGAACCAATATATAATAACAGTGTTCTAAAGTACTATCTTTATGATGACAACGCTTCTATAAAGTGGGTATTGCTCGATGAATTTAAAGGTATATCTGGCTATAATTGTCAAAAAGCTACTACAACTTTCAGAGGCAGAAATTATGAAGCTTGGTTTACAAGTGAAATACCGCTCTCTTTCGGTCCGTGGAAATTTAGTGGGTTACCAGGCTTGATTCTGGAAGTTTATGATTTAACAGGCGAAGTATATTTTAGCTCAGAACATATACAAATACCATTTAAAAATGCAGAGAGTAAAGTTCAAAAACCTTCTGTTGATACTATTCTTGAACATCGAGAGTTTATTGAAAAATCTAACAAGGCATCATCTACTGTTATACAGGCGATGCGTGCACGCTTACCTAAAGGTGCAAAACTTGTTTCATCTGAAATCAAAAGAAATGGTATTGAATTAGAATACGAGTGGGACACAGAATAAAGAAATATTTCATATTGATTATAAATTGCCTGGTACTTTCGTTATCGGGCAATTTTGCTTATTCCCAAAGCCTTGTTTCTGGAACGGTTTCAGATACTTTACAAAAACCCATTCCCTATGTAAATGTTTTTTTAAAAGCTCAAAATGAGGATGGCATAATTGCTTTTACCACTACACAAGAAAATGGTAGCTATGAACTAATAACGGATAAAGTTGGCAATTTTGAACTGACATTTAGTTCCATTTCGTTTCAAAAAAAGACAGAAGTGCTCTCCTTAGAAAAAGGTAAAAACTACAATCTCAACGTGGTTTTAAAAGAAGAGACCTTTTCACTGGACGAGGTAATAATAAATTCTGAAAAGGCAATAACCATAAAAAAAGACACTATTATTTTTAAGGCAGACGCCTTTAAAAAAGGAAATGAAGAAACGGTGGAAGATTTACTAAAAAACATCCCTGGAATTAATGTGGATGGTGATGGTAAAATAAAAATAGGAGGCAAGGAAGTTGAAAAAGTGATGATTGAGGGCGACGATCTTTTTGAAAAAGGATATAAACTGCTTACCAAAAACCTAGATGCGACGGTAATTAATAAAGTTGAGGTTTATGAAAAATATTCTAATAACCGATTATTAAAAGGGATTGAGGATAGCGACCGAGTGGCGCTTAATCTTACCTTAAAGAACAATGTGAAAAATAAGTTGTTCGGTTCCTTAAAACCTGGTTATGGTCTTGCTTCCGAAAATAGGTATGATGCCAGTGCAAATATTATTTCCTTTAGAAAAAAAGATAAATTTTATGGCTTTACCAATTTCAACAATGTTGGTTTAGAGACCACGGCAGCCCTTTCGGAAATGATGGATTCGGGAGAAGGAAATGAACTTGGCAGTACAGCGAAGACTCAAACAGCAGCATCATTTATTAACTTGATAAATCACAAACCAGATGTTGGCGAGGAGCGTACCAATTTCAACAATGCCGAAATGGCCTCCCTAAGCGATATTTATACCATAAGCCCAAAATTAAAATTAAAGACCATCGGGTTCTTAAATTGGGACGAAAACGATTTCTTCCGAAAATCTACGGATACCTATTTTTTACCGACAGGAGATTTTACTACCACAGAAGATTATAGACTTTACGGAAAAACATTCTCAGGATTTGCAAACACACAATTAACCTATGACAAATCCAAAACCGAAATAATAGAATATTCTGGAAAATACAGTGGCAATCGTACTCGAACCAATACTTCGCTCCAGTTTAACTCAGATCTTTCCAATGAAAACTTAAACGAAGATCCATTTACAATAGATCAAAGATTTAAATACATCAACAAATTAAAAGCGAATCAAGCCCTGCTTATAAATGGATATTATGTTCATTCGGATAATCCGCAAAACTATGGGAACAATCGATTTTTGTTTGAGGATTTATTTCAGAATGACAATCAAATTATCGGCGTTTTCCAAGAAAGTAGGCAGGCTTTAAATACTGCCGGTTTTGATGCCGGTTTATTTACTAGAAGAACAAATAATGATTTGTGGGAAGCAAAAGTTGGCTTGGATTATACTTATAACGACTATAACTCTGTTTTTAAGCTTGACGGTATTGATAAAAAACCCGAAGAGTTTCAGAATAATTCAAAATATAAAGAATTCAATATCTTTTTTGAACCGTCGTATCGATTAAAATTGGGTTCGGTGGCGCTTACGGGGAATGTACATTTCGCAAAGCACTTTAACCATCTAGAAGCTGAGGATCAAAACCTTGATTCATCACCATTCTTTATCAATCCAAAAATAACTGTAGACTGGGAATTGAACAAAACCAACCGCATTCTTTCCTTTTTTAAATATGAAAGCAAAAACCCCTCCTTAAGAAGTGTTCAGAATGGATATGTACTTATCCAATACAATCGATTTTCAAAGGGCTTGGAAAATATTGAACCTTTAAGATCCAGTACCTTCTATTTAAATTATACCTTAGGCACTATATTAAGTGTTTTTTATGCGAACACTTCATTTATCTATGTGAAAAATTATGATTACCTCGGTTCTAAATCGGTGATTACGCCAGACTACACTTTAAATGAATTAATACGTTTAAAGGATAAGGATTTTATAAGTTTCCAGACAGATTCCAATATTTATCTCCAGTGGTTAGCTTCAAACATAAAACTGAAATTGGGATATAACAAACAGAATTTTCAGAATAGCGTAAATGGTAATTTGCGAAAGGTAAGCTCTTCAACCTTTAATTATGGCGGCGAATTAAGATCTGCTTTTATAGGGCCACTCAATTTCCATATTGGAACAGAATGGTTTAATAGCGAATACAAAACCACCATAAAACAGAAAAATATTACAAACCGAACCTTTTTGGATATAGTGTACCAGCCATTGGAAAAGCTAAATCTCTCTTTGAATTCGTCTAGGAATTATTTTTCAAATTTGGATAAAGATAATAATACCTATTACTTTATGGACTTTGAAGGGAAGTATCAAATCATAAAAAACAGACTTTCTTTATCATTGGTTGGAAAAAACCTGTTGAACACCAAAACTTTTAGAAACATCAATATTGACGATACAGGAATTTTTAAATCCGAATATCAACTTTTGCCGAGATTTCTTCTATTAAAAGCGAACATTCGCTTATAGAAATTAATTCTCTACAATTAAAAACTTCTATATTTCCTCCTCGTTTTTTCTTTTTCCAGTTGTCTTTCAATTATCAAACGCGCCAAAGTTTCTCCGGCAGATTCTTTTTCTGCATTTTCGGCAAGTGCGGCCACAGCTTTTTCTTGTGAAATATCAATTCGATATAAAATAGCTATTAGTTTATTATAATCGCTTAACATTAAAGAGTTCAAATAACCAGCTAATTTTTCTTTTAGCTCTTCATACGATCGATCTTTAATGGAACCAAGTTTCTCTGAGGCAACTATTTCATAGCTCCATCGCAAAGCTTTTATTTTATCATCATCTTTTTTCAAACCACCAAAGTTTTATAATTCCTAAAGAGTCAGAAATCAAAAATTAAAACTTCATCTTAATTACCTTCTTTAGCTCTCAACTTTATAAAATCGTATAAAAGTCGAACACCAACTCCAGTTCCTCCCGAAGGATTAGAACCTTGCGCATCTTTTAAGAATGCAGGACCAGCGATGTCTAAGTGTATCCAATCGTAATCAGTAAAGTGCTCTAGAAATTTCCCCGCTGTACTAGCACCCCCTACTGGACCTCCAATGTTTTTTAAATCGGCAACATCACTCTTAAGAAGTTCTTCAAACTCTTTCCAAAACGGTAGCTGAATAAGACGTTCGTAGGTGTTTTCTCCGGCTTGTTTTAATTCATCCATTTTCTCCTGCTTATTTCCAGCCATGGCTATTCCAAAAGGTCCAGTAATGGCCGCAGCTGCACCGGTTAAGGTTGCCATATCCACTACAAGTTCAGGTTTATATTGTTTGGCATAAGATAAAGCGTCTGCTAAAATAAGTCTACCTTCAGCATCTGTGTTTTGAATTTCTACCGTGGTGCCATCCATCATTGTGATAACATCATCCACTAAAAGCGCTTTTCCATCGATTTTATTATCAGTAGCAGGTACAAGTCCAATTACATAATATGGAAGTTCATTTTTAGCTACAGCTGCCATTATTCCAGCCACAGTTGCTGCTCCACCCATATCCGATTTCATAGTAGACATATGTCCTCCCGTTTTTAAGGAATACCCTCCAGTGTCGAAAGTCACACCTTTACCTACCAGAACAAGCGGTTGCTTATTACTTGCATTCTTAGGTTTATAGGTCATAATGTTAAAAGTAGGAGGAACTTCCGAACCTTGGTTTACACCCAAAAGTCCGCCCATACCTAATTCCACTATTTTATCCTTTTGAAGAACTTCAACGTCAAAACCGTACTTTTTTCCTGCTTCAGCTATTCTTTCAGAAAACATAACCGAATCCAATTTATTTGGCGGCTCATTTACTAATGTTCGAGTTAATGCAACCCCGTTAATTAAATTAGTTACTTGAGTGAGAGAGGTTTCGGAAAATTCGTCATTTGAAACATAAACTTTCAATTCTTTGTTTTCTTTCTTTTTAAGGTAAGGGTTGAATTTATAACTCCCCATAAGTAGACCTTCTAAAAAGGAGTTTTTTGACTTATCTGTCAAACTGTTTAAGCCTTCCAGAATAGAAATTTCAGAATTTTCTTTTGCTAATGCTTTGTAAAGAGAAATTCCGAGTTTTCTATTTTTTTCAGCATCGTCAGTGGTAGCAATCACCCAAAAGCTTTGTGAATCTTCAAATGTGGTAATAATTTCATCTTTTTCATTTTTGAAAATTGAAGTAATCTTTTTCGATAACGAAGAATTTAGATTGTGCTTCTCCAATTGTTTTTCTTCAGAAATGAAAACAACCTTTGCTGCGTCCTTAGAGGTATTATTAGTTGAATTATAAGAGATTAATTCAAGGTTTAAATAAGAGTTTTTCAAGTCGATCAAGTTTTTAAATTAAAAAATCAATATACACATTTTTGATGTTTTGGATAGTGAATACAGTGAGTATTTTGAACTTGAATTTACTGTGTAATAGAAGCAAATGAGCATCATTAGACTACAACTTTTAGATTAATCTAAATATATTTTTTAAACCAAAAAAATTATATCTTTGCATAAACTTAATTTTGTTATGACTTTTGCGGAAGAAAACTATTTAAAGGCGATTTTTCATTTAGAACTAGAAAGCCAAGGAGAAGTTAGTACTAATGCTATTGCAGAGAGTATGGAAACAAAACCTTCGTCGGTGACTGATATGGTTCAAAAACTGGCTGAAAAGAAAATGCTTGTTTACAAACGATATAAAGGAGCTCAGCTAACTGAAAAAGGTAGAAAAATTGCTGCAGATGTAATTAGAAAACATCGACTTTGGGAGGTTTTTTTAGTTGAAAAGCTCAATTTTCATTGGGATGAAGTTCACGACATTGCTGAACAATTAGAGCATATTAAAAGTGAGGAATTAATTAATCGTTTAGACGATTTTTTGGGGAACCCAGACTTCGATCCTCACGGGGATCCTATTCCAAACGAGCAGGGAGTAATGAAGCGAACAGAGAAAAAGCTGCTTTCCGAATTAAAGAAAAATCAAATAGGTATTTGTGTTGGTGTTAAAGAAAGCTCAGGGGAGTTTTTGCAATACTTAGATAAAAAAAATATCAGTATAGGCACAAGAATTACGGTAATGGGGAAAGAATTTTTTGATGGCTCAATGGTTATTGAAGTTCAAAATGAAAACTTCTTTATATCAAAAACAATTGCCGATAACCTGTACGTACAGACAAGTTAAGGTTTGTTTACTATATAAAATAGCTCAAAAAATATTATAAATAATGAAGAAAATTTTAATAATCGGTTTAGCTATACTTCTCTTTGGCTGCAAAAATGCTGCGGAGGATAATGGTAAAATTAAAGTGGTAACTACTACAACTATGCTTACCGATTTAGTGAAAAATATTGGTGGTGATGCCGTTCAGGTGGAGGGTTTGATGGGCGCTGGAGTAGATCCGCATTTATATAAAGCAAGTGAAGGCGATGTTTCAAAACTCTACAATGCCGAGATAATATTTTACAGCGGTTTGCATTTAGAAGGAAAACTAGTAGATGTATTTGAGCGAATGGAAGCTAGTGGTAAAAAAACTATCGGGTTGGGGGAGTTCATTAATAAAGACGAATTGATTTCCTCCAAATTATTTGCTTCCAATTACGATCCACACGTTTGGTTTAATATTCAGTTTTTTAAGCAGTTTGCGAATAAAGTAACTGACGTATTATCTGAAGCACATCCAGAAAAATTAGATTATTTCAGTGAAAACAATCGGGTTTATCAAGAAAAACTCGATGCGTTAGAAATTGAAGTCAAAGACAAGATTGAAACCCTTCCGAAGGAGAAAAGAATATTAGTGACGGCTCACGACGCTTTTAATTACTTCGGAAATAAATACGGCTTTGAAGTGGTAGGTCTTCAAGGACTTTCTACAGCTACAGAAGCTGGAGTGCAAGATGTTCAAAGACTATCAGATTTTATTATCAACAATAAAGTTAAAGCGATTTTCATAGAAAGTTCTGTTCCGCGTCGTACTATAGAAGCCCTTCGTGAAGCCGTTCTTTCAAAAAATCACGATGTCACTATTGGAGGGTCTTTATATAGTGATGCTCTTGGAAATCCAGGGACCGAAGAAGGAACTTATATTGGAATGTTTAAGTACAATGTGAATACAATAGTGGAAGCGCTGCGATAGTTTTGAAATCGAAATCGAAAACGAAAACGAAATCAATGAAAATGGATTCTTTAAGTATAGAAAAGTAGTTCAAGACTTCGTCGCGGGCCTTCTTGCGATGTTCTGATCTTGCTGAAGAATTGGCCTAAATATTTAAATAATATGAATGAAAAATTAGCGATAAGTGTTGACGACCTCACGGTTGCTTACAACTATAAACCTGTACTATGGGATATAGATCTGGAGGTACCCGAAGGTGTGCTAATGGCTATAGTAGGCCCTAATGGTGCGGGAAAATCCACTTTAATTAAATCTATTTTAGGGATAATAAAGCCCATTGCAGGGAGTATTTCAATTTTTGGAAAACCTTACGATAAGCAACGTAAGCTTGTAGCTTATGTGCCTCAAAAAGGAAGTGTAGATTGGGATTTTCCTACAACAGCCTTAGATGTAGTGCTAATGGGTACCTATGGCAGTTTAGGTTGGATAAAACGCCCTGGACAAAAAGAAAAGAAAGCTGCTCTGGAAGCCTTGGAAAAGGTGGGCATGCTTTCATTTAAAAGTAGGCAAATTAGTCAGTTAAGTGGAGGACAGCAACAGCGAATATTCTTGGCACGAGCTTTAGTTCAAAACGCTTCTATATACTTTATGGACGAACCTTTTCAAGGTGTGGATGCCACAACGGAAATTGCAATTATCAATATTTTAAAAGAATTACGAAAAGCCGGTAAAACTCTCGTTGTAGTTCATCACGATCTCCAGACCGTTCCAGAATATTTTGATTGGGTGACTTTTTTAAACGTGAAGAAAATTGCAACAGGCCCCGTGAAAGATATTTTTAATGATGATAACCTGACAAAAACCTACGGGATTAATTACAAGGTGGCGGTTAATAAATAGAGGATAAGGGTCTTTAGTCGGTAGTCTTTAGTCGTTAGTCTTTAGTCGTTAGTCTTTAGTCGTTAGTTTAATGTTGAATGTATATTAGTGATCAGGATAATTTTAATTAATTCACTATGGAAGAAGTAAAATTTAGTTTTGAGGAATTGCGAGTTTATCAAAAGTCATTAGATTTTGTTGATGAAGTTTATAAAATTACCAAGGAATTTCCTAACGACGAACGTTTTGGTTTAACAACTCAATATCGAAGAGCAGCACAGTCTATTGCGTTAAATATTGCAGAAGGAGCAGGAGATACAGATGCACAGTTTAATAGGTTTTTAAATGTCGCTCAAGGCTCCATTAAAGAATGTGTTGTATGTTCAACAATTGCAACCAGACAAAAATTTATTACTACTGAAACTAATAATGAGACTCGATTAACACTTTCGCAAATAGCAAAAATGACTACAAATCTTCAAAAATATTTGAAGTAAATTTTAATTTTTCAAATTACAAGACCAAAGACCAAAGACCAAAGACCAATGTCAATAAGTGAATATTTTAATCTACTCTGGACCGATTATACCCTGCGAACTATTACGTTGGGGACTGCGGTGTTGGGGGCTATTTGCGGGATGTTAGGGAGTTTTGCAGTGCTTCGAAAGCAAAGTCTGTTAGGAGATGCAATTTCGCACGCAGCCTTACCAGGAATCGCAATTGCTTTTTTAATTACGGGTTCAAAGGACACTTACATTTTATTAATGGGAGCATTAATTTGTGGGTTGATTGGAGCTTTCTGGATACGAGGTATCACAACAAAAACCCACTTAAAGAGTGATACTGCCCTGGGATTGGTGTTGTCGTTGTTTTTTGGTTTTGGAATGTTGTTGCTTACTTATATTCAAAAACAATCTAATGCCAATCAAGCAGGATTAGATAAATATTTATTTGGACAAGCAGCTACACTAGTTGAAAGTGATGTGTTCATAATGATTGGTGTTACAGGAGTGTGTTTAATAATACTTCTGCTTTTCTGGAAAGAATTTAAAATAATGCTTTTTGATATGGATTACACTAAAACCCTAGGGTTTAATGTGCGATTTATCGATTCACTTATTACGTTTTTCATTGTTTTGGCTATTGTTCTCGGACTTCAAACAGTAGGAGTGGTATTAATGAGCGCAATGCTATTGGCGCCTGCTGCTGCTGCTAGACAATGGACAAATAGTCTAGGCACTATGGTAATTTTAGCGGCTATAATTGGCGCTTTAGCAGGGATATTCGGAACTGCAATTAGCGCAACTCAAAACAACCTATCCACAGGACCAGTAATTGTATTAGTAGCCGCAGTATTCGTATTGTTTTCATTTATCTTCTCACCAGGTAGAGGAATTGTATTTAGAGAAATCCGATTTAGACAAAACAGAAATGACTTACAATTGAAGAAAACACTTCAGTTTATGTACGATATTGCAAAAACGCATCAAAATATTTCACATCCACACGCCATTCGTATTTTAAATAATTTCCAAGGATTTTCTAAAAATTCCCTTCGTAAAATGGAAGAAAAAGAATGGATAACATTAAAAGGCCAAGAGTGGTCTTTGACCAATATTGGATTTGAAGAAGCTAAAAACTTATATAACCAACAATTAAAAGATGAGTAATCCACAGCTGGAAATACAACTAATCGCAGCTATTGTCGCAGTTGCATGTGCTATACCTGGAGTTTTTCTAGTTCTTAGGAAAATGGCATTAATAAGCGATGCTATTAGTCACTCAATTTTACCTGGAATTGTAATTGGATTTTTCATCACTCAAGATTTAAACTCGCCTTTACTTATATTATTCGCTGCGCTTACAGGAGTCATAACTGTGATTCTTGTTGAGGTAATTCAAAAAACGGGCTTAGTGAAGGAAGATACGGCCATAGGCTTAGTTTTTCCTACTATGTTTAGTATTGGGGTTATTTTAATCGCCAAGAACGCCAACGATATACACTTAGATGTAGATGCTGTTCTATTAGGAGAACTTGCCTTTGCGCCTTTCGATAGAATGTTTATTTCAGGAATGGATATGGGGCCAAAATCACTTTGGGTGATGGGCGGAGTTTTACTAGTTTCTATAACACTTCTAATTCTGTTTTTTAAAGAATTAAAAGTGAGCACTTTTGACGTAGGATTGTCGTCAGCCTTAGGGTTTTCACCGGTTGTATTGCACTATGGACTTATGTCTGTTTCTTCAGTAACCATAGTTGGTGCCTTTGATGCAGTAGGAGCTATTTTGGTAGTAGCCTTAATGATTGCACCCGCAGCAACTGCCTATTTACTTACCAACGATTTAAAAAGAATGTTGGTTTTATCTGTTGTGTTTGGAGTGTTTTCTGCAATAGCTGGATATTGGTTGGCACATTTATTGGATGCTTCTATATCGGGTTCTATGACAACTGTATTAGGAATTGTTTTCCTACTTGTTTATTTATTCGCACCTAAAAAAGGTTTGATTTCAGTTTTATACAGACAAAAACAACAGCGAACAGAAGTTTCGTTAATTACTTTTTTACTGCATTTAAATAATCATACAGAAAAGAGCGAACGTCATATAAATCACTTGCAAGAGCACATAAATTGGCAAAAAGTTAGATCGAAATCTGTGGTGGATCTGGCGTTAAAAAATAATATGATCACCATTGACAACCACATTGTTTCCCTTACTGAAAAAGGAAAGGAGTTTACCGGTAAGGCCTTAGATTATATCCTTACTAACAGAGACGATAAAATTGAAAACATAAAGGATGATTTCTTTTTGTTTAGAGGCTAAGCATTTTGAAAGTACGAGTGCTTTCAATGGCTATAGGAAAAGGCTGGAAGTTGATAAAACTTCGTAATTATTGGTATTCTTTTAAAAACAAAAAGTAGAATATTTTTAATTATCTTTAAAAATTATAAATTTCACAACTATGAAAAACTCACTATTTGCTATATTAATTCTTATTTCAAGTCTTTCTTTTGGACAAGATTCACCTAAAACTCCTAAAATAGGGGTAAAGATACCAGAAGGTGAAACGGTAGTTTTAAAAGGTGTTTCAGTAAAATTTCTAGAAGTGATTGAAGATTCTCGTTGTCCTGAAGGTGTGAACTGTATGTGGGCAGGAAGAGCTATTGTAAAAGCTGAAGTAACTTCAAATGGGAAAACCGAGGAAGTAACCTTGATTTTTGGTGAAACAAGACCTGGAGAAGAAAAGAACACAAATCTCTTTACTTCAGATAAATTTGTAATTAATGGTTTAACGCTAAATCCTTATCCAACATCTGAAAGTACTGGAAAAGATACTGGTTATGTATTGTTGATTTGTGAGGAGAAAAATAGCTAATTAGTGGCACCCACAGTCCTTCTTTCCACACTTAATTTTTCCTCCATCTAAGGTGTTGCTAGAGTTTTGGCGGGATTCAAAAATAGGGTTCCAGACAAACTTTTTAAGTAAAAAGCCTGCGGCTAAAGAAAAGGTGATTAAAACTAAGATTGTTTGCATAGTACAAAGATACGGAAAGTCCTATAAGTATCATAATAGCACTTGTTCAATAAAAATTAATGAAAACTACATTTACTGCAGTCGGAATGATCTCCAATTTTATTTTTTGAAGTTTTACTTGTTTTAAAAGGATTCCAGATGAATGTTGTAATTAAAAATCCAACTGCAAGTAAAAATGCTATTATTACTAGTATTGTTTGCATAATATTTTATTTTTAAAATTATTACTTTACCCCTTCCACCATCTATTTCTGCTTCGCAGAATAGATGCCACCTTCCCCTGAAATAGGGGAAGGTGCTAGCAGGGAAATTACCTCAAGAACTGGTAAGCAGCTAGAGACACCACATAAGCAATAACGGTCATTACAACTAACTGCCACATAGGCCATTTCCAACTGTTAGTTTCTTTTTTTACAATGGCAAGTGTACTCATACATTGCATTGCAAAAGCATAAAATAAAAGCAACGAAATTCCGCTAGCAAAATTGAATAATGGCCCGCCTAATACTGGGTTTACTTCGGCTGCCATTCTGCTTTTTATAGTTTGTTCGTCATCACTACCCACGCTGTAAATTGTAGCTAGCGTTCCTACAAATACTTCTCTTGCAGCAAATGAGCTCACTAAGGCAATCCCTATTTTCCAATCGTAGCCTAAAGGCCTTACGGCTGGTTCTATAAATTGGCCAACATGACCGATATAGGAATGCTCAAGTTTGAAAGAATTTATATGCATTTCTAAATCATCATCCGATAGATTTTGAGAAGCGTATTCACTTTTTACAATTTCCTCTGCATCGTTAAAATCTCCTGGGCCATATGAAGCTAAAACCCAAAGAATAATGGAGATAGCCAAAATAATTTTACCAGCTCCAAAAACAAAAGCTTTGGTTTTTTCAATTACTGTGATTATTACATTTTTCGCTAATGGCACTTTATAGTTAGGCATTTCTACTACAAAGAAACTCTTGCTTCTAACTTTCAAAATTTTATCTAGGATATAGGCCGATAAAATTGCCGCGCCAAACCCTAAAATATACATAAACATTAAGGTTAGACCTTGTAAGCTGAAAATACCGAGAACCCTTGTATCGGGAATCACCAAAGAGATGATTATTAAATAAACAGGAAGTCGAGCAGAACAAGTTGTAAAAGGCGTAACTAAAATAGTGATTAGTCGTTCCTTCCAATTTTCAATATTTCGCGTGGCCATTATTGCAGGAATAGCACAAGCAGTACCAGCTACTAGGGGTACCACACTTTTCCCGCTAAGACCAAAACGTCGCATAAGTTTGTCCATAAGAAAAACCACACGACTCATATATCCTGTTTCTTCTAAAATTGAAATAAACAGAAAAAGAAAGGCTATCTGTGGGATAAATATTACAATTCCTCCCAAGCCAGGGATAATTCCTTCTGCAATTAAACTTGAAAAATCGCCCGGAGGTAATGTGTTTTTTGCCCACTCACTTAACGAAGCAAACGAACTGTCTATAAAGTCCATTGGGTACGCACTCCAATCAAAAATTGCTTGAAAAATGAGCAGAAGAATTCCGAAGAAAATGACATATCCCCAAACTTTATGGGTTAAAACTCGGTCTAATCTACTTCTTAAATCCTTCGCTTTAGCAGTGTCTACATGTAGCGTTTCTTTTAAAGTTTCATTAATAAACTTATACCGCGCGATAGTTTCTTTTTGCTGAAGGCGTTTAAGATTACTTGTTGATTCTGTTTTAAAGGATGCTACCCCTTGCAGCTCGTTTCGGTCTAATTTTCCAAAGTTTACATCTTGCGTAATTACAAGCCACAGTTTGTAAAGGTCCTGATTAGGAAAAGCTTTTTGCAATCTATCGAAATACTCAGGGGCAATATTAGATGCATTCAAGCAAGGTTTAGTAGGAAGCTGATTGTAGTTTTCAATCAGTTCTTTTAAGTAATCAAATCCAAGGTTTTTTCTTGAACTGATAAGTGCAATTTTAGTGTTTAGTTTCTTCTCAAGTAAGGGAACATCAAGCGTAATTGCTTTACGTTTCATCCTATCCGACATATTAATGGCTAGAATGGTAGGGATTCCTAAGTCTTTTATCTGGGTGAAAAGTAAAAGGTTTCGCTTCAGGTTTTCAACATCGGCAACTACCACAGCTACATCAGGGAAATCTTTATCATTTTTGTTTAAAAGAAGCTCAATAACAACATTTTCATCTAAAGAAGAAGCGTTTAAGCTGTAAGTTCCGGGCAAATCTAGAATATGAACTTTACAATTACGTCCAAATTTGCATGTACCTTCTTTCTTTTCAACAGTAATTCCAGGGTAGTTTCCCACTTTTTGGTTCATTCCAGTCAACCTATTAAAAACAGAGGTTTTTCCGGTATTTGGGTTTCCAATAAGTGCTACGTTAATTTGTTTTGCCATATTTCAGCTCCATTAACTTGGTGCGAATGCAGTTTTGTTGTTATATCAGGTCAATCTCAATTTTAGAAGCCATTTCTAAACGGATAGCTAAATGACTTCCATTTATGTTTAAATACAATGGATCTCTAAATGGAGCAATTTGAACCAAAGTGACTTCATTGCCCGGAAGGCAGCCCATTTCTAGTAGCTTCAACGGAACTACATCAACAGAAAATTCTTTGATAATTCCGCGTTGTCCTTTCTTTAAAGATGCGATTGTTAGCACTTCTATTTATTTAGATTGAATTTAAACAAGGCAAAAGTAAGTTTTTTAATTCAGAATTCAGAACTCACGAATCAGAAAATTTTGACCTCTTTTTTAAGATTTCTCTCCTTTATTGTATTCACTTGCACCCAGAAAGGGAAAGCTTTTAGATTATTCAATTGAAAAGCTACAATACTATCTTTCTGAATCTTCCTTTTTTAGAACTTCAATATCGTGAAGAAGTGTTTCGATAGCTTGCGGGTCTGTACCGTCATAAAACCCACGAATGCGTTTCTTTTTATCAACAAGTACGAAGTTTTCGGTGTGAATTAAATCGTACTCCTCATAAGGAACGTCTTTTGCAGCGAGGTATGATTTTCGAGCGAGGTCGTAAATTTCTTTTTTATCCCCTGTAACCAAATTCCACTTAGCATCATTAACCCCTTTTTCAACGGCATATTTTTTAAGTTGAGGCACGCTATCTATTTCGGGAGTAACGGTGTGAGATAGTAGTAAAATTTCATCGTCGTCTTTTAATTCCTCTTGAATTTTTACCATATGGTCTGTCATAATAGGGCAGATGGTTTGGCACGTAGTAAAAAAGAAATCGGCCACATAAATTTTATCGGCATAATCATCTTGTGTTACCGTTTTTCCATTTTGGTTTAGAAGGCTAAAATCGGCGATAGTGTGGTATTTTTTTACGTATTGCATTGTCGTGTCTACTAATTCTGCTGTTACATCGGCAGGTTGATAAACGCGTAGCACTTCTTTCGGTTTCATTACAGAATATATAATGGTAATTATGATAATTGAAATGATAAGAAAAACAATTCCAAAGAATTTATACTTCTTAAAAAAAGTAAGCATATTGTAAGATTTTAGACTGATGATTTATATTAAACCGCAAAAATAAGCCCTAAAACTATCAAAATGAATACATTTAACACCTTAATTTAGCGGTATTCAGTCACCGCTTTTAATATCACAGAAATGAAACATTTAGTTCTTCCGTTTTTCCTATTTATATCCTTCATCGCATTTTCACAAAATCATTATTTGGACGAAATTAGTGAAGCTGAAGCAAAATCGGCAAGTGGTCATTTTGCTCCACAACGCAATATGAATACAGGCAATTACGATTTAAAATACGCGCGCTTAGAATTAAATGTAAATCCTACTCAAGCTTATATAAGTGGAAAAGTAACTTCACATTTTGAAGCAAAAGAAAATATGAGTTCTATTGTTTTTGAATTGGTCGATAATATGACCGTTTCAGAAGTAAAACAAAGAGGAGTTTCGCTTTCATTCACCCAAAACAGTAATGATGAGGTTGTAATTACACTACCACAGATTCAAAATCAAGGTGTTTTAGATTCACTGTCTATAAGTTATTCTGGTAACCCGATAAGTTCTGGCTTTGGATCTTTTGAGATAGCAACTCATCAAGGCGATCCTGTTTTATGGACTTTATCGGAACCTTTTGGAGCAAAAGCTTGGTGGCCTTGTAAGCAAGACTTAATAGACAAAATAGAATTACTTGATGTATATCTCACTACACCACGATATAATCCTTCAAATGAGGAATATATTGCTGTTTCCAATGGTTTAGAAATAAATCAGACGGTAAATGGAAATAATAAAACCACTCATTTTCGTCATCAATATCCAATTCCAGCATATTTGGTTGCCATTGCAGTAACAAACTACTCGGTGTATTCGCATACTGTTGATAACAATGGAAATCCATTTGAAATAGTCAATTATGTTTATCCAGAAGATTTAAGTTATGTGCAAACCCAAACTCCTGTAACGGTTGATATCATGAATCTTTTTGCCGACAAGTTTGAGCCGTATCCATATGCTGAAGAAAAATATGGTCACGCTCAATTTGGTTGGGGCGGAGGTATGGAACATACCACTGTTTCTTTTATGGGTGGATTTTCTCGTGGATTGATAGCTCACGAATTAGGTCATCAATGGTTTGGAAATAAAGTTACTTGTGGAAGCTGGCAGGATATCTGGTTAAATGAAGGTTTTGCTACATATATGTCGGGAATGGTTGTAGAAAGTCTTGACGGCTCAGGTGCTTTTAATAGTTGGAAACAAGACCAAACCTCCTACATTACCGATGCTCCAAATGGGTCGGTTTACATTCCTGCTCAAGACACCACTACTGTGGGGCGAATTTTTAACAGCAGGCTTTCTTATAGTAAGGGGGCAATGGTAATTCATATGCTTCGGAAGAAATTAGGAGATGCAGTATTTTTTCAAGGCTTACAAGATTATTTGTCAGATCCATTACTTTCTTATGGATACGCAAAAACGCCTGATTTAATTAGAAACTTAGAAAATGCAAGTGGTGAAAACCTTTCCGAATTTTTTAATGATTGGGTTTATGGCGAAGGGTATCCAAGTTTCAATATCAGTTGGAATCAAACAACTACAGGGAGTATTAATGTGAGAATAAATCAGTCGCAAAGTCATTCCTCAGTATCTTATTTTGAAGTACCTGTGCCTTTGCGATTGACAGGGACGCAAGGTGAAACATTAGACATTGTTCTTGATAATACTTTTAATGGGCAAAACTTTCAGCCGGCTGTAAATTTTACCGTACAAAACGTTCAATTCGATCCTGAAAATGATATTATTTCAAGAAATGACCAAGTAATTTTAGGGATTAATGAATTCAATTTAGAAAATCAAATTGTATTGTATCCAAACCCCACATCAATCGAAATCAAATTGAGTAAATCTGAATCATTAAATGTTTCTCAAGTTAGAATATTTAGCGCCTTAGGTCAATTACTTTATGCTGAAGCTTTTTCAGAAAGTATCAATGTTTCAGACTTATCAAGTGGAATTTTATTTTTTCAGATAGAAACATCCGAAGGGGTTATCAATAAAACCATAGTAAAAGAGTAGTTTGTTTCTTCCAAAAGCGATTGAAGTTATACAGGTATATTTCATTAATTAATAAGAAGTAACACATCCGCTTATTTTTTTTGCAAGCTCTAAAAGATTACTTTTGTGCGATTTTTCAATGGAGCTATATTTGTACTGCTTAGAAAAATTGAAGAATTGGTTCGATTTTTGACTAAGTGTCCTATTTAAAATCGCGACTATTTTATATAAATATCTATTCAAGAAATTATGAGTCCATTTGCTGTTAAAGCTATACAATTACTTTTAAGTCTTTCATTGTTAATTGTCCTTCACGAGTTAGGGCATTTTATTCCCGCAAAACTTTTTAAAACTAGAGTTGAAAAATTCTATCTTTTCTTTGATGTGAAATTTTCACTTTTCAAAAAGAAAATAGGCGAAACCGTTTACGGAATCGGTTGGTTGCCCTTAGGAGGTTATGTGAAAATATCCGGAATGATTGACGAGAGTATGGACAAGGAACAGATGGCACAACCGCCACAACCATGGGAGTTTCGAAGTAAACCAACTTGGCAGCGACTAATTATTATGCTTGGTGGGGTTACAGTTAATATTATTGTTGGTTTTGTTATTTATATGAGTCTTCTGTATTTCAACGGAAGTAGTATTACTACCAACGAAGATATTCCTCAAGGTTTTGCAGTTACAGAGCAATTTGAAGAATACGGTTTCCGAAATGGAGATCATATCTTAAAAGTGAATGGAGAGCCGTTTGAAGATGTAATGAAAATCAACAAGTATATGTTTTTACGCGATGTTTCCTCGGTTGAGGTAAAACATGCAGATGGAACTATTGAAACAATATCAGTACCTGATGACGCTGGAACAAAAATGTTTCAGAATGACACGCACTTTCCGTTTTTACCAAGACAAAAAATTGTTTTAGATTCAATTTGGGATGGTTATCCAGCTCAAAATGCAGGTTTACTTACCTCTGATAAAATTATTTCACTTAACGGTCAAGATATTGTTTATCACGATGAATTTGAGCGTTTAGCTGAAGCCAACAAAGGAAATGAAAACATATTGGTTGTAGAACGAGCTAATAAGTTAGACACTTTAAGAGTTATACCTAATGACAAAGGGACTTTTGGCGTAACGTTTTCTAGGAAAGAAGTTATTTCACAAGTGGGACAGACTAAGGTGGAATATACTCTAGGTGAAAGTATTGTTGGCGGTTTTGGTTATGGTTACAATACGCTGAAGGATTATGCATCGCAATTTAAATATGTATTCACTAAGAAAGGAGCTACTAAGGTTGGAGGTTTTGGAGCCATTGGTAACCTTTTCCCAGAAGCTTGGGATTGGGTGAGGTTTTGGGAAACAACCGCGCTTATATCTATTATATTAGCTTTCATGAACATTCTGCCTATTCCTGCTTTGGATGGAGGTCACGTAATGTTTTTATTATATGAAATGATTTCAGGCAGAAAACCTAACGATAAGTTTATGGAGTATGCTCAAATGGTTGGATTTTTCATATTAATTGCTTTGGTTCTTTTCGCCAATGGAAATGACATATATCGCTGGTTATTTGAATAATAGAAATCTGCAAGTTTAAACAGAAAGATAAAAAAGTTAAAATTTTTAAATTTTTATATTTTTTATTTTGATGAATGTAAAAAAGGCTTATATTTGCACCCGCCTACGCAATCTAAGAGATTGTAA
Organism: Aequorivita sinensis; assembly: GCF_006346335.1. Lineage (GTDB taxonomy): Bacteria > Bacteroidota > Bacteroidia > Flavobacteriales > Flavobacteriaceae > Aequorivita > Aequorivita sinensis. The sequence continues at coordinate 675,468 of NZ_VDMC01000001.1, forward strand.
TAGCAAGCAAAAGCTAGCAAAGGCAAGACATAAATTCCTCTTTAGCTCAGTTGGTTAGAGCATCTGACTGTTAATCAGAGGGTCCTTGGTTCGAGCCCAAGAAGAGGAGCAAACAAACCCAGACAACCGTCTGGGTTTTTTGTTTTATAGTATTATGGAATATTGTGTTTACATCTTGCATTCAGATAGTTTTTCAAGGTTTTACGGGATCAAGAACAATTGTTGTGTTTATGCAAAAATCGTTGTTAATCTATACAGAAAGAATTCTACGTTTTTCACTCCTCTAAATTGTGCCCTAAATGCTTTTATCTTTGCAT
>NZ_VDMC01000002.1 GCF_006346335.1 Aequorivita sinensis
AACTGATTTCCTTTGTTCTTTAAAGAACTTGGCACTAATGATTATTAATTATTATAAAGACCCCGTAAGGTTCATATGTTTATAGAGTATATGTTTTGTTTAGCTTTCGACCCCGTTTGGGTCGAGTGTTTTTTTGAAACCTATTGTTATAAATATGTAATCCCTTCGGGATTTAAACTGATTACCTTTGTTTTTTAAAGAATTTGGAACCAAGGATTATTAACTATTAAAAAGAACCCGTAGGGTCCATATGTTTATAGAGTATATGTTTTGTTTAGCTTTCGACCCCGTTAGGGTCGAGTGTTTTTTTTGAAACCTATTGTTATAAATATGTAATCCCTTCGGGATTTAAACTGATTTCCTTTGTTTTTTTAGAGAATCTGGCACTAATGATTTTTAATTATTAAAAAGAACCCGTAGGGCTCAAATGTTTATAGAATATATGTTTTGTTTAGCTTTCGACCCCGTTGGGGTCTTATATTCACAATCTTGCTATATATTATAATTAAATAAACCTTTGACGATTATTCAACAACCTTCGCAGAAATATAAATGTTTTCTAATGGCCAATCGCCATCGTCTGCTTTTACATTTGAAATTTTTTCCACTACATCCATCCCTTTAATAACGTTTCCAAAAATGGTGTACTTTACATTTAAATGTGAGGTTGAAGACTTAGGGCCGTGGAATATAAAAAACTCATAAGGCGCTGTTCTGTGGTCAGGATTTTCACGGTATTCTTTAGCTCCAGAAACAGTTCCATATTGGTGAATTCTACCAGGAATAATTTCTGCGGGTAGTAAATACTCGTTGCCTATGGCAGCTCGTTTACGAGGTGTAGAAACTAAATCACTATTTCCACCCTGAATTATAAAATTAGGAACCACACGATGAAAAAAAGTTTCATCAAAATACTTTTCCTTTACTAAATAAATGAAATTTGCTCGATGTAAGGGAGTGTCTTTATACAGCTCAATTACAATGTCACCATATCTACTTGTGATTAAAACCTTCGTTTCAGGATTGGTTTTTCCGTATTCGGTTAAAAACTCAACTACGTTTTCATTTGTTATTTTTGGATAATCATTCTTTTTATCATTTTCAACTTTAGTTTCATCTTCAACTTCAACCTCTTTTTTGGTTTTAGTTTCAACTACAGTTTCAGTTGTCTTTTTCTTATCTTCACAACTTGCAAATATTACACAGCCAATAGCTAGATAGGCGAAGTAGACAATAAATTTCTTTTTCATTTAATTAAATATTTGATAAAATTGAAGATGTAATGTTCAAATTATTCATCTTCGTAGTTTAATAATTAATAGGTATTTTATAAATGAATTTCCGTGAGTTTGAAAAACGAATTGTAAAAGTAAGAAAAATGGAACTTCCAGGTGAAGCAGTGCAGTTTAAAATGGCGCCTGAAGAGCGATTAAAGGAGCTAAAAGAAACCGCTAGACTTAAAAATACTGCAAAAAAAGCCGGAGTAATGTCGTTGTTTTATCCTACAGAAAAGTTAGAAACACGTTTAATACTAATACTTCGGAAGACTTATAAGGGGGTGCATTCTGCACAAGTAGGTTTTCCTGGTGGAAAGCTTGAAGCTATAGACAATTCGTTGCAAGATGCTGCACTTCGCGAAACAGAAGAGGAGGTTGGAGTTTCTAGAAATACTATTTCGGTATTAAAAGAACTTACAGAAATTTATATTCCTCCGAGTAATTTTTTTGTGCAACCATTCTTAGGAATTACAACGGAGCCTCCAAAATTTGTAGCTGAAGAAAAAGAGGTTGAAGCTTTGATTGAAGTAACTTTACACGATTTTATGAATGATGAAAATATAATTACTCAAACACTATCCACTTCTTACGCTACAAGCATAAGTGTGCCAGCTTTTAATCTAAATGGTTATATAGTATGGGGTGCTACTGCAATGATGCTCAATGAGGTGCGAGAAATGCTTAAAAAAGCTCTATAAAAGCATATTTTAGTATATTTGCGTTTAATCAACTTGATTGTTAATAAGTGTATTGCAGTATAAAAGTAAACAGTCTATCAACTGTTTTCTGCAATTATTCATTGTTTGCATTTAACGAAACTGAACTGATAAATGAGTCTTTTTAAAAAGAACCCATTCGGGCATATAATTTTTTTTAAACTTTGGCTTATACGCATAGCTGGAGTTTTAACTCATAGACGTTTTAAAGGGTTTAATGAGTTAAAAATTCATGGAAGTGAGATTATAAAAGATCTTCCAGATACTAATGTCCTCTTTGTAAGTAATCACCAAACATATTTTGCCGATGTTGCAGCCATGCTTCACGTCTTTAATGCTAGTTTAAGCGGAAGAGAGGATAGTATTAAAAACGTTGGTTATTTATGGCGTCCTAAACTCAATATTTATTTTGTTGCAGCAAAAGAAACGATGAAGGCTGGATTACTGCCTAAGATTCTTGCTTATGCCGGATCGATTAGTATTGAAAGAACTTGGCGTGAAAAAGGAAAGGAAGTAAATAAACAAGTAAAAATGAGTGATGTTAGCAACATCACAAAAGCGCTAAATGATGGTTGGGTTATTACTTTTCCACAGGGAACAACAAAGCCTTGGAAGCCTATTCGTCGCGGTACAGCACACATTATAAAAAAGAACAAACCAGTAGTAGTTCCTATTGTAATTGATGGTTTTAGAAGGTCTTTTGATAAAAAAGGACTTCGGATTAAAAAGCGTGGTATCCTTCAAAGTATGGATATTAAAAAACCTTTAGAATTCGATTATGAAAACGATACCATTCAAGAAATAGTAGAGAAATTAGAGTACGCTATAGAGCAACATCCTTCATTTCTTAAAGTGATTCCTTCTGAAGAAATTCAGAGTGAAGAAGAACTTAACAAGGAAAGACAGTGGCGCTATTAAGAGAAGTTTTAGGTAGATATTTTTATAATTCTATTTTTTCTAACTCTTTATAATTCTTGTATAATCTTTTCATTAAGATACCATAAATAATTCTGTAGAATAATAGTATTAGTACTATCAGTACGGTTCCAATTAATATTTGGCTTAAAAAAAACATACTCATAAACCTTTCCTGAGTAACATTACTTAAACCAAAATCTTCAACTATATATTTGAAAACTATATCTTGGTTTAGGTAGTAATAAAAATTAACACAGATAAGTAATAATGCTGTAGCAGTCACATTGTAAATTACAAAGTACTTCACAGTTTTGCGTGCCCTTAAAATATTCTGCATCAGCTCCTTAACAGAGTCGGTTATCGATATTTTTCGATAATTTTTATAAAACAAATAGATAAATACTCCAAATACTGAATAATTGAGGATGTTTACAACAATAAGGGTATTGTTAATCCCAATATCATTATTAAACTTAGTGTTCGATTCTGGTACTAAGAATGATAAAATTGTCCAAAAAATAATTTCAGCGATACTGATATAGAAAATCCACTTCACAATGGAAGATGACCTTTTCAACAACATTTTATAAATATCGTTAAAACTCAAATGTGGCAAATCCTGCTCGCGGCTTTGCCATTGTTTTTTTAAAAGTTCTAATTCATCCATTATAATCTACGGATTTAAAATGCTTTTTAATTTTCCTTTTATTCTGTTCATCTTCACTCTTGCATTTACCTCACTAATACCTAGTGTTTCGGAAATTTCTTTATAATTCTTGTCTTCTAAGTAAAGAAAGACAAGCGCTTTGTCTATATCGTTTAAATCTTTAACAGCACGATACATTAATTTTAGTTGTTGTTCGGTAGTATCGTCATAAGGTTCGGAAGAAATTTTAAAACTAACTCCTTCAAAATCTTGTGTTTTTATGGTTCTTTTCGATTTTCTATAAAGTGTAATTGCTGTATTTAGAGCAACTCTGTACATCCAAGTGCTAAACTTACTATCTCCTCTAAACTTTGGATATGCACGCCATAATTGAATGGTTATTTCCTGAAACAGATCGTTGTGCGCTTCACTGTCGTTGGTGTATAACCTGCAAATTTTATGTACAATGTTTTGATTTTCCTCAATTTGAGTGACAAAACTATGTTCCAGCTCTTTGTTCAAAGTTATTTTGTTGGTAATAGGTTAGTATATGCTAGTTTAGCTTTGTTACAAAAGTCATAAAAATTAAATGAAGCATCCTAACAATTTGTAACTTTAATAAAAATTAAAACTATGAATATTCCTAAAACCAAAAAGCAGCGTATAATTGTGATAGGAGGCGGATTTGCTGGAGTTTCCTTTATAAAAAAGCTTAGGAATGAAAATCTACAAATTGTACTTTTTGACAGACATAACTACCATACTTTTCAGCCATTGTTGTATCAAGTTTCTACAGCTGGTCTTGAACCCGACTCTATAGCATATCCACTTCGGAAAATTTTTAGGAAAAATCTTGATTTTCACTTTAGATTAGCTGAGGTCGAACATATTAATACTGAAGAAAATACTATCTACACCTCAATAGGAAGTTTAACTTATGATTACTTAATAATTGCGACTGGTACGCGCACAAATTATTTTGGGAATGATAGTATAGCTGAAAACAGTATGCCGATGAAGACAGTTCCTCAAGCTTTAAATATCCGAAGTTTGATGCTACAAAATATTGAGAAAGCCGATATTACTACGGATGAAAAAGAAAGAAAACGGCTGCTAAATTTTGTGATTGCTGGTGCTGGTCCTACGGGTGTTGAGTTAGCAGGAGCTTTAGCCGAATTTAGAAAAGGTATTTTGGAGTTCGATTATCCCGATATAGACGAAAAAGAAATGAATGTTCACCTTATTGAAGGGCAGGATAGGGTATTGCCACCAATGAGTAAACAGGTTTCAAAGAAAGCACAAAAATTTTTAGAAAAACTTGGCGTTGAACTTCATTTAGAAACTTTTATTAGTAGTTATGATGGGAAAACGGTAACTACAAAAGATGGAAAAACCTTTGAAACTGCAACATTTATATGGGCTGCAGGGGTAACTGGAGCATTAATAAAAGGTATTGATGGAAAAGCTTTAATTGAAAAAGCAAATAGGTATAAAGTAGACGAATTTAATAAGGTTGAAGGTTTTGAAAACATTTATGCCTTAGGAGATATAGCATTAATGGAGACTAAAGACTTTCCTAAAGGTCATCCCCAAGTAGCCCAACCCGCAATCCAACAAGGAAAGAACTTGGGAGATAATTTTAAAAAAATGCTGAATGGCAAAAATATGAAACCTTTTAAATATAACGACAAAGGGACTATGGCTACCGTTGGAAGAAACAAGGCAGTTGTAGATATAGGGAAATTACACTTTGGAGGTGCAATAGCCTGGTTTTTATGGATGTTTGTTCACTTGTGGTTTTTAGTTGGCTTTAGAAATAGAGTGGTAACTTTTTTTAATTGGACCTACAGTTATATCAATTACGATAAAGCTGCCAGATTAATTATTAGGCCTTTCAAAAAATAAAATAACTTTAAAGAATTACTTAACTTTTACAGGAATCGGGCTTCCACTTGTTATCCATCTCCCTCCAACTTCTTTTATATTCACATCTAATGCATTTGAGGTTTCAACCTTTTTTATATTTACTTTCATTTCATCGTAAGTGTCAATGCTCTTTAGATTGACATTAAGTTGGTCGTAAGTATTAATGTCCACTAAACGTACATCCATTACATTATTTATAGGTTCAATTTCTTTGCTTTTGTTAGCATAAGCAGAAGGAATTAGATTCAAATCTTTCACTACGTTAAAAGTTAAACAAATTGCGATGATTGTTAAAATAGTCTTGGTGTAAGTATCTGTTTTCATAATTAATTAGATTAGGAGTTATTTTCTTAGCAATTTTTATATTTATCGTGTAATCCAACGCCTTTTTTAATTAATTCACTAGACTTATCTAGGCGTTTCTGTTGGGTTGCTTCTCGTTTAGCTTCACCGATATATTCAGCATATTCTCTTTGCCTACCAGGGGTTAGTTTGTTAAAGCTTTCTTTTAAGACTTTGTCAGTTGCCAATGCGCTTTTAAGTAAAAGAGGTATTGAAACATTTTTTTTCTTAACAGGCTTTATTTCTTTACCGGCCTTAGCGTTTTCAATTGCTTCTTCTACATATTGTAAAATGAGTTTGGGATTAATTTCATCATCTTGTTTAAAACGCCATTGCCTTAAGGCTTTAGTTACTCCTTCTTGGGCATTAATAAGGGTTTTAGCTTCATCCTTTAAAAACACACCTTGATGAAACCAAAGTGCTAAATGATTTTTGAAATCAGCCATAGCAACTACTAATTTTCCATTAAGGGTGTAAGTTGGTTTGCCCCATTTCACTTCTTCCTTCAATTCGGTTTGTTGAATAACACTGCGTAGAAGTTGAAGCTTATCTTTCCACTTTGTCTGTTTATGGATGAAAATATCTACTTTTTCTGAATCTGTTATTTTAAGATTGATTTAAACCGAAGATACAATAATTCTTTTTTTGTTCGGACTATGGATGATAGAAGCAAAACAACCATATCAGAAATTTGAATTTTACAAAATAGAATAAAGTATTAATTATAAACGTTTTAAGGATAATTCGTAGCTTGTGTGTTGATTATCAATTTAATGTGAATTTTTAAAATCTAAAAAGAAATTTGAATTACAATTGAGCTATGTTTTTTTACAGTTCAGATTGTTTTATTCAGAAATGTCGTGTGGAAAATTCATCTTTGAACCGTAAATCAAAATCCACCATTAGATGAAAGTTTCAGTAGTTTTTTTTCTAATAATTCTCTTTCCATTTTCCTTTTTTGCACAGAGTAAAATTTCGGGAATAGTAACCGATAAAAAAGGTGTTCCAATATTTGGGGCAAATGTTTATTTAACCGGAACTTATGATGGTACTACATCAGATCAAAATGGAAATTGGACATTTGAAACTACCGAAACTGGAGTACAAACCTTAACTGTATCCTATGTTTCATTTGAAACATTTACAATGATAGATGACGTTTCGAAACTAAAAAATCTTAAAGTTGTTCTGCGTGACGATGTAAATTCTTTAGAAACAGTAACAATTTCTGCAGGCTCCTTTTCAGCGGGTGATAATAGTAAAATTTCTGTTTTAAAGCCGATGGATATAGTTACAACAGCAAGTGCGGTTGGTGATTTTGTAGGAGCATTACAAACGCTTCCAGGAACTACAACCGTTGCTGAGGATGGACGCCTTTTTGTCCGTGGTGGAGATGCAGGTGAAACGCAAATCTTTATTGATGGAATTCGAGTTTTTACACCCTATAGCCCTACAACCAATAACATCCCAACTCGCGGAAGATACAGTCCCTTTTTGTTTGATGGCATAACATTTTCTACTGGAGGTTATTCTGCAGAATACGGACAAGCGTTATCCTCAGTCTTACTATTGAACACCATAGACGAACCTGTACAGGAAAAGACAAACATTGCTATTATGAGTGTTGGTGGAGGGGTAGGACACACCGAAAAGTGGGATAATTCATCATTGAGTCTGAATACATCTTATATAAATCTTGCTCCTTACATTGCTGTGCTTCCTGATAGAAACACTTGGGAAAAACCCTTTGAAACAGCTTCTGGAGAGGCTGTTCTTAGACAAAAAATTGGAGACGGATTATTAAAGGTTTATGGCGCTTTCGACTCTTCAAATTTTGAACTAACACAAGAAGATATTAATCAAGCAGAAGGCTTGTATTTTAAGTTGAATAATAAGAACTTCTATACTAATGCTAGTTACTCTGAAAAACTTAATAAAGGCTGGTCAATTTTTGGAGGTGGGAGTTATACATACGCAAATACAAAGGTAAACATCGATAAAGCACATATAAAGGATGTTGAAAATTCGGCACATTTAAAATTAAAACTCAACAAACGTTTTAGTAATTATTTCAAACTGAATTTTGGTGTGGAACAGTTTCTTACCGATTTTGATGAAAAATATAATGCGTCTGATTTTTCAGCAAATATTGGGTTTAAAAATAATGTGTCTGCCTTTTTTACCGAAGCAGATATCATTTTCTCACGAAAACTTGCATTAAAACTAGGAGTTCGTGGGGAGTATAGTGAATTGTTTAAGGAAGTTACATTTTCACCTAGAGCATCATTTGCTTTTAAAACAGGTAAAAATAGTCAGCTTTCATTAGCTTATGGAGATTTCTTTCAACAACCAGATAATGAAATTTTAAAGTTTACTACAGACGTAGAAGCTCAACACACCCAACACTACATACTGAATTATCAATATGCTGCAAACAATAGAATATTTCGTGCTGAGTTGTATAGAAAGCAATACAATAAGCTTGTAACATACAACGAAACCATTCCCGATGTAAATAGTTTATTTAATAATACAGGAAATGGCTATGCCCAAGGATTGGATGTTTTCTGGCGTGATAACGAAAGTATAAAGAATGTAGATTATTGGGTAAGCTATTCATATTTGGATACCGAAAGAAAATATAAAGACTACCCAATTAAGGCCACACCAAACTTTGCAAATACACATAATCTTTCGGTTGTTGCAAAATATTGGATTGACGATTGGAAAAGTCAGATAGGATTTAGCTATCAATACGGCAGTGGTAGAACTTACACCGATTTAAATTCGCCTGGCTTTCTTCAGAAAAAAACAAGAGATTATAACAGTGTAAGTTTAAACTGGGCGTATTTGTTATCGCAACAAAAGATACTTTATTTCTCCATAAACAATGCTTTCGCTTTTAAGAATGTGAATGGATATCAGTACGCAAATACTCCTGATGCCAATGGGAATTTTGCTAGAAGGAAATTACTTCCAGCAGCAGATCAATTCTTTTTTGTTGGTTTCTTTTGGACTATTAGTGAAGACGGGAAAAATAATCAACTAGATAATCTGTAGGAGTTTAATATTACAATTCAGTCAATGTAATCAACATTTCGGTTGTTTCATTTTTAAATAATAGAAGTATTAAATGAAATTTGAATAATAATAAAACTTTAAACCAAAACTAAAATATCAATTATGCAAAACGTACTCACTTACTTAAGTATAGTCTTAACTGCTTTTTTTATGCAGGTAGAGGCTCAAACAACTTCAACAGAAGTTTCGGAACCAACCAAATACCAACAAGGTATGCAAAAAGCATTTAAGATTTGGCAGGAAGATAAATCTTGGGAAGCAGCCAATATGTTTGAAAGAATTGCAACAGCAGAAACAGACAAATGGCTGCCGCCTTATTATGTAGCTCAAATAAATGTTATAAATAGTTTCACAGAAAAAGACGCAGCGAAGTTGAAAGCACAACTAGACAAAGCACAGAATTTTATTAATGATGCTACAGCTATATCAAAAGGTAATCCTGAATTATTAGTGCTGCAAGCACAGTTGTATACCGCCTGGATAGTGTTTGACGGGCAGCAATACGGAATGACTTATTCTCCAAAAGCGGCTGCGCTTTACAATCAGGCTTTAGCTATCGCTCCAGAAAATCCAAGAATGATCTTGGCTAAAGCTGAGTGGGATATAGGAAGTGCGAAATATTTTAATCAAACAATAGATACTTACTGCAAAGACCTTCAGCGAGCGATAGAACTTTTTGCTACTTTTAAACCCGAAGGAGAGTTCTACCCAACCTATGGTGAAGAAAGAGCAAAGCAAATTGTTGCAGAAAGCTGTAAGTAAAACTTTTCCTAATTTCAATATTATTAATTAACTGATATTCTTGTGTATAATTTTTAAAATAATCATTCAATGCGCATTTTTAAAGACATAGGGAAAGCATTTTTTGTAGGGACTATTGTGTTTATCATTCTTGTGATAATTCAACATATAAATGGACATTTCTTTAAAAATGGTCGTCAGCTGCTAATTGCTTTTTCGTACAACCAATTATATTCTGTAATTCTATATTTGGCTAATGCATACTATTTTGGGTTTTTACTCAAGACATTTCCCAATCAAGTCTTTAAAACTAAAAACCTTTTAAAAGGGCTTTTAGGAGGTGTTTTAGTTACATTAGTAGCGCTTTTTGTTATTCGAATAATAACACAAGTAGGAATAGAAGGAAAAGATTTTTCAGTATTTATTTCTTCTGAAAAGATTGATTACTATTATCTCTCATTCATTATTTCTGTAGTAATTACTGCAATATTTTATTCTTTTTATTACTATCGAAATAAACAGCAAACCATTGTAACCGAACAAAAATTAATTGCTGGAACAGCATCAGCAAAGTTCGATGCTCTAAAAAATCAATTAGATCCTCATTTTCTCTTTAATAGCCTGAACGTACTTACTAGTTTAATTGAAGAAAATCCAGAAGCAGCTACTCGTTTTACAACTTCGCTTTCAAAAGTATATCGCTATGTTCTAGAACAAAAGAATAAAGAGCTGGTTACCCTAGAAGAAGAACTAAAGTTTGCCGAACTCTACATGTCTCTTTTAGCAGTGAGATTTGAGGATAGCATCATTTTTAATACACCACAACATTTAAAAAATTCGCAAGCGAAGGTGGTGCCATTATCGCTGCAATTACTGTTGGAAAATGCTGTAAAACACAATCAAGTTATGCCATCGAAAAAACTTCATATTACTATAACAGAAAAAGATGGGGTTTTAATGATAACCAATAACATTCAGCCTAAGCAAGTTTTAAAACAAAGCACAGGTTTGGGGCTGCGAAACATTCGAGAAAGGTATGCGCTTCTTACTAAGCAACCCGTTACTATTAGTAAAAATAAAGAGGAGTTTAGTGTTGCAATACCAATATTAACAAAAAACTTTGAAGTTATGAATTCATCAAAAATATATATTTCAGAAAAGAAATTTAAACAAGCTCAAAAGCGAGTGGAGAAGCTAAAATGGTTTTATGTGCATTTAGCTATTTTCGTGTTTTTTATTCCAGTACTTATTTACTTAAATATAATTTCACATGCAGGATTTCCTTGGGCGTTATTTCCAATTTTTGGATGGGGATTTGGAGTAATAGGTCACGCATCAGAAACATTTAAATACAATCCGTTTTTTAGCAAGTCTTGGGAAGAAAGAAAAATTCGTGAACTAATGAGTAAAGATGAATAAAATACAATTCGTCGCCTAATATTGACGCTTCGGTGTTTTTCTCTTTATAGCGAGCTCAATATTCGGTACTTTTAAGATAAGGTTTAAAATTACAGTTATGGAAATAAATAAGGAAGATTATAAATATATCAAGGCAAAACGACGTGTAGAGGAAATGAAAAAGTTTTACACTAATGTTGCGATGTATGTTATTTTCATTTGTGCCTTAGCGGGACTAAATTACTATGTAAACGAATTTAAAAATCCTTGGTTTTTATGGGCTGCTTTTGGATGGGGAATCGGAATTTTTTTCCAAGCTATAAAAGTATTTAAATGGGCACCATTTATGGGTAAAGACTGGGAGAATCGTAAGATTAAGCAGTATATGGAAGAAGAGAAAAGACGAGAAAATAAAAGCGAGTTTTAATCATATTAAAAATGGAGGTCAAGAAAAGTTTATCCTATTTACGAGCAAAGAAAAAAGTTGAAACTTTAAAAGGATTCTATAGTCACCTTTTAGTTTTTGTAATGGTTAATATCATAATCCTTCTCTTTTCTGCTAATGTATTTAACAGCAAACCATTAGATTTCAAACATTGGAGTAATTACGCAATTGCTTTTTTCTGGGGTATAGGTCTAGTATCACATGCAATTTATGTATTATTTGAATTTAAATTTAATAACGTGTTATTGAAACGATGGGAAGAAAAGAAAATTAAACAGTTTTTAGAAGAGCAATAGCAAGTTAATTTTCAATTAGCATCAATCAAAATTAAAATAATAAATAAAACTAATTTTCAAAGGTGGCTAAGTAATTTTAGAGTGAAAACACGTAAATGAAAACGCTACAATTATCCACACAATTTTACGAAACTATATGAATGTAATAATTATTGAAGATGAAAAACCGTCAGCTCGTTATCTTCAACGTATGTTAGCGAAACAAGATGTAAATGTAAGTGAAATGCTACACAGTGTTGAAGAAGCAGTAGAATGGTTTAAGACTAACAAACATCCAGATTTAATTTTTTTAGACATTCAATTAAGTGATGGACTTTCTTTTGAAATATTTAATATTGTTGAGGTTAACAGTGCGATAATTTTCACCACAGCTTTTGATGAATATGCTTTGCAGGCTTTTAAGCTTAATAGCATAGATTATTTACTAAAACCTATAGATGAAGAAGAGTTACAAGCTGCCGTTAAAAAATACATGTTTTTAAAACCTTCAAATAAAAATCTACAAATCAATTTTGAGGATATTAAAAAGCTTCTTGTCAATCCAGTTGAACGCGAGTATAAAAAACGTTTTACAACCAAAATAGGGCAGCATATCAAAATGATTTTGGTAGATGAGATAGAGTGTTTTTATTCTGAAAATAAAGGAACTTATGCACACACTGTAGATGGGCGAGATTATCTTTTAGAAACAACTTTAGAACAGCTTGAACAAGAACTTTCGCCAGAACTTTTTTTCAGAATTAGCCGAAAATATATCATAAATATAAACTCAATCAAGGATATAATATCTTATACGAACTCTAGACTTCAATTGAAGTTAAATAGCTATAAAGAACAAGAAGTTGTTGTGGCACGTGAGCGAGTGAAAGACTTTAAACTTTGGTTGGAGTAAAATTCAAAAGCTATTTAATTCTATTCTCCTGAAACGATGACGGTAATAGCTTCGGAATAAATTTAACTAATAGCGGTAATAGCAAGCTTCCTCCCGGTAAGAGAAAAATAGTGAGTGAAGGTATAGACTTACAAATGTCTAATAACTGCTCTTTCACTTTATACTTTTCTTCTGCTGTTAGATCACGAATTGTTGAATGTCCAAGTAAAACAACTAATTCACCACTTTCCTCAAGTTCTCTAGCAAGTCTATCTTTATTTCTAAGAATTAGTAATTTAACCGTTGCAGAGGATTGTTTGTAGAATTGCTTTACAGGGTGTGAATATTCAAAAAGTAGAATTTTTTCCGTGTATTTTTCAGCAAAATTTTTAAGAGATAAAAGACTTCCTTTTAAATCGTTTTCAGAAAAATTCAAGGTGACTAATAATTGTTGTAAAAACTGATGTTCAGAGATATCCATAGTAAGATCTTCCCAAACAGTAAGACAACATAAGTCTAAGATAAACTGTTTTTCTAATGAGTTTTTATCACTGTTGAGGTAGTTTAAACTCTCTAAAAAAGTAGCCGCGCCACCTTCACTATAATCTATTATATAATCTGATGATGATTCAAAAAACTCTACTAATAACTTATCGTATTTTGTTTTTTCTTTTTTAGAAACTAAGGTGTAAAAACAAGCAGTTAAGGTAGTGGATTCTAATTCACGATAATAAGATTTCACTGAACTAGGATCTTTTTGCCAATGTTTAAATGCAAGAACATCAAGGTAGAGTAGGGCGTGGGTGAGTAAAGAAATTGTATTCTTCTTTAAAATAGTATTAACCGACTGTAATCGCGCTGTTAGTATATGTTCTAAAGTATTTGACGGACTTTGTGCTATAGAAAACATTTGAAAAAATCCTGTTTTCCCTTTTTCTAAATGATTATAAAACGTTAGAATACTTTTTATGGCATCGTCGTAATTGCCATTTTCGTTGTTTTGAAAATATTGAAAAAGTAAAGTATGGAAGAGATTAATTTTAGTAAGCTCTTCTTTAGTGTATTTTAAATGTCCAAGAGATTTTTTCGGAATAACAGAAACAGTAACACCATAAATAAATCCTGTTTGCTTTAAAGCTTCATAAAATTGATGGTTGTTCTTAAAAGCATCAACAAGCTCCTCCTTTTCAAATAGATTTAAGAATTTTAGTATCCAATCGGGTGCTGAAGGGTTCATCGAATTAATTATAGTTATTTTTGACTGTTCAAGCCTTGATTTTTTCTTGTTTCCCAAAAAATATCGCATTTTTGAAAATCAAGATTGTACATTTAGACCTAAGTTAAAATGAACAAGTAAAATTAATTAATAAAAACTTACTAAAAAGATGAAAAAATCAAAACTTTTTGCAGTTATAGGTGGCCTTGGAATGGTTGCATTATCTGCTTTTTTGATGTCGGCAGATCACATGGATGCTCCATCGGTAAAAGGATCTTCTGCAGATATAGCAGATTTTTACGCCTTTCAAGGTGAAAACAATAATAACTTTGTTTTTGTAGCTAATATTCAAGGATTACTGCCAGCGGGACAGGCTACCGAGCAAGCTGTTTTTGACGAATCTGTGCTAATAGAGTTTAATATAGACAAGGATAACGACCTTAAAGAAGATTTAGTTATTCAAGCTATTAAGCGTGGAGATTCTATGCATTTCTTTGGTCCAGCAGTTCCTGAGTATACGGGGGATGAAGGATTAAGAAGTACTATTTTAACCTCAAGCACAAGAAGAAGCGTAAAAATTTCTACTATAGATGATATTGAAGTTGCTGAAATAGATGGAATAAAACTATTTGCAGGACCTCGTGAAGATCCTTTCTTTTTTGATCTAAATAAGTACAACATTATTCTAGCAGGCGATGCAACAGAATTCAGTTCTCAAGGAACAGATTATTACGCAGGAAAAAATGTTTTAAGTGTAGTAATTGAACTTCCAAAATCAATGCTTCCAGGTGGTACAGTAGGGGTAAATCAATTTTCACCTGATACTCCAATGTATAATGTTTGGGTAGAGTCTAAAAGAAAGATTTAAAACGTGTTAATCAACAAAACAATAAACATGAAAACTTTAAAATATATAACGCTCTTTGCTGCATTAGGTTCCTTATTATTATTCACCCAATGTAAAGACGACGACGATAATATTATTATTAATGCTACTTGTTCCGATGGTGTAAAGAATGGGGATGAAACTGGAATAGACTGCGGTGGAAGTATGTGTGACCCTTGTGATGAAAGTGGTTTAGACTTTAGTGGTGTTTACATTCAGGAAGACCAAATGGGAAGGCCATCTATAAATACAATGTTTGGAACATTAGGTTATAGAGATACTTACAATGTAACGGTACCTTCAAAAATGCAAGTTGAATTTCAGAGTATGATGGAAAGTAAATTGTTATTATTAAACCCAAATTATACAACAAACGTATGGGGATTAGACGCAACTGCTTTTTCTACTTTGTTGTCAAACGATGTATTATGGTTAGCTGAAACAGGAGAAACTACTTATTCAAACGGTGTTGATATTTTAACAGGAAGAGCCTTAGGGGAAGATGTGATGAATACAACACTTCAATTAATTTATGGAGGTGCCGATGGTACAGAGAATCCAGGATTAACTGATGATGGAGTACCTTCCAATGATGCCCAATTCTCCAATAGCTTTCCTTATTTGGCTCCGCCATTTTAATAGAACTATTGTAAAACAAAAAAAGAGAACTCAAGTAGTTCTCTTTTTTTGTTTTATAAAATAGAAATGTTATTACTTAGCTATAGTTCCTAATGTGTACAATTGCGAAAGATTAGGCGTCTCACTACCGCCTTCTTCTTCTAAAGTTATACCAATAGCCTCAGATAAAGAAAAATCTGAAAATTTATATATTCCATCAGCAACGTTGTTTTGAAGGTTGATTAAACCAATGCTTGTTGCGGAAAAGGGTTCCATTTTGAGTGTCCAAACTTGATAAGCCTTCCCATTAGGAGGTGTAGGTAGGTTTTTAATATCTACATAAGCATTTCCTTCTTTTTGGTTTAGATATACCTTAGCAAAAGCGGTAGGTGCTACAGCTTGGTTACCTGCTAATGTATAAGTTTGAACATCTTTAGCACTTAAAATTTCAAGAACCTTATTACTTTCTTTTAATTGATTTTCTGTTTCAGAATTTTTGGTTTTTAAAACTGTATTCTGAACAGTAGCAGTTTGTAGAGCTTTATTCAAATCGTTATTTTGTTTAAGCATCCACAAAATTCCTCCCATAAAAAATATAGCAGCAGCCCATCCTAAAATAGCCGGTAGATTGCGTGGTTTTGATTTTTTGATATCAGAAGCTTTATTCTCGTTCATTTAGATGATAATTTAATTTCTGTAAAAGTACTCATATTGTCGAAACATAATTAAGTATAAAAACTCTTGTTTAAAAATGTTAAATAAATAGGGATGCTAATGTAAAGGTTGTAATAGAACTATTTTTTAATAGCTTTACAAGCACAAATAGTACAATTTATACATATTAATTAAAATCAACCCCCAAAAAAACATGAAAAAAGTTACAAGAAATTTATTTCTGGCAGCCGTCTGTTTGTTTTCAGGCAGTATGATTGCTCAGGATTTTTCAAAGACTATTTCCGACCAACTGAATCAATTTGTTGAGAAAGGAGAATTACTACCTGAAGATCTTCAATGGCAAGTTACAGACGAATCTAAAAGTCGTACAAGTGGAATTCAACACGTTTATTTCAGACAATTATTAAACGATATCGAGATTTACGGTACCGATTCTGGAATTCATACTTTACCAAATGGTGCTGTTATTTCACAAGACAGTAAATTTATTAAAAGTACTTCCGAAAAATTATTTGGAAATACACAACCAGGATTAACAGCTTCACAAGCAGTTCAGGCTGCAGCAATGCAATTAGGTTTTACGCTTAATGAGTCTTTAACCGTATTAGATAAAGCTAAAGGTGCTTCTAAAGAAACACTATTAAGTGATGGAGGTATTTCTTTAAGTCCTATCCCTGCAAAACTCGTGTATGCTATTACCGATGACAATCATTTGGTATTATCTTGGGATATTTCAATTCAAGAGAAAAGCCAACAAAACTGGTGGAGTTTAAGAGTTGATGCTACTACTGGTAAAGTTTTAGATAAAACAGATTGGATGGTTAGTTGTAATTTTGATCACGACCATAGTAATGACGTGAAAGAAGTGAACTTTAACACCAATTTATTTGACGTGCCTAACTATTCAGAATTAGTAGCGAAATCTACTAATACTAACTGTACTGAATGTTATGAGGCATTCGCTTTACCTATTGAAAGTCCATATTTTGGAAACAGATCAATAGAAGTTCAACCAGCACATCCTGTTGCTTCTCCTTACGGATGGCACGATACTGATGGAGTTCCTGGAGCAGAATATACAGTTACACGCGGTAATAATGCAAATGCTTACGAAGACGGTAATAACCCAGGATATCAGCCAAACGGTGGGCCAAATTTAGATTTTACAGGATATCCTTTTAGTCAAACTTATTCAAGCTCTAACCAATATGAAGATGCTGCAATTACTAATTTGTTTTATTTAAACAACATCATTCACGACGTAATGTATATGTACGGTTTTGATGAAGAAAGTGGAAACTTTCAAGAAAATAACTACGGTAATGGCGGTATTGGTGGCGACTCAGTAAATGCTGAAGCACAAGATGGTTCAGGTACTTGTAATGCAAACTTCGGAACTCCACCAGATGGAGGTAACCCAACAATGCAAATGTACATTTGTGGTGATAAAGATGGCGATTACGATTCATTAGTTGTAATACACGAATACGGACATGGTATTTCAAATAGATTAACTGGTGGTCCATCTGCTGCAGGGTGTTTGCAGAATTCAGAACAAATGGGAGAAGGTTGGAGTGACTTTTTTGGAGCTTTACTAACAATTTCTCCAGGTGATGTAAGTACAGACCCTAGAGCTGTAGGAACATACTTATTTGGTCAAGGACCAAACGGGGGAGGTATTAGAGATTATCCTTATAGTACTGATATGAGTGTGAATCCTCAAACTTATGATTTTATTAAAACAGCGGCTGTACCACACGGAGTAGGTTCTGTATGGGCACAAATGTTATGGGAAGTAACTTGGGCATTAATCGATGAACATGGTTACGATCCGAATCCATACAATTTTACTGGTGACGTAAACCAAGACGCAGGAAATGTTATGGCTATGGCTATTGTAACAGAAGGATTGAAGTTACAACCTTGTAGCCCAGGGTTTGTTGACGGTCGTGATGCTATTATTGCAGCAGATCAAGCTATATATGGCGGTGCAAATGAGTGCTTGTTATGGGAAGCTTTCGCAAAAAGAGGTTTAGGTTATAGTGCAGACCAAGGATCTTCAGGAAGTAGAAGTGATGGAACTCAAGCTTTTGATACACCTCCTTCAAGTGCTTCATTAAGCGTTTTAGAAGAAGTATGTGTTTCTTCAAATGTGATGACTGATTTAACTGGTGGTGCCCCAAGAGGTGGTGTCTATAGCGGACCAGGTGTAACAGATAACGGCGATGGTTCAACATTCAGCTTCGATCCTATTGCAGCTGGTGTTGGAGTTCATACAGTTACTTATACTGTTCAAGCTAGTAATTGTACAGTTGCATCGTCTGACACTGATACTATTGAAGTTCTTTCAGTTCCTGATGGACCAACTACTGTAGGAGCAACAAACGTTTGTATTGGTGAAGAAGTTACTGTAACTGCAACTCCTAATGATTCTTCAAACATCATTAGATGGTTTGACGCTCCAACAGGAGGAAACTTTTTACACGAAGGAACAACTTATACATTCACACCAACAGACGATAGCAATGTATATGCACAAGAAAGTGAACCAGGATTATTATCTAAATTGGTTATTTCTGAAATAAGCGTTGAGACTCCAGATAGATTTGAAATTCAAAATATTGGAGTAGCTACAGATTATGTAGGATATAAAGTTGCAGTTAGTGATCAACCATATACAAACATAAACACAGTTAATTCAATTGTAAGACCACTATTCCACATGGATGAAAATTCTGTAAGAGTATTTAGTGATGAAAGTGGATCTGATTATTGGGGTAATAATATTTGGTGGGGTAATTCTGGTACTGGATGGATTATAATTATTGATCCCGACGGAAACGTTGTAGATTCTGTTTTTTGGGGCTTTAGTGCTTCTCAAATTTCAAACCTCAACTTAACAATTGCTGGTTTTAACATTACTGCTTCCGATTTAGATTGGAGTGGTGCAGGTGCTGGCTTTATCAATGATTGTGGTTCTGATTCGTTTAGAAGACACGGAGATACAGATTCAGCAGCTGATTGGTCTGGAATATGCGAGCCTTCAGATTTTGGAGTTCCTAATTCTGATATTAATATTGGCCCAACAGGATGCCAAGCATTAAGAACTTTAACTGAAATTACTGCAGAAACTGAAGCGCCAGTTATTACTTGCCCTGCCGATGTGGAAGTTGAGGTACACCCAGGTACTCAGTTTACATTACCTGATTATACAGCCGACGCTGTAGTAACAGATAACTGTAGTTTAACTCCTACTATTACACAAAATCCTGCTGTAGGAACTATGGTAGATGCTGGGGTTACAACTATTACGTTAACTGCTACAGATGCTTCAGGAAATGAAAGCACTTGTACTTTTACAGTTACAGTAGAAGATACTTTAGGTGTAGATGAAAATGAGTTCTTTAATAATATTGCACTTTATCCAAACCCTACTTCTGGTTATATTACATTGGCTAATAAAACATCTGAGCAGCTTGTTAATGCTGTGATAACTGATGTTAAAGGAAGTGTTGTTAAAAACATCGATTTAAGTAAGTCTGGTGCAGAAACTTCTATTTCAATGGAGAATCTAGCTGCAGGAATGTACTTTATGAAAATTAACACCCAAAACACAAGTATTGTTAAACGAATAGTGAAGCAATAAAAATTTATAATTTCAATAGTTAAGAACCCGTGTCAAACTTGTTTGACGCGGGTTTTTTTCAATAACTTTGTCGCCCAAATAAACTTATAGAATGAGTAAAATTCTTTTCCTAGCAGGTAGTAATAGCAGTACATCTATTAACCATAAACTTGTAAGCTTTGCTGCAACTCACATCCCAAATCACAATACTGAAATTATTAAATTAACAGATTATGATCTGCCAATGTTTGGCGTAGACCTTGAACGCGAAAAAGGTTATCCTGTTAATTTAAAAATGCTTAACAACAAGATACAAGAGTCTGATGCTCTCGTAATATCAGTAAATGAACATAACGGAAATATTTCGGCTTATTTTAAAAATACGTTAGATTGGTTATCCCGTTTAGATAGAAAGTTTCTAGAAGGAAAAAAAGTATTGTTAATGAGTACTTCTATTGGCAAACGCGGAGCAGCTTCAGCTTTGGATTACACAAAAAATACACTTCCTCGCTTTGGGGCAAATGTAGTTGAGAGCTTTAGTTTCCCATCTTATTCTGAAAATTTTTCAGAACAGGAAAACACCATTACCAATGAAATTTTACTTTTAGGTTTTATAGACGTTATTCAAAACTTTGTACATCAAATTGAAATTTAATGCGGACTGTTAAGAAACTTTCTTTTTCTTTAACCGAAGCATCTAAACAAAGCTTCCTTCAATGGGCGCAGCAATATGATGAGGTTGTATGGTTAGACTCAAACAGCTATAAACAAGCTCACGAAAGCTATCAAGCTATACTTGCAGTTGACGCATTTACGGCGATAAAAACCGATGCTTATAATGCATTTGATAAACTAAAAGAGTATCAAACCACAACTCTCGATTGGATTTTTGGTTACCTTTCTTACGACCTTAAAAATGATGTAGAGCCGCTTCAATCCAATAACTTTGATGGCTTACATTTTCCTGACTTATATTTTTTTCAACCTAAAAAGCTTTTTCTTTTTACTGAAGAAAATGTTGAGGTTCATTATTTAAATATGGTCGATGATGAATTAGAATCTGATTGGAAGGAAATTTCAGAATTTCTACATTCATCCAAAAACACTAATCCTCATAAGGCTTTGGATATTAAAGCTCGTACAACTAAAGCTAATTATATCGAAAAGGTAGATAAATTTTTAGAGCACATAAAAAGAGGAGATATTTATGAAGCAAACCTATGTAAAGAGTTTTATTCTGAAAATACTGAAATAGACCCCTTAAATACCTTTATTGAACTCAATAAAATTTCAAAACCACCATTTTCCGTCTTTTTGAAACTGAATGAATTACATGCACTTTCAGCTTCTCCAGAACGATATATCAAAAGAAGCGGAAATACTATAGTCTCACAACCTATTAAAGGAACGGCTAAGCGTCTAGACAATGAAGTTAATGATTTGAATATGATAAAACAACTTCAAAATGATCCTAAAGAACGCAGTGAAAATATAATGATTACAGACCTTGTGCGTAATGATTTATCTCGAATAGCTCAGAAGGGTAGTGTAAAGGTAGAAGAGTTATGCGCTATTTATACATTTGAACAAGTGCATCAAATGATTTCTACAATTTCCTGTGAAGTGAGTTCAGAAACTGCTAGTGTAGATATTTTAAAAAATACATTCCCAATGGGAAGTATGACAGGCGCACCAAAAATTTCTGCAATGCAAATTATTGAAAGTACAGAAGATGCTAAACGCGGATTATATAGTGGTGCCATAGGCTATTTTACACCTTCAGGCGATTTCGATTTTAACGTAGTTATTCGGAGTATTCTATATAATTCTATTGAAAAGTATGTTAGCTTTTCGGTAGGAAGTGCGATTACAATAAATTCTATCCCAGAAAATGAATACGAAGAGTGTCTTCTGAAAGCAAAAGCAATGCGCTTGGTTCTTAACCCTCCCTTATAATCTTAGTTTATTAGCCTTTTAACTGATAAGTTTTGTTTATTAGTGTTTTAGCTTATAAAATACATTTATTAGTATTATGACTAATAAATTTGTATATTTGAATAAATTTATAATGAATGAAATATTCGGTTATATCTGGCGACATCATCTCTTCTACTAGTTTAACAGGGGAAGACCGCAAACTTGTAGAGGAAAAATTAAAGAATCTTCTAAAAGATTTAAAGGAAGAATTTAATGTATATGGTCGTATTATTAAAGGCGACTACATAGAATGTGTAGTGCCAAATGCATCGGAAGGACTACAAGTGGCTTTAGCTATAAAGAGTTTTGTAAAAGCAATTCCAATTGAAGTTAAAACCTATAAAACCTCCGACAGTAGAGTAAAACAATTTAAGATACACGGAATTCGCCTTGCTATAGGTTATGGTGAATTGAGTAGATATAGTCCTAAAGATGGAATTATTGATGGTGATGCTATTTACTTATCAGGACGCGAAATAAGTGGAGAAACGACCTATAATAAGGAGCGAATCGTTATAAAAAACACCTTGTTTTTTGCTTCAAAAGACGAGTCTTTAAATAAAAATTTCCAACCTTTACTAGCACTTTTAGACGTGTTAATAAGTAAAGCAACCTCTAGACAATGTGAGGTTTTATATTTAAAGCTGATGAATAATCAGGAAGATGATATTGCAAAACGTTTAGGTATTGGGCAGTCTGCAGTAAATCAACACTCGACCAGTGTAGGTTGGAATGCAATTGAAGAAGCTGTAAATTACTATAAAATGATAGTTACAAACTAAAACACTATGGGAATAAAGGAATTATTACTCCTCCAATTTATAGCGCATTTGTGTTTGGATTACTTTTTTCAAACTAATAAATTAGCTAAACAAAAAAACACAATAGGCTTTAAAAGTCCATTTTTGTATTGGCACGCTTTACTGTGCTTTGTATTATCATGGCTATTATCATTACAAGTTGAGTTTGTTTGGGCTGCAGCAATAATCACTGTAACTCATTTCTTAATTGATGGAATTAAACTCCATCTTAATAACAGTAAATATTTAGGTAGGTACGCTTTTTTCATAGATCAGGCTTTACACTTAATAATTTTAACAGTAGTAGTTCTTTTATTTGATAAATGGCAAGGAATAGATCCCTTTGTAAACACCTTTATAGATTTTAAATACCTATTAATAATAGCAGGATACTTGGTGTGTTTAAAACCTGCGAATATATTTATTAGAGAAGTGTTTAAAGCAACAGATATACAGGTCTCCAGCGATAATGAAATGCCCAATGCTGGAAAAGTAATTGGGGTGTTAGAAAGAATTCTAACGCTAACATTTATCATCGTTTCACAATATTCAGCTGTAGGGTTTTTAATTGCTGCAAAATCAATTCTACGCTATAGAAATGATGAAACGTTAAAAACAGAATACGTGCTTATTGGTACTATGTTGAGCTTCGGAATAGCAGTAATAGCAGGTATAATTATTAATTTATTTTTATTCATTTAAGTGCTAACTAACTTCAAAAAACATATCGAGGATAACTTTTCATTGTTAAAAGGGAAAAAAAATCTTATTGCTTGTAGTGGGGGAGTAGATAGTGTGGTTTTAACGCACTTAATCAAAAATCTAAACCTTGAAATCGCTCTTGCGCACTGTAATTTTTCACTCAGAGGAGAAGAAAGTGATGGCGATGAGCAATTTGTAGTAGCATTAGCTGAAAATTTAGATGTACCAATTTTTTCTGAAACATTTGACACTCATAAGTATGCGGATGAACAAAAGGTTTCAACGCAAATGGCAGCCAGAACTTTGAGATATAATTGGTTTGAAGAGATTTTATCCAATTTTAATTACGATTATCTACTAACAGCTCATCATCTAGATGACGATTTAGAAACTTTTTTTATAAATCTTTCAAGAGGAACGGGCCTAAACGGACTTACAGGAATTCCAAAAAAGAATCAGAAAGTAGTAAGGCCATTATTGAATTTTTCAAGAGAAGAAATAGTTAATTACGCTGAAGCAAATAAGCTTAAATGGCGAGAAGATAGTACCAATCAAAAAACGGATTATCTTAGAAACAAATTGAGATTAGAGGTTATTCCGCGATTTAAAGAAACTAATGAAAACCTCCTTAAAAACTTTAAAAAGACACAAGACAACCTAATTGCATCTCAAAATTTGATAGACGATTATATGTCATTGGTGTACAAACTTGTTATTTCCAAAAAATCTGATTCATACCATTTAAATATTCAAAAACTACAGGAGTTACCCCATACTGAAGAGTTATTATACGAATTGCTTAAGGATTTTGGTTTTACCGAATGGAATGATGTTTCCAACTTGTTAGATGCTCAAACAGGCAAACAAGTTCTATCTAAAACTCATAGACTTTTAAAAAATCGCGATGAATTGATTCTTACTGAAATTGTTATAAATCCCATAGATGAGGAATACTTAGTTGCTGAAGAGGGAATAAGCGCACCAATTAAATTAGAAATTGAGCAATCTATAGCTATTGGTGAAACAGAAAAGAATACTATTTATTTAGATGCCGAAAAATTGAATTTTCCATTGAAATTAAGAAAATGGAGGAAAGGAGATAGTTTCAAGCCTTTTGGAATGGGTGGATCTAAGAAATTGAGTAAATTTTTTAAAGATGAAAAGCTTTCAGCAACCGAAAAGGAGAAAATTTGGGTTCTTGTAGATAAAAATGAAGTAGTTTGGGTTGTAGGAAAAAGAATGGATGACACCTATAAAGTAACTCAAAAAACAGAGAAAATTATTAAAATTACTTACGTTACCTAAGTGCCTAAAAAGCGAAAATCTCGACTTGTGGTCGAGATTTTCTAACAAACCTAACTTTAGTAAACTTTATTTGCACTTTGAATATTTTCTATCCCCACAAAAAATATAATCAATGTGCATTATCCACTAATTCTATGATTCAAATATACAGCACGTTATTGTAATTTTATATACGTACTAACACGTATTTTTGTTTCTGACATTAATCATTACATATTGTAAACATAAATTGTAACTTTCCAATTATGAAAAATTCGATGAAAATAGGAGTGTTAACAAGTGGTGGAGATTCTCCAGGGATGAATGCTGCAATTAGAGCAGTTGTCCGTGCTTGCGAATATAAAGGTGTTAAATGTGTAGGTATTTACCGTGGATTTCAAGGATTGATAGAAGCAGATTTTAAGGAGTTAAATGCAAGATCGGTTAAAAACATTATTAATCGTGGTGGAACTTTTTTAAAATCTGCACGATGTAATGAGTTTAAAAATTCTGAAGGTAGAAAAAAAGCCTACGATAATCTCACAAATGAAAATATTAATGCTCTAGTAGTTATAGGAGGCGATGGAACATTTAAAGGTGCTACAGCATTTCAAAAAGAATTTGACTTTCCAATTGTTGGTATCCCTGGAACTATAGATAACGATATTAATGGAACAGATTATACAATTGGTTACGATACAGCTTTAAATACAGTTGTAGAGGCTATTGATAAAATTCGAGATACCGCTAATTCTCATAATCGACTTTTTTTGGTGGAAGTTATGGGACGTGATGCGGGAGATATAGCTCTTAACGCGGGAATCGGCGCCGGTGCTGAAGAAATATTGATTCCTGAACAAGATATGGGATTAGAACGTTTATTAGAATCGTTAGATAGAAGTAAAAAATCTGGTAAAACATCTAGTATTGTGGTAGTTTCTGAAGGGGATCAAATAGGGAAAAATATATTTGAATTAGCAGAAAATATCGAGAAAAACTTGAAGGATTACGAAGTAAGAGTTTCTGTCTTAGGGCATATTCAACGTGGTGGAGCGCCAAGTTGTTACGATCGTGTTTTGGCAAGTAGATTAGGAGTGGGAGCTGTAGACGCACTTTTAAATGGTGAATCTAATGTAATGGTAGGGATTGTTCATAATAAAGTAAAATTAATTCCTTTTGCTGAAGCAATTAAATCTAGTAATCAATTTGACGTAAGTCTTGTACGTGTGGCAGATATTATCTCTATATAAGTATTACTTTCTCGCATTCTATTTTTAAAAACTAAACAAATTCGCTAAATTAATTTTATATTAAATAAAAAAACTATGATAAAAACAGGAATAAATGGATTAGGCCGTATCGGTCGTTTGGTTTTAAGAGCAGCATCAAAAAAAAATGATATCGAGGTAGTTGCTGTTAATGATTTACTAGATATAGAGCATTTGGCTTATTTATTAAAATACGATTCAGTACATGGAAAATTTCCGGGAACTATAACCGTAGATAACAATTACCTAGTTATAAATGGCAAAAAGATTCGAGTTACTGCTGAAAAGAATCCTGAAAATTTAAAATGGAATGAGGTAGGAGCCGAAATTATTATGGATTGTACTGGGATTTTTAAAGAAGTAGATTCAGCTTCTGCTCATATTAAAGCTGGAGCAAAAAAAGTGGTTATTTCTGCACCTTCCAAAACTGCACCTATGTTTGTGATGGGAGTGAATCACAAAAGTGTAAAAGCTACAGATACAATCATTTCAAATGCATCTTGTACAACAAATTGCTTGGCGCCATTAGCGAAAATCATCAATGACGAATACGGAATTGAAGAAGCCCTTATGACTACTGTACATGCGGTAACTACTTCACAATCAACGGTAGATAGTGCCTCAAAGAAAAACTATCGTATTGGAAGAAATGCCTTAAACAATATTATTCCAACAACTACAGGTGCTGCAATAGCTGTTACTAAAGTAATCCCAGAACTTGAAGGGAAATTAACAGGGATGGCTTTTCGCGTTCCAACTACTGATGTTTCTGTGGTAGATTTAACTTTTCGCACCAAAAAATCTACAAACTACGAAGCCATAAAACAACTTTTCAAAAATGCTTCAGAGAATGAATACAAAGGACTTGTAAATTACACCGAAGACGAAGTGGTGTCTCAGGATTTTGTTTCAGACCCATATATTTGCACTTTTGATGCTAATGCTGGGATTGCGTTAAACGACAATTTTTTCAAATTAGTAGCTTGGTACGATAATGAATATGGGTATTCGTCAAAATTAGTAGATTTGACAGTTCATATTGCAACGCTATAAACTATGACCCTCATAACTGATGGTGGCTCGACAAAATGCGATTGGGTCCTGCTAGATAATTCAGGAAATGTACTCTTTAAAACTACAACTTTAGGTTTAAATCCAACGGTTGTGCCTAAAGAAGAACTTCTGTTTCGAATTTCTTCTAACGAAGCCTTAAAAAATGTATTTTCCCAAGTGGAAACACTTCACTTCTATGGAGCAGGTTGTGGTACCATAACTCCTAGAAGTATTTTAAAGGAAGTTTTAGAAGAGCTTTTTGTAAATGCAACTGTAAGTGTTTCAGAAGATTTAACTGCTGCGGTTTATTCTGCTACTTCAGTACCTGGAATTGTATGTATTCTAGGTACTGGCAGTAATAGCTGTTACTTCGACGGAAAAGTAATCCACTCACATATTCCTGCTTTAGGCTATATTTTAATGGATGAAGCTAGTGGTAATTATTTTGGGAAAAGATTGATTAGAGACTACTATTACAATAGAATGCCTGTCGAAATTGCATCAGAATTTGAAAAAAACTTCAATTTGAATGCGGACGACATCAAGATGAATTTATATAAAAAAGCAAATCCGAACACATATTTGGCTTCATTTGCCCAGTTCATTTTTAGTTCTTCTTCTCAAAACAATAACATAGAGGGAAATGATTTAGGTAAGGACAAAATAAACTCATATTTTTACGCTCTTATAAAAGAAGGAATTTCAAATTTTATAGAATGTCGTATTCTAAGTTTTGAAAATGCAAGAGAAGTGCCAATACATTTTGTTGGTTCAATAGCACATTTTTCAGAACAAATAATTAAAGAATGTTTTGACGAATACAATCTTGAATTGGGAAATATCGTACAACGACCAATCGATGGATTAATAGCGTATTATAAAAATAGAATTAAGTAAAAACACCAATCACCTATAAAATGCCCTTACCTGCGATAAATCCTACAAAAACAAATGCTTGGAAAGCCCTTGAAACCCATATTCAAGAAATAAAAAATAAGCAAATGCAGGATGTTTTTTTTAAAGAAACTACTCGTGCAGACCGTTTTAAAATAGAATGGAAGGACTTTTATGTAGACTACTCTAAAAATAGGGTTACAGACAAAACAATTTCACTTTTACTTAACCTAGCAGAAGAGGTAGGTTTAAAAGAAGCTATAATCCAACAATTTTCCGGAAAACCTATAAACCAAACAGAAGGTAGAGCAGTTCTTCACACAGCGCTTAGAGATTTAAATAATCTTAAACCTGAAGTGGCTAGTACACTTCAAAAAATGAAGGATTTTTCAGAAGAAATAATAAGTGGAAAGCATAAAGGATTTTCAGGAAAACCGATAACAGATGTTGTAAATATTGGAATTGGAGGCAGTCATTTGGGCCCGGAAATGGTTACTGATGCACTTCAATATTATAGAAATCACTTAAATATTCACTTTATTGCGAATATCGATGGGGATGATGTAGAGGAAGTCTTAAAAAAACTAAATCCTGAAACCACATTATTTATAGTAGTTTCTAAAAGTTTCACAACTCAAGAAACTATCGTAAACGCTACAGTTGTCCGAGATTGGTTTTTAAGAAGTGCCGTTGAAGAAAATATTCAAAGTCACTTTGTAGCGGTTTCTGCTAATATAAAAGGTGCAATAGATTTTGGAATTTCAGAAGATAATATTTTTCCAATGTGGGATTGGGTAGGAGGTCGTTTTTCTCTATGGAGTTCCGTAGGACTTTCTATTTGTTGCGCTGTTGGTTATCATAATTTTGAGGCTATTTTAAAGGGGGCTTCAGAAATGGATGACCATTTTAAAAATGAAGAATTCGACAAAAACATTCCTGTAGTACTTGCTTTATTGTCAATATGGTACAATAACTTTTTTAAAGTAGAAAGTGAAGCAGTTGTAGCATATTCTCAATATCTAAATAAACTTGTTCCTTACCTTCAACAGGCTATAATGGAAAGCAATGGGAAGAATATTGACAGAAACGGGGACAAGATTAACTACCAAACTGGAACAATAGTTTGGGGGAATGTAGGTAGTAACTCACAACACGCATACTTCCAACTTTTACACCAAGGGACCAAACTTATTCCTACCGATTTTATTGGTTTTTCAAAGCCTTTACTTGGTAATTTTAAAAACCACAATATTTTAATGGCTAATTATCTTGCTCAAACTGAGGCATTGTGGGAGGGTACATATAATAAAGAGGTTGAAAAGCCTTTTAAATTTTTCGAAGGAAATAAACCTACAAATTCAATTTTAATCAAGAAACTTACTCCAAACAGTCTGGGAAAACTTATTGCGATGTATGAGCACAAGCTTTTTGTTCAGGGGATTATTTGGAATATCTTCAGTTACGATCAATGGGGCGTTGAATTAGGTAAAACTGTTGCTAAGGGAACTCTAAGTTCTATAGAGAATAAAAATGCTACTGAAGTTAAAAATCCATCCACTCAAAATTTGATTAAAAAATTATTAGACTCTTAATTTAAAAAAAATAAAGGATTCTTTTTCCAAACTCACACACTTTTTATGGTTGTAAGTTTTTAATTGTGAGGGTTTTAAAGATTTTTATTATCTTACTTAAAAATCTATTTTAAAACCTTAAGCATATGCTCACAAAAGTTTACGGAAGTGCCGTTTTTGGTGTAGAAGCTACTACAATAACTGTTGAAGTTAATGTAGATAAAGGAGTTGGTTACCATTTAGTTGGACTACCAGACAACGCTATTCGTGAAAGTAATTATAGAATTGCAGCAGCGCTTCAAAATAATGGATATAAAATTCCAGGAAAGAAGTTAATTCTCAATATGTCGCCAGCAGATTTAAGAAAAGAAGGTTCGGCTTACGACCTAACTTTGGCTATGGGAATACTTATCGCTACAGAACAGATACAAGAACGGAATGCACTTTCAGATTTTATAATAATGGGAGAGTTGTCCTTGGATGGCAATTTACAACCAATTCGAGGAGCACTACCAATAGCTATTAAAGCAAAAGAAGAAGGTTTTAAAGGGATTATTTTACCAAATCAAAACGCAAAAGAAGCAGCTATTGTTGAAGGTTTGAACGTCTATGGAATCGATAACATTAAAGAAGTAATCGATTATTTCAATGAAGATATTCCATTAGAAAAAACTATAGTGGATATGGAAGCTGAGTTCTATAATCATCTAGAACACCCAGAATACGACTTTGCTGATGTAAAAGGTCAAGAATCTATTAAACGCTGTATGGAAATCGCTGCTGCTGGAGGACATAACATTATTTTAATAGGCCCACCAGGTTCTGGAAAAACTATGCTAGCCAAACGATTGCCAAGTGTATTGCCTCCTATGACACTTCAAGAAAGTCTCGAAACCACTAAAATACACAGTGTAGCTGGGCGAACTATGGAAAAAGGTGGGATTATGACTTCTAGACCTTTTCGCAGTCCTCATCATACGATTTCGGATGTAGCCCTTGTAGGAGGTGGGCAATATCCACAACCTGGAGAAATAAGTCTTGCTCATAATGGAGTGTTATTTTTAGATGAACTTCCTGAGTTTAAACGTGGAGTTCTCGAAGTAATGCGGCAACCTTTAGAAGATCGAGAAGTGACTATCTCTCGAGCAAAATTTACAGTTACCTACCCCTCAAGCTTTATGTTGGTAGCTAGTATGAATCCTAGTCCAGGCGGGTATTTTAATGATCCTGATGCCCCTGTGATGTCCTCACCAGCCGAAATGCAGCGTTATTTGAGTAAGATTTCAGGTCCGTTATTAGATAGAATCGATATACATATTGAGGTTACTCCAGTTCCATTTGAAAAACTTAGCGAAGAACGCCGTGGTGAAGCAAGTGTGGTTATTCGAGAGAGAGTTACTAATGCCAGGAAAATTCAGTCTCAACGCTTTTCTGATTTCGATAATATCCACTACAATGCGCAAATGGGAGTAAAGCAAATACGTCAGTTTTGTAAACTAGATGAAGATTCTTTAGGGCTGTTAAAAACAGCAATGGAAAAATTAAATCTATCCGCTCGAGCTTACGATCGAATTTTAAAAGTAGCAAGAACTATTGCCGATTTAGAAGCTTCTGAAAGAATAAACGGCAACCATATTTCTGAGGCAATTCAGTATAGAAGTTTGGATAGAGATGGTTGGTTTGGGTAAAAGATGACTGAGTGATTATGCTATTTTTTTTATTTAATTTTACTAAAGTCTAGATTTTAATTGTTGGTTCGTTTCTTGAACATAAGGTTTTAGTAGTACGTAGTAATAGGAATTAAATCAATTGATTAGGTGATTTTATTTTAAAATAATTTTCAGCTAATTGATGGAAATGTTTATATCCTAGGTATAATCTATTTATCTTGCACTAAACTTTCTTATTTATGAAAAATCACTTGCTATATATTTTTTCAGCTTTAATAGTAATTAGTTGTAATAACCCCTCAAATAAAAATTCTGAAATTTCTAAAACAGAAGTTGTATCAATGGAAAAATTTGAAGATCCATCATTTACACTAGCTGAAGCAAACAAATTAATTGAACTTCCTTTACATTGTGTTGCTACAGAATATCCTTATAAGCCTGGTGAAGTTTTAGAAAGTGAAGCAGATTTAGTAGAACCTATTAAGGTACATCCAATTTTTTATGGCTGCTTTGATTGGCATAGTGCTGTACATGGTTATTGGTCGATGGTTACACTTTTAAAGCAATTTCCAGATATGGACAAAGCCGAAGAGGTAAAGAATATTCTACAAGAGAAGATTACTGCAGAAAATGTAGCTACAGAGGTTGAGTATTTTAAAAAGCCTATCAACAGTTCCTTCGAAAGAACCTATGGTTGGGCTTGGCTATTAAAACTTGCGGAAGAATTACATAACTGGGATGATCCTATGGCTCGACAACTTGAAGAAAACTTAAAACCACTAGCTGATATTATTATTACTAGGTATAAAGAGTTTTTGCCGAAATTAAATTACCCAATTAGAGTAGGAGAACACTCGAATACCGCTTTTGGGTTAACCTTTGCTTACGATTATGCTAAAACAATAGGGGATGATGAGTTGAAACAACTTATAGAAAAACGAGCTAAAGACTTTTATTTAAATGATATAGATTGTCCTATTACTTGGGAGCCTAGCGGCTTTGATTTTTTGTCTCCTTGCTTAGAAGAGATAGATATTATGCAACGCGTACTTTCTAAAGATGAGTTTTTGAATTGGATAGATGCATTTTTGCCAGAATTGGCTAATGAAAATTATCAATTAAAAGTAGGAGAAGTAAGTGATAGAACTGATGGAAAATTAGTTCATCTAGACGGCTTAAACTTCAGTAGAGCGTGGGTTTTCTATGCCTTAGCTCGGGATTATCCAAAATACAAACACCTTAAAAATGTAGCTAATGAGCACTTAGCCTATTCTTATCCTAATTTGGTGGGGGATAGTTACGAAGGTGGACATTGGTTAGGAAGCTTTGCTATTCTTGCTTTAAATACGCTTCATAAATAGTAAGAATAATTCTGAGTTCAAATATTTTGGAGCTCTAAACTATTTACAAACATCCCAAAGCACATCAGTGGGAGTAGGGGCTTCAAATGTGAATTCTTCTTTTTGTACGGGATGAACTAAAGTTAGTTTTCTTGCGTGTAGATGAATGCTTCCATCGGGATTACTTCTGTCGAAACCGTATTTTAAATCCCCTTTTATCGGGCAACCAATAGAAGAAAGTTGTGAACGAATTTGATGATGTCTACCAGTTTCTAACTCAATTTCTAATAAGTAATAATTGTCTAGCTTCTGAATTAATTTATAATGAAGAATAGCTTTTTTACTTTCTGGAACTTCTTTTATGTGAGCATAAGACTTGTTTTGTTTAGGGTTTCGCTTCAAAAAATGGATTAAAGTATCTTCCGTTTTTGGTGGAGCGTTTTTCACAAGTGCCCAGTATATTTTTTGAGTTTCTCTTTTGGCAAACAGTTTATTTAAGCGGGTTAGTGCTTTTGATGTTTTAGCAAATAAAACAATTCCGCTTGTAGGTCTGTCTAATCGATGAACAACACCCAAATACACCGCTCCAGGTTTATTATACTTTTCTGCGATATATTCTTTTACCACTTCGGAGAGAGGCATATCTCCGGTTTTATCTCCTTGAACGATATCGCCAGGACGTTTGTTTATAACTATTAGGTGATTGTCTTCATATATAACTTGAAGATTCTCTTTAGTGCTGTGATTTTTTGAAGTTCCGATTATTAAGTAATTTTAGAATTCAACTTTTCAAAAATAAGGAAAAGAAAATTTACTTAGTTTGTAAAAAAATGAATAATAAATAAAATAACTGTGGTTATAGGACGCTCTTAAGCACTACCTTTGCGCCAAACTATTAAAATGGAATCTTTTAACGACTTTAACCTAAATAAACAACTACAATTCGCAATAGACGATTTAGGCTTTGAAAAACCTACACCTATTCAGGCACAATCGTATTCGGTTATTTTGTCTGGTACAGACATGGTGGGTATTGCTCAAACAGGTACTGGAAAGACTTTTGCGTATATGCTGCCTATTCTTCAAGAATTGAAATTCTCGAAGGATATACATCCACGTGTTTTAGTAATGGTTCCCACGCGTGAACTAGTAATACAGGTTGTTGAAGAAATTGAAAAGTTTGGTAAATACTCTTCTGTACGTGTGATTGGAGTTTATGGCGGTACAAACATAAACAGACAAAAAGAAGCTGTTGCCGAAGGTGCAGATATAATAGTTGCTACTCCAGGACGATTGTACGATTTAGTGATTAGCCGAGCATTACAGCTTAAATCGGTTAAAAAAATGGTGATAGATGAAGTAGATGTTATGCTTGATTTAGGTTTCCGTTTTCAGCTTACCAATATTTTGGAACTGCTTCCAAACAAGCGTCAAAATATTATGTTTTCTGCAACAATGACAGATGATGTGAATGTATTTATTCACGATTTCTTTATTGCGCCAACTACTGTTTCGGTTTCGGTAAGTGGAACTCCTTTAGATAATATTTCACAATACGCATATAAAGTTAAGAACTTTTACACCAAAGCGAATTTGCTAAAGCACATCCTTCAGGATGAAAAAGATTTTAAGAAAGTACTTGTTTTTGTTCCTAATAAGAAGAGTGCCGATTTACTTTTCGATATTTTAGATGAATTTTTTGGAAGTGAAGTAGCCGTAATCCATTCAAATAAAACACAGAATTACAGGCTGCGTTCTATAGAAAACTTTAATGACGAAAAGACGCGTATTCTTGTGACTACAGATGTTATGGCGCGTGGGCTTGATTTAGATAAGGTTTCACACGTTATAAATTTCGACACACCATTGTATCCAGAAAACTATATGCACCGTATAGGAAGAACTGGTCGAGCGGAGCAGAAGGGAACGTCAATATTGCTTTATACGGAAGATGAAAATGAAGCGAAACAAGCCATTGAGAATTTGATGGATTTGAAGATTACTGAATTAAATTTTCCTGAAGAAGTTGAAATATCAAAGCAGTTAACCTACGAGGAGCAACCTAAGGTTTTAGAAATAAACAACCCCAATAATATAGAAGAGGTTGGACCTGCATTTCACGAAAAAAAGGAGAAAAACAGAAAAGAAAACTTAGGAGGTTCGTACAAACGAATAATTAAGCAGAAATATAAAAAACCTAAAACTAGAGGTGATAAAAATTATAACAAGAGGAATAAACGTAAATAAGCTATAACTATTTATCGAAATAGTAAGTTTTGAGTAAATTCTAAAAGGAAAAATCCAACTCACCCATAATTAATTTTAACTGATAACAGAATACTAATTACGAATCCTCGATTAACTTGAACTCAGAATCCCGTAATCCGATTTTAATAATTTTAGCGTTTTTCTCCATATATGTTATTTGGGGTTCTACGTATATGCTTAATAAAGTAGCTGTTACTGAGCTATCTCCGTTTTTTTTAGCTTCCATTCGCTTTACAACTGCAGGTGTACTTATCTTCATAATTGCTAAGGCAATGGGTAAAAGTCTTGCTATAACGCGTAAACAACTATTAAATACCATTATCGTTGGATTTCTTTTTCTTTCCTTTGGAAATGGAGTAATTGTTTGGGCATTAAAATACGTAGATAGTGGTTTTGCTGCATTGGAAATTTCTGCTCAGCCCTTGGTTGTCCTTTTTTTAATGAGAATTTTACAAGGAAAAAAGATTAAACTCATGTCTCTTATTGGGGTGGGGCTTGGTATACTAGGGATAACACTATTGGTTACTCAACAACAGATAGTAACTCAAGAAGGTTCAATAGTTGGAATGATAATGATTTTTGCCTGTATGCTTAGTTGGGCATTTGGTAGCTTATTTGTGGGAAAAGCAGAGTTTCCTAAAAACTTCTTTGTAAATACAGGGTATCAGATGTTTACGGGTGGAATTACACTTGCAATAGCCAGTTTGGCTTTTGGAGAAGCTTGGCTCGCACCAAACGAATGGAGTATGCAAGTACAATGGAGTATGGTATTATTAATAATTTTTGGAAGTATTGTAGCTTTTACATCTTTCAATTATTTATTAAAATCTGTTTCCCCAGATAAAGTTGCTACATCTACCTATGTGAATCCTCTTATAGCTTTATTTTTAGGATGGTATTTTTTAGATGAAGAAATAACCTCGCAGTCTTTAATCGCAGCTGCAGTGTTATTAACCGGAGTTTATTTTATAAATACGGCAAAGACAACTGTTACATTACCACGATTTACTAGTAAAATATTTAATAAGCATAAAAAAGAAGAGTTTTAGTAACGTCATTCACAAGGTCTAAAACTCCCTTTGTAAAAATAAAAAAGTCAGAAAATAATTGAATCATCGATTATTTACTGACTTAATTTTTTAGAAGAAGGTTATAGGTTTTTCTTAAAAGTACTTCGTTCCTTATGCTGCTCTGGTGAATAGTCTTTCCAAAGTAATTGTACAGCAGTATTTTCTTTTAATTCAGGATTTGTTTCAACGGTATGAATTCCTTTTGAATTAAATAAATTTTGCATTTCTTCGAAAATAATGGCTGTAACCCCCTTACCTTGGTATTCTGGATCAATTCCAATTAAGTAAAATGCAGCGGTATCATTCTTTTTCTGAGCTTTCAATATATGAGTCCAACCAAATGGAAAAAGCTTTCCATTGGCTTTTTTCAAGGCTTTAGAAAATGAAGGCATTACTATTGAAAAGGCAATTAGTTTTCCAGTTTCATCCTTAATACAACAAATGTAATCTGGATGAATAAAGTTGAAATACTTTTTTTTGTAATAATCTATTTGATATTGTTGAATGGGTACAAATGTTTGAAGCGTATTATAGGTTTTATTCAATAATCCAAACATCTCATCTACATAAGGTAAAATTTCTTTTTTATCCTTAAAACGAATTACCGAAAGCTTATATCGATCACGTACAATTTTCGAAAACTTAGCAACTTTTTCAAAAATTGTTTCTGGGATTCTTAACCTATATTCTACCCAAGTCGCTTGTTTTTCAAAGCCTAGTTTTTCAAAATGTTCGGCATAATAGGGGTAGTGATACCAAGTAATCATGGTGTTCATTTCATCAAACCCCATTGTTAGTATTCCAGCTTTTTCCATATTGCTGAAACCAACTGGCCCCTCGGTGTATTCTAAGTTGTGCTCTCTGCCTTTTTCATAAACTCTTTCCAATAGCGCTTTGGTAACTTCAATATCGTCTACCATATCAAGCCAACCGAATCGGATTTTCTTTTTTCCTTGTTCGTTAACTTCAAGATGGTTTAAAATTACGGCTATACGTCCAACAACTTTGTTGTTCTTATAAGCAAGGTAATACCAAGATTCTGCATTTTTAAAAACAGGATTTTTAGCCTTATCTAGCGTTTCCATTTCATCTTTAATAAGAGGAGGAACCCAATGCTTACAGTCTTTATATAGTTTAAATGGAAAAGTGACAAATTTTTTAAGATCACTTTTTGAGGAAATTAATTGAGTAGTAATCATATTGATTAATGCTATTTTTTAGCCGTTATTATCAGGAGTGAAGTCGTCTAAACGCTTTTCTTTTTTCTCTTTCTTTTTATCCTTTTTAGATTTCAATTTGTCTTTGGCTTCATCTTCCAAATACTCATCTTGTTTATGCATATCAAATCTATATGCTGCACCAACACGACCATAAAACATAGAAGGAGTGTCTTTTAAGCTATAAGTAAGCGAAAGGTCTACGTGAAAATCTTTATTAACTAAAACTGCTGCTCCGCCACGTATTAGTTGATCTGAGTAGAAATCACTTTTAAATCCTTGGTTTTCTAGAAAGATAGAGAAATATCGGTTGGTAGCGTGTGTAAGGGTAACGATATATCCGTAGGTAGGATAATCTGTAGTAACACGATCTACAATTAAGTTTGTTACAAATACCCAACCTCCAATCCAGTTATTTTGGGTGGATAATACAAACTTAGGGCTTATAGTGTTATCGCGTGGGGGTACAAAAGGATTAACAACATCTTCATCTATATAATCAAAGTTTGCACCTACATAGAGTGCCACAGCAGGAATTAAATCTTCTACTTGAAATCTATTATTCTTTTTCCAGCTATAAAGATTTGGACCTTCTAGTACTTTTTTACGATACGGGTCATAAATAAGGTATTTTAAGCCTAACGTATTACTCTTAAAATTTGCGACACTTCTTTTTTCTTCGGGTGTAAAATTGGTATGAGTGATATTATTTGATTGAAAATCTCCTATAAAGCTCACTTCTAATCGTTCTTTCCAAAACCCATATCTGATAGAATAATCAATATTTAATCCATTAGTTTCGGTATTTAGAAGAGAGTGTTTTTCTTTTCCAAGGCTCATACCTGCTTCAAACTGAAGTACATTTTTACCCACAGCAAAAGCACCTTGTGATACACCTGGACGATTGGTATTTATCATTTCGGTGTACTGGCCAAATGAATATTGACTAATAATTGTCGTGATAAATAATGTAAATAAAAGCTTTATTCGCATAGTGAGTCAGGTTTAAATTCAAAGATAGAAGATTTTACCATTTATTTAATAATCTATATTCGTCTTTTTGCACCCCAATCCTTATTTTTGGAGACAATTTAGATTATTATGATTTCATTTCTTAAAACGATTTTAATCGTTCTATTGATATATTTCGGACTTAAATTTTTATTTAGGCTCGCTACTCCTTACTTAATGCGTTACATTTCTAAAAAAGCTAATCAAAAGTTTGAAGAGTTTTTTAATACAAATTCAACTGCAGCTTCTCATCAACAACGTGAAGGAGATATAAGTATCGATAAAATGCCCTCACGAAACTCTCGAACCGCTAATAAAGTAGGGGAGTATGTTGACTATGAAGAAGTAGAGTAAATTTGGTTACCTATTTCTTTCATAGCAACCACCTAATTATTTATTTTAACTTTCAAGTTTAGCGGAAAGCTCGAACCAACGTTCAGTTTTTTTATCTATTTCATCTATAATTTCCTGAAGTTTAATAGACTGCTTATCTATTTCTTCACCATCCCAATTTTCTGTTGCAAATTTATTTTGAAGCGTTTCTCGTCTGTTCTCTAAATTCGCTATTTCCTTTTCAAGTTTATTGTATTCCTTTTGCTCGTTATACGTTAGTTTAGCAGGACTTGAAGATTGTTTCCAATCTTTTTTTACTTTTGTAGCTGCTTCACTAGCCTCACGCTTCTCTTGAATATTGCTGTCTTCATAAGTCCTAAAATCAGTATAATTTCCAGGGAAATCTTCGACTTCTGCGTTTCCACGGAACACAAAAAGGTGATCTACAATCTTATCCATAAAGTATCTATCGTGGGAAACCACTAATAAACACCCAGGGAAATCTAACAGAAAACTTTCTAAAACATTTAAAGTAACTATGTCTAAATCGTTTGTGGGCTCATCCAGAATTAAAAAGTTTGGGTTTTTGATTAGTACCGTACATAAATACAGACGTTTTCTTTCACCACCACTAAGCTTTTCTACATAATCGTATTGTTTCTTAGGATCGAAAAGAAAACGTTCTAATAACTGCGAAGCTGAAATCTGTCTTCCTTTTTTAAGTGGAATATACTCCCCGAATTCGCGAATAACATCTATAACCTTCTGACCCTCTTTTATATTGATACCTGCTTGGGTGTAATATCCAAATTTAACGGTTTCTCCTATTACAACTTTCCCCGAATCTGGTTTTAAGGCACCTGTAAGGATATTTAAGAACGAAGATTTTCCAGTTCCATTTTTTCCAATAATCCCTACACGTTCACCACGGTTAAAATTATATTCAAACTTGTCTAAAATTTTCTTTTCACCAAAAGATTTTGAAACACTGTGAAACTCAACAACCTTAGTTCCCATTCGTTCCATATTTAGCTCAAGTTGAACTTGGTGGTCGTTTCTTCGCTTACTTGCACGTTCCTTTATATCGTGAAAGTCATCAATTCGACTTTTGCTTTTAGTTGTTCGCGCTTTTGGTTGACGACGCATCCAATCTAATTCTTTTTTGAATAGTTGTTTTGCTTTTCCAGTTTCGGTAGCTTCATTTTCTATTCTAGCATCACGCTTTTCGAGATAGTAGCTATAATTTCCTTTGTAGTTATAAAGTACTCCTTCATCAAGTTCTACTATTTCATTACATACGCGCTCCAAGAAATATCTATCGTGCGTAACCATAAATAGGGTGAAGTTTTCCTTTGCAAATAGATTCTCTAACCATTCAATCATTTCGAGATCCAAATGGTTTGTAGGTTCATCCATTATTAGCAAGTCAGGTGTGGTAAGCAGAGCGTTTGCCAGTGCTAATCGTTTTTTCTGTCCGCCACTAAGCTTGCCAACTTTAGCGTGTAAATCTTCAAGCTTTAATTTAAAGAGGATTTGTTTGTAACGTGTTTCGAAATCCCAAGCTTGATGTGCTTCCATATCGTCAAAAGCTTTTTGATAGGCTTCTGAATCGTTAGGGTTTTCTATTGCGTGTTCGTATCGCTCTATTATTTTAAGAATAGGGTTATCTGAAGAAAAAATAGTTTGCTCTACAGTAAGCTCAGGATTTAAATCTGGTTCTTGAGGGAGATAAGAAATTTTTAGTCCTTTTCTAAAAACAACATTTCCGGTATCGGCTTTGTCATTTCCAGCGATAATATTTAGGAGGGAAGTTTTTCCTGTTCCATTTTTGGCTACGAAACCTATTTTTTGCCCCTCGTTAATTCCGAAGGAAATATTTTCAAACAATACCCGCATCCCAAAGGATTTAGATATATTTTCTACTGAAAGATAATTCACAATTTTAATTTTTCACAAATGTAATGAAATAGCAGATAGGGTTTCATTTTTTGCAAGTCTATAAAACGCCAAACTAAGATAATAAAAGAATATTAAGATTCTTTTTTATTTTTAAGGTTGTTTTGATGAGATACTGTTGTAATTAACTTTCAGTTTCGATATTAACACCTATTTTAGTTATAAATGTAATAATGTTTCATTATTAATTGTGTTAGTTTATATTTGTTCATCAACACTCTAAGCTCTTTATGAAGTTTACATATATATTATTGTTTTTATTTTTGGTTATCTGTACTAGTTCATGTATTTCTACAAAGCAACTTACCTATTTACAGGAAAATCAGTCGAAAACAGACACCCTTTCAATTTTACGTAAAAGACCAGAACCTTACAGGCTGCAGATTAATGATCTATTAAGTATTCGCGTAAAAGCTTTAGATCAAGAAACAGTGGGTATATTTAATCCCATAAGTGATGCTAATCCCAATGCAACTGGTGAGGAAAAATTGTACTATGATGGTTTTGTAGTAAACGACCATGGTAACATTCGAATTCCAAGTCTTGGAGAAATAAATGTATTAGGTTATACAGTCGAAGAAGTGCGTGAAAAGCTCGAAGATAGACTGTTAAAAGATTACTTTAAAGCAGAAGCCAATGTTTTTGTAACTGTAAAATTAGCTGGTATTCGTTATACCATTAATGGAGAAATAGGAAGACCTGGTTCAAATATCATTTATCGCGACCAAGTAAGTATTATGGAAGCAATCGCAAATAGTGGTGATATTTTAATGACTGGCGATAAAAGTGATGTTGTAATAATAAGGCAGTATCCCGCAGGACAAAAAGTACATCATATCGATTTAACTTCTATTGATGCAATGAGCTCGGATTATTATTTTATTAAACCCAACGATTTAATTTTGGTTAATCCACTGCCACAAAAGTCTATTGGAACAGGCACAACGGGGTTACAGTCATTTACAACAATTGTATCCATTACCTCGGCGTTGATAACTACTATTTTACTTTTTACCAGATTATAAGTTATGAACGACGAATTTGAAATAAACGAATCTCACGCTACTTTTGATTTCAAAGGATTTTTAATACGACTATTGCGTCACTGGCCTTTGTTTTTAATTTCGTTAGCAATTGGATTCACAATAGCCTATTTTGTAAATATCCGGAAACAGCCAATTTATTTAATAGATAATGTAATTTCTATCAAAGACGATCAGAATCCATTTTTCACATCTAATACAAGCCTTACTTTTAATTGGGGAGGGACTACAGATAAGGTAAATACGGCTATAATTACTTTAAAATCAAGATCTCATAATGAAAAAGTAGTTGAGCGATTACAATATTATACCAACTATCTTAAAGATGGAAAATACGAGCAGATAGATGCTTATCAACAAACGCCATTTTATGTAAGTGTGGACACGGTAGGCCCACAAATGCTAGGTCATCAAATTCAAATAATTTTTAAAGACTCGGTAAATTTTGAGTTTAGCACTACTTTTCCTGAAAGTGGTAGTATTACAGTGCAAGACTACACTACTAAGGAGAAACAAAATATAGCAGTTACACCAGGTAGTTTCTCGAAAAACTTTAAAATAGGCACTCATATTAAACTTCCGTTTTTTAACGGAACATTTATGCCAAACCCTGAAGTAGGGGTGAACCCTGGTGTTAAATACTATATTTCGTTTGGTGATTTTGATGCTGTAGTAAGAAGATATCTTGGCATTCGCGTAGAACCAGAAAGCAAAGGTTCTTCGGTGTTGAAAATGAGGCTAACAGGTCACAACAAAATGCGTTTAGTAGATTATTTAAATACATCTGTGAGCGTGTTAAGTGAAAACATGTTAGAACGAAAGAACCTTTTTGCAACGAAAACTATAAAGTTTATTGACAGTAGTCTAGCTCAAAAATCGGAAGAATTATCTAATGTTGAAGATGAGTTAAATAGATTTAAAAATAAAAATGCCATTTTTAATCTTGAAGCTGAAGGGTCTGATATTACTGCTAAATTAAGTGAGTTAGATTTGCGTAAAGAATCAGTTAATCGAGAGCTAAATTATTACGAAACTTTAGAAAGTTACCTTATTAGTCGTTCCGACTATAGAGATGTGCCGGCGCCTTCGGTTGCAGGAATTTCTGAAGCGAGTATTGTAAGTGGTGTAAGCAGAATTGTAAATTTAGCGGAAGAACGAAATAAACTTCAATATTCATTTAAAGAAGGAGCACCTATATTCAGTGATATAGATCGAAAAATTGATGCAGTAAAATCAGTTTTACTCGAAAATATTCGTTCATCAAAAAGTTTAAAAAAGGAGGAGTTAAGATATATTAATGGTGAAATAGGTCGCAATGAAGGCAAAATCCGGAAGTTGCCTAAAGAACAACAAGATTTACTTAAAATTGAAAGACGCTATAACTTAAGTCAAGGTACTTACA
The DNA here is from genome assembly GCF_006346335.1 of Aequorivita sinensis. Taxonomy (GTDB): domain Bacteria; phylum Bacteroidota; class Bacteroidia; order Flavobacteriales; family Flavobacteriaceae; genus Aequorivita; species Aequorivita sinensis. The sequence continues at coordinate 42,537 of NZ_VDMC01000002.1, forward strand.
ATCTCTTTCTAGCAAAAAGAAGTGAAGCAGGACTGGTAAAAGCGGCAAACGTTAGTGATGTTATGGTAATCGATTCGGCCAAGGATACTGGTGGTGGGAAAATTGGCCCAAACACACAACTCAACTATATGATGGCAGCATTGTTGGGCTTGCTATTTCCATTTTTGATAGTATTTGCACGTTTTTTCCTAGATACAAAAGTAAATGGCATTGATGAATTAAAACGATTAACTCCAATTCCTGTATTAGGAGTTATTGGAAACAATCCAATAAAATCAAATTTAGCAGTAATTTCAAAACCAAAATCCTCAATTGCTGAAGCTTTTAGAGCTTTGCGATCGAGTTTGCAGTTTATCTATAGAAAACAAGGAATTAAAGGGTCAAAAACAGTATTAATAACAAGTTCTATTAGTGGTGAAGGAAAAACGTTTTGCTCTATAAATATGGCTACTGTTTTTGCATTAAGCGGCAAAAAAACTGTTTTACTCGGGCTAGACCTTAGAAAGCCTAAGATATATGGGGATTTTAACTTACATAATGAGAAAGGAGCAGTTAACTATCTTATAGGTGAGTCTGAAATTGATGAAATAATTCAAAACACAGAATTGGAAAACCTAGATATTATAACCTCAGGTCCAATTCCACCAAACCCGTCGGAGTTGTTAATCGATTCGCCTTTAGAGAGTCTTATAGAAACTTTAAAAGAAAGATACGACTACATTATTATCGACTCCCCACCTTTAGGATTAGTATCTGATTCCCTAGAGCTTATTAGATATGCGGATGCTACTTTGTATGTTGTAAGATTTAATTATACTCATAAAAACATGCTCACATTTGTAAATGAAAAGTATAAGTCTGGTGAAATTAAACATATAAGTATTGTACTTAATGACTATGTTGAGAAAGCAGGAAAAGGATATGGGTATGGTTACGGATATACATATGGCTATGGTGTAGATGGATATCATGAAAACGACAACAAGCCTTCACTTTCTGAAAAAATTAAGAAGACTTTAAAGAGGTAGTAACTCTTAATCTAAATTTTTCCTTTAATTTTGCAGTCTTAAAAATTTATCATAATTAAAACATTGTAAATGATTCAAAATCCCACAATTGCTGTTATTGGCCTTGGATATGTAGGTTTACCACTTGCTGCTGCCTTTGCTGAAAAATATAAAGTAATAGGTTTCGATATTAATGCAGAACGCATTTCGCAATTACAAAACGGAGAAGACCTTACATTAGAACTTTCTTCGGAAGCATTAAAAAACGTTTTATCCAAAAATGACGGCATTGGGTTAACAGTTACAGATAATCCAGCTGACATGGAAAGTGCAACTGTATATATTGTAACCGTACCAACTCCAACAAATAAATACAATCAACCTGTTTTAATTCCTCTAGAGCGCGCAAGTGAAACAGTAGGGAAAATATTGAAAAAAGATGATGTGGTTATATACGAGTCTACTGTATATCCAGGGGTTACAGAAGATATTTGTGTTCCTATTTTGGAAGAACATTCAGGATTGAAGTTCAATAAGGACTTTTACGCTGGTTATTCTCCAGAACGTATTAATCCGGGAGATAAAGAACATACTGTAACTAAAATTATGAAAGTTACATCAGGTTCTACACCAGAATCAGCAAAATATATCGATGAGTTATACGCTTCTGTAATCACGGCTGGAACACATCTAGCATCGTCTATTAAGGTAGCGGAAGCTGCAAAAGTTATTGAAAACTCTCAACGTGATATCAATATAGCATTCGTGAATGAGTTGTCTAAAATATTCCGTCTATTAGATATTAATACAAACGATGTTTTGGAAGCTGCAGGAACAAAATGGAATTTCTTAAAATATAGTCCAGGTTTAGTTGGTGGGCATTGTATAGGTGTAGATCCATATTATCTAGCACAAAAGGCTCAAGAAGAAGGGTATAACCCTGAAATTATTCTAGCTGGACGTCGTATGAATGACGGAATGGGACAATATGTGGCTCAAGAAGTTGTAAAGCTTATGATTCGTAAAGAATGTAAAGTTAAAAACGGAAATATCTTAGTTATGGGTATAACGTTTAAAGAAAACTGTCCCGATATAAGAAATACTAAAGTTATTGACGTAATTACTGAATTAGAAAAATATAACTTAAATATTGATGTTTACGATCCTTGGGCTAATCCAAGTGAAGTTGAAAAGGAATTTGGAATTTCAATGATAACTGATGCTTCTAAATTACAAAAAGATTATAACGCAGTTGTTGTAGCTGTTCCACATAATGAGTTTAGAAGTTTTGAAATTAAAAATCACATGTCTGAACCATGTGTGGTATTTGACGTAAAGTCTTTATATCCTAAAAACACCGTTGACGGCACTTTATAATGAAAGAAAACATATATCACAATAACGACTTATCTTCTTTTTCCTTTTTAGTTACTGGTGGTGCAGGATTTATAGGTTCGAACCTTGTAGCTTATTTGTTAGAGAGTAACGCAAAAAAAGTACGTGTATTAGACAACCTTTCTACAGGTTCCTTAGATAATCTTGCAGAGTTTAATGTTGACTCTCGTTTTGAATTTCTTGAAGGAGATATCCGTGATTTACAAACCTGTAAAGATGCTATGGATGGGATAGATTACGTTTCTCATCAAGCTGCTCTAGGGTCTGTACCTCGTTCTATCAATGATCCTGTTACTTCCAATGAAGTAAATGTTTCAGGGTTTCTTAATATGTTGGTTGCTCAGAACGAAAGTAAGACAGTAAAGAGATTAGTTTACGCAGCCTCTAGTTCAACTTATGGTGATAGTAAATCATTACCCAAGATTGAAGATAACATAGGAAAACCACTTTCTCCGTATGCAGTTACTAAATTGGTAAATGAATTATACGCAGACGTTTTTTATAAAACCTATGGCACACCAACAATAGGGTTGAGATATTTTAATGTCTTTGGACCAAAACAAAGTCCAACAGGCGCTTATGCAGCGGTAATTCCATTGTTTATGCAGGCATTAAAAGATGGGAAATCTCCAACTATGCACGGCGATGGTGAACAGACTCGTGACTTTACATTTGTTCAAAATGCTGTTCAAGCAAATGTTAGAGCATTTTTCGCTGAAGATAAAGCTGTAAACGAGGTTTTTAATATTGCATTTGGTGAAAGAACAAGCTTAAATCAATTATGGGATAAGCTGAAAAGTATTTCAGAAAAAGAAATTGAAGCAACTTATGGACCACCAAGAAGAGGGGATGTAAGAGATTCTCTTGCTAATATTGAAAAAGCAAATAATCTAATGAATTACAAGCCTTTATATTCAGTTTCTGAAGGACTTAAAATTACGTGGGAAGCATTTATGAAGCAGTAAGTTTCTCACTCATTAAATTATAAAATATTAAAGCTCCAAATTTCAAAATTTATTGTTTTGAAACTTGGAGCTTTTACTTTATAGCTATTTGTATTTATTTCTTTTTAAAGTCTAATGAAAGTGAATTAACGCAATATCGTTGACCTGTTGCAGTAGGGCCATCATTAAAAATATGTCCTAAATGGCTGCCACAACTAGCACAGAGTATTTCCGTACGAATCATTCCGTGTGTAGTATCTTTTACGTATTCTATTGATCCTTCAATAGAATCGTCGAAAGAAGGCCAACCACAATTACTTTCAAACTTATTGTTGCTTTCAAAAAGTGGGGTGTTACAAGCTCCACACACATAGGTTCCGTCTTCAAATGTCAGATTGTATTCCCCAGTTCGAGGAAATTCGGTCCCTTTTTCGCGTAGAATGTGATAGCGTTTGTCACCTAATTCTTTTCGCCATTCGGCTTCAGATTTACTAATTGGATATTTTTTTGAATTACTCATCTTTTGGAATAAATTTTAATGCAACGCCGTTAATACAATGTCTTTTACCAGTGGTTTCTTTTGGACCATCATTAAACACATGACCTAAATGACCACCGCAGGTAGCACAATGTTCTTCAACTCGTGTATAGCCTAGTTTTTTGTCGGTAGAAAAAGCAACATTACCTTTTATTTCTCTATCAAAACTTGGCCAACCTGTACCACTATCAAATTTATGTTCGCTTTTAAAAACTGCTGTTCCGCAACCTGCACAAACATAAACACCTTCTTCATCGTTGTTGTTCAAGTCGCTAGAAAATGCACGTTCAGTAGCTTCTTGTCGCAAAACACTATAGGCTAGGGGTGAAAGTTGAGCTTTCCATTCGGCATCGGTTTTTGTTACCTCAAACGGAATTTGTTGCTCCTCCTTACTTTTTTGAGCAGGAGAATTACAACTAATAAGTAATGAAGTCAATATTATTATTGAACTTAATAACTTCATCTTAAAATTCGATTTTTTCAACTTCAGAATCATCTATTTGCATAAGTTCTAATAAATCCTCCATCGATGGATTTGTTTTAGCAAACTCTGCAGGTACAACAGCAATTCGAAATGTTTGATTATCTAATACAGACCCATCGTTTAATGTAGAAAGGTCGAAATTACCCTCAATAATCATTTGAACATCTACAAATGTATTGGTAAAAATATACTGAATGATATCACCATTGTTATAAAATATGTTTTGTGGTAAAGGGCTCCAAACATCAGCCATAGTACCGCCACCAATTCCAGCTTGACCTTCATATCTATAAACCAGAACTACATCACTTTCATAAACTGTAAAAGGAAAACCTATATATGGTGAACTAAATATGTTATTTCCATTTTCATATTGGAAATCCACGGTTGTTTCAAAAACTTGAGCTAAAAAGTCTTGTCCGTCTTGTCCTGGAGGTCCTGGATCGCCTTCACAAGAAGTAAATAAAATGGTTGAAGACAGTGCTAAAAAGAGAAGTAAATTTTTCATAATGCTATATTTTAAGATTTCATATCAAAGTTTACAAAAGTCATTCCAACTTTATAAGGTCTATAAATATAAGGGCTTAAAACGTCTTCATATATTAAAGAAACAATAAAATTTTCATTTGTGGAACAATATTTGAATTTTAGAATTTTTTTATAATATTAATCAATTTTATATATCTAAATTTAACTCTTTAACATAACACTTATATTTATGATACTTAGAAAATCACTTATAACACTCTTATTAGGAGTAGTGGTTGTTGCTTGTAGCACCAATCCATTTACAGGAAAGCAAACATTGGCTTTGGTTCCAAATTCGCAAATTTTACCAATGGCTTTTCAGCAATACGATCAGTTTTTATCTGAAAATAAAGTTGTTAAAGGTACGGCAGATGCTAATATGGTTAAAAGTGTTGGTCAAAAAATGGCTGCGGCAGCAGAGCGTTATCTCAATGCAAATGGCTATGCAGGTTACCTAACAGATTATCGTTGGGAATACAATCTTATTGAAAGTAAAGACGTAAATGCTTGGTGTATGCCTGGTGGTAAAATTGTAGTTTATACAGGTATTCTTCCTGTAACTAAAACCGAAGCTGGACTTGCTGCAGTAATGGGGCACGAGGTTGCTCATGCCTTGGCAAACCACGGACAACAGCGTATGAGTGCTGCACAATTACAACAATTAGGAGCAGTAGCAGGAAATGTTGCCTTGGCTAATAACCCTGAAAATCAACAAATCTTTAATACCGCTTATGGTCTTGGAAGTAATTTGGGTGTAATGCTTCCTTTTAGTAGAAGTCACGAAACAGAAGCAGATCATATTGGGTTGATATTAATGGCAATTGCTGGATACGAGCCTATGGCAGCTGCACAACTATGGGAGCGTATGCAAGCTCAATCACAAGGAGCACCACCAGAGTTTTTAAGCACTCACCCTGCTAGTACTACAAGAATTCAAAATATTAAAGGTTGGGCTGCAAGTGCAAAAGCAGAAGCCAGAAAATTTGGAGTTACAACTTTTAAAAATTAGTATTTAAAATATTTCAACTTAATTAAAATCCCGTTTGTAGCGGGATTTTTTTATTAGTTTAGCGACTTATAAATTTAACCGAATATTTTTTATGCCATATTTACCTAAAGGAAGTAAAAAACTTTTGAATGCTTGGGCATTTTATGATTGGGCTAATTCGGTTTATAGTTTGGTAATTGCCTCGGCAATTTTTCCTATATACTACCAAGCATTATTTAAATCTGCTAATGTAGAGACTGTAAATGTTTTAGGAGGTGCTATCAGAAGCACTCCTTTAATTAGTTACACCACTGCAGCAGCATTTTTAATTGTCGCTTTAATTTCACCCATACTTTCAGGAATTGCCGATTATGTAGGTAATAAGAAGAGCTTTATGAAATTTTTCTGTTATCTCGGGTCTGTTTCTTGCATGGGACTTTATTTTTTTAGTATTGAAAATATTTACATTAGCCTGCTGTTTTATTTCTTCGGACTAATTGGCTTTTGGGGAAGTTTAGTTTTCTACAATTCGTATTTGCCAGACGTTGCATTTCCTGAACAACAGGACAGAATTAGTGCTAGAGGATATTCAATGGGATATGTAGGAAGTGTTATTTTATTGCTTTTTAATTTGGCAATGGTAATGAAACCTGAGCTTTTTGGATTTGGAGAGGGCGGTGAAGCAAGTATGAAAGCTATGAAATGGTCCTTTGTAACTGTGGGGATTTGGTGGATTGTTTTCAGTCAATATTCCTTTTATTTTCTTCCTAAAGGTAACAAAAGTGGAAAAAAGGTTAGTGCCCAAATATTTTTAAATGGATTTAAAGAATTAAAAGGTGTTTACAATTCCCTATCAGAAAATATTCAACTTAAAAGATATTTAGCGGCCTTCTTTGTTTATAGTATGGCGGTTCAAACAGTAATGTTGGTTGCCACGTATTTTGGAGAACAGGAAATAGCTTGGGGTGGCGATGATAATAAAACAATGGGGTTGATTGTAAGTATTCTTATAATTCAATTGGTAGCAGTAGGTGGAGCTACATTAACCTCACGTGCTTCAGAAAAATATGGAAATATCTTTGTGTTAATTTCGATTAATATAATCTGGGTTTTTATTTGTGTTGTAGCCTTTTTTATAGAATCTCCGACACAGTTTTATGTTACGGCCGGAGTTGTAGGTTTGGTAATGGGAGGAATTCAGTCGTTATCTCGCTCTACATATTCAAAGTTTTTACCTGAAACAAAGGATACAACTTCATACTTTAGTTTTTATGATGTTGCTGAAAAAGTTGGTATCGTAATAGGAATGATGATATATGGTTTTATAGACCAAATAACTGGGAGTATGCGTAACTCAATTTTATTTTTAGTTTTATTTTTTGTTACAGGAGTAATTTTACTCTTAAGAGTTCCAAGAAATAAAAACTTTTAAACAATTTTTGTTTAAGTTTGTCTCTATTATATTCCAAACAACCTACCGGATGAAGAAAATTAATTTTTTTAAAGTTGTACTTTTGGCATTACTTACTTTTCAATTTATTGCCTGTGAAGACGAGCCTCTAACTGGAGATTTTCCACAAGATGATGACACAAACGCTGAAATAGGCCAATTTAAAGCTTTAGTGGATGGCAATCAATTTATAGCAGCCACTACAGACGCTTCATTGTCATCAGAAAATGAATTGGTAATTACTGGAACAAAAGTTACTGGCGAAAAAATTAAACTTACGGTATTTAATGCTGCTGTAGGAGTTTTTGATTTAAGTGCAAATCAAAATCTAGGGTCTTACTATGATACTTCTATAAATGAAAGGCCATTTAATTCATCATTAGCAAATGGTGGTTCTGGAGAAATTGAAATCACTGAAATAAATACTCAAGAGTTAACTATATCTGGAACTTTTAAATTTGTTGGGTTTAGAGTAAAAGTGGATAGTAATGGCGAAACAGTTTTAGATGGCAATGGAGATCCTGTTTTAGAAAGCATTGATATTACTAAAGGAACCTTTAATGCCATTCCTTATGTTGACGGCGGAAGTGGAAATGGTGGAAACGGCGGAAATCCATTAGATGAATTCTTCGCAAAAGTTGACGAAGTTGGGTTTATAGCTGATAGCATTTCTGTTACAGAACCTATTGTTGCAAATACTAGAATGCTTAAAATTGAAGCATTTAACGATGAAGGAGCTTCTATACGAATAGACATACCAAAGTCCTTAGGAATAGGAACTCACAATATGGTGAATATATCAAACGGTACAGACTTAATTGGGCTTTACAATGCTGGTGGTGGTTCAGAGTTTTTAACTTCAAACCCGGGAACACTAACAATCACAGAGTTTGATTTAGAGTTAGGTATTTTAAAGGCTAACTTCTCCTTTAGAGCAAATGACCCATTAGGACAAGTTGGTGATGAAGTGCTAGTTACTGAAGGTAGATTAACTGCTCATTTTGAAGGAGTGCCTGGGGGTAACAACTTATTTAAGGCAAAAATAGGAGATGCATCGTATAATCCTTTAGATATTGAGGTAACTACTGATGTTGTTAACCAATATCCTACAATAACCATTACTACAAATATAGAAAGCCAACGTATGGTTTTAACCTTCCCTGCGACTATTTCAGAGGGTACTTATGCAATGGGTACAGAAGTAATTGAAGGAAATGAAATTGTTGGGACTTATACTCCTGAAGTAGGTACATCAATAGATTTTATATCAAATCCAGGTACGCTTACAATTAGTAATTATAACTATCAAGAAAATACAATTCAGGGAATTTTTACATTTAAAGCCAAGGACTTAAATGAAGTAGATCCTACAATCTACAATATTACTGAGGGTTCTTTCTATCTCGAACTAGAGTAATTTCTACATAATATTTTTTAAAAGTCGTTTTTATAATATTTAAAAACGACTTTTTTATTGGTGATTTTTGTGCTTGAACTTCTAAACTTATATCATAGACTGGCACAACTCTTGAATTACTATAGGTGGAAGACTGGAGATAGTTTGATTTTCAGGGTTTTTACGCAAAAAAGTTAAAAAAAATCAATAATAAGAATTGTGTTTGCTTTTAAAAGTGACACAATGTCCTAATACAATATATGGCTAAATCAAAATTCACATCAATAGACAAGTTGTCATTTCAAGATTTACATGAAGATTCTGAGTTCATTCCGTTAATGTCTGCTGAAGACGAAGACGCAATGCACAAGGAGGAACTTCCTGAAATACTTCCTATTTTACCTTTAAGAAACACAGTGTTGTTTCCAGGAGTTGTAATTCCAATTACTGCTGGAAGAGATAAATCTATTAAGTTAATTAATGAAACAAACAAAGGAAACAAGGTAATAGGTGTAGTTTCTCAAAAAGATGAAAATGAGGAAGAACCAGGTGTGTCTGATATCAATACCGTTGGTACAGTTGCTCAAATACTTCGTGTTCTTAAAATGCCTGATGGTAATACTACAGTAATAATTCAAGGTAAAAAACGCTTTGAAGTTGCTGAAGTTATAACTACAGAACCTTATATGACTGCTACAATTAGAGAAGTAGCAGAAGCAAGACCAGAGAAGGATAGCGATGAGTTTAATGCTATTATCGATAGCATTAAAGAAATGGCTTTGCAAATCATTAAGCAAAGTCCTAACATTCCAACTGAAGCTTCATTTGCAATAAAAAACATAGAAAGTCCAAGCTTTCTTATAAACTTTGTTTCATCAAATTTAAATATTGAAGTAGAACAGAAACAGGCGCTTTTAGAAATTAACAATCTAAAAGAACGCGCTTTGGAAACGCTTCGATATATGAATATGGAAATTCAAAAGTTGTCGTTGCGAAATGATATCCAAAGCAAGGTTCAGAGTGATATTAATCAGCAACAACGCGAGTATTTTCTTCAGCAACAAATGAAAACCATCCAGGAGGAATTGGGAGGTTCTTCTATGGAGCAGGAAATCGAAGAAATTCGCGAACGTTCTAAAGACAAAAAATGGAGTGAAGAAGTAAACAAGCACTTCCAAAAAGAACTTTCTAAATTACAGCGAATGAATCCGCAGGTTGCCGAATTCAGCATTCAGCGTAACTACTTAGACTTATTGCTTGAACTTCCATGGAATATATACAGTAAAGATAAATTCGATTTAAAAAGAGCTAGAAAAATCCTCGATCGCGATCACTATGGTCTTGACGATGTTAAAAAACGTATTATTGAATACCTCGCTGTTTTGAAACTTCGAAACGATATGAAGTCACCAATTCTTTGCCTTTACGGACCTCCAGGTGTTGGTAAAACATCCTTAGGAAAATCGGTAGCAGAAGCTCTAGGTAGAAAATATGTAAGAATGAGTTTGGGAGGACTACGTGATGAGGCAGAAATTCGAGGTCATAGAAAAACTTACATAGGCGCTATGCCTGGAAGAATTATTCAAAGTATAAAAAAGGCAGAAACAAGTAACCCAGTCTTTGTTTTGGATGAAATAGATAAGATTTCTGCAAGTAATCAAGGAGATCCTTCATCAGCTATGCTTGAAGTGCTTGATCCGGAGCAAAACAATGCGTTTTACGATAACTTCTTAGAGTTAGGCTACGACCTTTCAAAAGTTATGTTTATCGCTACGTCTAACAGTTTAAGCACCATTCAGCCAGCTTTATTGGATAGGATGGAGATTATAAATGTAACTGGTTATACTGTTGAAGAAAAAGTTGAAATTGCTAAAAGACACTTATTGCCAAAGCAATTAAAAGAACATGGATTAACTGGTGATTCTTTAAAAATCGCAAAACCACAACTTGAAAAAATTGTGGAAGGCTATACTCGTGAAAGTGGGGTTCGTGGTCTTGAAAAACAAATTGCTAAAATGGTGCGTTATGCAGCTATGAAAATAGCAATGGAGGAAGAATACGATGTAAAAGTAAGCAATGAAATAATTGTTGAAGTATTAGGTGCTCCAAAAATGGAACGTGACAAATACGAAAACAACGAAGTTGCAGGAGTAGTAACCGGATTAGCTTGGACTCGTGTAGGTGGTGATATATTATTTATAGAATCGGCACTTTCAAAAGGTAAAGGAGCATTAAATATGACTGGTAACCTTGGGAAAGTAATGAAGGAGTCTGCTACAATTGCATTAGAATACATTAAGTCTAATGCAGAAAAACTAGGAATAGATCCAGAGATTTTTGACAAATACAATGTTCATATTCACGTGCCAGAAGGAGCAACTCCTAAAGATGGCCCAAGTGCGGGAATTACAATGCTTACTTCTTTAGTGTCGTTATTTACACAAAGAAAAGTAAAGAAATCTATTGCAATGACAGGAGAAATTACGCTTCGAGGAAAAGTATTACCTGTTGGAGGAATTAAAGAAAAAATCCTTGCAGCAAAACGTGCTAGAATTAAAGAAATTCTTCTTTGTGAAGACAACAGGCGAGATATTGAAGAAATAAAAGATGAATATCTAAAAGGCTTAACCTTTCATTATGTGAAAGATATGAGCGATGTTTTAGAGTTGGCACTTACAGATGAAAAAGTAAAGAACGCTAAAACACTTTAAGGTAACCTAATAAAAGATGATTAATGTATTTTTGTTTTTATGCAAATGTGCATTAATCATCTTTGTTTTCTTTTCTTTGCAAAAATAAATTACACTTGCATTCGTTTAGACTTTAGTTACGGTAACTCACACTTATGACCCAAAAGGTTTTCTTGGTAATTTTTGTATTAATTTCTCAGCTATTAGAAGCTCAGGTGGGAGGTAAGGCGACTTATCAATTCCTGAATCTAGTTAATAGTCCAAGAATGGCCGCTCTAGGAGGTAAAGTTGTTACAAATTACGATTACGACCCGTCACAAGCATTGTTTAATCCTGCAACTATTAATGCAGAGATGGACAATCAATTATCGCTAAACTACACAAACTATATTGGTGATGTAAATTATGGAACAGCAAGCTACGCTTACCTTTGGGACAGACGTACTCAGGTATTACACGCAGGTGTTAGCTATGTAAATTACGGGAAATTTGATGGATATGATGAAGCAGGAACCCCAACAAATAGTTTTAGTGGTGGTGAAGTAGCTCTTTCTTTGGGTCACGCAAGAAATATTCCTTATACCGACTTTCACGTAGGATTAAATGTAAAGCTTATATCTTCAAAACTAGAGCAATACTCGTCATTTGGAGCTGCTGTAGATATTGGACTTATGTACGTTTATGAAGATTGGGACCTTCAAATTACTGGAGTTGCAAGAAACTTGGGGACACAAATCACCCCTTATCATGAAGAATACGAACCTTTACCTTTTGAGCTAATATTCGGAATATCTCAAACGCTAGAGCACATTCCCATTCGATGGCATCTTACTTTAGAAAATATGCAGCAATGGAATGTAGCCTTTTCTAACCCTGCTAGGGAACAAACCGACCTTGAAGGTAATGTTCAAAAAGAAAACATTAATTTCCTAGACAATGCATTTAGACATACTATAGTGGGAATCGAGCTATTTCCAGAAAGTGGGTTTAATATTAGGTTGGGATATAATTTCAGAAGAGGTGAAGAGCTTCGTATAGTAGATAAACGTGCATTTGCAGGAGTAAGTGCAGGTTTTGGTATTAAACTTAATAAATTTCGCTTAAGCTATTCATATTCCAAATATAGCGCTGCAGCTACATCTAGTTTCTTTGGATTAAATTTAGATCTTCAATAATGAAAAAAATTACTATTGCTATTGACGGTTATTCTTCTACAGGTAAAAGTACAGTTGCGAAACAACTTGCAGATTACTTAGGCTACATATATGTTGATAGCGGTGCGATGTATCGAGCAGTTACCTTATTCGCAATGCAAAATGGAATAATATCAAAAGAAAATTTTGATATTGAAAAACTTAAAAAATTACTTCCTTCAATTCAATTAGAGTTTAAAAAAAAACCAGATTGGAGTAAGGCACATATTTTTTTAAATGGGAAAGATGTGGAAAATGATATTCGAAATTTAGAAGTTTCAGAATTTGTAAGTCCTATTGCAACAATTCCAGAAGTACGCACTAAATTAGTGGCACAACAACAAGAAATGGGTTTGTTGAAAGGAGTAGTAATGGATGGTAGAGATATTGGTACCGTAGTTTTCCCAAATGCCGAACTAAAGATATTTATGAATGCTTCAGCTGAAAAAAGAGCTGAAAGAAGATATAAAGAACTTACAGATCGTGGCGACTCTGTTAAATTTAAGGATGTTTTAAGGAACATTGAAGAAAGAGACAACATTGATACTACTCGTAAGGATTCCCCGCTTAAAAAAGCTTCAGATGCCATCGAAATTGACAACTCTGATATCAATATAGAAGATCAATTTCATACAGTACTCCAATTAGCTAAGGATAGGATAGCAGGGCGTATTTAAATTACAACGGCGTACTTTTTCTGCTATTAAAAAAAATTTCTATTATTACACTTTCCAAAAACAACATAAAATGAGTTTTTTAAAAGAATTTAAAAACTTCGCCATCAAAGGTAATATGATTGATATGGCGGTTGGTATCGTTATAGGAACTGCTTTTAACAATGTAGTTAGCACTATAGTTAAAAAGGTTGTAATGCCTCCGTTATCCTTACTTACGGAAGGAGTAAAGCTTTCAGATAAGGAATACGTATTGCGTGAAGCTTCTGAAGCTTCTGATGAAGTTGCAATTGGTTATGGAGAATTAATGGAGGTTCTAATAGACTTTCTAATAATCTCTTTTACCATTTTTGTGATAATAAAGTTTATCAATCGTTTTAAAACGAAATCTGAAAACCCTAAAGATAAAACCGTAGAAACTCCTAAAAATATTCAACTCCTTTCCAATATTGAAAAGTTACTAGAAGAGCAAAACAGCTACATTAAGAATAAGGGAGCTAAGGACTAACTTTTCGTGCCGTAGCCTTACTAGAACTCGTTTTACCTACTTCTCTAAACTCAAAAGTGTAGGTGTCCTTATCTGTAGTTAAAATCTTAATTTGAATCGCTTTCTTTTCAGCTTGATTCTTAGGGTTTATTTTTTGTAGTACGTATTCACAATCGTTTATCCAACGTATAGAGGAGGTATCAGCTTTCCCTTCATAATAATCTATTTCTATAGAATCGTTACGTGTGATGGTAGTTTTAAAGACCTCAGTTCCTGAAAGTGCTTCGAATTCAAAGGTTCCTGTTTTAAAATTTGAGCAGTTACGCTCTTTTTCATAACAACTACTGAATAAAAACAGCGGTAATAAAAGTAGATAAAAACGCATTTTTAATTTTTTATGCGAATTTCCGAAAAATTACTGAGATGAATTAGTTTTGGTAGGCTTTAAAAGTTCCATCGCGATAAAATATCACAATTTTATCAATCTCTTTTCCCGAGTCAAGATTTTGCTCAACACTTTTTATTGATGAAACACTCTTCTTTTCATCATTCGAAGTGGTTGTCGAAAATAGGTCTAAACTTTTCTCACTCGTATTTGAAGGTTTAAGTTTTTGTTCTTCTTTCTCTTTAGAATTTTCTAAAGTAGAAGGGAAGCTTCCTTTTCCATAGAGCAACCAATTCATTTCAATTTCTGGAAATTCCTTCAATAATTTCATGACAAAATCTAAACTTGGCTTATTTCTACCCGATAATAAATGGGAAATGGTGGAGCGATTAAAATCCATTTTTTCAGCAAAAGCTGTTGCTGAAATACCGTAATATTCCAGAATTTTTTCAAGTCGTTTTACAAAATCTTTACTGTTTACCATTGTAACAAATATTGTATCAAAATAACTATTACAAATGTAAACTATTATTTTAAACTATGCTAATATGTGTCTATAAACCTTATTTTTACTTAAACTGAAGGTTTAAGTATAAGTACGTAACTAATTGATTATCTGATTTGTAGTTGTAGATTATAAGAGCTTAGTGTTCAGTGTGTTATAATTGAGGTCAGAAGACTGGAATTTGTTTACTGATGTAATAGACTTAGACTGCATCTCGTGTTTACTTTTGTAAACAATTCATTGTTTAACTTTGTAAACTTCAAAAATTACTATGGAAATAAAAGATTGGTATACCCGCAATTTTGAAAGTGCTTTAAGTGGTAGATATATTGCATTAAATCACATTAATCCAATATTGGAACTTTATAAAAAGGATTACAATATTACAGTTGTTGGTCAGTCAGAAAATGGTCAAGATATCCCCCTTGTGAAAATTGGAACTGGAAAAAAAGTTGTTTTGGCTTGGTCGCAAATGCACGGAAATGAATCTACCACCACCAAGGCTTTATTTGATTTTTTAAAATTTATAAATCAAAAACATTTTTATCAAACTGAAATTGAAAATTTCTTAAGTAGTTACACCTTATATATAATCCCAATTTTAAATCCAGATGGTGCGCAATCTTATACAAGAGTTAATGCAAACGACATTGACTTAAATCGAGATGCACAAAATTTATCACAAAAGGAAAGTAAGTGCCTTAACAGGCTCTTCAGTGAGCTAAAGCCTGAATTATGCCTTAATATGCACGATCAACGTTCTATTTTTGGCTTAAATACAGGAAAACCGGCTACTGTTTCCTTCTTATCACCTGCTGCAGATGAAAGTAGATCTCTTACAGAGGCAAGAAAATTGGCGATGGAGAAGATTGTAAAGATGAATAATTATCTTCAAAACATTATTCCTGGCCAGGTGGGAAGGTATGATGATAGCTTTAATGCAGCATGTGTAGGTGACACTTTTCAAAAAGCTGGTGTTGCTACTATACTTTTTGAAGCGGGGCACTTCGAGTTAGATTATGAAAGAGAAAAAACTCGTGAGTTTATATTTTATGCGCTTTTATCATTATTCGATATTATTGGTAATGAAAAGGAACTTATTGACTATGAGGATTACTTTAAAATCGGTGAAAATCAAAAAAATTATAATGACATTATTTTAAGAAATGTAAAAATCGAAACCGAAAAGAAGTCCATTGATATCGCAATTCAGTATAAAGAAGTGCTAAAAGGTGATAAAATTCGTTTTGAGCCTATAATAGATGCATTTGGCGATTTGGAAAACCGTAAAGGGCATAAAGAGAAAAATATAAAAAACAAAAATATTTTAACAAAAACCCAACAAAATTTAACAATTGGCACTCAAATTTCAGAATTATTTGATAAAAGTGATGAATTGATGATATTTTTTCAAAAAAAAGCTTCCATAATAAGGTAAAACTACCTAATTTCGCGAAAAAAATATACGAAAATGGGTAAATTCAAATTAGACGAAACGGATCACAAAATTTTAGATCTATTAATTGACAATACACGTATTCCTTTCACAGATATCGCTAAGAAGCTTGAAATATCTGCAGGTACTGTACACGTTAGAGTTAAGAAAATGGAAGATGCAGGAATAATCACAGGTTCTTCATTACAAGTAGATTATCAAAAACTGGGATACTCTTTCATTGCTTATGTTGGAATCTTTATTTTCAAAACCTCTCAAACACAATTTGTTTTAGAACGCATTAGTGAAATTCCATTTATCACAGTTGCTCACGTAACTACAGGAAAATTCAATATTTTCTGTAAAATTAGAGCAAGAGATACAGCTCACGCTAAAGAAATTATCTACGAAATTGACGATATAGAAGGTGTAAGTCGTACAGAAACAATGATTTCTATGGAAGAAAGCATTAATGATAAGAAGAGAATGTTACACTCTATCTTTAATGAGATGTAACCTTATTTAATAAACTGTATTAAAACCTTTACCGTTTGGTAAAGGTTTTTTTTTATTTCAAAAAGTAAGGAGTTGAAATTACTTAAGTTTTTCTAAATTTATAAAAATCAACAATTGAATATGAAGCTATTCAAACTCTTAAAGAATACCTATTTAAGTTGGGACAAAAATGATCCTTGGGCTAAAAGTGCGATTATCGCTTATTATGCATTATTCTCACTGCCTTCCTTACTGATTATTACTGTTCATTTTGCAGGCGTATTTTTCGGTCGAGAAGCGGTAGAGGGAAAAATTACAGAAGAAATAAGTGGCTTAATAGGAAAAGGAAGTGCAGAGCTAATTCAAACGATGATAATAAATTCAGCATTATCTGAAAGTTCTCTACTATTTATAATCTTTGGAGTAGGAGTTCTTATTTTTGGTGCTACCGGAGTGTTTTTTCAGCTTCAAAAAGCTTTGAATAATATTTGGAGTGTTCGCGCTCTAAAAAATAACATTTTAGATACCTTAAAACGAAGAGCAGTTTCTTTTGGAATGGTGCTAATTATAGGTTTATTGTTATTAATATCATTGGTATTAAGTACGGCTGTAAATGCATTAAGTGATTTAATTGGGAACTATTTGAACGAGTTTTCTACATTTTTTATAAAACTGCTGAATTTTGTTATTTCACAAGTTATAATAACCTCTTTATTTGCATCAATTTTTACGTTACTTCCAGATGTAAAAGTTAAGTGGAAAACCAATCTAATTGGTGCGTTTATGACGTCCTTGCTATTCTTAGTAGGAAAGTACTTAATAGGATTTTACTTTTCAGAGTCAGATCCAGCTTCAGTTTATGGTGCTGCAGGAAGTGTTGTTTTGGTTTTATTATGGGTGTATTATACTTGTTTAATATTATTTTTTGGTGCTGAATTTACCGTCAACTGGGCGCTTTATAAGAACATTAAAATTGAACCCAATGAAAATGCAACGCTATCATACGAATTAGAAATGCAGGAACTAAGAGAATATAAACGTAAAGTTGAGGAAGATAAAAAAAAAGCCTTAGCCTTAAAAAATAATACGAAGAAATGAGCATTGTCTATAAAGAAAAAAGAGGCTTTATTGAGCCTCTTTTTTTATAAATGTATTCTAAAAAGGATTACTCCTCCTCATCCATTTTTCTCTTATCTAACATTTCGCTAATTGGTTCGTTGAAGTCTGCTTCTTCGTAATCGTCTTCATCAAAATTAGCCATGGACACTTCAAGTCGAGAGCTTACTTTTACCAGATATATGGCATCCTCTGTTCTTACCTCAACCGCTTCAACTAATTCGTTTTTTGCGTTTTTAAAGGTAATAACATGGTCATCATCATACCCATCAGGGTATTTTTCAACTAATAAAGAAAGTATCTCGGGGGTCAACTTTCGGTAATCTACAATTATGCGCTTCATGTAATTTTTAATCTTTAAATTATGGGATAAAACTATTTAAAATATGATTACTTAAAAATGTTTTAAAGAATTTTTTTACAAATTTTTATAGTACTCGAAAGCTTTGTAAATCAATTCATTGTTAACAGTGCAATTGGTTTGATATGCACCAATGTCCTCTAAAAGTACAAAAAGAACCTTTCCGTTTCTGTTTTTCTTGTCAAACACCAGCAATTTAATGATGTTTTCAATGTCCATATTAGTGAATTCTACCTTTGAAAAATAATTTAAAATGCTTTTAGAAACTTCCTCTAAGGTGTTTTTTGAAAAATTATGTGTTTCCGATGAAATGTAAGTTGCTAAAATAATACCTATCGCAATAGCTTCTCCATGTAATAATGTTTTTTTCTCTGAACTTTCAAGAAAGTAGGATTCTATTGCGTGACCAAGT
This sequence comes from Aequorivita sinensis, assembly GCF_006346335.1. Lineage (GTDB taxonomy): Bacteria > Bacteroidota > Bacteroidia > Flavobacteriales > Flavobacteriaceae > Aequorivita > Aequorivita sinensis. The sequence goes on from NZ_VDMC01000002.1 coordinate 61,020, forward strand.
GTATGGCCGTAATTTAAAGTTTTTCTTAAATCCTTTTCAAAAGGATCTTTCGAGACAACTTCTTTTTTAATGTTTATAGAACCCCAAATTAATTTTTCAAACTCATCTTTATTGTACACATTTATAATCTTAACTTCATTCCAATATGCCTTACTGTGTATAACTCCGTGTTTCAACATTTCAGCAATCCCGGAAGTTAAGTGCTCTGAAGGTAGTGTTTTTAAGAACGCTGTATCAATAATCACCATTTCTGGAGAGTTGATAACTCCAATTTGATTTTTTAGATGTCCTAGGTCTATTCCGTTTTTTCCTCCTACTGAAGCATCAACTATAGCGAGTAGGGAAGTAGGTATATTAATAAAATTTACACCTCTATTATATGTAGATGCCACAAAACCACCTAAATCAGTTACCACACCACCTCCAAGGTTTATCATTAAGCTGTTTCTATCGGCTCCATTTTCTGAAAGTGTATTCCAAACATCCTCACAGGTAGAAATGTTTTTATACTTTTCTCCGACTGGTATCGTAATAATATAAGGAGTAAATTCAAAAATAGTCTTTTCTAAAAAGTAAGGAATGCAGTGTTTGCGCGTATTTTTGTCGGTTAGAATGAAGAGATTAGAAGGATTTGATTTCTTGATAAAATTATCCAAGGCTATCCAAGCTTCTTTGCTGTTGTAAATCAATTCTTTATCCTTTTTATTTGTAGACATTAATTTCTTGAATTTTATGGTGTAAACACAATTCAAATCTAAGTATATTTGTACACTTTATTTCCCCTTTTATGTCAACAAATTCTCTTTTCGATAATACGGAAACTGCATTTCAGTTAAAAAGCGATTCAGAACTAGAACGCGCTTATTTCCTGTTTAAAATGATTTCTAACGAACCTCTAGTAAAAATAGGTTCTGCGGTTACAAAGTTTGCATTAAATATAAACTTGCCTGTAGAAGGGTTAATACGTTCTACAGTATTCGACCATTTTTGTGGTGGTGTGAATGAATTAGACTGTATGCCTACGGTGGATAGACTGCAGGAGGTGGGTGTGTCTTCGGTACTTGATTACTCTGTAGAGGGTAAAGAGGAAGAGGAGCAATTTGAAGCAACTACTAAAAAAGTAATTGAACTAACAAAATTTGCCAAGAATAAGGAAGCAATGCCTTTTTCAGTATTTAAACCTACGGGTCTTGGAATGTTCAAAATTTGGCAAAAGCTTACAGAAAAAGAAGCTTTAACGAATGAAGAGAAAGATTTATGGAATAATATCGTGTCTAGATACGATAGAATTTCTAAGGTGGCTCACGATTGTAATATTCGTATTTTAATTGATGCTGAGGAATCTTGGATGCAAGACGCAGCAGATGATCTTTGCGAAAAGATGATGGAGAAATACAATAAGGAGCGACCAATTATATTTAATACTTTACAATGCTATCGTTGGGATAGATTAGACTATCTAAAAGGATTGCATAAACGCGCTAAAGAAAAAGGATTTAAGCTAGGGTTTAAGGTTGTTCGTGGCGCATATATGGAAAAAGAAAATGATCGCGCCCTTGAAAAAGGTTATAAAACGCCTATTTGTGAAAGTAAAAAAGCAACCGATGACAACTTCAATAATGTTTTAAAATACATTTTTGATAATCTAGATGATATCGAGTTGTTCGCTGGAACTCATAATGAATCCAGTACTTATATTGCAATGGATATAATGAAACAAAAAAGCATTTCTAAAAGTGATGACAGGGTTTGGTTCGGTCAGTTATTTGGTATGAGTGATCATATTTCATTTAATCTTGGTGCTGAAGGATATAATGTAGGAAAATACATTCCATTCGGACCTGTAAAAGATGTTATGCCTTACTTGATTCGTCGTGCTGAAGAAAACACATCTGTGGCTGGGCAAACTAGTAGGGAGCTTACTTTACTTAAAAAAGAAAAAGAGCGTAGAAACCTCTAAGAAATTAAAAAGCCTCTTAATTAAGAGGCTTTTTTTATGTTTTTATTATTTCTGAATTACTTCCGCTTTTGAAACAGTTGCCGTTTTATTGCAATTTTCAATTCTAATCTTTAGCGTTTTCTCTGAAAACTTCTTCTCAATTACATATTGATTACAGGAGTCTAAATTGGTGATACTTTGAGAGAATATTACATCTCCATCAATTAATAAATTAGATACAGCCGAAGTGTCCATTTTGTTTTCGCGAAGGACTCTCAAGCTTTCTTCGGTAAACGCTCGTTCTTTGTTGCGAATGTTTTTTAATGTCCGAGATTCTGGACCATAATCACAAGATGTCTTTTTTCCGCTTAAAATAAAAAACAATAAAAGTATTCCTAATAAGAACCCCCCTGAAAAATAGGCGAATCGGTGTGTTAATTTCATTTTATGGGATTAGAGTTTTGGTATGTGTATTTATTAAAGTAGAATTTTATATCTAAATTTAAAAAATCAATAAATTGATATCGCTATAAGACATATCAAACCAATCGGCAATTGCTTTGTTGGTTAAAATTCCGCGGTAAAAGTACAAACCATTTTTCAAACCGTTGTCAAAACGAACAGCATTTTCTAATCCACCACTTTCGGCAATTTCTAAAAGATAGGGGGTGAATATATTACTAATAGAAATTGAAGCGGTTTTCGGGTATCGTGCCGGAATATTAGGCACCCCGTAATGTATTACATTGTGCTTAATTATTGTTGGGTTATCGTGACTGGTAGTTTCTGTAGTTTCAAAACACCCTCCCATGTCTACGCACACATCTATCACTACAGCACCTTTCTTCATATTCTCCACCATATCTTCTGTTACAATAATAGGGGCGCGGTTGTGACCTCTAACGGCGCCTATCGCCACATCACAACGTCGTAAGGCTTTCATTAAATTCTTTGGTTGTATAGTAGAGGTGTATAATATACGACCAACATTGGTCTGAATTTTTCGAAGCTTGGTTATTGAGCTATCAAAAACTTTAACGTTGGCACCTAATCCAAGAGCAGATCGCACTGCAAACTCACCAACTGTGCCAGCACCGATAACTACAACTTCAATTGGGGGGACGCCGCTAATATTTCCGAAAAGTAAGCCGTTACCTTTTTTTGCGTTTACCATTAATTCTGCAGCTATAAGAACAGAAGCAGTTCCTGCAATTTCACTTAAAGCTTTAACTGCAGGGTAGGTGTGATCTTCGTCTTTTATAAATTCAAAGGCCAGAGCGGTAATTTTCTTTTTTGCAAGAGCGTCAAAATATGATTTTTGACGTGTTTTTAATTGTAGTGCAGATATTAAAACAGTTTTAGGTTTTATAAGCTCTAATTCGTCAAGAGTTGGTGGCTCGACTTTTAATACCATCGGGCATCCAAACACTTTTGTTTTATCTTCCGTAATCTGAGCTCCAGCTTCTGAGTAATCTTTATCTGTAAACCCTGCATCATCTCCAGCGCCTCGTTCAATCAAAACTTTATGCCCGTTGTTAACCATTGCATTCACGGCATCTGGTGTAAGACAAATTCTTTTTTCTTGAAAATAAGCTTCCTTAGGAATACCTATAAGGAGTTCACCCTTTTGTCTGGTTATTTCAAGGGTTTCCTCTTGAGGAATTAATTGAGCGTGTGTGAAAGGAGAAGTGGGATGAGACATAGTACTAGTTTAACCGTCTCAATTTACGAATAATTTTCATTTTTGATAAGGAAATTTCAATAGCAATTAGACTTCAGAAATTTATAAACTATAAGAAGTGAACTTAGTTATCAATCTTTAAAAATCTACTTCCGTCGTCATTTTTGGATAAGTAGACTTTTGTCGCATTTTCAGGTAGTAATGAAGAAATTTTTTCTGGCCATTCAATAAAAACGTAATCTCCAGTTTCAAAATATTCTTCAACTCCCATATCAAAAGCTTCTGATGGATTTTCTAATCTATAAAAGTCGAAATGATAAATTTGTATATCTTTAGCTTGATACTCATTTACTATTGAAAATGTTGGGCTTCCAACTGTGTCTGTGCAACCGAGTTGTTTTATTAATTCTTTAATGAGTGTTGTTTTACCAACACCCATTTTCGCAAAGAATAAAAATATATTATGTGGTGCCTTCTCAAGTAGCTGTTTAGCGACTTCAGCAATGTTTTCTTCAGTATAAACAATCTCCATTATAAATGTCTATTTATCGAGTCAAAAATAAATTAAGGAAAGCAATTGAACACCTTAATTTCATTTTTTTATTTAGGTGTAAATACAGAAAATGGAATTATCATCTCTTCTAAAGAAACACCTCCGTGCTGGTATGTGTTTCGGTAATAACTAACGTAATGATTGTAATTGTTAGGATATGCAAAAAAGTAATCTCCTTTAGCAAAAATAAACGAACTACTCATGTTTATAGTTGGTAAGCACAGTTTCTTAGGGTCTTTAGCTGCTAGGACTTCCTTGTCTTCATAGGTTAAACTTCTACCTGTTTTATAACGTAAGTTTAAACTAGTGTTTTTATCACCGATAACTTTAGACGGGTTTTTTACATTAATTGTTCCGTGGTCGGTAGTGATAATAAGTTTAAAACCTAAACGTGCAGCTTGTTGAATAACTTCTAATAAAGGCGAATTTTTGAACCAACTTTGGGTTAACGAACGGTACGACTTATCTGTAGAAGCAAGTTCCTTAATTACTTCCATCTCGGTTTTGGAGTGTGAAAGCATATCAACGAAATTATAAACTACTACAGTTAGGTCTTCGTCTTTGTGGCTTTTAAAATTTTCAACAAGTTTTTTTCCTTGTTTTAAACTTGATATTTTGTGGTAACTCCAATTTATATTTATTCCCAATCTTTTTAATTGTGCAGTTAGGAACTCTTCTTCCTTCATGTTTTTTCCACCTTCATCTGTATCATTTAACCATAAGTCTGGGTGAAGTTTTTCCATTTCACTAGGCATTAAACCTGAGAAAATGGCATTTCTAGCATATTGCGTAGCCGTTGGAAGAATACTGCAAAACAGTTCCTCTGAAGTTTTTTTGTAAATGTTGGCTACCGTAGGCTCGAAAGCTTTCCATTGGTCAAACCTTAGGTTGTCCACAACAACTAAAAGGGTAGGAGTGCCTGTTTTTAACTCTGGCTGTATTTTATCTCTAAAAAGTGTATGCGACATTACTGGTGCTTCACTTGTATCTTCAAACCAAGAAGGATAATTTTTATCTATAAACTTACAGAACTGATTATTGGCTTCAGTTTTTTGTGATTCTAAAATTTCAAACATCCCCGAATCTTCAATTCCTTCCAATTCTAATTCCCAGTAAACTAATTTTTGATAAAGATCTTTCCATTCATCAAAACTATTTACCATAGAAAGGTCCATCGCAATTTTTCTAAATTCTTGCTGATAGTTTGAAGTTGTTTTTTCAGACACTAACCTGCTGTGGTCTAAGTTTTTCTTAAGACTAAGAAGAATCTGATGTGGATTTACGGGTTTAATTAAGTAATCGGCTATTTTAGAACCAATTGCTTCTTCCATAATATACTCCTCTTCACTTTTTGTTATCATTACAATAGGAATCGAAGCTTGTTGTTCTTTAATTTCAGCTAAAGTTTCAAGTCCACTAAGGCCCGGCATATTTTCATCTAAAAAAACAATATCGAAAACTTGTTTTTTTATTTCTTCTAGGGCTTCCATACCGCTTTGTGCAGTAGTTACTTTATAGTTTTTATTTTCTAAGAAAAGAATATGTGGTTTAAGTAAATCTATTTCATCATCTACCCATAGTACTTTTATGTCGCTCATATATGTATATTTGTGTTGTTGCTCCTTTGCAATTAGCCTATATATTAATTATTATAAAAGATGCTAGCCTAGGAGTGTTGTTAAAATCAATTTGGTATAATTCTCACAAATTTGCGAAGAATCACTTCAAAAATAGCCCCGAATTGTGTCAAAAGAATATTGTAGCTATTAATTTAAAGTTAAAGTTTGAAAACCTTTCCCAAACTCAAGATTATAAACGATCCTATCTATGGTTTTATTACCATACCAAGTAAATTGGTTTTCGATTTGATAGAGCATAGATACTTTCAAAGATTGCGCAGGATTTCACAAATGGGTTTTTCCTATATAGTATATCCAGGAGCCCATCACACTAGATTTCATCATGCATTAGGTGCCATGTTTTTAATGCAGAAAGCTGTGCAAACCCTCAAGTCTAAAGGAGTTGATATTTCCACTAAGGAAGAAGAAGGGTTGTATATAGCTATACTTTTACACGATATCGGTCACGGTCCCTTTTCACATGCTATGGAAAACAGCATAGTAGAAAGTGTGAGTCACGAGCATATTTCACTACTGTTTATGGAAGCTTTAAACAGTGAGTTTAATAATCGTTTAGCTTTGGCTATTAAGATATTTAAAGATGAATACTCTCGTAAATTTTTCCATCAATTGGTATCTGGCCAATTGGATATGGACCGATTGGATTATTTAAAACGCGATAGTTTCTTTACAGGAGTTCCAGAGGGAACTGTAAATGCTCAACGTTTAATTGCAATGTTGAATGTAAAAAACGATGCTTTAGTTGTAGATGAAAAAGGAATATATTCGGTAGAAAATTTTCTTGTAGCAAGGCGTTTGATGTATTGGCAGGTTTATCTTCATAAAACAGGGATAGTTGCAGAACAACTTTTAGTTAGAGTTTTAAAACGTGCAAAACAGCTTACTGCACAAGGAGTTGAGTTGCATGCTAGTAAAAACTTACAGTTTTTCTTAAAGAATAACATAACCTTAGATAGTTTTTCGGAGGAGGTGCTCGATACGTTTTCTAAGTTAGATGATTACGATATTGTTTCAGCAATGAAGGTTTGGGTGGATAGTGACGACTTTGTATTAAAGAATTTATCTGCAATGCTACTTAATCGCGACTTATTAAAAGTAAAAGTTAAGTCGAAACCTTATTTGGATAAAAAAGTAAAAAGTAAAAGAGAGAAGTTGATGGATAAATATCAGCTTTCAGAAGAAGAAGCTGCATACTTTGTTTTCAGCGGTACGCTACAGAATCAGGCTTATAGTATGGAAAAGGAAACCATTAATCTATTGTTGAAAAATGGAAAAATTATAGATGTTGCAAAGGCTAGTGATCAGCTAAACTTAGAGGCTTTATCTAAGTCTGTGGTTAAGTACTATATGTGTTATCCAAAAAACAATACTGATAGCTATAGAGACTAAGCCCTTTTTTTCTATTTTTGCAGGAATGAAAATTAACAACCTATATTTAAATCATTTTATTAATGCTAATTTGCGGTTGATTATTTTCCGAAATTCGGTTGAAGAAAATCCACTCGCATTATGAAATTTACAGCAGCCCAAATAGCAGGAATACTTGACGGAACCGTAGAGGGAAACGACAGTGTAGAAGTTTCTGAATTATCTAAGATTGAAGAAGGTAGTGAAGGAAGCTTAACCTTTTTGGCAAACCCTAAGTATACGCATTTTATATATTCAACAAAGGCTTCGGTAACTATTGTTAATAATGATTTTGTTGCAACCGATAAAATTTCAACTACGCTTATCCGTGTTGAAAATGCCTATAATGCATTTTCTAAACTACTAGAATATTATAATCAGGTAAAGATGAATAAAACGGGTATTGAAAATCCTGTTTTTATTTCAGAAAGTGCCAAATACGGAGAGAACTTGTATTTAGGCGCTTTTTCATATATAGGTGAAAATGTTAGGATTGGGAATAATGTAAAAATCTATCCAAATTCATATTTAGGAGACAATGTGTCTATTGGCGATAATACTGTGATTTTTACTGGTGCAAAACTGTATTCAGAAACTAAAGTAGGCGAGTCCTGCGTTATTAATAGTGGCGTTGTTATTGGTGCTGATGGTTTTGGCTTTACTCCAAATGAAAAAGGGGAATATAAAAAAGTTCCTCAAACTGGAAATGTAATTCTAGAGGACAACGTAGATGTAGGTCCAGGAACGACAATAGATCGCGCTACATTAGGATCTACAATAATTAAGAAAGGGGTTAAGTTAGACAATCAAATTCAGATTGCTCATAATGTTACCATTGGAGAAAATACCGTTATAGCCGCTCAAACTGGAGTAGCAGGTTCTACCAAGATAGGAAAAAATTGTATTATTGGTGGCCAAGTAGGAATAGCTGGGCATATTGTAATTGGAGACAATGTAAAAATACAAGCTCAGAGTGGTATAGGAAGAAATGTAAAAGACAATGAAACCTTACAAGGCTCTCCAGCTCTAAGTTATGGCGATTTTAATAAAAGTTATGTATATTTTAAAAACCTTCCTAAAATAATGGAAAGGTTTAATATAGTAGAAAAAAAACTTGATAATGAATAAAAGTGTGGTAAAACAACGCACCATTGGTAAAGAGGTATCTCTTACTGGGGTAGGCCTACATACTGGCAAGGAAGTTACAATTACGTTTAAACCTGCACCTGAAAACCATGGCTATTCTTTTGTAAGAATAGATTTGGAAGGTCATCCTGAGATTGAAGCAGATGCCAATTTTGTAGTTAATACACAACGCGGAACCAATTTGGAAAAGCGAGGTGTAAAAATCCAAACTTCAGAACACGTTCTTGCTGCATTAGTAGGACTTGAGGTTGATAACTGTATTATGGAGCTTAACGCTTCAGAACCGCCAATTATGGACGGGTCATCTAAGTATTTTGTTGAAGCTATTGAAAAAGCTGGAATTGTAGAACAAGAAGCTGAAAGAGATGAGTATGTCGTAACTGAAGTTATTTCGTATGTAGATGAAGAATCAGGCAGTGAAATTATAGTTATGCCATCGGATGAATACCAAGTAACTACAATGGTAGATTTTGGCACTATGGTTTTAGGTACTCAAAATGCTTCATTAAAAAAGATTTCAGACTTTAAGGACGAAATTGCAAATGCACGAACTTTTAGTTTCCTTCACGAAATTGAAATGTTGTTAGAACACGGCCTAATTAAAGGTGGTGATTTAAACAATGCTATTGTATATGTAGATAAAGAGCTTTCTCCAAATACTATGGAAAAGCTTCGCAAGGCTTTTGGGAAAGATAATATCTCGGTTAAGCCAAATGGAATTCTAGACAACCTTACGCTTCATTATCCAAACGAAGCAGCTAGACATAAGTTGTTAGATGTTATTGGTGATTTAGCGCTGATTGGTACTCGAATTCGCGGGAAGGTTATAGCTAATAAGCCAGGCCACCATGTAAATACACAATTTGCTAAAAAGCTTTCAAAGAGAATTAAAATTGAAAGACGAAATAAAGTTCCTAAATTTGATATCAACCAACCACCAGTAAAAGATGTAAATGAAATAATGGCTATGCTTCCACATAGACCACCATTTTTATTGGTTGACAAAATTATGGAAATGACCGAAACAGGGGTGGTAGGTCTTAAAAATGTGACTATGAACGAACCTTTCTTCGTTGGTCACTTCCCAGGAGCACCAGTTATGCCAGGAGTTTTAATTGTTGAAGCTATGGCACAAACAGGTGGTATTTTAGCATTAAGCACTGTACCAGACCCTGAAAACTACCTTACATTCTTTATGAAAATAAACAATGTAAAGTTTAAACAACAGGTTAATCCTGGAGATACACTTATATTTAAATTAGAACTAATTACCCCTATCCGCCGAGGAATTGTACATATGCAAGGAAACGCTTATGCGAATGGTAAATTAGTTACAGAAGCTGAGCTTATGGCTCAAATGGTTAAAACAAAAAATTTATAAATGAACCAACCACTTGCATACGTCCATCCGGGCGCAAAAATTGCCAAAAACGTTGTGATAGAACCTTTCACAACAATCCATAATAACGTCGTAATTGGCGAAGGAACTTGGATTGGAAGTAATGTAACTATTATGGAAGGTGCACGTATTGGTAAAAACTGTAATATTTTTCCAGGTGCTGTAATTTCTGCAGTTCCTCAAGATTTGAAATTTAAAGACGAAGAAACAACGGCCGAAATTGGTGACGGAACTACTATTAGAGAATACGTTACAATCAATAGAGGTACAGTAGATCGCGGAAAAACCGTAATCGGTAAAAACTGTTGGATCATGGCTTATTGCCACATTGCTCACGACTGCATCGTTGGAGATAACTGTATTTTTAGTAATAACAGTACCCTTGCAGGGCATATTACAGTAGGCGATCACGTAGTATTAGCAGGAATGACTGCTGTTCATCAGTTTTGTATGATTGGTAATCACGCATTTGTTACAGGTGGTTCCCTAGTACGAAAAGATGTACCACCATACGTTAAAGCTGCTCGAGAACCACTTAGTTATGTGGGTATAAACTCGATTGGGTTAAGAAGAAGAGGATTTACTTCAGAAAAAATTACCGAAATTCAGAATATTTATAGACTTCTATATCAGAAAAATTATAACACCTCCCAAGCTACAGAAATTATTGAAGCTGAAATGGAGGCAACTCCTGAACGAGATGAAATCCTTCAGTTTATTAAAAATTCCAAGCGTGGAATTATGAAGGGATATTTCAATTCAAATTAATTCAAACAAAATTACAATCAATTAACCATAAATATAAATAATGGCTACTTCATCAGATATAAGAAAAGGACTTTGCATTCGTTATAACAACGATATTTACAAGATTATAGAATTCCTTCACGTAAAACCAGGAAAAGGCCCTGCATTCGTAAGGACTAAATTAAAAAGTGTAACTACAGGTAAAACCATTGATAACACTTTTTCAGCTGGTCATAAAATTGATGATGTTCGTGTTGAAACTCATAAATTTCAATATTTATACAGTGAAGGTGAAATGTATCATTTTATGAATACAGAGGATTATTCTCAAATTCAATTAATGAAAGGCATACTTGATACTCCAGAATTAATGAAAGAAGGAGAAGTAGTATCTGTACTTATAAATGCAGAAGACGGTGCGCCACTTTCAGTTGAAATGCCTGCGCATGTTGTTTTAGAAGTAACATCAACAGAGCCAGGTGTAAAAGGAAATACAGCTACAAACGCTACTAAACCAGCAATTGTAGAAACTGGAGCTGAAATTAATGTTCCATTGTTTATCAACGAAGGAGATAAAATTAGAATCGATACCGAAAAAGGTCAGTATCAAGAAAGAATGAAAGAATAAATTTTATTCATCTATTAAACTTCAAAAACAGTATTCATTAATTCTATAGCTAACTAAAAGTGAAATTTCCAACTCCACAAACTCTTGAAAATATAGCCATTCTTATCGGCTCTGATTACGTAGGTAGTCCTGATTTTCCAGTTTTTGGAATGAACGAGATTCACGTAGTTCAGCCTGGAGATATTGTTTTTGTAGATCACCCAAAGTACTACGATAAAGCACTACAATCGCAGGCTACAGTTATACTTATTAATAAAAAGGTAGATTGTCCTGTAGGGAAAGCACTATTAATTTCTGACGATCCTTTTCGAGACTTTAACAAGCTTACTCGTTATTTTAAACCTTTTACTAGTTCTAACAGTTTAATTTCAGAATCTGCTGAAATAGGTGAGGGAACAGTGATTCAACCCAATGTATTTATTGGCAACAACGTAAAAATCGGGAAAAACTGTTTAATTCATCCTAATGTTAGTATTTATGATAATACTGTAATTGGAAATAATGTTACGATTCACGCGGGTACTGTTTTAGGTGCTGATGCTTTTTATTATAAAAACCGTCCAGAAAACTTTGATAAATTATTAAGTGGCGGAAACGTTGTAATAGAAGACGATGTAGATCTTGGCGCACTATGTACTATAGACAAAGGAGTGACAGCATCTACCACCATAGGGGAAGGCTCAAAGCTCGATAATCAAGTTCACGTAGGACACGATACTGTTATTGGTAAACGCTGTTTAATAGCTGCTCAAGTTTGTATAGCAGGCTGTGTTTTGGTAGAAGATTTTGTAACACTTTGGGGGCAAGCAGCTATTACTAGTGGGGTGACTGTAGGTGAAAAAGCAATTATATCTGCACAAAGTGGTGTTAGTAAATCACTTCCTGGACATAAATCATATTTTGGTTCACCTGCAGAAGAATTTAGAAAAAAATATAAGGAATTGGCCATGGTTAAGCTAATTCCAGACATAATTAAAAAACTGGATAATTTGCCATGAGTAATAAAGCAAAAGAAATAGTTAGGGATTTTTATAATTCCGATTTATTAAAAGACGAAACAATTTTAGAGCGCTTTTTCCATCCTGATTTACAGTTGATATGGAATAGTGCTGATGGTCTTAATATTTTAAGTTATAACGACTTAAAAAACTTCTTAGGTGAGGTTAAGCGTTCTTATAACGATTTAAGGATTGAAATTAGTCATCTCTTAGCAGACGGGCCACACGTAACAATACGTTACAAGTATTATATCCGTACTATGGAAAATCCAGATGAAGAGTTAGGAATTGCTCATTTCATTGGGATTTGGGAAGTTAAAGACGATAAAATTTACAAAGGATATCAAGTTAGTCAGCCTGTTACCGAAAATGACGACACTACCGAAAGTTATCAAAAAGTTAAGGTTTAATAATTTTTAAATCCGTTGTCAAAAACTGTATCTTTGCAGGAATTCTGAATAAAATTCGAAAGGTTTATTTGAATTTAAATTATATATAACAATTACAAAATAGTTAAAAATGAGCGTTTTAGTAAATAAAGATTCAAAAATAATAGTTCAAGGATTCACTGGGAGTGAAGGAACTTTCCACGCTGAACAAATGATTGAATACGGAACTAATGTTGTTGGAGGAGTAACTCCAGGAAAAGGTGGACAAAAACATCTTGATAAGCCAGTATTCAATACAGTTGAAGAAGCTGTAAAAGAAACTGGTGCCGACACCACTATTATTTTTGTGCCGCCTGCATTTGCTGCAGACGCTATTATGGAAGCTGCTGATGCAGGTATTAAAGTAATTATCACAATTACTGAAGGTATTCCAGTAAAAGATATGATAACTGCTTCAAACTATATTAAAGACAGAGATTGTCGTTTAATTGGTCCTAACTGTCCAGGAGTTATTACTCCCGGTGAGGCAAAAGTTGGTATTATGCCAGGTTTCGTTTTCAAAAAAGGTAGTGTAGGTATTGTTTCAAAATCAGGAACACTTACTTATGAAGCTGCAGATCAAGTTGTAAAACAAGGTTTAGGAATTACTACAGCAATCGGTATTGGTGGAGATCCAATTATTGGGACTACCACAAAAGAAGCTTTAGAATTGCTTATTAACGATCCAGAAAGTGAAGCAGTTGTAATGATAGGTGAAATTGGTGGTCAATTAGAAATTGATGCAGCAAAATGGTATAAAGAAAGCGGAAGCAAAAAACCAGTTATTGGTTTTATCGCTGGTGAAACAGCGCCTGCAGGACGTACAATGGGACACGCTGGTGCAATTGTTGGAGGTAGTGATGACACTGCTCAAGCAAAGAAAAAAGTAATGCGCGAATGTGGAATGCATGTTGTAGATTCTCCAGCAGAAATTGGAAAGAAAGTAAAAGAAGTTTTAGGCTAATCTTTTCAACATATATATTAAAAAGCTCTGTGAAATTCACAGGGCTTTTTTTATGGTGAAGCCACTAGCTTTTGTTATATTTGAAACCCGCCTCTCGCGGTTATCTTGCAAGGTTTAAATAATCTTGAGGGTATATTAGATTAAATATAAATAGACCTTAATATGAAATTACTGGAAGGAAAAACAGCAATTATTACAGGCGGAAGCCGCGGAATTGGAAAAGGAATTGTAGAAGTATTTGCTAATCACGGCGCAAATGTAGCTTTTACCTATAGCTCCTCAGCCGAAGCTGCAAATAATTTAGCCGAAGAAGTTGCCAAATTAGGTGTTAAAGCTAAAGCATATCAAAGTGATGCCGCTTCTTTTACTGAAGCTCAAACATTGGTAGATGAAGTTTTAAAAGACTTTGGAAGTGTTGATATTCTTATAAACAATGCTGGGATTACTAAAGACAATCTTTTAATGAGAATCTCTGAGGAAGATTTTGATAAAGTAATCGAAGTAAACCTAAAATCCGTTTTCAATATGACCAAGGCTGTACAACGTACAATGCTTAAACAACGCCAAGGATCTATCATAAATATGAGCTCGGTTGTAGGAGTAAAAGGGAATGCAGGTCAAACAAATTATGCAGCTTCCAAAGCAGGGGTAATAGGATTTACAAAATCTGTAGCTATCGAATTAGGATCACGTAACATTCGTTGTAACGCAATTGCGCCTGGTTTCATCGAAACTGAAATGACGCAAAACCTAAATGAGGACGCAGTAAAAGGTTGGACAGACATGATTCCACTTAAACGTGGTGGATCTCCACAAGATGTTGCTAATGCTTGTGTGTTTTTAGCAAGTGATTTATCAGCATACATTACTGGACAAGTTCTTAATGTAGATGGAGGAATGCTTACTTAAAGAAAACCTTTTCGGTGGTAAAAATCAGTACCTTGAAATTATAAACTTGAAGCTAATTTAGTGACCACAGAAACCATATTTTATATTTTAATCGCCGGAGTAATTTCTATTGCTCTGGCGGTTTTTATGTATGGATATAAGGCCAAGCAAAAAGGATTATTGGCTTGGATTTTTGGCGCACTTAGATTTATTTCAATATTTTCAATTTTACTTTTATTAATTAATCCTAAGTTTAAAAGTGAAACTTATACCATCGAAAAGCCTAAACTCCCTGTATTAATAGACAATTCAGCATCTATAACTGAGTTAGAGCAAACAGAAAATGTTTCTATATTTCTTGAAAAATTAAAAAACAATAAAGAGTTAAATAATAAATTTGAACTTTCTTATTTTTCTTTCGGAAGCGATTTCAAAGAAAGCGACTCTTTAACTTTTAATGATAAGAACACCAATATTTCAAAAGCGCTTTCATCATCAAATGAAATTTTTAAAAATGAAATCGCCCCATTAATTCTTATTTCGGATGGAAATCAAACACTTGGGAGTGATTACGAATTTTCTTCTGCAACAAGTAAAAACCCTATTTATCCTGTTATTCTTGGGGATTCTGTACAGCATATAGATTTGAAAATATCGCAATTAAATACAAATCGTTATGCTTTCTTAAAAAATCAATTTCCAGTAGAAGTTATTGTCAATTACACAGGTCCAACACCTGTAAATACCGAATTTATTGTTAATCAAGGTGCTTCTTCTGTTTATCGAACTAATGTTTCGTTTTCCAATAATGAAACTTCGAAAACAATAAACTTTACGCTTTCTGCAAATTCAGTAGGACTTCAAAAATATTCAGCACAAATTTTTCCGCTTTCAGATGAAAAAAATAAAACTAATAACAGTAAGTATTTTGCTGTAGAAGTAATCGACCAAGCAACAAATGTTTTGGTAGTTAGTAATATAACACATCCAGACTTGGGTGCGCTTAAAAAGGCAATTACTTCAAACGAGCGCCGAACTATTACTTTCAAAAAGCCTTTTGAAGCTGTTTCAATTTTAAACGATTATCAATTGGTGATTCTTTATCAGCCAGATAGAAATTTCGCCACAGTATATTCTGAAATAGAAAAATTAAACAAAAACACTTGGGTATTCTCTGGATTGCAAACCGATTGGCATTTTCTAAATGCTGCTCAAAACAATTTTATTAAAGAAGCATCTACACAAACAGAAGATGTTCAAGCAAAAGTTAATAGCAATTACGGTACATTTGCGTTCGACGATATAGGATTTGACGATTTTCCACCCTTGCATACTGAATTTGGATCTTTGTCTGTAACTGTTTCAAATGAAGAAATGTTAGCGCAAACTGTAAGTGGAATTTCTAATGGCAATCCACTGCTGGCTACCATGGAACTAAATGGTAAACGCAACGCTATTTGGGATGGAGAAGGCTTTTGGCGTTGGAGAGCACGTAACTTTGTGAATAGTAATAGCTTTAAAGAGTTTGATGATTTTATCGGGAATATTGTTCAGTATTTAGCATCAAATAAACGCAGAACTAGGCTAGAAGTGTCTTCTGAAACTTTCTATTACAACAATAACCCTATTAAAATCTCAGCCCAATATTTTGATAAAAACTATGTATTCGACAATCGTGCTTCATTAAATATAAAGGTGAGAAACACTGAAACTGACGAATTGACGATTTTTCCAATGTTACTTCGTAATAATTATTTTGAAGTGGATTTAAACAGTCTTGTTGCTGGTGAGTACAAGTTTACTGTCTCAACTGCAGACGAATCGATTAAAAGCAGTGGTGATTTTACTATTTTAGATTTTAATGTAGAACAACAATTTTTAAACGCCAATGTTTCAAAATTGCATAGGGTAGCAGTAAACACTAGTGGAAAAGCATACTTCGCATCACAAAGCGATGCCTTGATAGAATTGTTGATTGCAGACACAAACTACCAAAATATTGAAAGAAGCGAACAAAAAGTAGTACCTTTGATAGATTGGAAATATCTTCTAGCACTTATCATTCTAGCGCTCGTTTCAGAATGGTTTATCAGAAAATATAACGGACTTATATAGAAACCCAAATACTTTTTAAAAATGGAAAAACTTCCCAAGTTAACAATACCTGTAATTGTAGGAATTGTATTATTTATTATTTTAATTTCAAAATCATCTGTTACCATTAGCTCTGGTCACGCAGGAGTATTATATCAAACTTTCGGAAATGGTGTGGTAACCGACGAACCACCATTAGGTGAAGGTTTTCATATTATAGCGCCTTGGAACAAGGTTTTTATATATGAGGTACGCCAACAAGAGCTTAGTGAAAAAATGCAAGTTCTTTCTTCTAACGGACTAGAAATAAAGCTAGATGCATCTGCATGGTATCAACCAGAGAGCAACGACATAGCGAAACTTCATCAAGAGAAGGGAGAAAACTATTTACAACGTGTAATTCAGCCAGCAATAAGAAGTGCGGCAAGAAGTGTTGTAGGTCGTTATACACCTGAACAACTTTATTCTAGTAAAAGAGATGCAATACAAGAGGAGATTTTTGAAGAAACTAAGAAAATTTTAGACAAACAATACATTCAATTAAACGAAGTATTAGTTCGTGATGTTACGCTTCCACCGGCAATTAAAGATGCTATTGAGCGTAAGCTTCGTCAAGAACAAGAATCTTTAGAGTATGAATTCCGTTTGGAAAAAGCGACTAAAGAAGCTGAAAAAGTAAGAATTGAAGCACAAGGTAAAGCAGACGCAAACGCAATTTTAAGTGCTTCGTTAACAGATAAGGTGCTTCAAGATAAAGGAATTGATGCAACTTTAAAACTTGCACAATCACCAAACTCTAAAGTTGTAATTGTTGGTTCTGGAGATAGTGGTTTACCTTTAATTTTAGGGAATAACTAAAATCAAATTGAGACCGATACATTCCACTTAGTTTGCAATGGGTAATGTACAAATGCTCAGCTTGTAGTTAAATGGAAATCTATCGAATGTAAATATTTAAAACCTTCCCATGTGGAAGGTTTTTTTATGGAACAATTTCAGAAAGGGTTATAAACATCGATATAACTAACATTGTTTTCCTAATTTTGAATTATGCTTACCAAGGTTATCCCTATAAAAGTAACAGAATATGAAAAACACGAAAATAACTTTCGGTATAATTAGCTTGATAATAGGAATCATCTTATTTATCCTCTTGGTAGATTTATTTTCTAAACCATCAAATCTTACAGTAGCTTTTGATCCTATCGGGAGTTTTCAAACATACTTTTTTAGCTTCGGCTTTACTTTAGGAGTAATTGGATGGATTATTGGAAGTGTATTACTTATAGGGTATTTAATTTTGTTTTACTTTATAGGAATATGGATAAGTAAAAAGATAGCAAAACAGTAAACTATCAAAACGATATGAAAACCACCCCAGAACATAACGAGCGTATAGCCAAAATGACTTTCGCTTCGGTTTACCCACATTATATTACAAAGGTTGAAAAGAAAGATAGAACAATAGAAGAATTACATCAAGTAATAGAATGGCTTACAGGGTATAATGAAAGCGATTTAAATAAATTTATTGAAGAAAAAGCAACTTTTGAAACCTTCTTTAAAAAAGCTAATCTTAATCCTAATGCCAACCTCATCAAAGGTATGATTTGTGGATATCGCATAGAAGAACTTGAAAATCCATTAACAAGACAAGTTCGTTACCTAGATAAATTGGTAGATGAGTTAGCTAAAGGCCGCAAAATGGATAAAATACTTAGGGTGGAATAATTTTTTTAAAAATCAATTTAACCTCTTAAAAAACTCATTTATGAATTCAAAAAAAATAAGTTTATCAATATTAACAGTTCTATTGTCTTTTGGAATTGGATTATATATCAATAATGTATTTGCGAATTTTCCAAAGGAGGATAATCTTACACTAACTAAAATTAATAAAATGGAAGATAACGATATGAAATTAGGTGCCTTTTCAGTTAGTCTGAATGTAAAGGATTTAAAGGTTTCAAAACAATTTTACGAAAACTTAGGATTTAAAGTCTTTGGAGGAAGTATGGAGCACAATTACCTTATAATGAAAAATGGTAATGCACTAATCGGCATTTTTCAAGGAATGTTTGAAGGCAATATTTTAACCTTTAACCCAGGTTGGGATGAAAATGCACAGAACTTGGAAAGTTTTGATGATGTAAGGGAAATTCAAAAAAGCCTTAAACAGAGTGGGGTAGCACTCTCTACAGAAGCAGATGAAAATACATCGGGCCCCGCAAGTATAACTCTTACAGATCCTGATGGAAATATTATTTTAATAGACCAACATCGATAGATTCACTAATTGGATAATAAAGACCTTCTAATTTAGAAGGTCTTTATTATATAGTTTATTCCGTTTTCTGAAAAGATTTTATAACTACCAGTCCGCAGATTAAAGCTACAGTAGTAAGGCTAAAGGCTAAAATTGTATTGCTGTAAATAAAATTCCCGATGGCAAATAGTGTACAGTAAACCCCTACAACCCCTGCAAAAAAGCCTAGAATTTTCATTCCAAACCCTTTAAACTTGGATTCATTTCCAAAAATTAAGCTATTAAAGCTATTTAGTGTTTCAGCATTTGACGGTTTTGTTAATAGCGTTACAAGTACCCATCCAATTGTGGTTATTACAACCCCAAGAACTAATTGCCAATGACCAGCAATTTCAATCATTGGAGTGTCCATTTTTCCATTAACAAAGAAAAAGGCAGCAATTAAAAATGAAATTAACATAGCGGCAATTTCACTATAGGGGTTTATTCTACTCCAAAACCATCTTAGAATAAACAATAATCCAGTACCTGCTCCAATAGAAAGTAATAAGTTGAAGCCATCACGAGCTTCTTCTAGAACAAGTGCTAATAAGCCTGCGAAAATCATCATCACCACCGTAGAAATTCTACCAGCAGCAACTTGCTCTTTTCCAGTAGCTTCTTTTCGAAGAAAACGTACATAAAAATCATTTACAACATACGAACTTCCCCAGTTTAAATGCGTCGAGATTGTGCTCATAAAAGCTGCAATTAATGATGTAATTACAATTCCTAATAAACCGGCTGGCAAGAAAGTTAGCATTGCTGGATAAGAAAGGTCATTTTTTACAAAATCAGGATCTAAATTTGGGAAGGCCGCCTGTAGGCTTTCTATATTTGGAAAAACAACGATGGATGCAAGACCGATGATAATCCACGGCCATGGTCTAAGTGCGTAATGTGCGATATTAAAAAATAGGGTAGCATAGGTTGCGTGTTTTTCATCTTTGGCGGCTAACATCCTTTGGGCAATATAACCACCACCACCTGGCTCCGCACCTGGATACCATACGCTCCACCATTGCACAGCTAGCGGAATTATAAGCAATGGGATTAATAACTCAGGTTTAGAAAAGTCTGGCAGCATTGCTGTTTTTGCTGCTACAGTTGGAGTAGCGAGTAATTTATCTATCCCACCAATTTCAGGCATATTTACTATGTAAACGGTAGCCCAAATACTTCCAACCATGGCGATTATAAATTGAACAAAATCTGTAAGTAAAACTCCTTTTAAGCCCCCAAAGGCTGAGTAAATAACTACTACCGGCGAAGCAATTAATAATACTTCATAGGAAGATAAACCGAACATAACGTGTCCAATTTTAATTGCTGCGAGACAAACGTTCGCCATAATTACAATGTTGAAGAAAACTCCTAAATAGATGGCTCTAAAACCTCTTAAAAAGGCGGCGCTTTTTCCGCTATATCGCAATTCATAAAATTCTAAATCGGTTGTAATCCCACTTTTTCGCCATAGTTTAGAGTAGAAAAATACGGTAAGCATTCCTGTTAGTAAGAAACTCCACCAAATCCAGTTTCCAAATACGCCGTCTTCACGAATAACCCCTGCAACAAAGTTTGGTGTATCTGCAGCAAAAGTTGTTGCCACCATACTAACTCCAAGAAGCCACCAAGGCATATTTCTATCGGAAAGAAAAAAGGATTTTGAATCTTTTCCAGCTTTTTTAGCTACAACTAGACCAATTGTAATAAATATTATAAAAAATGTAATTATAACGATCCAATCGATGGTGGTTAAGTGCATAATTTTAGTAAAATTGGTTGTTTTTAAACTTCGGTTAAAGTACTTATTTTGAAAGGCTTTTTAAAAGTTCGGTAATTTAAATATTCACAAGTTTTTAAACAATTCACAAAGTTCAATCATTGAACATTTCTTTTAAATAAATACCAAGCCAAATTAACATTATGGTTTTAAACCATTTATTGGAACTTTACATTTCATACTAAAAATTCTAATTTCTATTTCCTACCTTTAAAAAAATAATTGATTTTCTATGACGGCAAAACGTAGGAGTAAAGCGAAAACAACTAAAATAGAACCCAAAAGAGCCAGAAATTTATCTCCTGGTACTGTTAAGTATACTGGTAAAAAAGTCACGACAATTACAGAGTTAGATATAATTGATTACTCTAAGGATCATTATCATCGATTTAAAACAAATGATATTAATGAGGCTTTTAACTACGAAGATTCTACAAATATTACTTGGATAAATGTAAACGGACTTAGCAATACCGATGATATTATTACACTCGGGAACCATTTTGAACTACATCCATTAATTCAAGAAGATATAGTAAGTACATATCAACGTCCAAAAATTGATGAATACGAAGAATACTTGTTTATAGTATTTAAAATGCTTCATTACGACAATGATAGGCTTAACAATGAGCATATTAGTATGGTTATGGGGAAGGATTATGTGTTAACTTTTCAAGAAGCCGAAGGAGATGTATTTAGTGATTTGAGGGAACGTTTAGAACACGGTAAAGGTAGGATTCGTGGGGTAGGAGCAGATTATTTAATGTTTGCAATCCTGGACGCAGTTGTGGATAATTATTTTTCAGTTATTGAGTATTTAAGCAATAAGGTTGAGTTGTTAGAGGATAAGCTTTTCGATAAAAAAGAAGACCCAGATATTGCAGAGGAGATTCAACAACTAAAAAAGGAAATATTAAAAATTAGAAAAGCAGTCGTTCCTTTGCGAGAAGTTGTAAATAGATTAGAAAAAATAGATTACACCATTATAGAAGAGCGTACCAATAAATATATTCGCGATTTATACGACCATATAATTCAAGTTAATGAAAGTGTGGAAATTTACCGAGAGATGATTTGGAGTTTGATGGATATGTATATGACGACTATCAGTAACAAGATGAATGAAGTTATGAAGGTCTTGACAATTATGGCTTCTATATTTATTCCGCTTACCTTTATGGCAGGTATCTACGGAATGAATTTTGATAATATGCCAGAACTTCATCTTAGATATGGGTATTATTACCTTTGGGGGTTAATGATTCTTGTTTTTCTGGGCTTACTTTGGTATTTCAAAAGAAAAAAGTGGATATAATTGGCTTCTCTATTTCGATGAAATTTTAAAAATATTTTTATAAAATTAAAAAGACTATATAATGGAATTAATGACAGTTGGCGGTGGATGTTTTTGGTGTATTGAAGCAGTATTTGATCAAGTGAAAGGAGTAGAAAAAGTTGTTTCGGGTTATACTGGAGGGAATGCTCCTGGAAGACCAACCTATCGTGAAGTGTGTTCAGGTTTAACAGGTCACGCTGAAGTAGTACAAGTTAGTTTCGATCCTAAAGTAATTTCGTACGAAGATTTAGTAGTAATTTTTATGACGAGTCACGATCCAACAACCCTAAATCGTCAGGGGGCGGATGTAGGGACACAATACCGTTCGGTAATTTATTATCACAACGAAGCTCAAAAGGAAATTTTAGAAATTATAGTGAAGGAGATGTCGCTTTATTACACAAATCCCATTGTAACAGAAATAAGTCCGTTACAAACATTTTATGAAGCTGAAGAAGATCACCAAGATTATTATGCCAACAATCAAACTGCTGGATATTGTACAGCGGTAATTTCTCCAAAATTGGCAAGGTTACGTAAAATGCACAGTGATAAGCTTAAATAGAATTAAAAATCTAATTTTAAATTTCATTACTTAAAATTCCTTTAAACACTGAGGGTGAGGGTTTTTAGCTGCTCTTTTTTTGCTGTTATTCGTTAAAAATTCAAGCGTCAAAAGATATTATTTTGCATTGTGAAAAAAGGACGTAATTTTGCACCTTCTAAAAAAGGTAGAATTTATGATGGAGGTAACAGACGCACTAAAAGAAAAAAAAACTGATAAGGAGCTATATAGCTATCAAAAAGGGGCAATAGATCAAATTTTTGAAAAATTTGAAACCGCTCCAGACGATTATCACTTGTTGTATCAATTACCAACAGGTGGAGGTAAAACAGTTATCTTTTCTGAAATTGTCCGTCAATATCTTAAACTTCACAATAAAAAAGTTTTGGTGATGACTCACCGAGTGGAGCTATGTAAGCAAACTTCTGAAATGCTTACAAGTTTTGGTGTTGTAAACAAAGTTGTTAATAGTACTGCTAATCTTTCCGATCAAGCAAAATACAGTTGCTTTGTGGCAATGGTTGAAACCTTAAACAACCGTTTGAACGATGATAAACTTGATATTTCAGATATTGGATTAGTTATTATTGATGAGGCTCACTATAACTCATTTACAAAGCTTTTTAAATTCTTTGAAAAATCATTTATCCTTGGCGTTACAGCAACTCCATTAAGTTCTAATAGAAATCTTCCGATGAAGGATAACTATCAAGAACTGATTGTTGGAGAAAGTATTCAGTCGTTAATTGATAATGAGTTTCTAGCTCAAATTGAAGTTTTTCAATACAATATGGGGCTAACATCTTTGGAGATTGGTTCTAATGGTGATTATACTGTAAAATCATCAGATGATCTTTATTCTGGAGTAAATATGCTTGACCGTTTACTTGAGGCGTATAGAACGCATTCCAACGGTAAGAAAACGTTGATTTTCAACAACGGTATTAATACATCTATCCAAGTGTATTATCACTTAAAGGCAGAAGGTTTGCCTGTAATGCACTTAGATAATACAGCTACAAAAAAACAGCGAAAGCAAATTTTAAATTGGTTTCGTGAAACTCCTGATGCTATACTTACATCTGTAAGCATTTTAACTACAGGATTTGATGAACCATCGATAGATACAATTATTCTTAATAGAGCGACACGTTCTTTAACGCTTTACTTTCAGATGATTGGTCGTGGTTCGCGTATTTGGAATAATAAAACTAAGTTCTCGGTTATCGACCTTGGTAACAACTTTCAGCGATTTGGACCATGGGAGGCACCTTTAGATTGGCAGGCAATATTCAATTCACCTGACTTCTTTATGGATCGCTTAGTGAGCGATGAGGAATTAGAAAGTAACTTCCGTTACGAAATGCCAGAAGAGGTGCGCAATGAGTTTGCAAAGAGTGAGAACGTTTATTTTGATATTAAACAAACCTATCAAGACTCTGTAGCAAAAGGTGAATCTAGTAAGGTAATTTTAGAAAGATCTATTGAACAACACGCGCGAATTTGTGTAGAAAACAGTGAAGATGTTTACGACGCACTTGCTTTAGCGAAAATGTTAGGAGATGATATCGATTATCGAATTGAAAAGTATGCGCAGTGCATTAGTAAAAGTACAGGTAACTTCATTAGTTGGCTAAAAGAAGATTACCGTTTAAAATTTAGAAATTATCTTCGAGAGAACTTTGACGAAATCTTTGAAGAAATTCACGGGTATGCACCTGAAGAGTAAGAAGTAAATTAAAACTCTGAATTCTAAAAATCAAATTAGAATTCAGAGTTTTAATTTTTAGACTTAATATTGTTCACTTTCATTAGGGAAATCGCCGCTCTTTACGTCTTTACTATACTGAGTAAATGCATTTTTCATATCAGTATACAAATCTAAATACCTTCTAAGGAAACGAGGATTAAATTCGTGAGTCATTCCAATCATATCGTGAAGCACTAGAACTTGTCCATCAACGCCGCTTCCGGCTCCAATTCCAATAACTGGAATACTAATTTTTTCTGCTACTTGTTGTGCAAGCTTAGCTGGAACTTTTTCTAGAACTATTGCAAAGCATCCAATTCTTTCCAATAAAAGAGCGTCTTCAATTAACTTATCGGCTTCTTCCTCTTCTTTAGCGCGCACAGTGTACGTTCCAAATTTATAAATTGATTGCGGTGTTAACCCTAAGTGTCCCATTACAGGAATACCTGCGTTTAAGATTCGTTTTACCGATTCTTTTATTTCTTTTCCTCCTTCAAGCTTAACTGCGTGTCCGCCACTTTCTTTCATAATTCTGATGGCAGAGCGAAGTGCTTCTTTTGGATCGCTTTGATAGCTTCCAAATGGTAAATCAACTACAACTAAGCTGCGCTCAATAGCACGAACTACTGAAGCTGCGTGATATATCATTTGGTCTAAGGTTATGGGTAGGGTGGTTTCGTGTCCAGCCATCACATTACTAGCAGAATCACCTACTAAAATTACGTCTATTCCTGCACTATCTACAATTTTGGCCATGGTAAAGTCGTATGCAGTTAGCATCGAAATCTTTTCACCTTTCTTTTTCATATCCACCAAAGTTTTGGTGGTAATGCGTTTGTATTCTTTTTTAGCTATACTCATAGTTATATTGAAATTGAATGGTAAAAGTAATAAATTACGACATTAGAAACTTGGATTTTGGATTTGATAATTCCTGGAGTGTTTTTATATCAATATTAAATACTGTGAATTAACAATCGCTTACATTAACTTGTACTGCAAGACCTCCTTCACTAGTTTCTTTATACTTCGATGTCATATCTTTTGCCGTTTCCCACATTGTTGCAATTACCTTATCTAAAGGTACTTTTGCCTTGGCAGGATCACTGTTAAGTGCCATTTCACAAGCGTTTATAGCTTTAATTGCTCCCATTGCGTTACGCTCTATACAAGGAATTTGAACCAAACCAGCAATTGGGTCGCAGGTTAAACCTAGGTGATGTTCCATAGCAATTTCACTAGCCATTAAGCATTGATCTGGCGTTCCGCCCATAAGTTCGCATAACGCACCTGCAGCCATTGATGATGATACACCAATTTCTGCTTGACATCCACCTAAAGCCGCTGAGATAGTAGCTCCTTTTTTGAAAAGACTTCCTATTTCGCCAGCAGTTAATAAATATTTCTGAACATCTTCAAAATTTGCATCGTGGTTTTCAATCACCATATAATACATCATTACGGCAGGAATTACACCAGCACTTCCATTTGTTGGAGCGGTTACAACTCTACCTAAAGATGCATTTACTTCGTTAACAGCTAAGGCGAAACAGGAAACCCATTTCAGAATTTGTCGAAATTTTACTTCGGTATTTCTAATGGCATCTATCCATTCTTCAGCATTATTATATGTGGTGTCCCCAATAAGGTTTTTATTCATTTCGAATGCTCTTCGGGTAACATTTAGGCCACCAGGTAAAATTCCTTCAGTATGTGCACCCACATACATAGAGTCGAGCATTACGTCCCAAATTTCTTTTAAACCATTTGTTATTTCTGCTTCCGAACGCAATGATTTTTCATTCTCGAGAACTATTTCTGAAATACTTTTATTTTCAGATTTGCAGTATGCAGCTAGTTCCGCTCCGTTTTGAATAGGGAAAGGGAACTGTGCAAATTTCTCCATTTTTGCTTTTTCCTGCTTGCGCTCTTCTTTAACAGTAAATCCTCCACCTATGGAATAAAAAGAGGTAGATTCTTTCGATCCGTCTTTAAAGCTGGCATTAAAAGTCATTCCATTGGGATGGAATTCAAGAAACTTTCGATTAAAGATTATATTTTCTTTCGGGACAAACGGCACCTCTAACTCGTTGTTAAGTTTGAGCTTATTTTCCGAAGTAATAAAGTCTATCTCTTTATTTATATTTTCAATGGGAAATGTAACAGGGTCAAACCCCATTAAACCTAGCATTACAGCTATATCTGTAGCGTGACCTTTTCCCGTTAGTGAAAGCGAGCCATATAGATCTACAGTTAGCGATACTACCTCATCAAATTTATTATCATCTTTCAACTCCTCAACCCAACGCAATGCTGCGCGCCAAGGACCTAAAGTGTGGGAACTAGACGGCCCAACACCTATCGACAACATGTCAAAAACACTAATACTTTCCATAAATTTTATCTTGAGTCAAACCTAAGAAATTTTAAAACATTTAGCTAAACAGAAGACGTTAATTGTTAACAATTACTGCTTGAAATTGTTTTTTTCAGGTAAACCTACAAAAATAAAGATAAGACACGAGATAAGTGTTTTTATGCAGCTCCCTAAAATTTTTAATAGCGACTACCTAATGCAGGATTAGTGGGGGCATACTTTAATGAGTGGTAACCATTAAATAGACGGAGGCAAGAAATACTACAAGGTGAGGAGACTGTTATTTTGGGTTATAGATAAACTTTCTATAAATGTATTATGCTTAGAAATCAAGGAATTATAACCATTGGAAAAAGATTTTAAATAAATCTCAATTAAAAGCGGAATCGTTATCCGCCAATTCTAGTAGATTTCAACTTTTACTTTTTTGAAATTCGATAAAAAATAAATGACGCTAAAAATCCTATTACCGAGAAGATTGTCAACATCCAAAATACCTGCTGATGGCCTTTTTCACCAGGAGAGCCATCTAAAAAATACCCGATAGCGGGACCTGCAAAAACCTCAGGTGTATAACCTATAAAGGAAATAATTCCCACTGCAGTTCCTGTAAGCGTTAAAGGTATGTTGCCTTCTTTCATAACGGCGAAATAAAGAACACGAGCAGCGTAAACACCAACGGCTGTAACAATTATAGAAAGAAAGAACAATATATCTGTTTCTTGGTCTAAAATACCAGAGGCAAAAAGTAACCCTCCAAAAAATGAAAGTACAAATCCGATACACAGGTAAATGGAGGGACGAGAACGATCTGCCAGAAATCCGATTACAACACCTACAATAGGGCGAATAAATAATAAGAACGTACCTGTTTTGGCAGCATCTACTTCGCTATATAACATTACGTCCTTGGCATAGAGCGAAAATATATCGGTTATTTTATACCCTACATAGGCACATATTATAATAACCATAAGGAGCCAAACAGAAGGTAATTTTAGGACTGTTTTTATATTTTTAAAAGTGATTTTCTCATGGCTTGTCGCTTCAGTTTCCTTATCAATTTTTAAGAAAAACAATACTATTACTCCAATTATAGCAACCAGGGCCGAGGAGGTATATACTACATAGTGGAAGGCCTTTAATTGAACTTCAGACGATATTTCAGTTTCAGAAACAAACAGAGAAAACACAAATACACCAAGCAATCCAAAGAGTGCGCCTACTAATCCACGCCCTCCATCTAAAAAGCCAAATGCTTTTCCTTGACTGTCATTTCCACCCCAAACGCGGGTGGCTTTTATCATTGCCGACCAAAACAGAAAAATTGTTGTAAACCCCCAAAAACCATAAAGAATTATTAAAGTTTGAAAAGTAGGGGAGCTGGCATAAACAAGTCCGCCTAATGCTGTAAGTATTAAAGCTGTTCCCATCAATTTTCGAGGAGGAAATCTATCTGCTAAAGGACCGCCAAATAAATAAGAGAAGACTGCCACTATTCCATATACCGAAAAACAAAATCCCAATTCTGTGTTATTGATTTGAAAAACTTCAAGAACAGTAGCTCTAAAAACTCGTGCCAATACAAATGGTAAGATAAAGACAGCTTCCCCCGCAAGTATTAATAGGATAATATATGCTATATATTGTTTTGAAGGCTTTTTATTATTCAATTGTTTATTTTATAAAATTTGCTTCTTGTAAAAGTAGTGTATTTTAAAAAGAAGATGTTTTTATTGTAGTTAGAATAGAATTTTACCATTCTGATATGCTCAGGAAGGCAATTAAACCATTATTAATGACGGATTTAAATATATTTATGACATGATGGCAGTACAATTTGGTTGGCACAATCATTGACTTATAGAACTCGAAATTAAGAATACACAACATAAATAATAAACAACAAACAATACTATTATGAGTAAAATAATTGGAATCGACTTAGGAACAACAAACTCTTGCGTTGCCGTAATGGAAGGAAGCGAGCCAACAGTTATTCCTAATGCCGAAGGAAAAAGAACGACTCCTTCTGTAATCGCATTTGTGGAAGGTGGCGAAATTAAAGTAGGTGATCCTGCAAAACGTCAAGCTGTTACAAACCCAACAAAAACCATTAGCTCTATTAAGAGATTTATGGGGAATAAATATTCTGAGTCTTTAAAAGAAACAGAACATTCTGCATACAAGGTAGTAAAAGGCGATAACGATACAGCTCGTGTTGATATCGATGGCCGTTTATATACGCCACAAGAATTAAGTGCAATGATTCTTCAAAAAATGAAGAAAACTGCAGAAGATTATTTAGGACAAGATGTTACTCGTGCAGTAATTACTGTTCCTGCATACTTTAATGACAGTCAGCGTCAAGCTACTAAAGAAGCTGGAGAAATTGCTGGTCTTAAAGTAGAAAGAATTATTAATGAGCCAACTGCTGCTGCACTTGCCTACGGTCTTGACAAAAAAGGAACAGACCAAAAAGTAGTTGTGTTTGACTTTGGTGGTGGTACGCATGACGTTAGTATCCTTGAATTAGGAGACGGAGTTTTTGAAGTACTTGCTACTGATGGAGATACACACTTAGGTGGTGATGACGTTGACCAAAAAATAATCAATTGGTTAGCAGATGAGTTTAAGGCTGAAGAGGATTTCGATCTTCGTAAAGACCCTATGGCGTTACAACGTTTAAAGGAAGCTGCTGAAAAAGCAAAAATTGAACTTTCTTCTGCTGCACAAACAGAAATCAACTTACCTTATGTTACTGCTACTGCTAGCGGACCAAAACACTTGGTTAAAACATTGTCTCGTGCTAAGTTCGAGCAATTAATTGACGATTTAGTTAAGAGAACTATGGTTCCTTGTGAAACTGCAATGAAAGCTGCAGGTTTAAGCAAGAGCGATATTGATGAAGTAATTTTAGTTGGTGGTTCAACTCGTATTCCTGCAGTTCAGGAAGCTGTTGAAAAATTCTTCGGAAAAAAACCTCATAAAGGTGTAAACCCTGATGAAGTAGTAGCTGTTGGAGCTGCAATTCAAGGAGGTGTATTAACTGGAGATGTAAAAGATGTACTTCTTTTAGATGTAACTCCTCTTTCTCTTGGAATTGAAACTATGGGAGGTGTAATGACTAAATTAATTGAAGCTAACACTACAATTCCTACTAAGAAAAGTCAAGTATTCTCTACAGCTGCAGACAATCAGCCAAGTGTTGAAATTCACGTATTGCAAGGAGAGCGTCCAATGGCAAACGATAACAAAACAATTGGTCGTTTCCACTTAGACGGAATACCACCAGCACAAAGAGGTGTGCCACAAATTGAAGTAACGTTTGATATTGATGCTAATGGTATCATTAAAGTAAGCGCTACAGATAAGGCTACTAATAAATCTCAAGACATCCGTATCGAAGCTTCTTCAGGATTAACAGAAGAAGAAATCGCGAAGATGAAAGCTGATGCAGAAGCAAACGCTGAAAGCGATAAAGCTGCAAAAGAAAAAGTAGATAAGTTGAATGAAGCAGATGCAATGATCTTCCAAACTGAAAAGCAACTGAAAGAATTTGGTGATAAATTATCTGATGATAAAAAGAAACCAATTGAGGAAGCTTTAGAAGAATTGAAGAAAGCACACGCATCACAAGATTTAGTTACAATTCAACCAGCTTTAGATAAGATAAATGAAGCTTGGAAAACTGCTTCTGAAGAAATGTACAAAGCGCAAGCAGATGCTCAAGGTGCACCAACAGGTGATGCTGGAGCAGGAGCTGAGCAGGGAAGCAACACTGAAAACAGTGATGTGGAAGACGTTGACTTCGAAGAAGTAAAGTAAGCTGAGATCAATTTTCGCTCTAAGTGAAAATTTATCAATCGCTTATCCCAAGCATAGTCGAGGGATTTTTACAAGCAA
Organism: Aequorivita sinensis; assembly: GCF_006346335.1. Classification (GTDB taxonomy): domain Bacteria; phylum Bacteroidota; class Bacteroidia; order Flavobacteriales; family Flavobacteriaceae; genus Aequorivita; species Aequorivita sinensis. The sequence continues at coordinate 91,557 of NZ_VDMC01000002.1, forward strand.
CATTATTTAAGCTTAATACAAAACCGCAACCTGAAAAGGTTGCGGTTTTTTGTTTTGACTAATTGAGGGGTATTTTAGTTATTAAGACAAATTAAGAAATAAATAGCAGAGTTATTGATCTTCTTAAAATTTTAGATAATTGTAATTAAAATGTGGGAAGGTGTTAAGTTTAGATTTCGAACAAACACACATAAAAAGAACGGCCCGTAAGGGCCGTTCAATTTTAAAGCTTTTTATTTTAACCAATTATTAAGCTTTAAGGTTACATACTTGGAAAGTGGGGGTTTCCAATAGGTAACCGGGGGCCAAAATATAATTTATTAAACACTATCCCAAACCAATTGATGATAATTTTTGAAAATTTAACTTTTAAAGGATTTGTATGTTTATATAGCAATCTCATTTATAAATTTTCGATTAACTTCATGGATTCCATCGAAAACTTTAATTTCTAGTCTGTTATTAAACAACTCGCTTCCTTTTAATTGCTCTTCGGTTTTTCTCGCTTCTGTAATGTATTCATCCTTATCACCATATAAGTAAATAACCCTAGTAGAAGGATTTAAAAATTCAAAATCAGAGACTTTCAGCTCTTTTGGAATTCCTCCCGAATGAAGGATTATTTTATCACAATTTATTTTTCTATTTGCAATCCAGCGTGAAGCAATTGAAACTCCTTGAGAATATCCTAAAACAATTAAATTAGGTATTTCTCTAGTTATTTCTTTTTTAAAAACAGCATCTATATAATTTAATACATTTTCAGTTTCTAGAATTGTATTTTCACGTGTAAGCCAAGAAGCGCCAACGTGTTTAAATTTTCTGTCTTGATAGTATTTTGAAGGAGCCTGTGGTGCTATTATGTAATTTTCTTCAGGATTCAACTCAGAAAAATATCTAATAAAGTATTTGCTTAAATACCCCAAACCGTGAAAAACTATCCAAACATTTTTAGTGTTGTCGGTTAAAGTATTTAAGGTTGAATAAGTGTTGACCGATTTGTAAGAAGCTTCTTTTTCAGTGCTCATTTGTTGTATTCAATTTTGTATTTTTACAAATGTAATTTAATAAGATGAAGTACACTAAAGATCAAATTTTAGCTATGTCCAAAAAAATGTGTGAAAACACATTAATGGAAACCTTGAATATAGAATTTACGGAAGTCGGAGATGACTTTTTAATTGCAAAAATGCCAGTAACTCCTAGAGTTCATCAACCTGACGGTGTTTTACACGGCGGTGCATCTGTCGCTTTAGCAGAGAGTGTTGGAAGTGCAGGAGCCTATTTCTTTTTAAACGCTGAAAACATCGTTGTTCGCGGAATTGAAATTGCAGCCAACCACGTAAAAAGTGTACGTGAAGGTTTTGTGTATGCTCACGCAAGTATTCTTCATAAAGGACGTACAACTCAGCTATGGCAGATAAAGATAACCAATGAAGAAGGCGATCTCGTTTCTCTTGTGAAACTCACAACTATAAGTTTACCAAAAACCAAATAATGGATTTTAATTTATTACTTGAGAAAATTTCAAATCATTATTTGAAGAAATTACCATTTGTAGTATACAGTAAACCAAATAGTAAAGCCTTATCAGCTCTTCTGCAAAAGAATGATTTCTTACACGAAATTAAAGAATTAAATAAAGCTGGATTTGTACTTTCGCCATTCAACTATCACAATTCTTCTTTTTTTATACCTGAAATCGAGTCAGAGATTTATGTTTCTGAATTTGTAAAAGAACCCTTTATAGCAGAAGTTACTTCAGTTTCAAACGATGAAAATGAGGAAGGTAATTATATTAAACTGTTAGAAAGCACAATAGAAGCAATTAAAAATGACATAGCAAGTAAAATTGTTATCTCGCGCTCAAAAAACGTAAAGCTTCAAAGTTTTTCTATTGATAAATTACTAAAACGTTTATTCTCAGCTTATCCTACGGCCTTCCGATATATTTGGTTTCATCCCAGAACTGGTTTGTGGTGTGGTGCTACGCCAGAAACACTTGTGAATTTAGATGATAATATGTTTACAACTATGGCTTTGGCAGGAACCCAACCATATATTAATGATGAGCCCGCAACTTGGAGACCTAAAGAAAAAGATGAACAACAGCAGGTAACCAATATGATTTTAGATAAATTAAAACCTGCGACTTCTTCATTAGAGATTTCTAAAACATATACCCATCGTGCTGGTTCGTTATTACATCTTAGAACAGACATAACGGGTAAATTAAATAATAATACAACGCTCACAGCTATAGCGTCTGCTCTACACCCAACACCGGCAGTAGGTGGCAATCCTAAAGAAATAGCACAAAAATTCATTTTAGAAAATGAAGGATACAATCGCGAATTTTACACAGGTTTTTTTGGTCCTGTATTCAACAATGGGACTTCGGCTAATCTTATGGTAAACTTACGATGTATGAAAATAGAAGATGCCGTTGCGCGTATATTTGTTGGTGGTGGAATAACATTAGAGTCTAATCCAAAAGAAGAATGGCAGGAAACTCAAAATAAAATGCAAACAATGTTACAAGTGTTGCAGCCAATGCTTTAAAATCTACAGTGTCTTTGTACCTTTACACTCCATGAAATTTACAAATAAAATCCTCGCACAAACCCTTATTCAATTATGTATGGATAAAGGAATTAATCATATCGTAATTTCTCCTGGGTCGCGTAATGCACCATTAACCATAGGTTTTGGAGAACATCCGGAATTTAAGTGCTTTAGTATAGTTGATGAACGTGCTGCTGCATTTTTTGCATTGGGAATGGCGCAACAATTAAAAAAACCAGTAGCTGTTGTTTGCACCTCCGGCTCAGCACTAATAAATTATTACCCAGCAATTACGGAAGCGTTTTATAGCGATATTCCGCTTATAGCTATTTCAGCAGACAGGCCTGCAGACCGAATAGATATAGGCGATGGACAAACCATTCGTCAGGAAAATGTTTTTCATAACCATATTCTTTACAGTGCTAACTGTACTGAGGGTGATGAATTTCAACAAAAAAATGAAACCGAAATAAACGTTGCCTTAAACACAGCAATTGAGTTATCGGGACCTGTTCATATTAATATTCCTTTTTCCGAACCTTTATACCAAACCGTTGACAAGCTATTAGTTTCACCACAAAATGTAAAAGCTAGGTTGGATAGTTTCGATTTATCAGAAGATTTAGCACCTTTTCAAACTAAGTGGAATAGTAGTAGTCGCAAAATGATTTTGGTTGGGGTTCTACCACCAAACAGTGTAGAGCAACGCTTTATCGAACATTTAGCAAAAGATAAAAGTGTTTTAGTTCTAACCGAAACAACTTCAAATCTTCATAATGAAAATTTTATTTCTGCTATAGATCAGCTTATAACACCATTGACAGAAGAGGATTTTAAAAATCTCCAACCGGAAGTATTATTGAGTTTTGGAGGAATGGTGGTTTCTAAACGAATTAAAGCGTTTTTGAGAAATTATACTCCAGAAGAACATTGGCACGTAGATTCAAAAAAAGCTTATGATACTTTCTTTGCTTTAACGCATCATTTTAAAACGCCAATAAATAAATTTCTTACTGAATTTCTTCCGAAAACAAATGCTGTAGATAGTGACTATCGGGAACAATGGTTATCGTTAAAATCTTATAGATTACAACGTCATAATATATATGAAACCCAAATTCCGTATTCAGATTTTATGGTGTTTTCTGAAATAATTAAACAGCTTCCACAAAATATTCAGTTACAACTAAGTAATAGTGCTACAATTAGATATGCCCAATTATTTAATTTACCAGCATCCTCAGAAGTTTTTTGTAATCGAGGAACTAGTGGAATTGATGGTAGTACAAGTACAGCAATAGGAGCAGGGTACGCTTCAAACTTGCCAACAATATTTATTACTGGAGATCTGAGCTTTTTCTACGATAGCAATGCATTGTGGAATAATTATATACCGAAGAATTTTAAAATTATTGTAATCAATAATGGAGGTGGAGGTATTTTTAGAATTCTTCCTGGTGAAAAAGATACTAAAGTATTTGATACTTATTTTGAAACCAAACACAATCTAACAGCCAGACATCTTTCAGAAATGTATGGTTTTAAGTATCAATCTATAGCTGAAAATGAAGAATTAAGTAAAGGAATTACTACATTCTTCCAAGCAGATAAAGGGCCTTCTTTGTTAGAGATATTTACGCCTTCGACTATCAACGATAATGTGCTTTTGGATTACTTTAAATTCATTGCCTAAGGCCAATTTATTACATTAGAATTTGTTAAGTTTTCCATAGTTTATTATATTTTTAATTTTCTTTAAAACACTACCTTTGCAGTTATGATAAAATTGGGTGAATACAATACATTAGAGATCCTAAGGGAAACCGAACCGGGTCTATATTTAGGTGATGACGAAGAAAACGTAGTTCTCTTGCCTCACAAATACAAACCAGAAGAATATGAAATAGGAGATGATCTCACGGTTTTTATATACCTTGATAATGAAGAACGTCCTATAGCAACCACTTTAGACCCATTTTTACAATTAAATACATTCGGATATTTACATTGTAGCGATGTTACCGAATATGGTGCGTTTATGGATTGGGGATTAGAAAAACAGTTGTTTGTGCCTTTTAAGGAACAAGCACGCCCAATGAAAAAAGGAAATTGGTATATCGTTTATTTATATATAGACGAAAAAACCAACCGCTTAGTTGGTTCAAGTAAAACAAACCATTTTCTTCAAAATGAAAACCTAACGGTTGAAGCCTATCAAGAAGTTGATATTTTAGTAACACATTTAACTGAAAAAGGAGCAAATGCTATTGTTAATGGTGTTCATAAAGGATTGATTTATATAGAAGACATTTTTGAAGATATCCGTACAGGTGATAAGCTAAAAGCATTCGTAAAGAAAATACGTCCTGACAATAAAATTGATTTAGTTCTTCAACAACCGGGTTATAAAAGCATAGAGCCTAACGCTAATTTTATTAGAGAAGAATTAGAGGCCGCAGGAGGATTTCTTCCACTTCACGACAAATCAGATCCAGACACTATTAAAAATATGTTGGGTATGAGTAAGAAAAGCTTTAAGAAAGCAATAGGAACGCTTTATAAAGACAAACAAATCATCATTAAAGATGATGGTATTGAGTTGAAATAAATCCTATTCAATTCAAATTTCTAGATAGGGTTGTAGATTTCAGTAAATAACTTAGTAATATCTACGCCCTAGTCTAAAAGGTGCACAACGTGCGCATATTCCGTGTGGAGGGCAAGTGTTTGCGTTTAAAAATCCACGGCTTGCTTCATAATATGCTTCGTTTTTAACTTTGGTAGATCCATCTGCACTATAACTGCTATTTCCGCCGTAAACTCCGTATTCTCTAGGGTCTAAAGATATTTTAAGATCCGATTCTACGTACCTTTGGTTTGTAATCATCGCATCAATCATACTTACCGGTTCGCGATAATTTTGTTTATTCAACTTAAAAGATGGGAGTCTTTTTAAACCTTTAGATCGAAAATCTCCTTCAAATAACAAGGAAGTGGTAGTTAAACTTTCAATTTCTGGAAGCTTAACAAAATCTAACTTATATTTATTGGTCTCGTAATCCAATTGAGCCGAAGCCAATAATGGGAATAATAATATAAGAAACAATAATTTTTTCATCGAAACAAAGATATCAAATTTTAAGCCAAGAATAAATAGATAATTTATCTACTAACTTAATCTTTAGCCAGTCTTTTTTATTCTGAAACGAACAATTAAAGCCTGATATTATATACTTATTTTTTTAGCAATTTTTTTTGCGATTGCGTCTTTATGAATAGTTATACTAATAGTTTTTAAACGCATATACGCTTCACTAAAATACACATATCCACCATTTGCAACTCTACTCTCGTCGTCTCCCCAACTGTTTTTAACTTTATAATATTTAGTGCCATTTTGATCGTGAAGGATTCCTGTGATATGCATTAAATGATCATCAGTAGTATTGTAATTTTCAAACTCCTGTTGGCGGTACTCCTGAGTTATCGTTTTTTCAGGAAATATAAAGCTTAGTGCTTTAAGTTTATTTTCATCATCTTCAGGAACAACTGCAATTCCTTCTTTAGATGAAAAGCTACGCTCGCTTACATCACAATCTAATTCTACAGTATATCCGTTTTCCAATGCATTGTCTAAGGTTGCTATCATTTCATCTAATGGTAAGTTGTAAAAACTGCCATTACTCCAGTTGTCAGGAACATTTAAAATAAAGTTTGAATAAAACGGAGCGTGAGTGAAACTAGTTAAACTTAAATAATCTTTTGGCTGAATCTTAGTCATTTCTAAGAAAGATTGTGGTGTATATTGTTTCCCTTCGAAGGTAAAACTGTTTACATTCTTACCGATATATATATCCAAAACAGCATCTATAGCTGCACGCCACTTACTACTTAATTCTCTTCCTGGGTTTTCTACGTAGGTTTTTAGCATGGCTTCCAATACAGCTGACATCTCGGCATGATTGTGTTTGCTTTCCCCGTCGGGCATTCCGTTAAAAGCTAATTGAGGTACTAATCCGTATTTTTCCACAGCATTCATTACGTCGTGAGCAAGTCCACCTTCCCCAAACTGTGCTTTTCCTTGTCTCATGATGTAGTTTTCAGACTTTAGGGGATAGGTATTACGTACCTGATACATTTCGCTTAAATCGATATGTTTCCCAGTTAGGCGAATTATTTCACTTTCTAAAAATGAAATACTGCTAAAACTCCAACAAGTTCCTGTAATTCCTTGACTTAATACAGGTGTAGTTTCAAGGTCGGTAACAGTTGTAAATTTGTATCTTTCTTGGGCGGATAGATTTAATGTAAATAGAATTACCAAGAGGAGTAGAAGGCTGCGCATTGTTTTATTTATTTGAGTATTATTTATTTGAGTATTTTGAGACATCTTTTCTTTGTGAACTCTATGTCTTTACGGTAAATTTGACACCGCAGAGGCGTAGAGCGCGCAGAGATTTTATGTTTAATTTCAAAGAAGATAGAAAATGATACTAAACAATATCTGCTATCTTTGAAAACAAAAATAATAATTATGAATACTCCCAATTGGAAAACAGCAAAAGAATATACCGATATAACCTATAAAAAATCTAATGGTGTTGCGAGGATAGCTTTTAACAGACCAGATGTAAGAAATGCATTTCGTCCTAAAACTACAGCCGAACTACTTGACGCTTTTCACGATGCGCAAGAAGATACATCAATTGGGGTAGTTTTACTTTCAGCTGAAGGTCCTTCCTCTAAAGATGGGGTTTATAGTTTTTGTAGTGGGGGCGATCAAAAAGCACGTGGCCATCAAGGTTATGTAGGTGAAGATGGATATCACCGATTAAATATTCTGGATGTACAGCGATTAATTCGTTTTATGCCAAAAGCTGTTATTTGTGTTGTGCCAGGTTGGGCTGTTGGTGGCGGACATAGTTTACACGTGGTTTGCGATTTAACGTTAGCAAGTAAAGAACACGCTATTTTTAAACAAACTGATGCCGATGTAACAAGTTTTGATGGTGGTTACGGAAGTGCGTATTTAGCTAAGATGGTAGGACAGAAAAAAGCCCGTGAAATCTTTTTCTTAGGAAGAAATTACAGCGCACAAGAAGCTTTTGAAATGGGAATGGTAAATGCTGTTATCCCTCACGCCGAACTGGAAGATACAGCTTACGAATGGGCGCAAGAAATACTTGCAAAAAGCCCTACATCTATTAAAATGTTGAAATTTGCAATGAACCTAACCGATGATGGAATGGTTGGGCAACAAGTGTTTGCTGGTGAAGCTACTCGTCTTGCTTATATGACTGACGAAGCAAAAGAAGGTCGTGATGCCTTCCTTGAAAAACGCAAACCTAACTTTGATAAAAAGTGGCTGCCATAGAATAATTTTTCTGAAGCAGTTAGCATTTAATTTATAGTACAGTTATATAAACGGATTTCAAAAGTATCGATTAAGAATAAATGGAATTTGTCCGAAATCATATTGAAGGTATATCAAAAATATCTGATGAGGATTGGCATTACTTTTCCTCAAGATTAATAGAGCGAAATTTTAGAAAGAAATCCGTTTTTTTAAAACTAGGAGAGATTGAAAACTACATTTCTTTTATTAAATCTGGGGTTGTACGATTTTACCTGCCAAAGGAATTTGTAGAAAAGGAGGTAACCTTTAGTTTTAGTTTTAAAAACCAATTTGTAAGCGCCTACGATTCATTTTTAACTAGAAAACCTTCACTTTATGAGCTGGAGGCTTTATCTGATACACATATGTATAGTATTTCGTACTCCGATTTACAGGATGTTTATGCAAATACTCAATTTGGAAATTTAATTGGAAGATTAACTGCTGAACGTCTATTTCTGTTAAAATCGAAACGCGAGCAATCTCTTTTAAATGAAACTGCTGAAGAGCGGTATTTAAAGCTATTTAAAAACCGCCAAGATTTTATCAAAGATATCCCGCTTAAATATATCAGTTCTTACATTGGAGTGACGCCACAAGCCTTAAGTCGTATTCGGAAACGTATTAATTGATTTAGGTTCATTGTTTGGCTTGGCTATTGCAAGTATGTTTGTAAAAAAAATAGCTAATGACAATATTGATATTTATAGTGGTACTTTGGTACGGAGGACTATTTTTCCAAACCTTCTTCTTACACCGCTATGCCGCTCACCAATCCTTTACAATGTCTAAACTAACCGAAAGAATAACTTTTGTGTTAACCTGGTTTTTTCAAGGATCAAATTATTTAAGTGCTTATGGTTATGGTGTTATGCACAGAATGCATCACGCCTATGCCGATACTGAGAACGATCCTCATTCGCCAAAATACGATGCCAGCGTTTTTTCAATGATGTGGCGCACTAAAAACATATACGCCGATATAAATGAGAAACGCATTGAGGTTGACGAAAAATTCACTAAGAATGTTCCACAATGGGAACGCTTTGACAGTTTTGCAAGTTCTTATTTCTCTAGAATTATCTGGAGTATATTGTATTTTGCATTTTTCTTTTACTTCGCAACAGCTTGGTGGCAATGGCTATTTTTCCCGGTAGCGCTGTTTATGGCACCTATTCACGGAGTAATCATTAATTGGTACGCACATATCTACGGATATGTTAACTTTAAATCTAAGGACACCTCCAAAAATCTTTTGCCTTTTGATTTTTTAATGATGGGTGAGGGGTACCACAACAATCACCACAAACACGCAAGTCGCGCAAATTTTGGAGGCGTTCGCTGGCACGAGGTTGATATTACTTATAAAATAATGCAGGTTTTACACGCCTTAGGAATTATAAAGATTAAACCTATTACCCAAGTGGTTAGAAGAGAAGTGTAACAACTTAAACGTTTAAATAAAACCCGCTTTCTATTTAATGGAAAGCGGATTTTTTATTTCCTATTTTAATTGTCACTGTAAATGGTTTGAAGTAGTAGGTTTTACAAAGCCTAAATGATATGATATTTGTTAAGAGTTTATTTTACTGAAACAATTGTTGTAATATATATGTAGTAATTGATACAATGTAATAATGCTAATACAAGAATATCTTTATTTGCGAAATTTTCAAACTCTTCTGTAGTATTAATATTATAATTGTAATTAAGGTTATTTAATTTAGTATCCATTTCGGCTACTAATAGTTCTCTTTTGTTCGTGTCGGTTAATATGAATTTATTGCTTGAAACTCCTTTAATTCGAAGTAAAAACTTTTCTTCTAATTCATTAAAATAAGTTTTTATTAAAATTCCATTCCAACTAAGTTTAAAATCTAATATAGTCTTTTTGTCGTCTTTTAATTCAACTTTAGAATTCCATATTCCTTTTGGTTTAAGTTGAAACTTATCACCATTAGAGATTATAATTTCTGCATTTGAATCATACCATTTGTTATACAGTAATTCTCCGATTTTTATATTGGCTGAAGTTAAAATAAAAGACAATGAGTTGTTCGAATTTGCTTTGTAATTTGCCATATTATGAATATTCTAAAATTTAATTATTAAAAGTGCGATTTTTAGCTTGACCTATAATTTCTTATAAAGCAATTCTCATATATTTTATACTGGGAAATTTTTAGGTTAACAATCAAATATAGGATATATTTTAAATTTTCAACAATATAAAGGAAAAGGAGTTGTTCAGCTACTTATTCACATTCATGAAAAAAAGCACCCAAAAAAACTCTTAGATGCTTTTTGAATCAATACTCATTATTTGCTCTAATAGGCGTCGTCGTGTACGTTTGCAACCGCCCGTCCGCTTGGGTCGTTCATATTTTTAAAACTTTCGTCCCAATCCAGGGCTACTTGACTACTACAAGCTACACTAGGCACGCTAGGTACCGTTAAAGCTGCGGCATCACTAGGATAATGACTTTCAAAAATAGTGCGGTAGTAAAACTCTTCCTTGCTAGTAGGAGTTTGTATAGGGAAACGATAATGAGCATTTGCCATTTGTTCATCTGTTACTTTATTGTTTACCATTTCCTTTAAAGAGTCAATCCAACTGTAACCTACACCGTCGCTAAATTGTTCTTTTTGTCGCCAAGCAACAGCTTCGGGTAACATATCGCCAAAAGCCTCGCGTAACACCCATTTTTCCATTGCTTGCTTTTCGTGAGAACCTCTTTTACCAGCAATTATCATTTTATCTTTAGGGTTTAGTCGCATAGCCACATCCATAAATTCTTTGTCTAAGAATGGCACTCGACCTTCGATTCCCCATGAAGCTAATGATTTGTTTGCACGTAAACAGTCGTACATATGTAGTTTGTCTAATTTACGCACATTTTCTTCATGAAAATCCTTTGCGGAAGGGGCTTTGTGAAAGTAAAGGTATCCACCAAAAATCTCGTCAGCTCCTTCGCCAGAAAGCACCATTTTTATTCCCATGGCCTTGATAGCACGCGCTAATAAAAACATAGGTGTAGAGGCGCGGATGGTAGTTATATCGTAGGTTTCCACGTGGTATATCACATCGCTGATAGCATCAAGCCCTTCTTGAATTGTAAAATTGATTTCATGATGTACAGTTCCTAGATGATTCGCAACCAATTTTGCAGCAGCCAAGTCTGGGGACCCCACTAGACCGACTGCAAATGAATGTAACCTTGGATACCAAGCCCCTTCGGTATCGCCAGATTCTATGCGTTTATCTGCATATTTTTTGGCTAGAGCAGAGGTAATGGAAGAGTCTAAGCCACCAGAAAGTAAAACACCATAAGGCACATCACTCATTAGCTGTCTCTTTACTGCAGCATCTAATGCATTTCTAAGATCTTCAATACTAGTTTCATTTTCTTTAACTGTTTCAAACTCCATCCAATCTCTCTTGTACCATCTCTTAATTTCACCTTCACGGCTATCTAAATAATGACCAGGAGGGAAGAGTTCAATTTTGGTACACGTGCCTTCTAGGGCTTTTAATTCTGAAGCAACATAAAAGGTTCCGTTTTGATCCCATCCCATATACAGTGGAATGACGCCCATGTGATCGCGAGCAATAAAATAATTATCATTTTCAATATCATAAAGTGCAAAGCCGAAAATACCGTTCATTTCGTCAAGAAAATCTGGGCCTTTTTCTTTGTATAAAGGCAAAATAACTTCACAATCACTTTTAGTTTGAAAGTCATAACCGTTTAATTGTTTTCTCAATTCGGTATGATTATAGATTTCGCCATTTGCTGCCAAAACAAGGTTTCCATCACTGCTATAAAGCGGTTGTTTCCCTGATATAGGGTCTACAATAGCAAGTCGCTCGTGAGCCATTATAGCTTTATCATTGGTAAATACACCGCTCCAATCCGGTCCACGATGACGAATAGTCTTTGCCATTGATAGTATTTGAGGTCTAAGTTCCTCAGAGGGCTCTTTTAGTTTGAATACACATACAATTCCACACATAATTTGAATATTTGGTTAATAGTTGAGTTTCGTGATGTTTGGTTTCCCCGATTCCGTTTGGATACCAATTTAGTTTTGCTTTAATTTTTTTTGACTTCCGAGTGGGGTGGAGTGGAGGCAAAAAAAAAGCCCGTCAGGTAAAAAACCTGACGGGCTATATATCGCGACAAGTTTTTGTTACGGCAGCTCGTTATTATTATTGTTGTTATTTAAGCTAACTAGTGACATAAACTTGTTTTTTTAATAATTATATTGCTAATGTATGATAAATTCTGCTAAAAACAATATTTCCATTGATTTAAATTAAAATTTAGGGGGATTTCCCTTTAGTTATAAATTATCTCAATTTTGGAAACTCAGTTGGATTTGCTTCGTGCATAATGCTATAAACTTTTTCATAAACATCTTCTACTGAAGGTTTGGAGAAGTAATCTCCATCGGTTCCATAAGGAGGACGATGATCTTTCGCTGAAAGAGTTTGCGGCTTGCTGTCCATATATCTATAACCTCCTTGTTCTTCAATAACTTGATTTAAGATATATGCTGAAGCACCTCCCGGAACGTCCTCATCAATAACTAAAAGCCTGTTAGTTTTTGCAACACTCTTAACTATGTCGTGATTAATATCTAGCGGAAGCAATGATTGAACATCGATGATTTCAGCATTAATTCCTGCTTGAAGTAATTCTTTAGCCGCTTCTTCAACTATACGTAATGTACTTCCATAAGACACTAAAGTTATGTCTGTACCTTCCTTAATAGTTTCTACAACTCCTATTGGAGTTTTAAGTTCGCCAAGGTTGTTAGGCATTTTTTCTTTTAAACGGTAACCATTTAAACATTCAATAACCAATGCTGGTTCGTCTGTTTCTAGAAGTGTGTTGTAGAAACCTGCAGCCTTGGTCATATCTCTTGGTACTAAGATATACATTCCGCGTAGTAAGTGGATTAAACCAGCCATTTGAGAGCCACTGTGCCAGATACCTTCTAATCTATGGCCTCGAGTTCTAACAATAAGTGGTGACTTTTGCTTACCATTTGTTCTGTAACGCGTAGTAACTAGATCGTCACTCATAATTTGAAGACAGTATAAAATGTAATCTAAATACTGAATTTCAGCAATAGGACGTAGGCCACGGAGTGACATTCCGATACCTTGACCTAAGATTGTAGCTTCGCGAATTCCTGCATCGGCAACCCTAAGCTTGCCGTACTTTTCTTGCATCCCTTCTAAACCTTGATTTACATCTCCAATTTCACCAGCATCTTCACCGAAAATTAGAACTTCTGGGTGTTTACTAAAAATAGCGTCAAAGTTGTCACGTAAAATTACACGACCGTCAACTTCTTCCGCATCATCAGAATATGTAGCAGGCACTTCTTTTACTGTTTTAGCATTTTCTTCAGCTTCAGAGTAAAGGTGGGCACTGTATTTTGGTTGAATTATTTCGAAGTAATTCGCAATCCAATCTTGTAATTGTTTCTTTTCAGGAGAATCTTCTTTTACAACGTAACGCAATGCTTTACGAGCTGCGCCTAGTATGTCTTTACGCAATGGACTTTTATCAGCCTCTAATTCGTTTTTAATCTTCTCGATGAAGTTTTTATTTGCACTGTTTTCCGCTAGGTTTCCTAATAATAAAACAGCTTCTTCCTGTTCTCTTTTTTGTGGATTTATAAAGGCATCCCAAGCCGCTTTCTTGCCGTCGCGTACTTGTTTTTTAATATCTTTTTCAATCTCAGAAAGCTCTTCGTCTGTTGCAATATCGTTGGCGATCATCCATTCGCGCATTTTTAAATTACAATCGTTTTTCGCTTCCCACTCTAGGCGCTCTTTACTTTTGTAACGCTCATGCGAACCACTAGTACTGTGACCTTGAGGTTGTGTTAGTTCTTGTACGTGAATTAATACAGGTACGTGTTCTTCACGAGCTATTTTAGATGCACGGTTGTAAACCTCTATAAGCTCTGGATAGTCCCAACCATTTACACGAATAATTTCATAACCCTTTTCAGTTTCGGTACGCTGAAAACCTTTTAGTATTTCAGATATATTTTCTTTTGTAGTTTGATATTTTGCGTGAACAGAAATTCCGTATTCGTCATCCCAAACACTCATTACCATTGGTACTTGTAAAACACCAGCAGCATTTATGGTTTCCCAAAAAAGACCTTCACTAGTACTTGCATTTCCAATAGTTCCCCAAGCTACTTCATTTCCATTTATAGAAAAGTTTGTTTTGTCTTCTAAGCCTTCAACATTTCTGAAAATCTTTGAAGCTTGTGCTAAACCTAATAGACGAGGCATTTGCCCAGCGGTAGGTGAAATATCTGCACTACTATTCTTTTGTTCTGTTAGATTTTTCCAACTTCCATCTTCATTTAAACTATGCGTAGCAAAGTGTCCACCCATTTGTCTTCCACCACTCATTGGATCTACAGTTATATCGGTATGTGCGTAAAGCCCAGCAAAAAACTGCTGAATAGTTAATTCGCCTATAGCCATCATAAAGGTTTGATCGCGGTAGTATCCACTACGCCAATCTCCTTTTTGAAATGCTTTTGCCCAAGCAAGTTGAGGGACTTCTTTACCATCTCCAAAGATTCCGAATTTAGCTTTACCAGTAAGCACTTCTCGTCGGCCAAGTAAACTACATTCACGGCTAGTTACAGCAATTTTATAATCGTTTATAACTGTTTCTTTAAAATCTTCAAAAGAAATCTCTGTATTTGTCTTAGGATCTGTCTGCATTACAATAAATTTTAGGAATTGCAAAAGTAGCAAATTTAGGGTGGTTTTACAACGCCATTTTGCTTAGTAGAAGTTAATTAAAATAGTGAATAATTGGTTTATTCTTTTTTAGTCTTGAATCCCTTAACAATCAGTAGTCTAAAGAGTAGTATAAATGGAAAACCGTGAAATAATACATCAAACCAATCTGCAGCCTGCATCCCATTCGCTCCTCCCGCTATCCATTTTAGCTTTCCCCAAAGATGTGGTTCGGGCATAAAAGGAGCTAAACCTAGAGTTAGACAAAGTAAAATAATTATACGCCAGTTGTTTAGGAAATCCATAGTATGAGTCTATAATTTATTATTTCTTGATTGAAGTAATCTTATACAATTTGTTCTTTTGAATAAAAACTTACTTTAATACCATTTTCTAGTAAATAGACCTAGTAGCGTTTGAGGGCTTAAGGTAACTATAAAGCGAACCTTTTCGTCATAGTGGGGGAGGTTAGGTTCAAATCCTAAACTTGAATAAAGGGGGAAGTAGAGTTCGAAATAATCTGCTACCAAACTCAATCTAATTCCACTATCAAAAACTGCGGTAGTACCACTATTTGAATTGTGAACTAACCCCACATCGCCATATGCATATATCCACTTCCAAATATTAGTACTAGTATTTGCTGTTACCATCCAACTATTTGCAAAAGCAGGTTCTAATTGTGATTTAAATCCACCTTCTGCAATTACTAATTGTTGACTAAAAAGTCCAGAATCTTCACTTCTTCCGTAGTAATTATAATCGAATAAATAATCACTAGGACGGTCTAGTGCGAAACTGAAAAAATCTTCATTCTCACGGGTATCGTTGAAAAGAAAAACCCCTGCAAAAAAACGTAAGTTTAACTGTCGATTACTTAGAAATAGCTTTCTATACTCCAAGTTTGCCGAAAGTTTACTGAATTTAGATGAAATTTCATAGTCCACTACAGACCTGAAATAATTAATAAGATTTGGATTTGAATAGACGTACTGAATATTGTAAACACTGTAATTTGGCTCTTGATCGGGATCATTAGGATCTTTATCCTTATAAACGTTAATGTTTCTAAGATTAATAAATTGCTTTTCATTATCTCTTAAATCATCGTTTCGAAAAGAGAAAGTGATATAGGGTGTGAATTTTTTATAGAACAAACCACGATCGTAGGAGTAGTAGTTTCCTGAAAAACCATAGCGCATTTTGTAAAGTTTGTCTTCATCTAAATATTGAATATAACTAACAGAAGCACCACCTACTAATTTCTTAGAACGAAAACCATATTGAGGTTCAAAACTAAAGTGAACTGGCTTAGGAAGCACAGTTTTGTTGTACAGTCTGATACCTGCAGATACTCCGTCGTACAAATTATACTCGAATATTGGCATAAAGAAAAACTGGGTGAAGCTAGGATCTTCTACATCTTGAAAAAGCCTAAACTGAATAGGCTTATTTAATAATCCATCTACCGTTTTATAATTGTTTCGACGATTATACTCAGGGATTTCTCCTTTGTGATTAAGGACTAACTTTTTAATATCCTTAGAAGGGATTGTAATCGTGCTTATGCTGTCAATTGGCTTAGTCCAAGTTTTATAAACAACATTATTATCGTTTAAGCCGTATAAACTAACGGGCAGTTTAGATTTTCTATTGTTTTTTATAGAAACTATAAGGGAATCGCCGTGTTTTTGAACTTTCTTAATTTTGAAATCTATAGTTTTTCGAGTGTTTGCAAAATCCTCAAAAAACCAATTAATAGGAAGGTCAGTTTTTTCAGATAGAAAAGTTTCGAAATCTGAAACTTTTACAGGTTTTAATCTATTTTGAATATAGAATTCCTTGAAGCTTTCACTAAGTATATTATCTCCTAAATAATCATTTAAATATTTGAAACCACTACCACCGTAATAGCCATTGGCAATATTCATATTAAATTTCAACAACGAATCTTTTGAAATAGTAAGTGGTTGTTGAATATTATTACGAGCCATATTTAAGTAGAGTAGCGGATACTGATCATTAAACTCAAGGTTTGCCGCGTGTGCCCAACGTATTACCCACCAATTACTTAAACTTCCAATTATTTTCATATTAGGGTAGTAGGTATCAACATACTCCATCATTAAATAAATCTGCAAAGCATCCTGTAACCAATAATCTTCTCTAGGATTAAAAATTAAAGTGTTGTCTATATAATGGCGGGTAATGGTTTTGAGATGTTCCATATCATATTCAAAACCATCAGGGAAAGGACTAATAAAACTTGGAAGTTGGTTTAAACCGTAAACGGGATTTGTTTTATAATCTGTCTCACTAACTACTATTTTTTCAAAAGGATATGGTCCAAGTTTATTGTGTAAAAATTGAGCGACTCTATCGATTACTAAAGCTTGAACAGGAGGGTTTACACGGCTGTTTTGAATATTTGTAACAATGCTAACTTTATCGGTTTCAATTGTTGTAAAACTTGGATTTTTTTCAATATATAAAACAGCGCTGTTGCGATCTTCCCCTTCTAAATGAATAGTTTTTTCTTTAGTAGAAAGGGTTTCAATTTCGACGTTTAAATCTGACGTTACATTGTATATCCTTGGGATATTTAAGTTTATAGAAATATGAGATGGAGTTAAATATAAATCATCTGTATTTTTATTGCTATAAATTTGCCATTCCCCATCGTAAACAGCAGGAGAAATGTACCAGTACCGCAGTTTGTAGTTGTTGTTTTTGTCTACTCCGTACCGCGTAAACTTATCGTCTGGCACTTTTACTGTATACGCTATATTGAAAGTATAATTATCACCTGGTTTAAGAGGTTTATCAGGAATTATTTTTAGAATATCTACTGCTTTATCACGTTGCCATTGTAGCGGAACAACCGAGTTGTTATAGATTTTGTGAATATCTGTTTTTCCTCGATTTTCTTTTTTCTCGAAGTGAAAAGCACTCTCATAATTGTCGGCAAAACGTTTACCTAGCGGTGTCGTTTTAGCAGAAAAACTATTCGCCCAATCGAAAAAGTAAATTTCATTTAATGTATCCTTAGAAGTATTATTATACGTCACCTTCTGTTCAATCGAAATCGTTTTATTAGAAGGGTTTAGCGTAGCATTAATATTTATTGTATGCTGTGCCATTGCTTGAATAGTCAAGCAAAAAAAAATACAGTATAAAATACTTTTTGCTATCAAGATATTTTAATGAATTTAAATTCTGAACTGCTAGAAGAATATCACAAATTATAAATACTTCCAGAGTTTTTATGGAAAATTAAAAGTTCGGACTTAAATTATATTCGTTATAGAATTCGTTTAAGATAACCAGTACTTCATCTTCAGTATCAACTAAATGAACTAAATCTAAATCTTCAACATTAATGTTTTTAGCGTCAACTAATGTTGTTTTAATCCATTCAAAAAGTCCGCCCCAAAATTCAGTGCCAACCAATATAATTGGGAACTTATCTATTTTGTGAGTTTGAATAAGTGTTAATGCTTCAAAAAACTCATCTAAAGTTCCAAAACCACCAGGCATTACAACAAAACCTTGTGAATATTTCACAAACATAACTTTTCTCACAAAGAAATAATCAAAGTCTATGCTCTTATCGCTGTCAATATATGGATTGTCGTGTTGTTCGAATGGAAGTGTAATATTAAGTCCTACAGAAGTTCCTCCTGCTAAATGAGCACCTTTATTTCCTGCTTCCATAATACCAGGACCACCGCCAGTGATAACACCATAACCGTTTTCAGTAATTTTCTTGGCGATATTTTCTGCTAGCTTGTAATATTTGTGATCTGGTTTAGTACGAGCTGATCCAAAAATAGATACACAGGGTCCAATACGACTCATTTTCTCGTATCCATTAACAAATTCTCCCATTATTTTAAAAATAGCCCAAGAGTCGTTTGTTTTTACTTGGTTCCAGTTTTTAGGTGTTAATTCGTTTCTCATTTATTGAATAGTATTTTAATGTTGTTAATAATTTATACTTCAAGCTATCAGGAATAATCCTCTAAAGTAACTCTTTTTTAAGGAATCGCGCAGTATAACTTTTTTTGTGATCTGCAATTTCTTCAGGAGTTCCTAAAGCCATTACTTTCCCACCTTTTCTTCCACCTTCAGGGCCTATGTCTATAATATAATCTACGGTTTTAATAACGTCGAGATTATGTTCTATAATTAAAACGGTGTTACCCTTATCAACTAATTTATTCAGTACTATCATCAATACGCGAATATCTTCAAAATGCAATCCTGTAGTAGGTTCATCTAAAATGTAAAAAGTATTTCCGGTATCTCTTTTTGAAAGTTCTGTCGCCAATTTAATTCGTTGCGCCTCGCCACCAGAAAGGGTTGTGGATTGTTGTCCGAGCGTTATATACCCAAGTCCAACATCTTTTATGGTTTTTATTTTTCGGTGTATTTTAGGGATATTTTCAAAGAAATCATCTGCTTCATTGATTGTCATCGCCAATACGTCATAAATAGATTTTCCTTTATAGCGAATTTCTAAAGTTTCACGGTTAAATCGTTTTCCTTGACAGGTTTCACATTCCACATAAACGTCTGGAAGGAAATTCATTTCTATCACTCTCAGTCCAGCACCTTTGCAAGTTTCACATCTACCGCCAGAGACGTTAAAGCTAAAACGTCCAGGCTTATATCCGCGAATCATTGCTTCTGGTGTTTTAGCGAATAGATTTCTTATTTCAGAAAAAACGCCTGTGTAAGTTGCAGGATTACTGCGTGGTGTACGCCCAATTGGGGACTGATTAATATCTATAACCTTATCAATATTCTCAAGTCCTTCAATCTTTTTGTAAGGCATAGGTTTTTTTACACCATTAAAGAAATGAGCATTAAGAATAGGGTAGAGAGTTTCGTTGATAAGGGTTGATTTCCCACTACCAGAAACGCCTGTTACGCCAATCATCTTTCCTAAAGGAAACTCAACAGAAACATTCTTTAAGTTATTACCTGTAGCGCCTTTCAGCGTTAATGTTTTTCCGTTTCCTTCTCTGCGCTTTTCTGGAATTTCTATCTTTCTTCTTCCGTTTAAGTAATCTGCAGTAAGGGTATCGTGTTTTTCAATTTCTTTTGGAGTTCCTTCTGAAACTATTTCTCCTCCGTATTTTCCAGCAGCAGGACCAATATCGATTACATAATCTGCGCTCTCAATCATATCTTTATCGTGTTCCACAACTATTACGGAGTTTCCAATTTCTCTTAACTGTTTTAAAGAATAAATTAAACGCTCGTTATCACGCTGATGTAGACCAATACTAGGCTCATCTAAAATATAGAGTACACCTACCAGCTGTGAACCAATTTGAGTTGCAAGTCGAATACGCTGTGCTTCTCCACCAGAAAGCGATTTTGAACTTCTGTCTAATGCCAAATAAGTTAGCCCCACATCAATTAAAAATTGAAGTCTAGAGCGTACTTCTTTTATAATTTCTGAAGCAATTTTTAGCTGCGTTTCTGAAAGGTTTTTTTCTAAATTTTTAAACCAGTCTGCCAACTCTACAATATCCATGTTGGCGAGTTCAGCAATATTTTTTTCATTTACTTTAAAGTAAAGTGATTCCTTGCGAAGTCGGGTTCCGCCACATTCTGGACAAGGTATTTTATCCATATATTCCTTAGCCCATCTTTTAAGCGAAGTAGATTCGTTGGCATCAAATGTATTTTGAATAAATGTTGCTACTCCCTCAAAATCTATTTTATAACTTCTTGTAATTCCAAGTTCCTTTGATTCTACTTCAAACTTTTCATTTCCCCCGAAAAATATGATATCCTTAGCTTTCTGAGGAATACTCTCAAAAGAATCGCTTAATTTGAATTTATATCTTTCGGCAATTAATTCTAACTGCTTAAAAATCCAATTACTTTTTTGCGGTCCGTGCGGAGCCAAAGCACCCTGTTTAATCGATTGTTTTGGGTTTGGTACAAGCTTATTTAGATTTACTTCATAAAGTTTCCCTAGCCCTTTACAATTCGGGCACATACCTTTTGGAGAGTTGAAAGAGAAATTATTCGGCTCGGGGTTAGGGTATGAAATCCCAGAAGTTGGACACATCAAAGAACGACTAAAATATCGCGCTTCATTGGTGTCGTTATCTAGAACAATCAAAACATCATCACCGTGATACATTGCTGTATTTATGGTTTCTGAAATTCGTTTGTCGTTATCTGTTTCTTTAACTGCTGTCTGCTCAGTAAAAGGTGGAACTTTTAGCCTGTCTATTACAATCTCAATATCGTGAGTTTTGTAACGGTCTAGTTTCATTCCTTTTACAATATCTCGCACCTCCCCATCAACGCGTACCTTTAAAAATCCTTGTTTAGCTATTTGTTCAAATAGTTCACGGTAGTGTCCTTTACGCGAACGGATCACAGGGGCTAGGATACTAACTTTTTTATTGGCAAAGTCCTCAAGTATAAGTCTCTTAATTTGTTCGTCGCTATAACTAACCATTTTTTGGCCAGTATTGTAGCTATATGCATCACTTGCACGGGCATAAAATAAACGAAGGAAGTCGTAAATTTCAGTAATTGTACCCACAGTAGAGCGCGGGCTTTTGCTTGTAGTTTTTTGTTCAATTGCAATTACAGGTGAAAGACCTTCAATTTTATCGACATCTGGACGTTCTAAACTACCTAGAAACTGTCGTGCATAAGCCGAAAAAGTTTCAATATAGCGGCGTTGCCCTTCAGCGTAGATTGTATCAAAAGCTAAAGAAGATTTTCCACTTCCCGAAAGTCCTGTAATAACAACTAATTTTTCCCTTGGAATACGAACATCAATATTCTTTAAATTGTGGACGCGTGCGCCCAAAACTTCTATAAAATCCTCATTTTTCGACATAGTTTGCAAAGGTACTATTTCACCGCAAATTAAAGACTTGTGATGCTTGAAATTTTTATTCTGAAGTACTTAGAAATCAAGTAATCAAAGACGTTGGATATCCTTGCCTGTAGGTAACTCAAATACCTCTAAATCGAAGTAGGGGATAGCTGCCAATAGGTGATCAAAAATATCCGCTTGAACATTTTCGTAAGTCACCCATCGCTTATCCTTACTGAAGCAAAATATCTCGATAGGAATCCCTTTGTCTGTTGGTGCCAAATGACGAACCATCAAAAATAAATCTTTGTTTATAATTGGGTTTTCGTTTAAATAAGCATCGGCATAATGACGAAAAACTCCTAAGTTCGTTTGATTACGGCCATTGATAAGCAATTCTTTATCAGCTTCATTTTGTGTGTTAAACTTAGAAACCTCCTTCTCACGGTGTTCTAGATATGGTTTAATTAGCTGAATCTTTTTGAATTTTTCAATATCTTCTGAAGACAAAAATTTTATGGAAGATTGCTTTATATAAATAGATCGTTTTATTCTTCTACCGTCACTTTCTTGCATTCCCCGCCAGTTTTGGAAAGAATCTGAAATTAAGCTATATGTAGGAATTGTAGTATAAGTATTATCCCAGTTCTGAACGCGTACAGTTGCAAGGTTTATTTCGGTAACATAACCATCAGCGCCAAACTTGCTAAAAGTAATCCAATCTCCAATTCGAACAATATCATTTACCGCAACCTGAATACTAGCTACAAAACCGAGTATGGTATCTTTAAAAATAAGTAAAATTACTGCCGAAGCAGCTCCAAGAGTTGTTAAACTGATTAATGAAAAACCAGTTAACATCTGTATGATATAAAATATACCAACTCCCCATGTAAATATCATCATTACTTGAACGTAACTCTCCATAGGTTTGTCCCTAAATCGTTCGGTACCTTGAAGATAGTTACGAGTGGTTCGTAGAATACTTCTAAAAATATAAATTAAAAGAATTACAGTAAGAACCTTAGTAATAACCAATAGAAGATTGGTTATTAGAGGAGATTCTATAAAGATTATAGGGATAAGGTTGTGTACAATTCCCAACGGCAGTACGTGCGCAATATACCTTGGGAAATTACTTTTAACTAAATAATCATCAAAAGTTGAAACAGTTTTATTGCTTAATGCTTTAAAGGTTTCTATGATTAACTTTCTAAAGACAATGTCAAGGAAATAGACTACTATCCAAACAACGATACAGTTTACAACAACGTTTAAGAAAATAGCCCATTGGGGATACATTCCTTCATTTATAAGGAAGTTCTGTAATAAGCAACTATATTCTTGAAGTGTATCTTGATTCATTATAAATATTTACGCTCAACATAAAAAGGTCCGAAAGGAAGTACTGAACACATAACTACAATAAACAAATCGGCAATAGACCAATTAAGTTTTTTGTACATATATATGGCACCACCAACATAAAGCACGAATAAGATTCCGTGCGCCATACCAACAATTTGTACCATTTCTGGCATATCCCAGATATATTTTAAAGGCATAGCAATACCTAATAATACTAAAAATGAAATAGCCTCCAAAGTGCTAATGAGCTTGAATGTTTTTACTGAAAGTTCCACTATACTTATTTTTTCGCAAAGATACATCTTGAAATCTGCTCTGCTAAACTTTAAGACTAATTTAAGTGAAGAATTGTTTATTCATTATTAGTATCTTTAAAAGAAAAAATAAATGCCCTTACTACTACAATCACCTACTGAAACAATTAAGCTTTCACTTCAACAATATTACGAGGAATTTCTAAGAATTTTACCCCGAATTGCATTGGCGATTTTGGTTATAATCCTTGGTGTTTTACTTGCTCAAATGTTAACGAGCTTCTATAAAAGACGTTTTCAGCAAAAATCTGAAGATCCGTTAATGTCGAAATTTTTGGCACAAGCGGTGAAAGTAATTTTAATTATTATAACTATAATGCTTGCACTTCGAGTTGCCGGATTAGATGATATCGCTACGGGATTATTAACTGCTGTTGGTGGTGGAGCAATTATTTTAGGGTTTGCATTTCAAGATATTGGTAAGAATTTTTTAGCTGGAATTATTCTGGCTTTTAACAGGCCGTTTAATATTAATGATACCATAAAAGTTGATGATATTTTCGGAAAAGTAAAGGAGTTGAGTTTTAGATATTCACATATAAAAACTTTTGATGGACGTGATATCTATATCCCAAATAGTGATGTGTTAACTAAACCAGTTGAAAATTATACAGCAGATGGTTTCTATAGAGTCGATTTCACAGTAGGTTTGGGGTATGAAGATGATATTGATGCTGCTAAAAAGGTAATCCAAGATGTTTTAGACAACAACAAAGAAATTGTCCGTGATGGTGAGCATGAAAACTTTGTTATTGAAGATGAGTTGGCCGCAAGTACTGTAAACTTAAAAGTATTCTTTTGGGTAGATACTGTTGATTATAGAAGGGCCTCAAGAATATTACGTGGGATGATAATTAAAGAAGTAAAAGTCGCACTTGCGGATAGAGACTTCAATTTACCTTCAGATGTTGTTGAATTAAAACTTTATAAAAACAGTCCTGATATTCCTTTTAAACTGAATAGAGGGGAGGAGGGTAAAACATCTAATTAAACAATAATTCTTATTCACAAGGCAAGGGGACATTCATTGTTTTATATTTCCTCGTGCTTCCAAAATTAAAATGCCACCATTCTGTACGGATATTTTTAAAGCCAAATTTGCGCATTCCTTCAAAAAGAAGCTTCCGATTTGCAAGCACTTCTTTGGGCAAGTTATAATTGTCTATATGTGCTTCTTTTCCGAAGTAATCGTAATCGCTTCCCATTTCAACATAACATCCGTCTAGGGTTTCTATCGTGATATCTACTGCGGCAGCTTTATTATGGATAGAGCCATTTCCATAAGGATTGCCAACATAGCCAGGGCGCGGGTATTTAGACCACATAAATTTCTGAACATCAAGTGGGCGGTAGCAATCGTAAATTTTAATACGGTATCCTTTTTCACAAAAATATTGATTAGCTAATAGAAGGGCTTCAGCAACCTCTGGTTGTAAAAGGCATTCTGCACAATCGTAAAGTGTTTCGCCAATAAAATTATTTGGAGTGGCATAACGGATTTCATAGTTGAATTCTGTGGAAAGATCTTTTAGATTAACTAACTTCTCTTGTGAATTCATTTTCACTGAAAAAACGAGAAATAAAAGTAAAATTACTGGAAGTTTCATATTTCAAATTTAAGTAGAAATTAATAACAATAGAAATTGCATTTGGTAACTTTGAAAAAAACATTAGACATGAATGATTTAGGAAAAAAATCCGCTCTAATTACTGGCGGTACAAAAGGAATTGGTTTCGGAATTGCCGAAGCATTACTCAAAGAAGGGGTTAATGTAGCAATTACAGGAAGAAATTTAGAAACAGCTGAAGAGGCTGCAAAAATGTTGAATGCACATGGAAACGACAGGGCTCAAGCTATAGGTTTACAAGCAGACGTAAGGAGTTTTGAAAGTCAAAAAAAGGCAGTGGAGACTGCGATTAAAGAATTTGGAGGATTAGATGTTGTTATTGCTAATGCTGGTTTAGGCCATTTTGGTTCTGTTGAAGAACTATCTATAGAACAATGGCAAGAAACAATAGACACTAATCTTACAGGACCATTTTTCACTTTAAAAGCAGGTTTAGAGCAACTGAAGAAAAACAAAGGTTATTATATAAGTATCTCAAGTTTGGCTGGAACTAACTTCTTTAAAGGAGGAAGTGCTTATAATGCAAGTAAATTTGGTTTAACTGGTTTTTCACAAGCAGCTATGCTTGATCTCCGCGATTATGGTATAAAAATAAGTACAATTATGCCTGGTTCTGTGTCTACGCATTTTAATGGAAATGAGCCTGATGAAAAAGATGCTTGGAAGATTCAGAAAGAAGATATCGGAAAGTTGGTGGTAGATTTATTAAAAATGAACCCTCGAACCTTACCGAGTAAAATTGAAGTAAGACCAACTACGCCACCTAGCAAGTAAAAGTTATTTTAACTATTTAAATAAAAAAGGCTGTTCATTTTGAACAGCCTTTTTTGTTGTTTAATCTTTACTTTCTAACATTAGTTATTAGAAAGTAATGCTAAGAATTTATCAAGGTTTGGTAAGATTACAATTCTTGTTCTTCTATTCTTTGCGCGACCTTCTTTAGTTTCGTTTTCGGTTAAAGGATGGAAACTACTACGACCAGCAGCAATTAGTTTTGCAGGATCTACACCGTAATTATCTTGTAATATACGAATTACAGCAGTAGAACGATCTACACTCAATTCCCAGTTGTCTTTAATATAAGCACCTGGCTTTACAGTTTGGCTGTCAGTATGACCTTCAACCATAACTTCTAACGCTGGTTCGCTGTTAATTACATTAGCCAAACGCTCTAATAGGGGATTAGCTTTTCTGTTAACACGTGCACTACCAGAACTGAATAATAGTTTATCAGAAATAGTAATCATTACTACTGTTTCATCAATATCAATTGTGATATCATCTTCTTCACCTTCACCAACTAATGAGTTGTCTAGGTTTTTCTTAAGATTGTGAGAAACAATAAGATTCATAGAATCTTTAAGTGTCTTAGCTTCGGCCAATTCTTGGGGATCTACATTGGCAAGAGCTTTTTTCATTTTTTCCTTATCATTTTCTGAAATCACAACACCTTCAAACTGCTGTAGGCGGTTGTTGTTACTGTCGGTTAATGATTGGATTTTAGAATTGTAGCTAGCAACACGCTCTTCAATTTTAGCGTATTTCGCTTCAATTTCTTCTTTTTCAAGTTGAGTTTTTGCTAAAGTAGAACGAGTATCATTGTATTGATTCTCCAGTTCTACATACTTTTTTTTCGATACGCAAGAGGTAGCAAATAATGCTCCCGCAAGCATGGTTAGTGCAATAGCTTTTTTCATTTTACTAATTTTTAATAGGTTTGTATGGGACAAATATATGTGCCAACACTACAAATAATTAGTTAATAAGTGCTATTGTTTTGTTAAAGAGGTATTAAAGGGTTTATAATACGTACCCTATAAGCCAGTAAAGTATAATAAATACTACAATTGTACCTATACAACCGCACTTACCTCCACCTATTTTTTTAGCACCCCAACCGGCAGCTAATATTCTAAGTAATTTTTTCATAACGTCTAATTTTTGGTTAATTTTTTATTCTTCTTTTTTGGTAGTCATTTGTAGTTTATTCTTTCCAAAATCCAATGTGCGAATAGGGAAAGGGATGTTTATTCCAGCTTCGTCAAAGTTTTTCTTAATCAGTTTAATCGCTTTGTGTTTTGCGGCTAATACTGGCTTCGGACTTTGGCTGTCTATCCAAAACCTAGTAATAAAGTTAATTGAACTATCTCCAAATTCATTAAAGAAGAATTCAACTTCTTCATGGCGGTTTTGTTCAAAGTTAGCAGAAATAATTTTAATTACTAAATCTTCTACTTCTTGTAAATCCTCTTCATAACCAACTCCGCATTCTACAGTGATTCGAGTTCTTTTGGTCCAGGAGTGATTAATAAAGCTGTTTTCCACAAACATTTTATTTGGAACAATTAAGTAATCATTATCTGTTTGTTTGAGCGTGACATTTCTTAAATCAATTTCTTCTACAAAACCACTGCGATCTTGAGTTTCTACAAAATCGCCTATCCTTACTTTGGGTTGAAACGACAGCATAAAACCTGATACAGTATTGCTTAAGGTTCCTTGTAAAGCAAAACCAATTGCCAACCCCATTACACCAGCACCAGCTAATATAGAGGTAAGCATTTTGTCAAGTTGTAAAACGCTTAATGCTATAAAAAATCCAATTAATAATACTACGGCGTAAAAAGATTTTGAGAGTACTTGTTTAATAGACTCGTCGCTTATTTTTCTAAAAAGAACATCGTGGGCAAATTTCCTAACGCCCTTCGCAATAAAATAAAATATAACCATTACAATAATGGCTACAGCCATATTGGGCAGTTTTAGAATAATCGCATCTAGCCATCCGTCAAGTTTATTCCATAAGTTTGAAACTGAATCGCTAACTGAAAAATTTTGTAGTGCCATATAGTTGTTTTATAGTAATGATGAAAGCATAAAAGTACCTAAAAGCCATAAAATAATGGATAAAACTCCTCCAATTAAAAAGAAATGTTTGAACTTATAGATACCCATACCGTAAATTAAAGTATTGGTTTGGTACCCCATAGGAGTGAAAAAACTGAAGTTGGCTCCAAATAAAACCGATAGTATAAAAGGCTTTAATGACAAATCTAATCCAACCCCTACAGCTATTGCTATAGGTGTCATAATTATTGCCGTAGCATTATTGCTAATTGCGCTACTCATTAACATGGTGATTAAAAAGATAAGGCCTATAACCACTAAATTCGACTGTCCACTTAAAACTGTAAGCAGTTGATCTGAAAGCCATTTGTCTGCACCTGTGTTGTTCATTGCGATACCGAGAGGAATCATTCCTGCAAGTAAAAAGATTACCTGCCAGTTTATACGATGATAAACATCGTTTAAATTTAAACAACGGGTTAATAGCATTAAACAAACACCGGTGATGGCACTAATTAAAATTGGTAAAATTCCACTGGCAGCTAAGCCAATTACTAGTAGTAAGATTACAAATGAAATATTTCTCTTTCGAATATTTACTGTTGGTTTGGCTTTATGTTCTTTTAAAACTGCAACATTCTCCAAATCGTAAAGTAGGCTCATTTCATTTTTTGGAATTTCAACCAAAAGTCTGTCACCAGGTTTTAAAGTGATTTGCTCGATATTCTTCCGGATTAATCTTTCCTTGGTGTTTCTAATATTCCTTCGCTTTTTTATTGCAATAGGAAGTGCACTATTAAAGGTTTGTTTTCTTAACTGTTTTAATGTTTTACCTATTAGTATAGAACCAGGCAGAATTAAAAGTTCTACAAAAGTCCATTCCTTCGAAATTTTACTTGTTTCTTTATCTTTTTCTTTGTCGGTTTGTTCGTCATCTCCTTTATCCTCTTCATCTTTATGAATACTTAAACCTTCAGCTTTTTTAAGTTCAGTAAGATTTTCTAAATCACACATTAAAACTAATCTATCACCTTCCTTTAAGGATATATATCTGCCAGGTGCATTAATGGTTTGTTTTCCTCTTCTTAGTTTTAATATTGAAATTTCTGGATTAGAATATAAAAAAGTGTCTTCTATAGTCTTGTCTATTAATTTAGATTCCTCGGTTATAGATACAGTTGTTACATAATCGTCCAATTCATATGCTTCTTGTAAACTTTCTTTAGAGTCGGAGGGAAGCCAGCGTGAACCTATAGTTATTACGATAATCCCTACAATTAAAAAAATAAATCCGAAAAAAGAGAATTCAAAAAAGCTAAAGCGCTCGGCGCCTAAATCCTTTGCAATAGCGTTTACTATAAGGTTTGTTGAAGTCCCCATAAGTGTACAGCTACCACCTAAAATACCTGCAAATGATATAGGTAGAAGTAACTTGGCCTTTGGAAGATTAAAGCGCTTAGCTAATTCTGAAATAATTTTAATAAATACAATTACTACTGCGGTTGTATTTATAAATGCAGATATCCCACCAGTAATAAGCATAAATACGGGGAGTAATAGAAAGAGTGGGAGTATGTGTAAATTTTTAAGAAAACGCGCTAGAGTTGCAATTACGCCGTTGTCTTCAAGGGCTAAAGCGATAATCATTAAGGAGAGCACTGTAATAGTTGCGGGGTTAGAAAAGCCCGAAATTGCCTCTTCTGGTTGTACTAATCCGGTAAGTGCTAATGTGGCTATTACCAACATCGCAATTTTATCTACTGAAAAAACTTCAAAGGCAAAAAGGATAATGGTAATTAACAGAATAGAAAAAACGAGTATTATTTCTGTTGTCATAAGACTTTTGTTATCGTTATAAAGATAACCTCAGAAACAATACTCGTTCTTTAGAAAATGTTAAAAATATTAGAGAACCAATATTTTTAAAGATTTTTTAGCCTAAATACTTTTTCAAGATGTGGCTTTTAGAAGTCTGACGCAAACGACGAATCGCTTTTTCACGAATTTGACGTACACGCTCACGACTTAAATCGAAAGTATCACCAATTTCTTGAAGTGTCATAGGTGGTTGCCCACAAAGACCAAAATTTAATTTAACAACATCCGCTTCACGTGGAGCTAAAGTGTCTAATGCGCGATTAATTTCAATACGAAGTGATTCGTGCATTAAATCTTTGTCAGGATTAGGACTTTCTCCAGAACTCAATACATCATAAAGGTTGTTGTCATTCTCTCCTTCCTGAAATGGTGCATCCATCGATAAGCTTCGCGTTGAGTTTTTCAAAGAACTCTTTACTTTACTTTCACTAAAGTCTAATTCTTTTGCAATTTCAGCCGCAGTAGGTACTCTTTCAAACTTTTGCTCTAGGTGAATAGAGGCTTTTTTAATTTTATTGATATCACCAATCTTGTTAAGTGGAAGTCTTACAACTCGCGACTGCTCCGCAATTGCTTGTAGAATTGCTTGTCTAATCCACCAAACGGCATACGAGATAAATTTGAAACCTCTCGTTTCATCAAATCTTTTAGCAGCTTTCACCAAACCAACGTTTCCTTCGTTAATAAGATCTGGAAGACTTAAACCTTGGTTTTGATACTGTTTTGCCACAGAAATAACAAATCGTAAATTCGCACGACTCAATTTATTTAGTGCGGCTTGATCACCTTCACGAATTCGTTGTGCCAACTCAACCTCCTCTTCAGCGGTTATTAAATCTATCTTACTAACATCCTGTAAATAACTGTTTAAAGATTTGGTTTCTCTGTTGGTAACCTGCTTCGTGATCTTAAGTTGTCTCATATATTCTCCTGTTTTTAATAATAACACGGCATAGTAAGACATTTTTGGGGATTTTCCAAATAGTTAACATAAGTTGTTAAAATTTGATGGTGTGATTTTTAATGTTTATCTTAATAAAAATTATGAATATGAAAGATATCTTAATCCCTATAACTGCCTTGTTGTTTACCTCAATTGCTTGGGCACAAAAGCCCACAGAGGTCCCAAAACCAAGTGATTACCCAATAGACTTATCTAATACAGCCGACTTGATAATATATATAATTATTCCAATCGTGTTTGTGGTATTAATTCTTTGGTGGAGAAAAAGGCAAAAACATAATAAATAAAATTTTACAATTTATTTCTTGTTTATCAAATAGCACACTAAATTTGGTGTAGTTGTTGTTATAGGCTAAGAAATTTTATATGCTATGTTAAAGAAAGTCTTATTTATTGGTTTAATTCTGTTTCACGGGGTTTTGTTTGCACAAATTGAATTCCCGAATAACAACAATGTTCTTTTTGAATCGTCGCAATCAACAATAGACAATCCAACAGGTTTTGAAATACCGGCTGTAAAAACACCTTCACTTACTAAAAATAATAAGTCTAATACTTTTAGTAATTCTGATTTAGGAAAAGAAAAAGAAAAGCAAATCGATATGCAAAATGGGGATGGGCTGATAGACTATACAGGTACAAACAAAGCCCCGAAGTATTTTACTAAAGATAAGGAAGCTAAACCAGAATACGGGAAGGATCAGTATTTAGGTGATTTTAAAACAACAGCAAAAAAAGCTACTATTATGTATCGCGATCACGAGTTTGTGGACGGAGATATGATAAGAGTATGGGTTAACGGACAAATTGAAATTGCTCACGTTAGATTGGAAGGAAGCTTTAGAGGCTTTGATCTTCCGCTTGAGGACGGATTTAATAAAATTGATTTCGAAGCTTTAAATCAGGGTTCTTCAGGCCCGAATACGGCACAAGTTAATGTTTACGATGAAATTGGAAACCTATTAGCTTCTTACGAATGGAATTTGCTTACCGGAAATAAAGCCACTACAATTATTGTGAAGCAATAATTTTTATTGAATAGTTGCCAAACATCCATTTTTAAAAGAAATATTACCGATTAAAGCGAATTTATTCATCATTGTATTTTAACTTTACAAGAGAAATACTATCAGATATGAAAAAAGTAATAATTACAGTTGATTATAACCCTAATTCTGAAAAAGTTGTAAATAAGGGTTACGAGCTAGCAAAAATGATGAATGCTGAAGTTTGTTTGCTTCATGTTCTTTCTGAAATGCGTTATTATGGAATGGAATATCAACCATTTATGGGATATGAAGGATATGCTTTTCCTGTAGATTACAACATTCAAGAAGAATTTGTAAAAGTTGCTGAAGATTATCTTCAACAAGCAAAGAGACATATAGGAGGCGAAAATGTTTCAACAAAACTGGTAGAAGGAGATACCGCAAATGAGATTTTAAAATATTCCAACGAATGGGGTGCAGATTTAATTGTTATGGGAACTCATAGCCACGGTACTTTAGAAAGAATCTTTCTCGGGACAGTGGCATCTAGTGTACTTGAAAAAACTAAAGTTCCAGTTTATCTTGTTCCTACCGGAGAAAAGTAGGAGGGAAGTGAATGCATTTAAAAGAGAAGGGTTTTTAATTAATGCATATTGGATACCATATTTCTTATGCAATCTGGTTTTGTAGCATTTAAATAAAGTTATCTTTGAAAAAATTCAATCTTGATTTATGGCATTAACAAATAACGATATAATGAAAAAATTGCGCGTAGCGCATAAACTTAGAGATGAAGATATCGTAAAAATCTGTGCATTAGTAGACTTCAAAGTAAGTAAAAGCGAACTTGGTGCAATATTTAGAAATGAGAACCACGAAAAGTATATGGAATGCGGCGATCAGTTTCTTCGTAATTTTTTAAATGGCTTAGTAATTCATTTACGTGGACCAATGCCTGAAAAGAAAAAACGACAAGCAAAACCTAGGGGTCAATCTAAGCCAAATCCTTAGAATATTTTTTTTAAATCTTTTCTTTCGTTAGGGATTTAGGTGTCAAAACACTGTAATTCTTTAACATACAATTAACCGTGAATGATTTCATAAATCGTTGTGTCTGAGTATTAATAAAATTATATTTGCAACGTCTTATACCCGCATCGGTTGATGACTATTTTTAAGATAAAAACGATTGAATTTTCACAACATATAATGAACACAGTAAAAAAATCTGAAACTAACAAACTAAAGAGGGTGCACCTGTATTACAAATACACAGGTTTCTATTCTTTTGTAGGGCAAAGTCTTAAAAAAGCTTTTATTCCAATAGTTTTAATTATTGCTGCATTATTTGCCGTAGATAGGTACTTAGTAGATTTTAGTGACCTTTTTACTTATGTTACTGAAACCTACGCGCCGATAAATATTTTGTTGGTCTTCTTGGCTTCAGAATCTTTACTTGGACTTGTGCCACCAGAAATTTTTATTGCTTGGAGTGATAAAATGCCTCAGCCAATACTTTATTTAACTTTATTAGCTGCATTATCATACATAGGAGGTATTATTTCATATTTTATTGGTAGATGGATTTTTACTCTTCCTAGAGTTTATGAATATATGGAAGGTAAAATGAAGAAGCACTTAAAGCAGATTCGCACATGGGGAGGCTTCCTTATAGTTGTTGGTGCTTTATTGCCTATACCGTATTCTATGACTAGTATGGCTGCAGGAATGATTCATTATAGCTTTAGAAACTATCTGCTGTTTGGATTACTTCGTTTTGTAAGATTTTATCTTTACGCTTTAGCTATTTTCAATTTGCTTTAATAAAAAACGAACTTTTATCATTCCTACCATTTCTGAAGTTTGGATTTGATTTAGATCTTTTTCCATAAAAGTTGTGTCCTTAGTTATTCCGAATCTTTTTCTGATTGAACCTTCTTTTGGTTTTAATTAAGCTAAATCTTAAGTCGTCATAAAATAAACTCAGTATTAGGATAATAGCTCCAATTATTAAATTGTTTGTCTTAAACCCTAAAGTTGAATAACAAAAGCCACCAAGTAAACCTCCCATAAAGAAAAACGAAATTATTACCATTCTAAGTTTTATATTCGATTTTACTTTTTGAATGTTAGGGTGCATTTTTGGAAAAAAAAGATGAGCCAATTCAATACCCAAATCGGTGAAAAGTCCTGTAAGGTGCGTTGTACGAACAATTTCGTTTGAAATTTTAGTCACAAAAGCATTTTGCATACCCATTGAAAACAGTAATAAACAAGCTATAGTATTTGGATATTGTATTTCGGTAGATTGAGCCAGGATAGCTGTTGTAACAAGAATTAGCGCTTCTGCTAACGTAGGTAACACAAAAACATTTATATTTTTAGTTTCTCTAAATTTTAAAATTAGAATACTAGAACAAAAAGATCCTAGAAGAAACGAAAGGATAAACAGCAAATAAATAGTTCCCTTCCAAAATTTTAAATTTTCTAATTCATATATAAATTGGGCAAAATGTCCAGTTACATTAGTAGTAAGCTCTTGAATGGCAAGAAACCCAGTAACGTTTACAATTCCAGCAACAAATGATAAAACAGTTGCAATTTGTAGGTTGTGCTTTAAAGTTCTGCTTTTGCCTTGATGCCTAAACATTATATTTTATTTTAAACTTTATAGTAAGCATTATAGGAATTATGTGAACAATTATGAATAAAACAAATTTAACGTTTTTGTTGACATTGAAACTTTGAAACCATACTCAATTTATGACCATTTCATTTTTTGTAATCGTATCGCATTTAAAATGGCTAGAAAAGCTACACCCACATCGGCAAAAACAGCTTCCCACATTGTAGCTATACCTCCTGCACCTAGAATTAAAACAATTAATTTTACACCAAATGCCAAAGCTATATTCTGCCAAACAATATGTCGAGTTGAACGACCTATTTTAATGGCTTGAGCAATTTTGGAAGGTTGGTCTGTTTGAATAATTACATCGGCAGTTTCTATAGCAACATCACTACCTAAGCCTCCCATCGCAATTCCAACATCACTTGTTGCGATAACAGGTGCGTCATTTATACCATCACCAACAAATGCAACTTTTGTGCCCGGGATCTTTTTTAATCTTTCAACCTCATCCAATTTATCTTCTGGTAACAACCCACCTTTAGCTTGATTTAATTTTAACTCTAGACCAACTCTGTCAGTAATTGAAGCTTTATCACCCGAAAGCATAATGATATTCTCAATTCCAACTTTTCTCAGGTTTATAATAGCTTCTTGAGCGTCATCTTTTAATTGATCTGCAACTATTACATATCCCGCAAATACATTATCTATTGCAATCATAACAATAGATTCTACAATAGATTCAGTTTCTTGAGGAACTTCAATATTATTCGAATTCAGTAAGGATTTATTTCCAGCAAGTATAGTTTTACCATTAACATTCCCCTTTAATCCCTTTCCAGCTATTTCAGTAACATTATTTGCTTGATATATGTTTTTATCATGCTCGTACTCCGTAATAGCTCTTGCTATGGGATGCGTTGACTGAGTTTCAATTGCAAGAAGATATTGCATCAATTCTTCCTCAGAATAGGTAAATGCCTTAATTGCACTGATTTTAAAAACTCCTTTAGTCAGGGTGCCTGTCTTATCCATAACTACAGTGTTTATCTTGGTAATCGCATCAAGAAATGAAGCTCCTTTAAATAATATCCCATTTCGAGAAGCAGCTCCTAGTCCTCCAAAATACCCTAAAGGAATAGATATTACCAAGGCGCAGGGGCATGAAATTACTAGAAATATTAAAGCTCTATATAACCAATCTTGAAACACATAGTCATCTACAAAAAAATAGGGTAGAAGCGTAACGCCTATAGCTAAAAAAACAACTATAGGAGTATAGATTCTGGCGAATTTTCTAATGAAAAGTTCAGTTTTAGATTTACGTGAAGTGGCATTTTGAACTAAATCTAAAATTCTAGATATTGAACTGTCGTTAAATAGTTTTGTGGATTCAATTTCGATAACGCCTTCAAGGTTAATACTTCCTGCATAAACTTTATCTCCTTTTCTAATTGCATCAGGTTTGCTTTCACCGGTTAGTGCTGCCGTATTTAATGAAGCCTTTTGAGAAACTAATTTACCATCTACGGGGATTTTTTCTCCCACGCGAATTTGAACTTTTTCACCTATTTCAACCTCTTCAGGGTTTACTGAGACATATTTGCCATTTCGATTTACTAAAGCTTCATTTGGGCGCACATCCAAAAGAGCTTTTATATTTCCTCTTGCTTTTTCAACTGCCGAATGCTGGAATAACTCTCCAACTGTATAAAATAGCATTACAGCAACACCTTCTTCGTAATGGCCAATGGCAAAAGCTCCGATGGTAGCAATGGTCATTAAAAAGAATTCTGTAAAAAAATCTCCTTTCATAATGTTGTCCCAACCTTGTTTCATTACTGGGAAACCCACTGGGATATAAGCTATTCCGTACCATACTAATCGAACCCAATTTTTAAAGAAAGCGGTGCCATAGTAATCCATTACAATACCTGAAATAAGAATTATAAAACTTATTATGGCAGGTAAATATATTTTGAAATTACTTTGGTGATTATCGGTATTGACATTATGGTTGTGACTGCAGCATCCTTCTTCACTTTTTAACTTATTATGAGCTAATTCCTTTTTCTTCATTGCATATATTTATTTCCAATTTTGAAATAAAAATTCATTTCGGCTATTTTTTAAGCCTAACAAATTCTATTACAAATAGCTTGGTATTTAAAGTGGCAATTTAGAAATATAGATAGTGCAACAGAAGTGCATTATTCAGGACACTTTTCGCATCTACCTTTTATCACGAGGTTGGCATCCTCAGCAGTATAGCCATCAGGAAGATTGATATGCGGGATTTTTCTATCGGTTAAGCAAACGGTTTCATCGCAAATATTGCAATAAAAGTGGAGGTGAAGATCAGTTTCTATTTGGCAATTACAACCTTGTTCGCATAAGGCATACTTTGTTGTGCCAGTGCCATCATCTATTTGATGAACAACACCTTTTTCTTCAAAAGTTTTAATTGTTCGATATAGCGTTGTTCTATCAGACTTATCAAAATAATTTTCCAAATCTG
Source organism: Aequorivita sinensis (assembly GCF_006346335.1). GTDB lineage: Bacteria > Bacteroidota > Bacteroidia > Flavobacteriales > Flavobacteriaceae > Aequorivita > Aequorivita sinensis. The sequence goes on from NZ_VDMC01000002.1 coordinate 128,295, forward strand.
TTAAACTTTTAGCAGCTTCATTTTCTAAAAGAAAATTATAAACCAAAATACGCATAGCTGTTGGTCTAACGTTACTTTTTTGAAGTAATGATTCAATTTTTGCCGTTTTCATTTTAAAAAAAATCTTATAGTTTCTTGGCTGTTAAAAACTTATAAAAATAAGGTATTTGTTTGGTCTTTTAAGTTAATATGAGCTAAAAGTTATAACTTATAAATTGGTATTTTTGAAGTAGGTGAAATAACTATTTGCATAAAACAAACTTTCGGATGAACGAATTCAATTTTAAATCTTATTTGATTAACGCTGCAGCTATTTCTGAAGAACAAGCAACAGAATTATATGATAAACTTCAAAAGAAAAAGTATGAAAAAGGCTCTATTCTTTTGAATAAAGGTGCTATTTGTAGTAACTCGTTTTTTGTGGAAAAAGGTTTGCTTCGCTCGTATAGACTAGGAGACGACGGGAAGGAACACATTATTCAATTTGCACCTGAGAATTGGTTTATAGTTGATAGAAGTAGTGTTTATTTCAATGATCCTTCCGATAGTTTTATTGAAGCTGTTGAAGACACAGAAGTTGTATTATTGGAAGAAAATTTTTTTGCTAACGCTAATAAAATTAGTCCAGTGTTCGGTCAGTTTAATGATAAATTGTTGCACAATCATATCCGTCAAATGCAGAAACGGATTAATCTTTTATTAGGAGCAACTGCCGAAAGAAGATATCTGAGTTTTATTGAAATGTATCCAGATTTATTACTTCGTGTTCCACAATGGATGATTGCTTCATATTTGGGTATTACACCAGAAAGTTTGAGTAGAGTTCGTAAAGATTTAGCAAAAAGAAATTTTAAACCCAGCAAATAGCAGCAGTCAAGATCTTAGTTCGCAACATTCCATTTACTTCAAAAGTTTTTACAATTTCAAAACGATAAGAAGTTGGTTCAGTTCATTATACTAGATGTAATTTAAACTTATTGTTACTTATGTAAATACGATTATTGGTTTATAATTTTCCTATTTTTGATACCTACCAAATACAGCATTGGAAAAGAAAAAAGAAAAGAATAAAAAAAATAAGAAATACAGAGTTTTAAGAATTATAGGAAGAGTTTTCTTAGTTCTAATTCTACTGTTTATTCTTCTAGTACTATTTATCAGGAGTCCTTGGGGACAAGATATTATAGTACAGCGTGCTGTTAAATATGTATCCGATAAAACCCGTACCAAAGTTGAGATTGAAAAGCTTTTTATTACTTTCGATGGTAATATTATGCTTAAAGGCGTTTATCTAGAGGATAAAAAAGGAGATACATTAATCTATTCAAAATCTTTAGAAGCAGACGTACCGCTTCTTCCTATTATTCGCGGTAATGGTATAGGGGTGGAATATCTTGAATGGGAAGGGCTTCGCGCAAATATTATCCGGAATGATTCAATTAAAGGCTATAATTTTCAGTTCCTCGTAGATGCTTTTGCTTCGTCTGATACTACCGCAGTTAAAAATGAAACTGCTTCGGAACCTTTAAATATAATTTTAGGGAATATCAGTTTTAAAGATTTTAATGTAGTGTTTAATGACAGTGTATTGGGTATAAATAGCCAATTCAAAATAGGAGCATTAAGCCTAAAAATGAAAAAAACCGATTTAGAAAATATGGATTTTCGTGCTTCGGATGCTACGATTTCTAATGCTCATATTAAATATATTCAATCACCTGTTCCTCCAACACCACCATCAGATTCTCCTTTACCTTATATAGCTTTGGAGGAGTTTTCTCTGAAAAATGTTTTTGTAGATTATCAATCCTATGCCGATAGGATTGCTGCTAACCTAGAATTATCTGATCTGTTGTTAGAATTAGAAAAAGCAGATTTAAGTAATAATGAGATTGTTATTGGAGAATTCAATTTGAATAATTCAATTATTGATATTAACACCGAAACAGAAGTTAACGAGATTACTCAAAAGGCAGAAGAAATAAAGGAAGAAGTAAAAGCTGATATTCAAAAATTTGAGTGGCCCAATTTTAAATTTGCAGTAAATAGCATTGATTTAAAAGGTAATAACATCAGTTATTTTGTTGGTAACCATAAAGTGAAAAAAGATCATTTTAATTCCAATGCAATTGCGTTGCAAGACTTTAATTTAAAGGCAAATGATGTTTTTTTAAAGGATAAAAAGGCAGGTTTACAACTTAAATCTTTAACCTTTCAAGAAGGTTCAGGTTTTAATCTAAATGAATTAGCCTTAGATTTAGATATTACTGATACTGAATTAAACCTTGATAATCTAGGATTAGCGCTAAACAACAACAGGCTAAAGGGAAATGTACACCTAGACTATGTTTCTTTAGCAGATTTAATCGAGGTTCCAGACAAAACTAAAGTAGCTTTAAACTTCCCTGCATTTCAAGTAGACTTAAGAGAAGTATTTAAATTTCAACCAGAACTTCGTAAGAGTGAATATTTACGGACTTTAAGTAAAAAGTATATTTCAGGAAATGTACAAGCTTCAGGCTATTTATCTGCAATAACCTTCCCAAATATGAATGTTAATTGGGGGAATTCTACTCGAATTTCTGCTAATGGATTAATTGAGAATGTTATAAATCCAGATAATTTGAAATTTAATATTCCTCATTTTGCTTCAAATACTACGCGTACAGATTTAATTCAATTTGTAAGTGAAAAAGATTTAGGAGTAAGTCTACCAGAAAATATTTCACTTAATGGTAGTGCTAAAGGAAATTTAAAAGATGTTTACGCCAAAGCTAACCTAACCACTACACAAGGAGTTTTAGCTATAGATGGCCACTTTAAAAACGACTCGCAAATTTCTTTTGATGCCGATGTAGATATAAAAGAGTATAAACTAAATGAGCTTTTACAAAACGATCAATTAGGAACTCTTAGTTTAAACATAAAAACTAGTGGTACAGGTAATGATATAAACACTCTTGACGCAAAATTGGAAGCTGTTATATCTAGTTTTCAGTTTAATAATTATGCTATAAAAGATTTAGCTATAAATGGTAATATTAAAGATGGAAAGGGGAATGTGGTTTCAGCTTATAAAGATGAAAATATCAACTTAGATTTTAATGCTAACGTAATTTTAGATTCTATAGCAACAAATGCTAATGCGCATCTAAAAATTATTGGTGCAAATTTGAAGTCCCTTGGGTTAATGGATCGAGATGTTAGGACAGCTTTTACCTTAGACGCCGATTTTGATATCACTAAAGATGGTCTCGATGTTATTTCAACAATTGGAGATGGAGTAGTGGTATATGATAATAAAACGTACATATTGGGCGATGTATTGGCTACTGCTCACACTAGAAGCGATACTACTTCTGTATGGATTAATAATAAAATTGTTCAACTTAGTTTAGAGAGTAATACAAATCCAGAGTTATTTAGCAAAGCCATCAAGCGACATGTTTCCAGTTATTTTTCTAGAGACATTACCTTGTCTGATACCATAAGCAATCCTATAAAGCTTAATGCTAAAGGGCGAATAGTAGAAGCCCCTGTATTAAATGAAGTATTTTTAGTGAATGTTAAAAAACTAGATACAATTAAACTATCGGTTGACTTTGACGAAGCAGCACGAAAATTAAAAGCAGATATTCAAGCACCACATATTGTTTATGGAAGCAACGAGTTGGATAGTCTTTCATTCACAATGGATACAGATAAAGATAAATTTGTTTTTGACCTGGGCTTTAAAAATATAAAGGGTGGCCCCTTAGATATTCCTAAGACAAAAATTACAGGAAACCAGCAAGATAATGAGATGAATCTAAGCTTCAAGTCGGTATATAAAGACAGTACGCTTATTAATATTCAATCTCAAATTACAGGTACTTCAGAGCAGCTTAGATTTCATATAGTTCCTGAAGATTTAATACTCGATAGAAGTAAGTGGCTTACTCCTAAAGACAATGAGATTCTTATTAGAAAAGATAATTTAGAATTCAACAATTTCAAATTTTCTAAGGGCGATGAGATGGTCGAACTATCAAATAAACTGCCAAATGTGCCTGAAAATCACGCAGCAATTACATTTAATAACTTCAAACTAAGTGAGATTCTAAATTACTTAAATCCATCGGATGAAATTGCTAAAGGAAATTTAAACGGTAGTCTAATAACTATTAACCCATTTGGGGATATGGGGCTTTTGGCAGACCTTACCGTGGATAATTTAAATTTCTTAGATGTTGATTTAGGAACGATGACCATTGACGCCAAGTCGAAAGGTGAAAATAGTTACGATTTTAATCTAGCTTTAAAAGAAGGCGACGTCGATTTAGATTTAACGGGAGATTATATAGCAAATCAAAAAGATGCACAGATAGATTTAGATTTAGATATAAATGAGTTTAAAATGAAAGCGCTCGAAGGGTTTTCTTTAGGTGAAATTAAAAATGGTAAAGGAGGATTTTCAGGAAAGTTCAATGTAACCGGGAGTATAGCGGAGCCCAATTACAAAGGGAAGTTAATTTTTCATAATGCAGATTTTACTATAACAAAGTTAAATGCACCGTTTACACTTAATAATGAAACTTTGTCTATTAATAACGATGGGTTCTTTATGGATGGTTTTACTGTGCGTGATGAAAATCAGAATCAATTGGTTTTATCTGGAGAGGTTGGCACGAAAAACTTTATCAATCCAACGTTTAATTTGAAGATTAACGCAAAAGATTTTCAAGTATTAAACGCAACAAAGGATGATAATGGCTTTTTATATGGAAAGGCATCATTTAACGCAGATGCAACCCTAACGGGAGATATGCTAGTTCCAAAACTAGACGCCAATATAATTGTAAATGATGCAACTGACATTACTTATATATTGCCTTCGTCATCGGTGTCTATTGAAGAACGAGATGGAGTTGTAGTATTTGTAAATCGTGAAAATCGAGATGCAATATTAACGCAAACTGCAGAAAAAACAGCAACATTAACAGGGCTTGATGTTAGGGCATTTTTAACAATTGGGAAAGAAGCTAAAGTCAAAATCATAATAGATCAGGAAACTGGGGATAACTTTGAAGTTTACGGTGCTGGGGAATTCGATTTTACAATGAATCCTACAGGAAGAATGAATTTAAGTGGCGTTTATAATGTGGCAGGTGGTCATTATGAAATGAACTTATACAATTTAGTAAACAGAAGATTTGAACTTGCTCCTGAAAGTAGAGTAAGTTGGTCTGGAGATCCTTTCGATGCCAAACTAGACATCAAGGCTGTATACAATTTGAAAGCCTCTGCGTCGGCATTAATGGCGCCTATAAGTTCTGGAGCTGATCCTTCGGTGAAAAATAGGTATAAACAAGTATTACCATTTAGCGTATATTTAAATATTGACGGAGAATTAACTAAACCAATAATCGCGTTCGACCTTGATATGCCAGAGGATGAGCAGGGGGCAATAGGAGGACAAGTGTATGGAAGATTACAACAAGTAAATAGTCAAGAAGACGAATTAAATCGGCAAGTTTTTTCATTGCTAGTTCTCAATAGATTTTATCCAGAACCAGGAAGTGATGGTAGTGCTGGAGGTTTTGCCACTGTGGCAAGAGATAATTTAAACGACGCTATTTCAGATCAATTAAATAACTTTTCAAATAATTTATTAGGCGGATCTGGAATTCAATTGGATTTTGGACTAAACAGTTATACCGATTACCAAGGTGAAACCGCACAAGAGCGTACACAATTAGATATTGCTGCGCAGAAAAAACTCTTTAACGATAGATTAATAGTACGTGTAGGTAGTGAAGTTGACATACAAGGAAGCGGTTCAAATGAAGAAGAAGCCCCAATTATTGGCGATGTAAGTTTAGAATATTTAATCACCGAAAACGGCAGGTATAGATTAAAAGGATTTAGAAAAAATCAATTTGAAAATGTAGTTGATGGACAAACTATTGTAAGTGGAATTGCTTTAATTTTCACACAAGAGTTTAATAAGTTTGATGAATTGTGGCAAGCTATTTTAAATGGTGAAACCAAAAAGGAAAAGGCTGAAAAAGAAGCATTGGAAAAGGAAAAGGAAAGAATAGAAAAAGAAGAGGAAGAAATTAAAAAGAATATTGAAAATGAAGGGGAAGATGATAAAAACACTAATGATTCAAAAACTAAGGAATAAGTAAAACTGTAATACTTAAACTTAAGCCTCCTAATAGGTTGCTAAGCAAAGTTGGACTATGTATATCAAATTTAAAATAGTATTCATTTTAACATCGGCATTGCTCGTGCTTCAATCGTGTGCAGTAAAAAAGTACATACCTGAAGATGAAATGCTTTATACCGGTGCAACTGTGGAAATTAAATCGGATTCTATTATAAAAAATGAATCTCAACTAAAATCTGTTTTAGAAGAAGCTTTATTGCCTAAGCCTAATAAAAAGTTTTTGGGAATGCGTGTTGGGCTTCATTATTACTACAAAATGCAGAAAGAGAATCCGGGATTTATAAACCGATTTTTTTATAAACGATTTGGAGAACAAAAACCTGTTTATAAAAGTGATGTAAAACCTTATGAAGTTGAGGAAATTCTACTCAATCGTATGGAAAACAGAGGTTTTTTCTATAGTGAGATTACTTCGGAGTTTAAAGATAATGAGGAAAACAAAGAAGCTTCAGTAAAATACACAGTTAAAGCTCCAAAGGCATACACTATTGCTAGTTATCAATTAGATAGTATGCCACATCCTATTTATCCTGAAGTTAAAAAAAGTGTAGCCAAAACAAAGCTTTCCAAAGGAATGCGCTTCGACTTAGCTAATATGAAGATGGAACGTGAACGTATAGATAGAGAATTAAAACAAAATGGATATTATAACTTTAATTCAAGTTTTCTAATATTTGAAGCCGACACTAATCAGTATGACAAAAAACGATTTGATTTATTTCTCGGATTAAAAAAAGATGTTCCTAAAAAGTCTATTATTCCCTATAAAATTTCTAAAATTAATGTTTACGCTAACTATCACGTAGAAGACTCTATTGATAATGAGGTGGAGCGTTTCAATGAAAAAAATTATATAAACAGTTCAAGTTTCTTTAAATCAAAATACCTCGATCCTTTTATTACTTTGGAAGAAGGGCAATATTACAGTCCAGAAAACTCAAGAAATTCAGCAAGAAGACTTTCAACAATTGGAGCGTATAAGTTTGTAAATATTCAATATAAAGAACGAGATACTGTACATAATGACAGCTTGGGAATTTTGGAAGCCAATATATTTTTATCACCCTTAAACAAAAGAGCTCTACGTGTTGAATTGCAAGCAGTATCAAAATCCAATAATTTTTCTGGACCTGGAATAGCATTAACTTACAGTAACAGAAACCTTTTTAGTGGTGGGGAAACATTAAACACTACTGCTAGTTTTGGGTATGAAATGCAAGTAGGAGGTGGGAGCAGTAGTGGTAAAACAAGTGTAGATTTAGGTTTAAAGTCTGAATTGATTTTCCCAAGAGTGATTTTTCCAATTAAAATAGATAGCGACTTTTTTAAATACGATATACCTAAAACAAAGACAAGCATTAGTCTTGATTATTTAAGAAGAACACAACTTTATACTCTATTATCGGGTAGCGCACAATTTGGATACCTTTGGCAAGCAAATAGGTATGTAACTCACGAAATAATACCTATTTCATTAAACTACACAAAACCTTCAAATACTACTGAGGAGTTTCAAAACATTTTAGACGCAAACCCTTATCTAAAACGCAGTTTTGAAAAGCAATTTATTGCAGGCTTGAACTATTCATTTACTTACAACGGAATGGTAAATGCAACTAAAAAACATCAATTTTTTATTAATTCTACCTTAGATGTTGCGGGTAATACCATGAGTTTGTTTGCCAAAGAAATGGATAATGGTAAAAAAGGAATTTTAAATTTAGAATATGCTCAGTATGCAAAAGTTGATGCAGATTTTAGATATCATTTAAACTTCGGAAAAGAACAACTTATAGCTGCTAGATTATTCGGTGGATACGGGTATGCTTATGGGAATTCCGATATAATGCCTTATGTAAAGCAATACTACTCTGGTGGACCTTATAGTGTTCGAGCGTTTAGAATTAGATCTTTAGGACCAGGAACATATTCTGATGAGGGTAATTCTCAAACTAATTATTTCGATCAAACAGGAAACATTCGCATTGAAGCAAATATTGAGTATCGTTTTCCTATTATATCTTTCTTAAAAGGTGCTGTATTTGCAGATGCAGGAAATATATGGAACTCAGATCCTAATCCAGTTTACGAAGGAAAAGATAAATTTACCTCAAGTTTTATCAAAGAATTTGGAATGGGAGCAGGAGTAGGGCTTAGAGTTGATGTGCAAGGTTTTGTACTACGCTTTGATTTTGCCGCTCCTTTTCATGATCCATCAAAAAATAATGGATTCGATTTTAACGTAAAGGAAACTGTATTTAATTTCGGAATTGGATATCCTTTCTAGATTATAGCTTTTTTAAGTGAAAACAAAAACTTTTAGCATAAAGAATTAGGATTATTAATTAAATAGTCAGTCATTAATTATTTTAACACATTAATTATCCGTACCTTTGAAGCATTAGGGGGCAACTATAATTTAAAACCCCAGTAGGTATACCAATAACAATAATTTTTAATATATAATTCATTAAAAAGTCATCTGCCTACAGCGGATGGCTTTTTTTATTCTAAAAACACAAATGGCAAAATCGCAACAGACGTACAGTAAAAAAGAAAAAGAAAAAGCAAAACAGAAAAAGAAGGAGGAGAAACAAAAGAAAAAATTAGCTCGTAAAGCTGAAAAAACTCCAGGAATAGACTTTGTTTATGTAGACCATAACGGTAACTTAACTGATACGCCACCAGATCCTAGTATGAAGCCAGAAATTGAAGCAGAAGATATAATCCTTGGAATTCCACCAAAAGAAGAAGGGGATAGAGAAGCTTTTGACCCTGTAAGAAAGGGAAAGGTTTCTTTCTATGACTCATCGAAAGGATTCGGATTTATTATCGATAACGAAAACAACGAAAAGTACTTTACTCACGTAAGTGGAATTATTGACGAAATAACCGAAAATGATAACGTATCATTCGAGCTTGAAAAAGGTCAAAGAGGAATGAATGCTGTAAAGGTTACTAAAATTTAAAGCATTAAACTTCTTTCAAACAAAAAATCCCGCTTTTAGCGGGATTTTTCAATTATAGTCTAGTTAATTATTAACTAGTTAAGTCTTCAGCTTTATTTTTTAGCTGGTTGGTTTCACGTTGTGCAGCATTTTTAAGTTGATCGTACTTTTCAGAAATTGTATCTTCAACTTCGCCAGCTTTTTCTTTAATTCTTCTACCTGTATCAGTAGCTTTGTCTTTAAGTCTTTGCTTTTCTTCTGGAGTCATTTTGTTATACTTCCATAATGCAAATGCACCGGCAGCTGCACCTAAAACTGCTAATAATCCTTTTCCTTTATTGTTCATATCTTTTTATTTTTTTGTTTATGTGAAGATACGAGATTGGCGCACTATAACAATGTGATATTGTTGACTTTAATATAAATTTAATACTTAGCTTAAAATACTTTTAAAGTATTCCCAAATTTTTAAATTAAAAAGGTTTTTGAAGATTTACACTATGGTTTTTTGGGATTAAATACAGTTGAATTCTTTAAAAGAGAAACGTAAAAATTTAAGATAAGCATAATTACATTTTACAATGTTTCTCTAGCTATATTTGTTAAAAATTAAAAATATGTCTCGAAAGGAGTCTGAGAATGATATCTCAGTTGAAGAAAATAGTTTTTCTAGTGAATTTTCTGATAAAGAAAATAAAGCAATTAATCCTGATGAAATTGCCAAGTGTATTGCTATACTCGAATATTTGAATAACAATACCGATGAGATTTTTGAAATTCCAAAGGAACAACGTACTGCTTTAATAAAAGCTTCTGGGCAACTTTCAAGACCTAATCGAGATGAATTTTCACGTAGAAAGAAAGATGCCAAAAAAGCTCAGAAGCGTAAACTTGCAAATAAAGATAGAACTGCACGGAAAGAAACAGGCATACGAAGTGCTAGAGAGAATGTAGTATTTGTAGCGCCCAAACTTATACAAACCTCTGATTTGTCTTCAAAAGAAACCTTAGAGCTTGAAACGCCTCGTAATTGTTACGTATGTAAAACTCTTTTTACAAAAATGCACCACTTCTATGATACAATGTGTACCGAGTGTGGGGACTTTAATTATGCCAAAAGGTTTCAAACAGCCGATTTAACAGGGCAAATAGCAGTTTTAACAGGCTCAAGACTTAAAATCGGGTATCATATTGCATTGATGTTACTTAGGGCAGGAGCCACTGTTGTTGCAACTACTAGATTCCCCGCAGACTCTGCTTATCGTTTTGGTCAAGAAGAAGATTTTCACCAATGGTCTGACCGTTTAAAAATTCACGGGTTAGATCTTCGCCATATTCCTAGTGTTGAAATTTTCTGTAATTATATCGAGCAGAAATATGATAAACTCGATATATTAATAAATAATGCAGCGCAAACTGTACGTAGGCCAGCTGGATTTTATAAGCACTTGATGCCTAAGGAAGAAATGCCATTTGAAGACCACCCTCAATTTGTAAAAGATTTACTTCAAGACCACTACCATTGTTTAACCGAGTTAAAATCACTTACTGACGATATTGGCAAAGACCCGAATAAAAATTTACCTGTTACTTGGCACGGTTCAGAACCAGGAATTGGAATTAGAGCCTCGGCTAAACTTTCACAAATACCATATAGTTTTGATAATTCATTAAGCGCAAATGAAGTTTTCCCTGAAGGAAAATTAGATGCAGATTTGCAACAAGTAGATTTAAGGAAGACTAATAGCTGGCGATTAAGGTTAGGTGAAATTGAAACTACTGAAATGATTGAAGTGCAATTAGTAAACTCCATAGCTCCTTTTGTTCTTTGTAATCGTTTGGGTGAAATTATGAAGAAAGAAAATACTGGTAAAAAACACATTATCAACGTTTCAGCTATGGAAGGAAAGTTTCATCGCTTTTTTAAGGAAGACCGACATCCACATACAAATATGGCAAAAGCCGCACTTAATATGTTAACCCATACTGCAGCCGGAAGTCTTGCTAAGGAAGGAATTTATATAAACGCTGTTGATACGGGATGGGTAACAGATGAAGACCCTGTAGAGCTTGCAAAGCGAAAAATTGAACTACACGACTTTCAGCCTCCATTAGATATTGTAGATGGTGCAGCAAGAGTTATGGATCCATTGTTTGACGGGATTAACACTGGAAAACATTGGAGTGGGAAATTTTTAAAGGATTATAGACCAATAGACTGGTAAAGGATTAGTTCTATTTATCAACGGCGTGTCCCATGAGTTTATCGGGAACCTTTTTAAATCGAGAGGTTTTCAATACAATTAAATTTTAAAGTTTTAAAACTATGAGTAACGAACAACCAAATAATCCTTTACACGGAGTTAAGCTAGCCGATATTTTAGAATATCTAGTAGAATTTTATGGATGGGAGACCTTAGGTGAAAAAATTAAAATCAACTCCTTTAATAGTAACCCTTCCATTAAATCTAGCTTAAAATTTCTACGTAGAACTCCGTGGGCTAGAGAAAAAGTGGAGAATCTATACTTAAAAACAAAAAAGAACTCATAAATTATTTCTGTAAATTATATATCTTCTCAATTCGCTTTTTAGATTGAACTAAGACTTCAAAAGTAATATCGATGTAAAGATTTTTACTAGGTAATTCAAAATCATAGATGGTATAATTTCTAAGAAGACAGAAACCTATTACTTTATTCAATGAAGAATCTAATATTTATTACTTGTATTATTTTTTCGCTATCTCTTTCAGGACAAAATATTTCTAATGATGATGTGGTAGGAGTTTACAAGGAAAGGAGTAACGACCCTGTAGGTGGGGCAACTTTTATTTTTCTTCCAGATCACACTTATGTTATTGCATATTTCGGTGGTTTTCAAAAGGGAGTTTGGGAATTTAATGGAGAGAAGGTTACGCTTGTTAAAAGTACAGAACCTCAATTTGCTCTGTATGGCAGAAAATTGAAAAGTTTAAAAAATCAGACTCAAATAAATTTTTCAGTTGAAGCAGGTAATGCCGTGGTAGTAGGGCTAGATTCAAATGCAAAAAATAAACTGAAACCCGTATTTAACAATGAAGCAAATTGTTTTAATTATCCCTATATCTTTAAACAAGAAAAGAAAATACACCAACTTCAGGCTGCTCAAGTTTTAATGAAAAATGCAAATTCCTTTTCTAAAAACAATCTTTTTGCACACGTTTTTCACTTTATAATCCCCACTGATTATAATGACCTTATTTTAATAAACCTACCATCAGATTATACAGAGAAAGGTACTTTTCACGCTATATTTAACAATGGAATGTTATTTATAGGTTCTGACTCCAAAGGCATGGAGAAAAGACCTTTACATACTTTAAACGAAGAGGATTTGGCTATGATAAACTATTTCGTCAAAAAAACTTTAGTTCCAAATGAACTTACAATGTATAGTGAGTTTTTTCCATATTTTGAAAATCCTAGTTCAGAATTACTAGCACCTTATTATAAAATTAAGGTTTTCGACAGCTCCAAGGCAGACATCACTATAGAAAGTGAACCATTTTTTCACGCTAGCTGTGAAGATGATTGAAAATCACGTTTTAAGTTTTATTAAATTTTTAAAAGAAAGGAATTAAACTAGTTTCATAGTATGCATTCCAGACAATTAACTTTGCATTAATAAAATTTAAAAATGACATTCCTTATCTTTAACAAAAACGCAAAATTATGGCCAAAAAAGTAGCAGATTTATTAGTTGAGAACTTAGTTAATGCAGGTGTTAAACGTTTATACGCAGTTACTGGTGATAGTTTAAACCCCATTAATGATGCAATAAGAAGAGATGGAAGAATAGAGTGGATACATGTTCGTCATGAGGAAGCAGGTGCTTACGCAGCCTCAATGGATGCTGAGCTTGACGGTATTGGGTGTTGCATGGGAAGTAGCGGACCAGGACACGTGCATTTAGTAAATGGATTGTATGACGCCAATCGCTCTGGAAATCCGGTTATTGCCATTGCCACAACTATTAATACCGACAGAACAGGTTTGGAAAATTTTCAAGAAACCAATGTTGTCAAGCTTTTTGACGACTGTAGTAAATATTGTGTAATGGCTAATACTCCACAACAAGCGGCAAATGCCTTTCAAGCTGCAATTCAACATGCTGTACAACATAGGGGAGTGGCTGTAGTTGGTTTACCTGGTGATGTTTCTGAGGCAGAAGTAGATCATATAACTGTTGCTAATAAGAATTTTTATACCAATCCTATTATTATTCCAGGAATTGAAGAGATGGAAAAATTGGCGGAAGTTATTAATTCACATAAAAACGTAATGCTGTTCTGTGGATATGGTTGTAAAGAGGCTCAAGAAGAAGCTATGCAGCTAGCAGAAAAACTTAAAGCACCAATGGGATACAGCTTTAGAGGAAAAATATTTTTTGATAAAGTTTCAAATCCATACGCTGTCGGTTTAAATGGTCTCTTAGGAAGCAAATCTGGATTTAAAGCAATGCATGAAGCCGATTTGTTAATCCTGTTAGGTACGGATTTTCCATATACCGATTTTTTGCCTGAAGAAAATACAATCATTCAAATAGATGATAAACCCGAACGAATTGGTAGACGTGCTAAAGTTGATTATGGATTCGCTGGTAAAATAAAGGATACATTAGAGGTATTGCTTCCTATGCTAGATGAAAATACCGATGATGAGTTTTTAAAAGAAATGCAAAAATTACATGATGAGCAGGAAGAAAAATACGCTTCTTATGTAGAGGCGAAGTCTAAAGAAAAGAATATTCATCCAGAGTTTGTTGCAGCCGTAATTGATGAAATAGCAGCAGATGATGCAATTTTTACTGTAGATACGGGTATGTCTGCAGTTTGGGCTGCTAGATATATTAAAGGACAGCGTAATAGATACCTCACAGGTTCGTTTAATCATGGTTCTATGGCAAATGCAATGCCCATGGCTATTGGCGCGGGCCTTTCTAGACCCGACCGCCAAATTATCGCATTATGTGGGGACGGAGGTATAAGCATGCTGTTGGGAGATTTAATGACAATTAGTCAATATGAGATTCCTGTAAAAATTATAATTTTTAACAACCGCACTCTAGGAATGGTAAAATTAGAAATGCAAGTAGCTGGATATCCACAATGGCAAACAGATATGAAAAACCCAGACTTTGCTAAAGTTGCGGAAGCTATGGATATAAAAGCATGGAATGTTGAAGAATGTGAAAATGTTAAGGGAGCACTATTAGAAGCATTCGCACACAATGGTCCAGCTCTCGTTAATATATTTACAGATCCAGACGCGTTGGCCATGCCTCCAAAAGTGGAATTTAGTCAGATGAAAGGTTTTGCAACCACCATGGGGAAATTAATGTTAAACGGACAAGCCGCTGATGCTATTGATACGGCAAAATCTAATATGAAATACTTAAAAGAGTTATTTTAAAAAATATTAAATTTAAAATTCCCTTGTTTTATACGATTGTGTTCTTAATTCAATTCTATCAATAAATGTTGTAAGGATTGATTTTAGAACACTTTCTATTTAAGATTAATGTGACCTAAAATCAAATGTTAAAACGATCTCTAATAACAGTCTATAGTAATGTTTTTATAGCTTCAATTTTTAATTAGCGTATATGCATTTAAGGATGAGGCAATTAGTAACCATATAAAGTAAGGAGCTAATAATAGTGATAAAGATCTCATTTCTGGCCAGTAATAAAACATAAAGAATCCAACCACTACAGTAAGTGCTATAATAACAAGTAAAGCTGCTAAAATTTGATGGTAGTAAAAGAAAGTTGGATTCCAAACAATGTTTAAAGCGTAGTGTACAATTAAGGCTCCAATCAATAAATTTCTATTTTCTACTGAAGGCCATAAATATGCTAAATAGATACTAAAACAAATCATTATTACGGTCCAAGAAGCTCCAAAAACCCAGCCTGGAGGCGTCCACGGTGCTTTGTTAATTCCTTCATACCATTCAGATCTAGGGCCTTTACCCGCTAAAAAACTTCCAAGGCCGAGGGCTGCAAAATTTAAAATTAAGAATATTATAAGTCTATAAATCATTCTTGACTATTTTAATGTTATGTTCTTAGCGGTTAAGATAATAGTTTAGTTACTAAATATTTTTTATTTCGATAAGTTTCTTTCAAATGAGAATTTGATGAAGATAGCGTTTAAATGCGTTACAAGTTTCAGTACTCTAGTAAAAATGTTTTAGTAGTTTAATTTTAATTTACTTTATCTCTATAGAGTGGTGATAATTTTGCGCAACAGATAATAATGGTCTAGTCGTTGTATGGAAATAATTCTAGAGGATAATGCCATATACCAACTCGGTACAGCTATACTTATTGTTAAAAAATTAACCCGACAAACTATATTTAACCTGAACAAATTAATAGTGTTCTAAAGCATATTTTTTACCTCAATAGAACAGTAGAATCCATTTGATATTATTAATTTTAAACTTTTAAATTTATTACAAAATAATTTTTTCAATTACTTCTTATGATTAATAAAAGGCTAGAGAATCTGCGTC
This sequence comes from Aequorivita sinensis, assembly GCF_006346335.1. Taxonomy (GTDB): domain Bacteria; phylum Bacteroidota; class Bacteroidia; order Flavobacteriales; family Flavobacteriaceae; genus Aequorivita; species Aequorivita sinensis. Next base: position 144,012 of record NZ_VDMC01000002.1, read on the forward strand.
AACAAATAACTAAGTATCAATTAGATGCAGTTATTATACCTTCAACAGATCCTCATCAATCAGAATATGTTGCTAAACATTGGAAAGTAAGAGAATATTTTACTGGATTTACGGGTTCAGCCGGTGTGTTAGTTTTAAATCAAAATGATGCTGCACTTTGGACAGACTCACGTTACTTCCTTCAATTTGAAGATGAATGTAAAAACTACAATTTAAACTTACATAAACAATCGATACCTCATGCTCCAGAACACGTACAGTGGTTGTGTGATAGTTTAGAGGAAGAAGCTGTTATTGGCGTTGATTTTTTTCAATTTTCAAAAGCCCAAATCGATCATATAAAAGAAGTATCGAGTTCTAAAAATATTGAACTTAAAAACATTCCAAATCTAGTAGATGAAATATGGAAGGATAGACCCGCCTTGCCGAGTTTTCCAGTTGACATTCATCCATTAGAATACAGCGGAGAAACTACTGCTTCAAAAATTAAAAAAGTTCAAAACATAATTGAAACAGCGAAAGCAGATTATTATTTGTTTTCAAGTTTAGATGAAATTGCTTGGTTATTTAATATTCGCTCTAAAGATGTCGACTTTACGCCTTTAGTAACTTCTTACGCATTAGTTGGATTGGATAACACAATTATTTTTTGTGATAGAAACAGGTTTTCCCCTTCAGCTATTGAAGCATTTTCAAAATTGGATATAGAAGTATTAGACTATGATTTAGCTATTTCTGAATTTCAGAAATTAGATTCAAATAAGAAAATCATTACAGATTTATCGTCTCTTAATTATGCAGTTTTTAACGCTATACAGAGTAAGTTTTTATTTCAAAACTCAATAGCAAGAGAATTGAAAGCTATTAAAAACGAAATAGAGATAAGCGGTTCCAAAAACTGTATGGTAAAGGATGGGGTTGCACTTACGAAGTTTTTCATTTGGTTGGAAAATGAACTTGCAACACGAGAGATTTCTGAATATGAAATTGGAGAAAAACTAGAAAGTTTCAGGCAACAACAAGATTTATATACAGGTGAATCTTTTGCTGCAATTGTAGGCTATAAAGGAAACGGCGCAATCATACATTATACAGCACCAAAAGAAGGCTCTGCTATGGTGAAAAATGAAAATATTCTATTGGTAGATAGTGGCGCTCAATACAAAGATGGAACCACTGATATTACCAGAACTGTTTGGTTAGGAGGGACGCCAACTGAAGAATTAAAAACGGCCTACACATCAGTTTTAAAGGGATATATTACACTTGAGCAATTACAATTCCCTAAAGGAACTGTTGGGATGCAAATTGATGCATTTGCAAGATTCCATCTTTGGCAACAAGGCTTAAACTATCCACATGGAACAGGTCACGGAATTGGTAGTTTTGGGATGGTACACGAACCACCACAAGGTTTTACAACAAATCCTGCAACGAGTAGCGGGAGAACAGCACATTTACCAAATCAACTTACAACAATTGAACCTGGGTGTTATAAAAAAGGAGTGTTTGGGATTCGAATTGAAAATATAGTACTGTCTATAGCTAAACAAGAAACAGAATACGGAGAATTTATAGGATTTACCCCAGTTACATTATGCCCGATAGACAGACAACTAATTGATAAGACTTTACTAACCACTACAGAGATTGAATGGTATAACTCTTATCATAAAATGGTGTTTGAACAACTATCTCCTATGCTGAATACTAATGAAAAAGAGTGGTTAAAACGTATGTGTGAAGAATTATAATCCATCAAAATCTAACCAAAAAAATACAAAAGCCCTATCGATTTCAATTTCAAGCAACTGGGCTTAATATCTATTCCTTAAGCCAACTATCTATAATTTTATAAATCTGTTGTTGTTCTGAAACATCAAAACTCTTAATACGAGTTCTATGATCGCCTTGAGGGTTTACAAACTTAAATAACTCTCGTTTCTCAGCATTCTCCGACAACTCTATAGCTGTAGCACTCCAAGCGTCGTATTCGCCGTAAATGAATAGCATCTTTTCGGCCTTAGTGTCTAAGAAAGCTTTTATGTTTTGCATTGGCTTAGGATCGAAAGGTTTTGAGATGTTTTCAGGGAAAGCCCAATCAAAAGTGTATAGTTTATCGGTTTTTAAGTATTTTGCGAATGGGCTGGTTTCATAGGCATAAATTCCTTGTTGTGTTAACGCAGCCCAAAAATAGGGTTGTAAGTTTTCAACTGAACTTTCCTCAAAAAATCCGTAGCCTACAATATCAAATAAATGATCGTATATAGCCTCAACTGATGCTGTTTCTGTTGGAATATCATCAGTTTTTGTTCCCCATTGCCAGTGCGCAAAAGGGTATTCTAAAATTGAATATTCAAGAGCTTTATCTACACCAAACTCCCAAGACATTCCTTCTTCAGTAGCTTTAGTCTTTAATATTTCTAATAATGCTTCTTTATTCTTAAAACTAAGTTCTTGAAAGTTTTTGATTTTTGTCCTGTCTTCTTCTGTTCCTACATTCCTTAAGAATTCAAATATCCTTTCGTCTTCTCTATCAAAATTTAAAGGACCAACGTAACAAACACAGCCGTCAACATTTTTTGGAAAATAATATCTATGTGCCATTACAGTTTGACAACCTTTTGAAATTCCTGTTGAAATAAATTTTGCATTTGGATATAAGGCATTTCTAATTGCATTGATAATAGCAGCTTGATCTTTAGCGGCGTTTTCAATTGTTAGGGTATTCCAATCTATATCTTCAGGTCGAGAATTATTAAAATAACGATGTTCTATGGATATTTGATTGGCATTGTAATGAGTTGCTAATTCCCCTGCTTTTTCTGAACCAATTCCGTAGCCATTAAGTTCAACAATTACAGGTTGCATTGTATTTTCAAATCCTAAAAATACACGCTGTTTAAAGGTGCCTTTAGTTAAGTCGTTATGGTCTATTGGTTGTTCAAACCAAAGCTCATAATTTTCCTCAAAATGACTTACCACAGCTCTTTTTTCAATACTTACAACATTTTCTATAGAAGCTAATTTCTCAAAGTTTGAGACCTCTCTTAAAGTAGGTTCAAGGCTTGTCGAGGTTTTACAACCTACAAATAGAAGAACAAAAATTAAAAAATAATGATAGCGAATTGATTTCATAATAAATTCAATTTTAAAGTTTTAATATCGTCAAGTTAGTGTTATTCAATAATTTCGTAATTAACACTAAGTTTTCGTAAGGCTCGTAATGCAGAACCTGAGTTTTTATCGTCAACATCAATTTCTACTGGGTCACCTTCTAATAATATATCTGTAAGTTCCCTAGCCAAGGACTCATTGTGCTTTGATATTTCTGAAATACATTGAGCTATCGCTCTTCTATCGGGGCGTTGCGCATCGCAAGATATTAAGTTTAATTTCATGAGTTTTCAAAGCATTAAATGTCGATAAAATATTATTCAGCTTTACCTTTATTCAAAAGTATATCGTTGTTCTGCCGCTGAAGAAGCATTGAGCATTTCGTTAAATATTCTAATTGTATTAAAATTACGAGTAATTTCTCCAGATACTGCTAGTCCTGAAATTCCAGTTTCTAGGATTGCGGTTACATCTTCTAAGGTAATTCCTCCCACACCAATTATAGGCGTTTCTGTATTTAAAACATCAATAATTGCAGAATATCCATCTAATCCTAAAACTAGAGGTAGATTTTCCTTTGTTTCTGTAAATCTAAAAGGTCCTAGACTAATATAATCTGCTTCTTTTTCAATTAAGGCTTCGCAATCTTGTAAATTGTTTGCAGTACCACCGATAAACTGCCAAGTATATAAATGTTTTCTAGCAATAGTAGGGCAGGTGTCAGATTTTCCTAGATGTACTCCGTCTGCTTTAATCTCTCTAGCGATTTTATAATTGTCGTTTATTATTAATCTGGTCTGAAAGTGAGCTGTAATATCTCTTGCCTCTTGGGCTAGTTTTAATAACTTTTTATCAGAAATATTCTTTAAACGCAACTGTACCAATTCTGCCCCAGAAGTACAGGCCTTCTGGATATTTTCCAAATGCTCTTTAGGAGAATTCCCTTGAGATATATAATGTAATTTAGGTATCATAGCGTTTTTGTCAATATTTTATTAATCAAGATCGCCTTATCTCTTTTTGAAGATCTCTGTTCTTTTTTCTCTGTTCTTTTTTCTCTACTCTCTTCTCGCGACCATTTATTTTCAAGAAATCTCAATCTTTTTAGCAAACTCCATAAAGTGTGCTTCAAAGCGTTTTAACATTGGGTGTATTTTCTCTGTATACAATACATATTGACACCTTTTGATAGTTTGAGTAACGGCCATGATTGCGGTATAATCAGCTTTTTGAGCAAGAAATTCAGCATCATCAATACTTAATATCTTTAACTGAGAAGAACTAACTCCATTGGTTAAAAACAATTTATTTAATGTTTTAGGCGTAGAAATTAAAATATCTACACCCATAAAGATTTCAGATTTTTGAATATCAATATGAAGCTCCTCGTATCCAACGTAAACTCTTATTTCTTTGTGTTGTGTATATGCTTCAAAAGCTTCGAACATTTCCAATGCTTTTTCTTTGTTTTCTACCAAAACTATTGCTCTAGGAGCATCTCCCACGGTTTCAAATTTTAATTTCTGTAAAGTTGTTAGAATAAGTGTTGTTGTTTTTCCACTTCCTTTAGGAGCCGAGCAATAAACATTAGCACCACTTTTAATAACGGGAATGCTTTTTGTCTGAAATGGAGTAGGAGTAATTATTTCAAACTTTTCTAACTTCTCTTTTATTTCAGGGTTTAGTTTTTTAAAGGGCATAGGAAATAAAGACATGATAAATAGTTGAGATTTTACAATGCAACAAATATACTACCTAATGCCGAGTTATATTGAATCAGATGGGATAACTTAATTTTTATGACTATTGTTTTTAATACTTCCATTGCAGTCTGATTATTTAGTTGATTTTTTGAGAATTAAGATAAAAAACTATTAAAAATTAAAAATGTATTTTTGCCAAAAATATAATTATATGAAGTTCTACCCCACGCTTATAGTGATGCTAATTTTTACAACAACTACTTTTTCCCAAGTAGGAATTGGTACAGTTACTCCAAAGAGTGACTTGCATATTTCAAAATCATCTGTGGACGGAGGAAGTATTCAAATAGATGGAGGAATTAGATTAGGTGGAAGAAGTACAGCTGTAGGGAGTAAAGGTAAAACAGGGCAAGTATTGATGAGTGGTGGACCGACGGGGAGTGCTAAATGGGTCACTTTAGGTAAAACAGAAGGTTATACAACAAATTGCGGTGTTCCAAATAGTATTGCAACGATAAATATCACATTACCGGATGGAAGTAATGGAAATGAGGTAAATGTTACTAGTTTTCAAATGGCCACAGCCTTGAGTTCACTACCAGAAGGAGGGATAGTTTTGATTAGAACTACTACGTCAAATATTTACAACAATGTTAATACACGATTAACAATTCAACTTCCAACAGCAAACTCTGTTTTAAACAAACCCTTTGTAATTGCCTTTGACGGTCCAGTTAATTTTAATAATTCAATAAAACATAACAAAACAATTGAAATACTTGTGAAGGCAACTGAAACCAATTCATTTGTTTATGAATTAGGTACAGTTTCAACAAATAGAAAATTTTTTATAAATAAGTTTCCAGACAATAACAATTTAGATTACAAAATTTCTGAACTTGAAAATAATTCAGGTGAAACTCAACCTATATTATTAATGAATTCCTATACCATAACTGCCATTGATAATAAAACATGGTCTTTTACCAATAGAGATTGTTATATTCAGAATCCTAAATCTTAATTACAGGTAATAATACCTCCCAAACATTTTCAGCCAAAATCTTATGTCCTTCAGCTGTAGGGTGGATTCCATCGGCTTGATTTAGGTGTTTTACACCACCTACATTTTCTAAAATAAAAGGAATGAAAGCAATGTTATTCTCTGAAGCCAAATCAGAAAATATGGCTTTAAATTGGGTGGTGTATTCCGCTCCCATATTGGGTGGCATTTGCATTCCTGCCAAAACGATTTTTATTTCAGGATTCTTTGCTCTTACTGCATCTATAATTGCTTGTAAATTAGCTTTAGTTTCTGTTATTGGAAGACCACGCAGTCCATCGTTGGCTCCGAGTTCTAATACAAAAACATCAATATCTTGATTTAAAATCCAATCGATTCTACTCTTACCGCCGGCAGAAGTTTCTCCGCTTACACCAGAATTCACAACTTGATAATTTAGATCTAACGAATCTAATTTCTTCTGAATAATTCCTGGGAATGCGTCGTTTGTATCATCTAAACCGTACCCAGCGGTAATACTATCGCCAAAAAACATAATCGTTTTGCTAGATGTTTTTTCTGTAGTTTCAGTTTCAGTAGTATTGTTTTCGGTTGAATCTGTTGTGGCCTCAGTTTTTTTATCATTCCCACAGGAAATCATTACAAATGCCAGAAGGATATAACAAAACTTTAAGAGGTTTCGAGACTTGTAAAGGCTTGTATTTAAAAGGCTTTGTGTAATTTTGGACTTCGGCATATTGTTGCAGATAATTATAAAATTGAAATGACAAAGATATTAAAGATTAACGGGCTAGAAAAGACTTATACAAGTGGCTCAAAACAATTAACTGTACTTCAAAAAGTTTCCTTTGAAGTTGAAAAAGGGCAAACATTTTCAATTGTTGGGCCTTCTGGAAGTGGAAAAACCACCTTACTGGGATTAGCAGCCGGTTTGGACACACCTAACTCAGGAACAGTGGAATTATGTGGTTACGATTTAAGTGCTCTAAATGAAGATGAAAGAGCACAATTGCGAAACGAACAAGTAGGCTTTATTTTTCAAGATTTTCAATTATTACCAACCTTAACTGCGCTTGAAAACGTAAGTGTACCTTTAGAGCTACAAGGCTCCAAAAATGCCGCAAGTAAAGCGAAAGAATTATTAGAAAAAGTAGGTTTGGGAAAACGTGTCAATCATTATCCCTCACAACTATCAGGAGGCGAGCAGCAACGAGTAGCAGTAGCAAGAGCATTTTCCAACAATCCTTCTATTTTATTTGCCGATGAACCTACAGGAAATTTAGATGAAGAAACTGGTGAAAAAGTAATTCAGTTACTTCTTAACCTCAATGAAGAAGTAGGGACTACGCTTGTTATAATTACGCACGATTTAGACTTAGCCGCGAGAACTCAACAAATTTTGAAACTGAAAGGCGGAAAAATTTTAACCAATGAAAAAACAGCGGTAATTTGAAAAAGTCAACTTTAAAGTCAAATAGTAATCCTGCTTGGCTGTTTAAAATGGCTTGGCGTGATGCTAAAGCAAGTAGGGCGCGGTTGCTATTATTTATGGCTTCCATTATTTTAGGAATTGCCGCAGTGGTTTCAATACAGTTATTTAGTCAAAACCTTACCGATAATATTCAAAGACAATCGAAATCGTTGATGGGGGCCGATTTTCGTATTGATATAAATGAAGTTCCATCTGAGCGGGCACAGGAAATTATAGATTCTCTTCAACCAGACGCTTCGGAAGTAAGTTTTGTATCCATGGTCGCATTTCCTAAGAACGATGGTACTAAATTAGTTCGTGTGCGTGGCTTGCAGGGTGATTTTCCTTTTTACGGAAAACTTGAAACTGAACCGGTTACAGCTTCCACTTCATATAAAACTTCAGGTGGTGCATTAGTAGATGCTACCTTAATGTTGCAGTACAATCTTCAAGCTGGCGACTCTATTAAAATAGGAGAAATAACCTTACCTATAGCTGGTGCTTTAAATGCAATTCCGGGTAATACAGCAGTCTCAAGTTCTGTAGCGCCATTGGTAATTATTCCATATCGATTTATAGAAGCAACTAAATTGTTGCAATTTGGAAGCCGTAAACGTTATGAATTCTTCTATAATCAGCCCGACACCGATTTAGTTTTATTGGAAGAGCAATTGCAACCAATACTAGAAGAAGAAAATGCCGACTTAGACACTCATATTAGTACTAGCAGTAGATTAGGGAGGCGTTATGATAATGTAGGTTCGTTTTTAAACCTTACTGCATTTATTGCGCTCTTGTTAGGTTGTGTAGGGATTGCTAGTTCAGTTAACATCTACATTAAAGAAAAAATAAAAGCAATTGCCGTTTTAAAATGTTTGGGAGCCTCCAGAAAACAGAGCTTTTTAATTTTCTTGATTCAGATTGCAGGAATAGGATTATTAGGAGGAATTATTGGTACAGCAATAGGAGTAGGGCTTCAAGAGCTTTTCCCTATTGTTTTAAAAGAGTTTTTGCCTTTCGAATTAACTATAAGTATTAGTCTACAACCGCTCATTATAGGTGTTCTTTTAGGGGTTATAATGTCAGTTTTATTCGCTTTACTACCGCTATTGCGTACTTGGTATGTTTCACCATTAGAAGTATTACGAGTTAATGGAGATACTTCAAAACAATCTAGAAAGGCAAGTATTGTGGCCATTGCGGTGATTGTTTTATTCTTATATTCTTTTTCTTATTGGTTGCTTCGCGACTGGATGTTTGCATTGGCCTTTATCGGCGGAATCATGGTAACTTTTGGATTCCTTTCAGGGATAGCAATAGGAGCAATGAAATTGGTAAGAACCTTTTTCCCTAAAAGCGCAGGCTTTACTACTAGACAAAGCTTACTGAATTTATTCCGTCCCAATAATCAAACTGTAGTGCTGTTAGTAGCTATTGGGTTAGGAACTTTTTTAATTAGTACATTATATTTTACAAAAGATATTCTTCTAGATAAGGCTGAAATTGGTCAAACATCAGAAAGTGCAAATCTAATAACCCTCGATGTACAACCAGACCAAGTAGGGGAAGTGGTTAATACTTTTAAAGCAAATGGTCTACAGGTATTAAATAATATTCCGCTGGTTACTATGCGAATGCACAGCATAAAAAATGAATTGGTAAACAACCTTCGCACCGATAGTACAGCTCAAATAAGAGGATGGGTTTTAAATCACGAATTCAGAACCACCTACCGAAATAATTTAATTGATTCTGAAGAAATAGTAAAAGGGGAGTGGGTGCCTTTACAAAAGCCAAGGGAGATTGTTCAAATTTCAATTTCCGAAAATCTTGCTGAAGATGCTAATGTAACTATTGGAGATTCAATTGTTTTTAATGTTCAAGGTGTATTGATGCCAACTGTCGTAAAAAGCATACGTAAGGTGGATTGGGCAAATCTGCAACCTAATTTCACTATCCTTTTTCCGAGTGGTGTCCTAGAAGACGCCCCCCAGTTTTATGTATTATCTACCAACGCACCAACTGAAGCCAGTTCTGCTAAATTGCAACGAGACTTAGTAAGTAAGTTTCCAAATGTATCCGTTATAGATTTACGGCAGATGTTTACTGTAGTAGAAGATATTCTTAACAAGGTGTCTTGGATAATAAATTTCATGGCATTTTTTAGTATTCTTACGGGGATTATTGTTCTGATAGGTTCCGTCCGTACTAGTAAATATCAACGAATAAAAGAAAGTGTTTTATTGAGAACCTTAGGAGCAAAAAGCAAACAGATTTTAACCATTACTGCTCTAGAATATTTATTTCTAGGTATTTTAGGTAGTCTTTTAGGAATACTTTTGGCTTTGATAAGTAGTTTATTATTAGCAGTGTTTGTATTTCAAGAACCATTCACTCCTTCGCTAATCCCATTCTTGATTTTCTTACCTGGAATCTCTCTTTTAGTCTTAGGAATTGGCTTAAGCAACATTCGAGAGGTTTTAAGAAGTTCGCCATTGGAGGTTTTGAGGAAGAGTGGGTAAATAGTAGTTATTTTTTAAAGGATAGAGAGAAGGTTGCGGTTTGATAATTTAAGCAGAACTATAGACCTAATATGTTTTTTAAACCTGTCAGGTTTGATGCGCTTCTTTTGGTTTTATGAATTGTTCTTTACAATATTTCGAGAGTTTTTAAGCTCTGCGTCCTTTACGACTTTGCGGTAAAAAATCACAGCTGAGACGAAAAGGATAAATAAAACACTTAATTAACTAACTTAAATAAAGCTTGTAAGCTAAGTTATTTAAAGAGCCTTCTTCGTTTTCTTACACCAATAAACAACGATTCAAATTTGATAAGCAAGCCGTAGGAACCGCTTGTTGTTTTTCTCTATAGTTTGAAATGTTTTTAAATCATTCGATTGAAACTTTTTTAAGTGTGGTATTCGCATTAAAGGTTGGAAAATACATTAGTTCAATTTTTGCAGGATTCAGAGTGTAATTTCCTGAATATCTCGGCACCAGCTTCACTTCGAATTGGTGTTCTCCAACAGGCAAATAATCACAAAAAATTGTAGATTCGTTTTTAAAGTTTTCTCTGTGGCTTTCAAACCTATTTTTGCTTTGTGTACTGGCATAGGAGCATCCCCCTGGAATCGGAACGTTGATTAATACATAATCGGCATCTTTTTTAATATTCACTTTTACCAACAGAGTAACTTCTTCTCCTCCTTTCAATGTGTTGCTAGTTGTGTCTTTAAATTGGGTGCTTATCTCGAAATCACCTGTTCTTTTATCGGGATTGCCTTCCCAATAGGATTGATGACTTGTAAAGTAAATTGGAAAATCGCTGGTTTTTTTAATCGAAATGTTTTGATTAGGTGCCAAGGTGAAATCGAAAGGAAAAGTTTCAATGACCTTAGAGATATCACCTTTAATGATGAGTTTTGGGGTAGTGGGTTTTGTACCGCCTTGAATGAAATCGTCGAGAATCGTTTCTAGGATTTGAGCCGACTCAAAGGTGTTTCGCCAATATCCGGGCTGGCGTCTTTCAAAAAAGTAGTTTCTCATTTTCGAGAGGTCAGCGGTATGGTCTAAGGTGTCGGCTTTCAGTATTTTGTAGGTTAATAAAGTATTTTGGATGTTGTTGTTCAATATGTTTGAAATGTTTTTGGCATCTGAAAAATATACATTTCCGAAAAGAGTTGTTCTCCTATTTTGAAGGATCGAATCCAGTTGATATTCCATCCCGTGGACTTGTTGAAGCTCGGTGAGCATGAGTCGCTCATTAAATTGGATTTGATTCTTTTCTTCTAATTTTTCGATGTACTTGAGGTAATCCACTTGGGCATCAAACAAATTTAACGTTTTTAAAATTCGGTACGTCTCATCGAAGTTTGATATGGTCTCCAATCTCCAAATCAATTCTTGGACGGTTTTGGTTGGATTTAGTTTTACTGTGTAACCATTATCTTTTGCCAATGCTAAAGCCTCGAGCACTTGCAGACTGATCCAATAACTGTCTTTTGAGTTTTTCCACCATCCCCATAAACCTGAATGTTTTTGATTTTCTAGTAATCGTGAAATGTGCTTTTCGATACGTCTTTCATTTTTAAAAGGCTCTTCATTATAAGTAGCTAATTTTTTCTGCATCAAAAGCATTTTGAGCTTGGAGGCTATTTGCTCGTTGCAGAGGTATTTATAATTAATAACGTAATCCATTTCCTCATCAAGTATTTCTAAGATATCGGCTCGCGCATAAAGTCTAACCGTGCCATAATCGGGATGGAAGGATAAATCGATTTTTTTGTTATCTTCCAATACATAAAACTGACTTTTTGTTTGATGTAGCCCTTGGGGATATACCGGAATCTTTCTCAATTCCCCATCATAATATCCATCGGGTTTTTCTAATGTGTATTTCACCGAAATAGAATCCTTTGGAGCAATCATCAAGGTGTCGATAATAGCATTTTTAAAACGTTCTATTTTTGAAAATTGAACGATATCGTTCAACGAATAAGTAATGGTTGCTTCTTGCTCAGATTCTGTGTAATTGAGAGACTTCCCTATAGCATAAGTGGTGTCTTGCGCTACTAAAAATCTTGGAATAGCAATTTGTGCCATTAAAGGCTTATAGGATTTAATCGATTTTTTTGTTTGCCCTGATTGTTTATTTCCGTTCATGGCTAGATAGAAGGTTTCCCAATTTGTAATATCGTCTGGAAAAGTTACATTAAAACTGACTTTTCCGTTTATGTCGGTCTTAAGCTTTGGTTGCCAAAAAGCGTCATCCAAAAAATTTTGTCTCAACGAACTTCCGCCGAGTGTAGTTTCATAAAATGTGCTATCAAAATCTGCTCCTTTGTCTTGCAACTTCAGCGTTGAAAGCAAAGCCTCATCACTTAGGTCAATAATAACTACCCCATTGGCACCTCTTGCACCATACAAATTAGTAGCTTCCAATCCCTTTAAAATATTTATAGATGTAATTTGATCGCTATTTATTTTAGCGACATCTCCAGAATATATCATTCCGTTGATAATATATAATGGCTCGGTATCGCCTGATAAACTACCCACCCCTCTGATTGTTATTTCCGGTGCAGCCCCAGGTGTAATCTCCAATCCACTCGCTTTTCCAGCCAATGTTTGTTCAATGTCTAAGCCAGAAAGAGAACCCACAGAGCTTCTTGAAATAGAATAACCAGTTACAACAACTTCCTCTAGACTAGCTCCCGCTTCTAGCTGAATATCCATTCTATTTCCTTTGGGAATCATTTCTTGAGAATCGAAACCTACATAAGAAAACATCAACACTTCTCCCTCATTAATGAAGATGGTATAATTACCATCGAAGTCGGATTGAACACCTCGGGAGGTCCCTTTTACAATAATATTCGCTCCAGGCAATGGAAGACCAGAATCATCCATTATAGTTCCGTCCACCCTAATGCTGCCTTGAATACTAAAGTAATTTTGAAGCGTCGAATTAACTTGGTCTAAGCCAGCGGTTCTTGACTGTTCGTCCGATTTTCCTGAGGAAATAATATTTTTTAAAATTTCGTCAAGTGTTTCACTAAAAGCATCTTTTCTTAAGACTTCAGGTTTGTAGACTTTCAAGAAATTGAGGCCATTGATTTCCACAACGACATCATCTAGGATGTGATATTTTTTATCAGAATAAAAGAAAATCAGTTTGTATTTTCCTTTGCTGAGTTGATGGAATAAGCGGGATTCACCTGGATAGACTCTAACAAAATTTGTGTCATCTTGGCTGAAAATAAATATGTTTAAAAGGACTTCTTCTAAGTCCTCTTCATTTTCCATTTCTATGGATAACTTTCCAAAGCCCGGTGTGGTATTTTTTGAATTTTGAAAGTAGTCCCAAGTTGTTCGCGTTGTTCTAATAGAATTTTGGTAAAGATCATTAATTTTTTCCGGTGTCAAGACCAAATCGTGAAGACCTTGATGACTATTGTTATTAAACCTATTGTATAAACGTGTTGGAAATCGCGACTTATTGTAAGACCTCATTTTTATCATACCACCTTGAAAATCATATTCAAAATAAGGTTCATGAACAAACACATTTTTGATGCTATCACGCATTCTGAAAGTTACACTTCCAGAAACAGGTCCCGCCAAATTTTTGTAATTGTAACCCGAATTATTTGACAAGAGTTGTACGTTTTCGATATATTGAATGAAGGCAAATTTTTTGTTAAACGTATTCCGATAAGGAAAAATATATCGATAAAGCAGTCCTTGCTCTTGATTGCTCAATTTGTTTTTCGCTTTTTTCTGTTCAACATCTTCTATAGAAATGGTTTCATCTAGGCTGAATATCACTTTTTGATTTTGAGGAAAATACACGTTGTTTACGGTGAATGTGTTCTTGCTTGTTCGTAGTTTAACCTGATGATATCCCGGTCTAATATTAAAGGAATAAGGACGTTGATTGGTAGACCAATTGAAATAAACAGGCACGTTGTCTACGTAAATAACGTGGATTGGAATTGGTTTTCCATTTGAAAATACAAAGGGCGCAAACTGTGTAATGGAATCTTTAGGGTAAAATGAAGTTCGGTATATGTCATTTCCTGGATAAAGGAATTTGTAGTATTCAATGGTATCCAAACCTGCTTTGTTGTTCCAATATTTGAAATCTAGTTCGCCATTCTTGGCCTGATTCAATTTATTACTGTTTAAACTGAAAGTATTGATGATATTTCTGCTCTTCCTTTTTTTTCCTAAATAGGGTAGTTGGGGAGGGTGGTGCCCAAACTTTTTGGTCAGGGAATAAGCTGTGATATCAACGCCTTTTACAGGATTTCCTTTGTAATCGGTAACAGACAGTTCGATAGTGGAATTTTGGCCAGGATAGACCAAATTGGGTTGATCTACTTCAATAGTTAAAGCCTTGTCCTTGATGGGAACTGATATGTTCTCAGTTTTTACTTCTCCACCCCAAATATATTGTATCGCTATTTGATAATCTTCGAGAGAGTTCAGAGGTTCAGATACTTGAAGCTTGTCGCCATATCCAGATGAAAGCCTTTGGTTCTTTAAATATGTATTGTAGTTGAAAAACAGGTTTCTCGGATTGATAACCTCGAGTTTGATTGAATCCGCCGTCCGATTTCCCGAGATTTGAAGAAGCGAGGACTTATCCGAAATATTGTATTGCAACTCTTCATTTCCAGATTTTAAAATGTAAGTTGAATAGAATGGGTTCAGTTTTAATTTTAAAGGGGTTTCCCCCTCAAAAATCAAAGTTTCGTTGCCAAAATTGTCTTGCCCGAAAACTTGTGTTTTTCTATTTGTTGACAATCCGTTATACTTAAAAGTAATTTTGATGGAATCGCTTTTTAATTCAGCTTCTAAGCTTTCATCTAAATGGTAATAAGTCACACTTTCACTATTTAGTAGTAGCTCGTTGTCTGAGGTTAAGAGTTTTACGTCGAGTGCGTATTCAAAATTGGCAGGCGGGAACAGCGAATCTGAAATTTCGATTTTTGTTTCCGAAGATGGTTCTAACCTTTTTTCAACATAATCGAGGGTGTCTGATATAAAAAGATTATCCTTAAAATAGGATGTCGGTCTTTTGGGTCGTATTAAAATCTGAACTCGTGCATCTTGAAGTACCAATTCATTTTCATCGGTTGCTTTGATGTAAACTTCCAAAGGTTTGTTTCTGTATTGATTTTTTGTGGGCAATCGAAGGTGGAGTTGGTTTTTTGTCAACTCGTAATCTTCATAACTAAATGAATTTGAAATCAAAGTTTGCTCTTTCCTATTCTTGAGTTCAATAGCATAATGCGTGTCAAGTTTGAGTTTGAGGGAATCGTGTAGCAAGAATTGAAATTCATATCCCCCATTGTCATAGGGGTCTAATTTTGTTAAAGCTATATTTTGCCTATTTCCATATAAGGAAACCGATACAGGTTTATCGTGTGGTTTTCCTCTTTTATTAACCAAAAAACTTTTAAACTTAACGGTATCTCCAGGTTTGTATTTAGGTTTATTGAAAACCAAGTAGCCTTTATAGTTTTTTCTTTTAGAATAATAACAATGATAGTCATCAAAAAGACACGCTATTTTGTGATAGATTCTAACAAAAAAGTTTTCAGTCCTTCTGATAGTTCCTTGTGACCAACCATCGGCAATAGATTTTACGGCATCTACGGGCAAATTGACAACAAATTCTACAGGAGTCCAAACATATTTCAACGGAGTGCCGTACAAAACCCTTCTAGAATTTCTTCGGAAGGCAGAATTGTTGTAATTTCTATCTAAGTAGTAATAGGAGGTTTTACCTAAATATGTAATTTCAAGGAGCCCTCTTTTATTCGTCTTTTTTAATGAAAAAGACTGAATGTGATCGTTGAATTTTATCGACTTGTTTTTGATTTTTAAATCTGCATCACGAATTAAATGTCCATCCAAATCATAAAGTTGAATAACTAGGTCTTGATAATTATTTAACAAAAAAACTTCGAGATTCTGAACGGTAGCAATTTCGGTTTTTTGAATATTCTTGTCTAAATATGTTTTTAAATAATGTCCAGGTTTTAAATTTTTGTCGTAGCTGTCTCCGGTTGCGAAAGAATCAATTAAAGTATGGAAATACTCTGTTTCAATGTCGACGTTTTTTTTTGAATATATCTTTTTAGCTTCGTCCTCAGAAATGTTGAAAATATATGTAAATGCGCTATTTCTCCTACTTTCCAATAGCTTTTGTGCCGAGATAGAAGTGTAATAGCAACAAGTGGCGACAATAAGGATAAACTTCAGAATGACTTTAATGGTAAGACGGGGACTATCGCTATAATGCATTTTATAATATAAGTTACAATTTTTTTTGTCGAGAAATATACTCGATGGTTACCGACAAGATAAAAGTGATAGATGTATATTGAAAACAACTATCAGTGTTATCAAATATACCAAAAAATATTCGTGGAAATAATACCCCAAAGTTTTTTAAAACCCGTCTAATAAAACGTAGATATCCTCTATTTTCTTAACGAGAATTAAGCGAGGAAATATCTCACAGGTTATTGGTCTACAGCTTAAACTTATCAAGCGGATATGGAAGATCTCTATGGTCTATTGAACTTAGATTTCCGATATTTACCAATTCCCTAAATAACCATTTACTTACGTCAATGAATAACAAACATGTTTTTTATCCAAATCAAAGATATACTAGTAAAGGTGAGCCTGAATTAGGGGTAGGTATTTTAACGGAAACCAGTAACCGACTAGTAAAAATATATTTCCCGCTTTCCAATGAATATAGAGTTTATGCCATAGAAAGTGCTCCTTTGCGCCGTGTAGTTTTTAAACCCGGAGATACCATTGTTAATTCAAATAAGCAATCTATGCTTATTGAAAGAGTTGAAATGGAAAATGGACTTTATATATATTACGGTAAAGACATTAAGATTTCTGAAGCCGAGCTAGGTGATGTTACCGCAAATTATGGAGTGGATGATAGGCTTTTTATGGGAGATGTTGATTCACCCCGCGCCTTTGCATTACGAAGAGAAACCTTAGAACACGATTATAATAGAAGAATTTCTCCTGTTTATGGGTTTGTAGGCGGAAGAATAGATTTAATTCCACATCAACTTTATATTGCGCAAGAAGTGAGTTCTCGCTATGCCCGGCGTGTCTTACTTTCTGATCAAGTGGGACTTGGAAAAACAATTGAAGCCTGTCTTATAATTCACCGATTATTGATTAGTGGTCGAATTTCAAGAGTACTTATTCTCGTTCCTGAATCTTTAATACATCAATGGTTTGTTGAAGTATTGCGCAAATTTAACATGTGGTTTAATATCTTTGATGAAGCGCGTTGTGAAGCTCTTGACGAAGGTGCACCAGAGGGTAATCCATTTCTTGCCAATCAGTTAATAATCTGCAGTACAGAGTTTTTAGCAACTTCAGAAAAAAGAACTCGCCAAGCCCTAACTGCAAGTTGGGATATGCTTGTTGTGGATGAAGCTCACCATTTGGAGTGGTCTTTAGACAAGGTAAGCCCAGAATACGCTGTGGTGGAGCTGCTGAGTAAGGTGGCGAAAGGATTGTTGCTTCTTACCGCAACCCCGGAACAATTAGGAATTGAAAGCCATTTTGCACGTCTTCGATTGCTCGACCCAATTAGATATAACAATTATGAGGATTTTATAAATGAATCAAATGACCATAAAAACATTGCCACTATAGTTGAAAAACTTGATTTGAATAAAGCCTTAAACTCTAAGGAAACAATGCTTTTAGAGTCTCTTTTTTCCAAGGAACGTATACAGTCTGTGCTAAAGCGTGATGAATTAGCGAAGGATAATTTAATTGAGGATTTACTAGATCAACACGGTCCTGGGCGGGTGTTATTCCGTAATACCCGATCTGCTATGAGTGATTTTCCTAAACGGAAGGCACATTTAATTCCTCTTGAAGTAAAGGAAGACCAATCAAATTGGGTTGAACGGCTTACAAAAGAATTTGTTTACGATATAACTACAGAACATCAAATAGAGAAACAAGAGTTTCGGTTTAAGAACGACCCACGGGTGCTTTGGCTTTTGAATGTTTTAAAGGAAATTTCTCCCGATAAAACCTTATTAATTTGCAAAAGCAAAGAAAAAGTATTGGCTTTGGAGGAAGCATTAACAAAACGTGCCAATTTAAATGTAGCTGTTTTTCATGAAGACCTCACTATTGTACAACGAGACAAAAATGCAGCTTGGTTTACCGAAACAGATGGAGCACAAATTCTTCTTTGTTCAGAAATAGGGAGTGAGGGGCGGAACTTTCAATTTGCTAATCATCTTATACTTTTTGACCTTCCGCTACATCCAGAATTGTTGGAGCAAAGAATAGGGAGATTAGATAGAATCGGTCAAACTAAGGACATCAATATTTATATTCCATATCTTGTTAATAGTCCACAACATAAACTTGTAAGATGGTTTCACGAAGGCTTGAATGCATTTGAAAAAAATATAGAGATTGGTCATAAAATTTTTAAACTATTTGGAGATCGACTGCGTAATATTTGTAACTCCCATACCATCAAAGAGGCAGACCCAGAACTGGAAGCCTTAATAAATGATACAGCGATCTTTCAAAAGAAACTTCAAGAAAAACTTTCAAAGGGACGCGATAAGTTGCTTGAAATGAATTCATTTAGACCAAAGATTTCTAATGAAATAATAAAGCGAATTAAGCTAGAAGACCGTGACAAAACTCTTGAAACATACTTAACCAAGGTCTTCAGGTATTTCAAAATGGAAATGGAAGATTTAGCTTATCGAAGCTATTTTCTACATCCCGCTTCTGTAACTACCGAGGCTTTTTCGTCAATTCCGCGTGAAGGTATTGGAGTTACTTTCGATAGAAATCATGCTTTGAGTAGGGAAGACCTGAGTTTTCTAAGTTGGGACCATCCTATTACCACAGAGTGTATCGATATGGTGCTAACCTCTGGAATTGGAAGTGCTAGTTTTGGTATCCTTCGAAACTCTAATGGTCGCGGACTATTACTGGAGTTTCTCTATGTGTTAGAAACCTCAAGAAAGCTAGGCGTATCTATAGATCGTTTCCTTCCCAATACTCCAATACGTATTGTGGTAGACATTGATGGTAATGAAGTAACCCATAATTATCCTGCTGATTTTATCGACAAGAATTTGACTGCAGGCCAGATGGAACCTTTATTAGACAATGAAAATTTGGTAGAAACAATCCTACCCAAAATGATGGCGGCTGCCACCAAAATAGCTGCAACATACAGTTTAAAAAATAAAGAAAAAGGGCTTCAAAAAATGAACCTTACGCTTAACCACGAAATAGAACGATTAAGAGCATTAAAGAAAATAAATAACAACATCAGACAAGATGAAATTCAAAGAGCTCTTGATGAGCAGGAAGAACTGTCAATTCTTATTAAAAATGCAAGAGTTAGGATGGATGCAGTTCAGTTTATAATAATAGAATAGCGTAGTTAAAAGAAAAATATGGAAGCAAAAACAGAAAACCTGTACAATCACGTAGATTTCTTAACCTCTATATTTCCATATAGAAACTATAAAAATATTGATAGCCTTCAAAAAACAGCCACCTATATAGAGAAGCGACTTAAGGAAATGGGTTTACCTACAGCTAGGCAGAAGTGGGAAGCTAAAGGAAATATATATGAAAACGTTATCGCAACCTACCAACCTCAAAAATCAAAAAGATTTATTATTGGCGCTCATTATGACGTTTATAAAGAAATTGCTGGAGCAGACGATAATGCAAGTAGTGTAGCTGGTTTGTTAGAAATATCACGTATGCTAGCTGAAAGTAGTTTAACCTTAGATTACGGAATTGATTTTGTGTTTTTCTGCTTGGAGGAACCTCCTTTTTTTAAAACGGATAAAATGGGAAGCTATATTCACGCCAAGTCAATAGCAAAAACTAATAAGAATTATATCGGTATGATTGCTCTTGAAATGATTGGATATTATCGGGAAAATAAAATTAAGGATGAAAACAATTCATTTCACAAAAATCAATTGATAGTTTCTGGTATAAAAAGATTTGATTTATTTAATAGAAAAATCTCTCAGTTGTTAAAAGCGAATGGTACAATGGATTCTCGACGTATTTCTTTTGCAGAGCACTATCCAAATAACGGTCCTTCAGACCATCGCAATTATTGGCAATTTAATATTCCAGCTGTAATGGTGATTGGAACTGGAGGAGAAGGCAATCCAAATTATCACACAGCAACAGATACTATTGAAACGTTAGATTTTGAGATTATGACAAATGCGGTAAGTAGTATTGCGAATGCATTATTTAATATTGAGGGATAAGTTAAAATGTTATTTATATATTTAGATTAAACTATATTTAAATATGTTCTAAAATGTTCTGGGTGTGGCCTGTCTTGAGCTTTTTCTTGAAGGCTAACGAGCTTTAATTACAAGATTTTTAATTTATATTATTGAGTTCAAGAGTCTCGCAAACTCGATTTGGCTAAAAGTAAAAGTTGCTAGTACAGTTTTTTAAAATATTATTCTGAAAAATTTCTTTTACGGTGTTAATGAAACCCATCACGATTTTAAAGCTCCAACTTAGCAAATGGGAGAGGAGCGAGTAAGCACTTTTTAAGTAAATCTGTTTCGAGCGAAGTCGAGAGGAAATAAAATAGAAGTGAAATGTATGTAATGGTTTATAAAGTAAAGATTTGTTTTAACAATTCAACCCATTAGATTCTGATTTTATATGGAAAAATAATGTTAATAGTTATAAAAACAGCCAAATGCCAATAGAAAACATACCCGAAATTTATTTCAATGATTTAAAAGTAAATCCAGATGTGTTTGTCTACGATTTTAAAATGAACAATAATGTGGTGAAAAGCAAAGTCAATTTAAGTATGCACATGTTTAGCTTTTTACAAGTTGGAAAAAAACAGGTGCATTTTGCAGATACCGCAGTGGCCGTAAACAAAAATCAGTCTTTACTTCTTAAAAAAGGAAATTGGTTATGGACAGAATTATTGGATACCGATGCCACCTATTATTGCAAATTGTTGTTTTTTTCTGAAAATAAACTTTCAGAGTTTTATAACAAGCATGTAAATAATTTAAATACAAATAAAAATGAGGTTGGTTATTTTGTGATTGAAAATGATAGTTATATCATGTCCTATCTAAATTCTTTAAATACCATAAATGAAGCACCGGCTATCTTCAAGAACAATTTACTCTCGGTAAAATTTGAGGAATTGTTGCTGTACCTTATTAATAAATACGGATCTAAATTTGAATTATTTCTACACTCATTAATCTCAAAACAAATATCTCCGTTTAAAAAGGTTATTGAAAACAACGTGTATTCCAATTTAAAGTTAGAGGAAATTGCTTTTTTATGTCATATGAGTTTATCCACTTTTAAACGGCATTTTGTTAACGAGTATAATACGTCTCCCGGAAAATGGTTGCAGGATAAAAGGCTTCTAAAAGCTAAAGAAATTTTGAAAGAAGGCCAATTAAAAGCTTCCGATATTTATTTAGATTTTGGTTACAACAACCTTTCCAATTTTAGTATTGCTTTTAGGAATAAATTCGGATTCAATCCGAGTGAAATACCGTCGTAATTTTTAAACAACGCTACATCTTGACCTTTTTTCATAAGTTGTTGGGCTTATTTAGTAACTTGATAACGAAAACATCCACCTATATTTGTTTCATAATCAAAAAGATACTTAAACAAAACATTATGAACATTACATTAAAACAAGCAGAAAATGCCATTGCAGCAGCAAAACAAAAAGCAACAGAAATTGATACTAAAATGAATATTGCCGTTGTTGATGCAGGTGCAAATTTAGTAGCATTCGGAAGAATGGATGGAGCATGGCTAGGCTCATTGGATATTTCAATTAAAAAAGCCAAAACAGCACGTTATTTTGATATGAATACTGGAGTTGTTGGTGAATTATCTCAACCAGGTGGTTCTTTATATAACATAGAGCATTCGAATTTCGGATTAATAACTTTCCCTGGAGGTATACCAATTAAAAATGCTTCGGGCGACATTATTGGTGCTATTGGAGTAAGCGGAAGTTCAGTTGAAAATGATCATACCGTTGCAGAAGCTGGAGCAACAGCCATCTAAACTATTCCAATTAATATAGAAGAGGCAGTCTAAAAAGTCAGTTTTTATTCCAAATGTCATATTGAGCGCAGTCGAAGGCCTTTAGTTTTTAGAACATCAATACTTTCAATACACTCAGTTTGACATCGGACTATTACTTTTTAGACAGTCTCTGTTTTTTAATAATAAGCAGAAAGACAGTTTATTGAAACAAGCCATTAACAAGTGTAAAATATGAAAGCAGTACAACATATAGCCTATAGTAAAATTTCAGAAAACATAAAGATTTCTGATATTGAAAAGCCATCCAACAACAAAAATGAAGTGTTAATTGAAGCTTATGCAGCCAGTGTAAATCCACTAGATATAAAAGTGCTTACGGGGAAATTAAAAATGCGTAAAAACTATACTTTACCGGCTACCATGGGGTATGATGTAAGTGGTAAAATTATTGAAATAGGCGAAAATGTTACTAATTTCACTATTGGAGATGAAGTTTATGCCTATGTTGATAAGCAAGGCACTTTTGCAGAGTATGTTTCTGTAAACCAAGATATTGTAAGTTTAAAACCAAAAAATAAAACCTTTGAAGAGGCGGCAAGTTTACCATTGGTTAGCTTAACTGCAACCCAGGCCTTGCGTCGGGGCAAATTAAAAGGTGGTGATAAGATTTTAATCCATGCTGGCTCTGGTGGGGTGGGATCGGTGGCAATCCAAATGGCGAAAACCATGGGGGCGTATGTTTACACGACCACGAGCACCGAAAACGTTCAATGGGTTAAGGCATTAGGAGCAGATCGTGTTATCGATTATAAAACCGAAGATTATAAAGCCATTGTAAAAGATGCTGATATGGTTTTGGACACACTGGGGAAAGAGTATACCGAAGATGCCTTTAAAGTAATAAAAATAGGTGGAAAAGTAATAACTCTTGTGGGACCGGTTGACAAGGAAACTGCAAAGAGAATGAAATTGAACTTTTTTGCCAAAACTTATTTAGCATGGAAAAGAAGGAAAATAACAAAGCGTATTTCTGAAAAATCGGCGTACTACAGCCTCGTACTTTTACGTCCTAATGCGAGACAACTCAATGAAATAACCAAGTTGGTAGAGTCTGAAAAAATTAAAACTAATATCGAGAAAGAATATCCCTTAAACGATGCAGTAAGCGCTGTGCTTCACGTAGCAAACGGCCGCACCAAAGGAAAAGTTGTTATTAATATAAAATAAATTATTAGTATTCTGGCTTTATAGATAAGTTCAGTTATCCAATTTATTAATTTACTGCTCCACGTTCCAATTTTTCTTATGCTAACGAATGTTTCTGGGATTTTTACATAGTATTACATTAGCTTACGAATATTAATGAAACTTAGGTCGTAAAACGGCTGTTATATAAATGCTGACGATATAGACCTAAAGGCGCTATATCTGCATCTATGTAAAATAGAACCGAAAAAGTTCTAATCGCCGTTTTACTCATATATTATATTTGTACTATAATTTATATTATGTAAAATAGCATATTTTGCAACAGGTCTATTCCTCTTCAGATATAATTTTATTCAAAGTATTATCAATCTTCTTCCTTTCCGCCTTAGCTTTCATTTTTTCATCTTTCTCTAACTTCAGTTCTCCGTCACCTTTTATGTTTAATTCATCAGCCTTGTCGGTTTTACCAAAGTTTGACGACTTTCTATAATCATCTTGGAAATCTGCATGCTTCTTTTTATCACTCATAGCTCTATTGTTTGTTAATTTCAAAGTTTCCGTTGAAAGCAAATTTATCTTGTGACATTCTTTCACGCTTTTCTTTCAACTCTTGTTTTCTTAGATCCTCAGGTAAATCTTCAGGGTTGCCACCAAAATAACCAAAAGCTATCGCTGTAGTTACATGATAATCATCGGTAAAGCCGAATTCCTGTTGGGCTTTCTTAAAATCTACACCAGCCATTTGATGCACAGCAATCTCCATACTATTTGCTTGTTGGATAACATTTCCCATAAATAGTCCTAAATCGTGTAAGGCGTGAAAGTTATCCACGTCTCTATTATTCATGGTTTTTTTATATGCATTAATCCATAGTAACTGTGAATTCCCCGCCCAACTACTATTAAATTCGTCTAAGCAATTAAAAATTCGATCATACATTTCTGTACCTTTTAATCCCCATATTACACGCCATGGCTGGATGTTTGATGCGCTTGGTGCCCAACGACCAGCTTCTAGCAATATTTTCACTTGTTGTTCTGTAATTGGTGTATTAGCAAAAACTCTTGGACTCCATCTGTTTTTTATACTATCTGAAATTGGGTAATCGGTTGGTGTAGTTTTGTTTACTTTCATATTTTTAAAGATTTTCATTAAAAATAATCAGTTAGTGATTGTATAAAAAGGATTTAAAAAAGATTTAACGGAAATATTGTTTATTAACATATCAGTAGAACATTTTAATATGATTTAAACTTAATTTTGATGAAAAATTTTCGCTATGTTAGTATGGGGTGTATTTATTGCATTTATAATTTTGTTTCTAGCCTTAGATTTAGGTGTATTTAATCGTACTCCTCATGTAATCAAAACCAAGGAAGCTGCAATTTGGACTTCTATTTGGATAACTATTGCCTTAGGTTTTTCGGGGATTATTTTTTGGTTATTTTCTGAAGGGCTAGTTGATAACCCTACAGGCCTTACCCCAGAAAATGCAGTCCTTAAGTATATCACTGGATATTTAATCGAGCTGTCGTTAAGTATTGATAATGTATTTGTGATAGCTGTAATTTTCTCATCCTTTGCTATTCCTCAAAAATATCAACACGAAGTTTTGTTTTGGGGGATTTTAGGTGCTATAGTTTTTAGAGCCTTAATGATATTTTTTGGTGTAGCTCTCATCAATAAGTTTGATTGGATAATCTACGTTTTTGGTGCTTTCCTATTGTTTACAGCTTTTAGAATGCTAACTCATAAAGAGTCTGAATTCGATCCGAAAAAATCAAAAGTATTTCGATATATGAAAAAACTCTTTCCTATAAGTTATAAAATGGATGGGGATAAATTTTTTATAAAACGTATGGGAATACGAGCAGCCACTCCCCTTTTCGTGGCTTTAATAATCATTGAATTAACCGATATTCTTTTTGCTTTAGACAGTATTCCGGCAATACTTGCAATTACATCCGATCCATTTATTGTTTTTAGTTCCAATATTTTGGCAATTTTAGGATTGCGTTCTATGTATTTTTTAGTTTCTAGAATGTTGACGAAGTTTAGATTCATAAACTATAGCTTGGTTATTATTCTTGCATTTGTCGGTATTAAAATGCTACTATCATATAATGTAGAAATACCCGAATGGCTTTCTCTTGGTGTTATAGGTATATCTTTGGCTGGAGGTGTATTAGCATCTTTATTAATTCCAGATTCTAGTAATACAGTAATTAAGGAAGATTAATTTCACAAAAAGCTATTAAAAGTTTGGAATGGATTTTATGCTATTGTATCTTTAATATTCAAATTTTAAATAAATAAAATATGACTATCAATTTTGAATATCACGAGGTAACCGCCAGTCCAAGGTTAGAAGCTTTATTGACAGAAAGGTTAAATAAATTGGAATCTAAATACGACTCTATAGTAAGTGCAGATGTTTATTTCAAAAAAGAAAATAGCAGCAATCCAGAAAAAGGTAAAATTTGCAGTGTACGTTTAAGCGTGCCTGGCTCTAATATTTTTGCTGAAACATCAGCAGCATCATTTGAGGCCTCTGTAGCAAAGGTTTCAACAGAGCTTAGAACACAATTACAAAAGCGAAAAGATAAACTACAAGCACATTAAGAATATATAAATATGGGAGTAATAGCACGTGACGAAAATCAATTAACACTTATATACAGTAGTAATACACGTGTAGGTACACATACGTTGAGTTATCTTACAGGTATCGAAAAACCGTATTTAGCAATTGATATAGCAAAAACGAAAGTTGGAGATACCCAATGGGTAGAAATAGCAAAAGCTCTTGGAGTGAAAGTTGGCGACCTAGTAGACACTCGTGAGCTTGATCTAAATTCTGAAAACACTTCAGATTTTAATACAGAGGATTGGATAAAAATTATTCAAAGCAATGATTTTGTAATATCCAAACCAATTGCTATAAATGGGAATAGAACAAAACAAATTGAGAATCCAACAGAAATATTAGAGTTTTTTGAAGTTGAATCTGCAGGTTTGGAGCAAAGTCCTTCCAACGAAACTCCACCAAACATTCAACCTACTTCCGAAAACGAAAATTTTATAGAGTAATAAAATTAAATAACTGTTTTTATTAGTATTTAGGAATCTAGTCCTTTACACTAATAAAAACAGTTTTTTTATACCAATTTAAACTCGGTAACTGTTTACAACGAATACCTAATTATTCCGTTTTCTGCTTGATCAAATTAATTACATCATTTAGATTTCTGAGTTTTTCGAGATCTTCATTTTTTATTTCGATATCAAAAACATCTTCTACATCTAGAACAATATCAATTAAATGGGCTGAGTTGATATTCAATTCTTTTGTAAGATCACTTTCTCTACTAATTTCCATTTTAGAAACATCTTCTGGTAGGTAGTTCTTTATAATTGGTTCAATTTTTATATAAATTTCTTCTGATGTCATATTTTATTTATTTTTTTTGAAAATAACACAAGCGTTAACATCTCCAAACCCAAAACTCGCTTTGGCCATTATGTTAAATGTTTTGTAAAGAGTTTGTGTTGGAATTTTATCTATGGAAATATTCTTTAGTATTTCAGGGTGTATAGGTTCACAGTTATTATTTTGAAAAATAAATCCTTCTTTCATTTGTACTAATGCCGAAACTATTTCAATACTAGCACTGGCACCTATACAATGCCCTATTGCACCTTTTAAGGAATTTATAAAAGGAAAGTTATTTCCTTTTCTATTAAGTGCTTTACACCAACTTTCAATTTCGTCTGGGTCTTTAGAAGTTGCTGTTAAATGACCATTTATATATTCAATATCTCTTCCTTCAATTTTTGAATCATTTAAGGCTGCTTGTATACATTTTATAATAGCTTTATTATTAGGAGCTGTCATAGTTCCCTTACCTCTTTGTCCACCGTTATTAACGGCACCCCCTAAAACTTCTGCATAAATAGTGGCTCCTCTTTTTTCCGCACTCGTTAACGATTCTAAGAGGTATGCCCCTGCTCCACTACCCGGTATAAATCCATTTGCGGTTTCACTTAAAGGACCCGGAACTTTTTCGGGAGCATCGTTATATCTATAATTGGTAATTCTTAAGGCGTCAAAACCTGCCCAAATATATGGCCCATGATCACTAGTACTCCCACAAAGCATTTGCTTGGCTTTGCCAGTTTTAATTCTTTCGTAACCTAATAGTAGCGCCTCAGTACCAGTGGAACAGGCAGATGAATTTGTTGTAACAATATTCCCTGCACCAATTAAACCACCTAAATAAGCACTAATTCCGCTAGTCATTATTTGTTGAACGGTATTGCTACTTAACCTACGTGCGTTTTTATCATCTACTTTATGTATGCTTTCTCTAAACTTTTCTACGCTACTTACTCCGGTTCCGAAAATAATTCCTAAATCCCACAAAGGGTCATCATCAATTTTAGATGCTGAAATTTTTGCATCTTTTAGAGCGTCCATTCCTGCAATAATTCCATATAAAATACTACTACTTTTAAAATTTCGTAACTGTAATTCCGTAAGATATTCCCTCTTTTTTTCTTCAGTAACTTCAGGAATAGCACCTAAATGACAAGAAAACTTTAAATCTTCTAATTCAGAATAATAACGAATTCCAGAATTACCATTTTTTAAAGCTTTTGTAAAATCGGGCAGCCCCACTCCTATTGGGGAACAAACACCTAAACCAGTTATTACAACCCTATTATTCATACTTCTTTACCATTCCGCTTAATTCACCATTCGCCACTAGCTCCCCTTTTTCATTAAACATCTTAACCTTGCATTTTAATTTATTAAATCTAAAGTAAACCTTTTCAGAAACTACGTTTACTTTTTCTCCAGGAAACACAGGAATAAGAAAGTCAACTTGAGAACTGCTAAATGCAACAGAAGTTTTTACAGAAACCTCTTCTGAATTTAATAAATAAATTCCCAAACACACAAGCCCGATTTGAGCCATGCACTCTATTAGGATTACCCCTGGTGTTACAGGATTTTCTTTAAAATGACTTTGGTAAAAATATTCGTCCTTTTTAAAAGTATAATAGCCCTCGACCATTTCAGTAGAAATCATAGTGAGTTTGTCCACAAATAAAAACTCGGCTCCGTAAGGAAGTAATTTTATTATATTATCGCTCTTCAAATCTTATTTTTTAATTACCGAAGACTTTCGCCACCATCCACTTTTATAATAGTTCCATTTATCCACTTAGCTTCATCTTTGCAAAGTAAAAAAACCACATTTGCGACATCTTCTGCTTGAGTCATTCTTTTAAATGGATTTCTCATTTTACTCATTTCCGCTAATTTCTCACTACCTGGAATCATTTTAAAAGATGCTGTTTGTGTGGTACCTGCTTGAATACAATTGGATGTTAAATTAAGTGAAGCAAGTTCTACAGCCATGCTTCTCATTAAAGATTCTAAAACCGATTTTGCAGCTGAAACTGCTGCATAACCAGGCCAAACCCTAGTATTTCCTTCACTTGTAAAAGCTAAATTTCTAGCACTATCTGCAAATTTATTCTGTTGGATTAAAGCTTGAGTCCACTCGTACCAACTAGTTGCCATTGCATGTATTGTTATATCTAAATCTTGTTTGTCAAGATTAGTTCCATCGTGAGTCATAGCCTTTAAACTTCCTTTCGCAATACTATGTAATAACAGTTTCACACTCTTTTCCGGTAATTCAGAAATTATTTGATTTCTTACCTCTTTATTTAAAGCATCTTTATTAAAAGTTTTTATATCTACTCCAAACGCTTTTAATTTAGAAACTTCACCTTCAAATTCAGGTATGTTACTTTTTCTATCTCTATGAACAATACAAATATTCATACCTTCAGAAGCTAGTTTTATAGCACTTGCAAGACCTAAACCACTACTTCCACCTAAAATCACTGCCCATTGATTTTTTAAACTCATAGTCCCTTACCTTAAAACTTTAACAATATGCGCTGAGCAGAAAATCCTGGGCCAAAGCTTAACATAAGTCCATAGGATCCAGCTTCAGGATTTCGTGTCATAAATCTTTCTAGAACAAAAAGGACGGTGGCACTACTCATGTTTCCATAGAGCCTTAATACTTCCTTGGTATCGGTAATATTTTTCCCCAATTTACCAAAAAGTTCTTCCACAGTTTCTACAATTTTTCTACCTCCAGGGTGGAAAATAAGGTGGTCTATATTTTCAATTGCTAAACCATTCTTTCTTAAAAATGGGTGAATAATTTTAGGGAAGTGTTCTGCTATTTTTTCAGGTACTTCTTTATCTAGTATCATTTGTAATCCAGTATCTACAAGCTTAAATCCCATCATATCAGTTGCGTCATAGAAATGATACATTTCATCAGCAATTATCTCAGGCCCAGCATCCTCTTCACAAGAAGATAATAGAACACAAGCAGCACCATCTCCAAATATTGCGGTACTTACAATATTTGCCATTGAATAATCATTAATTTGAAAGGTGGCAGTTGGAGCTTCTATTGAAACTAAAGCTGCTCTTTTTCCCGGATTCGCTTTTAAAAAATTTCGAGCATAGATTATTCCAGAAACACCAGCAGCGCACCCCATTTCAGTTACGGGTAAACGCACTACATCATCCCTCATTTTAAGATCATTAATTAGATAAGCATCAACCGATGGAATCATAATTCCTGTACAACTTACGGTAATAATAAAATCAATATCAGTAGGCTTCCAATTTGCTTTATTTAGTGCTTTTTGTAGGCATTCTTTGCCCATCTTTTTTATTTCCTTAATGTAAATGTCATTACGAGATTCAAAACTGGGATTTTCAAATACTTCTACAGGGTTCATAATAGAATAGCGTTTGTCCACCCCTGCTCCTTCCATTATTTTCACTACTTTACGTTTGTATCGGTTATCTTGATCGCTCATCCAATTTTTAACTAGCTCAATAATCTCAGGTGTTTCTCTACCATGTTGAGCTACTTGAGTCGAAACTGTTTTGATTTTTACCATTATTTATTTTTATTTATAATCCATTGAAATCTGTAAGCCCAACACCAACGGATAGTACTTTTTTGATTTGGAATATGCCCTGAAAACCTAACTAGTTCATTTTTTTTAAAACCTCTTGCGATGGATATTAAACCGTCGTGTCTAGCCGTTTTTGTTTTCAGAAATAATTTATGTACCAATTTAAACAAATTAAATGCTAGTTTACTTCTTTCTAAATCATTTATAACTATCCCTAATCGTGACTTGACCAAAAACTTTTTTAATAACTTTTCTATTTCTTCATTTTTGAAGTGATGAAGAAATAATGTACATAAAACAATATCGCTTTCAGGTATTGCTTCTGTATTGTTTACGACATCCATATTAAGAAATGAAATATTTGAATAACCAACGCTTTTGGATTTGGCTATTTCTAATATGTTTTCATTGAAATCTATACCAATAAGCTTAAATCTTAAATTTTGCTTTACAGAATAATCAGCACATTTTCTTAGCATTTCTCCGTCGCCACACCCTATATCAATTATTGTAACGGCATTGTCTCTAGAGTGATTTTTTATTAACTTTTTAACCCCATCAATGGTAATGTGATTGCCCCCCAACCACTTGTTTATAGCTTTTAAGTCAAGCAGTAGATTATTCAATTCATCTCCTTGAAAATCCAAACTGTCCATCACTTCTTTTTGAGAAGATCTATTTTTATGGCTGAAACTAATCATTTAGTAGGATTACCATGTGTTTTTTTAATTAGTATAGGAATTATTGATGGAAATGTTTTGGCTACGGAAAATCCAATTTTTGAACTAAAATGGTTCATCAACAAAGTTTGAATGGCTCTTCCTGTTTTTAGTCTTTTTCCAAATTCATTATTCCATAATCGAGTGTAATTCACTTCTAAAATACCTCTGTTAAAACTATCTTTCTGCATTACTTCTAAAAATAAATTTGAAAATATTTGAGCACTTCTAATTGCCATTGCCATTCCGTTTCCACATAATGGATGAATTAATCCAGCACTGTCACCAATCATAAAGATATGATTTTCTACGGGTTTCTTTTTTTGAAAAGAAACTTGACTAATAGTTAATGATTTCTCGAAAATGGGTTTTGCAGTTTTATAAAACTCTTTTAGAAATGGGTTCTTACTCATTTCGTTACTCTGAAAAGCATCAATATCACCATATTTTTTAAATGCTTTAAAAGTGGTTAAATAACAAGCATTAACAGCATTAGTTTCGATTTTACTAAGGCCGCAATATCCGCCATTAAAATTGTGTAAAGCCACAGTATCGTCAGGAAAATCAAACTCATAATGACCCTTAACAGCAAGCCAAGGGGATTTTTGTAATATAAAATCTCTTTTTAAAAAAGAATCAATATTCGATCTTTTTCCAAATGCTCCCACAACAAATTCCGCTGTAAAGATTTCTTTATTCTGAGTAGAAACTTTAAAATTCCCATCTTGAAAAAGTATTTTCTCAACAGTATCAAATTTTATTTCTATTTCATTCTTTAAAGATTCAAAAATTAAATTATCAAAAGCGTAACGACTAATTCCGAAGCCACCTAATGGAAGATCAGTGTTAAGAGTTGTACCTTCTAAATTCGTGAGATTGAATCTTGTGATTTTTTTCGCTCCAATAGAAAAAGGATCAATGTTTAAGGAAGTTAGATATGGTAGAATTTCATTACTTACATATTCACCACACACTTTATGGTTTGGATATGTATTCTTTTCAATCAAACATATCTTTAAGTTATGATTAGATAAAGATAAAGCAGTGGTAAGGCCTGCAAGACCTCCACCAATTATAATTAAATCCCATTTATTCTTTCTAACCATAATATATCTAATAAAAATAAAAAATCCCGCTCCAATTATGGGCGGGATTTAAAATACTTTCAAATATTAATTATTCTCCAGCTTCGTTCTTTGCATCATTCTTCATTTTTTCATTTGGAACGATAGCAATGTTTACACGTCTGTTTTTAGCTCTTCCTTCTACAGTACTATTGTCTGCAATAGGAGTATCAGGTCCGAACCACTTAGTTGTAATTCTTCCAGAACCAAGTCCTTTTTGAGATACGAAATAATTGGTTACCGAATTAGCTCGATCTCTAGAAAGTGTCATATTAAAATCTCTTGGACCTGTACTATCAGTATGTCCTACTACCAAAATATTAGTATCAGGGTATTCCTTTAATACATTTGCCAATCTATCAAGAGTTTCTTGAGATTGAGTGTTTAAGTTATATTTGTTAGTAGCAAAATAAACACCACTGTTTTCATCAAAAGTAACTACAATTCCATCATCAACTCTTTCTACTTGAGCTCCAGGAATTTCCTCTTCAATTTTTTGTGCTTGTTTATCCATTTTGTTACCGATAATTACACCAGCACTACCACCAACTACACCACCAATTACTGCTCCTAGTTCGCTGTTTCCTCCTTTTCCAATATTATTTCCTAATATGGCACCGAGTACAGCCCCACCAGTAGCACCAATTACAGCGCCCTTTTGTTTATTATTTGCGTTTCTAGTTGCTTCACAGCTTCCTAAGCTTATTACTAGTGTAAATGCTAAAGCAACTAATGCGGTTTGTTTAAAAAAAGTTTTCATAAGTTTTTATTCGTTTATTTTAGAAAAGTTCATATTAATTTTAAATGGTTTACCATCAAGATTTACAGTTTGCTCCCAACGCATTGAATTTTCGTTAAGTTGAGTTAAGCGCAATCTATAACCAGCATTTGTATCTGATTTACCTTTGGCATTTGTAGGTTTAAGTAAGAAATCATACAACCCACTTGTTGGATCTATTTCTTGAATTGTAAAAATAAAGTTACGTTCACCAGTAGGACAATTAGAATTTTCGATATTGTATCTACCAGTATTATTGTTAGGGATAAAACGCCACATACTGCCTTCAAAACATTCTGCAGATGTGTCATTAAACATTGTAACGTTAAATGTACCAGACGAATCGTATGAAACTTCATCTAAATTCCAGTAACCTTTAATTACTTTACGAGATTCTTGTACTGTTTTTGGGGTACCGCAAGCAAAAGCGGTTGCAGCAACTAGTGC
This sequence comes from Aequorivita sinensis, assembly GCF_006346335.1. GTDB lineage: Bacteria > Bacteroidota > Bacteroidia > Flavobacteriales > Flavobacteriaceae > Aequorivita > Aequorivita sinensis. The sequence continues at coordinate 177,261 of NZ_VDMC01000002.1, forward strand.
TAACATAATTAGTTTTTTCATAATTTTAAAATGTGATTTGTTTGTAAATAAATTGGTTAGAATAACACTATTTTCTAAATAGTCTAGAAAGTAGGGATAGCACTAGTAATACAATAAAAATCCAAAAAATAATCATTGCGATGTCAGTTGCACCATCTGCGATGCCCCCGAATCCAAAGATTCCAGCAATTATTGCTATTACCAAGAAAATAATAATCCAGCGTACCATATTGTTTAGTTTTAATGATTAGTATTTCACTAAAGTAAACAACAATTTTAACGTTTGTATTTCCTTTATCTAAAGTTTAACAGAGAGTGTTAAATGATTAATAAGATAATAAGTTAAATAGTTCTTTTTTAAATTTTCCTTTAGAAAGGTAACCTTTTTCAAGATTTGCGGCAAAAGGGATTGGTGTTTCTAAACTAGCCACACGTTTTACAGGTGCATCCAATTGTTCGAAACAATTCTCTGTAATTAAAGCTGAAATATCAGATGCTATTCCTCCAAACATGGAGTCTTCTTGAAGAATTATAGCCTTCCCTGTTTTCTTTACAGATTTATATATAGTTTCTGTATCTAAAGGCATAAGTGTTCGCAAATCTATTAGGTCTGCCTTAACTTCAGGGTTTTGCTCAAGAGTTTCAAGCGCCCAATGCACTCCTGCTCCATAGGTTATGATAGTAATATCTTCTCCTTCTTTTAGTAAGGCTGCTTTGCCTAATGGTAATGTAAAATAATCAGTAGGAACATCTTGTCGGATACTTCTATACAGTGCTTTATGTTCAAAGAAAAGGACTGGGTTTGGATCTTCAATGCTTGTTGCTAATAATCCCTTTGCATCATAAGGAAAAGCAGGGTATACAACTTTTAACCCTGGTGTATGTGTAAACCAAGCTTCATTTGTTTGACTGTGGAATGGTCCCGCACCTACTCCTGCTCCACAAGGCATTCTAATTACTACATCAGCTTTTTCGTTCCATCGGTAATGACTTTTTGCTAAATAATTAACTATCGGGTTAAATCCAGAACTAACAAAATCTGCAAACTGCATTTCTACAACTGCTTTAAAACCGTTTATTGAAAGCCCCATTCCCGTAGATACAATAGCTGATTCACATATAGGAGTGTTTCTAACTCTGTCTTTCCCAAATTGCTCTACAAAGCCTTCTGTGATTTTAAAAACACCACCGTATTCCGCTACGTCTTGTCCCATTATCACAAGGTTGTCGTGGCGTTCCATAGATTGTTTTAAGCCCTGAGAAATAGCGTCAATCAATCTAATATTTTCTTTTTCTGAATTTTCTTTAACCTCCTGATAATTAAATTCTTTATAAACATCATTTAACTCATTAGTTTCAGAAAATTCGATTACAGGTTCTGCAAAAGCTATCTCTAAATTTTCATCAATTTCCTGTTTAAATTCATCTTTAAACTCTTTAATTTTTTCTTCAGTAAGGATACCTTCAGCTAATAAATAGTTTTCAAAATTCACTAGTGGATCGCGTTCTTCCCACATTTCAATTAATTCTGAAGGAACGTATTTTGTACCACTAGCTTCTTCGTGACCACGCATTCTAAAAGTTTTAAATTCTAAAAGAACTGGACGAGGATTTATGCGCATGTCTTCAACTATACTTTTTAGCTTAGTATAAACTTCAAGAACATTATTACCTTCAATGATATGCGATTCCATTCCGTAGCCCACACCACGGTCTGCTATGTTTTCGCAATTGTACTGTTCATTTGTAGGGGTCGAAAGTCCGTAACCATTGTTCTCAACACAAAACAATACCGGAAGTTGCCATACAGACGCTACGTTTAATGCTTCATGTATATCACCTTCGCTCATTCCTCCTTCTCCTGAAAATACAGCGCAAACTTTCTTGTTGTTTTTTAATTTATTGGCTAATCCTATTCCATCAGCAACACCAAATTGAGGACCTAGGTGTGAAATCATACCAATAATGTGGAATTCTTGTGTTCCAAAGTGGAAACTTCTATCTCTACCTTTGGTAAAACCATTGGCTTTTCCCTGCCACTGTGAGAATAATCTATGTAAAGGAATCTCACGAGAGGTAAAAACCCCTAGGTTTCGGTGCATAGGTAAGATGTATTCATCTTTTTCTAATACAGAGGTTACTCCAATAGAAATTGCTTCCTGCCCTATTCCACTAAACCATTTTGAAATCTTTCCTTGACGAAGAAGAATTAGCATTTTTTCTTCAATTGTTCGCGGCTTTAACATAGCGCGATACAATTTTAATAATGTAGAGTCATCAAGACCTTTTCGGTCGTAATTATAGAATATTTGTGGAGTTGTTTCAGTTTTCATCTTAAAAAGTTATAACTATCAAAATTAGGAAAAAACCTGCATCTAAAAGGATTATTATAGCAAATTTTAACTTCGTATAAACTTTAACAATTTGGTATATTTGTAAATCTAAAATTCATTGAGAATTGTAAGAATTTTAAAGTAGCTTATAATAGTTATACAAAAATGTAGTTGATTATAAATTACAGACTTAGGCTTATTTCCTAAATCTTTAATTTCTAAACAATTAATAAATTCATTAAAAAATTGAAACTATGAATAATATACCAAGTGTTGATTTAGCTGATTTTCTTTCTGAAGATCCTAAAAGAAAACAAAAGTTTGTAGACGAAATTGGTTCGGCTTATGAAGATATAGGATTTGTTTCACTTAAAAATCACTTTCTTAGTGATAATTTAGTTGATGAACTTTATAAAGAAGTGAAAAGCTTTTTTGCACTTCCTGAAGAAACAAAAAAGAAATACGAAATTGAAGGTCTTGGTGGCCAACGCGGATATATTTCTTTTGGAAAAGAACATGCTAAGGGTAAAAAAGAAGGAGATTTAAAAGAGTTTTGGCATTTTGGTCAAGAACCATCTGTAGACGCCAATTTAGATGAAGATTACCCTGAAAACGTGCAAGTAAGTGAACTTCCAGACTTTAATCATACAGGAATGGAAGCCTACAGAATGCTTGAAAAAACTGGAATTTACGTACTAAGAGCTTTGGCATTATATATTGGAGTAGATGAGTTTTACTTCGATCATTGGGCTAATAACGGAAACAGTATTTTAAGGCCAATCCACTACCCTCCTATTACTGAAGAGCCAAAAGGAGCTGTTCGTGCAGGTGCTCATGGCGATATAAATTTAATCACACTTTTAATGGGAGCTTCTGCAGGAGGCTTACAAGTATTGAGAAAAGATGGAGAATGGATTGATGCAATCCCAAATGAAGATGAACTAGTAATAAACGTAGGTGATATGTTAGAGCGTCATACTAATAACAAACTTCGTTCAACTATACATCGCGTAGTAAATCCACCTCGTGAAGAATGGGATACACCTCGTTATTCTATTCCTTTCTTTATGCACCCTCGTAGTGATATGAAATTAAACTGTATGCCAGAGTGTATCGATGAAGATCATCCTAAAGCATATGAGGATATTACTGCAGGAGAGTTTCTTCACCAACGTTTGGTAGAAATCGGACTGATAAAAAAGTAGCCTTTTCGACTTCACTCAACACCCAATTTTTGATATTGAGAATAGCGAAATATAAATCTTAAACTTTACAATTTGAATTCTTTAGAAGACCAATTAAAAAACCTATTTCCAGATCACGAACCAGAAGACGTTCCTGAAACAGAGGAAGAATCAACAATTTGGTTACAAGACGAGCCTCTTATTTGTAAATACGAAAAACGAAAAGGCAAACCTATTACTATAATTGAAGGGTATAATGGTGCAGATTCGGATTTTAAAATACTTTCGAAAGAAATAAAGAAGCTTTTAAGTGTTGGTGGAAGTTTTAAAAATGAACAAATTATAATTCAAGGTGATTATCGCGATAAGATAATGAAGTTTTTGAAGGATAAGGGATTTAAAGTAAAACGTGTAGGAGGGTAACTGAAGTTTAAAGAAATCGACTTGAAGCACCTATTTTTTACACAGTTAACCACAAAGAATTAATATGCAACCAGAATCTATAAAATCTAGTGAATTAATATTAACACCTGAGGGTAAAATTTATCATTTAAATCTTGCTCCTTCCGAGTTAGCTCCAACAGTAATTACCGTTGGCGACCCAGGTCGAGTTGAAATGGTTTCAAAATACTTCGATTCTATTGAAGTAAAAGCTGAACATCGTGAATTTAAAACACATACAGGTAATTACAAAGGAAAACGTATCAGTGTTATTTCAACTGGAATTGGTCCAGATAATATTGATATCGTTTTTAACGAACTCGATGCTTTAGTAAACATTGACTTTGAAAATAGAACAATTAAAAAGAAACTTACTTCTCTCGATATTATTAGAATTGGAACATCTGGTAGCTTAACTGATGAAATTGAAGTAGATAGTTTCTTAATAAGTGCTATAGGTATTGGCTTAGATAATGTTATGCATTATTACAATGATATTGACACTATTTTTGAACGGGATTTTGCCCAAAAATTTATTGATCATACACAATGGAATCCAGATAATTCGGTTCCTTATGCTGTTAAGGCTGATAAAAGTTTATTAGAAAAATTATCTTCAGATAAAACTTTTAAAGGAATTACTATAACTAATGTAGGTTTTTATGGTCCACAAGGGCGTGTGCTTCGCGCTAGATTAAGAGATCAAAATCTTAACGAAAAACTTACTTCATTCCGTATAAATAAAAAGAAAATTACGAATATGGAAATGGAAACGGCAACGATGTATGGTATGTCTAAATTACTAGGTCATAGTGCTATTTCAATGAATGCAATTATCGCTAATCGCGCCACAGGTAGTTTTAGTAAAAACTCGTATAAAACTATCGATGAGCTTATTCAATATACTTTAGAAAAAATTGTACAATGAAAAATTTTTTAATCGGCGGTGTGCCGGAACACTTTAATTTACCTTGGTATATTGCATTGCGCGATAAGGAATTTCACAGGAAAGATATCAATTTGCGTTGGAAAGATTTTCCTGAAGGAACAGGCCATATGGTTCAAGCTTTACGTGATAAAGAAATTGATATGGCAGTAATTCTTACTGAAGGAATTGTTCGCGATATTATTAATGGAAATGACTGTAAGATTGTGCAGGTTTTTGTGAAATCGCCTTTACTTTGGGGGATTCACGTAGCCGCCAACTCAGAATATAACGCAGTGGAAGACTTAAAAGGTACCGAAGCAGCAATTAGTCGATACGGATCTGGATCGCATTTAATGGCTTATGTAAATGCCGAAAATCTAGAGTGGGATTTACAATCCGATTTAAAATTTAAAGTAATCCAAGATTTAAATGGTGCAATAGAAGGGTTGCCTAAAGGTAATGGTGATTATTTTATGTGGGAAAAGTTTATGACAAAACCGCACGTAGATAATGGCACCTTCCGATTAGTAGGCTTATCTCCTACTCCATGGCCAAGTTTTGTGATTGCTGTTAGAAATGATGTTTTAGAAAATGAAGCAGATTGTATTCAGGCTATATTGGATGTAATTAACAAGACTACAGCCAACTTTAAAGATTTACCAGAAATAGACGAAATAATTGCAAAACGCTATGGTCAGAAAATAGAAGATGTTCGTGAATGGTTATCATTAACAGAATGGTCTGATGTGCAATTAACATCGAAAGAACTTCAAAATATACAGCAAAAACTTTTTGAACTTCAGTTAATCAATTCTAAAGTTCAAGAAGACAGCGTGTTACATGAATTCTAAAAAAAATCTTAATATTTACGCAACCCAAAAGTAATACTTGCATCTTATTTATATAAAATCAAGTATTATGACAACTTTTTTAATCATTTTGGGAGCGTTGTTAGTTACAAACTTCTTGTTGCTACAGTTTAGTTGTAATGACGCAAATGCCGATACTGAAGTACCTGAGGAAGAATAGTAAGCTTCGATTCTTCTTTTAAGTTAACTATGTTTTCTGGCTATTTCGCTTAGTAAATTTTGTATTAATTTATAGGGCTTAATAAATTTTAGTCTACCACTCAATTGGACTTTTTCCAATTTCAATCAAATAATCATTTGCTTTACTAAAGTGTTTGTTTCCAAACCAGTAACCCCTGTTTGCTGCTAATGGAGATGGATGTCCGCTATTTAATACCAAATGCTTAGCACTATCGACTTTAGAGCCTTTCTTTTTAGCAGGTCCACCCCAAAGTAAAAAAACAATGCCTTCTTTTTCTTCAGAAAGTTTTTGAATTATAGCATCAGTGAATTTTTCCCAACCTCTTTTTTGATGACTACCCGCTTGATGTGCTCTAACAGTTAAAGTAGCATTCAACATTAAAACTCCCTGCTCTGCCCATCGAAGTAAATAGCCATTATTTGGAATCTCTTTACCAACATCTGTTCTAATTTCTTCAAAAATATTCTTTAAGGATGGCGGAATAGCCACTTTCTCCCCTACTGAAAAACACAATCCGTGTGCTTGACCATCTCCGTGATAAGGATCTTGACCTATAATCACCACCTTAACTTCGTTAAATGGTGTATGATTTAAGGCCGAGAATATTTGATTTTCAGGTGGAAAGCATTTCGATGTTTTATATTCATATTTCACAAATTCCATTAAATCTTTGAAATATGGTTTTTCGAATTCATCTTTTAAAATCGCCCTCCATCCAAGCTCTATTGTTATCTGCATTATACTTACTTTTGTGAACACAAAAATAAGATAACATATTCACGAATAGGTGGGGGTTTGAATTTTTTAATTATTTAAAAAATAAAAGAAAAAGCCTCATTTATCAATCTAAAACTTACTAATAGGTTTCATTCAATCGTTAGCGTTTTAGTTGTTTTGATGTATTAGAATTAAGAAAATCCCAAGAGTAATCTGTATGATTAAAATTGATAAAAAAACTTTAGAGGATCTTGAGTTTCCAACCGTTCTGAATCAGATTTCAGAATTATGTGTTACTGAACCTGGTCGGGAACAGGTTCTTTCAATAAGACCGTTTCAGGAATTTTCTGAAATTGAACCTGAATTATTGCGCTTAAAAGAATTCACGGTATCTTTTGAAGGCGATAATAAGATACCCAATCACGGTTTCGATCCTATTTTTAGAGAGCTTAAACTATTCAGTATAGAAAATAGTACTTTGGAGATTTCAGGCTTCAGAAAAATTCTTTCTATATCAGAAACTACTCGAATTTTATTAAAATTCTTCAAGAAATATGAAGAGTTTTACGTACACCTTAATGCTTTTTCTGAAGAAGTAAATTACACTTCAATTATTTCAGAAGAAATTAATAAGAAAGTTAATAAATACGGCGAGATTAAAGATGAGGCTTCTATCGAATTAGGGACAATTCGCAGGAGGTTAAATGTTGTAAAAGGAAAGATTAATTCTTCTTTTACTAAAGCACTTTCGCAATACTCACAAAACGATTATTTAGACGACATTCGTGAATCGGTTGTTGAAAATCGTAGAGTACTTGCAGTAAAAGCAATGCACCGTAAAAAAGTAAGAGGTGCAGTTTTGGGTAGTTCAAAAACTGGGAGTATAGTTTATATAGAGCCCCAAGAAACTCTAGAGTTTGCAAATGAGTTAAGCAATCTACTGTATGAAGAAGGAGAAGAAATTAAACGAATTTTAAAAGCATTAACTGAATTTGTTCGTCCGTATGCCGAGCTTCTAGCTAGTTATCAAGAATATTTAACTACTATGGATGTGCTTTATGCGAAGGCTAAGTACGCACTTAAAATAAATGGAGTCCTTCCTATTCTTACCTATAAGACTGAAGGAAATAATTCGGAGAAAAAGATTTCTTTACTGGAAGCGTATCATCCTCTATTGTTGATTTCAAATAATAAGAGGAAACAAAAAACTTACCCTCAAAGCATTGAATTAATTCCAGAAAAGCGGATTATCGTTATTTCCGGACCTAATGCAGGTGGGAAAAGTATTACGCTTAAAACAGTTGGTCTGTTGCAAGTAATGCTACAAAGTGGTATGTTGATTCCAGTAGAGCCACAAAGTGAAGTAAGCTATTTCAAACGTATTTTAACCGATATTGGAGATAATCAATCTATTGAAAATCACTTAAGCACTTATAGTTATCGTTTAAAAAAGATGAATTATTTTCTTAAAAAGTGTAATAAGAATACTCTTTTTTTAATTGATGAATTTGGTACTGGTAGTGATCCAGAATTAGGAGGTGCATTAGCAGAAACTTTTTTAGAAGTCTTTTACGAACGCAATGCATTTGGAATTATAACTACTCATTATACCAATTTAAAACTATTGGCAAATGAACTTCCTCATGCTATTAATGCAAATATGCAATTTGATAGTAGGTCTTTAGAACCTTTATATAAGTTACATTTAGGTGAAGCTGGAAGTAGTTATACTTTTGAAGTAGCTCAAAAAAATGGGATTCCGTATAGTTTAATAAATAAAGCTAAAAAGAAAATTGAGCGTGGAAAAGTAAGATTTGATAAAACAATTGCTAATCTTCAAAAAGAACGCTCAAACCTTAGAAAAACCTCTGAATCCCTAAAATCTGAGGAACAAAAAGCACGTATTGAAAGCAAACAGCTTGAAGAAATAAACGCTCGAGTACAAGAAAAATTAGAAAGCTATCAAGAATTATTCGACTCTAACCAAAAGCTTATAAGTCTTGGTAGAAAGGTTGATTCTCTTGCAGATAAATACTTCAATAATAAGAAGAAAAAACAGCTTATTGACGAGTTTATGAAGCTTGTTATGATTGAAAATAGCAAACGAAAAAAGCTTGCGCCTAAGGTGAAAAAAGCTGTAAAAGCGAAAAAACAAAAGGTAATTCAAGAAGTGGAGAAAAAGGTTGAAGTAATTCGAGAAAGAAAGAAAATCGAAAAAGAAGAAGCTAAAAAACTCCCGCCACCAAAACCAAAAGTTACTTTAAAAATTGGGGATAGAGTGAGAATGATAGAGGGAAGAGCAATAGGAACAATAGATACCATAGAAAAAAACAAAGCTTTTGTAAATTATGGGACTTTTACTACTAATGTAAGTTTAACTGAATTGGAGAAAGTATAATTATAAAAATTCCAAAACGTAAGCATCAAACTTCAAAAACGAACCTCTTAAAAATTAGGATTAGTTTTGAATTTGATTTAAGAGCTTATTAATAACGATTATGATTGAATCTCATAAAATAATTTTATTCGACGGTGTTTGCAATCTTTGCAACGGCGCGATTAATTATGTTATTAAACGAGATCAGAAAAACGTTTTCAAATTTGCTGCTCTTCAGAGTGAAATAGGACAAGAACTTACTGCAAAATTCAAAATTGATGGCTTAAAGGTAGATTCTATTATTCTCATTGATGGCGATAAACATTATGAAAAATCTACGGCAGCACTATATATAGCAAAACATCTTTCGGGTGCATATCCCCTACTTTTTGGGTTTATAATAGTTCCAAAATTTATCAGAAATGCCGTATACGATTATGTAGCTAGAAATAGGTATAAGTGGTTTGGGAAAAAGGATAAATGTATGATTCCTACAGCAGAGTTGAAAAATAAGTTTTTATAGGTTTCAAAGGATTAACTGTTAGTTTGCAACAATTGCGAAGTTATCAAAACCTGCAAAGTCTTCTTGACCATTTTGTTTAATCCATATTTTTAAAGAAACTGAATTTGTGCCAGGTGGGAGTATTTCTTCTATTACTCCACTATCTGACACTCCTCCAACGCCATTTTGTCCCTCAATTAGGGTTACTTCAGGTTGTGTGATACCATCAATAATTAAAGTGTAATAAGCGTTATCACCACCGTCATATTCAAAAAACTCATAATAAAAACTCATTGTCGCACCGTTAGAAGCATTTGAAATATCTATAGTCTCAAAAGTTAATGTAGCATAATCTGCAGTGCCATTTCCGTTTTCTGTATCGTTTAAATCCATTATGCCCAAGAAATTATTAGTTAATGTTGTAATTACATTAAAACCTCCATTAGTAGCATCAGTCACTCCAAAAAAACCTTTGCTACCATTATCAAAAAACGGAACATTTGATGTAAACCCCCAACTTGTATGGAGATCAAAGTTATGGTATAAGTTAACAAAAGCTAATGTGTAATTACAATGTACATCTTCCCAACCAGAGCCATTCCACATTTGCAAGCAATTTAAATCTTCAGTAAACACAAGTAAACCAACATCAGAAGTACTAGGATTAATATTATCTCTTGCTCCCACATCAGGTACACGAGGAGGCATAAATCCGCCAAAGGATACACCGTCCGAAGTACTACTTACTTCCAACATAGAGGCAGCTGAAGGGGTAGTTGTGCCAATACCAACTTGGGAATAAGATATCCCGGAAATTAATAAAATACTAAGCAAAAAAAGCAACCTCTCCATAACCAACAGATTTACAACATTAACAATGCAGTATTTCTAAATTATAGACTTAGAAAAATTTATGAGGAGTATGCTAATATAGAAATAAAATATACAACTTCAAAATGTAAAACGCTAATAATCAGAATGTTTATGAATCGTAGTCAAATGTTTCAGAAGGGTTTTTTCTAGCTTTATAGTTTAACATGCCTTCTCCCTTTGCAATTATACTACATACGGTTGCATCACCCGTAACATTTACGATTGTTCTAAACATATCTAGGATTCGATCGACAGGGAAAATTATAGCAATCCAAGCTGGATTTAAGCCAACCGATTCTAAAACAATTATAAGCATTACCAAGCCAGCACTTGGTACAGCGGCAGAGCCAATTGAGGCCAATGTAGCAGTAATTACAATAGTTAGTTGTTGCCCTATGGTAAGATCGATCATGTGTAATTGTGCAAGAAAGACTACTGCAACAGCTTGGTAGAGACAAGTTCCATCCATGTTTACAGTTGCTCCAATTGGTAAAACAAAACTGGTGATTTTTTTATCTACGCCTAAATTTTCTTCAACACATTCCATTGTTACGGGTAGTGTAGCAGCACTACTGGATGTTGAAAAAGCCAATGTTTGTGCTGGCGCCATCGCTTTAAAGAACCCTCTATATGGAATGCTTCGTACGAAAAGCTTCATAAAAAGAGGATAAATAATAAATATCATTAACATTAATCCTAAGAAAACAGTTAATGAATACCAACTAAGACCTTTAAATATTTCGTAAACTTTACCTATATCATCCCCCGCCATTTGGCTCACAACTCCTGCTAATAACGCAAATACGAAAAATGGAGCTGCTTGCATAACCAGGTCTACCATTTTTAGGAAAACCTCCATAGTCCCATCCATAAAGTCGGTTACAGGTTTTGATTTTTCGTTGGGAATTAACAGCAAACAAACTCCGAAAAATATTCCGAAGAATATTATTTGAAGCATTAAACCATTATTAGTAAGTGAGAAAAAGAAGTTTTCTGGCACTATATCTATTAGGGGTTGTAAAGGAGTACTTTCTTTGGTTTTTTTAGCTGTCTCTAATTTATCTGAAACTGATGCATCTTTTAATTCTCCTTTAGATAAGGTTGTTATTTCTTGTGCTCTTTCAAAAAAGGCTGGGTCTTGTAAGTAATTTATTCCATCCTTTATTTGATGCCCCTTAGAATCCGCCCAAAGCTCATAGCTTATACGGTTATCTATTCTACTTTGTTCATCTATCAATTTACCAGGCTTAATAGTATTTACAAGAATTAGCCCTAAACTCACAGCAAACAATGTTGTAAATAAATAAGCTAAAAGTGTCTTACCTCCCATTCTACCTAAGCTAGAAGGATCGCCAATATTTGCAACTCCAGTGATAATAGAAACTAATACTAATGGAACTGCAATTAACTTTAACAGGTTTATAAATATTTTACCAAATGGAGCAATCCAATCTAAAGTAAATTCACTCCATCCTAATTTACTGGAAAGTAATGCCCAAATTATACCTAATACAAGTCCGATTATAATTTTCCAGTGAAGTGCGATTTTTTTCATATTGAAGTTTTGATACTAGATTATTAACTGTGGTAAATTATTTAAAATAGACGGTTTACAAAATTCTAATTTATTTTTGAAATTTTATTCAACAACCAAAAATCAGCAATAACTAAAGCTGCCATTGCCTCTACTATAGGAACAGCACGAGGTACCACACAAGGATCGTGTCGACCTTTTCCCTCAGCAATTACCTTGTTCCCTTTGCTATCTATAGTTTCTTGTTTTTGCATAATAGTAGCAACTGGTTTAAATGCTACTCTAAAATAGATATCCATACCATTGCTTATTCCTCCTTGAATTCCGCCGCTTAAATTGGATTTTGTAGAACCATCGGAATTGAAAAGGTCGTTATGTTCACTTCCTTTCATCTTTGCACCGCAAAACCCACTGCCATATTCAAATCCCTTTACAGCGTTAATTGAAAGCATTGCTTTTCCCAACTCTGCGTGAAGTTTATCGAATACAGGTTCTCCTAATCCTGCTGGTACGTTTTCTATTACACAAGTAATTGTTCCGCCCACAGTATCACCATTTTTTCTGGTTTCTCTAATAAGCTCTTCCATTTTTTGAGCACTTTTCGCATCAGGACATCGAACTAGGTTACTTTCGATCTTTTTAAAATCGAGCGCTTGATAAGGTTTATCTATAAAAATATCTCCAACTGAAGATACAAAAGCGTTAATTTTAATTTCCTTAATTAGTTGTTTCGCAATTGCTCCGGCTACAACTCTACATGCAGTTTCTCGTGCAGACGACCGTCCACCACCACGATAGTCGCGATTTCCGTATTTTTTATCATAAGTATAATCGGCGTGAGAAGGTCTATATACGTCTTTTATATGGCTGTAATCCTTACTCTTTTGATTGGTGTTTTCAATTATGAACCCAATGGGAGTTCCTGTAGTTTTTCCTTCAAAAATTCCCGAAAGAAATTTTACTTCATCTTCTTCTTTTCGTTGAGTGACAATGGCAGATTGCCCAGGTTTACGCCGCTGCATTTCAGAATTAATTGCCTCGAAGTCTATTGAAATCCCTGCAGGACAACCATCTATCACCCCACCAATAGCCTCTCCATGAGATTCGCCAAAAGTGGTGATTTTAAAGATTTTTCCAAAAGAATTGCCCGCCATAGATTGGTTTTGAACAAATGTAAACTTTCGAATTTAATAATTCAAGGATTCAAAATTCAAAATTCAAGATTAATCATTTAAAAACTTGAATTACAGGTATATTTAAAATCTATTTGGTGTGAATTTACTTTAAAGCATTTTTAAGAATTGTAACTGGATGCAAAGCCTTACGACCTGTGCCATCAAAAATCTGATGCCTACAACTCGTCCCATTAGCCGAAATAATAGTTTCTTCGGTAGTTTTTCTAACAGCTGGAAAAAGTTTTAGCTCTCCTATTTGCATACTCATATCGTAATGTTCCTTTTCATAACCAAAACTCCCAGCCATCCCACAACAACCTGAAGTAATTATAGTTGGTTTGAAGTTTTCCGGGATGTTTAGTATATCAAAAGTTACTTTTTGGTTACTAAGGGATTTTTGATGACAATGTGAGTGAATTTTAATGTGTTTTTCTTCAGAAGTAAACATACTAGAAGAAATATTACCTCTTTCAAACTCACTAGCTAAGAATTCTTCTATTAAATAACTGTGTTTTGAAATATTTGTAGCTGAAGTTTTATCAGTTGCTAATCGGAGGTACTCATCGCGAAAAGAAAGAATTGCAGATGGCTCAATCCCTATTAAAGGAGTAGTTGCAGATATCTTTCCTTTTAGCTTATTTATATTCTTGTCAACCTCTTTTTTTGCTTCCTCTAAAAAGCCTTTTGAAAGTAAGGCTCTGCCGCTATCCAAGGTATCAATAATGTTAACTTTATAACCTAAACGCGATAGAAGTACAAACGAATCTACAGCGATGTCTGTATCCAAATAATTGCTAAACTCATCAACAAATAAAAATACCTCCTTTTGAATTAAAATTTTTTTATTTTTCTCTTTTAAAGATAGTTCAACTGTTTTACTTAAACCTTTGGTTGAAATTAAGGGTAGGCTTCTATTAGGATGAACTCCCCCAATATTTTTGATGAAACTGGAGGTCAAATTGTTTGAAAAAATCCAATTTGAAATTTTAGGAAACTTGGAGACTAATCTGTTTAACTGAGTGCTTTTTCCAAAGAGTTTGTTAGAAAATGAAACTCCATTTTCTTTGTTATATTGATATAAAAATTCTGCTTTTGCAGTACTTATATCTACATTACTAGGACATTCATTTGCACAAGCTTTACAGCTTAAACATAAATCAAATACCTTTTTTAAGTCTTCAGAATTGAATTTATTTACGGCCTTATTGTTAGTTAACACTTCTCTTAAAGCATTTGCTCTAGCCCGAGTGGTATCTTTTTCATTTTTTGTAGCATGATAACTTGGACACATAGCTCCGGCAGCTTCAGCGCTTTTTCTACAATCCCCACTGCCATTGCATTTTTCAGATAATCGAAGAATTCCCTCAGAATCACTAAAATCCATCAAGGTTTCGATTTTGGGTTCTACTCTATTCACTTCATAACGAAGCGATTCATCCATTTTAAGGGCATCTACAATTTTACCAGGATTAAAGGTGTTTTGTGGGTCAAATGCTTTTTTTACTTTTTTTAATAGGTCGTAATTCTTCTCTCCAATCATTAAAGGAATAAACTCTGCACGTACTATTCCATCGCCGTGTTCTCCCGAAAACGATCCATTGTATTTCTTACAAAGTAATGCAACCTCAGTGGTGATTTTTCTGAAATACTGAACACCTTCATCTTTCTTTAAATTTAATATAGGACGTAAATGCAATTCTCCTGCTCCTGCGTGAGCATAATAAACAGCTTGTTGATTATATTTTTTCATTAAAGCTGAAAACTCTTTTATGTATGCAGGTAGATCTTCCAAAGCCACTGCAGTATCCTCAATACATGCAACTGCTTTTCTATCACCGACCATATTCCCTAAAAGCCCTAGCCCGGCTTTACGAAGTTCCAAAGCCATAGTTATTTCATCACCTCTTAAAACTGGATTATGATAACTATAATTTGAATTTTTTAAGGAAGCCAACAAAGAGTTTACTTGGTTTTGAAGATCTTCCTCTGAATTACTCTTTAATTCTAATAATAAAATAGCCTTGGGATTATCTTTTACGAAGAAGCGATAAGGCTCATAAGTTTTATTGTTATTAGTGCAACTCAAAATAACATCGTCCATCATTTCGCAGGTGTGCAGATTGTGCTGCATTGTTACCACAACGTCGTTTAAACACGAATCGAGGGATTGATAGTGAGTAGCTATCATTGCTGTATGTATGGGCGGCAATGGTTCTAATTGAAGTGTAATTTCAGTAGTAAAGGCTAATGTTCCCTCGCTGCCACAAAGTAAATTACAGATGTTTATTTTATCTTCAAAGTCACCAAAAACAGATGTATTTATTAAACTATCTACTGCGTAGCCTGTATTTCTACGATGTATTTCAGGTTTTGGAAACTCTTTTCTTATTTCTTTTTGAACTTCTTTAGGAGATAATGCTTTATAAAGCTTTTTATAAATTTCACCTTCTAAGGAATTCAAATTTGTTTTAGCCTGAAACTCTTCTTTTGTTAGTGGTTCAAATATGACTTCGCTACCATCCGAAAGGATAGTTTTCAATTTTAAAACCTTATCACGAGTTGTACCGTATTGAATAGATGTTGTACCGCTACTATTGTTCCCAACCATTCCTCCTATCATACATCGATTGCTAGTTGAAGTGTTTGGTCCGAAGAAAAGGCCGTATGATTTTAAATATTGGTTCAACTCGTCTCTAATAACCCCTGGTTGAAGGGTAACTGTTTTCATTTCAGTATTTACTGAAATTATATTTGTAAAATGTTTTGAAACATCTACAATTATACCCTCCCCTACACATTGTCCCGCAAGAGAAGTTCCGGCTGTTCGAGGGATTAGTGAGATATTATTATTACTAGCGAAATTTACTAATTGATTAATTCCACGTTCACTAGTAGGATATGCTACTGCAAGCGGGATTTTTCTATAAACAGAGGCATCCGTTGCATATAGCATAGTATGTAGTGAATCAATGTTAAATTCACCATTAAATATCTTTTTAAAATCTTGGAGTTGCTTCTTCATATATTAATGTAAATGTAGAAAATTCCTTAACAAAAGTTTGTAAAATTTGAGATGTAGATTGGCACACTGTTAACTAAAAATAACTTGAAATACGTCTATTTTTGTAATGTTTATAACTAAAAAGCAAATTATGAAAAAAACAATTTTATTAGTATTCACAGTGTTTGCATTAGGTTTGCAAGCCAATGCCCAAGAAATAGCAAAAAACGCTATTGGTATTCGTTTAAGTGAAAGTGACGGTTTTGGTCCTGAAGTAAACTACCAAAGAGCTCTTGGCGAAAACAACAGATTAGAGTTAGGTTTGGCAGTTCACAGTAAGAAGTATTGGGACGCTGTAAAACTTACAGGAATTTATCAGTGGGTTTGGAATATTGATGGAGGTTTTAATTGGTATGCCGGACCAGGTTTAGGTGCTGGTGTAGTTAATTACGATAAAAAACATTGGGACTACGATAATAGATACGATGATTCTGAAGCTTTTGCATTTTTAACAGGAGATGTTGGTATAGAATATAGCTTTGATTTTCCATTGCTAGTTTCTTTCGATTTCCGCCCTCAAATTAACTTGGGATATAGAGATGACGTAAGCTTCGACGTAGGTATTAGTGCTCGTTATCAATTCTAAGAATTGTAAAATATTAATATAAGATGCCCCATTTATTGGGGCATTTTTATTTTCATGTAATAAGTAAATTATTATTCAATAGTTTCATAGGTCTTTACATTTTTATAACTTGTACAAAATGAGCATTATGGATACAAGTTATATAGATTTACATTGTCATCCTTCGCTAAAGCCTTATAGTAAAAGTTTTAAATATAAGCCCACAAAGCAAAATGCGCTTGATCCAAATCGCAAAAACTCTATATGGCACTATAGTCCTCCTAATTTCTTAGAGAAATTTGTCAATCGTTTGTTTACGTTAACCAAATTCACTCAAACCGACCTTACTTCCCTAGCCAAAACTAAAACGAAAATTGTAATAATTGCGCTCTACCCTTTTGAGAAACATTTTTTTGGAAAGGAAGTTATAGGGATTAAAGGGGTAACCGATGTTCTAGTAAACCTTGCAGCAAGTATTAGTCAGTCGCGGATGGATAATATTCGAAGTAATGAAAACTATTTTGAAGACCTAGTTGATGAGTATAATTACTATTTACAACTTCATAATCAGGTTCAAAAAATAGAGGGAAAAATATATACTTATCGCATTGTTACAAGTTTCCAAGACATAGAAGCCAATTTAACGCAGGAAACTGAGTCTAAGAAAATTATTAATATCATACTTTCTATTGAAGGAGGACATAGCTTCAACACAGGGCTAGTTATGGCTAAAAATACAGCCAACAAAAATGAAGTTCTAAAAAATGTTTTGGCTGTAAAAAACTGGAAACACCGACCATTGTTTTTAACACTTGCTCATCATTTTTATAACGAACTATGCGGTCACGCTCGCAGTATTTCTATTTCTTTATTAAAGAAAAACCAAAATAGAGGATTAAACTCTGGAATAACAGAATTAGGTTATGAAGTAATTGAACTATTACTCGATAATATGGAAGGAAAGAGGATACTTATAGATATAAAACACATGAGTACAGCTTCTAGAAAGGCTTATTACAAATTTTTAGACGCAAAATACGCTGCTGAGAATATACCTATAATTGCAAGTCACGCCGCTTGTAATGGGAAGCATTCAATTGTACAATGGGATAAAGTAGGTATAATTAACCATCGAGAATGGTTTGCAGATATTGATATTAATTTTTACGACAGTGAATTAATACGCGTTGCCAAAAGCAACGGAATATTTGGAATTCAATTAGACGAACGTCGAATAGGAAGTAAAAAGGAAATAAACAATAGTAAAGTCTATATTCCCAATAAGAGAAAACAACTCAAGAAAAAATCGCTATTAGTATGGAGACAAGTTGTGCATATAGCAGAAGTACTTGATGAGCAAAATCTATTTTGCTGGGGAATACAAAGTATCGGTAGCGATTTTGATGGAATTGTAAATCCAATAAATGGTCTTTGGACTGCAGAAAATATGAAAGATTTAGCTGAAGAAATGCTTAATCACGCTAAAGATTATCGTTCAAATAATTTAAACAACTTGAATGAGTTTAACAGAATTTCCGCAGATTCTATTGTTGCACGCGTGATGAACGAAAATGCAATGCTTTTTATAAAAAGGAACTACTAAAACTTATTTGTTTTGTTTCTGAAGAATAGCTTCTTTATATAGATTTTCGTACAAGGGAACAATTTTTTCTGTATCGAACACCATTGCTGCTTCAACAGCCTGTTTTTTGAATTTATTTAAAGTTTCATCCGATGACAAAATCTTTAAAGCATTCTCAGCCATTTCAGCAACATTACCAACATCACTTAAAAATCCGCTTACTCCATCAATATTAACTTCTGGTAACCCTCCAGTATTACTAGATACAACAGGAACTCCACAAGCCATAGCTTCTAAAGCAGCAAGTCCAAAGCTTTCTTTTTCTGATGGAAGTAGAAATAAATCTGTAAAACACAATATTTTATCCACTTCATTACTATTACCTACAAATAGAACTTTTTCTTCTATGCCTTTGTTCACACATAATTGTTCGCAGGCTTCACGTTCCGGACCTTCACCAACCATTATTAATTTTGAAGGAATTTTTTTCTGAATTCTATCAAATATTTCAATTACGTCGGTTACGCGTTTTACTTTGCGAAGATTACTAATATGCGATATAATACGTTCTTCTGGAAGTGCCATTAGCTCGCGCTGACAATCGGTATAAGTATTAATTTTTTTAGGAATTTCTATAAAATTAGGAACAACGTGAATCTCCTTTCTAATATCAAAAAGATGAAGTGTATCTTCCTTTAAACTTTGAGAAACCGAAGTAACAACATCACTATTATTAATGCTAAAAGTAACAGCTGGTTTATAAAAGGGATGGCTCCCCACCAAAGTAATATCGGTGCCGTGTAGCGTTGTTACCATCGGAATATGAATATTCTCCTCTGCTAACATTTTCTTGGCCATATACCCCGCGTAAGCGTGTGGAATGGCATAATGCACGTGCAAAACTTCAATTTTATGAAGTTTTACCATATCTACTAATTTGCTCGAAAGTGCAAGTTCATATGGTTGAAAATGAAATAAAGGATATTCTGGTACAGAAACTTCGTGAAAATGTATGTTTTTTGATAGCAACTCTAATCTAACAGGTTGTTTGTAAGTTATAAAATGTATTTCGTGGCCGTGTTCTGCAAGAGCTAAACCTAATTCTGTAGCTACAACACCACTTCCTCCGAAAGTAGGATAACATACTATTGCTATTTTCATAATTTTCTATTTTGAAACTAAATTAGACATAATAGAATTATTAAAGTTTATTTTTAATAATCAATAGCGTCGTAAATTGCTTCTTGAATTAAACTTCTTAAGTCACTTCTAATTAGTTTTCTGTTTTCTGAATCTGGAAAGGTTCTGTTTGATAAGAACACATATACTATTTCTTGTTCTGGATCTGCCCATGCGAAAGTTCCAGTAAATCCGCTGTGGCCAAAACTCGTCATGGAAACACAGCCACACGTTGGACCAACAGTTCCTAATTGAGGTTTGTCAAATCCAACCCCTCTTCTTACATTATCTTCACAATAATAACATGTGTTGAATTTATCTAAGACATCCGGATTGAAGAATCTAGTTCCGCCATAAAATCCTTTCCATAAAAACATTTGCATGATTTTAGCAACATCATTACTATTTGAAAATAATCCCGCGTGACCTCCTACTCCGCCAAGCATCGCTGCTCCTTGATCGTGTACATAGCCTTGAACTTTTTGTTTTCTAAAAATGTTGTCTTGCTCTGTTGGAGGAATCTCATTCTTAGAAAACTTTTTCAGCGGCTGGAATAAGGTATAATTAGCGCCTAACGACTCGTAAAGGTTTTCCTGCACAATGTTTTCAAGTGGTTTGTTATATTTTCTCTCTAAATATTCCTTTAGTATATAATATGGTAAATCACTGTATTTATATGATTTACTCGAGTTTAAATCACTTTCACGAATAGTTTTGTAAATCGTATCAATGTAATCACGTCTTAAGTATAGATTTTCTGCAACTTCAACATTGTAGTCTTTATCCGGGCTACTAGCGTAATATTTTGATGATACTCCTGTTTTTTCATCATTTAGCGTGTTTCTATAAAATGGAATCCAAGGTTTCAAACGAGCGTAATGTGAAAGCATTTGCTTTAAACTAACATTAGATTTATTAGTTTGTTTGTACTCTGGAAGCATTTCTGAAAGCTTGGTGTTTAACGTTAGTTCTTTACTGTCAACTAACTCCATCACTATCGGAAGCGTAGCTAAAATTTTGGTAAGAGATGCAAGGTCGTAGATATCAGTATTTTTTACTTCATTTTTTTTGTCGTAATCGTGATAACCAAAGCTTTTTTGATAAATTACTTTTCCCTTGCGAGCTACCAATATTTGAGCTCCAGGATACATACCTTGTTCAAGTCCAACATTGGCAAGCGAATCAATTTTTTTAAGTTTATAGCTATTTACCCCAACACTTTCAGGAGTTCCGTATTGTAATCTTCGCAATGATTTAGTTTGCATAAAGGTATTTAATGGAAAATCTTCTCCTAATGATACTGGAAGTTTACCTTTCCCATCTATAGCCCCAAAAATTAATTGAGCAGACAATTGCTGAGATATCTTACTATTTTGATAAGACATAATGACTCCTTCAAAATTAGCTGTGGTTTTAACATCTAGCATAGCGTAAGGTCGAGCAAATACGTCAAGAATTACAGTGTTTGTACGAGCAATTTCATACATCCAAACTAATTCCTTTTGGGTAAACTTATAGCTTTTCCAAGGGTTTTCATTGCTCTTGTGGAACCCGATTATAACATAATTATACTCTTTTAACTTCTGAATATAATCATCTAAACTATTAGCCTTTACCCAATGTACATTTCCATATTTCTTAAGTTCATTCAAGAAATCTTCACCTGAATCATCACCAAAATTTACATAAGCTATTTTTTTCTTCTGTAAATCTTTAATAGGAAGAATTGCGCGGTCATTTTTAATAACCGTAAGCGCATTACTCATTGCTTCTTCGTAAAGAACATCATCGTTTATAGAATTCAAATCTTCTAATAAATATGCTGTTTTAACAGGTTTATAGTTATTTAGCCCAACTTTATATTTGGCATAAAGAATTTTCTTAACAGAATAAGCCAAACGCTTTTCGGTTATGGTTTCATCATTATAAGAATTTATTAGAAAACTTACTGCCTTTGGAATATCTTCGGAAATAAGAAGAATATCATTTCCAGCTAAGAATGCTGCTAATTCAATTTCACCTGGCTTCTTAAAGTTTGAAGCACCTTTCATATTAAGTGCATCTGTAAAAATAAGGCCGTTGAAGCCCATTTCGTGTTTTAGAAGATCTGTTACCACCTTCGTAGAAAGTGATGATGGATAATTCATTTGTGGCTCTAATGAAGGTACATTTAAGTGTGCAATCATTACACTGTTTAGGCCTTCATTAATTAATTTTCTATATGGGTATAACTCTAAAGTGTCTAATCTTTCTCTTGAAAAGTCAATAGTAGGCAGGGTTTTATGGCTATCCATATCGGTATCGCCGTGACCTGGAAAATGCTTTGCACTTCCCATAACGCCTGCACTCTGCATTCCTTTCATAAAAGCAAGAGCTTTTTCGGTAACATTGTCGCGGTCTTCACCAAATGAACGATTGCCAATTATAGGGTTTTCAGGGTTTGTATTAATATCAACTACGGGAGCAAAGTTTATATGTACTCCAAGTCGTTTAGAATGTTCACCGATTCGTTTCCCTACTTTTTCAACAATTTTATTGTTCGTAATCGCTCCTAATGTCATATTCCAAGGAAAAGCATAGGTAGAATCTAAACGCATTGATAACCCCCACTCTGCATCCATACCAATCATAAGTGGTACTTGGGCAAGTGCTTGAAATTCATTATTCAACTTTGCTTGACGCATTGGTCCTCCTTTAGAGAAAATTACGCCACCTAGATGATACTCAGTTATGAGGTTTTTTATTTTATCTGTTTTTGATTTAGGATCGCTAGAAAATATATCAGCCATAAAAAGCTGACCAATTTTTTCTTCTAAAGACATATTATCATAGATGCTATCAACCCATTTTTTTTGATTTTGAAAATCTTTTTTAACAATTAACGGATTGATTTCTTGTGCTATTGTCGGGAAACAAAAGCATAAAAAAATGCAGGCAAGAAAAAACTTATTCATAGCTACAAAAAAGGTTTAAGATAAAAATCGTGCATGCCAACTTTCAGATGCGGGGACTTCCCAATTCTCAAGGTATTCTGCTTTAGTATTTACAAGATTATTGAAAACTACAGTGTTTTTTGAAACAGATTTATCTTTAGCCATCTTTCTAAAATCTGTAAGCGGTTTATGAGCAATATATTCGCCAGTATAGAAAGTAACGTTCATTTTATCAAGAAGATCTACATCAAACTTTTCCTCTAAGGATTGTATAAAATGAACAGAAGCATCAATACTACAACCAGATGCTGAAGCATTTGCTTGGTTAAGCCCTAACACAATAAATCGGTTGTATTTAATTTGAAGTCCTGCTTCAAGTTCGGCACCGTGAGCAGTCCATTTTGTAAGGAAATCGTTTGTAAGCTCTGTTATTTTGGCAACTTCGTCGTCGCTCAATTTTCTATTCGCCTGATAAATCCAAACTCTGGAATCATCTGGCAGATTTGTAAAATCTGTTAACATTATTGGAAAATTAAAGTGATTAATTAGAATTACAAACAAATCATTCACCAAGTATTCATGGAGAAGATAGTGTTGGAATTCAACTATTATTAATGGTGATTGTTTATTCGGAAAACTTATAGGTCTTCCGCACTTGCAATCATTTCTGCAACGTCCATTACTTGTACGCTGTCTTCAGCATTCTTGGCTTTTACACCATCGGTCATCATTACCATACAGAACGGACATCCAGTAGCAATTATTTCAGAAGAAGTTTCTAAAGCCTGTTCTGTTCGCAAAACGTTTACATCTTTGTCGCCAGCTTCAGGTTCTTTAAACATTTGAGCTCCACCAGCACCACAACACATGCCTCGTTTTTTATTTCGTTTCATTTCCACCAATTCCATCTCTAATTTTTCGAGAAGTTCTCTAGGCGCTTCGTACTCATTATTAGCACGTCCTAAATAACAAGGATCATGGAAAGTGATTTTTTTACCTTTAAACTTCCCGCCTTCTACTTTTAATCTTCCTTCTTTTAGTAATGATTTTAAGAATTGAGTATGGTGCATTACCTCGTAATTACCACCTAATTCTGGATATTCATTTTTTAAGGTATTAAAACAATGCGGACAAGTAGTAACGATTTTCTTTACACCATAACCATTTAAAACTTCAATATTGGTCATAGCCTGCATTTGGAACAAAAATTCGTTTCCTGCTCTTTTTGCAGGGTCGCCATTACAGCCTTCTTCAGTTCCTAAAACAGCAAAATCTATATTAGCTTTGTTAAGAAGTTTTACAAAGGCTTTAGTAATTTTCTTTGCACGGTCATCAAAGCTTCCAGCACAACCTACAAAAAAAAGAACTTCTGGTTGTTTCCCTTGAGCCGCATATTCCGCCATTGTAGGCACTTTTATTTGTTCACTCATTATATTGGTCTTATCTGTTAATTATTAAATGACAATTGGCGTTTACAACTGCATTTAATTATTTCTCTAACTATTTTTTAGTCTTCAAAAACTTCAATCGTTACTTCTTTTTCAACTAAGTCGGTAAATTTTCCTTTGTAACGGGTGGCTTTAACTAGATGGTTATCCACCCAATGGTAATTGCCACCACGTGGTTTCCCCATTAACATACTGTGATATTTAAAACCGTGTTTTTTTAGCCAGGTTTCAGTTATTTCACGATGTGCTTCTGTACGGGATGTGAAAAAGCAAATAATATGACCTTCATCATACCATTTGTTTAAGGTTTTTAAAGCGTCGGGAAAAGGTTTACAGGTCGCCATTCGTTCAGGTTCCTCGTTTGGGATATCGTCTGTAATGGTTCCATCAATGTCAATTAGGTAGTTTTTTACACCTTCTGGAAGAATTGGGCTCACGTGTTCACCTTTTTCAATCTTCTCACTCAACATTTTATCTACTTCTCCTTTCTTCATCCTAACTTTTATTTACTTCTCATCTTTCCAATTAAGTCTGTCCATTTGGTTGTAAGGCCAAGGCGCTCCATTGTTTTCGATGTTTGTCATTGCCACATTCAATTCAGCAGGTGCAGACGACTGCTCCATTACTAGGTATTGACGCATTTCCATTATGATACTTAATGGGTCGATACTTACTGGGCAAGCTTCAACACAAGCGTTACAAGTTGTACAAGCCCATAATTCTTCACGAGTTATATAATCGTCTAATAATTGTTTACCGTCGTCTTTAAACTCACCATTCTTATCTATATTTTTACCTACTTCCTCCAATCGGTCACGGGTATCCATCATAATTTTACGAGGTGATAATTTTTTACCGGTATTATTTGCTGGACATTCATCTGTACATCTACCGCATTCGGTACACGTATATGCGTTAAGGAGTTGAATTCTACTTAAATCCATTACATCACTAGCTCCAAATTTTGAAGGTGCTTCTGTAGCGCCTTCAGCTGGTGCTGCAAATGGATCGATATTAGGATCCATCATCATTTTCACTTCATTGGTAACAGATTCAAGGTTTTTAAATTTACCTTTAGGGACTACTTTTCCGAAATAAACATTAGGAAAAGCAAGCATAATATGAAGGTGCTTAGAAAAGTATAAGTAATTTAAGAAAGCTAAAATTCCTAAAATGTGTAACCACCAAGCGGCGCGCTCTATAATATGAAGCGTTCCTTCTGGAGTGCCACTAAACATAGAAGCTACGTATTTAGAAACCACATTTCCGTTATTCATTTCTTGAAACGGAACATCTGTTGCATTCATTACAAGAAATAAAATCATCAATACCATTTCAAAGTAAAGAATAATATTTCCATCACTCTTAGGCCATCCTTTCATTTCAGATTTCCAAAATCTGCGGATTTTAATAATGTTTCTTCGTATCCAGAATACTATAACAGAAACTAAAACTAAAAGCGCTAATATTTCAAAAGAGCCGATTAAAAATCCGTAAAAACTTCCTAAAGAAGAGAAGATTCGATGTGTACCAAAAATTCCATCGATAATAATTTCAAGAACTTCAATATTGATAATTATGAATCCAATATAAACTATAATATGAAGGAAACCAGAAATTGGTCTAACTGTCATTTTAGACTGTCCAAGTGCAATGCGAAATACATTTGCCCATCTTTCACTTGTATGATCAGAAGCGTCTACTTTCTGACCTAACTTAATATTGCGAATTACTTTTCGAATGTTAAGGGTAAAATAACCTATACCCGCCACTAAGGCAATGATAAAGAGAATGTTTGGAATGTATTGCATGATTATTTGTCTGGGTTGTCTGGTTGCTCGTATTCTTTATTTTTTCTTCCGAAAATAGAAATGTGAACGTATCGTTTAGGATTTAATTTTACATCTTGAAGAAGTTGCTCAAGCTGTCTTGAAGCACCTTCTAAATTCTCGTATAACTTATCGTCATTTAATAATTTTCCTACAGATCCTTCTCCATTGTCAATTCCAGCAACAATTTTATCCATTCTATCAACCATATCTTGCAAATCTCTCACTAACTTACCTGTTTCTAATTGAGATAGTGAGTCTGTTAGTTGCGAAAGGTTATTTGCAGTTCTATCAAGATTGGTGAAAGTATTATCTAATTTCCCTGTATTGTTTCCAAGGACTCTATTTAATTTTTCTGAAACACCTGCAAAAGAGTTTAGGGTCGTATTAAGATTTACAATTGCTTCTTGTAGATTATTACGTGTGTTCTCATCAACAATTGCATTTACATTTAACAATAGTGTATCTACAGTGGCTAGTGTATTGTTAACTTTTCTTTCTAAAGGGCCTAAGGCTTTGGTAACAGCGGTAAGCATTCCATCTTCCACGTCACCTTTTAATGTGTCACCACTTTTTGCTACATACTCATCATACTTTGGAAAAATACCTAGGTTTTTACCTCCTATTAATCCAGAGCTGTAAATTCTAACAATACTATTTTTTGAAAAGTCGAAGTCTTTTTCAACTGTAAATTTCACTACTAAGCCACCTTTGGAGTTAGCGAAAGTAATATTTTGAACTTTACCTACTGTAAGACCATTAATGGTGACAGGAGCGGATTGTGCAAGACCTTCAACATTGTCGTATTTCACATAGAATTCACGATGTTTTTCAAGTAAGTTGGTGCCTTTTAAAAAGCTATATCCAAATATCAATAGCAATATGGCGCCTATGGCAAGAATTCCGGTTTTTACTTCTTTGGATAGTTTCAAGTGTGATGTTTTTTGTTAGCAACAAATTTAAGCGATAAATATAAAGAAAGCACACTAATTTGCTTTGGATTTTAACACTTCTGAAACATTAAGCTTTTTGCCCTTTTTAAAAGCTACGATATATGCAGAGGGAAATCCTTTTTGTTGAGCAAAGGTTTTCATTACTTGAATCTTGTTGTAGTCTGAAGTATTTCCGTAATAAAATTTAAATAATCCACCTTCTTTATCGCGTTCAACATCTTTTAAACCTTTGAAATTATTAGGTCTTGGATCTAATTTTTTGCTAGTAGCCGCCAATTGTACTTTAAAGGTTATTCCTTCAAAAATGTCTTCTTTAGTAGTTTCTATGGCTTTTTCTACTTCTAACTCCTTTACCTCGGGATGTTTTATTTTATCATCGGAAATCGAAAGACTGTTGATATAACTTTTAATGGCATTACCAATTTCTCTGGCCATTTCAGTTTGACCCTTAGTTGAATTTAAATATGCTCCTTCAACCTTATTAGTTAAAAATCCAGTTTCAATAAGCACACTAGGCATATAAGTATTGTGTAGCACCCAGAACCCAGCCTGCTTTACACTTCTATCTTTGCGCTTTAGATTGTTAATGATATTATTTTGCACCAAACTGGCTAATAGAATACTTTGATCAAGATACTCCTCTTGCATTAAAACCATTCCTATAAGTGATTCAGGTGCATTAGGGTCGAACCCACCATACTTCTCTTCATAGTTTTCCTCAAGATAAATTACTTCATTTTCTTTTTTAGCAACCTCAAAGTTTGCTTGACTCTTATGTAAGCCTAAAACGAAAGTTTCTGCTCCGTATGCATCAGAATGGTGTGCATTACAATGTACCGAAACAAAAAGATCGGCATCCGCTCGATTAGCAATTGCAGCACGTTCACGTAATTCAACAAAAACATCTGTTTTACGAGTGTAAATTACTCGTACATTAGGGAGTTTTTCCAATTCAGAACCTACCTTTAAAACTATATTCAGGGAAATATCAGATTCTTTATACCCACTACCCGGTTTTCCTTTGTTACCGTGGTCGTGACCTCCGTGACCAGCATCCAATACTACTACAAAAGGTTTGATAGGGTTTTCTGCAGCAGAAGCTGTAAAATTGAAAAATGAAATGCTTATTATTAATACGAAAGAAGAAATTAGTTTCGTTATCATATTTTTATAAAGATTGTTATTGTTAATTACGTCTAAAACGGTTTGTTTTACGATAGATTTTCAAATTTTTCACATTAAAATTTATCGTTTACATTATAACGATAATATTATGAATCATTATATTAAACCCTATTAATTTTTGGTTGTAAGTTCTTTTTCCTAAAATTTTCATTTAAAAAAACCTACCCCAAAAAATATGTTTATTTTTGACCGTTTCAAATTCTGAGCCAAAATTACAAAATAATAGCATCAGCGCATTGCAGACCAATAGTCAATACTTAACAATTTTCTTAACATTTCTGCTTTTTAGCAGTTCTATTTTGCATGCACAAGACATACCGTCTAATAAAAGTGCTAAACTTCCTAATTCTAATATTCAAGATACGCTCTCAGTAAACTTAAAACCTATAGTTGAAGAGATAAATGAACAAGCTCAGGATACCGTTAAAACTGATACTATAAAACCGCCCAAAGAGACCTTGACAGATATAGTTGATTATTTCGGGGAAGATTATGTATTTCTAAATAGAAAAGAGAATAAAATCTATATGTATAACAACGCTTATATCAAATATGAAGATATGCGTATAGATGCTGGTTTAATTATCCTAGATTACAATAAAAATGAAGTTTATGCCAAAGGAATTGAT
This sequence comes from Aequorivita sinensis, assembly GCF_006346335.1. Taxonomy (GTDB): domain Bacteria; phylum Bacteroidota; class Bacteroidia; order Flavobacteriales; family Flavobacteriaceae; genus Aequorivita; species Aequorivita sinensis. The sequence goes on from NZ_VDMC01000002.1 coordinate 205,739, forward strand.
AGCGCTGGCGTTTACAGTCAGCGACCTGTATTTGTTCAAGGCGCGAATAAAGTAGAACCTGATAGCATTAGATATAATTTTAATTCTGAAAAAGCTCTAGTTTATAATAGCCGCACAGAACAAAGTGGATTTAGAGTAATCGCAGAAGTGACTAAGAAAGTAAACGATTCAGTAGTTTACCTTCGAAATGTAAAGTTTACTACATCAAAAAACATCGAGGATCCCGAATATTACTTTTATACTCGAAAGGCTAAGTTTGTGCCTAAGAAAAAGATTGTAACAGGATTAACCAATATGTACATTGCCGATGTACCTACTCCTGTTGGTCTTCCATTTGCCTATTTTCCGTTATCTGAAGATCGTACTTCAGGATTTATACTTCCTGCTTTTGGAGAAAACAACAGTCGTGGATTCTTCTTACAAAATGGAGGGTATTATTTTGCAATCAACGATTATTTAGATTTCACAATTACTGGTGATTATTATACTAACGGAAGTTATGCCTTGCGTGGAGAGTCTTCGTATGTTGTTAAATATAAGTACCGAGGTAATTTAAGTGCGCGTTACGAAAATCTGGTTCAAGAAGAACGCGGCTTTCCAAATTTTCAACAAAGCAGTATATACAACATTCGATGGACACATACTCAGGATCCTAAAAGCAATCCTAGTTCGAGATTTTCAGCTTCCGTAAACTTAGGAAGTAGTAAATATTTTACTCAGTCTATCAACCAGACTAACAATGCGAGTGCGTTAGTAAACACATTAAGCTCTTCTATTTCGTATGCAAAAACATTTGAGGGAGATCCACAAGTAAACGTGACATTGGCAGCTACACACTCTCAAAACACCAATACCAATCAGATTTCAATGTCGTTGCCTAATTTGAACGCAAGTGTTTCTAGAATTTATCCTTTTGCTCCTAAAAACGGAACTAAAAAAGGAATTATTCAGAATATAAATTTTCAATACGACCTGACTGCCGAAAATAGAATTCAAACCGTAGATTCACTTTTCTTTAAACCTGAAATGTTTAATAGTGCACAGATTGGAGCGCAACACAGCATCCCTATTACTACTAACTTTAAAATTTTTAAATATTTAAGTGCATCTGCTGGTACAAATTTCCGTGAAACTTGGGTTATGAAGAGTACTCGACAACGCTATGATCAAAATGCGTTTGATGGTCGTGGAGGAATTGTAAAAGACACTGTTTCTGGCTTTGAAAGCTATAGAACTTACAACTTCTCGACAAGTTTAGGTACTACCTTATACGGACTTTTCAATTTTGGAAACAACAAGAAAATTCAAGCTGTTCGACACGTTGTTCGTCCATCTTTAAGTTACAATATAAATCCTGCTTTCGACAGGTATTACGATGAGTTTATTATACCTGAAACAGCAGAAGAAGCTGCAGGACAAATTCATCAGTATTCACGATTTGAAAACACGTTATACGGTCCTCCTAGCAAAGTGTATTCTAGCAGTATAGGAATGTCTTTAAGCAATACTTTTGAAGCTAAAGTACGTAACCGCGACACTACTTCTATTGAGCCTAAAAAAGTGATATTACTAAATAACCTGAATTTTTCAACAGCTTACAACTTAGCAGGAGATTCACTTCAATGGAGTCCAGTGCAGTTTTCCGGAAACATTCCAATTATTCCAAAGTTAGATTTAAACTTCAGCGGAACCTTAGATCCATATGCTTTAGACAATAATAACAATAAAATAGATGTCTTTAATATTGACAATGGCGGAAGCTTATTTAGGCTTACCAATGCTAATATCAGTATTAATTATTCGTTTTCTAGTAGAGATTTTCAGTCGAAAACTAGAGATACAGACAAAATCGAAAATGAAACCTTTAGGAATGGTGGGCGTCCTGATGATCTTTTTGGGGATGCGGCAAATATCTATGATGGAAGAATATACGACAATGATGATGATGACACCGATAAAACAAATGTAGATTGGTATAACTATAAGATACCTTGGGATATGCGTTTTGCTTATACAATTACTTACGGAAATGCACGTAGACAAAATGAAATTTCGAGCCAGTCGTTTATGATGAGTACCAATTTAGAACTCGCCCCGCGTTGGACAGTTGGAGTCTCTTCTGGTTACGATTTTAAAAATAAAGGTGTAACCTTAACCCAGTTCCGATTCCAACGTGATTTGGAAAGTTGGCAAATGAGTTTTAATTGGACACCAATTGGAAGTATCAACACTGCTTGGTATTTCTTTATAGGAATTAAATCGTCAATGCTTAGCGATATTAAATACGACAAGCGTAGAGAAAGCGATAAGCGATTATAGCCTCATATTTGGGTTTTAAAGCTGATACAATTATAAATTAATTATATACCAGCGGCTTTTTGTGATATAAAGCTTAAGTCGCCTTAAATTTTAGTTATGAAAAAAATAATAAACACTTCAAATGCACCTGCCCCTATCGGCCCATATAATCAAGCCGTTCTTAGTGGAAGTATGCTTTATACTTCGGGACAGATAGCAATTAACCCTAAAACAGGAGAGTTAGAGACAGATGATATAAAGTCTGAAACTAAACTAGTAATGGAAAATTTGAAAGCTATTCTAACTGAAGCAGGAATGACTTTTGAAAATGTTATTAAGTCTTCAATTTTTATAAGTGATATGCACAACTTTGCAGCTATAAACGAGGTTTATGGTACTTATTTCAATGAGGAAACAGCACCAGCTCGCGAAACAGTAGAGGTAGCGAACTTACCTAAATTCGTAAATGTTGAAATTTCTGTGATTGCTTGCAAATAAGCAGTGATAGAAGTTAAATCAATTTAATAATATTAGAGTAGCTAATTTTAATAATTGGTTACTCTAATCTTCCTGCTCAACCTTTGTAGCTTGAGGTTTTATAGTTTCAGAGTTATTATTTTCCTCTTCGTCATCTTCTTTTTTAACCTCAGACTCTAATTGCATTTTCTTATTGAATAGCTTCTGATAAAGTTCTCTAAAGGTATTGAAATCTACTGAATAAGAGATACCTGTACCCTGCTCGAATATTTGATCTTCACCAATAAATTGAAGATCTGCTTGACGGTTAAAGAATTTCATTCTCAAACTTCCATCTTCATTTATCAACCATTGAACTTCAATATCTCCTGCCACAGCACTTTCATTAGCTCCCCCTACTGGTACTCCTACTTTTCCGTTAATTAAAACGCGTTCGCTAATTTCTGTAGAAAGTGTAAGGCCAATACGGTCGGCTGTTTCTTGATCTGGAGTTCTTGTTCCCACAGAATAATCTAAACCTACACGAAATTTGCCGTCCTCATCTGCAAATAGGTCATTTACTAATCCAGAAACTCTATCTGCAACTGTCCCGGCAAAAGCATTAGTGCCTGCATAATTATCACTTACAAATGATCCCGAAGCGAGTAAAAATAATGCCTGTTGTTGTTTCTGCTCCTCATTTTGAAGTTTGTATTGCAACTCACTTTTAAGCGTAGAACTTACTCTTGGGAAATCGATGTTAAACTTAAGTTCAGGATGTGCTAGTTGACCTAATAAATCAACATAAACTTCTACAGGAATTTTAGTGTTTATAGCTGGGTTATCAAGCAATACAGATGGATTTGCTTCTGTTTTATATACAGCGCTCAAATTCAAGTTTGCTTTTTCGGGAGCTCCATTCCAAGTAATATTACCACCGGGAACAACACTAATGTTTCTTTGTATAATTCCACCGTACCTAAAATCATATTCTCCTTTATATACTTGGAAATCTCCATACATCTGGAATTTCCCATTTGTATTTATTTCAATAAGTAGAATTCCTGCACCTCGACCTTTTAAAGTAGAATTGTTCACTTTATCAACAACAACTTCAACTTCTGCATTGTTGTTAATATCGAGATCGAAATTTAAAGAAAGCCCTTTAATAGATTCGGTAACGACTGTTTCACCTTCAATTCTGGCTTGTTTTTCTTTAGGTGATAGGAAATACACAAAGGAGTCGTCACTTATAGATTCTGTTTCACTAATAGGTATTTTAAAAGTGGTTCCTTTTTCAGTAGTAGCTGCAACATCAATAACCAATTCGTCTATAGGTCCTGTAATATCTGCTCTACCTCGTATAAATGCAGTACCATAGTAAAGAGCGTCTTCATCTGGTGGTGTATCTAATACTAACAACCTATCTGGTGCTTCAAAATGTAAATCTAATTCCCAATCTCCAAAATTATTGTGTTTTGCATTACCATACATTATACCTTCTGTTCCATATTTTGTGTCTTTAAATTTAGAACGGGACATTTCTAATTTTCCTTTTGTGACTAATATTTCAGCATCGTCTTCTATGTTGAAATCAGTATTTAGTTCAGGAACTTTTAAGCCACTTTTTTCTAAAATAAAGCGACCATTAATATCTGGAGATTTGTAGTTTCCTGAAACTTTTGCACTACCTGTAATAAAACCTCTAATATCGGTTAGTACATCCCCTCCAAATGGGCTAAACGCCTGCATATTAAACTGATTTAAATCCACATCCATTCGAATTTGTGGATACTTAGTTGCAACGTCAATTTCACCTATAGCGCTAATAGATTTTATGTTATCATTTGTTAGCGAAGTGTTTATGTTGTATTTGGTTAAATCTTTATTTCCGTCAATATTCAGATTTAAATCTCCAAAAGGAATTTCATTTACGATTACATTATCTATAGTTACTGAACTATTAGGGTAATAAGCACCATCTTTTTGAAGGAAATCAAAACGTCCATTCATATTTCCTTGAAGTCGTAAACTGTCAATTTCTGGTGTGATATTACCTATATTTACATCATTGAAACGAACTTTAATGTCTTTATAGGTCGAATCTCGTAGTACACCCGCTAATTGGATCACCTCATTATTATGGTTTAATACTAAGGAGTCAATTCGCATTTCATTAAAGTTATCATCAAATACAACTTTGTTTAATCTATTGTTGTTTTCGTTGATATACCAAACGTTGTTTTTATAGGTAATGTCAGATTTTTTAACTCCTATAACCGATTTTCCTGCAGGATTAATTGTGTGATATAATGACAGGTTAAAATGGTCTTCTTTCTTTGGTCCTCCTTTAAATTCTGAACGAACATACATAGTGTCGTTCATTGTTTTATTAATTACATTGAATGGCTTAATATTATAAAAACCTGTATAAATAGAATCAGATTCTATATACGTGTTATATAGAGGGTTATCGTTATCTATTTGAATGTTTAGTTTACTTATGTAATTATTGAATAATATAAGTTCGGGAGAACGAAAATCGAGTTTAAATTTTGATTCGTCTGAGTAAACTGAACCTTTCATGCGGGTATTATCACCCAATTTTAACTGAGGAACAAAAATGTCTACAATCTTATTGTGGACTACAAATTCATAGTCAATGTACTGATTGGTAGTAACCTCTTGCGGTATGTAATTAGCGTATATACTTGCGATACCATTTTGAAAAAGATTAGGAATATCTGCTATTAAAAATTCCCCTGATATTTCTCCGTTTAATATATCTGGTGAATTAATTTCAATAGTTCTAACAGGACTATTAAAGGTTGATGCAATAGTAAAATCATCGAAATAAAAATAGTCACGTTCATTTTGGTAAAATGTTTGACTGAAATTAATAGTACCCACAACATCATCTATCGTTCTACCATCCATATCTACAACTACATTACCAGTAAATACAGAAATACTATCTCGCTTAATTAAGTTAAGTTTATTTAATTCTGCATATTCTATATTAGCCTCAAAGTCAAGATGGTTTGTTTCTTTTGATGCGTCTATCAATCCTTTAAAGTCTAATTTAAGGTTTGGGTCGTCTATGGTTAATTCGCCATTAAATAGTGGATTTTTAAAATTTCCAGAAACATCAATATTCTGATAGTTATAATTTTCAAAAGAAAATGATGATATTTTACCTGATATCTCGGTGTTTACAGTTTTTTCATTAAACCCTCGCCCATCAAAATTTAGGTTTCCTGTCATTTTTCCTAAGGAAGAAGTTTTTGCAATCTTACCTAGGTTAAACCCTTTAAAAACAACATTTCCTTTGTAATAAGCATTTTCTATATAAGTGATATTTCCAATTTTTAAATTAAGCTTAGCACTACCAATAGCACTTTGTAGATTACTAATAGTATTGAGTTCATCCCCAACTATTGAAGTATTTCCAACTAAAATAAAATTACCTGCAGGCTTTAACTCAACAGGAATTACATTTCCTAATACATTTGGCATAAACCGTCTTAAATCATAATAGTTTGTTGAAATATTATGATTATCAGCTATTATCACGTAATTCCCTTCCGGATCTAAAATATTTTTAAACTTATAATCTCCGCGTATATCAGTGTCGCTTGTTTGAAATTTAAGGTTATCCGCACTGAAATCGTTTAAGGTTCCGGTTAAATCCACGTCAAGCAGAATCAACTGATCAGGGCCAAATTCATTATAGAAACCATTTAGGTCATTGGTAGATAATTTTGAATCTTTAAGATTGGCAGTAATTACAACATCATTTACAAAGTCTGCCATTCCGTTTTTAGAGTAATCCAAATCGACATCACCAATTAAAAGTGATTCTGAAGTTTCTAACGTGAGGTTTTTTAAGGTGATATTAGTTTCAGTATATGAAAAATCTGCTTGCATATCCAAAATTGTAATCCCCCTTTCAGCAACTAGTGAAAGCTCTTTGATGTTTGCTGTAACATCAACATCGTGGATATTAAAATTATTAGCGAGAAGATTTACGCCATTAAGAACAAATACTTCAGGGTTTTCGAGGTTTTCGTCGGTGATTTTTATTCTACTGTTTTTCAACCTTACATCATTACTAAATAGCTCAAAAGGTGATTTCGGTTCTTTTCCTGTATTAAATTTTTTTGAAAAAATAGATAGGTTATCATTATCCTCTCCTTTGTATGTTTTAACATATAGCTTTGCACGGTCTAATACAATATCACCAAAACCAAGTCTTCCCTTAATTAAGTTACTGAAACTAATAACATTGGTTTGAAGCTCCTTGCTGTAAATTAATGTATCTTTATGATGATCAGCTATATATACATCTCTAATATCAACTTCTCCTTTCCAGTTAAGTCCGAGTCGATTAATAGTAATATCTGTACCGTAAGTTTCGTTTAGTGAAGTAGTAACTTTTTTAGCAGCATAAGTTTGAACCGAAGGAATTGAAAAAATAATAATAACAAGCACAATTAGTAATGCAATGATTACAAAGGCACGAACTATTATTTTCCTAAGTTTTTTGATACGCTTTTAAAGTTTTAATTTTACAACCAATAAATATACCCTTTTGCTTTGACAGAAAAAGAATGTTACATCTTAGGAATCGAATCCTCTTGTGATGATACTGCTGCTGCGGTAATCAACAACGGAAAAATACTCAGTAATGTTGTTGCTACACAAGCTATTCACGAACAATACGGTGGTGTTGTTCCTGAACTTGCTTCGCGTGCACATCAGCAAAATATTGTTCCCGTAGTTCACGAAGCTTTACGCAAAGCAAATATCGACAAAAATCAGTTATCTGCCATTGCTTTTACACGTGGACCAGGACTTATGGGGTCATTACTTGTAGGTACCTCATTTTCAAAATCTTTGGCATTAGGATTAGGTGTTCCTTTGATAGATGTCAACCATATGCAAGCACATATATTGGCTCATTTTATTAAAGCTGAAGGACAATCAGCACCAAATTTCCCTTTTTTAGCAATGACTATTAGTGGTGGACATACCCAAATAGTAAAAGTTACCAATTATTTTGAAATGGAAGTTATTGGCCAAACTATAGATGACGCTGTTGGTGAAGCTTTCGATAAAAGTGCCAAAATACTTGGACTACCCTATCCTGGTGGTCCTTTAGTAGACAAGTATGCACAGGCTGGAAACCCTAAAGCCTTTAAGTTTCCAAAGCCAAAAGTTGGTTTAATGGACTTTAGCTTTAGTGGACTAAAAACATCGGTACTTTATTTTGTAGAAAAGGAAGTTGCTAAAAACCCTGATTTTATTTCTGAAAACATAGAAGATATCTGTGCTAGTTTACAATTTACTATAGTTGATTATTTAATGGATAAACTTAAGAACGCTGTTAAGAAGACGGGGATTAAGGAAATTGCAATTGGTGGGGGTGTTTCTGCAAATAGCGGGATTAGAACTGCTTTAAAAGAAGCCGAATCTAAATACGGTTGGAAAACGCACATTCCAAAATTTGAATTCTGTACTGATAATGCTGCTATGATTGCTATAGTTGGAGAATTAAAATACAAAAATCAAAATTTTGCTGAAAACAATGTGATAGCTTCAGCACGAATGAAATTTTAAAATTATCTCCAAAACGATATTGTTTTAAGTTTTCAGTAAAAAGTATAAGCAGAATTAAATATCTTTTAAATGCAATTATTCTACAATCCAACCATCTCTAGTTCTGATAAAGAAATATCTTTCGATAAAGAGGAAAGTCGTCATATAGTAAAGGTTTTACGCATGAAAGAAGGTGATATTTTTAAAATAACCAATGGAAAAGGTGTTTTCTTTGATGCTGAAATTATTAACGCAAATCCCAAAGGTTGTACAGTTAACATACTTTCTACAGAAAAGCAAGCGCAACTCCCGTACCAACTTCATTTAATTGTAGCACCTACCAAGCTTAACGACCGTTACGAATGGTTTTTAGAAAAGGCTACTGAAATTGGAGTAACTGAAATTACCCCAGTTATTTGTCATCATAGTGAACGTAAAGTTATTAAACCAGAACGCTATGAGAAAATATTACAAAGTGCAATGAAGCAATCTTTGAAAGCCTATTTACCTACTTTGAATGAAGCTATTTCGTTTAAGGATTTTATAGATTCTCAAACCACTTCAGATGAATTAAAGTGTATAGCACATTGTGAAGATGATCCCACAAGTAAGAAATCATTAAAATCTGTATTAGTACCCAATAAAAATACTTCTATTTTAATTGGTCCCGAAGGTGATTTTTCTCCTGAGGAAATAGAAATGGCCAAAAATGCAGGATATATTCCCGTTGCATTAGGCGAAAGCAGACTACGAACAGAAACTGCGGCTATAGTAGCTTGTCATAGTGTAGCGTTTATAAATGAATAAAAAAACCTAACAGATTTACAGTCTAATAAATTCTTATTTTTTACTTTAATAAATAGTCGCAGAACCGCCAATTATAAAGTAAAAAGCGCTTTATAAAACTGAGGGAGTAAACCTGTTAGGTAAAAGTTAGACTTGTTTTAAAATACTGGGAATTAGAATATTAAATATAATTATACATAAAGTACTTTCTTTTTATTTTTATTGTTTTGTCAATTTTTGTAACTATAACTTACATTATAATGCAACATAATTTAATTACGTGATGGTATTGTTTACTTATTTGTATTTTTGACGGCTATGCGACTAATAGTTTTATCATTTTTACTCTTCATTTGCACAACGACTATTCAAGCTCAAGAAATTGCAGTCTTGCAATATGGAGGTGGTGGCGATTGGTATGCAAATCCTACATCATTACCTAATTTGATTAAGTTTTGCAATGAAAATATCAATACAACCATTAACGAAAAGCCTAAAACCGTAACTCCAGCTAGTATTGATATTTTTGATTATCCTTTCGTGCATATTACAGGCCATGGTAATATCTTCTTCTCTGCAGAGGAAGCTGAGAATTTAAGAAATTACTTGTTAAGTGGTGGTTTTTTGCACATAGACGATAATTATGGAATGGATACTTATTTGCGAAAAGAGATTGTTAAGTTATTTCCTAACAAAGAATTAAAAGAGTTACCTACTAACCATCCATTATTTAATTACCATTTTAAATTCCCAAATGGAATGCCTAAAATTCACGAACACGATGGTTTAAGACCTCAAGCATTCGGATTATTTGAAAGAGACAGACTTTTACTACTCTACACCTATGAAACAGATTTAGGGAATGGTTGGGAAAATCCTGAAGTGCATAATGATCCTCAAGAAATAAGATTGAAAGCACTGCAAATGGGTGCAAACATTATTAAATACGTTTTTGAAAATTGATATATCGTACCTAATAATAGCCTTCTATCTATATAATAATCCCACAATCAATCTATCAATTATCATCTTAAATACTTAACAAACATTTAATTTTTCACAATTTGTTTTATAGTATATTTACCGTGTGAAAGTCACCGCAAGAGCAATTACACTAGGTATTTTAAGAGCACTAGCCGTATTGGTTGGGATCTGTATTTTGTTTTGGATTTTACACAAAATTCAGGCGCTTATCCTATATATCGGGTTAGCAATTGTGCTTTCACTAATTGGCCGACCCGTTGTAATTTTCTTAAAAGACAAACTAAAATTCACCAATACATTAGCTTCAATAACTACTTTATTACTGATTATTGGAGCATTCAGCCTTGTACTAAGTATTTTTATCCCTATTATAATTGAGCAAGGAAAGCATATTTCACAAATAAATTTTGATGAAGTTAAACGCGATTTAAACGAACTTAATATTCAGGCAAGTGATTATTTAGGCGTAGATCATTTTCAATTAGTGGAAGCTGTTAAAAGGACATCGTATGCAAAAAATATGGATGTAGAAATTATACCAAGCTTCGTAGATATACTCTTTGGAAATATTGGTTCCACTGTAATAGGATTATTTTCAGTATTATTTATTCTATTTTTTCTACTTAAGGACGAGGGATTGATTGCACGATCTGTATTGTCTTTCGCAAAAAATAAGAATGAAGCAAGATTTAAGAGGATATTGATTAAAATTAAAGAATTATTATCAAGGTATTTTATTGGAATTGTATTTCAAATTTTAATCCTCGCATTATTCTACTCTGTACTTTTATTATACATAGATATAAACGACGCTATTGCTGTTGCTCTAATTTGTGCTTTTTTAAACATTATTCCGTATTTAGGTCCTTTAATTGGTTGGGGGTTGATGTTACTTGTGGTAGTTTCCAATAATTTAGCAGCAGATTTTTCGTCAGAATTATTACCACAATTAATCATTATTACGGTTGGATATTCCATTGCGCAAATATTTGACAATTTTATATCACAACCTGTAATTTTCGGTCATAGCGTACGATCGCATCCTTTAGAAATTTTTATTTCTATAATTATGGCTGGGTTTATTTTTGGTATACCGGGAATGATACTTGCAGTACCTACTTACACTGCAATAAAAGTTATAGCGAAAGAATTTCTTTCTGAGTATAAAGTTGTAAAACGCCTAACAAGAAATCTATACTAATTGTTTAATAAGTCAATTTTAAATACCGAAGTTCAAGATTTCATAAGAAATTTTGAAGGGGAGATTTCTAAACTTGCTTTCAGCGGAAGTCCATTTGAAACTGTTAGTATTCAAGAGTTGCTTCAGCAAATTGAAAGTCGAAGTAGAATAGAAAAGAAATTACCTACTTGGTTTTCTACCCGAGATATATTATACCCTCCAAAATTGAATTTGGAGCAAACGTCATCTGAAATTACTTCAGAATATAAAGCTTCTTTAGTGAAAGGAGAATTAATCGCGGACATTACGGGAGGGTTTGGTGTGGATAGTTATTATTTTTCTGAAAAGTTTCCTGAGGTTCATCACTTTGAGTTAAATGAATCTCTTTCAGAAATAGTGCGTCATAATTTTCAAGTTTTAGGTAGAAATATAAAGTGCTTCAACGAAGATGGATTAAAAACAGTATTAAATAAGAAGTACCCGGTGATTTATGCCGATCCTTCACGTCGTCACGATAGTAAAGGAAAAGTTTTCTTTTTAAAAGATTGCCAGCCTAACATTCCAAACAATATTGATGAAATTTTAAGCAACTGTGAAGTGTTTCTTCTAAAGACCTCCCCGATGCTTGATATTACAGTTGGATTAAACGAATTAAAAGACGTTTCAGAAATACATATAGTTGCAGTTGAAAATGAAGTAAAAGAGCTTTTATGGCTTCTAAAAGAAGGAAAAGATTCTGTGTTAAAAATTAAAACTATAAATTTCACAAAAACCGAGCTTGAAGAATTTAGTTTTAATTGGAATGAAACTGCCAAAGCAGATTACAGTTTGCCACAGGAATATTTATATGAACCTAATACAGCAATTTTAAAAAGTGGTGCATTTGATTTGATTTCAGAAAAGCTCAATTTAAATAAAATTGAAGTCAACACCCATTTATATACCAATGATCATTTAATTGATTTTCCTGGAAGAAGGTTTAAAATTGAAAAGGTAGTTCCTTATAATAAAAAGAAAATTAAATCGGCTTTAGCGTTCAAGAAAGCAAATATCACCACAAGAAACTTCCCGGAATCAGTTGCAACACTTCGTAAGAAATGGAAGCTCTCTGATGGAGGTAATATTTACCTATTTTTCACAACCAATTTGGAAGGTAAAAGAGTAATGATTGTATGCTCTAAGGTGTAGGACAAGATTTTTTAATTTTTTTTCATTGGCATCTGCTTGATTTCAAATCAATTAAAAATTATCTAAAAAAAAAAGCTCATTTTTGTTTGTGGGAATTAATAAGAAGGCATATATTTGCACTCGCATTTCAGGATGCAAGTTCATAAAAAAATTGGAGAGGTGCCGGAGTGGTAACGGAGCAGATTGCTAATCTGTCGACGGGTAACCGTCGCCAGGGTTCGAGTCCCTGTCTCTCCGCATTGACTCGAAAAACTAAAGTTCTTTGTTTATACTGATATTAGTTTTTAAAGTTAGAAATGTTAAAGTTCGCGAGAACTTTTTCGGGGTGTAGCGTAGCCCGGTTATCGCGCCTGCTTTGGGAGCAGGAGGTCGCAGGTTCGAATCCTGCCACCCCGACAAAAAGCCGGACAAGTAATATTGTTCGGCTTTTTTATTTTTTATTGGTCGCGTAGCTCAGCTGGATAGAGCATCTGCCTTCTAAGCAGACGGTCCCAGGTTCGAATCCTGGCGCGATCACACTCAATCCCCTATTAAGGGGATTTTTTGTTTCCAATAATTTCTATTAAATTTTATTCAGGATACTCAACACGCAAATGATAAATATTGTTGAGCTTTTTCTTTAAAACCTTTTTGATTGTTTCAATTTCCTTAAAAGTAATATCGGCATTTAGAAACTGTCCTTGCGCCATTTGATTATTAATAATCTTTTCTACAAACTCATCAATAATGGTTGAAGAAGGCTCTTTTAAACTCTTACTAGCAGCTTCTACACTATCTGCCATCATTAAAATTGCAGTTTCTTTTGAAAAAGGAATAGGACCTGGATAGGTAAAGTCTTCTATATTGGCTTCTCCCTGTAGCTCTTTTTCCTTTTTATAGAAATAATAGACCAAACTAGTACCGTGATGGGTTCTAATAAAATCAATTACTCTGTCTGGTAAATTATTTTTTCGTGCTATTTCAATACCCTTAATTACATGGTCAATAATTATTTTGGCACTCTCTTGAGGGTCTAACTCGTTATGAGAGTTTATTGAATTGGCCTGATTTTCAGTAAACATTGTAGGATTTAACATTTTACCTATATCGTGGTATAACGCCCCTACCCTTACCAACATGCTATTAGCTCCAATTTCGTTTGCAGACGCTTCGGCAAGATTTGCGACATTCAATGAATGGTGAAATGTTCCTGGTGCCTTATTCGACAGCTCTTTTAAAAGTTTTGAATTTGTATCACTGAGTTCTAAAAGTGATACATCTGAAACTAGTCCAAATATTTTCTCGTAAAAGTATATTAATGGATGGGCAAATAGTGTCGCTAAGCCACATAGTATAAAATACTGAAAACTTTGCCACTCTAGAGCTTGGACATTTCCTTCTTGAATTACAAAAAAGGCAAAATAACCAATTATGTAAATCAAGGTTATTTGACCTACTGAAATAAATAAATTAACTCGCTTGTAAAGTTCAGAAACAGTAAGAATTGTCACAATCCCCGCAATGAATTGTAAAAACATATACTCAAAACTATTAGGAACAATAAAGCCTAATAATAATATGGTTAAAACATGTACAAACAATCCAACACGTGGATCGAAAAAAGCTTTCAGAATTAATGGTAAAATACAGATTGGTACTATGTAAACATAGTCCGAATGCACTTTCAATACTAAAGTGGTTAAGAAAACCATTAAAAAGATATTGAAAAATATAAATGTAACTTTGGTGTTGTTGTTATATATATAAGGTCTATATTTTTTCAGGAATAGGAATAGCATTAAAAATACTAATGACACCAATATGGTATATCCCACCAAAAGCCAGAGGTAGTTATTCTTACTCCAAATCTGACTTTCAAATTCAGCTTTTAGAGAATTCAAAATTTGAAATTTTTCTCCTTCAACAACCTCTCCTTTAGCAATCACTCTTCCTCCCTTTTCAATAATTCCTCTATTAGGGTTCAGGGCTTTTATTTCAGATTCAATTGCAGCTTCGGTTAATTTGGAATTCAATTTTACATTAGGCTCTAATACATCGTTTAATATATTATAAAGTAAAGCTTGAGAGTCTTCAGTGTTATTCTTTTCAACTAATTGTCTTACGCTATTGTTTAATTTTTCTTTCTTAAATAGTTGAGAATAGTTGTGTTCTTCAATTTCATTTCCATTTTTCAAATAAATAAGACGATTATCTTCGTAATTAAATATTTCATCGGTAACACCATTCTTATATATTTGAGAAATAAACCTTTCCCCTATTTGTTCAATTTTATTTTTTGGGGTTTTATGCAGACTATCTACATATCTTAACGCGAGTTCTTTTTTAAAGTCTTCAATTACATTTGGTTCTATCCTGCTATTGTATTCAAAATACGGAATAGCTTTAGCTCTAATTTCTTCTTTTTCTTTTTTTAGACTATCCTCAGCTTTTTTAATTGTAAAACTAAATGGAGCATATAAGTTCTCATATTGCCATGGCTTTCCTTTTTGGAAATTGTATTTAAACTGTCCACCCTTAGGAAGAAAGTAAATTACTAAGAGTGTGGCAAAAAGGAATAGAAAAACCTTATAAATAAGAGATTGGTTTTTCGCGAACAAAGAAAAATAGTTCTTCATATATTGATTACTTATAGTAAAGGTATAAATAAGGAATGAGTTATCCCAAAACCTATACCTGCAAAGATTGATTTTTAAGATTGAAATCCGTAATTTCGCAGTCCTTATTTTTAATATTAAAAACAGTAATATGAGCAATAAAGTAGTAATAGTTTCGGCAGTAAGAACCCCAATTGGAAGTTTTATGGGTAGCCTTTCATCTCTAACTGCAACTCAATTGGGATCTGCAGCAATAAAAGGAGCCATAGATAAAATTAACCTTGATCCTTCTTTAGTACAAGAAGTATATATGGGTAACGTGGTACAAGCTGGTGTTGGCCAAGCTCCTGCTAGACAAGCTGCTTTAGGTGCAGGTCTTCCGGATAGCGTACCAAGTACTACAGTAAACAAAGTATGTGCTTCAGGTATGAAAGCTGTAATGCAGGCTGCCCAAGCAATCGCTTTAGGTGATGCAGAAATTGTTGTGGCAGGTGGAATGGAAAGTATGAGTAATATTCCTCATTATGTGCATATGCGTAACGCTACAAAATTTGGACCAGCTACATTAACAGATGGTATGCAAAAAGATGGTCTTGTAGATGCTTACGATCACAACGCAATGGGAACTTGCGCAGATTTATGTGCTACAGAATATAATTTTTCTCGTGAAGATCAAGATGCATTTGCTGTACAATCGTACGAGCGTTCTGCAAAAGCTTGGTCTGAAGGTAAATTTAATGAAGAGGTTGTGCCAGTTGAAGTTCCACAACGTCGTGGCGAACCAGTTGTAGTTTCGGAAGATGAGGAGTATAAGAACGTAAAGATGGATAGAATTGCATCGCTACGCCCTGCATTTACTAAAGATGGAACTGTTACTGCAGCCAATGCTTCTACAATTAATGATGGTGCTGGAGCAATGATTTTAATGAGTGAAGCTAAAGCAAAAGAATTAGGTCTTACTCCTTTAGCTTACATTAAAGGTTATGCCGATGCTGCTCACGAACCAAAATGGTTTACAACCGCTCCTGCAAAAGCGCTTCCAAAAGCAATTGCAAAAGCAGGGATAGATATTAAAGATGTAGATTTCTTCGAATTTAATGAAGCATTCGCAGTTGTTGGACTTGCAAATATGAAAATATTAGGTCTTAACGATAGTAATGTAAACGTTAATGGAGGTGCTGTTTCTTTAGGTCACCCACTTGGATGTAGCGGTGTAAGAATTTTAATTACACTTCTTAATGTTTTAAAACAAAACGATGCAAAAATTGGTGCTGCAGCTATCTGCAATGGTGGTGGTGGTGCTTCTGCAATGGTAATTGAAAGAATCTAAACCGTACTTCAATATATTCTGAATGGATTACGGGATCTGTAATTTAAGCATAGTTCCTCTTCGGGCCGAAGCTAGTGATGCTAGTGAAATGGTTACGCAGGTGCTCTATGGAGAACATTTTAAGGTTTTAGAGTCTCGCAAGAAATGGAGCCGAATCCGTTTAGCTTTTGATAAATATGAAGGTTGGATAGACAATAAGCAGTTTTTAAATATTTCAGAAGCAGATTATTTAAATTTTGATAAAACCAACTTGAAGCTTTCTTCAGATTTAGTTGATTTTGTGACTACTTCTGAAAATCAATTATTTTCAATTTGCTTAGGAAGCAATGTTTCTGCAGCTGAGTATTTAAATCATCATTTTGAAGGAAAAGCAATTATAAAATCTCTTCCAAAAGAACATTTAGTTGAAACCGCCCTACTCTATTTAAATAGTCCGTATTTATGGGGAGGTAAAACACCTTTTGGAATTGATTGTAGTGGTTTTACTCAAATGGTTTACAAACTAAACGGTCAAAAATTATTAAGAGATGCTAGTCAACAAGCCACGCAAGGTGAAGCTTTAAGCTTTATAGAGGAAAGTGAACCAGGAGACTTAGCTTTTTTTGATAATGACGAAGGAAAAATTACTCACGTGGGGATTATTATGAAAGACAATTATATTATTCACGCTCACGGAAAAGTGCGTATTGATAGAATTGATCATAGCGGAATATTTAATTACGACGTTCGTAATCATACTCACAAACTAAGAGTTATAAAACGTATAATATAAATTATGTTTTATAGAGGGTAGTGAAATTCAATTAGTATAGCCCTTCTTTTACAATAGGATATGATAATTAAAAACCCTCTGAAATTTCAGAGGGTTTTGCTTTAATATATGGAACTAACTTATCTTACTTTTCTAAAGTAGCAAGTTTAGCTTTCATTTTTTGATAATTTGCATCATCCGCCAATTGTCCGTAAATGTTCATCAATGTTCTAACAACATCTGGATTATTAGGGTTTAACTCCATTGCTTTAGTAAGGTATGGAACAGTTGCTCTATAAATATCAGCACGTTGTTCTTTAAGCTCATCATAACGAATGTTATCAGCTCTTGAATTTCCTAAACTATTCATTTCTTCAACTAAAGCATCTTCAGTAGATAATTTCAATACAGCAATATTAATTAGAGCAGCCTCGTAATCAGGTTTCAACTCTAAAGCTCTGTTGTAATGCTCTAACGCTTTATCAGTATCTCCTAATTCTGCACTAGCCACACCCATATTGAAGTAAATCTCTGGATTGTCTGGATCAGTTGCAGCAATTTGGTTCATGATTTGGTTATATCGAGTAATATCACCCATTTTATAACTCATATCAGCTTCGGCTCTCATAAGATAGATATCATCTGGGTTTTCTTCTCTAGCAGCTTTCATTACTGAAGTAGCTTTGTCATTATCTCCTTGTTCTAAGTAGATAAGTGTCATATTACGAAGAATTTCACCTTTTCGAGATGCAGTAACTCTAATTTCAGGCTTGATATATTGACCACTTTTAAGCGCTAGGCTTCTTGATTGCTCAGTTTCGAAAGGAATTACTTCACCAGTTTCTTTATCAGTAGCAACAAATTCCTTGGTTTCACCAGTATAACCAGCATCCAATAGCATTTGATAGTACTTTAAACTTGAATCATAATCTTTTGCATTTACCGCATTACCAGCAGCAAAATAAAGATCATCCATATCCTTACTTACTGTATAACTTGTATACAGTTTCTCTGTCGCCAACTCGAAATTACCAGCATTTTGGTCTTTAATTGCACCATTAATTAATCCAGCACGAAGATTCTGAAGTGAAGCTGCTAATTGTGATTCTAACTTAGGATCTAACTCCAATGCTTTAGCAAATGCATCTGCAGCACCTTTTAAATTAGAATAATCGGTAGCTACACCATTACCTAATAAGGCATTACCACGTGTAGCATAGAACTGAGCTTTCATATCATTATCTACAGTTCCTAAAAGAGGTTCAGCTTCGTTTAAATAAGCTAAAGCTTCTTTAAAATCATTGGACTTTAATGCCTTTTCAGCCTTTTTTATTTCTTTTTTTTGTCCAAATGAAATAGCAGATACAAAAGCAAGCCCTGTTATTAAAATTCGTTTTTTCATGTGTTAATTTTTATTCGTTATTTTCGGTTTGTGTGTCGTTATTATCAAGAGTAGTGCCATCATTGTTATCATCAACAATTTCTAACTCATCCTCGTCTTCATCTTTCATTGCTTTTGCAACTGCAGCAATGGCGTCATCTTCTCTAACTTTTATTAAACGAACACCTTGCGTAGCACGTCCCATAACTCTTAGGTCGGAAACTGCCATACGAATTGCGATACCAGATTTATTGATAATCATTAAATCATCCTCATCTGTCACATTCTTAATTGCTACTAATTTACCGGTTTTTTCGGTAATATTAATAGTTTTTACACCTTTTCCGCCACGGTTAGTAACTCTATAATCGTCTATTAATGACCTTTTACCGTAACCGTTTTCAGAAACTACTAATATATCGGAGTCACCATGGTTAACAGCAATCATTCCAACCACTTCATCATTTTCATCTCCTAGAGTAATTCCGCGAACACCAGATGCATTTCGTCCCATAGGACGGGTTTTCTCTTCTTCAAAACGAATTGCTTTTCCTGAACGAACTGCTAACATTACTTGGCTATCACCAGTTGTAAGTTTTGCTTCTAAAAGCTCATCGTCTTCACGAATGGTAATGGCGTTAATACCATTTGCTCTAGGTCTTGAATATTGCTCTAAAGGAGTTTTCTTAACTTGTCCTTTTTTAGTAGCCATAATTACATAATGGCTATTGATGTATTCTTCATCTTTTAAATCTTGAGTACAGATAAAAGCTTTTACTTTATCATCTGGACCAATATTTATTAGATTCTGAATAGCTCTACCCTTAGATGTTCTTGTCCCCTCAGGGATTTCAAATACACGCATCCAGAAACATTTTCCAGTTTGTGTAAAGAACAACATATATTGGTGATTTGTACCAACAAATAAATATTCTAAGAAATCTTCATTTCGAGTAGATGAAGCTTTTTGGCCTACCCCTCCTCTATTTTGAGTTTTGTATTCTGAAAGTGAAGTTCGCTTAATATAGCCGGCATGAGAAATTGTAATTACCACCTGCTCGTCTGCGATTAGATCTGTAATACTTACATCTCCTCCTGCATATTCAATTACTGAACGACGTTCATCGCCATATTTAGCTTTAATTTCCTCAAGCTCTTCTTTTATAATTTCCATTCTACGTTCTTTACGAGCAAGAATGTCTTTGTAATCTTCAATTGTTTTCATTAACTCTTCGTACTCACTGCGCAATTTGTCCTGCTCCAGTCCAGTTAATTGACGAAGACGCATTTCAACAATAGCCTTAGCTTGAATTTCAGAAAGCTTGAATGCTTCAATAAGCTTTTCTCTTGCTTCATCAGCATTAGAAGACGCTCGGATTAGTCTAATTACTTCATCGATATTATCTGATGCAATAATTAAACCTTCCAAAATATGTGCGCGCTCCTCAGCTTTGCGAAGTAAGTATTCTGTACGTCGTACCACCACCTCGTGACGGTGTTCAACGAAATAATGAATTAATTCTTTTAAATTTAATAATTGTGGTCTTCCTTTTACTAGTGCAATATTGTTTACACTAAAGCTAGACTGCAATGCTGTATACTTATATAATGTATTAAGAACGATGTTTGGGATAGCATCACGCTTCAATATATAAACAATGCGCATTCCTTTTCTGTCACTCTCATCACGGATATTGGCTATACCCTCAATTTTCTTTTCGTTTACCATATCAGCGGTTTTCTTAATCATTTCCGCTTTGTTTACTTGGTAAGGAATTTCAGTGACAATTATACACTCTCTACCATTAACTTCCTCAAAAGTTGCTTTTGCACGCATAACTACACGTCCGCGACCTGTATGGAAAGCTTCACGAACCCCTTCGTATCCGTAAATTATTCCTCCTGTAGGAAAGTCTGGCGCTTTAATATACTGCATTAACCCATCGATGTCTATATCGTTATCTTTTATATAGGCAATGGTTCCATCTACAACTTCAGTTAAGTTATGTGGAGGCATATTTGTTGCCATACCTACGGCAATTCCAGAGGCACCATTAATCAATAGTCCAGGAACTCGTGTAGGTAAAACAGTAGGTTCTTTTAATGTATCGTCAAAGTTTAATTGATGATCTACAGTTTCTTTATCGATATCAGCAAGCATATCTTCAGAAATCTTCTGCATTCTTGCTTCTGTATAACGCATTGCAGCTGGACTATCACCATCTACAGATCCGAAGTTACCTTGACCGTCTACCAATAAATAGCGCAAACTCCATTCTTGAGCCATACGCACCATTGCATCATATACAGAGGTATCACCGTGTGGGTGATATTTACCTAGTACCTCTCCTACAATTCTCGCAGATTTTTTATGAGCCCCTGTTGCTCTAATACCTAATTCGTGCATTCCAAACAAAACCCTTCTGTGTACAGGCTTCATTCCATCACGAACATCTGGCAGTGCACGTGACACTATGACCGACATCGAATAATCGATGTAGGCAGATTTCATTTCATCTTCAATGTTTATAGGGATCACTTTCTCACCTTCCGTCATAAAAAATAGAATTAATTATCGTTATTAAACTAATGGAGCAAGATACGCATTTTCGCAGGTTTAACAGGGGTTATTGGTATGGTTTATTCACGAATTTATTAACAAATTTAGGCCTGTTAATCGTTAATAAGTATCGTGAATTATCTTTTGAAATTCCCTTTATATTTTGTCCTTTTACTAAAACGATATTAAAGAGGAACAGTATTTGCCTTAATTTGGTTAATTTAGTACCTAAAAGAAGAGAGGATTTAAAATATGGATGATAATTTTTCACCTAGAGTTAAAGATGTAATTGCATACAGCAAGGAAGAAGCCTTACGTTTAGGCCACGATTTTATAGGCACAGAGCATTTAATGCTTGGCCTTTTAAGAGATGGTAACGGTAAGGCGGTAACTATACTTAATGCACTTACCGTAGATCTTAACCACTTAAGAAGAAAAGTAGAGATATTAAGCCCAGCAAACCCGGGCGTGATTACAAATACTAACGACAAAAAGAACCTTCATCTCACCCGCCAAGCGGAAAGAGCATTGAAGACAACGTTTTTAGAAGCTAAGCTTTTTCAAAGCAATTCTATTAATACTGCACATTTGTTACTTTGTATTCTTAGGAATGAGAACGACCCTACAACCAAATTATTAAACAAGATGAAAGTTGATTATGACGGGGTAAAAAATCAATTTAAACTTATGATTACAAATGATGACGAATATATAGACACACCAAGTGCTGATGCTTTTCCAAATGACGATAATGATTCACCACAGGATGGTGGCAAGGAGAATTTATTTACAGGTTCTTCAGCTAAATCGAATAAAAAATCGAAAACTCCAGTATTAGACAATTTTGGTAGAGACCTAACCGCAATGGCGGAAGAAGGAAAACTCGACCCTGTTGTAGGCCGTGAAGATGAAATTCAACGCGTTTCCCAAATATTGAGTAGAAGGAAGAAAAACAACCCTTTACTTATTGGTGAACCAGGTGTTGGTAAATCTGCTATTGCTGAAGGTTTAGCACTTAGAATTATACAAAGAAAAGTTTCAAGAATTCTTTACGATAAAAGAGTTGTTACTTTAGATTTGGCTAGTCTTGTTGCTGGAACCAAATACCGCGGTCAGTTTGAAGAGCGAATGAAAGCTGTAATGAACGAACTTGAAAAGAATGACGACATTATTCTATTCATCGATGAGATTCACACAATTGTGGGTGCAGGTGGAGCTACAGGTTCGTTAGACGCTTCAAATATGTTTAAACCAGCATTAGCTCGTGGAGAAATACAATGCATTGGAGCAACTACTTTAGATGAATACAGACAGTATATCGAGAAAGACGGGGCTTTAGAAAGACGTTTTCAAAAAGTATTGGTTGAACCAACTACTGTTGAAGAAACAATCGAAATTCTCGAAAATATTAAAGATAAATACGAGTCGCATCACAATGTAACCTATACTCAAGATGCAATTGAAGCGTGTGTAAAGCTTACTAATAGGTATATGACGGAGCGTTTCCTTCCAGACAAAGCAATTGATGCTTTAGATGAGGCTGGGTCACGTGTTCATATTACCAATATTCATGTTCCAGATAGAATTTTAGAACTTGAAAAACAACTAGAAGAAGTTCGCGAACTTAAAAACACTGTAGTTAAAAAACAGAAATACGAAGAAGCGGCAAAACTTCGAGATGACGAGAAAAATCTTGAAAAAGAACTCGCTACGGAACAAGAAAAGTGGGAAGAAGATTCAAAACTTCACAGAGAAACTGTTTCTGAAGACAATGTTGCTGAAGTAGTTTCTATGATGACTGGTGTACCAGTAAATAGAATTGCACAGACCGAAACAACCAAATTAGCCGCCCTACCTGATAGAATTAAAGGTAAAGTTATTGGTCAAGACGAAGCTGTTTCTAAAGTTGTGAAAGCAATTCAAAGAAACCGAGCAGGATTAAAAGATCCAAACAAACCTATTGGGTCATTTATTTTCTTAGGTCAAACAGGAGTCGGTAAAACCCAACTTGCAAAAGTATTAGCACGAGAGTTATTCGATTCTGATAATGCTTTGATTCGTATTGACATGAGCGAGTATATGGAGAAGTTCGCTATTTCTCGTTTAGTTGGAGCACCTCCAGGATACGTTGGTTACGAAGAAGGTGGTCAGCTTACCGAGAAGATTAGAAGAAAACCCTATGCTGTTGTGCTTTTAGATGAAATTGAAAAAGCCCATCCAGATGTATTCAATATGCTTCTACAAGTTTTAGATGATGGATATTTGACAGACAGCCTTGGTAGAAAAATTGATTTTAGAAACACTATTATCATTATGACTTCTAATGTTGGTGCCCGTCAGATTAAAGATTTTGGTCAAGGTGTTGGTTTTGGTACTTCTGCAAAGAAGAGTCAAGAAGAAGCACATACTAAGAGTGTTATTGAAAACGCTTTAAAGAAAACTTTTGCGCCAGAATTCTTAAACCGTATTGATGATGTTATGGTGTTTAACGCTCTTGAAAGAGAGGATATTCATAAAATTATTGATATTGAATTGAACAAATTATTCTTACGTATTTCAGATTTAGGTTACGACCTGAAGTTAACTGAAAAAGCCAAGGATTATATTGCTGACAAAGGTTTTGACAAACAATATGGAGCGCGTCCTTTAAACAGAGCGATTCAAAAGTATATAGAAGATGCCCTTGCTGAAGAAATCATCAACAGCAATTTAGATGAAGGCGATTCTATAATTATGGATCTTGATGAAAGTAAAGATGAGCTTACTATAAAAATTAATAAGCAAAAGAAGACCACCGAGTCGTAAAATAAGGTGGCTTTAAATAATAAACTCTTCGCTGATAAATCAACGAAGAGTTTTTTTATGTAATAAATTCAAATTTTTACTACTTACTTTAAAACTTTAAAAGACTTCTTGGTGTCTCCAAATCCATTTGCTAAAAGTACATATAAACCGTTTTGGTAGGCTGATAGATCTACAGTAATTGAGCCATTTCCGTTATTATTTATATTACTCAACAGTTTGCCGGACAAATCAAAAACCTTTACACTTTTCACATTCTGTGTGTTACTTAAGATGCAAGTATTACTGTTCAATTGTTTTGTAACAACTACTTCTTCCAAATAGTTTTTTGTCACACCAAGATGAATTGGAATACAATCTTGAATAGAGTCTAAATTAGCATAAAAAACTTCTGTATCTTTAAAAAAACAGCTAAGCTCTCCTACTTCATTAATATTTGGTTTCCCTCCGGGAGCATTTATTAACGATAAAGACCCTACACCTTCAACCCAAATAGCATTATTGTTACTAGTAGTATTCCCCGGCGCAGGTGAAAAATAATAATGCTTATAATTGTTTCCATCTTGTAAAGGTCTTGCTATAATAGAATCCACTACAAAAAGCCCTCCATCACGTGGAAAAGGAGTGACAGGGTTTTTCATATCAAAAACATCTCCTTCACTCAATGAAAAATCATATAACAGATACTCATCACTAGGTTCAGAGGTGGCAAACTTTATGTATACTTTTTGGGTTGCTATATCTTCACGAAGTAAAAATGTGCGGGATATATAATGGTATCCATCCAAAATCTTATAATTCTTACCATTCACAATAGTATCACCATCAGTATAATAGGCGTCTGTTAAGCATCCAGAAAAGCAAGTTGTAAAATGCCATTCATTAATATTATCTAACAAAGGCTTATAACTCTGGGCAAATACAGAAGTATTTAAAATTAAAAAAACAAGAATTGATAATTTACTTTTCATAATTCAGTATTTGGTTATATGCTTGCGTTATATTAATCAAATATTATTTCAGAATCAACATCTAAAGATTGAATGAATGCAATCGTTGCATGAATATCGTCTGCCATAATTCTATCGTTCTCAATAAAAGGTACAATAGAACGATATGGCTTTAAGAATGATTCAATAAATGGAGATGAAGATTTTGGTTCTCTAAACTTTAAAGCTTGAGAAGCGTTCATCAATTCAATGGCTAAAATGGTTTCTAAGTTTTCAATTACACGTAAACATTTAGTTGCTCCATTAGCCCCCATACTTACGTGATCTTCTTGACCATTAGATGAAACAATAGAATCTACTGAAGCTGGAGCTGCCAATTGTTTATTTTGGCTTACTATACTTGCAGCAGTATATTGAGGAATCATAAGACCACTGTTTAATCCTGGGTTATTAACTAAGAAAGCTGGTAAATCTCTTAGTCCCGAAACCAATTGATAAGTTCTTCTTTCAGAAATATTCCCTAGTTCAGACATTGCAATTGCTAAATAATCTAGTGCTAATGCTAATGGTTGACCGTGAAAGTTACCGCCAGATATAATTAAATCGTCTTTTACAAAAATGTTTGGATTGTCGGTAACTGAGTTTATTTCAGTTTTAAAAGTTTTGTTTACGAAATGAATTGTGTCTTTTGTGGCTCCGTGTACTTGAGGGATACAACGGAAAGAATATGGATCTTGAACGTTTTTCTTTTCAGATACTCCTATTTCACTACCTTCTAAAAAGTCTAAAATTTGCTCCGCAGTTTTTACTTGTCCTCTATGCGGTCTTACCAAATGCACAAGAGCGTTATATGGACTCATATTACAATCAAACGCATCTATAGAAATAGCACTAATTAAATCGGCTAAATAGGATAATTTGTAACTTTTAAGTAAACAGTACACCCCATAAGCACTCATAAATTGAGTTCCATTTAACAATGCTAAACCTTCCTTAGCTTGTAACTTTATAGGTTCCCAATTAAATTTTTTCAAAATCTTTTCAGAAGCCAAACGCTCTCCACCATAATAAACTTCTCCTTTCCCTAATAAAGGTAGAGATAGATGTGCTAATGGCGCTAAGTCTCCTGAAGCTCCTAAACTTCCTTGATTATAAATAACAGGTAAAATATCGTTATTATAAAAGTCGATTAATCTCTTAACGGTTTCTAACTGAACGCCACTATAACCATAACTTAAGGATTGTATTTTCAACAAAAGCATAAGTTTAATTATAGGTTTTGGAACAAATTCCCCTGTACCACAAGCGTGACTCATTACGAGGTTTTCTTGTAGTTTTGAAAGGTTATCAGAGGTGATTTTCACATTACACAATGAACCAAAACCAGTATTTATACCGTAAACAGGAGTCTCGTTATCCTTTATTTTGTTTACTAAATATTCACGGGATTTATTAATATTAAGTTGGGCTTCTTCAGAAAGATCAAGCTTTTTATGATTATCTAATATATCCTTAATTAACTCTAAGTCAAGAATTTCAGAGCTGATGTAATGTGTGTCTTGCATTATAATTGTTTTGTTTTCACAAAAATACTGATTTTTGCCCGCCTTACCACCTTTTCTATCTTTCAAAAGCCCTAATTTTGTAAGTCATAACTTTAAAATATTATAAATGAAAAAATTAAGTTGGATTATTATAGCGCTTTTCATCGTTTCTTGTAATACTGAAGAAAAACCTACTTATACCGTTATTAATGGTAGCGTTACAAATAACACTGGTGAAACAGCATTTGTTCGTGGCAATGGTTTTGAATCAAGAGTGCCAATCTCTGAAACGGGGAGTTTTGTAGATACTTTAAATATAAAAAAAGATGGGTTTTATGAACTCTATGTTGGTCGCGAACGCACTGAAATATATTTAGAAAGAGGTAAAAACCTATCGGTAACTTTAAATTCAACAGAATTTGATGAAAGCTTAAAATACACTGGAGATTTAGCGGATATTAATAATTTCTTGGCTGCAAAATATCTTTGGAATGAGCAAAATGTAGATTTAAAAGAGTTATTCTCTAAGGATGAAAATGCATTTTTAAAACAAATAGATGAAAACCAGAAAAGTTTAGATTCTCTTTTTAAGGAGAGTAAAATCGCTAATGATAACTTTAAGAAAAGCTTAGCTGAAGAAGACAAATATGCGCGAGCCATTATGATAGAAAATTATAAGAGTGGGCATCGTCATTTCTCTGGGAATAAAGAATTTGAAGTTTCAAAAGAATTTTACAATGAACTTAAAGACATAAACTTTAAAGACACTTTAGCTTTTAGAAATTCTGCAGCGTATCAAAACTTACTTCAAGTACATTACAACAGATTAGTTTCAGAAGAAGCTTCACAAAATACAGATGCGAACGAAACTATTCTTTTCTTAAATAAAATAAACGAAGCTCTTCCAAACGGATATGCTAAGGACAGAATGATGAGTTCTTATTTACAGTTTGGCCTTAAAGCTGATGATAACCTAGAAGAAGCTTATAATATTTATAAGAACAGTAATCCGAATCCTGAGAATTTAGCTAAGCTTACTGAGCAATACAACAAATTAAAAGTAATTACTAAGGGTAACCCCTCTCCTACTTTCAACTATGAAAACCATAAAGGAGGCACTACATCTTTAGAAGATTTAAGAGGTAAATATGTTTATGTGGATGTTTGGGCAACATGGTGCGGACCTTGTTTACGTGAAATTCCTTTCCTAAAAGAAGTTGAGAATGACTATGAGGATAAAAACATCCAATTTGTAAGCATTTCTATTGATGAACCAAAAGACTACGACAAGTGGAAAAGTATGGTTACTGAGAAAGAATTAGTAGGTATTCAACTGATGGCAGATAACAATTGGAAATCGAAATTTGTTGTGGATTACGCTATTCTTGGAATCCCTAGATTTATTTTGATTGATACCGAAGGAAATATTGTTTCAGCTGATGCGCCTAGACCTTCAGACCCTGAATTAAGAAAAATATTTGATGAGTTAATTTAAAAAGAATTTACCTAATTATATTAGACCACGAATAGAAGATTCTAATTATATCTGAATCTAATATTCGTGGTTTTTTATTAGTTGTTTTCCCCTTCAGATTGGTCTTTTGCAAATAGCATCATATATGCTTCACCTATATTATTAATAATATCATTTGCCATAACAGCTTCATATCCCATTTGATTTACAGCTAGATCTCCTGCAAATCCATGCATATATACCCCAAACACACATGATGTTAATGGATCATAGCCCTGAGATAATAATCCTGTAATAACACCGCTAAGCGCATCTCCACTACCTGCCGTAGCCATACCCGGATTCCCTGAGCTATTTAAATAAAGAGTATCACCAAAAATTGTAATTGAATGAGCTCCTTTTATTACAACTAAAACCTCGTGTTTCATTGAGAACTTCTTTACTTTCTCTATTTTATCGTAATCATCTTCCCACTTACCAACAAGCCTTTGTAATTCACCAGGGTGTGGCGTTATAATTGAATTTTTAGGAAGAAGTTTTAGCAATTCTTTATTTTCGGCAATTAAATTTATAGCATCAGCATCTATTACCATTGGTGAATTAAAGTTCCTAAATAGGTTTTTTAATGCTTCAACTGTGTGTTCTCTTTTCCCGATACCCATTCCAACTCCAATCGCAGAGGGTTCAAAGTCAACATTAATTTTACTTATAAATTCTTCTTCTATATCTGTAGCAACCATTGCTTCAGGCACTGTAGTTTGTAGAATAGAATACCCACATTTAGGAATAAAAGTAGTAACCATACCGGCTCCAATTCTAAAAGTTGCAGCTGTTGAAATAGCAGCAGCTCCAATTTTGCCGTAACTTCCAGCAACAATCAACGCGTGACCATAAGTTCCTTTATGTGCAAATCGTTCACGATGTTTGTATAAGTTTTGTGCTTCAGGCTTAGAAATTATTTGGGCTAATGGCTTCGTATTTACAAGAAACTCTCTATCTAATCCAATATCTAATAAGTCAAAACTAGGAGCAAATTGAGCTGTTTCAGGTAAAAAGAAAGCAAGCTTTGGAGTTTGAAACGTTAGCGTATGGTTTGCTCTTAAAACAGCATCTTCATCCTTTAAAGCTGTATTAGGAAACAGACCACTTGGGATATCAATAGCTAATTTAAAAGCAGGAATAGCATTTAAATGTTGAATTAATTTCTTTACCCATCCGTCTGGACAACGGTTTAGACCAATTCCGAAAATAGCATCTACTATTATATCCTCAGGATCAATTTCTGGGAAATCATTTTCACCCTTCATTAAAATTGGCCAATCCTTGGTTACATTTTTAATTAAATCATAATTGTAAAGAAAGCTTTTAGAACGTTTATCGCTACAATTAACCACATACACTATAACATTATAGCCGGATTCAATCAATAATCTACCTAAAACCAAGCCATCCCCACCATTGTTACCAATTCCGCAAAAAATATGAATTGGTACAGAAGCACCATTTAAACGTTCGTGAAACCAATTAAAAATTTGAGCGCCTGCTCGCTCCATTAACTCTTCGGTGGTAATTTGTTGTTGCTCTAAAGTAATTTTATCTGCTTCGTATAATTGTTCTGCTGAGAATATTTTCATATAATATTATAGTTTCATCTTTAGGTTATAGGTATTTCTAAGCCATAAATATAATACCCAAAACCAGAGGAGGTCAAGTTTTCTTCAAATATAATAACATTATTTCCTATTGTTGAAAATACGTTTATAACTAATTGAGAAATGCATCAGTATAGGCTTGTTATTTTATAACTTTAAGAAAAACACATTATGGAAACTCGTGATAGTTTACTGCTTTTAATGCGTCCAGAAATTTCTTCAGCTAAAGTCAATCCTCAAATGTCTGATGATGAATGTTTTCAAAACAAAACAATTAGACCAATTATCAAACTACAAGGCGATTTGCTACTAGCTGTATTTCGCAATTATATTGCCAAGCATAAAAATGTGTTTTATGATCTCAACATCGAAAAAAAACTTGAATACATTGATAACTCCATCAATAAGGATATTAAGTTTCGAAACTCTCTAAAAGGAATTATTATCGGACAATTTACCTTAGATGAATATCAAAAATATATTCAAAATTCATCCGCATTGAATAAGCGAATGATGGATATTGTGAAGGAAAGGATAAAAAGTAATATTCAATTATTAGAATTTGAATATGCTTAAATAATTAATCTGGTATAATAAAAAAGCGCTTCATTTAGATTTGAAGCGCTTTCAATAATATTTTACACAACTTTGTGCTGCCTAATAATTAAGCATGCTCCATCATTCGTTTCGATTTTCTATATAAATAATTTGGATAAATTGTTCGTTTAGCAAAACGGTTTAATTTGTCGCTATTTACCATTTTTATATAGATCGATCTAGTTACTCCAAAGAATTCATAAGTACTACCATCTAAGTAAGTAATTTCTAAAAGCATTCCTTTGTGTTGAAAATCAGCGATTCCAGCGTTTGTAACAGTATCGGTAAATTCTTCTAGGTTTGCAGCTTTAGTTTCTGGTGCTATGCTTACTAAAAAATGATACCCGTCGATAATTTTACGGGAATTTAACTCTGCTTCTTCACGTAGTGGATCACCTTCTTGAAATTTATCGGGGTGCCACTCTTTTACTAGATTGCGGTAACTAGTTTTTAAAGCCTTTAATTCTATCTCTTTTTCAACTCCAAAGAGTTTTTTGTATTCGTTTATGCGTTTCATATGCTCGCTATTTTTGCGGCCGCGAAAGTACGGCTTAATATCTTATAATTAGCATTTTATAAAACTTCATTTTATAAATCTATAATTGAGATGAAAAGTCTAAGGTTAAAACCTGTAAACTAAAGAATATAAATTCTTACTTTTTTCTTTTTAAGTCGGCTGTTGTTTAATTTATTAACTAAATCATTCGCTAGCTCTAATGGCACAGCTACAAAGGCACAGTCTTGTTTTAATTCAATATTCCCCAACTCTTCTTGACTTATATTTCCTTGCTTTATAAATAGGCCCGCAATATCGCCTTTAGATATTTTGTCTTTTCTTCCTCCTGAAATAAAAAGCGTTTCCAGTTGTTGTTGAACTTGCGAATTAACTCTAGGGATTTCTATTGGATCTGTTTTTTCAATAAAATCAGGTAAAAGCTGATTTTTCCATTTTAGCACATAAGCTGTACCCTTCTCATTTACTCTAGCTGTTCTACCGTTTCTGTGTGTAAACTCAACAGCCGAATGCGGAAGCTCATAATGTATAATGTATTTTAACTCTGGAATGTCAATTCCTCTTGCAGCAAGATCGGTAGATACCAGTATCTGACTAGTTCCATTTCTAAATTTTATAAGAGCTCTTTCTCTATCCTTTTGTTCCATTCCCCCTGAAAAACAAGTATGGCTTACCCTATTATCATTAAGAAAATCACTAACCATATCGATACTTTCGCGAAAGTTGCAAAAAATAATTCCTGGTTGATACCCCAAATACTTTACAAGATTCAATAAGGTTTGAAGCTTATTTTTTTCTTCAGAAACCACAGTTTTAATTGAAAGTTTTGGATCTGAAGTTTCAGTTAAAAAATCTAAAACAATTGGATTGATTAAATTCACAAACTTTGGAACTCCAACTCCTTGTGTTGCAGATGTTAGAATACGTTTACTTACACTGTTTAATTCACTTAAGATTTCACTCATTTCACTTTCAAATCCTATCTCAAGAGATTTGTCGTACTCATCTAAAACTAAAGTGTTTATACTTGCTTTAGAAAAGCGGTCATCGTCAAAATGATCTAAAATTCTACCAGGTGTACCAATTAATATTGCCGGGGTATGTTTGAGTTCTATTTTATCTTTACTCTTCGACCTGCCTCCGTAAACTGCATTTACTTTAAAGCCTGAACCCATATTTCTGACTACCTGCTCAATTTGAATAGCCAATTCTCGTGTAGGAACCACAATTAATGCTTGAACTTCTGGATTATCTACATTTAAACCATCTAAAATAGGCAATAAGAAAGCCAAGGTTTTACCTGTACCCGTTGGGGATAAGAGGATTGTATTTGAATTGGTATTTATTGTTTCAATAGCTTTCTCCTGCATAGGATTTAAAGCTGAAATGTTCAGCTTTGCCAGAATATCCTGTTGGTCTTTTATCTCGTTTGCCATTATTTCTTTTTCTGCTTTTTCTTTGTTGGTGCTTCTTCCTTTGGCGCTGCAATAGTAGTTTGAGAGAGTTGATGAGCAAGAACTTTATCAATTAATTCCTCTTTGGTCAAATGATGAAATACAGTGCCTATTTTCTCTCTAAACTCAGGTGAGATTGTTCGGTTTGGTTTTGTTTTAAAAATTTTCTTAGCCCATAGCAAAGTGTTGTTTTCTTCAGTGCTTTGGGCGTCAGGCTTTTTCATTTCGTTAAAAACAATCCCTAATTCTTCTTCAAACTCAGGAATTTCAAACACTTCTTCTTGTTGTAAAATAGTAACCGAAAGCCCCTTTGCTCCCGCTCTAGCTGTTCTACCACTTCTGTGAACGTAAGTTTCATAAGTATCGGGTAAGTGATAATTTACAACGTAACTAATTTCTTTTACATCAAGTCCTCTTGCCGCAAGATCTGTTGCAACAAGTATATCGATATGACCTTCTCTAAACTGTCCCATTACTCGATCGCGAATAGGTTGTGAAAGACTTCCGTGTATAGCTCCTGACGAAAATTTATTTATAGCTAAATTCTTTGCTAGTTTATTTACAGCAGCTTTAGTTTTACAAAATATAATTCCTCGTTCTCCTTCTTTCGAACTTAAAAAGTGAAGCAGAATATCAAGCTTTTCTATAGGTTCTACTACTAAAAACTGATGCTCTATGTCTTGATGCCCCATGGTTTCCATATCCGCCTCAATATGAACTACGTTTTTGTTCATATAGTTTTGAACTAACTGTTTTATAGTTCCAGGCATGGTAGCAGTAAACAATAACGTTCTTCTATTCTTTGGAGTTTCCTGAATGATTAAATCCAAATCGGTTTTAAGTGCACTTACCATCTCATCCGCTTCATCTAAAACTAAATACGAAGTATTTTTTAGATCAATGGCTTTTCTGTTTATTAAGTCTACCAAACGTCC
This sequence comes from Aequorivita sinensis, assembly GCF_006346335.1. GTDB lineage: Bacteria > Bacteroidota > Bacteroidia > Flavobacteriales > Flavobacteriaceae > Aequorivita > Aequorivita sinensis. The sequence goes on from NZ_VDMC01000002.1 coordinate 238,767, forward strand.
TGGAGTGGCAACTACAATATGAGTTGGGGTTTTCAAACGCTCTATCTGAGGTTTTATAGGAATACCACCACATACTGAGGCAATACTAATTTCAGGGCTATGTGAGCTAAAAGAAACTAAATTAGTGTGTATTTGTTGACCTAGTTCTCGTGTAGGTGCAAGAATGACTACTTGTATATTATTTTTTTTGGAATCTATAAGTTGCAAAAGAGGTAATCCAAATGCAGCAGTTTTTCCAGTCCCCGTTTTTGCTAGTGCAACAACGTCTTTATCTTGACTCAAGATTAATGGGATTGTTTTTTGTTGAATATTTGTTGGTACAGTAATATTTAATTCGGCTAGACTTTGTTGTAGTTTAGTATTTATTCCTAAATCGGAAAATGTATTGGGCATATAATTATTTTCGGCAAAGATACTTTGGGTTTTCTTGGTAAGCGGTAATTCTTGCAGTAAGTTAACAGTTTAATAGTGAATTACTCTATTTTACAGAGAACCTTTCAAACGCAACTTTCTTTATTCCACAATCAGTCTCGAAATACTTAATTGCTTTAAACTCGAATTTATAATAGAGTTCTACTGCAGGAATGTTTTTAGCCGCTGTTTCTACTTTAAAAGAATAGAATTTATAATTGTCAAGTACAAAATCCAATAACGCTCCAGCAATCCCTAGTCTAAAAAAATTTGGATGAACCACTAAGCTATTGATTTCAATAAAGTTTTCTAAAAGTTCTAATTCAATAACGGCAGCTAACTTTTCATTTTTAAAGTACCCGAAAAATAAATTCTCACTATTTTGATAACTTCCTAAAGTTCTTTTTAAAGGAGGAAAATCATCTACTTTTAAAAGTTCAGCCTCAACGACATAAGAATGGTGAAAAATATTTTGAATTAGACCAGCTACCTCTAAATTATTGTTATTTAATCTCTTTATCATTTATAAAGTTAGTTAAATTCAAACACCTAAATGATTCTATTTTTGAAATATACTGTTAAAGAGACTTCAGAATCTACTCTCAATCCTTCTTAAAATACTTATCGCGAAACCAGAATGAAACACGAACTAATAATATTAATACAGGAACTTCCACTAAGGGCCCAATAACTCCAGCAAAGGCTTGTCCTGAATTCAAACCGAAAACCGCTATGGCAACTGCAATAGCCAATTCAAAATTATTTCCAGCTGCAGTAAAAGCTACTGAAGCAGTCTTGTCATAACTTGCTCCTAATGCTCGTGTAAAGAAGAAAGAAATAATAAACATCAAGGAAAAATACAATAATAAGGGAACAGCTATTATAAGTACATCCATCGGTATTTCTACAATTAATTCACCTTTCAATGAGAACATCACTACAATTGTAAATAATAAAGCAATTAGTGTTATTGGTGAAATTGCGGGTATATATTTCTTTGAATACCATTCTTCACTTTTTGCTTTTACCAAGATAAGTCGGCTTAAAATCCCTAAAACAAATGGAATCCCGAGATAAATTGCTACACTTTCAGCTATTGTAGCTATTGATATATCTACTATTGCGCCTTCAAATCCAAAATAAGGAGGTAGAATAGTTATAAATATCCAAGCGTAAAAACTATAAGCAAACACTTGAAAAATACTGTTTAAAGCGACTAATCCTGCTCCATATTCACTACTGCCTTCTGCAAGATCATTCCAAACTAAAACCATTGCAATACAGCGAGCCAAACCAATCAAAATGACTCCTACCATATATTCGGGATAATCTCTTAAAAAAGTAATGGCAAGAATGAACATCAGAACGGGAGCGATAATCCAATTCAGAAATAAAGATATAGACAGAATTTTAGTGTCCTTAAATACCTTTGGAAGCAATGCGTAGTTCACTTTTGCTAAAGGTGGATACATCATTAATATTAAACCTATGGCAATAGGAATGTTTGTAGTTCCGCTACTCAATGAATTAATAATATCTGGAAATGATGGGAAGAAGTAACCCAATCCAACACCAAATGCCATAGCTACGAATATCCACAAAGTTAGGTTTCTGTCTAAAAAACTCATTTTTTTTGATGCCATTCCTTTATAATTTTATTTGAGTGAAAATGTAGAATAATTCAGTTGCAATTTGCAAACTCCTTTCTCTGTATTTCTCAGTTGCTAGTGGGGTATTATCATACGCTTTAGGGTCCTCAAAAGTAATTGGGATTCGAATTTCTGCACCTGAAACAAATGGACAAGCTTCGTTAGCTGAGTCGCAAGTTATAATTGCTGCAAATTTAGATTTCGGATTGAAATCATCTTCCAATGTTTTCGAAAAACCAATAATTGGATGAGAATTCTCTCCGTATTTAATACTATAAATAGGATTCTCCCCTTCTGATATTACACGAATTTGAAAACCTGAAATTTTTAATGTTTCTACTACCTTAGGATAAAGTGCTGTGGCTTCTGTTCCCGCTGAGTAACTGAAGAATTTATTTATGTTAAAATAACAAGCAATTGCTTGCGCCCAAATTTGAGCAAAATGACTTCTGCGTGAGTTATGGGTGCAGATAAAATTAAGACGGATACTTTCATTATTTAAAACTTTTAATTGAATATAATCAACTAAAGGTTGTAAACTTGTTTGTCGCTCTTTACTGATACTAGCTGTATTTAAAGAACTAATTGTTTTTTCAATTTCTGAAAACAACACTAATTTATTGTTCATTTTCTAAGGTTATTTTATAGGTAAAAATCTCGAAATAAAATACTTAAAAGATATTTCGTTTTCTTCTTTATTTATATATCGCAATATTACGATTAATAAATAAGTGATAAAAGAAATTTTTAAAATTTAATAAATTTTATTTGAATGAAATGTGGCCTGAATGAGGTTGAAGAATGATTCCTTCTTAAGTTTTAGCGCTATATATTTTTGGCTTTAAGATTTCTTATCCCCTCATAAACGACTATTCCCACTGCATTAGCAAGATTTAAACTTCGAATATGTGGGCTGTAAATTGGTATATTATAAAGTAAATCCTGATTTTTTGAAATAACTCTTTCAGGTAAACCTGTTGATTCTTTTCCGAAAATCAAGAACATATCATCTTTAAAATCTATCTCGCAGTATTCTTTTGTACCGTGACTTGAAAAATAAACAAAGTTTTTACCCTTATTTTTCGAATAAAATTCATCGATACTTTCATAAATATGAACGGTGATATGCTTCCAATAATCAAGTCCAGCTCTTTTTAAACGCTTATCATCTATTTCAAATCCAAATGGTTTTACTAAATGTAAATTCGACCCAGAACCCAAGCTCAATCGTCCAATATTACCAGTATTTGTAGGTATTTCAGGTTCAAATAAAACAATGTTAAATCCCATTCTTAAAGTTACTTTAGATAATTAAAGTGTAAAAATAGGTTTACTAGACGATTTATAATTATTTGAAGAAACTATTTTTACTAGCCTTGACAAAACTGCATGGGAAGAAGTTTATTTTGTGAATTCAAATTGAATATTTTTAGGCATAATATGAAGTGCTTGAAAGTCGTGAATAACTTTAATTTGATGCCATACGTTTTGCGGTATGATTAAACTATCACCCTGTTCTAAATAATGTTCGTTTTCTGAAAAATTAATGATGCACTCCCCTTTTCTTACCACCACAACCGATTCGTCTGTTGCTTGATGTTTAGGTAATAGTTGCCCACCCTTTGCAGACATCTGCTTTATTATAAATTTTTCACCTTCTTCAATTAACTTTACTAAGGGATTACTTACATTGGACATAACCTATTAATTTTTATATAAATAATATTCCATAAAGATAAATAATTGAAACTGCTTCATTCAAAATTTATATCTGTAAAGTACTCTGTAACAATTAAATAAAATGGTAAAAGCAAGTATCAATTGTTACAACCTAAAATAATTTATAAAGTGTTGTAACTATAACCCCTGGACGGTCTTTTAATTGAATAGCTAACAATTGTTTTTCATCAATTACTTTCATGTTAAATGGAGGCAGCAACAAATTAATTCCACTCTGATTTTTCAGCCTAATTCCTTGTCCTGATATTATATCTTTATTAGGAATGAATTCTCCCTCGGGTAGATGTTCTGTTAAAACAACATATTTATAAGCGCCTAGCTTACTTACTATTTGTTGTACTTCGGAATTCGATAAATGCTGAAGTACTTGCCTAAGCAACACACAATCAGCTAAGGGTAAGTTATCAACAGCAACATCTAAGCAATAAAATTCTAAGTTTTCTGCTTTAAAAAGTGATTTGTTACGTTGAATTAACGCTTCAACAATATCTACTCCTATATATTTTTCAGTTTGTTTAAATAATTCTTTCCCTATATTAAAATCACCGCAACCTAAATCACAAACTGTGATAGGTGCTTCAAAAGAATTTAGAAAAGAAGTTACCACATCAATATATGGATTTACTAAATCTGGGTGATGTGAACCTTCTCCTGAATAAAAATCAGTGTTATTATTTCCCCAAAGCTTCTTTTCATATACCTGAGTCATCGCTGCTTTGGTGGGCCATGGCTTTTTTATTTTCTTATTTTCCTTCTTCAAAATAGATAAGTTAATTCAGCATATTACTTTTTAAAACTCCAATTTAATCTATAAAAATTGATTTATAAACAGGTTATAGTTTCTATATAAAAACTTAAAAGAATTTAGCCTACACGATAAAAAGAAACGCCATCAACAAAATTATCAATGTTAACTTACATTGCATTTAATTTTATTGATGGCGCTTATAGCGGTCCTAATTCTGAAATTAAAGTCGATACTTATATAGTCTCACTATTTAAAACTTAATCAGAGTAATTATTTTTTAATAAACTTTTTTGTTACAGGTCCATTCTGAGTGTCTAACTGCAATAAGTAAATTCCATTTTGTAAATGACTCAAATCAATTTGGTTTGTGAATTCATTGAATTGCTCTAGTTTTTTTCCTGAAATATCAAAAATTGTAAGGCTATTTGCTTCCTCTAATCCACTCAAGTTTAAAACACTTTCTACTGGATTAGGATAAATGTTCCATGAAGTAGCACTCACATCTTGTACACCAAGAGGAGCATAATTTATTGAAATATCGTCGAAAAATGCACTACCCGAAAAATTGTCGTGTGCAAATCTTAAATCATCAATATTGTACAATAATGCACCTTCGTGTTTAAGCTCTCCATTCAAGTAGTAAGATACTACTTCTCCCTCTCCAGAAATTGCAATATCATACCAAGTATCTTCTTGCCAGTTTCCAATTTCTGTAACGATGAATTCATCTCCTGCATTCTCTAGTATTAGGATTCTTCCGTCGTAAGAGAAATAAATTTCTAAAACTAATTTTTCGTCCACAATGCTACCACATTCTAATGCAAAAATAGATGAGTTAGCTCCTGGTGGATTCGCAACATTTATGCTATAACTCATAGAAAAATTTGTTCTGTCTAAAGGTGTATCTAAAGAGTGAAAAGCTCCCATAATAGGTAATGGTTGCGAAGATGCTTGTGGATCGTGATTAATCTTTAAAGATCTTTCTCCAATTTTGGCCAATTCATCTGTAATTATCTGTAGTTCGGTTCTTTCACCATTTCCAAGTCCTGTTGTTGTCCATCCTTGCTGTCCGTCAATATTACCTAAAGTATACCCCTCTTCAGCCTCGAAGGAAAAGTATTCTTGAGCATTAACTAGAGAGACGTTGAGAATAGATACTAATACTAATAAAGTGTAAAATTTTTTCATGATATTTTTTTTGATTTAGCTAACAAACTTAATATTTTTCAATTTGCTCTTAAAATTGTTATAAGGGTTATTTCAACTTTTAACAGTATTCAAATAAGTTTGTATTATTAAAGTTTTAGAATTCTAAATTAAGGGTATGATTTAGATGATAAGATGTGTAAATAAGTCTTTATTTCCATTTAAATATTGATAGGTATATTTTTTGGAATTTAGTTTTTCTTCAATGTGTAATAAGTCTTTCTTATTTTGCAATTCAATTCCTACTACCACTGGTCCAATTTCCTTGTTGTTTTTTTTGGAATATTGAAAATAGGCTATATCATCATTAGGGCCTAAAATTTGATTCATAAATTCTCTTAAAGCTCCTGGACGTTGTGGAAACTGTAATAAAAAATAATGCTTTAAGCCTTCATATAGAAGTGAACGTTCCTTTATTTCTTCGGTTCTTGTAATGTCGTTATTGCTACCGCTTATCACACAAACCACATTTTTCCCTTTAATTTTATCTTTATAAAAATCAAGAGCAGAAATAGTTAATGCACCAGCAGGTTCTACGATTATTGCCTCTTCATTGTACAGCCGTAGTATAGTTGTGCAAATTTTCCCTTCAGGAACAAGAATAATATCGTCTAAAGTGTCCTTACAAACTTTAAAAGTTTTATCGCCTACCCGTTTAACCGAAGCCCCATCAACAAATTTATCTATTTCCTCTAGGGTTGTATTCGTGTTTTTTTCAATAGAATTTTTCATAGAAGGAGCTCCGGCAGGTTCTACTCCAATAATTTTTGTTTGCGGACTCAACTTTTTAAAAACTGTGCTTACACCAGCAGCTAGTCCTCCTCCACCAATTGGTAGAAATAAATAATCTATAGCATTTTCTGAGTCATCCAATAATTCTAAACCAATAGTCCCCTGCTCTGCCATTACTTTTTCATCATCGAATGGATGAATAAAAATCGCATCATTTTTATCACAAAAACGACTAGCTTCCTCAAATGATTCATCAAAAGTGTCACCCTTTAATACTATGGTAACTTTATCTTTTCCAAAGAGTTTTACTTGTTTAGTTTTTTGAAGTGGTGTTGTTACGGGCATAAAAATCGTCGCGCTTATATTTAGTTTATTACAAGCATAAGCAACTCCTTGTGCGTGGTTTCCAGCACTTGCACAAACTACTCCTTTTGGTTTTTCATTTTTGGTTAACGAAACTATTTTGTTGTATGCTCCTCTTAATTTATACGAGCGTACAGGTTGCAAATCTTCTCGTTTTAAGAAAACCTGAGCGGAAAATTCCTCGCTCAAGTTTTCATTTTTCATTAATGGGGTGTGAACCGCAATGTTTTTTATACGTTCTCTAGCTTCGTATATTTTTTCTAATAGCTCCATTATTGTTTTGGTCTTAATTTTCTTACTTCTAATCCGGTTTGCCACAACTCGCTGTTTTTCATCACGTTTAATTCTTCTTCCAATTTTGTGCGATAATCAGGTTTGCTATTGGCTTCAATAACTATCTCAGCTTCTTTTCCTGAAACAACACTGTCATACAATTCATTTAAAACTGGTTCAGTGGCTTCGCGAAACTTTCCTTTCCAATCCAACGCACCACGTTGTGCCGTGGTTGAACAATTTGCGAACATCCAATCCATTCCGTTATCAGCTATTAGGGGCATTAAACTTTGAGTGAATTCTTCTACTGTTTCATTAAATGCTTCACTAGGGGAATGTCCGCGCTGGCGAAGAACAGTATATTGTGCCTCAAAAATTCCAGCAACAGCTCCCATTAGAACTCCGCGCTCTCCAGTTAGGTCGCTATAAACTTCTTTCTGAAAAGTTGTTTCAAATAAATACCCAGAACCAATTGCAATTCCTAAAGCTAAAACTCGCTCTTTCGCGTTTCCTGTTGCATCTTGAAATACCGCATAACTAGAGTTTAAGCCCTGCCCGTTTAAAAACAAACTTCTAAGTGAGGTCCCAGAACCTTTTGGTGCGACTAAAACTACATCCACATCTTTCGGTGGTACTATGCCTGTTTTCTCGTGAAATGTTACCCCAAATCCGTGAGAAAAATATAACGCTTTTCCTTTAGTTAAGTGTTTTTTTATCCCATCCCAGGCCTGGATTTGTCCAGCATCGGAAAGTAAATTCATTACTATTGTAGCTTTCTCACAAGCTTCTTCTACTTCAAATAATGTTTTTCCTTCTTCCCAGCCATCTGCTAATGCTTTTTTCCAACTTCCAGTACCTTTACGTTGTCCTACAATTACATTTACGCAATTGTCTTTTAAATTTAGGGCTTGTCCTGGACCTTGTACTCCATAACCAATTACCGCTACCGTTTCATTTTTTAATACTTCTTGTGCTTTATTAAGTGGAAACTCATCCCTTTTTACTACGTTTTCTAGTACTCCTCCAAAATTTATTGTTGCCATTTTTTCTGTATTTGTTATTCGTTATTTATGTCTCCTCGAGCCAAGTTTAAAGGCTCGACCAGACATCTATTAATCTGTTTATAATTTGTGATTTGATTCTTCTAGTTCTTTTAGATATGTACTAAACTCTTTCATCGGTTTAGTAACCGCCACTCTTCCAGAGCGTGCAAACTCAAGTACTCCATAAGGTTTCAAGTTTTCGAATAACAATTGAGTTTCTGCTACGTGCCCAGTTTTTTCAATAACCATAAATTGTGGATCAACGGTTAGTATTCTAGCATGATGTTCTCGGATTACTTTTTCAACATCACCATTGGTTAAGCTTGCTGTTTTAATTTTGTACAAGGCAATTTCTTGATGTACTACTTCCGAATCTTCGTGTACAAAGGCTTTAAACACATCGATTAATTTTTCCAGCTGCCCGACAACTTTATCGACCTGCTCTCTAGTTGTTCTTAAAACTATGGTATATCTAAACACTCCTTTCACTTCCGATTCTGAAGCTGTAATACTATCGATGTTTAAATGTCTACGCGTAAAGATTATCGTGACGCGATTCATCATCCCGATACTATTCTCTGTAAATACTGATACTGTATATGTTTTTTTCATTTCTTTTTAGTTTAATCGCACTTCTGAAACTGAGGCACCAGTGGTCATCATTGGGAAGACATTTTCTTCCTTTGCCACCATTACTTCCAATAGGTAAGATCCGTTGTGATTTAACATTTTTAATAATCCATTTTTTAAATCCTTTCGGGCTTCAACTTTACTCGCTTCAATACTATAAGCCTGAGAAAGTGCTACAAAGTCCGGACTTACCATATTTGTGAATGAATAGCGTTTTTCAAAAAACATCTGTTGCCATTGACGCACCATTCCTAAAAAACGATTGTTTAAAATGATGACTTTTAGATTGACATCACTTTGCATAATGGTGCCTAATTCTTGCAATGTCATTTGAAAACCACCATCCCCAATTATCGCTACCACAGGTTTATCCGGCGCGCCGAATTTTGCTCCTATAGCCGCGGGAAGTGCAAAGCCCATAGTCCCTAATCCACCAGAGGTTACGTTGCTTTTAGTTTTGTTGTATTGATAATACCTAGCGGTCATTATTTGATGTTGCCCGACATCGGTAACTACTATTGCTTCTCCGTTGGTAAGTTCAGAAAGCATTTTAACTACTTCATCCATTTTCAATTCTTCTGAATGATCTTCTTTTGCACTTTCCTGAAGAGTTTCAACTTCTATTTTTTTAGCATCTCTAAACTCTTGTAACCAAGAGGTATGTTGCTTTGCGTCAACTAAATCAATTAAAATTCTTAAGGCTTCCTTTGCATCGGAATGTACAGCCACATCCGCTTTAATTATTTTATTCAATTCGGCAGCATCGATGTCAATATGAACCACTTTTGCTTGATTGGCATACCTTGAAACATCACCAGTAACTCTGTCGTCGAAACGCATTCCGATAGCAACTAGCACATCGCATTCATTTGTTTTAATATTAGGAGCGTAATCTCCGTGCATTCCTAAAAATCCGACGTATTGCGGGTGGTTATTAGGAAATGCTCCTAGCCCCAAAAGTGTTGATGCCACTGGAATTCCAGACTTTTCAGCAAACTCCAGCAACTCTTCTTCTGCATTAGAAAGCATTATACCTTGACCAATAAGTAAATAAGGTTTTTTGGCTTCATTTATTAATTTCGCGGCTTCTTCAACAACGGACTTATTTAACTTAGGTCTTGGATAATAACTACGGATATTTGTGCATTTTTTATAATCGAAGTCTGTTTCGCTAAACTGCGCATCCTTGGTTATATCTATTAATACAGGACCAGGACGGCCAGATTGAGCGATATAAAATGCTTTGGCAATTGCCTCAGGAATGTCTTCGGCTTTAGTTACTTGGCAATTCCATTTGGTTATTGGCATAGAAATACCCACTACATCAGTTTCTTGAAAAGCATCCGTTCCCAAAAGATGTGAAGCCACTTGTCCTGTAATACAAACCAAAGGAGTTGAGTCTATCATTGCATCGGCTAAACCTGTGATTAAATTGGTAGCTCCAGGTCCAGAAGTTGCGAAAACCACACCTGTTTTCCCTGAAGTTCTCGCGTATCCTTGTGCTGCGTGAATCGCGCCTTGTTCGTGACGCACTAAAATATGATTCACTGTACTTTCATAATCATACAAAGCATCATATATCGGCATTATGGCTCCTCCTGGATAACCGAAAATTGTATCAACTTGCTCGACTAATAACGATTCTACTACAGCCTGCGCACCTGTTAATTTTGTTAAGTTCATTTTCCTTTTTTAAGTAATTATTAATCCGTTACACATCCTGTTGAAGCACATGAAACACATTTGGCATATTTGTATAAAACTCCTTTAGTTGCTTTGAGGTTTGGACGTTTCCATTCTTCCTTTCGTTTGGATAACTCCTCTTCACTTACTTTTAAATGAAGTGTATTATTTTTTGTATCAATAGTGATAGAGTCTCCATCCTTTACCAAAGCAATAGTTCCTCCGTCATAGGCTTCAGGGGTTATATGGCCAACTACAAATCCATGTGTGCCCCCTGAAAATCTTCCATCGGTAATTAATGCCACATCTTTTCCTAATCCTGCACCCATAATAGCGGAAGTTGGTTTTAACATCTCTGGCATACCAGGACCACCTTTTGGTCCGCAAAAACGGATTACTACTACATTGCCAGTTTTTACTTCTCGCGTTTTTATACCTGTAATAGCTGCATATTCATCGTCATAAACTTTGGCTGTACCTTCAAAATAACTCCCTTCATTCCCGCTGATTTTTGCCACTGATCCTTTTGAAGCGAGATTTCCGAAAAGAATTTGTAAGTGTCCCGTAGGTTTTAATGGATTATTTAAGGAATGAAAAACATCCTGACCTACAGTTAAATTTGAGACATCTGCTAAGTTTTCAGCAACTGTTTTTCCTGTAACCGTCAAGCAATCGCCGTGTAGTAAATTATTTTCCAATAAATATTTCATCACCGCTGGAACTCCGCCAACTGCGTGTAAATCCTCCATTAAATATTTCCCACTTGGTTTTAAATCGGCTAAAACTGGAACTTTATCACTTATTCTCTGAAAATCAGTTAAGGTTAGTTCGATATCTACTGAATGTGCCATAGCTACCAAATGAAGAACTGCATTGGTAGATCCGCCGAGCACAGTAACCATTGTTATTGCATTTTCGAATGCATTTTTGGTCATTATGTCCTTTGGTTTGATGTCCTTTTCTAGTAAAATTCTAATTGCTTTTCCCGCGTCTAAGCACTCTTGGTTTTTTTCTACACTTAAAGCAGGGTTGGATGAACTATAGGGCAAACTCATTCCCAAAGCTTCGATAGCCGAAGCCATAGTATTGGCAGTGTACATCCCGCCACATGCACCAGCTCCTGGACAAGCATTTTGTATTACACCTTTAAAATCTTCTGGCGTTATGGTGTTATTGAATTTCTTTCCTAATGCTTCAAATGCTGAAACTATATTTAAAGATTCGCCCTTCCATTTCCCTGAATGAATACTTCCGCCATAAATCATTATAGATGGACGATTCAACCTTCCCATTGCCATAACAGAACCTGGCATATTTTTATCACAACCTACAACAGCTAAGACTGCGTCGTACCATTGTGCACTCACCACAGTTTCTATTGAATCTGCTATAACATCTCGTGAAACCAAAGAGAATCGCATTCCGTCTGTCCCGTTTGAAATTCCATCACTTACGCCAATAGTATTGAAAATCAAACCGACTAAATTCTCTGCTTTAACTCCAAATTTCACGGCTTTTGCAAGATCGTTTAGATGCATATTGCAAGTATTACCCTCATAACCAGTACTTACAATCCCTACTTGAGCTTTTTGCATATCTTCCTCAGTAAGTCCGATACCGTAGAGCATCGCTTGTGCAGCAGGTTGCGACTCGTCTTGCGTTATGGTTTTGCTGTATTTGTTAAGTGATTTCATTAGTAAACTGAACTTAAAGTTTTATGAGATTTCCTTACCAATTTTGAATAGGCTTCTTGTATTTTTTTGCCTAGTGAATCATTCCAATTCAGTGGAAATTCTCTCTCATCAACCGAAGCAATTCCTATTACTTCAGCTGCTGTTCCACAATAAAAAGCACTATCTGCTTCAGCTAATACTTCAGGAGTATAGAGGCCTAATTTTACTTCCATTCCTAGTTTTTCTGCTAATTCCAATACGGTTGCACGTGTAATTCCTGGAAGAATATTTCCTAATTGAGGGGTGTATAACACACCATTTTTTTCGAAGAATAAATTTGCTCCTGGTCCTTCAGCTAAGTAACCATCGCTATCTAATAATAATGCTTCATCAAAACCTTTGTCTTTTGCTTCGTTGGTTGCAAGAATTGAGTTTACGTAATGTCCGCAAACTTTAGCATCAATTTTTATAGATTGTGGATGAGGACGACAATAAGAAGATACTGTTAAACGCAATTGTTTATCTCCTAAATAAGCGCCCCACTCCCAAGCGCAGATCACAACTGAAACTTTATTAGGTCTAGAGAGTGACATATTTGGATCACAAAAAACTAATGGTCGAACATAAGCATCAGTTAAATTATTTTTTTCTAATAATTCATAAGTGGCATCTATTAAATCTTGAACTTCATAATTAAAAGGAATATTGATTAGTTCTGCTGAATTTTTTAATCGGTCATAATGCTCTTTTGCTTTGAAAATACTTGTGCCATCTGTTGTGGCATATGCACGAATACCTTCAAAAACACCATAACCATAGTGCATTGTTTGACTGTATAAGTCGGTTGAAGCTTCATTGGCTCTTACGAATTGTCCATCGAGATAAATAACTGTGTTTTCGTTGTAATACATTTTATATGATTTTTGTTTTTAATTTTTGGAGAAAAAAAAAGCCTTTCTCAAAGTGAATGAGAAAGGCTTAAAATTGGATATACCAGCCAGACTCACTCAAGGGAGCGAATAATAATGCTGATAATAATAATGTTAGTGTATTTTTTCATGATTCGAATTTGTGTTAAATTAAAAAAGCCTTTCTCAACCGAATGAGAAAGGCTTAAAATTGGATATACCAGCCTGACTCACTCGAAGGAGCGAATAATAATGCTGATAATAATAATGTTTGTATTTGTTGTCATTTAGTAATCTTAGTAATAAAAAAAGCCTCCTGATTTCTCGGGAGGCTTTTTAAATATATTGAGTATATACTATAACCTTCCCATTGCAGATGTGATAATCACATTTACAATAATAATAGAAGAAATAATATTTAGATTGTTCATAGTTTCTTTTAATTGCGTGACAAATGTAGATAAATATTTTAGTTCTCAAAATTTATTTTTTTAAAAAACATTTTTTGAACCTTAAAAGACAAGTATTTAAAAATGTTTCAAACAAAAAAAGGAGACCATATAAATGATCTCCTTTTGTACTTTTACTATTCTATCTGTTAAGACAGTATATAAAATTTAGTCTAAAACTTCTACGTTAATAGCGTTTAAACCTTTTCTTCCTTCTTGTGTATCAAAAGAAACTTTATCGTTTTCTCTAATTTCGTGAGTTAAACCTGAATTGTGAACGAAAATTTCTTCACCTGATTCTAATGTAATAAATCCGAATCCTTTAATCTCGTCGAAAAATTTTACTGTACCTTCTTGCATTTTAATTTAATTTTAAATTGTTATTAATTTTTACAATAAACATCCTGTATAAAACTTGCGTTAACTAAAATGCACTCTGCACTTTGGATAAGTAAACACTATTAAAAAGTAATTGTAAAAATTTAATTGGAAAGAAGAGTAAAAACTCGAAATATACTAATTGCACTAAATACTAAAACTATGTAGGTGTTTTATTGAGCTGCAAATATACATCCCTTTTCCACACTCACCTAATTATTTATCAATTATATTTATTTATTTTGATTTAGTTAAATTATATTTCTCTTTATAATATGCTAAAATTGGAGGAAAAGGTCCAAATTTATGTTGCTCTGGAGAAAAATCATCGGCCCATGGTCCATAAGGTGTAGATACTGGTTTTAGCTTTACATCAGGGAAATCATTTTCTTTATTACTCTTAGCTGGTCGGGGCTTACTATTTATGTACCCAGCAACATGATAAGCTTCTTTATCACTTAGTTTTGGATTATCTCTTGAAGCTTCTTCAAAAGGCATATTGGCCTTTATAAAACCTGCCGCGGTTAATACACGATGCATTCCTGCTCCATCGTTATAACTATCATCACCCCACAATGGAGGGAATTCATAACCCAAACTAAAATCAGCTTTTTTCACTCCTTGCCCATCCTCTTGATGACAAACCATGCATTGCTTATTGTAAATTTCCTTTCCGTATTCTAAGTCAACGGCTTCATTTGGAATTTCAATTGTAGTATAACCTTTGTAATCATCCATTATATCTTTAGGCATTCCCTCTCCAAGCCAATCCATATAGGCAACCATTGCTTTCATTTCTCGTGTTTCTTTATCTAACTTTTTACCATTCATACTACGCTCGAAGCATCCATTAATTCTATCTTCAATAGTTCCAACCGCGTTAGACCGACCACGAAAAGTGGGGTAACGACTAGTAACTCCAGCCCATGATGCAGATCCAGCTTGGTTCCCCGATTGTAAGTGACAACTTGTACAAGAAAGATTATTACCTGAAATTCTCATCGCAATATCTTCAGCTTGCGGTCCTAAATACTTTTGAGTTTCTGATAAGAGTTGATATCCATATTGTATTTCTTTAGAAATAAATCCAAGTGCCATCTCCTTTTCTACATCCTTAGGTTGCCATTTTGATTCTTCATCAGTTAAAATTGAGAAAACCTCTGGTTTATTAACGTATACTAATATTCCTGTAAATACTAATAAAATAGATACGATAAAGAATAAAAGAGATTTAGAGAGCTTGCCTATCTGTCGCTTTATTTCTTTCCTTTTTAATTTATGTTTAATATAATTAGTCGTTTTTTTCAAAAGGTTAGATTTAGAGTTTAGTGATAATCTGCTATGGTAATGTTTTACTTAATTTTAAAATGAATTGAGATTAATTCTCGCTTAGAGCTATTATCTTAAAGTTTAATTTATCATCTTCTAACAAGGTGTATTCAAAAATAGCCTTTCCGTACACGTGACCATCTTCAAAATCTGCAATTATCCATTTGTCCCCTAAGAGTTGGATGTTATTATAGTGCATAGTCCCTCCTAATACTGCATCCATTGGAATTAAATCTTTATTTTCTCTAAGCGCCTGTTTAATATGTTTTCCAGGATCCTCTACCCCTAGTTCTAAAAGTTTTCTCGAATCCGTTTCTGGATAATACCACTGTGGAGAATCAGTATTTTCAGTAACAGCTATTTTTGCTGTAAGAACTTCTGTTAATGAGTCATTTTGAATCTGTAAACTGTCAATTCGATTTTGTAAAATCGAATCAGAGCTTCTATAATTATTACAAGCTATTAGAGTTAGTAGCAGAAATGATAAAACTATTATTTTCGCCTTCATTACTTCATATATGATTGATTTGTCAAAAAAGATTAAACCTTATATCAAAAGAAACCTTTATTGATTTCGAACTAATTTACAAGGAATTAAACTATCAAAGTGATTCTTTTAAAAAGTTTTAACAAAAGAATTAACTAACTCACTATTCCAAAAAATATGCAATCTTGATGACAGTGTTTACAGTTAAGTTGAATAAAACTTTTAAATAAATTGTGAATTAGTAATGTGACAAATAATTAAGATTGGGGTTTATACTTGCAATGAATGGTTGGATAACCTTACCGATAATCCTATTAAACTAACGATTCATTTAAGTATTTATTCACCTAAAGAAGGATGTATAAATATAAAATTCTAAAAGCTATTAATTAATATCAAAATAGTTATAACTACATAAAAATCAATAGGGTTATTCCTAGTATTAAAATAATATTTGTTATCAAAAATGAAATCAAATAAAGTTCCAATTTATCATCCTTAATCCATTTTAAAACAAGTAAAATTACACTTGTAATTCCCGTCATAAATGAGATGGTTATAAATGTTGTTAGTAAGTTGATTTCTCTATAAGTATCAGTTAAAAAATGATTACCACGAAGTCTAAAATCTAAAAGTAAATTCAAAGTGATTATTAATACAAATAATGTAAGTAGGTGAAAGAGGGTTTTAAGGATTTTTACTGGCAATATGTGTGAATTTATTTAATATTACTTTCTAAATATAGCATTTTAATTTTTTAGATTTCTAATTTATTTTTTAAGAAAATCCTGAGGTTTTCATGGGTATAAAAAGAATTCAATAAACACTTAATTTACCTTATATTGAATTAATAGATTAAGAAACACCCTCACTTCGCACTCATTATCAACAAGTAGAGATTATAATGAACAATGATGTACTCTGTTCTATTTATATCGGTTCTAAATTATTATATTTGCACTTCGAAAAAAAATTCTATGAAAAAATTACTTTTAGCAGTAGCAACTATTTCTTTGCTAGTTGCCTGTGGAAACGACAACAAAAAGAATGAAAATTCTGCAACAAAAGAATCATCAAAAGATCAAGTTGTAAATATTTACACTCACCGTCATTATGAGCCGGACCAAGATATCTTCAAAATGTTTGAAGAAAAAACGGGCATTAAGGTAAAGGTGATTAATGCAAGTGCAGATGAGTTAATTCAGAAAATGAAGATGGAAGGAAAACAATCTCCTGCTGATGTATTAATAACTGTGGATGCAGGGAGATTAAGTCGTGCTAAAGGGGAAGGTTTGCTTCAGAGTATTAATTCTGATATACTAGAAAATACAATACCAGCGCATTTACAAGATGTCGATAATCAATGGTTCGGGTTAACGAAAAGAGCTAGAATTATTGCTTACGCCAAAGATAGAGTGAAACCAGAAGATCTTTCTACTTACGAAGATTTAGTAAATGAAAAATGGAAAGGAAAAATATTGGTTAGATCTTCATCTAACATTTACAACCAGTCTTTATTGGCATCTATAATTGCTAATAACGGTGAAGAAGCTGCACAAACTTGGGCAGAAGGAATTGTTGCAAATATGGCTCGTTCTCCAAAAGGATCAGATAGAGATCAAGTAAAAGCTGTAGTGGCTGGTGAAGGTGATTTGGCTATAGTAAACTCATATTATATTGGTAAAATGCTAAACTCTCCTGATGCAGAAGAAGTTAAAACAGCACAACAAATTGGTTTGTTTTTTCCAAATCAGGGTGATAGAGGAACTCATATAAACGTAAGCGGAGCGGGAGTTGCTAAGTATGCCCCAAATAAAGAAAATGCAATTAAGTTTATCGAGTTTTTAATTAGTCAGGAAGCGCAACAAGTGTTTACTGAGGCAAATTATGAATATCCAGTGTTAGAAAGCGTAGAGCCTGTTAATGATATTAAGGCTTGGGGAGATTTTAAAGAAGATAATTTAAGCCTAAACAAACTAGGTGAAAACAACAAAAAAGCAGTATTGATTTTTGATGCAGCAGGGTGGAAATAATAACGAAGCTTTCTCTTTAAAAACGAGAATTAAAAGGCTAAAGAGAGATGTAAACAAATGGTCAGTATTTACACTGGCCATTGTTTTTTTCTTAGCCTTACCCATTATATTCATTGGTGTAGAGCTATTTTCTGGTCCTGGAGAAACTTGGGGACATATAGTAGAATACCTTTTACCCGACTATATATGGAACTCTTTGTATCTCGTTTTTATATGTAGTATTCTCGTTTTGATTTTTGGAGTGTCGTCTGCGTGGTTTGTATCGCGTTACGATTTTCTTTTCCGAAAGCAAATGGAATGGCTACTTATACTACCGTTGGCTATTCCTTCCTACATTGTGGGTTATGCTTACGCTGGAATTTTCGACTATGGTGGAAGTTTGGACTTATTATTACGCCAACTTGGCTTGGAGTTTATCCGTATCGATATTATGAATAGAGCTGGGCTTGCATTTGTATTAAGTATTTCATTGTTTCCGTATGTTTACGTAAGCGCAAGAGCTTTTTTCTTAAATCAAGCTAACAACCTGCTAGAAGCTTCTAAAATGTTAGGGGTTGGAGAGCGTAAAACATTTTTCAAATTAATGCTACCCCTCGCCCGCCCTGCTATAGTTGCTGGTTTGGTTTTGGTATTAATGGAAGTGCTCAATGATTATGGGGCAGCCAAATACTATGGTGTAAATACTTTTACTACTGGTATATTTAGATCTTGGTTTTCGTTGGAAGAACCACAGACAGCAGTGTATTTATCGGCTTTATTAATCTGTTTTATTTTCGCATTAATCCTTTTTGAAAAATGGCAGGTAAGAAAGATAAAATTTACCTCTTCAAAAACTAATAGCACCCAAATTCAGCGAAACGAAGCTAAAGGTGCAGTACAGTGGATGATTTTTTTAGTTGTATTTCTTCCTATCCTTTTAGGTTTTATTTTACCTGTAGCCCAATTGATATATTGGGCAGTTATTACAGCGTCTACAGTATTTGATATGGAATTTGTTATGATTTCACTTCAAAGCTTTGCTATTGCTATCGCCTCGGCTATAATAACTGTTTTATTTGCTCTAATTCTTATTTATTTTTCAAAATGGAGTACGCTTAGTACAATTAAAAATATTTCTAGAATTGGAGTTTTAGGCTATGCTATTCCAGGTGCAGTAATTGCTATAGGAATAATGATTCCTACTTTAGCTTTAGACAAATGGTTAATTAATATGTTGGGTAAATTCGGAATAGATACTGGATTAATCATCAACGGGACATTGCTTGCGTTACTATACGCTTATGCAGTTCGTTTTTTAGCCGTTGCCTATAATCCTATAGATTCAACAGCGTTAAAGGTTGATAATTCTATTCCAGATTCATCAAAAGTTTTAGGAGTTGGAAACATAAGAACCTTTTTTAAGATTGATTTTCCTTTGATAAAGACGGGAGTGTTTAGTGCTGTAATATTGGTTTTTATAGATGTAATGAAAGAGTTACCTTTAACATTAATACTAAAACCTTATCATATAGACACTTTAGCCGTAAAAGCTTTTGAATATGCTAGTGATGAGATGGTGATGGAGGCCTCTATCCCTTCTCTTTTCATTATCTTTACAGCTATGATTCCTGTGATATTTTTAAATAAATTATTGATTAAAAAATAAACATGCTAACAATAAACTCTCTTTCCAAAAGCTTTGACAAGGGTAAAACTTACGCCCTTGAGAATGTGTCTTTCAATTTGAAAGCTGGACAAGTATGTGCCATAGTTGGAGAGAGCGGTAGTGGAAAAACTACCTTAGTGCGTTTAATTGCAGGTCTTGAAAGACCAGATCACGGGAGTATTGCGATGAATGATAAAATTATTGCTTCTCTAGATAAATTTATACAGCCGGAAAAAAGAAAAATTGGATTGGTTTTCCAAGAATACGCGCTTTTTCCACACCTAACAATTTTGGAAAATGTTTTATATGGAATTTCCAAAGTTAGAAACAAAAAGAAGAAAGCACAAGAGATGCTCGATTTGGTCGGTTTAAGTGATATGGGGAAACGTTACCCGCATCAATTATCTGGCGGACAACAGCAGCGTGTAGCTTTAGCAAGAGCACTAGCGCCAGAGCCTTCGTTATTAATATTAGACGAGCCTTTTAGTAATCTTGATACCATGTTGCGTACTCAACTGAGAAACGAGATTTTCGAAATTATTAAAAAAACAGAAGTTACTGTGTTATTCGTTACCCACGATACCCAAGATGCCCTTTCAGTTGCAGATGAAATTTTAATTCTTCAGAAAGGAAAAGTAATTCAAAAGGATGTAGCGGCAAATCTATATGTCAAGCCAAATACTTTATACGTAGCTTCATTATTTGGAAGTACTGTACATATCAATAAAAATTTACAGAATGCTTTCCGCTGTCCTTTAAAACAAGATTGCTGTCACGCTATTCGCAACGAGAAAATTATAGTAAGCCCCTCCTCTGCTGAAGCCGATTGTGAATACATTACAGCTGCCCAAGTGATTAAACAAATTCAATTAGGTGATTCTACACAATTGGTTTTAAAACTTGAATCTGGGGAGCAATTAACTGTAATGACACAAGATAAAAATATTGCAGATACTATTTATGTAGGGTTCAATTCTAAAGATATTTTAGAATTTGAGCAGGAGTAATTATTTTGCTCTACAAGTTTAAGTCTATTACTTTTAAATTCCGATTTCGGGTTTTCTCATAGAATCTCTTAATCGAATTTGTAAAACACAAAAACGGTCTGAGAAAAACTCAAACCGTTTTTTATTTATACTCTAAAAGAGAATTTTATTTAATTCTTAAAAACCGTTTCACCGTCTTTAGTTAATTCCAATTTTTCACCTTTTCCTCTTAATTCGTAAGTATCGTTTTTATACCAAATTCCAGATGCTGCTTTCTCAGCAACTAGGTCGATTTGTTCTCCACCATTAAGGTATGCTTTAACCGTTCCTTCGGTATTGTTGAAGGTTAGATCTAGTGTTTGGCCTTTGTCATCCTTTAAGGAAGATTGTACAATATCATCTTGGTGTTCGAAAACAATCTCATCCCCTTTTTTTAATTGGATATCATTGCCCTTTCCTCTTAACTCATAATTTTCATTTTTGTACCAAAATCCAGATGCTGATTTCTCCTGTTGCAAATCGATCGTCTCTCCATCAAAAACAAGAGTTGCCGTTCCTTTTGTATTATTAAATACAATTTCTAATTCTTCACCATCTTTATTTACAGTAGTCGTTGTAACAAAATTATCCGAAACTTGCTCAACGGTTTCTTTTACTTCAACGCTTTCCTGTTGAGGCGCGTCTTTACAAGAGATTAAAGCTAATGCTGAAAACATGGTGATTGTTAAAATATTCTTTGTCATTTTTTAATTTAGTTTTTAAAATTAAGTTTTATTTCTGCCCATATAGTTTGCAAATACTCTGCCAAAACCATACAATTCCATAATGTATTTTTATAAAATAAAAAACGGTCAGAGTTTGATACCTGACCGTTTAAATTAACTTAATTAGAGTGTAATCTATTTATAACTTAAGCTTGTTTTGTAAATTGTACATCTACAACCATTTTTACTTTGTCAGAAACAACGATGCTTCCTGCTTCAGTAACAGCGCTCCAAGTTAAATTGAAGTCTTTTCTGTTAATAGTACCCGTCATTTCAAATCCAGCTTTTGTTTGTCCGTAAGGATCTACAGCCACACCGTTTAATTCTGCATCCAAAACAACTTCTTTTGTGATGTCTCTAATCGTTAAATCCCCTACTAATTTATCACCATCGAATGATTTTGAAACAAATTTCAATTCTGGAAATTCCTCTGAATTGAAGAAATCGTCAGATCTTAAATGTGCATCTCTATCCTTGTTTTTTGTGTTGATAGATGCTGTTTTTGCGGTAAATGTAAATTCTGCATTTTTAAAGTCGTCTCCATCCGTTTTTGCAGTTGCTTCAAAATCTTCGAAGTGTCCTGTAACGGTTGAAATCATCATGTGCTTTACTTTGAATGCTATTTCTGAATGTGCGCTGTCTAATGACCAATTTGTGTTCTTACTCATTTTGTTATGTTTTAAAATTATTAATTCGTTTTTTTTAATCTGTTTACTTTTTTGATATCCAGTTATCTAAAGAATACTTCCCTGCGCCAATTAATGCTATGGAAATATATATTGCTGCATAAAGAAGAGGTAGTTCTTGTCTACCAAAGCCATCATTAGCATGTACTATAAATGCTGCAACGAGCATTGTAATAGCTAATGGGATAGCTGCAAGTCTAGTACTTAAGCCTATGATTAATAGAATAGCACATAATACCTCTGCAAAAACGGCTAGTGCTAGGGAGGCCGATGCTCCTACACCTATAGGATCTCTGAATTGAATTGGTTCTCCACTAAAAAAAGCTTCAAACTTACCTAAACCATGTGTTAACATAAAAGCACCACCTACTACTCTTAGTACTAATAATGCTATACTAATATTTGTATTAGTAACTCCTGAATTTAAAGATTTTATTAGAATTGCTCGCATCTTAAATGGTTATTTTAATACGTCTTGAATATCCTCTAACTTCTTGAACATTGCAGCAGCAAATGGACATAAAGGAGTAATTTTTATATCTTTCTCTCTAGCCATTTCTACAATTTTATAAAGCAATTGCTTACCTATGTTTTTTCCTTTAAACTTTGGATCTACTTCGGTATGGTCGATGATAATGTGATTATCTCCTGCTACTGAATACGTCATCAACCCAGCTCTTTCATCGCCTTCTCGGGCCATAGCATAACCCTTATTGTCTAATTCTTTAATTGTAATTTCCATGTTTTTAATATCTAAAAAGTTAGTTATTACATTGTCATTGGTACGTCCATAAGCAATACACGGGCATCGTCTGTTGCTTTTACATTAATGCTTTCTGTATCCCAAATTCCCATACCATCTCTTTTAGAAAGTTTTTCACCATTAATTTCTACTTCACCTTCTAAAATGAATGCATAAACACCATTTTCTTCTCTTTTAATCTTGTACTCGTCAGATTTTCCTTTTTCAAACTTTCCAATATGGAACCAAGCATCTTGATTGATCCAAACTCCTTGATCGTCTTCATTAGGTGAAAGCACTTGATAAAATTCATTCTCCTTTGCAATATCTCTAATTGAGATTTGATCATACCTAGGCTTTACTTCTCTTTCTTTTGGAAAAACCCATATCTGAAGAAACTTTACTTCCTTATCTTTATTCTTATTGTATTCAGAGTGTGTGATTCCTGTTCCAGCACTTAAAACTTGAACATCTCCTTCTTTAATTACTGCCACGTTACCCATACTGTCTTTATGCTCTAAATCACCTTCTAATGGTATAGATATAATTTCCATATTGTCGTGTGGGTGAGTTCCAAATCCCATTCCAGCTGCTACGGTATCATCGTTTAATACACGTAACACACCAAAGTGCATTCTTTCTGGATTGTGATAGTTTGCGAAGCTAAATGTATGGTGTGAGTTTAACCAACCGTGATTAGCGTGTCCTCTTGTTTCTGCTTTGTGAATTACTGTATTCATAGTATATATATTTTTATTTGGTAAATGATTAAATCCTACTTGTTGCATCAATTTATCGTAAGTCGATTTTATATTATTGTTTTTACCTGCTTTAAGTGCTTGGGGAGCAATCGCGCCAACAGCACCAGTTAACAAAACATTTTTTATAAACTTTTTACGATTCATAGTATTTGCTTTAAGTTTGGTACAAAGATATAACCCTTTATAAGTGTGGGGAATATGAAAAAAAGGGATAGCCTTATGAAAATCCGATATTTACCTTAAAAAGACAAAAACAATGTAGTGATTACACTATTTGACATAAAAATACTATGTGCTATCTGCTACAAATTACAACTTTCAGTTAGGATAGGAAAGTGCTATAAGAATCTCTTAACAAACTAATATTTAATTCTGATTAACCTTGAAGTCTGAAGGAGATACTTTGGTGTTCTTTTTAAAGAAGGCACTGAAGTTTGCCGGAGCATTAAACCCTAACTCGTATGCAATTTCTTTAGTTGTTAAATCGGTAAAACAAAGTAATCTCTTTGCTTCTGTAATTATTCTAGCTTGAATATATTCTTTAGCTGTTTTGCCTATTCTAGATTTAATGGTACGATTTAAATGATCTGGAGTTATATGTAGTTCATTAGCATAAAATGTAGTAGAGTGTTCTTTTTTATAACTTTTCTCCACCCCTTTTTTAAAGGCTCTTATCAAATTATCTCCTGTACTATCAACATCAGATTCTATTGGATTAATAGAACATATATTGTTACACTCTATAAGTAACAACTTCAAAAATGCACCAATAGACAATAATTTCATGTTTTTCTCACTGTTGAATAATTTGAAAATTTGATTGGTATAGTTGGTTATTGTTTCAAATTGTTCTTCAGTTGGAATTAATGGTGGGCTTTGACCGTAATTATTAAAGAGATTTAAACTATCAATAAAAGAAAGTCGAATTAAATTTTCAACTAAAAATTGATTCGAAAATGTCATCGCATAACCATACGATTTTTCAGTTTCAACAACTTGATGTACTTGCCCTGGAGCAACAAAGAATAATTGTTTATCACCTAAGTCGTAAGTATTAAAATCGATTATATGTCTTCCTCTAGCTTTCTTAACAATTAATACAGTATAGTAATCATGTCTATGAGGAACGTCCACTTCCCCATTTCTTCTTGTGTAAATATCTTCCATTCTTGATATTCCAAAACTCACGCTGTGCTGATTGATATTTACATTCTGATATGTTTTTACGCTATCCATTGGAGTATTTTCTACACAAGTTAAATTTTAAGAGACTTCTTCAAAAGTACAATTTTGTATTAAGTCTATAATATTGATTTATGTTTTTGGAGATTTTTTTATGCTTCTTTTTACTAACAAGATTCCCCAAGTAGTTAAAACAAATGGTGCAGTAAGCGTTATTATTCCTGTTGCTCCTAAACCAATATTCACTAATGAAGAGAAAATAATAGCTATTGAAATCCAAATAAAATCACTCCATTTTTTACCAAAAAGCGCAATTGCACAAAGTATGGCATTATATCCCATAAGTCCGGCGTTAATGCTGATTGCAGGTTCTGATAATATCAATGCTGTTAAGGAACCTAAAACAGCGGCATACACTGCATAAGCAGCCATCAATTTGTTGTTTACCAAAATTGCTAGTAGAAAAAAGAGTCCTGTTATTGTGTTTTCTTGAAACATCACTTGCCCAAAACTATTACTTACTGCCGTAACAAAGTTAAATGTGGTTTCACTTACTGCTGAAGATGAAATCAACGGATATTGAAAAACTAATTTCAGAAAATAAATAAGAAACCAAGTTACAATTACAAAGGGTGATGTAAACGGAGGAATGTGCTTTTTTAAGAAATTCATAAATAGAGTTGACAAAACTGAACCCAACACAAGTGCAATAGCAGTAATTAAATTAAACTCAAAAAAGCATAGTACTGCAATTCCAGTAAGCGTTCCATTAAATCCGTAAAGTCCATTTTTAATATCATCTTCGGAGTATTTTAAAGATTGCGCTGTAATAGTACTGATAATAGTTCCGATAAGGGCTGCTAATCCCATTATCCAGGAATTGTAAAAGATTCCAATAATAAATAAGATTCCAGAGTAAATATTATTTTGAAATATTACCTGACCTATACCCCGTAGAATTGAATCTATAAACTTCATTTACAATTGCCGTATTTACTTTTATGGACGAATATAGCTTTATAACTAAAATCCTGATTGTTTTTTTAAAAATACTAATGTAATTTTAATGAACTCAATTTTAAAAAAATAAATATCAATAGATTCTATATAAAAAGAAAAACACCTAAAACAATTTGGATCCCCCAGTTCCAAACCATTCTAAGTGTTTAGAATAAATACTAAGTTTAGTATTACAATTTACGTCTATAGCGCATTATCAATTTCATTTTGAATTTGTCTCCAATCGTAAAAATGAAAAGATTTTCCGTTTGTCATCGCTACGAGCATGCCCTTAGGAAAGTGTTCTCCTAAATTTACATTAGTTGCCTCTGCCCCATCACATTCATCTGTAGAAACAGAAACGGAAGAAATAAGGTTATGAGTGTGTTTATCTTTTGAAGCACCTTCACGTGGATATACTAAAAACTTGTTTGCTTGCTGATCTGAAACCAATATATATCCTGTTCCTTTTCCGGTAGTGTAAATTGCAATTCCCTCGTGATCTCGTTTTGCATCTTCTTGACCAAAAAATGACAATTGAGTATTATCATTTAAATCTGGATCGGCGTAATATTTACGAATTCCCGTGGTTTCATCAGAGTAATACACAAATCCCAATTCATTATCTACGGCTATAGCTTCAATTTCTTTCCTTCCACTATATTCTCCAAATTCTCTTACTTTCATACCTTTTACCACCTTATTTTCATCGGTAGAAAGTTCGTATTGCCATAGATAACTCCCAGATGGCCCTGACTTTCTTCCTACTATGGCATACACTTGAGAGGTAGAATCGGTAGTTTTTGTGTATAATGAAATTCCCATAGGCTCATTGTGTCCTTTACCTTTTTCATTTTCAAAAACTTTAATTCCTCCATCGTCAATTGGCGTTAGATCGGGTAATCGAAAAACTCGAATACTGTTTGCCTTACGTTCGGTAAGTACAGCAATATCAATTTTTTCTCCTCCCCAATTGTAACCATAAGCGATATCAACGTTGTTCGGACGTTTTAAATTAAGAACTTTATTGATAATTTTTCCATCTAAGTCATAAGCATACAGCCCTCCATTCATATCCTTATCGGTTCCTAAAACAATACTTTTCTTAGGATCTGTAGGATGAATCCAAATAGCAGGGTCATCTGTATCATTTGGTGTTTGCTCGGTTATAACAATAGGTTTAAGTGAATTTAAATCTGTAATTTCAGCTTTATTCTTACAAGAAATTAAACTGGAAAATCCAAAACCTAATAGTATAAATCTATTCATTATTTTTATCATCTTATTTCTTTTTTAAATGCATTGTGTGTAATATTTCCGCACTGTTTTCATGTGCTTTTATGGTCTTAATTTCTATGGAATCTCCATTAACTGTAAAGCTCATAAAACCTGGTTCTGCTTTTGAAAAAATGGTGCCTTCCCGTGTTCCTGCTGGGCGCGTTTCACTTCCTCCACCAGACAAAAACTGAGTCGTAAACCTACCCTTTGGTTTTATAATTTGTA
The DNA here is from genome assembly GCF_006346335.1 of Aequorivita sinensis. Taxonomy (GTDB): domain Bacteria; phylum Bacteroidota; class Bacteroidia; order Flavobacteriales; family Flavobacteriaceae; genus Aequorivita; species Aequorivita sinensis. The sequence goes on from NZ_VDMC01000002.1 coordinate 265,770, forward strand.
AGTCGTGCTCATGACCACAGATATAAGCATCTACTTCTAAAGAATCGAATAAATCTACAAACTGACTTTCAAAATCTTTAGTATCCTTAGCCTCTTTACGCTTTCCACCACTATACAAAGGATGATGACCTACAACGACCTTCCAAGCAATGCTTTCATCTTTTGTACTCAACGTTTCAATAAGCCATTTTTTTTGCTCTTCAGTACCTTGAAATTCAAGATGTGGATACTTTTCAGTTTTACCTTGATAGCTTTGAATAAACGGGCTCGTATCCATTACCACTAAAAGTAACTTTTTTCCGTCGTTTAATTCAAAAGTTTTACTGTAATAAGGAGCCGGCATATTCCAACGACGACTGATATCGGAATATGCTATTTGCGCATCAATATTTCCTCTATGATCGTGGTTTCCTAAGGCAGCATACCAATCAATATAAAGTGATGGATGCGTATAAATATTATTAAATGAAGCATGCCAATGTTCGTCATAAATACTTGCTACACCATTTGGATAAAAATTATCGCCAACCGTAACAATAAATTCTGAATCTAACATTAAGGCGGCGTTTCCCAATTGTTTAGCAACTTCTTTTTGATAGTATTCGCCTACGCGACCAAAATCGCCAAGAACTAAAAAGTTTAAATCTTCATTTTCATTTTTAAGCTCCGGAATAAAGTCGCCTTTATATCCAGCCGTTAGCTTTGATTCTATAAATGACTCTTGCCCAAACATGGTTTGCAGCAAAAGAAAGAAAATAATAAAGTGTAATTTTTTCATGATAATTTTAATAATAACATAATTTTACAAATCGAATTTTAACCCTAAATTAAATTTAGGAAGGTAGTATTCCGCTTGCATGGTACGCTCTGAAACTCCTTGGTAATAGCGTAATGGTTGATTTGTCAAGTTATTTGCTTCAGCAAAAACACGTAGATTTTCTGATAGTTTATACGAAGCATTGGCATCTAAGAAAAATTGTTTGTCGTAGTATCTGTCTTCAAATTCATTCCCTCCTAATTCATCTATATAATCAGAGCTGTAATTTGAAGAAACGCGAATTGAAAACTTATCGTTATCCCACGAAAGTGAAGCATTAAGCATATGAGGAGCAGTACCAGGTAAATCTATTCCTTTTCTTTCTTCACCATCTTCGTTTGTAATTCCCTTCGTTTTAGACTTCGTTAATGTATAGTTTACGTAAACCCCTAAAGATTTAAAGAAATCCACTGGTATGAAATCTAATTGTCTCTGAAGCGCCACTTCAAACCCATATACATCTACATTATCACCATTTCTTGACTGAACAAAATCCCAAGTTTCACCATTTGAAATAGGATTTGATTGGTTTGGAAAATCTAATGCAAATTTTTCTTGGGTGTATTGTGAATCACTTGCAGTATAAATGAAGTTTTTCATATTCTTATAAAAAACGCCTCCAGATAAAATCCCTACAGACTTGAAGTATTTATCCACCATTAAATCAAAATTAGTAGCATTTGTAGCATCTAGTTCTGGATTTCCTGCTGAAATTTCATTGTCTTCAGTATTTACATTAACATAAGGTGCCAATGAATAGTAGTTAGGACGCGCCAATGCTGTTGAAACTGCTGCTCTTAATATTAAATCTTTTTGGATGTCATATTTGATAGCTAAACTCGGCAAGATGTCTGTGTAGGAGTTTGTATTAGAAATTTGTCCTACTAGCTCCTCTTCTTCCTTAACATAATTTCCCGTATAGTCAATATTAGTATGTTCAACTCTTACACCAGTAATAATCGAAAACTTATCGGATAAATCTTGATCCCAACGAAGGTAAACTGCAGAAATACGCTCTTTAGCATTATAGTTTGCAGACAAATATTCTGAAGGATCTAATTCGCCTTCAAATAAACTAACATTTGTTAGATTTAAATTTCCCAGAAAAGATTTATCTACAAAAAATCCAGGAAAATCGTTCGGTCCTGCTTCCCAATTACCACCTCCGTAGTAACTAAGTGGAAGATCTGCTAATGTTCCGAAAGTTGTTATTGGTTCGTACTCGTAAAAGATATTATCTCTTTTCTTCTCTTTGATTCGCAAACGAAGTCCAGTTCTTAATCGTCCTTTTTGTCCATCCACTACAGAAAATGGAATACGAATGTTCACCTTTGCTCCAATTTCTTTTTCTTCAGTAAAATTGTGATTTTCTGATAATTGATTCATCTTGAAAGTATCAAGACCATCACCTGAAGCATTTACTAACGGAAAGTTTAAATCACTTAAATCTTGACTTAAGTCCAAACCTTTCGACTGAAAACTTAAATAACGCTCATTAGGTCTATCCTCACTAGCTGTCGCATAATTTACTTGCCAGTCTAAATCTAACTTAGAGTTAATTAAGTGTTGACCACCAATCGAATAATTTTGAACACGTTGATCTTCTAAACGCGTGTTTTTATTACGATTATTATCAATTCCTCCCTTTGTCTCTCTACGAATATCTCCTGTAAATCCAGTTATATTATCTTGGTCGTCATATAGAGGTTTAATTTTTCTGTAACGAACTCTATATCTATTTTCTCTATCATCTCTCCCATTGTACATGGAATTAAGAAAAAGCGTATTGTTTGAATCTAGATTATAATCTAGTGCTAAAGCAAAACTTCTTCTTACACGTTGCACATCGTACTTTCGGATATCCTTTTCACCTATATATACCTGTCCTTTCTCACCCTCTTTCCATTCAGCTTCAATATTATCAGAACCGAAATTGTTGTTATTATAGGAAGCACTAAAAACTGCTCCTAATTTATTGTCGAAAAAACGATTCCCGTAAACCAATCCTGCGGTGTAATTTCCTTTTTCACGAATTGGAGCATAGCCACCTGCTAATGTTGCTGAAATTCTTTCTCCATTTGGAGAAGCTCGAGTAATCAAGTTTACCGAACCTCCAATAGCATCGGCATCCATATCTGGAGTTAGTGTTTTGTTTACTTCAATAGTAGAAATCATATCGGAAGGAATTAAATCCATCTGAACGTTTCTGTTATCGCCTTCAGCAGAAGGAATTCTATCGCCATTTAATGTCACCGAATTCAACTCTGGCGCTAATCCTCTAATAATTAAATTTCGTGCTTCACCTTGATCGTTTTGAACGGTGATACCAGGAACACGCTTTAAAGCATCCCCAACATTTGCATCAGCAAACCTCCCTACTTGGTCTGAAGATATGACATTAGTAATATTTTGATTATTTTTTTGTTGGCTTAACGCTTTCGCTTGACCTTTAAGTCGTTCTCCAGTAATTATAACTTCATCCAAACTTTCTAAATCGGAAGACATTATAAAGTCTAACCTTGAGTTTTTCCCTATTTCAACTTTAGCTTCCAAAGTATGAGGTAAAAAACCTAAATATTGAACCGTAACTTGGTAAGTTCCTTCAGGAACATTTAAAAACTCATAATACCCTATTTGGTTTGAAATAGTATATCGTTGTCCACTATCAAGAGTTACAGTAGCTCCTGGTAGTGATAAATTTCCTTGTTTATCAATAATTTTACCTGAAATAACTCCACTGCTTTTTTGTGAAAATGCACTAAATGCAATAAAGAGTGAAAAGAATAAAATTGTAATTTTTTTGGTCATTTGATTTATTGTTTTATTTATTATTGCCGCCAAAACTACCTATCAAATGTTACCTCTATGTTATACAATTGTTTCCATATTAAGAACATAATTTGTTGTTGAACGCAGCTGTATTATTAGCAAAAAAGGGTACCGTTTTCATTTTACAATTATATCTTTAGGCCTTTAAAAAAACCGATTTATTTCAACAAAAACTCCAATGAATAAAGCTGAACGAATTAAAAACTCAACAACTACAATTTTTAAAGCTGTATTTCCTAATACCACAAATCATTACGACACTCTTTTTGGTGGAACGGCAATGCAAATGATGGATGAAACTGCATTTATTGCTGCTACCCGATTTAGCAGACAACAGATGGTAACTGTAAGCAGTGATAAAATAGATTTTAAAAAGGCGATTCCAGCAGGAACTATTGTTGAATTAGTTGGATATATTACCCATGTGGGAAACACTAGCTTAAAAGTTAGAGTAGATATTTATGTTGAAGAAATGTATTCAGATTATAGAGAAAAAGCGGTCTCTGGAGAATTTACCTTTGTGGCAATAGATGAGAACAAAAAACCAGTAAAAGTTATTTAAGAATTGCTACACAGAGAGTAATTGTTACAAAATTCTTTTACTCTTTTGCAATCTTCATTTCGTTATTGATTATTTGAGCGACTGCTTGTCTGTATTTTACAGGGTTTGAAGCCTTCTTAATGGCTTTATACGTTTTCTGTGGATTGGAAGTAGATTGTGAAAAGTATTCCCAAAAGCCCAACATTTTCATTTTAATTGGGGTTGGTCCAGATAAATATTCGTCGTACTGCTTATATATTGTGTCGTGAAACTCAGAAAAAATGGCCCATCTGTTTTCGGGATATTCGGTAGTATTGTTTTTAATCATACTTGGTAAAAAAGGATCGGCTATTAAGCCACGACCAATCATGAAATGGTCAAGTGTTGGGAAGCGTTCTTTAATAGCTTTATAAGCTGCAACACTAGTAATATCTCCATTGTAGTACAACTTATGCTCAGTGCCAGTTAAACATCTTTCAAAAGCATCTAAATCTACAGGACCTTTGTAAAGTTGTTTTCCAATTCTAGCGTGAATTGCAATATTTTTTAGCGGATATTTATCTAAAATTGGAAAAGCATCAAGTATTTCTTCTGCATGTTCATATCCCATTCGCATTTTCATTGAAACTACAATATCAGTTTCATTATGTGCTCGGTGTAAAATTTCATCAATTTTTGAAGGATTACATATTAAGCCCGAACCCATTCCAGATTTTGTAACCATAGGATAAGGACAGCCTAAATTCCAATTCAATTCTTTATAACCCAAACTTTGCACATACTTCACAACAAAAATAAATTCGTCTGCATCATTGGTCATCACTTGAGGAATAACCGTTACAGTTTTGTTGTTTTCAGGTTCTAAATCGTTTTGATAAGATTGTTTGATTTTTAGCTTTCCATTCAACCTTATATAAGGTGCGTAAAATGTGTCAATACCTCCAAAATAATGATTGAAAGCATTGCGAAACCTGAAACTTGTAAATCCTTGTAAAGGGGAAGAAAGTAATGTAGAAGCCATCTTATTATTTAGTGGAGTAAAGATATAACAATTGATGTGTGGTTTTTGCCATCGGTTTTCAAAATTTTCTAATAAAAAACACGGGCAGAATACCCGTGCTTTTAGATGAAAAGCTTTTAATTGAAGCTTAAGTAGCAATGTTAATTTTAAATCTATTTCACGAATTTAGAAGAATGCCACTGATTATTCATTTTTAAACGCACTATGTACATTCCAGAATTTAATGCTGAAATGCTTATAAACTCTTTATTGTTGTTTAAGTTTTCAGTTAGTACTAAACTTCCTGAAGCATTATAGATTTCAACCTGCTCCATAGAAGCCGAACTTTGTAAATTCAAGGTATTGCTCTGAATAAAGTGTGTAAATGGAGTTTCTTTAAACTTTCCTATACTCAATACATTATTAGTTTTAAGATTATCTATAAACATATCTTCAAATAGGAAAGCTTCTAAAGCATACTCATCAATTGCTTCCTGTGAACCCCAAAGCGTATCTTGATGGATTTCTATTCCATTTGCATAATATGTAATTGTTTGATTTGTGTAATTGAATTTCAGTTTTATCTCGTTAAACTGTCCTACATTTATTGGAGCCATTGCTATTGGCACTGGGTTAACCACATTAACTTGCGCTGGAAAAACATATTCTTCTTGAATAATGATAAAGGCAGCATATTCATCATTAGACATAATTTTCCAGTAAAATGTTGTATTCCCTCCTGGTGCATATATGTCCATAGAAATTTCTAAATCATCTTGTACAGGAAGTGCTTCTGTGAAATTCCAATCTGCGAAAATTAAAGGCTGATTAGAATCGTAAGTCATTTTTAAAGAATTTTCACCTTCAGAAGCATTTTCACTTGAAACAAAGAAATAGTTTGATGTATCTGAATTTTCTTGCCATCCATTAATTCCGTCCACTAATTCTCCGGGAGTATAACCTTCAGATGTTTCAAATGATGTTTGTTGGGATTGAGCCGAAATTGCTGCCATTACTAAAGCAGCAACTAATGTAATTTTTTTCATAAATTTTCAATAAGTTAGATTTTAAAATGCAAGTATAATCTTATTCCAAATTAATTGCACACCCCACTCTAAAGTTTTTGGAATAAGCCGAATTTTCTATAACATATATGAAAAGTGAAGTAAAAAATTCTTTTAGCGAAGTGAATTCCTATAACGCTTCTTTAATGAGTATTTTTGTCTACTCTACTATTTATCAAAAAATATGCAGCATTTTAAAGAAACCACCAAAAAGAAAGAAAAATCACAGCCAAAAGTTACTATGCTGCAAGCATTCAAGACCATAATTTGGCCAAGACGAAATTTAGTTTTTATAGGTTTAATTTTAATCGTTCTAAGAAGTTTGTCAGGATTAGTCTTGCCCTGGCAAAGTAAAGTGTTACTAGATGAGGTTGTACCCAATAAAGATTTATCTCAACTCTATACCTTAATTGCCATAGTAATTACCGCAATAACCGTTCAGGCATTAACCTCATTTTTACTTACTAGAATACTTAGCGTTCAAGCCCAATATTTAATTAGTGAATTGAGATCGAAAGTTCAAAAAAAAGTACTTTCCTTACCAATTAGTTTTTTCGACAACACCAAATCTGGAGCCTTAGTATCTAGAATTATGACCGATGTTGAAGGAGTAAGAAACCTCATAGGAACAGGTCTAGTACAATTAGTTGGGGGTTCGTTTACTGCAATAGTCTCCTTGATTATTCTAATAAAGTTAAATGCCTGGATGACACTATTTGTGTTTGTCCCTTTATCTATATTCGGTTTTATTGCTTTAAAAGCCTTTAAATTTATCCGACCAATTTTTAGAGCACGAGGCAAAATTAACGCCGAAGTTACTGGTAGATTGACAGAAACCCTTGCAGGAGTTCGTGTGATAAAAGCATTTAATGCAGAGGAACAAGAGAATATTGTTTTTGAAAGAGGCGTTGAAAAACTATATCAGAATGTAAAAAAGAGTTTAACAGCCACTGCTCTTATGACAAGTTCTTCTACCTTCTTAATTGGAGTAGCCACAACAGGAATAATGGGAATTGGAGGTTATTATATGATGATTGGCGAAATGACTACTGGAGACTTCCTATTCTTCACATTAATTCTTGGGTTTATGATTGCGCCAATTATCCAAATGAGCAATATTGGAAGTCAGCTAACCGAAGCTTTAGCCGGTTTAGACAGAACGGAAGAGCTAATGAATAAGATGGCAGAAGAAGACAATCCTGAAAGAAACATTCAGTTAGAGACTTTAAAAGGTGATATAGAATTTACCGATGTTTCATTTTCATATGAAGAAGGAAAACAAATATTGCACAACATTAATTTTAAAGCACTAGCAGGTTCTGTTACAGCTTTAGTGGGAAGTTCAGGCTCTGGAAAATCGACAATAGCAGGGCTTTCAGCTACTTTCTTAACGCCACAATCTGGAAAAGTCACTATCGATAATCAAGATTTATCACAAGTTAAATTAAGTAGTTACCGTCAGTATTTAGGTGTTGTTTTACAAGATGAGTTTTTGTTTGAAGGCACTATTCGTGAAAATATAATGTTCCCAAGGCCCAACGCAACAGAAGCTGAATTGCAAAATGCGGTAAAAGCAGCCTATGTAAATGAATTTACCGATAGATTTGAAGATGGCTTAGAAACTTTAATTGGAGAAAGAGGTGTAAAACTTTCTGGTGGACAAAGACAGCGTTTAGCCATTGCTCGAGCTATTTTGGCAAATCCAAAAATCATCATTCTGGATGAAGCTACATCTAGTTTAGATACTCAAAGTGAAGCATTAATCCAAAAGAGTTTAGCCGAACTAATTAAAGATAGAACTACCATTGTTATTGCTCACCGCCTTAGTACGATAAGAAAAGCAGATCAAATTTTGGTAATTGAAGCAGGACATATTGTTGAACGAGGTACTCACGAACAATTAATTGCAAAAGAAGGTAGATACTATGAACTGTATACCTACCAAGCAAAGATTTAAAAGTTTTAATTTAAGAGTTTTAGCAAGAAGATAATTGCATGATCTTTAGCGATATACTGATAAAAATAATCTAATTAAACCCCAAAAAGTCAAATTGCTAATGGGGTTTAATTAATTGAGGAGATAAAAGCCTAAGCTTAATGCCAAATATAATAATTAATTTCAATTATCCTAAAAAAAATCTTCTCCCTATACTATCAAATTATTTTTTCAACATTCTAACCTCTTCTCGATCTAAAATATTCTTATAAAAAAATTAGAAATTTTATAAAAATTATTTCGCTTCCTAAAATTTTCAATTTCCTATTTTAAGTATTTAATTTATTCTACTTGCTCATCGTCAGATTCAGTATATTTAGCTAAAAGTTTATTGGAAACCTTATATGTTGCGGCATAGGTAAGCCCTTCTTGACGGGATTTAAAAGTTAAAAATGCTTTTTTATACCATTTTGGATCTGTAGCTTTCTTTTTAAAATCGTCGTGTGCTGCATTTTCAAATTCTTCGCCATTGAGCCAAGTATGTATGCTATAAACGCCAAGACCAAAATGCTCTAGACGCTGAAGAATAACTTCAAAATCTGATTCAGAAAAACGATGAATAGTATCTTTATCATCTCCTTCATTCATATTTTTGAAATCTGTAAAAATATTTTTTTCTAAAAATTCGGTTTGTTCCATTGTTGGTTATGTATATGAATTGTTGTGATTATTTATTTTATAAAGATAAGCTTATTAGAATTTAGGATTTGAAATTATAATTGTGTTTTTCGCTTCTACTTACTCACTCTATTTCAGTTCGTAAAAATTTCGCTTTCCCATTTTAATTTTGGTTTCCCCTTTTAAGTCAATACTCATAAATGGATCAGTCATTTTTTGTTCATTAATTTGAACAGCTCCGCTATTAATAAGTCTTCTAATATTCGATTTACTCAACTCCCTATTTAACTCAGAACATAAATCAAGTAAATTAATCGTGCCATTCTCGGTTTGAAATTTATTTAAGTCAACAGGCTCGAATACCTTTTCTTGAAAATTTTTATTCTGAAATTGATTACTAAAAAAAGCTTCTGCCTCTTCTGCTGCAACTTCATTGTGGTATTGTGTAATAATATTTTTAGCAATCAACTTTTTAATGTTCATCGGGTTCTCCCCTTCCTCCATGCTTTTCATAATAGATTCTATCTCTTCTACAGAAAAGTCTGTGGCTAACTCCAAAAACTCATTAATCAAATGGTCTGAAATTGACATCGTTTTTCCAAACATATCGTTGGGAGAGTCAGTGAGCCCGATGATATTATTTAGAGATTTACTCATCTTCTCATTTCCGTCTAGTCCTCTTAACAAAGGCATACACATTACAGTTTGAGGACTCATTTGGAATGTTTCCTGCAATTGCCTTCCCATAGTACAATTAAAAAGCTGGTCTGTTCCTCCCATTTCGATATCTGCTTTAATTTTCACCGAATCGAAGCCTTGTAGAATTGGGTAAACAAGTTCGTTCATTGCAATAGGAGTATTTTCAGAAAAACGCTTATTGAAATCATTTCTGTGCATTAATTGAGCAACGGTAACCTTAGATAGTATCTGAATTACTTCTGTAAACTCAAGCTTATCTAACCACTCTGAATTAAAAACTATTTTAGTTTTTTCAATGTCCATAATTTTGGATAACTGATTGAGGTAAGTTTCAGCATTGTGTTGCACTTCATCAACGCTCAGTGGCATTCTACTTTTATTTTTCCCCGTTGGATCTCCAATACGGGCAGTAAAACTTCCTACCAAAATCACAATTTGGTGTCCTAAATCTTGAAATTCTCTTAGTTTTTTTAAGACCACGGCGTGTCCCAAATGCAAATCTGGAGCAGTGGGGTCGAAACCAAGCTTAATTATTAACTTGCGATTTTCCTTTTCGGCTTGTTTTAATTTTTCCTCCAATCCATTTTCTGGGAGAATAATTTCAACATTTTGTTTTAGTCTTTCAATAGTTTCCATTTTTTCTTAAATAAAAAAGCCCGAGCATTTGCTCGGGCTTTAGATTATAATATAGTGTTTTTAACTTCTTAAATTTTATTTAAAACATATATATAGCCATTCCGAGCAGATATTATTTGGTAATAATAAGTGCTGAAATAAGGCAGACGTAATATGTTATTTAAAGTTTTCATTCTCGATTACAAAATTAAGTCTTAATATTATGCTGAACAAATAAATTTAGCTAGACCAATAATTATGTGCTACTTACATTATTAGTAATCACTTTTAATTATTTCATCCATACAGTATTCTGCAACTGCAGTAATAGTTAGAAAAGGATTTACTCCAATGCTTGCAGGGACCAGGGCGCCATCGGTTATATACAAGTTTTCATACCCTTTAACTCGACCATATAGATCGGTTGTTTTACCTAATACAGCACCACCTAGTGGATGATAACAAATATCTGGACCATAACCACCTTTCCATAACAAACCAGAAGGAGTTCCACCGTTTGCTTTATTCATCTTTTTTATAAAATACTTGGCGTTTTTTACAGTATGCTTGTAATTTTTCTTTTCCCAATTAATTATGATGTCATTAATCTCTGGATTATATGAAATACTTCCTGGGGTTGGCACTTTGTTAATTATTAAATACAGAGCCGTATATACCTCCATTCCCATTGGTAAAGGAGAAATTTCAGCAAAAAATGAATGTTTTTCATCTTCCCAATTGTCAATCCCCGAAACTGGAATTGTAGATTGTTTAACCCCCGTACCTGGTCGGAAATTGCTATAGGTAGCCTCATTTTCTACTCTATTAAAGAGCGTATTTACCATATTTCTTCCAGTCATCACATTTCCATTATTCCCCCAATATTCTCCTAAACTAGGGTCAAAATTGTTCATTTTGCCTTTGTATTTTGAAGCTAATAATAGTTTTGTAGTACCAAGACTTCCAGCGTTTAGGAATAGTTTTTTACAGTTTATAGTTTTCTTTTCAACCACTTCGCCTTCGGTATTAAGAACATTTACATAAACAACATATCCTTTCTCCGTTTGCTTAAAATAATCAACCTGATGAAGATCTTGAATGCTCAGCAATCCAGTATTTAGACCTTTCTTTAAATAGGTTTTTTCAAGACTTTGTTTCCCGTGGTTATTTCCGTAAATCACTTCTTTTGCAAGGGCAGACTTTGGTACTTCTCCTGCTTCTTCTTTCTTCATATAATCGAAAGAGTAAACATTAGGAACTCGTATAGTCTTAAATCCAGCTTTCCTTGCTTCACTTTCACCTACTCTCGCAAATTTATAATAGGGAGTTTCATTGTAATATTCATCCGAAATTTGATTTACATCTAATTCTTTTTGTGCTAATGGGAAATAAGTATTCCAAAATTCTTCGACATCTAAATCTGGAAATATTTCTTTAAAATATTCTTTTTTAGGCTGTACGGCCATTCCTCCATTTACCAATGAGCCTCCTCCTACGCCTCGACCAGCATAAACCTTAACATTTTCAAAATCCATACGATCCAGAACACCGGTAAATTTTTTATTAAATCTAGAAATGTTCATCATTGGGGCTTGAGTGGATTTTCTAAGCCAAGTAGAATTGTTTTTGGGAGTAATTAAGTTTGAAAATGGCTTGTATTTACCTCCCTCTTTTTCCCAATTTAATCCCATTTCTAACATCACCACCTTTTTCCCTGCTTGGGTAAGGCGCAACGCAGCTACTGCTCCTCCATATCCTGAACCAATCACTAGGTTTTCGATATATTCTTTTGTATTTGTTGTCATTAATTCACTTGCTAAAACACTAGGAACCATAAGCCCCATACTTAACCCTGAGGTTAGTTTTACAAAATTTCTTCTCTTCATTATAATTCAACCGATTTCTAGTGGTATTAATTTTTATGTTTTCTGAGCGGTTGCCAACGCTTGATATGCGACTAATATACAAATGATAAAAAAGCTAAGAGATAAGAAAATTCTGAAAATATTCTTAATTATTTCTTGAGGACGGAAATTATAGACTTTTAAAGAAAACGTTTTTGATCATTAAGAAGAATAATAAAAGGTATGTCCCATAATCCACCACTCAACTTCTTTACTAGTTATAAAAAAACCTAACAGAATTTTCACCTTCACTGTTTTGCAATAGTCAAGAAATGAAACCTGTTAGGTTATAATAATTTTATTGATTGAAAATGAAGTAATTTAGAAGACTATCTTATTTGTGAAATAGATTTAATTTCTAAAACTAAACTTCAGTCTAATCACAAGTACCATCCGTGCTACAGCTTTGACCTTGTGTAACTTCTAATTTTGTTTCTGGATTAAGTTTTCTCCATTCGTCAAATGCAACTTCCAAATTTTCTAAGAATGCCTGAGGTGGCTGCGCTCCAGAAACTCCATATTTTCTGTCAAGAACAAAAAACGGAACTCCCTGAACTCCTAGCTGTCTAGCTTCTTGAATGTCTTGATTAAATAAAGAAGCATATTTCTCATCGCTTAAAGCTGCTTTTACGTCTGCTTCACCTAGCTCTAATTCCTTTCCTATTTGAACTAAAGTATCAATATCAGCTATATTTTTACCCTCTGTGAAAAATGCAAGAAATAGTTTTTCTTCTGCTTGATCTCCTAAACCTTTAGTTTTGGCAAATTGAATAAACTTATGAGCGTTTAATGAATTCACCATTACTGCTTTATCAAAATTGTATTCTAAGCCAACCTTTTTCGCGGAAAGGGTAACGTTATCTAACATTCCTTTTACTTGCTCTTGGCTCATTCCTTTATTTTTAACAAGATAGTCTTGGTAGCTATCTTTTGGTTCCTCAGGAATTCTAGAGTCTAATTGGTAACTTTTCCAAACTACCTCAAGTTCATTTTTATGCTCGAATTGTTCGAGTGCTGTTTCAAAATTTCTCTTCCCGATATAGCAAAAAGGACACATTACATCACTCCAAATTTCTATTTTCATTTTGTTTTCCATAATTTATTTAAGATTTTAATTCACTTATTTCTTTCTTACTCCTTCGCAATAACTTAGCCTAAAGCTTTCAATAAAGCAATAAGTTCTAATAAAAGCCTATATGTCGGTTCAACCAATACTTCATTACAAAAGTATCTGCCAAAAGCATAGCCAATTATTAGAAGTGCTTTAATACCTGGGCAGTACCAATACCTAATTCATGTTTATAACCATTTCGCTTTAAAGCAGTTTCAATAGCACCTACAGTTGCGAGTAAATCTGCTTTGTTTACTGAGCCCATATGGCCAATTCTAAAGTAAATGTTTTTTAATTCTGGCAATAGACCTCCTGCTAATACTATACCATTATCACCCACTATTTGTAAAAATGCTTTAGCATCCATATTCTTGGGATATAATGGAGCTGTTAATGTGTTTGCTGCTGTTTCATCATTCTTAGACAATAACTCCAAGCCTAAAGCTTTGATAGCTTCACGCATAGCTTTTCCTGCTCGTTTATGACGATTAAAACGATTTTCTAATCCCTCGTTCAAAATTAACTTCAAACTTTTTTCTAAAGCAATGATAAGGTTTACCGGAGGCGTCCCAAAATATGAGGCCTGCCTGTTTTCGTAAGCTTGCATTATGGGTAACCAGTTTGTCCAATCGGAATAATAGTTTGAAACTGGACTTTTACGATTTTCAAAAGTTTTGATAGCATTTTGAGATGCTACCACAAGAGCAAGTCCAGGAGGAATTCCTACTGCTTTTTGAGATGCGGTTACAACAACATCTATTCCCCATTCTTCTTGCTTAATTTCCTCACCCGCTACCGAGCAAACTCCATCGAGAATTGTCAATACATTGTATTTTTTTCCTAATGCTCCTATGCTTTTAGCATCGTTTAATACCGCAGTGGAAGTATCGACGTGAGTAAATGCTAGAATTTTATAATTATTGGATTTTATTTGCTTCTCAATATCATCTATAGGGACAATATGGCCCACTTCGGATTCAAGAATATCTACATCGGCTCCATAGCGTTTTAAAATCTCAGCATATCGAAGCCCAAAGTATCCTGTAGAAACTACTAGCACTTTATCGCCAGCTTCAACTAAATTGGCTGCCGCCATATCCATAGCAAGTGTCCCTGTTCCAGCTACAATAAATCCTTGTCCAGAAGGACACTGACAAACATCTTTTAACAACTTTAAACTGTTTGCAAATACAGCTATAAAATCAGGGTCAATATGACTAAGTGTAGGAATAGCCATAGATTGTAAAACTTCATTTTCAAACTCTATTGGCCCCGGAATCATTAATAACTTCCTTGAATTCATATACTTTGTTTAAATTTTTTTCTGTAATTAATATAAAATAATTTACATGATGAGATATACCATTAAGTAATTATTAACCTTATATACCCTGAAGGAAACAACATAGAATTTCTTGATTTACGATGTACGGTTTTGGATTCAGAATGAAAATTAGAAATAAACCAATAATCACAGCAAGTTCAAAAGAAATTCTATTGAATGTCGTTAGTATAAATCAATAGAATAAACATATTCTTTTCCTCTTCAAATAATAATGTAAGCAAGGGTTCTTAAAACCTATTTCAACTCATACCGCAATAATCTCAAGGCATTTAATACAACTACCAAAGTTGATCCTTCGTGGAAGACAACTGCTGGTCCAATGGCTATGGTTCCCATAATTGTTAATGGAACCAATATAACCACCATTCCCAAACTGATTATTAAGTTTTGTTTAATGATGCTTTTTGCTTTTCTACTTAAGCCAATTGCAAAAGGAAGATTATCTAATTTATCCGCCATTAGTGCTATATCTGCGGTTTCTAAAGCTACATCAGACCCTGCTGCTCCCATGGCAATTCCTACTGTACTTTTTGCCATTGCAGGGGCGTCATTCACACCATCTCCAACCATAGCCACACCTCCACTTTCTTCTTCTTTAAGTTTTTCTATTGCAGTTACTTTATCTTCAGGAAGTAAACTCCCCAACGGATCGGTTATTCCTATAATTTTTGCAACTGCATTAGCTACTTTTTGATTATCGCCCGTAAGCATAACCATTCGCTTAATACCTATTCCTTTTAAAGCGGTTAAGGTTGAAATCGCTTCAGGGCGGGCCACGTCCATGGCCGCAATAATACCTAAGTACTCATTCCCTTGATGAACAATCATAGCTGTATTTCCTTCTAATTCAAGTTCAGCCATTTTTTGATCTATTTCCTTAGGTACTGCATTTCCTGTTAATTCTTCAAATAGTCTGCGGTTACCAATATGAACAAGACCACCATTCCAATCGGCTTGAATTCCTCTTGCGGTTAAGGCTTTTAAATTTTCAGCTTTCGGAATATCAATATCTCCTAATTCTTTATTTCCTCCATCAACTATAGCTGCCGCTAATGGATGATCACTCAGTGCTTCTACAGCCACAGAAACTTTTAATAACTGTTCTCTACTTATATTACCAAAAGGAATAGCGTGTGTTAGTTTAGGCCTACCTTCGGTGAGGGTTCCTGTTTTATCAAATGCAATTGCACTAACTCCGCCTAAGTCTTCAAGAGGACGACCCCCTTTAATCAATACTCCTTGCCGAGCAGCTCTCGCAATTCCAGCCAATACAGCGCTTGGTGTTGAAATAGCCAAGGCACACGGTGAAGCGGCAATTAAAACTGACATTGCTCTGTAAAAACTCTGCTCGAAAGTTTCGTCTATTACAACAAAAGCAAATAGTAAAATAATAACTAAAATTAATACCGAAGGCACATAGTATTTTTCAAAATTATCTGTAAGATGTTGTGTAGGCGATTTTTGAGTTTCGGCCTCTTTCACCAAATAAATTAATCGCGAAAGTGTACTGTCTTTAGACTCCTTAAGAACTTTAATTTCTAGAGCTCCACTGCCGTTAATTGTACCTGCGAAAACTCGATATTCAGGCAATAAGTTTTTAATTTCGATGTCATCTTTCCAGCTATCGCTTGGGAGTTTGGTTATTGGCATACTTTCTCCTGTAATTGAAGCCTGATTTACTGCACTCGTTCCTTTTGCTACTACTCCATCAGCCGCGATAGTTGAATTTGGTTTTACCACAATTATGTCTCCAACCTTCAGCTCTTCAATGTGGACTTCTTTCAGTTCACCATTTTGTTTTAAAAGTGCGGTTGGAGGCGCTAAATCGGAAAGAGCAGAAATAGACTTTCGCGCTCTTTTCATAGCGTAATGTTCAAGAGCGTGTCCTAAACTAAACAGGAATAGCAATAAGGCACTCTCGCTCCACTTTCCCAATGCAGCAGCACCAATAGCTGCAAAAAGCATCAAAAAGTCAATTTCAAATTTTCCTTTTGATAAACCAAAAATGGCAGAAGAGAAGGTAAAAACACCACCGAATATAGCTCCGATAATAAAAATCGGAGTTACAATGGATTCAGAAACGCTAGAGATAAATGATAAGACAACCCCTGTAACCCAAAATACTCCACTGATTATTGCGAAATAGAGTTCGGTGTTTTCTCCTAAAAAATTGAGGTTAGAATGACCGTGCTCACTATTTTCCTGATGTGAATCCTTACTGGCATCTTTCATATTACTTTTGATTTCCTCGTTTTTATAAACTTAAATATACCTTTTAAATTTCCTTATGCTGTAAAAAAGTATAATGACTGTTGATTATAAGGTTTTAAATGGTAAAACTTTAGTTTTATCAAGCTATTGCTGTTTCTCTTAAGAAAGAAATTAGTTTTGTGTTTCTTAATTAGTTTTTGAAGTTGTATGTTCCTCGAGATAATAATTATCCTCAGAATTTATTGGTCTAAAATCCTGATTAGTGAAAGGAGAAGTTTCAGGAAGTTTTACAACATTAAATTCAAATCCCACTGCTATATGGCACTTATTACACGTATTTGTAAGTGAGATAAAATTTCTTTTAAAAGCTTCTGAATCCTTTTCATCAATAGCTTTTTCAATGTTTTCTAAAGGTGCATTTAACATTCCTATCATTTCACTTTCTTTTCGACCAGCTTGATACTTCTGAATGTCTTCAATAGCTTCTTCTAATTCGTGGATTTCAAAATCGGCGAGATCCCAGTTTTCATTTTGTCCTGCAAACCACAATTTAGCGTGATGTGTTTGTATAGAACCCATAAAATCTCCAAAACCTGGTTTATAAGCGTCTGCAAGTTTACTTTCTAAATTGTTTATGCGCTCTTCCAATTCTTTTGTATTATCTGCTTGCTGATTACAGGCTAATAAAGATAAACTCAATCCAATTAAAAGTAAATGTTTCATTTATAGAAGTTTTATTTATTGTTATCAAAATGATTTTAGTAATCTATTTCCCTTAGAAATTACTCTTAGTTCAAATTACATCATTTTGATATATAATCAAATTTTAAGCATCTAGAAATCTACTAAATAGATTGATTTTAAATATGAAAGGGATGGGGATAAAAGATATACTCCTTCTCTTTAAAAATTAATCAATCTTATTGTTAAACTGCCTACGATAATTTGCGAGTTATTCGATGAGAAATTCGAATGAATTGACTATTTAACCATTCTTTCCTAGAAGTACCTATAAAATCAATTTTTTATTTCTTGTTGAGAATTAATATCCTAATCGCGAAAAAAATTGGAGTTGCAATTAATAATATTGGAAATAAAGGTGTGAGATAGTTGTTGAGGTTATTTTCTACTTCAAGTCCGTCTAATAGAGACAATACTGTGACTGTAAAACATAAAAGCGCTATCAATAATCCTACTATTCGAAGCATTAGTGTTGCTTGCTTATAGTTATACCTAGCATTTTTATCATTAATTTCAGTGGGATAATTAAAAATCCAAGGATATTGATTGAGTTTAAATACTGCGATAGTGATTATACCACAAATTATTGGACTCGTCCAAAGCAAATTTTTTGTTCCAAATCCATTTTCATCTTTTGAAGGCCAATTAAAGTGAATAGGAATCTTTTCAGGTAGTTGATTGTAAAAATATCCTATTAAAATTGCTGACCCTATTATTAGCAGAAATGTAAAAACTTCAATAGACTTATCAATTGTAGTTTTCTCGATTTTAATTTTTGGACGCGTCATTTAAATAATTCAATTTTAAAAAAAGAAAACTTTGATTGCATGAATTTGATATGTGTTTGTAAGGCTTATTAGAATAGCTAGAGTTATAGTTGTTATTTAACTTCTTACTAATTTATTACTAAAATAACATTTTATGGAGTAAATTAAATTTAACTTTATAGAAATCGCTTTAAATAATTAAAAAAAATAAAATGGAAAAGTTGTTTAGTATATCTAATTCCGAAGTTATTAGTATTGTAATAAGTGCCATAGCTGTTTATGTAGCTGTTATCATTTATACTAGAGTTTTTGGAAAGCGGAGTTTTAGTAAAATGTCAAGTTTTGATTTTGCAATGACGGTAGCCATTGGTTCTTTAATTGCTTCTACAATTCTTACTTCTAGTATTTCTATTTCTGAAGGAGTTTTAGGACTATTGATAGTTTATATATTACAATTAACGGCAGCTTATTTTCGGAGATTTGAGTTTTTTGCCAATACTATAGACAACACTCCTTTACTGCTAATGGATGGTTCTAATATACTTCATAAAAATTTAGCAAAGGCTAGAGTAACAGAGGGAGATTTACGAGCAAAACTTCGCGAAGCAAATGTGCTGGAATTATCTCAAGTGCGAGCTGTAATATTTGAAACTACAGGGGATATAGCTGTGTTACATACCGATAAAGAATCACAAGAAGTTGAGTCTTGGCTTTTAAAAGATGTGATGAAATAAATTTCACGATAAATTTTTGTTTGAAAATACAACCGATTAATATGAATCTTAATTTATTTTTTTGAAACTATAATGACTCTAGCTGTTAGTTTTTCAGTAACCAAATTGTATTTATCGGTTATATATTCAATGGTTTTAGAAGTATATATAAACACGTGTGTGGGATCATTTCGGTAATACCAATTAGCGAAGTCTATATCTATGGTATACAAATGTGTCATTATATAAAGTCGTCCTTCTGGCTTTAATATTTTTAAAAGCATTTCAATTTCTTGCTTAGGATTGTAAAAATGTTCGAAAACTTCACAACTAAAAATGTAGTCATAACTATAATTGACGAAATCTTCATTAAGATTAAAGTACGGGTCATGAAGAATTACCTGATACCCATTATCCATAAGTTGTTTTGAGATTACAGGGCCTGTTCCGCAGCCGTAGTCCAAACCAAGTTCCTCTGGACTTTGATTTTCTAAAATAGCAGTTGTAATTGGCGAAGTAAATTTTTGGTAACCAGGATTATCTATATCGTTGTTGTGTTCTTTATAACGCTCCTTCTCTTCTTCACTATTTAAATAATACTTTTTATGCTTAACATAGGCGCCACAACAATCACAAATAAAATAAAATTCATCTACCTTATTGTGTAGTGTCGTATTGCAAAGTGTACATTCCATTTAGCAAATTTTATAATTAACTAAATCTTGCGAGATTCAACGGATAAATTCGAAATTCAACAATTTACACAATTATTTTCACACCATATAGAAAGAAATTAGACACATAGCAATCTGAAGAATACCTTAAGTTTAATGTGACCGATATCTTCAATTATTTTATAAATAATTCATCAAACCTCTTAACTTAATTCAGTCATTTTCTTTCCAACGTGGGTCATTACTTCACCAAATTCTTTTGAAGGACTAAATTCAATTACCTTTAAATCTTCTTGAACAATTGCAGTATGTCCATTTGGTAAATAATAAACATCACCCTCCGAAAGAATTTCCTCCTTTCCATTGTCGTATTTTACGAGTAAATTACCACTTAACACATAACCCCAATGCGGACAATGACAGCTGTTATTATCCAAACCATTAAGTAAAGGTGTAAAATCCGTTCCTTTAGGTAACTCGTTAAAACAAACGGACATTCCTCCTAAGTTTTCTATTGTTCTCATTACAGTACCTGGTCCTTCCATTGTTACAGGAATATTCTTTTTGTTGATTTTCATGGCTATTCATTTATTGGATTAATATTATTAATCACGTGAGTACTACAAACAAAATTGTAGCATCACAGCGAATTAATTTTATATAATATGGGCACTAACTTATTGAGGAATTTTGCACTAGGAAAGGAGAAAAAGCAATTTGCTTATTTCAAATATATTGAAATTATTTTGTTTTTTTATAAACTTTTAGCCTAAAAATTACTGTTTATCAGATATTTACCTTGAACATTACTTATATATTCAATTTTATTTAAAAGTTGAATTTACCTAATCTGACTTGTTCATACAAATTTTACAACAGATAAATTCGTTTCGAAATTGATCTTCCATTTTGATTTTTATACATCTTTTTTGGTTCTCAAAAATTAAAATTTTTGGTGTGAAAATACTTTCCAAAACAATTTAGACTTTATAAATGATGACCTTTTTATAGTTTTTCGATAGTTGGTTGTAATGGATAATTATTGAATACCATTTTCAGTTTGAACCAATTTTTAACCAATAAATTCAATCACTATGAATAATCAAGCCAATTTTCTTTTAATACGTCACATTGCAGGCTCTAAGAAAGGACAAGTAGAAAGCTTCACTATTTCCAAAAACCTAGAAGTTAAAATAGGACGAGGATTAGATAACGATGTAAGTTTTGATCCAGTTAAGGAAGATACTATTAGTCGAAATCACTGCCATATATCTCAAGACAGTGAAAACCCTGAACGTTTCTTCATTTCTGATAGTCAGAGTAAGAATGGGACGTTTGTAAATGAAGTTCTCATTACAAAAAAGACCGAACTATTTGCTGGGGATATTATAAAGCTTGGAAAAGAAGGCCCATCATTTGAATTCGACCTTGATCCTCGTCCAAAACTGCATATAAAAAGCACTCGAGTTATAGACACAACCGTAGCAAAAGAAACCAAAGTTCATACTACTACTAATTTGCCAAAAGCTACTTCAGAAAAAAAACAGCCGAAAAAAGATGGTGTTGGAAAAAATACTATGCAGCATATGATTCGCGAATCTGAAAAGAAAAATAAGACCGGCCTTCTAATCACATTAACTGCTATTTTATTGTTAGTTTCAACTGGAGGATATTTATTATATCAAAAACAGAGCGTTAAGGAAATTGTTCACGTTAGAGAACCAAAAACCACCTTCACTCCTACCGAAATTGCCAAGGCAAATAATGAAAAAGTAGTTTATATAGAATTTGCTTGGAAACTCACGAATACTGAATCTAGTGAAGAAATGTATCACGTTTATTATCCTGTTATAAAGGATAAGCAAATTATTGGACACAGAGGTGCATATTTTCAAAATCAACAAGGACAAATCGAGCCTTTATTAGTTACAAAAGGTGACTATTTAAAAGGATTTGGCAATACTCAAGGCATAGAACTTGACATTATTGCGAGTTCAGGTATGGGCAGTGGCTTTGTTATAGACGAACGCGGGTTTATTGCAACAAATCGACACGTAGCTACTAGTTGGCTTACAAGGTTTCAATTTCAAGAATACGCTTTCCCGGGAGTACTAATGGAGACAGATAAAAACGGACAATTCGCACCTTCTTGGGAGAAACAAGTAACAAGAGAAATGGTAGGTAGCTGGGTTCCTGGGAATGATAGAAAATACACTGGGATAAATACTTATTTAGATGTAACATTTGCCAATAATTCACAAAGAACACCAGCACAGATTGTCCGAATTTCCTCTACTCACGACATCGCTATGATTAAAATTGATTTACCTGAATCTTTACCTAAAGTAGAACTTTATGATAATTATAATGAAATTCAACCCGGTGATCCTGCCATTGTTATGGGATATCCAGGGCTTGCACCTAACCAATTAGTGCTTAAGCGCTCACAAGATTATTTTAATTCCAATCCAAATATTTCAACGGTACCAGTTCCCACTATAAGTACAGGAAATGTAGGAAGAATGGTTCGTGGAAGTGAAAGAAATGAAAAAATTGATGATTATCGGTCTTCCTTAGGTGACTATTACCAGCTTACTATCAACTCTACAGGAGGAGGAAATAGCGGTGGACCTATGTTTGATGATAAGGGACGTGTAGTAGGTGTATATAGCGCCGGAACAACAGATGGAAGAGGAAATGCTATTAGTTTTTCAGTTCCGATTAAGTATGTAATGGAATTAATGGGCCGTCAGCAGGTTATTAAATAACTTCTTTAAAACGACAAACATTAGGTACTTACTTTCACCTTTCCACTAATTCTATTTTAATATGGTGATAGCAAGTAACTGGCAATTAACAAAAATAATTATGAGGTTTTTCTTTTCAAATAATAAAAATAAGGTTGCTAATTCCACTGTAAAAAACATTAGAAATAGTGGAAGTTTTTGCAATGTCTATACTGTTTCAGAAACTGGTCCTGTACGTGACCACAACGAAGACTCCATTGCATATTCTTATCCCGAAAACAACCAAAAAAATCTAATTGCTGTAGTAGCAGATGGTATGGGCGGACATAATGCAGGTGATGTTGCTAGCAAGATGGCGTGTGATATATTGCTCGAATATTGTTTAAAATATTGGGAAAAATATACTCCAGAAAAATTGTTGCAAAAAGCATTTAAAAATGCACATAAAGAAATAGTTGAAACTGGCGAAGGGAATCCAGAACAACAAGGAATGGGTACTACTGCAACTTCAGTGATAATACAGCGTAATGTTTGTTATATCGGCCATATTGGTGATAGTCGTATTTATCTTTTACGTAATGGAAGCTTAACACAATTAAGTAAAGACCATACACTAGTTAACCAGATGTTTGAAGATGGTGATATTACATTGCAAGAACGGGATAATCATCCAATGAAAAATGTGCTATTGCAGGCCTTAGGAACTACAACAAATATACAACCTCAAATTACATCCAATGGCTGGAAAGTATTGGAAGGTGACCGGATTTTTATGTGCTCTGATGGAGTAACAGATGTATTTAGTGATGGTGACATAAAAGATTTGCTTTCAATGAGCCAAGCAGAGTTTGTTTTGGAGTGTTTAAGTTGTACTGCCATAACTAGAAATGTATCAGATAATTTTTCCGCATTGCTCATAGAGATCACTTCTATAAATCGAACCAATCCTTCAAAAACTAAAGAACAAAATGTAATATTATGAGCATACTAGGTAGTCAATATGAGGTTATTCAAAAGCTTGGTGAAGGCGGAATGGGTGTTGTTTATCTCGCAAGAGATACTATGATTCAAAGATTAGTTGCCATTAAGCAGCTTCATCGCGATGGGGGTTCAGAGGACGAAAGTTTAGGTGAACGATTTCAAGCCGAAGCACTAGCGTTAGCAAAACTAAATCACCCTAATATTACTCACCTCTATTCATTTATTCCAAAGGAAGATACCTATTGGATGATTATGGAATATGTTGAGGGAAAAACCCTGGAAGATTGGTTAAAAATTCATCAAAAAATCACACATCAACTCGCAGCTAGTATTGCGGTGCAAATTCTTGATGGTTTAGAACACGCACATCGCAAGGGAATTATTCACCGAGATATAAAACCTGCTAATGTGATGATTAATGAAGATGGAGAAGTTAAAATCATGGATTTTGGAATTGCCAGAATCCGTAATGCCCAACGAATTACCAGTCACGGTAAGTCTGTAGGAACCTTAGAGTATATGGCTCCAGAACAAATTCAAGGCCACGAGGGAGATGAACGTATTGACGTTTATGCTGTAGGTAATATTTTATACGAAATGTTAAGCGGTAGTACACCGTTCCAAAGTGACACCGATTATCGATTGATGAAAGATAAGTTAGAAAAACAAGCTGAATCCATAATACAATATAATCCTACAGTCCCTGTCTCCTTTGAAAAGATCATTTTTAAAGCCCTTCAACGCAATCCTAATAAGAGATACAAATCGGCATTGGAAATGAAAATTGCCATTGAAAAAAATCTTGGTTCCTCTCTTTTAGATCAATCTACACTTACCGAAGTGCTACAAGCATCTCAGGTTTTTACTGAACCTCAAAAAGGAAGTGAAATAATATCTGTAAATAATATTTTAGCTCGTGCAAAATCCATCTCAGGAAGGTTTAAGGTGCCAAAGGCAACCAAAGTAAACA
This sequence comes from Aequorivita sinensis, assembly GCF_006346335.1. Taxonomy (GTDB): domain Bacteria; phylum Bacteroidota; class Bacteroidia; order Flavobacteriales; family Flavobacteriaceae; genus Aequorivita; species Aequorivita sinensis. Next base: position 290,113 of record NZ_VDMC01000002.1, read on the forward strand.
AGTCATTATTATTACTGGGAGTCTCTGTTTTATTTTGTGCAATTTTATTGATTTGGGGTGGTGGTACAGATAAGGAAATAATTGCAGAAGAAACTCCTGAGGCGTCTGAAGTAACCTGGACAGAACCTGAGGAAAGCCCTCAAGAAGTGGTATTAAACCAAGCTTCTAGCGAATTTGAAGAAACACCAAATGATATGTACAAGCGTATTATTAAAAATACAGAAGTAATTCCTGAAGCTAAAGAAGAAATAAAAAAAGATATCAGCCAACCAACGAATCGTAAACCATCAAATCCGCCAAAAAAAAAGAGTGAACCAAAACCATCAACTATTCCTGAAAAAACAGAGAAGAAAGAAAGCAAGGTTGAAAAACCAGTAATTCCAAACACTCCCGTTGATGTTCCTGCAGGAAAAATTATTAGTATTACCTTAAAAGAAGATTTAAGTTCGGAAGAAAAAGAGCGAGATGGAAAACAAATCCGACTTATTTGCAATGAAGATGTTGTTGCCGAAAATAGAGTAATTATTAAAAAAGGAGCCGAAGTTACAGGAAAGATTGTCGATGTTGTTGAATCGACACATAGTAGAAAAAAAGCTTTAATTGGTTTTGTAATTCAATATGTAGAAGCCGTTGATGGTAGTAAAGTTAAATTAAAATCTAGACGCTATCGTTTATATGCCGATACCCCTGGGATTCCTGTGAAATATAAAACTGGTGAAATATTTGAAGCAAAATTAAGAGGTGGCAGAGTGCAATAGATAAATTAAAAGCACAATCTTTATGTCTATGTCGTTACCAATTCCAATGCATATTATTGGTGTTTAAAACATTTGTGCTTTGTTTGTTTCTTAAGCTCCTTCTTTAAAAAGTGTGTTTGTTACTATTACTGCACCACCTCTAAAATGGAATACCCCAAACTCCCCTTCTCCAATTTAATCTGGGTTGTTATCCTTTCTTTTAAGGCACTTACGTGTGAAATCACTCCAACCGACTTATCGCCTTCATTTTGCATTTTCTCAAGAATCGTAATGGCTTGATCTAAGGTTTCAGGATCTAAAGTTCCAAAACCTTCGTCTATAAACAAGGATTCAATTTTTACGTTTCTAGCAGCTATATCAGACAAAGCAAAGGCCATTGCCAAGCTCACTAAAAATGTTTCTCCTCCTGATAAAGTGCGAACAGAACGACGAGCGTTCCCCATATACTTATCAAAAACCTTAAGCGTATCACTTTTTTCTGCTTCTTCAGGTGTTGGGATATCTAGTAAATAACGATCACTAAAATCTGAAAGACGCTTGTTGGCAAAACCTATAAGCTGCTCTAAAGTGAGATCCTGAACAAAATTTGAAAACTTGTTTCCAGTTGCATCCCCAATTAAATCGTTCATAGATTTCCAAAGAGCCAAATCTTTCTTTAAAAGGTTTAATTCGTCAATTACTTTTTGTTGACGCTTCTTGTTATTTTCATCGTCTTCCAAGCTTTGGGTTAACTTCCCAATACTAATAGAAAGTGTATCCCAATGATTTTTAGACTCTTCAAACAAGGAAGTTAAAGCTTCGATTGAAAGCTTAGTATCATCTTTATCAGTCAATTCTTTTATCCTTTTTACCAACTCATTTTCTTTTACAGAAATACTTGTGTGGCGTTCTTTAAGCTCATTTTCTCGTTTTCTAATCTTATTAGCTCGATCTTCTTGTATAATTGATTTTCGCAATACTTCGATATTTTCTAAGCCTTCCTTTACAAGTATTTGTTTTAAATCTGCTTCCCTCTTAGATTTCTCTGAAGTTGTGTTTTTTATTTTGTCATTATTTTCCTGAAGCTGTTTAGCAATTGCCAAGATGTTGGAAACAGCTTGTGTGAGTTGAGTTGATAAAGTATTGGATTCTTTATTGATATCCTGCCCTTTATAGAGTGAACTTCGCTCTTTATTTAGATTTAAATATTGTTTTAAAGCAGTTTCCCATTGATTAAGACTCGTTCCAATATCCTTTAAAACTTCAGCTGCCTGAAAAGCATTTTTCGATGCCTCCATTTGCTTAATGGTTTTAGCTAATGCCATTCGTTTGCTTTTAAGAATTTTAAGGTCGTCCTTATAACTCCAGTCCAAACGATCTGCTAGATTTGAAAGCACTTTCAAATTAGTTGCTTCTTCCTTCTTTAGAACTTCTATATCATTGGTAATATTCGTGATTTCCTTTAAATGATATTTATTCTTTTCGTTTAAAGCAATTAATAAATCAGATTTGGTTTTAAGTGAATCCTTCTTTTGCTTTAGTAGCTCTTCCTTGGCGTCAAAGTACGGCTCCTCAGAAGCGTATGGGTGGTGTATGGAGCCACAAAGTGGACAAGGCTCCTCTGGGTTCAATTGTTGACGGTATTCCTCTAAACTTTGATGTTTGCGCTGTTGCTCTAATTTTTTCTCTAAAATTTCAACATCCTTTTTTAAATCAATTACATCTTTTTCTTGAGAAGTTATAGCATTGTTATCATGCTCTAGTTTTTCCTTTATCGATTTAAGTTTGTCATTCTGACCTTTGATATTAGTTTGAACTTTTAGTAACTGTTCTTTTTTAGTGAGGAATTCTCCAGCTTTCTCGTGATTTTGTCGAGCAGATTCTAAGGTATTATTTAACTCTTCTATACCTCCAACTCCTGAATTATCAATGCTTTCATTTATAGATTTCTCAAAAGCAGTAAACTGTGACTTAAACTGCTCAGGATTATCTGCATTCGAAAGTGAAAAGCCTAATTGTTTTATATTACGAACGTAGTTATTCAGCTGACTTTTATAGAGATTGGCTTCTCCATTTTTCTTTTCTTCTTCATTTTGTAAGGCAGCAATTTTTCCTCGGAATGCTTCCAGTTTACTATTAGCATTTTCTACATCAACCGCTTCAAAAATCAATTCTGATACTTTATGCAAATAAGTTTTCTGTAACGACTCGGCTTCTTCCTTAGATTCCCGTAGTCCTTTTGTATATTCTTTAAGCTGATTTTCTTCTTTAACGATTAAATCAAACTCTCTTAAATTAACTGCGTATTTAGATAGTTTCTCGTGATTCTCTAATTCAACTTTAAAAGGCTTAAAAATTTCAACATCCTTTTTAAGTTCGGCTTTATCGACTTCAAGTTGTTTTTGTTCTTTTTGTGTATTTTGAAGTTCTTGCCTAGTTTTTATTTTTTCGGCTGCATCTTGGTAAGCCTTCTCAATTGCGGGTTTAGTTTTAATTAATGTTTTTAATTCATTTTTCTTCTCTGCAATAACTTCGGGACTTAATAATTCAATTCCTTCAAGGCCAGCTTTTTTAAGTTCAATCTTTTTTTCAACTGACTTATACCGGAAATAAACAGCTTTTCCAATTTCACGATAGGATTTAGCTCCAGTTATATCTTCCAACAACTTGTTTCGCTCATTGCGCGGCGCTTGAAGCAATTTACTAAACTCCCCTTGCGATAATACCATAGCTTTAACAAACTGCTCGTAGCTTAAACCTATAATAACATTGTTTTTTTCAGGGGTTTTAGTGCCAGATTCTAGAATATGTCCAGTAGCAACCTCTACCAATTCCTGTTTTCGGGCATTTAAATTATTGTTTCTATTGCGTTCTATAGACCAATGGCTGCGATATTCCTTCCCATTTACTCGATATTCAACTTCTGCATAGCAACTCTTCATATTTCGAGTCATAATCCCCCCATCGTCTTCCAAAATTGAATTACTCACATTTTTATCAACACGAGCAATTCGATTATAAAGGGCCAAAGTTATTACATCTAATAATGTTGATTTTCCAGACCCTGTAGGTCCGGTAATAGCAAAAAGTCCAGCGTCTGCTAATATCCCCTCCCCAAAGTTAATTTCGTGCTCCCCTTTGAGGGAATGTATATTTTCAAATCGTATTTTTAGAATTTTCATAGCCTATAGATCCAATTCTTCTAAAATTTCACGGAAAGCATTCCTTAATTCTTCCGTGTTTTCCAAACCACTTTGTAATTCAAGTTTCTTTTCAAACATCTGCATTGGCGTTACATCGGCCACGTCTGTTCCTACCTCAAAGGCATCACTAGCACCTCTAATTTTGTTTCTGAAATTTAAACGGGATTTTACAACTTCTATATTCGAATTAAACTGAGAATTGATAAGTGCCTCAAAAGCTTGACGCCTTTCTAAACTTTCAACCTCTTCGTTTACGATAATTTCGGCTAATGAAGTTAAGGTGGTTTCTTCAGAGTATGATTTTAGTTTTTCTTCCACCTCCTGCAAACTACCTTCAAAAGTTACAAGGTTTCTGTGTTTCGGAATAGGAACAATTTCAACGTTTTCTATCTCATTATTGACTACAGTAATCACGTTAATCTGCTTGCGATCTTCCTTTTCAGAAAAACTTAGCGGTACGGGAGAACCACAATAATAAATGTTTTGTTCGCGAGAAATTACCTGCGACTTATGAATATGTCCTAATGCGACATAATCGGGTATTTCTCCAAACATATTTGCCTCTACACCTGCTTGATTCCCTATTTGAATATCGCGTTCACTTTCCGAAAGTTCACTTCCTTGTACATATAAATGGCCCATTACAATAAACAATTCATCAGAATAGTTTTGTTGGTAAAAATAATTGACGTTGGAAAAATAAACTCTTAGTCCAGATTTTATCTGTTCGATTTTAGTGGCATAGCTTTCCCCTGCAGCCGACTTTCGAATATCTCTATCTTTTAAAAACGGTATGGCAGCTACTACAACTTTTTCGTTGTTCTTTTCTACGGTTACAAACATGTCCTCTACTCTTTCTGTAGCACCGCCAACAACTGTAATATCGAATGCCTTTAGTAATTCGGCTGGAGCGTTTAAAACTGCTGAGGAATCGTGATTACCTCCTGTAATAATTATTTTACAATCTAGGTTGATTAACTTCTTTAGTAAATCATAATACTGTTTAAATGCTGCTTGTGAAGGATTAGCTTGGTCGAAAACATCACCTGAAACCAACAGCACATCTATATCTTCAGATTTTATATAATTTATTAACCATTCAAAAAACAGGTCTAAATCTGCAGTTAAATCAAATTTAAGTAGTTGTTTTCCGATATGCCAATCGGAAGTGTGGAGAATTTTCATGCCAATTTATTATTGTGAAATATCCAAAGATATGATTTTTAAAAAGTAGAATTTAAAGAAATCGATTTCATCTTTAAATGTTAAAAAATCATTTAAGAATAAATACTAATCCAAATTAAAAATGAAGAAAGAATTTTCCGAAAATTATTATTCAGGACAGTTCAGTATTAACATGGTTGAATGTTTTAAGCTAAAAATATATTAGCTGTTATTTTGATAAATTGTCAAACTACCATTAACATTTCTTGTTAAACTACAATTAAAAAGTTTTAATAATTGATAATCTATTATAAATTAGAGCAATACTAACTCAAAAACTACAACTTATGTTACGATGGATTATTATTTTTCTAGTTATTGCAATTATAGCTGCGATCTTTGGATTCGGTGGAATTGCTGAAGGAGCAACTGATATTGCTCAAATCATTTTCTATATTTTTCTAGTGCTATTAGTATTATCGCTATTATCCAGGTTATTTAAAAAATAATTCAGGAAAAAAGTTTTTACTAATAATTTAAAAAAATAAAGCTATGAGAATTGAAGCCTACTTAGCCTTTAGAGGCAGTTGCCAAGAAGCATTTAATTTCTATAAAGATATTTTTGGTGGCGAAATTAAGAATACTGAAACCTATGAAGATAAAGAAATCGACATTCCAGGAAATTATCGTTCTAAGTGGCAACACGCAGAACTTCGTGGGAAAAATTTTACGATTCTAGGATACGATGCAGCTCCAGACACTCCACTCACCGATGGTACTAATATACATCTTGGAGTTGATATGGATTCAGCAGAATCGGCAGAATCGGCATTCGATCAATTATCTAAAGGAGGAAGAGTACATACTTCGTTCCAAGAAACCTCTTGGGGCGCTCACTATGGAAGATGTACAGATAAATATGGAATTAGTTGGATGATAAATTTTAAAGAATAATACAACTAAGTTTTAAATTTATAAAAACCCTAACTTTAATAAGTTAGGGTTTTTTACTTAAAGCAATACTTCAATGTAAAGTTTATGCTTTTAATGAAGCCATATCGATTACAAAACGATATTTTACATCTGCCTTAACAACACGATCATAAGCATCATTTATATCTTTTATATCAATCATTTCAATATCTGAAACAATATTATGCTCTCCACAAAAATCGAGCATTTCTTGGGTTTCTTTAATTCCACCAATCAATGATCCTGAAATTCGTTTTCTTCCTCTAATAAGCGCTCCTCCATGGAAAGGTTCTAAGGGCTCAATTGCACCAACCAAAACCATTGTAGCGTCATTCTTTAACAAGGAAATATACGGATCCATTTTATGTCCAACAGGAATAGTGTTAAGAATAAAGTCAAATGATTGTTTTTGCGCTTTCATTGCTTCAGCATCTTTACTAATTAGCACCTCGTGAGCACCAAGTTTCTTTGCGTCTTCAATTTTAGATGGCGAAGTAGTTATCATCACCACATGAGCACCTAATGCATTAGCAAACTTAACACCCATGTGACCTAAGCCACCCAAACCAATTACTCCTACCTTATCCCCTTTTTTAACATTCCAGTGCTTTAAAGGCGACCATGTAGTGATTCCAGCACATAAAAGTGGTGCAGCAGCAGCAGGATCTATATTTTCAGGAATATTTAAAACAAATTCCTTGTCCACAACTATCTCATTAGAATAACCTCCAAAAGTTCTTTGACCTTGAATATGTTTATCCTCACTATTGTATGTATATGTAGCCCCCTTTTCGCAGAATTGTTCTAAATCATTTTTACATTGATTGCATTCTTGGCAAGAATCTACCATACATCCAACACCTACCAAATCTCCAACTTTAAATTTCTTTACGTTTTTCCCTACAGCAGAAACGCGACCTATTATTTCGTGACCTGGAACTACTGGATATTTTGATCCACCCCATTCATTTCTAGCCGTATGTATATCACTATGGCAAACCCCACAGTAAGTAATATCTATCTTAACATCGCTATCACCTACTGGCCTACGCTGTATTTCAAGAGGTTCTAATGGTTTATTTTCTTCCTTTACACCGAAAGCTTTTGTTGCTAATGTCATTATATATTTAGATTTTAAATGTAGAATAATACGCCAACAGATAGTTAGCCGTAACAAGTGTAAAAGTACCTACAGAAACTTGAATTTTGGGTTAAGGTGGTGTTAATAATGTAACCAAGGATGACAGTAAGGGCAGTAAATATAAGAACTAATCTAACCAATCTACTTTCCCATTTTCAATGTTATAAATAGCGCCAATAATTTTAATTTCGCCAGCGTCTTCCATTTCTTTTAGAATTGAGCTGTTTTTTTTAATGTTATCGATAGTATTATTGATATTACTTTCGCAGACTTTAGCAACATACTCGGCATTAGCAGAGGTCTTATCACCATCGTAATCCACATTATCTACAGCTGGTTGAATTTTCTCTAACATAGATGTTATGTTTCCAAGTTTTACATTATCTACAGCCGCTCGAATAGCACCACAATGATTATGACCTAACACAACAATTAATTTTGAACCTGATACTTTACACGCAAACTCCAAACTACCCAACATATCTTCATTAACAAAATTCCCAGCTACACGAGCCACAAAAAGATCGCCTATACCTCTATCAAATATTTCTTCTACTGGAATTCTACTATCCAAACACGATAGAATCACAGCTTCTGGATACTGACCTCCGGCACTGTTTTTAACTTGTTTAGAGTAGTCTCTAGCGGTAAGTTCATTGTTCACAAACCTTTCATTACCATCCATAAGAGAATTTATTATTACATCTGGTGTTAAGATATCTTGTTTTGCTTTACTCATTACATCACCTACCAACTCTACTGAAGGTTCTTCAGCTTCTAAATGAGCAACTGGTTGATTTGTTTTTTGTTCTTGTTTACAACATGTAAAAGTCATAATAATAAATGCTAATACAGAAATTCTAAATGTTACACTCATAATAATTTGACTTTTGGGTTATCTAATCAATCGATGAAGAAAGCGACTAAATAAATGTTATTTTTTTGAATATTTTATAAATCTGAAGGGATATTCCTATAAAAATAAAGTAAATCATTAACAATAACGACCAATATTATGAAAAATGGAATCCTACAAGTAGAAAATACGTAGTAACACGTAGGAGATTTTCAAAGTTCACTTCAATAAATATGTTACAATTGAAGATTATAGCATTCAGGTACTTACAAAAAGTAATTAAATCAGTAAAAAGGGAAGGTGGTAGGATAAAAAAAACTGAGAAATAAGAAGTTATGTTATCAACAAAATGCTGCTAACTATATTATTGATTCACCATTTAAATCTGTGGTTAAAACATCACTCATATAATCAAAGAATGGACGAAGTAGTAAATAGTGGTTAAGGAGTTTATCTTTAAAGTCCTTAGCAAAAACTTCTTCATCAGTAAATTTATGTGTAACGAAAAAGCTTTTAAGCCTGATTAAATCTATATTTTCATCATCTTTATTAAAACCTTTTGGAGCTGTTTTAACTGCATTTTCTTGATTGAAACCACCAAATGCCTTTTTAAATTCTTTTCTGGTTAGTATTTCACGAATTTCCTGAGAATCTAATTCAAATTCTTTTCTAATTCTAAATAAATCTTCTTTTTCTGGAGAAAAGAATCCTCCAGCCATATAACTATTACCTGGTTCTAGCCTTAAATAGTAGCCACCTCTTCTATGAGCTCCTGCTCTACTAAAGCTAACACTGCGATGAACATTATAAGGGGTTTTGTTATTACTAAACCGAACGTCTCGATTTATTCTGAACACTTTTACTCTTGCAATCTCGTCGGTTACATTCAAGTTATTCTCTACTACAGAATAAAATTCTTTTAATAGCTTTTCATTCGCTAAATATTCTTTTTTATTTTCCTGCATCCATTCGCGGTTGTTATTTCCTTTTAGCTTCAAAAGAAACTCAAATGCAGATTTCGGGATAGTTGGATTCATCAGTAAAAATATTTAAAAGATAAAGGTACTGGTGTAAAACAGAAAATCCACCCCTAGGAGTGGATTATTCATAAATATATAACTAAAATAACACTTATTATTTCTCACCCATAGCTTCAGCTACAGCAGCAGAAAGTCTTTTGTAAGTTCCATTCTCCAAACGCTCGCGAATTGAAGAGAAAGCTTCTAAAGTTTCATTAATATCTTCCATTGTATGTGAAGCCGTAGGAATCATTCTTAAAAGAATTAATCCTTTTGGAATTACAGGATAAACAACAATAGAACAGAAAATTCCGTAATTTTCGCGTAAGTCTTTTACTAAAGCCATCGCTTCTGGAATACTTCCTTTTAAATATACTGGAGTTACACAGCTTTGCGTTGTTCCAAGATCAAATCCTCTTTCACGAAGACCACCTTGTAATGCGTTTACATTCTCCCATAGCTTTTGTTTTAGCTCCGGCATAGAACGTAGCATATCTAAACGCTTTAAAGCTCCTTCTACAAGAACCATTTGCAATGATTTAGCAAACATCTGCGAACGAAGGTTATATTTTAAGTAATTGATTATTTCTTGATCACCTGCAATAAAAGCACCAGTACTAGCCATAGATTTTGCAAAAGTTGCAAAGTAAACATCTATACCATCCTGAACTCCTTGCTCCTCACCTGCTCCAGCTCCAGTTTTACCTAAAGTTCCAAAACCGTGAGCATCGTCTACGAAAAAGCGGAAGTTATATTTTTCTTTAAGCGCGATAATTTCTTTTAATTTACCTTGCTCACCACGCATACCGAATACACCTTCAGATATAAGAAGAATCCCTCCTCCAGTTTTTTCAGCAACCTTTGTAGCACGTTGTAAATTCTTTTCGATACTTTCCATATCGTTGTGCTTGTAAGTAAAACGCTGTCCTAAATGAAGACGAACTCCGTCAATAATACAAGCGTGAGCATCCACGTCGTAAACAATTACGTCGTCCTTAGACACTAATGCGTCAATGGTAGAAACCATACCTTGGTAACCAAAGTTTAATAAGTACGCAGCTTCTTTATTTACAAACTCAGCAAGTTCTCTTTGTAGTTGTTCGTGAAGATCGGTATGACCACTCATCATCCTTGCTCCCATTGGGTATGCAGAACCCCATTTAGCAGCTGCTTCAGCATCTACTTTTCTCACTTCTGGATGGTTGGCAAGACCTAAGTAATCATTAATACTCCAAGTGATTACATCTTTGCCTTTAAATTTCATTCTATTAGAGATTGGACCTTCTAATTTTGGGAATACGAAATAGCCTTCTGCTTGATCAGCCCATTTTCCCAACGGACCTTTATCTTTATAGATTTTATCGAATAGATCTCTCATCAAAATTTCTGTTAAAATGCGGGACAAAATTAATTAAATTATAATAAGATTCTAAGATTTGGACCGGAGATTTTCAGTATTGAGAATAAAGGATATAAAAAATCCCAAATACGAATCGCATTTGGGACATTTAAAGGTTTATTTATAGAAATTAGGGGAGATTAATTTTAATTTCACGTATTATTTTACGTATTCTATTTGTTCAATTAACTCAGACTCTGTATCAAAGAACCCTTGCTGATTCATCCAGTCGTCGTTATAAATTTTACTCATATATCTTGAACCGTGATCAGGGAAGATAACTACAATATTACTATCCTCATTAAATTCACCTTCTTCGTCTAATTGTTTTAAGCCTTGCATTGCTGCTCCACTTGTATATCCAACAAATAGGCCTTCAGTTTTAGCTAGTTCACGTGCTGTATGTGCACTGCTTTCATCGGTTACTTTTTCAAATTTATCAATTTTATCAAAATCTGTAGCTGTAGGAATTAAGTTTTTACCTAATCCCTCAATACGATATGGATAAATTTCATTCGAATCAAATTCTCTAGTTTCGTGGTATTTCTGTAACACTGAGCCATAAGCATCAATACCTATAACTTTAATTTCTGGGTTTTGTTCTTTTAAAAACTTTGCTGTTCCCGAAATTGTTCCACCGGTACCACTACAAGCAACCAAATGAGTGATTTTTCCTGCAGTCTGCTCCCAGATTTCTGGGCCAGTAGTTTTGTAATGTGCTTCAATATTTAACTCATTAAAATATTGATTGATATACACAGAACCTTCAGTTTCGTTATGTAATCTTTTGGCAACTTCGTAATATGATCGCGGGTCGTCTGCACTTACATTTGCTGGGCAAACATAAACCTTGGCACCCATTGTTTTAAGCATATCAATTTTATCGGCAGATGACTTTGAACTAACAGCCAAGATACACTTGTATCCCTTAATGATGCTCACCATTGCCAAGCTAAACCCTGTGTTACCACTAGTAGTTTCAATAATAGTGTCACCTGGTTTAAGTATTCCTTGCCTTTCTGCTTCCTCTATTATATGTAGTGCTATTCTATCTTTGCTAGAATGTCCTGGATTGAACGCTTCAACTTTCGCGAAATAATTACCCTTCATATTATGGGTAATTTTTTTAAGCTTTATTAATGGTGTGTTACCTATTAAATCTAACACATTATCGTAAGCTTTTATTTCTTCTTTCATAAAAAGGATGTTCGTTATAAAACAACTCAGCTCTAAAAAACCAAGTTTTAAAAACTCTGCAAAGTTAAGGAAATAATTTTACTACTCCTTAATTCCTTCTAAATCTAGTAAAAACGCATAGTCCATAGCCACTTCTTTTAAAGCTTCAAACCTTCCCGAAGCCCCACCATGACCGGCATCCATATTAGTTTGCATCAATAAGATATTGTTGTCTGTTTTCATATCCCTAAGCTTAGCAACCCACTTTGCTGGTTCGTAATACTGAACTTGGCTATCGTGTAATCCAGTTGTAACAAGCATATTTGGATAATTTTTAGCTTCAACATTATCGTAAGGAGAATAACTTTTTATGTAATTGTAATACTCCTCAATATTAGGATTCCCCCATTCATCATACTCCCCTGTCGTCAGTGGAATTGAGTCGTCTAGCATCGTGGTTACAACATCAACAAAAGGTACCGAGGCTATAACCCCATTGTATAAATCTGGGGCCATATTAACGATAGCTCCCATCAATAATCCTCCTGCAGAACCTCCCGAAGCATATAAATGTTCTTTTGAAGTATATCCTTCTTCAATTAGATACTTAGATGCATCAATAAAATCTGTAAATGTATTTTTCTTCTTTAGCAACTTTCCATCTTCATACCATTGTCTTCCCATATATTCGCCACCGCGAACATGAGCGATTACATATATAAAACCTCTATCTAAAAGACTTAAGCGCACTGTTGAAAAGTACGGGTCTATGGTTGCCCCATAAGAGCCATAGCCATAAATAAGCAATGGGTTTTTACCATCTTTTTTTATACCTTTTCTGTAAATAACAGACATCGGTATTTTGGCTCCATCTGCAGCAGTTGCCCATAGTCGTTCAGTATGATAATTATCCTTATCAAACTTCCCTCCTAAAACTTCAGTTTCTTTTAAAACAGTTTTTTCTTTAGTTTCCATATTGAAATCTATTATGGAAGCTGGAGTGTTTAAAGAATTGTATCCGTAACGTAGAATCTTGGTATCGAATTCGGGGTTTTGAGTCGTAAAGGCAGTGTAAGTTTCACTGCTAAATGGAAGGTAATAATCTACTTCATCTTTCCATTTTTTAATTCTAATTTTTGTCAATCCATCACTACGCTCACTTATTACCAAGAAATCTTTAAAAATATCGATATCCTCAAGTAACACATCATCACGATGGGAAATCATATCTACCCAGTTCTCTTTGGTAGTTTTGTTTTCCGAAGTCATCATCAATTTAAAGTTAAGCGCTTTATCTTTATTTGTAAGCACATACCAATTATTTCCATAATGGGAAATATTGTACTCTAAGCCTCTTTCTCTAGGTTGAAAAACTTTAAATTCTCCTAGAGGCTTATCTGCTTCTAAAATTCTGTACTCTGAAGTTAATGTGCTATAAGAACCAATTACAATGTACTTTCTAGATTTAGTTTTATACACGTAGGTTCCAAAAGTTTCATCTTCTTCGGTGTAAACAAGTTCATCTTTAATAGGGTCATCACCTAAAGTATGGCGGTAGATTCTATCGGCACGAAGTGTGTTTTCGTCTTTTCTAGTATAAAAAAGTGTTTTATTATCACTTCCCCAAGTAGCACCTCCAGTTGTAAGAGGAATACGCTCGGTAAGAATTTCACCAGTTTCAAGGTTTTTTATAAAGATGTCGTATTTTCTTCTACTTAAGGTATCCACTCCAAAAGACACAAGTTTATTGTCTTCTGAAACATTTATTCCTGAAAGGTTGTAATAAGAATAGCCCTTTGCCATTTCATTTACATCAAAAAGAATTTCTTCCTCGGCATCCAACGAACCTTTTTTACGGGTGTAAATTGGATAATCCTTACCTGTTTCGTATCTGGTTATATAGTAATATCCATTCAATTTATATGGAACAGACTCGTCGTCTTCCTTAATACGCGCTTTCATTTCTTCAAAAAGATCTTCTTTGAACTTTTTGGTATGTGCCGTCATTGCATCGTAATACTCGTTTTCTTTATTAAGATAGTCAATAACTTTTTCGTCTTCTGGATTGTTTAACCAATAGTAGTTATCTATGCGAGTATCGCCGTGAGCTGTTAATTCCTTGACTACTTTTTCGGCTTTCGGGGCAGTGATTTTCATATTTTTCTCTGAAGTTTCTTGGTTTTTACAAGCAACAGCAAAAGTAAGACAAGCGAATGAAACAATAATAGAATTTTTCATAATTGAAGGTTGTTGAATAAACTTACAATGTAGTAAATTTGCGGGAAACTAAAATACACTAATTATGTTTGGAGATTTAATGGGAATGATGGGTAAATTAAAAGAAACCCAGGCTAAAGTTGAAGAAACTAAAAAAAGATTGGACACAGTACTAATTGATGAAAAAAGTAACGACGGACTTTTAAAAATCACGCTTACGGCTAATAGAAAAATAAAATCTATTGAAGTAGATGACAGTTTGTTAGAAGACAAAGAGCAATTAGAAGACTATCTAATACTAACGCTTAATAAGGCGATTGAAAAAGCAACAAACGTTCACGAATCAGAAATTGCTGCAGTTGCTAAGGATGGAATGCCAAATATTCCTGGAATGGATATGTTTAAATAAATAATTTGCTAAACTTTTTATAAAATAGAATGTAACTTTTAAAATATTCCAATTTTCCCGATATTGAAAGCTTAAACTTTAAACCTTAAACACCTAATTATGTTTGAACTTAAAAAAAGCGGTGATAAATATCACTTTGTTTTAAAAGCTGGTAACGGACAAGTTATACTTTCAAGCCAAATGTATGCTTCTAAAGCATCTGCTATGAATGGAATTGAGTCTATTCAAAAAAATTGTCAAAACGAAGACAGTTTTGAAATGAAGACGGCTAAAAACGGAAAAATCCACTGGAATATTAAAGCGACTAACGGTCAGATTATAGGCTCTAGCCAAATGTATTCCTCTGAAAGTGGTGCAAAAAACGGAATAGAATCTGTTCGAAAAAATGCTCCTGGAGCAGAGGTTAAGGAAGTAGAATAACTTTCTTTTTAGAATAAGATTTAATCACGAAATCACGGATATTTAAATATTAATATCCGTGATTTCGTGTTTTTTGCTTTAGTGAAGTGAAATTATTTTGTTTTTATCCAATTCTAAGTATCACCTCCAGTAATTATTCGCTGCGGCGATTGTAGCAAATTCAGTAGCGACAACTTGCCCTACAGAAATTAACATAGCCGCATCTTCAGAATAGATTGGACGTAATTTTTCTCGAATTGCTGAATCAGGTTGGGTGGCTTTAATTACCAATCTTGCCATTTTTACTGCAAGTTGTCTCCCCTCTTCTGGAGTTTTCGTAATAAGTGAGTTTCCTGGCACCATTTCAAATTGTTCTGACATTTTCAATAATTTTAATTAATCAATCTTTTAAGTTTAAGTTTAATTTTTTATTTAAGTTTCTTTAGCGCTAATCATTTTTACTCCTAATTTCACTAATTCTTTCTTTTGAAATTTAAAAGTAGCGGCATCTAATGGTTGTGATGCGTCTTCAATAAAAAAGCACTCAAACCCTTCTTCCATAGCATCTTTCACAGAATAATACACACAAATATCGGCAGCTAAGCCGCAGAAAAACAATTGGGTAGCTCCTTTTTCTTTTAAATACCCTGTGAGTCCAGTTGATTTTAAATGACCATTATCGTAGAATGCACTGTAACTATCGATATTCGGGTCGGTACCTTTTCTAAAAATGGTTTCCCAACTATCAGTTCTAAGATCTGGATGAAACTCTGCACCTACGGCGCCTTGAACACAGTGGTCTGGCCATAAGGTTTGCTTTTTACCAAAAACTTCAATCTCTTCGAAAGTCTTTTTACCTTTGTGATTTGAAGCAAAACTAATATGATTCTGTGGATGCCAATCTTGTGATGCGACTACTAAATCAAATTTATCCTGTATGCCGTTGATAATTGAAACGATCTTATCTCCATCGGGAACTGACAATGAGCCTCCAGGTATAAAATCATTTTGAACATCAATAACTATTAGTGTTTTCATAATTTAAGACTTATGTGCTGCAATTAACTTATCACGTTGCGATTTTAGCGCTTCACTTAAACCCACCTTATATATATGTGGGTTTTCAAAACGTTTGTATTCGGCTGGTAATAACTTTAGACGTTCCTTAGTAAATGCAGCTATTTCGTTTATTGTTTTTTTGCCTATTGTACTTTCCCCATTTACCATTACAGGTTTTAATAAAGCCTCGTGTTTAAAATCTTGCAAATCCATTTCCTTATTAAAATCAAATGGGTGGTACATTCTTTTAATTTTATCTTCTGAAGCAATTCCAATAGCATCTGCTCCTAAAAACATTTCATTATCATCAATCATTCTATACACTTGTTTTTTACAAGGCAAGGATACTTTAATGATGTTTTCTGAAACTTTTATTCTTGGATCACCATTAAACTCTGAAAGTTTATATACACCACCTAATGATGCATCTGGTTTACCAGTAACCAGATTAGTTCCCACTCCAAATATATCGATAGGGGCATCTTGCTCATTCAAACTTTTAATTACATATTCATCTAGTTGATTAGAAGCTACTATCTTTACATACTCCAGTCCTGCTTCATCAAGTTGCTTACGTGCCTTTTTAGCTAAATAGGCTAAATCCCCACTATCTAATCGCACTCCCATCAACCTATCTCCTCTCTCTTCCATTTCTTTCGCTACGGTTATAGCGTTTGGAATTCCACTTCTTAATGTATTATAAGTATCCACTAAAAGCACACAGTTTTTAGATCGTATTTTTCCGAAATCTCGAAATGCCTGAAGTTCATCTCCATAACTTTGAATAAAAGAATGTGCCATAGTCCCAGAAGCTGGAATATTGAAATCCTCAGCCGCTTTTACATTACTAGTGCTATTAAAACCACCAATTGCTGCAGCTCTTGTTGCAAAATATCCTCCCGTAGCGTGCGCACGACGTAAGCCCATATCAAGTAATACCCTATCACCGGCACTGTAGCGAATTCTACTTGCCTTTGTTGCTATTAACGTTTGGAAGTTTAAAATGTTAAGCAATACAGTTTCAATAATCTGAATCTCTATAATATTACCTTCAACTTGTAAAATCGGACTCGTAGGAAAAACTATATCACCTTCACTAATTGAATTTATGTTTCCTTGAAATTTATAGTTTTTTAAATACTCGAGAAAATCATCTTCGAAATCGTGTGTCTTTAAATATTCAATATCGGCCTCCGTAAAACGTAAATTTTCAAGGATTTCAAGGATATTTTGAAGTCCCGCAAAAATCGTGTATCCACCTTTAAAAGGGTTGCTTCTAAAGTAATAATCAAACACAGCTGTACTATCTGGTTTGGTTTTGAAATAAACCTGAGCCATTGTCAGTTGATATAAGTCGGTATATGATGCTGAAATATTTAGCATAAGTTGAATTTTATTATGAATAATTATTTATCGTTTCTAAAAACCTTGAGTGCATTTGGTCGGTATAATCTAAATGAGTAACGATTCTAAGTTTCCCCTGCCCCATCGCACTTATTTTTATATTCTTCTGAAGCAAATCGGCCATAAATTTTTCTTCTGAAATCGCTTCAGAAAGATAAAAGATAACAATATTTGTTTCAGTAGGCTCCACACTCTTTACAAATGATTGTTTTGACAGGACTTCCGCTATTTCTGAAGCCTTCTTATGATCTTCCCCTAAGCGTTCCAAATGATTGTCTAAAGCGTATATTCCAGCGGCTGCCATAAATCCAATTTGCCTCATTCCTCCTCCTAAAACCTTGCGGACACGCATTGCTTTTTTCATTATCTCTTTATTACCGAGTAGCACACTTCCTATAGGCGTTCCTAAGCCTTTACTTAGGCAGACAGAAATAGTATCAAACACTCTTCCATAAGCTTGAGGATCTTCATTTTTAGTTATTAAAGCATTCCAAATTCGCGCTCCATCCAAATGAAAACCTAAATTGTGCTTATCACATACTTGTTTAATTTTTTCAATTTCTGAAAAGTTATAGCAGGCACCGCCACCTTTATTCGTTGTATTTTCTAAACAAACCAATGTGGTTAAGGGACTGTGATAAAAATCTGGAGGATTTATACTTTCTTCTACTTGTTGGGCTGTTATCATGCCTCGGTGTCCGTCAATCAATTTGCAAGAAACACCGCTATTAAAAGAAGCACCGCCTCCTTCATAATTATATACATGAGCCCATTTATCTGCAATTAATTGCTCTCCTGGTTGTGTATGCATTTTAATAGCTGCTTGGTTTGCCATACTTCCTGTAGGAAAAAATAACGCAGCATCCATCCCGAACAATTCCGCTAGTTTTTGTTCCAATTTGTTAACTGTAGGATCCTCTTTGTAAACATCGTCTCCAACTTCAGCATTCATAATGGCCTGCATCATTTCCTTTGTAGGCTTTGTTACGGTGTCACTTCTTAAATCTATTATCATATTATAATTGTGAAATTCTTGGGTTCAATTAGCAATCTTCAGAAAAGTATAAAATTAGCCGAAATATATATCCTACTCACGAAGTTAATGGTATTTTTGTTGAAATTCTTAATTATTATATGACTTCAACAGACCAAATAAAAGACCTTAAGACACGGTTAGATGCCTTGAGGCGCTATCTTTGACATTGATGGCAAAAACATAGAAATTACAAACGACGAAGAAAAAACTTTTGACCCCAACTTTTGGAATAACTCTCAGGAAGCAGAAACTTTTATGAAAGTACTACGAACCAAAAAGAAATGGGTTACTGACTACGAAACAGCAAAATCACTTACTGAAGAAGCTGAAATCCTTTTAGAGTTCTATAAAGAAGGTGAAGGTACTGCTGAAAATGTTGACGCTATTTTTGAAAAAGCCGAAAACGCCATCGAAGACCTTGAATTCCGTAATATGCTAAGCGAAGAAGGCGATGATATGAGCGCTGTACTGCAAATTACCGCAGGAGCAGGTGGAACAGAAAGTTGCGATTGGGCACAAATGCTTATGCGTATGTACTTAATGTGGGCAGAAAAGAATGGTTTTAAGGTAAAAGAGCTCAACTTTCAATCTGGTGATGTTGCTGGAGTAAAAACTGTAACCCTAGAAATTGATGGTGAATATGCCTTTGGATGGTTAAAGAGTGAAAATGGTGTACATAGATTAGTTAGAATTTCACCATTTGATAGTAATGCCAAAAGACATACAAGTTTTGTAAGTGTTTACGTATATCCACTTGTTGACGATAGTATAGAAATTGATATAAACCCTGCCGATATTTCTTGGGATTTCGCACGTAGTGGCGGAGCTGGAGGTCAAAATGTTAACAAGGTTGAAACAAAAGCTATTCTTACTCACCACCCTAGTGGGATTATTATTCACAATAGCGAAACCCGTAGCCAATTAGAAAACCGTGAAAAGGCTATGCAAATGCTTCGATCGCAATTGTACGAAATTGAGCTTCGCAAACAACAAGCTCAACGTGCCGAAATTGAAGATAGTAAAATGGCAATCGAATGGGGTTCACAAATTCGCAATTACGTTTTACATCCCTATAAATTAGTAAAAGACGTTCGTACAGGACATGAAACAGGAAATACAGACGCTATATTAGATGGTGAGATTGACGGTTTCTTAAAAGCCTATCTAATGATGACTGGACAGGAAGAAAAGTCGGACGAATTATAAGAATTAAATTTCTATAGAAATCTCATTATAGAAAAAAAACAAAGGGAACAAGATTTGAATCTATGTTCCCTTTGCAAATCATATTCCTTCTGCTAGCATTACCTATCTCGAAGTTTTACGGGTATAATCTCAGCTGTTAATTAAAACTTTAAGCACCCCGATATGATGTTTAGTAAAAGTATGAAATTAATTTGAAATAAATACTATATATCAAAACATTTAACGTATTAAATAAATTATAATCTTCTTTTTCGTTTCTTTCCTACAAAATCGAAAACCCATAAAGACATTAAGAGAACTAAAAATATTGCAAAAACAAATTGTGCAGGTTCTATTGGTCCATCTCCAATGCCTATAAATCCTATTACGCCGAACACAATAGATAAAATAATAAATATTGCTTTCCAGTGAAGCATGATAAAAAAAGGAGGTTTGATGTTAATATTAAATATGCTCCTTAAAGATAACAAAATATTAACATAAATACACAATAATTTAACATTTGTTTTAATGAATTACCATAAAATTGTTTGTTGAATAGTGAAACTCCCCATTAACCCCATATCCTTCAATAGAAATTTGATAGGTTCCAGGAATATCTGAGGTAAAAAAACTATCAATAAAGCCATCATTTAGCCTTTCAATTTGCGAATTCCATATTAGCTGTACTCTATAATCTGGAATTCGAGAAAGCTTATTCGCTCCTGATTGGTAATTAGGTTTATAATATTCCTTCTCTGCCACTGCTGGAATTAAATCGAAAACTTTTATACTTTTATCTGTGCTATTCGGTGTAAAATCACCTTTTATAGTTTCAACAGCTATAATCCCGCTGTAAATTTTTGGTCCATATCTATACGGTTCTGTAATCACTCTTACACTTTTAATTTGGCGGGGATTGTAGTTAATGAGATCTTCATTATTTATTATTTCAATTCCGTCTAACAAAACCAAAGGTGGAATATCATTAAATTTTGCAATTCTATTAGGATCATAAGCGTTGTAAATGATAAACCTGCCATTTTCTTCGTTTCCACGAATTGCTGCAAGTGTAATAACTTCTACAAAGGTTTCTCTTAAGGTAGAAAAGCGAGTATAATCGTCTAAAT
The DNA here is from genome assembly GCF_006346335.1 of Aequorivita sinensis. Lineage (GTDB taxonomy): Bacteria > Bacteroidota > Bacteroidia > Flavobacteriales > Flavobacteriaceae > Aequorivita > Aequorivita sinensis. The sequence goes on from NZ_VDMC01000002.1 coordinate 310,619, forward strand.
TATATACCGTTCCTAAGTTGTTATAAAATCTTGAAGTGGTTTTATGTGGTTTCATACTATCTCTTTTGGTTTCGAAATAGGCATTTTCAATTTGTAATTGCACACTTCTTTCTTGTAACCAATTCTTCAATTCAGGATTTAAACTCAAAACCCTCCTTTTAAAGCCATTTAATTTCAAATGTTTTTTATCAATATTTATAGTGTAATTTTCTTTTCTTGAATCTTTAGAGCTCAATTGAATTATTCCTTTATCAGAACTGTAGCCTTCTGATACTGAAAAGAAAAATCGCCCGTTTGCATCAGTAGATGTACTTTTAAAAATGAAATCTTCTCCAGGTATCGTTAATGAAACTATTTTATTTTTAACAGGAACATTTCCATCATTGTTTAAAATAGTACCAGAAACTAACTCTCCCCGTACCTCGGGTATATGGAAAACATCGGAAGAGTTCTCTTTAACCGATTCAGATGTTTTTCCTGAGATTTCTATTGGATTCAGTTTTCTGACAGATAAAACAAAATTGCCATTTATTTCATTCGAGATTCCTTCTAATTTTAAACTCACCTTTTCACGAGGGCCATAAGTAGCTTTATCCGATACAATTTTAATTTGCTGATTACTTTCATCCGAAGTAGAAACTCTGCTGAATTTTGTAGAAAAATTTAAGTGAATAGAATCTGAAGCATTCTTCACTTTATCCATTTTCATAAATGTATTTATTACGTAAATCGTTTTTAAAGCATAAGCATCTAACCTGTTATTTTTAGAGAAATTTGTATAGGAAATAAGTCTATAAATTCCAGATTTCAAAGTTGCAGGAATAAAGAAATCTCCATTAGCTCTTCCGTTATAAAGTTTTAATTTATGATGAAAAACAACCGAATCGTTTTCATTTCGCATAGAAACATACACTACTTTGCTCAGTTTACTTTTCTTACTTGCTTCATTTAAATTTAAAGTGCTGTATTGCAATAATTCCCCAGCTAATAGTATGTTAGAATTAATTGTAAGCGCTAATTTTTCTTTAGGAAAAACATTAGGCTCTACCGACAAATCTTGGTTCGGGATTTGTGAAAAAGTGGCGTTTCCCAAAAGAATGAGTAATATTATAAATATGCTTTTTTTCATAATTAATCTATCCAAAAATCAGGTCTTACATTAGAAGAAAAATAAGTACAAACACTACATTCAGGTTGAACAACTCGATATATTAAAGTAGTACTCATTGAAAGGACTTGATAGTCATTATAAGTAATAAGTTGATATAGTGCTTCGCGTTCATTTGGGTCGTCATCCAAGACAGTAGCGTCGTTATAATCTAATGTTAAAACCTCACAATCCACAAAATACGGCGGCTCTTCAAGACCAACATCTTCGTAGTTAAAATAAATCCTTTTAGATGTCATTGATGAGGCTTCAAAGAAACCTATTACTTTAGTGTCTAGATTATCTTCTGAAGTTATATTACCTGCCACATAACCAGGTTGACTCTGTGAAAGCAAACTCTCAATGCTGCCTAGCTCTTTAATTACTTTATAAAATGTAAAAGCTTCAACGCTCTGTACGTACTGCTTTACCAAGATACTATACCGAGTTTGCATTTTGGCATCATTTTTAGAAAGGTATTTCACTGGAAATCTATTGACTCTATTATCGTTAAGTTCGGTAGTGGAAGTTTGTATGATTCCTGTTGAATACTCGGTAGTATAACATATTTCTTCAGGTTCTCTAGGCGTAAGGATAACTTCATAAGTACCACGAGTAAAATCGTAATTCACAATTTCGGCATAATACGGGGATGGATTTGGTGCAACAATTTTATAAGTTTCCTCGTATTCATACCTAAAGTACTTTGCGCTTCCTGTAGGATCTTCTGTGTTCACCAGAACATGAGCCCCATCTTTATTTTCTGCTGTATTAACTACGCGTTCTGTATAAACTTCAGTCATTTCAACTGATGGCGGGAGAACAACTTCAGAAGAAGAATATCGTTTCCCGTCCTGGGTGATTATACTTAATGTATATGCAACATTAGGCTCAGCTTTAAATGGCATCTCCGAAACGTAATAATTTTCAGAAGCGTCCCATATAAAATCAAAGGTGCTCCCAGTATTTGTATTGACTACAACAGTTGCATTGTTTTCAAATAATATTTCAGGATTCTCTAAAGTTGTTGTCTTGCTTAGTTTTACGATTTGAGGTTTAAATTCATCAGTAATTGTACTTTCCACAACTAAAACACTTTCAAAATCTACTGTCTCAATTTCATACGGCTCAGTACAAGCCCATAGATTTAAAAATATGGCGAAAAGAACGATATATAATAGGTTTGCTTTCATAATTCCTAAAACTTAAAGTTATATGTTATTGTAGGAACTGGTATCGAAAAAATAGAAGTTTTATACGCTTTAATTTCTCCCGCTTCATTTACAAAAAACACTGAATACGGATTATTTCTACCCAATACATTATAAACTGAAATATTAATAAAGCTATGTGCTAGCTTATTTAGTTTATGATTCCCTTCTATGTTTACGCCTAAATCTAATCTGTAATAATTTGGAATTCGAAATTGATTTCGGTCGCTGTATAAAACTTGTTCTTCTCCTGCAAAAACATAACGCCCTATTGGATATGTAATTGGTCGGCCAGTTTGGTAAGTAAAGTTTCCAGAAAAACTAAAACGCTTAGTTAATTTATAATTGGCAACAATTGAAAAGTCGTGAGGTTTGTCATAATTAGCTGAAAAAAACTCGCCATTATTTACACGCTCTTGCATAAGTTGGCTATCTAATTTCACTTGTGAACGAGAGTAACTATAACCAACATATCCATTAAACCTTCCACTATTCTTTTTTACTAAAAATTCAACTCCATACGCTTTTCCTTCACCTTGCAGTAACTCGGTTTCCAATTCATCATTCATTATTAATTGTGCGCCAATTTTATAATCTAATATGTCGGCCATTGTTTTGTAATACCCTTCTAGACTAAACTCAATGTCTTTTTCTGATAGGTTTTTGAAGAAACCTAAGCTGTATTGATTTGCACGTTGAGGCTCGATATTTAAATCTGAAAGCTTCCAAATATCTGTAGGCGATTGTGTGGTATTGGTAGATAGTAAATGTAGATATTGAATGGTTCTATTAAATCCAGCTTTCACTGAAAAATCGTTTCCTAGTAAATATCTTGCTGAAAATCTATATTCTAAGCCTCCGTAGGTTTTGATAGATTCATTATTGCCGAATTCTTTAACCTCTTCTATTGAGCTATCACTTTTAGGAACCCCAGAAGAATAAATATTTTGAGTTGCAGGGCCTAACGCTGAATAAAAAGAATAGCGCAACCCTAAATCTAGAAGAAACTTTTTATTCACTTCAAACAAATCGGCTAGATAAATTGCAGACTCTAACCCTTTCTCTCTGTCTATACTTTTAGCCAGTACATCAGAGTTTTCACCAATAGGATTAATATTTCCAGGGTCTATAGCATACAATTTACTGCTTAAACCGTAACTCAATCTGTGCTTATTATTAAGCTTATAATTGAAGTTTAACTTCGCTTGATACTCGTTTAACTGATAATCAAATTCAAAATCTTGATTGGCATCAGCCTCATAATTTACTTCGTATTGATACTGACTATTTACTAAAATAAGTTCAGCTTTACTCTTTTCACTAAAGGCATGATTGTATTTTAATGAAATCAATCGGTTAGAATAATCAAAAATTGAATCGGAAGTTATGCTGAATCGATCTTTACTGAAATAAACTGTCCCTTGAATTGAATTATCATTATCTATATTGTGTTTATATTTTACAATTCCATCGTAAAAAGAAGCTTCGCTATTTTTTAATTTATCTTCATCTAGACTTCTTAAAATCCAATCGGAGTACGTAGCTCGAAACCCGGCTATTAATGAAGCTTTTTCTTTTACCACAGGTATTTCAAGCGCGAGGTTGGCGGTTATAGGCCCTATAGACCCTTCTCCAGCAAACTTTTCCATATTACCCGATTTGGTTTCTATATCAAAAACTGAAGAAAGTCGGCCACCGTATTCAGCTGGAATACTAGCCTTATAAATTTCCATGCTTCCCGTTGTAAAAGGGTTTACTGCCGAGAAGAACCCTAAAAAGTGAGAAGGATTGTATAAAACAGCATCGTCTAATAAAATTAGATTTTGATCTGAACGTCCACCACGAACATTAAACCCACTAGACCCTTCACCAGCGGTTTTAATTCCTGGCATAGTGGTAGCTACTTTTAAAACATCACGCTCTCCTAATACCAAGGGAATTGTTTTAATCGACTCAATGTCTATATTAGTTACACCTACAACAGCATCGCGAACATTGGCATCTTTATTAGACTTTACCACCACTTCTTCTAATGATTCGGTGTTTTCGAGTAATTCGATATTAAGCGAACCATCTCCATACATAATTACATCTTGACGTATTTTTTCGAACCCTAATAAGTTTGTTTCTAACTTATTTAAACCATAAGGAAGCCGAATACTATATTTTCCTTCAGAATCAGTAATAGCATATTTACTTCTATCTACTGTAGAAATTGAAAGATTTGCAAGAGGTTCCCCTGTATTAAAATTTTTAAAAACTCCTGAGAGTACATATGTGTTATTAGAAGTATTTGGGCGTTGTTTCCCTATAGTTACCATTTTTCTTTTGTGAACAGTATGACTATTGGCATATTCTTCTTGAAAAATAGGAGCGTTGCTTTTGACTTCTATCGAATTTTCTTTCTGTGTCACTTCATTGAAAAAATCTGGAGGCAATTCAGTATAGACATAGGTATTATTAAGAAGAATAACTTTGTTATCCTTAAGCACGTAATTGATGTTTGTGTTACTAAAAAGTCCTTCTAAAACCTCTCTTAAAGATTCATTTTTAAAAGTTTTTGTTACATAATATCCCTTCAGCCAAGTTTCTTCAAAATAGAATTCTTTATTAGAAATTGATTCCACTTTAAGAATGGCTTCTTTTAATGGTGAATTATTAAACGTAGCTGTAATATTCTGTTCGGTTTGACCAAACAAGCCTACAGTGGAAAGTAATAGCATAAGAATTGCCAGGAAATTAATTTGCATAAAGCGCGGCTTCAATATTTAAATTTTAGAGGGTTTTGAGAGTCCTTCTATATGTGTTATAAGTTTAATCATAAAATTATCTGGGTTAGACTTATAGAGTTTTTTATAACTTTTATAATATTTTCGGATATCATCCTCTCTTTCCGGCAAGGCTCTTCGCAAGTCTTTAATCGAATTTATTACCATGTAGTTTCCACCTACCTTTAACAAGTAATAATTGTTTATAGAAAATTGATACTGAACTCCACTATTTAATGCCTTATCTTTTTTCCTTTTACTGTGTTTAATGTAAAGCTTGAACTGGTTTCCGAGATAAGCCTCTTCAAAAAAACCATTTCCAGGTAACGGTAAGTTTATATCTACTAACTTCACAAAATTCCGGTTGTAAATTGAAAAGGATGTGACAAAATCTGGGAAAAGTTTTACATTGAAAACACTTAGTTTACCTTCAGAATGAGTAATAAGATTATCCTCTAACAAATCGTATTTCAACAATACATTGCTGTAAAACTCGCCATTATAGCTTACCGCTCCTCTTACATAATCATAACCTTTAAAGTATCTATAAGTTCCATTAGTATTTAAGAAAAGGTCGGTAAATTCTGTCCCGTTAAATAATCCAGTGTTTTCTACACCAATAATATTATCATAGGTTTCATAAACTTTACCTTCTGCAACCGTTTGAGCATGTATAAAATGAGTTGTAAATAAAAGAATAGAAGTAACTGTAATTGTTATTTTCAAAATTGGATATATGACTTATAAATTCACTTTAAAATTAACAAAAAAACTATACTCTCACTCAAATTTTAAGATAATCGTAAAACCCAATTAAGATTAATGGGGATATTTCTATAAACCCTTGACCACTAATAAAGTATCATCAAACGATAATTATAAATAATCTGGAATTAATGTAACCTAAAAGTTTTAATGGCATCAAACCAATACTAACAATTAAAGGTTAAATCTAAAATCAGACACTATGAAAACACTATCGATTATTAAGACACTTGCTATAATAGTATTTACCTTCATTACTTCTATTAGCATTTATGCCCAAGAAACTCCACAATTAAATGATGCCGAAATTGCAAATGTTGCGGTTGTAGCTAACCAAATCGACATCGATTATGCAAAACTTGCTATTGCCAAATCAAAAGATGCAGCCGTACGTGAATTTGCAAATACCATGATTAACGATCACCAAGCAATTATAGATCTTGCTGTAGAACTTGTTACTAAACTTGGCGTTAATCCTAAAGACAATCCTGTAAGTAAGTCCTTGTTAAACCAAGCCGATGAAACCACTAAAAAATTAAAGTCGGTAAAAGGAAAAGCTTTTGACGAAGCATACATAAATAATGAAGTGGCATATCACAAAACAGTGATTGATGCTGTAAATACATTGTTGATTCCTCAATCTCAAAACACAGAGCTAAAGGCATTACTTAAAACTGCTGTTCCAATCTTGGAAACACATTATCATCATGCTAAAATGGCCCAAAGTAAAATTCTTAAAAAATGAAAGCTCTTAAAATCTTTTCGCTAAGAAAAACTGTATTAGTTTTAGGAACAACGATGATTTTTCTATTGTTTTCTAGCTTAAGTACTACTGAATCTAATTCAAACACACCTACAAGGCATGTAGTTAATATTTATCAGATGAAATTTGTCCCAGAAAAAATTCAAGTAAAAAAAGGTGATATAATAGAATGGGTTAATAAAGACATCGTTCCTCACGACGTAACAGAAATCAATAAGAAATGGGCTTCTAAAACATTGAATAAAGGAGATTCTTTTTCAAAAAAGATTACCTCTAATTTTGATTATTTCTGCAGTATACATATTGTAATGAAAGGTTCGGTAAGTATTAAGAAATAGCACTCCTTAGTTCAAAAGAAGCTCATAGTTGAAATTGTTTCCTTATTCCGCAATAAGTTTCTTTATTTTAAAAATGTTTAAAATCTTAAGGAGTTTTAATTTCTCCAAATCCAATGTACCTTTACTGCAAACTTTATTATGAAAGCAGCCAGCCTAAAGGAAATCAAAACCGAACTTAATCATCGTTCTACTCAAGAACTACTAGAACTTTGCCTTAGGCTTTCTAAGTTTAAAAAAGAAAATAAAGAGCTACTCACTTATTTATTATTTGAATCTGCTAATGAAGAAGCTTTTATAAGAAGTATAAAAACCAAGATAGATGAAGATTTTGAGAGTATAAACACTAAAACCTTCTATTTTATTAAAAAAAGCGTTCGGAAAATCCTAAGAGAGATTAAAAAGTTTATTCGCTATTCTCAGAACAAAGAAACTGAGGTTGAATTATTGCTTTATTTTTGTCATAAACTAAAAGATTTTAAACCCTCTATTAAACGAAATACAACACTTATCAATCTTTATAATAGACAAATTGAATACATACAGAAAAAAGTATCTACCCTTCACGAAGACTTGCAGTATGATTATGAAATGGAAATAGAAGAGCTACTAAACTCAGATTTTTAATTCAATTTGAACTTTTATTTCTATTATTTTTACAAAACATTAAAATATTAAATCCTAAAGAAAAAATGACCACTCTATATCACAACCCACGATGCAGTAAATCTAGACAAGCATTGCAACTTCTTGAAGAAAAAGGGGAAACCATTAATGTTGTAAAATATCTTGAAGACATACCTTCAAAACAGGAGTTAAAACAAATTATAGAATTGCTAGGTATTAAACCAATTGAACTTGTGCGCACTCAAGAAAAGGAATGGAAAGAAAATTTTAAAGACAAAGATCTTTCAGACGAGCAGATTATTGATGCTATGATTAAAAATCCAAAACTAATTGAAAGACCTATAGCTGTAAAAGGTACAAAAGCAGTAATCGGTAGACCACCAGAAAATATCCTAGAGTTACTTTAATCTAGGTCCTCTATAGTTTAACATTAACGGGCTTTTCAGCGGGTATTATTAACAGAAAATTAGCAGAATTCAATTCTAACAATACTATTTTCGTGAGTTAATTTTTTAACTCTACTCATGAAATACTTATTGCCCTTTTTATTTTTAATTATTAGCTATAATGCAGTAGCTCAGTCCCCTGAAAAAAAACAAGTTACAATCAAAGGAACCATTCTTGAAGAAGGTACAAACTACCCTTTAGAATATTCTACTGTTTCTTTCATAAATAGAGAAGGTAAAACTGTAACAGGTGGCATTACCGATTTAGATGGAAACTATAAAATTGATGTTCCAACTGGAGTTTATACAGTGAGGTTTGAATTTATTTCATATAAAACTAAAGAATTAAAAAATCAAAATTTTACAAAAAACACCACACTTCCTACAATAAAACTTGATTTAGACGCAGCAAGTTTAGACGAAGTAGTTGTGCGTGCCGAAACAACAGAGGTACAAATAAGGCTAGACAAAAAAATATACAATATCGGGAAAGATCTTACTGCGGGAGGTGCTTCAGTGAGTGACGCACTAAACAACGTACCATCTGTAACTGTAGATGTAGATGGAGCAATCGCACTAAGAGGAAATGAAAACGTTCGTATTCTTATAAATGGAAAGCCTTCTGCTATTGCTGGTTTTGGCTCTACCGATGCCTTACGCCAATTACCTGCTGAAGCTATTGAAAGAGTTGAAGTTATTACTTCTCCTTCGGCTCGTTATGACGCAGAAGGAACTGCAGGTATTCTAAACATCATTCTTAAAAAAGAAAAAACGTTAGGTGTTAATGGTTCTATAAGTACTACTATAGGTGTACCTACAAATAGTAATGCCTCTGGAAACATAAATATTAGAACCAACAAATTCAATATTTTTAACACTACAGGTGTTTATTACAGAAAAGCTCCAGGAAAAGCACATTTCGATAATAATTATTTTTCACGAAATTTTATTGATGGTGATGGAAATCCTGTAACTGTTGACCCAACTTTCGATCAAGTTATTGAACGCAGAGATTACGACAGGATGGGTAAAGGTTTTAACACCAACCTAGGTATAGAGTACTTTATTAACGACAAATCATCAATCACTGCAAGTGGATTCTACAGAAAAGGAACTGGAGATGATGTTACAACCAACAACACTCTTAACAGAAACAACAATGAAACTGAAGAGAAAATAAGAAGAATTGAATACGAAGGAGAAGACGATTCTAACTATCAATTCTCTTTGAATTATGTAAATAACTTTAATGACAACGGACATAAACTAACTGCCGATTTTCAGTATGATTACGGAAAGGACGATGAAAATTCATTAATTACTGAAGATCGTTTATTCCCAGAATTTATTACACTTCCTTCTGAGAATATTCTTCAAAAAAGAACAGATAGAGAATACTTAGCACAAGCGGATTATGTATTACCTATAGGTGAAAATGCACAATTTGAAGCGGGATACCGTGGAAGTTTTGAAGAAACAATCACAGATTACACCTTATTACAAGAAGACGGTATTTCTGGTGTTTATCACAGAAATGATAGCCTTTCTAATATTTTCAACTACGAAGAAAATGTACACGCTTTCTATACTCAGTACGGAAACAAGTTTGGAAAGTTCTCTTTTCTATTAGGTTTACGTCTTGAAAACACCCAACTAAAAGGTAGTGTAGATGCTGAAAATGTTGATACAAATTCACCTATTAACCTAAACTTCGACAAGGATTACACAGGGCTTTTCCCTACAGTAAACTTAACTTACGAGTTAGGTGATCGTGAAAATATTACACTTGGTTACAACAGACGTATTAACCGTCCAAGACACTGGTTTATCAATCCTTTCCCTTCTCGTTCAAGTGAAGCAAACGTATTCCAAGGAAACCCTAACCTAGACCCTGCCTACTCTAGTGCATTCGATTTAGGATATTTAAAGAGCTGGAAAAAGCTAACATTATCGAGTTCTGTTTACTACCAACACGAAACAGATTCTTTTGAAAGAGTTCAAGAAGAAACTGGAGAAACTACAAGTAATGGAATTCCAATTATCCGTACCCTTCCTATTAACCTTTCTACTAACAAAAGATATGGTTTTGAAGCAGGTTTATTATACAACCCTAATAAGTGGCTTACACTTAACGGAAGCTTTAATTACTTTATGTTTAAGTCTGAAGGATTTTTCAACGGTGTAGATTACGGAACAGAAGATGTTAGTTATTTTGGAAGATTTAGCAGTAAGGTAAAATTACCTGCGAAAATCGAATGGCAAACAAATGCTTTCTACCGTGGTCCAAGAAATAATTCTCAAACAGAAAGCGACGGAATCCTATCTGTAGATATGGCTATTAGTAAAGATATCATTAATGACAATGGAACTTTATCTTTAAATGTTAGTGACTTACTTAACACACGTAAAAGAAATAGTTTAACTACTACAAGCTCATTTACTAGTGAAAGTGAATTTCAGTGGAGAGCTAGACAAGTTAATTTAACCTTCACCTATCGCTTCAACCAGAAGAAACAACGTCAACGTCCTAACGGAGGCAGTGGCGGTGGATTTGACGAAGGTGGGTTTGAAGGATAACCTCTAACTTCCAAGTCTAATACAATAAAAAAGGGAACCAAATTGGTTCCCTTTTTATATGGTGTAAGTTCTAATTAGCTTATAATATATGCATTCTACTATTCAATTAATGGTTATCTAATTCACTTTTAATATGTAGAACAAAAAAAGGGAGCTATTTTAAAGCTCCCTTTTAATTATATTGTATAGAAAAACTACTTATTTAATTGTTTGTTTTTCTTTTCTTCACGTTTATTTTTAAAATTCTCTTGAAGTGCACCACCAATCCAATAAGGAAGTATTCCCATCAAAAAAATCATCAACCAAAATCCGATGGTAACTACAGTCATAACAGCGATGAATCCTAAAAATTGCTCAAAAGTAAACATGGTATATTATTTTTAATTGAAAGTTCAAAGATAGTACGTTTTTTTTTAAAACAACAACAAAACTTTTAGTTTTATTCACAGGAAATAAACAGCTGTGCGGGTTGACCAACTTTTTGCTTTTCGTTATCTTTGCGGCAGTTTTAACCCCCTTATTCGATAGGGTTAAAATAAATTCAAAATCAAGTACTTAAGGAGTTAGTTGTAACTCTGCTATTTTAAATAATAATTAATTCATTATAAACATTATTACAATGCAGTATAGAATAGAGAAAGACACTATGGGCGAGGTAAAAGTACCTGCCGATAAACTTTGGGGCGCACAAACAGAGCGTTCATTCGAAAATTTTAAAATTGGCCCACGTGCTTCAATGCCTCTAGAGATAATCTACGGCTTCGCATATCTTAAAAAGGCAGCAGCATACACTAACTGCGAACTTGGAGTTCTTCCTGAAGAAAAAAGAGATCTTATTGCTACAGTTTGTGATGAAATTTTAGCAGGAAAACACGACGATCAGTTTCCATTAGTAATTTGGCAAACAGGAAGTGGTACGCAAAGTAATATGAACGTTAATGAAGTAATTGCAAACCGCGCGCACCAATTAGCAGGTAAAACGATTGGTGAAGGAGAAAAAACACTTCAGCCAAATGACGATGTAAACAAATCGCAATCATCAAACGATACTTTCCCAACGGGAATGCACATTGCGGCTTATAAAAAGTTAATCGAAACAACAATTCCAGGTGTTGAGCAACTTCAAAAGACACTTGCTAAAAAAGCAGACGACTTTAAAGATGTTGTAAAAATTGGTCGTACTCACTTTATGGATGCTACTCCTCTTACCCTTGGACAAGAGTTTGGTGGATATGCAGCACAATTAGCACACGGAATTAAAGCACTAAAAAACACGCTTCCACATTTAGCTGAACTCGCTTTAGGAGGTACTGCTGTTGGAACTGGATTAAACACACCAAAAGGATACGACGTAAAAGTTGCAAAATATATTGCTGACTTTACAGGTTTACCTTTTGTTACTGCTCAAAATAAATTTGAAGCTTTAGCGGCTCACGACGCATTTGTAGAAAGTCATGGTGCATTAAAACAATTGGCGGTTTCATTAAACAAAATAGCTAATGACGTTAGAATGCTTGCTAGTGGACCTCGTAGTGGAATTGGAGAAATCAACATTCCTGCAAACGAACCAGGTTCTTCTATTATGCCAGGAAAAGTAAACCCTACACAATGTGAAGCTTTAACAATGGTTTGCTCTCAAGTAATAGGTAACGATATGGCAATTGCCGTTGGTGGTATGCAAGGTCAATTTGAACTTAACGTGTTCAAACCAGTTATGGCTGCAAACTTTTTAGAATCTGCTCAACTTATTGGAGATGCTTGTGTTTCATTCGATGTAAATTGTGCACAAGGTATTGAACCGAACCACGAAGTTATTAAAAGACAATTAAATAACAGCTTAATGCTTGTTACAGCCTTGAACACAAAAATTGGTTACTACAAAGCAGCAGAAATCGCTAATACAGCTCACAAAAACGGAACAACTCTTAAAGAAGAAGCAGTTAACTTAGGTTATACCACGGCTGAAGAGTTCGACCAGTGGGTAAGACCAGAAGATATGGTGTAGTATTCACTACAAACACCCTAAGTTTTAAACAACAAACCCCGCATTATTTGCGGGGTTTGTTTTTAGGCTTAAACCATTTTTGAAATGGTATGGTTTTATTTAGCTAGTCTATCTTTAACAAATTCAATTTGTGTTTTTCCGTGTGGTGTTGGCACCCCGTTTTCGTCTAAACTCACCATTATAATTTTTTCAATACTAATAATTACTTCGTGATTCATTTTGTTACGAACCTCGCAGGCAAGCGTTAATGAAGTTCTTCCAAAAGATTTCGGCTCTAGCCCTATTTCAATGATATCACCTTTTTTGGCAGAACTCACAAAGTTTATTTCACTCATAAACTTGGTTACTGTTCTCGGGTTTTCTAACTGTATAATTGCATATAAAGCCGCTTCTTCATCAATCCATTCTAGTAAACGACCGCCAAACAAGGTCCCGTTTGGATTTAAATCTTCTGGCTTAATCCATTTTCGTGTGTGAAAATTCATTCTTTAATATAATTTAGGTTGGTTATTTAAATAAACCTACAAATCAAATCTAGTAGGCTTTTATTTTTTGATATATACTGTTTTCCTATTTACGAATTCTTTTATTCCATCGGCACTTAGCTCTCGTCCGTAACCACTTTCTTTAATTCCACCAAAAGGTAAACGCGGATCACTTTTTACTAATTCATTTATAAAAACAGCACCTTCATCAAATTTATGGATAATCTTCTCTGCATCTTCTATATTCTCAGTAAATAGCGAAACTCCTAAGCCAAATTGAGAATTATTAGAGAGATCAATCGCTTCTTCAATAGTTTTAAATGTAGTAACAGACAAAGCAGGCCCAAAGGTTTCTTCCTTAAATACCGCCATATTTTCGGTGACATTTGTCAAAACAGTTGGTTCAAAATACGCACCTTGTCGCTTACCTCCTACTACAAGCTTCGCTCCAGACTCAATAGAATCATTTACTTGCTTCTCAATATCTTTCGCCAAGTCCTCTCTAGCTAAAGTTCCTATATAAGTTTCTTGGTCTAAAGGATCTCCACTTTTTAATTCTCTAACCTTAACAACTAGTTTCTCAACAAATTCTTCAGCAATAGATTCATCTACAATCAATCTTTTTCCGGCTATACAACTCTGCCCGGTATTTTGAAAACGTGCTTGAACACAAGTTTCCAAAGTCTTTTCAATATCACAATCTTTCATTACAACTAATGCGTTGCTACCCCCTAATTCTAGTACTGTTTTTTTAATGTTCTTACCTGCTAGGGATGCAACCGAAGATCCTGCTGGCCCACTTCCAGTAAGCGTAACAGCTTTTACTTTTTTATTTTCAATTATTTCTTCTACGGCATCACTTCCTATTAATAATGTAGTAAAACAGTTGTCTGGAAAACCAGCTCGTTTAAATATCTTTTCAATATTCAAAGCACTTCCAAATACGTTAGAAGCGTGTTTTAAAACACAGATATTTCCAGCCATAAGAGCAGGAGCGGCAAATCGGAAAACTTGCCAAAACGGATAATTCCACGGCATTACAGCAAGAACTACACCTAAGGGTTCATAGCTCACATAACTTTTATAGGCATCGGTTTTAATTACTTTATTTTGAAGTTGATTTTCGGCATTCTCAGCGTAATATTCGCAAACCCATGCACATTTTTCAACCTCTGCTTCTGCTTGAGAAATAGGTTTTCCCATTTCCAAAGTCAGCATTTCAGCATATTCGCGCTTATTAGACCTCATTTCTGCAGCCGCTGCAAGCATTATTTTTTGGCGTTCATTAAATGGAACTTCTCGCCAGCTATAAAAGCGTTTATCCGCTTTGTCTATTATTTCAGAAACTTCCTTTTTGCTGTGATTTTTATAGGAATTTAATTCATCTCCATTATATGGATTTTTGGAAACAGTAACGGTCATTGTTTTTATTTTAAAAGTATTGAAAACATAGAGAATGAGTAAGCGATTAAGACTATTTTAACGAGAAAAATATTGAAAATAAAGCATTCAAACTTTCATTACCTTTGCGCCTATTATAATACATTTGTGAAAAATCAATTATTAAGAATAATATTAAAAAATTTATCAATATCTCTATCTAAAGCTATGCCTTAGGATAAAGAAATAAAAACATTTTTAAAATGAAAAACACTGCACTTACACACATACACGAACAATTAGGCGCTAAGATGGTGCCATTTGCAGGTTATAATATGCCTGTTTCATACGAAGGAGTAAAAGCTGAGCACGAAACTGTGCGAAATGGAGTGGGTGTATTTGATGTTTCGCATATGGGCGAATTTTTAATTACAGGTCCAAAAGCCTTGGATTTAATTCAAAAAATAAGCAGTAACGACGCTACTAAACTTGAAGATGGAAAAGCACAATACTGCTACTTTCCAAATGAAGAAGGAGGTATAGTTGACGATTTAATTATTTACAAAATTAAAGACGAAGAATATTTACTTGTAGTAAATGCATCTAATATCGACAAAGATTGGGCTTGGATAGAAAAACACAACACTATGGGTGCCGAAATGAGAAATATCTCTGATGATTATTCACTTTTAGCTATTCAAGGGCCGAAAGCAATTGAAGCCATGCAATCGTTAACTTCAGAAGATTTGAGCGCTATTAAATTTTACAACTTCAAAGTTTCTGATTTTGCTGGAATTGAGCACGTAATTATCAGTGCTACTGGTTATACTGGAAGTGGTGGATTCGAAATTTACTGTAAAAACAGTGAGGTTGAACAGATTTGGAATAAAGTTTTTGAAGCTGGAAAAGAGTACGGTATCAAACCAATTGGTTTGGCTGCCCGTGATACACTTAGATTAGAAATGGGCTTCTGCTTATACGGAAATGATATAGATGAAACAACTTCTCCATTAGAAGCTGGATTGGGATGGATTACAAAATTCACTAAAGACTTTATCAATTCTGACAATCTGAAAAAAGAAAAAGAAGAAGGTGTAAAAAACAAACTTATTGGTTTTGAATTAATAGACCGTGGAGTTCCTAGACAAGGGTATGAAATTGCCGATAAAGATGGAAACATCATCGGTAGCGTTACTAGTGGAACAATGGCACCTTCGTTAAATAAAGCGATTGGATTGGGATATGTAACTGTAGAAAACAGTGCTCCAGAATCTGAAATATTCATTCAAATTAGAAATAAACCAGTTGCAGCAAAAGTTGTTAAAACTCCGTTTTACAAAGGTTAATGTTGGATTATCAAGCAATTTTAGAAGAAATATATTCATCACTTAAAAAAACTAAAGATACTGGTGAGGTAGCTAGCTATATCCCAGAATTGGCTAAGATTCCAAAAGACAAGCTAGGAATTCACCTACAGTTAATTACGGGAGAAGACTATGCTGTTGGCGATGCTTTGGAAAAATTTTCAATTCAAAGTATTTCTAAAGTATTCTCTTTATCAAAAGCATTTCAGCTAGTTGGAAATAAAATTCTTACTCGTGTTGATGTAGAACCTTCGGGGAATCCATTTAATCATCTTTCTCTTTTGGAACTTGAAAATGGAATTCCTCGAAATCCTTTAATCAATTCGGGGGCGATTGTAGTGGCAGACATTTTGCTTTCAAATTTAAAAAACCCAAAAGAAGATTTTTTAAACTTTGTTCGCGAATTAGCTCACGACGATTCCATTAGCTATAATGAAAAAGTTGCAGAGTCTGAAAGAGAAACAGGTTTCAATAATTTTGCAGCTGCCAACCTTTTAAAGTCCTTTGGAAACCTTGAAAATGATGTTGATGATGTATTAGATTTCTATTTTCATCAATGTTCAATAATGATGAATTGCAAACAACTTACAAACGCTTTTTTCGTTTATGCCAATAGAGGAAAGTGTTTAAAAAACGTACTACACTTAACTCCTAGTCAGGTAAAACGAATTAATGCAATTATGTTAACCTGCGGTTTTTATGATGAAGCAGGCGAATTTGCCTTTGAAGTTGGATTGCCAGGAAAAAGTGGCGTTGGTGGCGGAATAGTGGCACTTCTACCCCATTGTTTTACAATCGCAACCTGGGCACCAGCCTTAAACCCACAAGGAAATTCATATTTAGGAATGCAGGCATTAGAGCAGTTTACCACAAAAACAAAGCTTTCTATATTTTAAAAAGAAGTTGAAGCGGAATTTAATGAGGAAAAAAGAAGGAAAAGAACGTATTTTAATTCTTGGAGGTAGCGGTTTTATAGGTTATGAAATTTATAAAGAACTTCTCTCCTATTACGAAGTGTATTGTACTTATTGTAAGCAAGAAGGCGCTTTTTCTGAAAATCAAGTTTTCTTTAAATACTGTGTGGAAGAGGATTCCTTATTTTTATTGCTAAATGAAATAAAGCCTACTGTAATAATTTCGGCAATTTCTGGAAATTATAAGAAACTGTTTGACGCCTATCAACAAATGGTGAACTACACCTTGCTTCACGAGGATTGTTCAGTTTTATATATTTCTTCAGCAGAAGTTTTCGATGGAAAATTTTCACATCCATCGTATGAAAATGATTTAACACTCTCTGAAACTCCTTCAGGGAAGTTTAAAATTGCAATTGAAAAGTTGTTATTAGAAACTATTCCGCAGCAAACCGCAATTTTAAGGCTGCCAATGGTGTTAGGGGTTAATTCACCGGAAGTAGTTCATTTACGTCAGTGTATCCGACATAAGGCTACATATGAAGTTTTCCCGAATCTTATAATTACTACAACTACTATAGATAAGGTGTGTCAGCAAATTCACTATATCGTTAATCACTCATTGGTGGGAATATTCCATTTATCGAGTAATGACATGGTACATCACGAAGATCTCATCAGAGAGATAACTTTAAAAATTAGTGATAAAATGCCTATCTTTAAAAGTGTATTTAGCAGTAATGAAGACCGCTATAACGCAATTCTTCCAAAGGTAAATCAATTACCTGAACCCTATCAAATAGCTGTATCAGAAGTAGTTGAAGAATCTGGTTTAAACGAAGAGATTATGTCTATACGATAAAATACTGTACATTGATTTTAAATTAAAATTACAACTATGAAAGCATTATCAGAAAATGAAATATTAGAAAAGCTTAAAGAATTTGAAGGCTGGGAATATATTGAAGGAGCCCTTCACGCAATTTTCGAATTTGAAAATTTTAAAGAGGCTTTTACTTCAATGACAAGAATAGCTTTTGAAGCTGAAAGATTGAACCATCACCCTGAGTGGAGTAATGTATACAATTCGTTAGAAATCTATTTATCTACTCACGATGCAGATGGTGTAACCGAAAAAGATTTTGAGCTTGCTCGAATAATTGATGAACTTATTGGTTAGAAATTCCAAATCTCAAGCACCAAATTCCAGATAATAATTCAAAAAATAAATATCAAAATTCAAAGTCAAGACCTTTTGCTAGTTGAATTTTGAAAGTTAGAATTTATTTATTATTTGAGTTTTTGAATTTTGGAATTATTTATATTTGAAGTATTAATTTTTCGATTCATTCTTATGGTGAATTAATTAAAACACAATTTAAAGAAGTAAAGAAATGGGAAGAGCTTTCGAATTTAGAAAAGCAAGAAAAATGAAGCGATGGTCTGCGATGTCCAAAGCTTTTACTCGTATTGGAAAAGATATTGTAATGGCTGTAAAAGAAGGAGGCCCTGATCCAGATTCCAATGCTAGACTTCGTGCAGTAATACAGAATGCCAAGTCTGTAAACATGCCTAAAGACAATGTAGAGCGCGCTATTAAAAGGGCGAGTGACAAAAGCTTAGGCGATTACAAGGAAGTTCTTTTTGAAGGATATGCTCCACACGGAATTGCAATTTTAATTGAAACAGCTACCGATAACAATACTAGAACTGTTGCAAATATTCGCAGTTACTTTAATAAATGTGACGGTAGTTTAGGAACTTCCGGTTCTGTATCGTTTATGTTTGATCACACTTGTAACTTCCGTATAAATCCTGAAGGAATGGATATTGAAGAACTTGAGCTAGAGTTAATAGATCACGGTCTTGAAGAAATTTTTGAAGATGAAGATGGTATTTTAATTTACGCGCCTTTCGAAAGTTTCGGTGCAATACAATCGTATTTAGAAGATAAAAATATAGAAATTCTTTCTTCTGGGTTTGAACGTATTCCACAAGTAACCAAAAAATTAAATGCCGAAGAAGTTGCCGATGTAGAAAAACTTCTTGAAAAAATAGAAGAAGATGATGACGTTCAAAACGTTTATCACACCATGGAAGAATCTACTGAAGAATAATTTTTTCCATATAAATTAAACATTAAAAAAGTCGAGAGCACTAAAATTAATAGCGTTCTCGACTTTTTTATAACTAATTGATAAAACTAAAACATCAATTAAGGTGTTTTATTTAAGACAACTCAGGCTCCTTCCCTACCACGCCGTCAAAGTATTTTCTAAGGTGAATCATATCTGCATCTAAATCTCCTGTTGGGTAAAAAGGTTCATTAATAGTTACTGTTTTCTTACCCCAATCAAAAGGAACACATATAATAGGAACGTTTGCTTTCATAGCGATATAATAGAATCCCGTTTTCCATTCTTCAACTTTTTTACGAGTTCCTTCGGGTGCTAACGACAATCGAAATTCATCCTTCTTTTCGAAAATTTCTGCTATCGCTTCAACTTTATTCTGCCCAGGAGTTCGGTCTAATGCAGCCCCACCAGTCCATTTAAAATACCAACCAAATGGCCACTTAAAAAGTTCTTTCTTGGCTATATAATTAATCTGAACCTTGGTTATTCTTCTTATAAATAAACCAATATAGAAATCGTGCCAACTAGTATGTGGTACAACAATAATAACGGCTTTTTTAACTTTTGGGTCAAAGGCACCGTCAATCCTCCATCCCATTATTTTATAAAAAACAAATTTTGCAATTCCCATATACAGGTGCTAAAGTAAGGTTACATTTTTAAGTATAATTCTTTCAATTTTTCTGAGGTAACAATAGATTGCCATTCTTCACCAAAAGCATTTTCCCAAAGTGGTACCATGCCCATAGCAACGTTAATCATTGTTTCCATTTGTTCATCAGTGAGGTTTGCACATACACCTTGAGGAATTTCTATTCCGTGTTTTTCAACCATTTTCTTGAAAAGAACAACATCTTCACCGTAATATTCTTCCAACTGATTAAATACTATACAATTTCCGATGCCGTGTTTAGTTCCTAACACATAACCTAGCCCATAA
Organism: Aequorivita sinensis; assembly: GCF_006346335.1. Lineage (GTDB taxonomy): Bacteria > Bacteroidota > Bacteroidia > Flavobacteriales > Flavobacteriaceae > Aequorivita > Aequorivita sinensis. The sequence continues at coordinate 330,481 of NZ_VDMC01000002.1, forward strand.
CTCATTGCGTGAGCTACACCCACCTGAGAGTAAGCTATACTCATACCACCGTGCCATGAAGCCATCATAAGCTTAGCGCGAGATTCTGCTTCAGAAAGTGAATCTTCTTTTAAGAAAATCTCCATACAAAGGTCGTAAGCCTTTTCGCCATAACTCTGACTAAAAGCATTTAAAAAAGTTCCATTCAACGATTCTACACAGTGTATAAAGCAGTCCATTCCTGTATAAAACCACTGATTTTTAGGAACTCCTTGAGTGAGTTCGGGGTCGAGTATTACTTGATCGAAAGGAGTGAAATCGCTGTTAATTCCGAGCTTACGAACAGGCCCTGTAAGCACTGTTGTACGAGAAACTTCGGCTCCTGTTCCAGAAATAGTTGGAATTCCTACGTGGTAAACAGCCTTTTTCTTAACTAAATCCCATCCTTGATAATCGGCTGCGCTACCTTTATTAGTAAGCATAATTGAAACAGCTTTTGCTAAATCTAACAGGGTTCCTCCTCCTATTCCAATAATTCCAGAAGGCAAATTGGTAAATTCACTTCTAATGTCTTTCACCAGTTTATCAACTTGAGAGGTTTTAGGTTCTTCAGCTGCTGAAACAAAGATTAATTTATCATTAAATCGGAGGTTGATTCGGTCTATAAACTCAGTATTTGCTTCAAAAACATCATCTATTAAGTATATAAATGGAGCCTTGTCTTTTTTATGAGAAGAAAGAATTGTAGTTAACTGATCAAAACATCCTTCTCCAAAGACTACTTTCGGCACCATTGGGAAGTTTCTAAACTTATTGTTTACGCTAACTTGTTTATTTTCTAGTAGGAGTTTATTGGCTCTAGCTAAATCTTCTGGGGTATCTATTTCAACTCCTGAAGTATTTGAAATAGCCATTTTTATATTTTTCCCATATTCTAAGTATCGGATGCATTCAATTTTTTCTGCGGCTTCCAATGAGCGCATTGGCAATCGGTAAAAATCGAGTATTGCTTGTTTTCTAAAAGCGTAAATCCCTTTATGTTTATAATATTGAAGCGCTACATTTTTATCTCTAGGATATGGAATTGGAGAACGTGAAAAGTAAAGTGCGAAATTATCTTTATCTACAATTACCTTCACAGTGTTTGGATCGTTGATTTCTTTCCAATCGTGGATTTCAGTCATTATAGAAGCTAAGTCGATCTTCTCGGCATCAGGGCCATCAAAAACGGCTAGAACTTTTTCTAAAACCTCACTATTTGTAAATGGTTCATCACCTTGAACATTCACAACAATATCGATATCCATATTTTCAACCGCTTCGGCAATTCTATCACTACCACAGTCGTGTTCTTTAATACTCATTATGGCTTTTCCGCCATAACTTTCAATTTCCTGAAATATAATGTCACTATCGGTAACTACATATACTTCATCGAAAAGGTTTGTAGCCTTTGTAGCCTCATAAGTTCTTACAATTACAGGTTTTCCACCTAAATCTTGCATTAATTTACCAGGAAATCGGGACGCACCATATCGTGCGGGAATCATCGCTATTACTTTCAAATTGGAAGTTTTTTAAAATGAAATCAAAAATAAGAAGTTTATGTTCGTGGCAGATGTTTTTTACGAAGCTTTTTATAAAATCTGAAAATTATAAAAAACAAAAACACCACTAACACAAATGCTAAAATAGGTAAGAATATGGAAACCACCGCCATAACAACAGAAGTTCCTGTCTCCACAGTAGTTAAAACTGGATTTGCTATTCCGCCTGTTGTTGTACTTGAAGTAAGCCTTACCGCAGAAGTATTTCCTTTTATGGCAGCTGCAGTTCCTCCTCCTGCAATAATTGCTAAAGCCCAAGTAATCACCGGACTCAAATCTGTAACTGTAGCAACCATTACCGCAGTACCAGCTAAAGTTGCAAGTGGCAAAGCTATTGTATCTAGTAAATTGTCTATCCAAGGAATGTAGTACCCGAAAATTTCGAATAAGGTTGCAACACCCATTGTTATAACTGCTGTAAGGCTTCCTGCCCATTCCCAACTCTCATTTAGAGTAATAATGTCAAAGTATCCAGCCAAACTTAATACTAATAACGGCAAGAAAACCCGAAACCCAACAGCTGCTGCAAGGCCGACCCCTAAAAAAGCACTTAATATAATTTCAAAAGTTTCCATTTTTAATAATATCTAAAGTTCTTGAAATCAAATCACAAACACTAAATTACAAACATCAAAAACTTAATTTCTATTTCTGAATTTATAATTTAAAACACTTCATCCTCAAAAAACTCATCCTTAAAGCCTATCAAATACAATTTATCCTGTGCTCTAGTAACTGCGGTGTATAGCCATCGTAAATACTCTTTATCAACACCATTAGGCAGGTATGGCTGTTCTACAAAAACCGTTTTCCACTGTCCACCTTGCGATTTATGACACGTGATAGCATAACTAAATTTCACTTGTAAGGCATTAAAGTACTTGTTTTTCTTTACAGCTAAAAATTTCTTGTATTTAGAGCTTTCATTTGCGTAATCCTTCATCACTTCTTGATAGAGCTTATTAGACTCATCATAGGTTAAGGAAGGAGATTCAGATGTTAGCGTGTCTAACAATAACACAGTTTCAATAGGTTTCATATTTGGATAATCAACCATTCGCATTTTTACTTCAGCGAAACGGAAACCGTATAATTCTTTAAAAGCGAAAATTTCTAATACTTCAACAATATCTCCATTAGCTATAAATCCGGCTTCACTAGTATTATCTACCCAAAAATAATTATTCTTCACCACCATTAAGTAATCCCCTGCTGATAATTCGGAATCTTGAAATAAAATTCGTTCGCGAATACTTTGATTATAAAGGTTTGCACGTTTATTTGAACGTACAATTATTACTGTATCTTCATTTCCTAAGGCTGAATAACTATCGTTAATAGCATCCATAATTTCCTGCCCGTCTATTGGGCGAATTACATCTGGGAAACTCTCACCAGAAAATTTAAATGCTTCGTAAAGTTCATCGTCTAGTCGTTCACGAATTTTTGTTGCATTTTCTAAAATACCACTATCCTTTTGTTGTCTTACAACTTCGTCCAGTTCTATCGAAATTACTTCTCTATCGTATTGCATCTCCAACACTCGTGCATCCAAAGCTGGGCTTATAGAGAGGTGTACAGGAGGCAACTGGGCAGAATCACCAATTAACAATAGCTTACAGTTAGCTCCACTATAAACGTATTGCATTAAATCGTCTAAGAGAGAACCATTTTCAAAGAGTTTAGAATCCTGATTAATATCGGGAATCATTGAGGCCTCATCTACTATAAATATGGTATCGCGATGTTTGTTTTGTTGTAATGTAAAAGAAACAGAGCCTTTATTACTTTTAGGAAAGTATATTTTTTTGTGGATTGTAAACGCTTGTTTCTTGGAGTAATTACTAATAACCTTAGCAGCTCTTCCTGTTGGTGCCAAAAGTACCGCTCGCTTTTTAACCTTTGAAAGATTTTTTACTAATGCACCTACTATGGTAGTTTTCCCTGTTCCTGCATATCCTTTGAGCAAAAATGTTTCATTTTTGTTCGTACTTAGCACGAATTTTGCCAACAATTGCAGCGCAATATCTTGTTTTGGAGTTGTATTGTGTGGAAAATCGCTTTTTAAAAAATTGTAATATTCTGATACATTCATTGTTCACTACTATCATTGAGAGTTTCAAAGATAGGTATGATTTTTTGGCAATATACTTTTACGAACAAAAAAAAATTGTAGATTTGCGATAGACCTTTAAATAAATCAACATTTAATATTATCAATAATGAAATCAGTAATTCAGATTGTTCTTTGGATTGTAATCGTGTTCCTTGGTTGGAAATTATGGAGCTCTATTATGGGACCTGTAGAATTTAATAAAATTAAAGAAGAGCGTTATGCCAAAGTAATTAAAAACTTGAAAGATATTCAGGCTGCAGAGCTTGCACACAAAGAAATTACTGGGAACTTTACAGGAGACTGGGACAGTTTGGTTAGTTTTATTGATACTGCAAAATTTGCAATTACTCAACGTCGTGACACCAGTTATGCCGATGTTGCTAAAAACAAAGCTTTTGGTATTGAGTCAGGATATTTCATCGAGAAATCATTGATTGACACTTTAGGATTTATGCCTGTTAAGGACTCACTCTTTAAAAATTCAGATAGATACAAAACTATGATGAATGTACCTGTAAAAGGTGTAAACGCAAAGTTTGATCTTAAATCTGGAACTATCGTTAAAAACGACGCATCTTACTCAGTGTTTGAAGCTAAAGTTTCTAAAGATGTAATTTTAGGCGACTTAGATAAAGACCTTTTAATTCAGGAAAAACAAACACAATCTGTAGATGGTGTAAACGGTCCTGATATTAAAGTAGGATCATTAGAAGATGTTAATACTTCTGGAAACTGGCCGAAAATTTACGATGCTGGAACAGACAGATAACATACAAGACAATTTACAATATAGACTGTCCGTTCAAGTTTCTTTGAACGGGCTTTCTTTTTTGGTTACAAATCCCAAAAGTGAGGAAACTGTTTTCTTTATCGAAAAAACGTTAGACTACAGTACCACTCCAGAAGAATTGTTAATGGATATCGAATCCATTATGTCACAAAACAACATTTTAAATTCTTTATTTTCCGAAGTTACAGTGGTTTACTCCACTCCTATCTACAGTCTTGTTCCTGCGCCTATTTTTGATGAAACAAAAGCTAGTGAATACCTGAAATTTAATTCAAAGATTCTAGCGAACGATTACATGGCTCACGATGTAATAGAAAAACACGACATTGTGGTGGTGTATGTTCCGTTTATGAACATCAACAACTATTTTTTTGAAAAGTACGGGAGTTTCAATTACTACCACGCTACTTCAATTATGTTAAAGGCTATTTTAGAAAAGGAAAAGTATTCCCTTCCAAAAATGTTTCTACATTTTCAAAAAAACAATTTCGACTGCATTGTTTTAAAAGATGGTCAGCTTCAACTTTGCAACAGTTATAATTATAGAACTCCAGAAGACTTTATTTACTACACGCTTTTCTGTATGGAGCAATTAAAGTTAAATCCTGATACCATACCAGTAACACTTTTAGGTGAAATTGATGAGGAAGATGACAATTATAAAATTGCATATACCTACATTCGAAACATCGACTTTGCCAAAACAGAAGCATCAAAAATTAATTTAGATTCAGAGATTAATACACACCGTCATTTTATCTTACAAAACACCTTATAATGCGAATAATTTCAGGAACTCATAAAGGAAGAAGATTAACCGCTCCCAAAAACCTTCCCGTTCGTCCTACAACGGATTTTGCTAAGGAGGCACTTTTTAATATTCTTAGAGTTCGTTATTATTTTGATGAACTAAACGTGTTAGATTTATTTGCAGGAACTGGTAATATCAGTTTTGAGTTTGCATCGCGTGCTGTGCCTAATATTACCTCTGTAGATGCACATCAAGGGTGTATTCAATATATAAACAAAGTATCAGAAGAATTTGAATTTCCTATAAATGCTATTAAATCTGATGTTTCTAAATATTTAGAATCGGCATCAGGGAAATTTGATGTGATTTTTGCAGACCCACCTTACGACTTTGAGGTTTCAGATTTAGAAAATATAGTGAAAGCTGTTTTCGAAAAAAATCTCTTAGCTGAAGAAGGGGTTTTAATCATTGAACATTCAAAAATGAATGATCTTTCTAAAAAAAATAACTTTACTGAAGCTAGAAAATACGGTGGTAATGTATTTAGTTTCTTTAGTTAATACCACCCTAAGAATTTAAATATTAATTGCTACTGCCCTCTAAAGAAAATCACCGTACTCAAGGTTTTTACAAGCGTAGCAATATCTAGAAACAAGCCTTTGTGTTTAATATAGTAAAGGTCGTATTGGAGTTTTTCTAATGCATCTTTATCAGAAGAACCATACCTTGCGTTAACTTGTGCCCATCCAGTAATTCCCGGTTTTACAACGTGTCTTACTTCATAAAAAGGGATACATTCTTGTAATTTTTCTACAAAAAAAGGACGCTCCGGTCGAGGTCCTATAATCGCCATATCACCTTTAATTACATTTATAAATTGTGGGATTTCATCTATTCGCGAACGGCGTAAAAACCTTCCAAATTGGGTAACCCGACTATCTTTAGCTTTGGCAAACTGTGCACCTTCACTTTCGGCATTAATTACCATACTTCTAAATTTATAAATCTCGAAGTGCTCCCCATTTTTCCCAACTCGAGTTTGGGTATAAAATAATGGGCCGCGATTCGCTAGAAGATTTCCTATTAATATAAAAGGCAATATTACAAGAGCACAAAGCAATCCTAAAATTGAAAACAATAACTCTAAAATCCTACTAAAAAAGAGATACAATTTATTCTGATTACTTCGGCTAAATGGAAAATACCTATAAAAATCTCTATCTACATATTGTACTGGAATTCTTTGAGTAAGCTCTTCATAAACTTGGTTATAATCCCTAATCGGCACATTATTTTTTAACAACGAAATAAGTTGATTGTTAAGTGCTACTGAAATTCCATAAGACAACGGAGTAGCCACAACTATTTCTGAATAGTTCTTATTCAGTTTTGAAGGTCTTAAATCTTCGAGTTTATAGGCATCAATCTGCAAGTGATCTAAATTAATTTTGTTCGATTCATCTGTGTTGTAATATCCTATCACTCTATAATTTGGATCAGATTTGTGAAGCGATTGAACAATCGCATCTATATCCTTGGCGTGTGCAATTAGGATAACATTTTTATTAAATCTCGGAGATGTTATTAATGCTATGTACGCGTATCTCCAAAGAAGTAATGCTATATTAATCGCCAAAAAGAAATACACTATTTGCAGGCGATTATTGGGAAGCATTGGAGTATAAAACGGTGTAAGTAAATAGAACAACACCGTAATTGAAGTTGTCAATAAAACATTCTTAACAACAACATCTAGTTTACTTGCTTTCTGCAGATTATAGAGTTCGAAAATGGTTGCAAATACTGTCAGATAAATAGCTAGAACTATAGACCAAATCCAATTATCACTTGAAACTTTAAAGTAATCGAATTCAAAAATAAAACCAACTAAGTACAGTCCAGATATTACGAATACAATATCAAGAATACGCAGCAGTATTTTTCTTTCAGATATTACAAAATGAATATTATTCTTAGACATTAATGATTGGTATTGTTGGTAATTTGAGCCTTTTTGAAAGCTTCAAAATTGAGTATAAAACGCATTATTTTACGCATTCCATCATTTTCACAATTATAATTAATAATTATCAATTATTACTAGCAAAACTATAGCTTTTAATACCGAATCTAGCGTTTTTGAATAAAAACATAACTATTCATTGTCCTAATACAGAGTTCCATTTATGCTTGATAACCTGCCAATCAAGCGCTTCAATTTTTGAGCGAGCATTGTTGCTTAAAGTATTTACTAAAACTGGATTTTCTCTTAGTTTATTTATAGCATTTACAAAAGCAGCAGGACTATTGGGAGGAATTAAAATCCCATCTATTTCGTGATCAATTAAAAAGGATAGCCCACCAACATTGGTAGAAATAACCGGTAGCCCTAGAGCCATAGCTTCCATTACGCTAACTGGCATATTATCAAAGTTGGTTGTATTGATAAAAATGTCATAGTCTTTGGAAAGTGCTATCCACTCTTTCTTTTTTAGCATTCCTGTAAAAGTTATTGGCAGGTTTAGCTCAGCAGCTACTTTTTTACAACGTGTTAAAGAACCGTCTTTGTCAGGACCCACCATACACAGTGATACTTCTACACCTTGTTTAAGTAATAATTCTACAACCTCCAATGCCAATAAAGGATTATATATCTCAGAAAACGAACGTACCCAAAGTAGTTTTGCCGTTACTTTATTTCGCTGTAGAAATTTATAGTTTTCAATTTCAAGAGTATTTGGAATGTGGGTAAGATTATGGATTCCATAAGTTTTAAACTGCTCCGCTAAATACTGCGATGGTACTACATTGGTAAGTGCATTATTAAAAAGCTGTTTACTTAATCTTCTACTGTTTTGTAGTCTATTTGGTAGGTTTCCACCGTGTAAAATAGGGATATACGGAATCTTTAAAAACCTACATAGACCTCCAATAATTACAGCGTAATAAAAATTTTGAGTACTATAAGTGTCGATTAATGCTATATCTATAGTTTTTCGATGGCGAATAGTTTTAGAAACCATATCCAACAATCTCGAAACTTTATTTAGTTTTGAAGATGATGCATAAACCTCATAACCTTCCTCTTGAAATTTTATAGACAATAGATCAATCGCAGTTGGGGGCTTACCATGAGCTGCTAGTTTATTTCCTATGTAGAGCAGGTTTTTTTTTGGAATCATAATCAATATTCAATAAAGATAAAGCGTAAATAAATGCTGGTGCAGCAATACGCATAGAGGAGTGAGCAATTGTAAGCCCCCAGAAAATAAGAAAAGGATAAAAGTAAATGTTTTTCCTACCATTTAATTTTGTGACTAAGGGTGCAAATATCAGTACTAATAATGCAAAGATCCCTAAAACACCATGTTCTGATAGCATCCGAGAAATTTCATTATGTGTTGGTATTGAAATACCTAATTCTTCTTTAAAATGAGATTTTACTCTACCTACTCCCACTCCTAAGAAAGGATTATCTTTAAAAGCTTCAATTTCGGTAACTAATAATTCAGCTCTTCCTGTTGTTATATCTGATTTCTCCCGTCCTAAAGCATCCTCATTTGCATATCGGTTTTCAATAAGTCCGCCGGTTTGAAAAATAGCAAAAGCCCATACCGATAGTGCAGCGGCTATTAAAAAAAGCATCTTTAAACTTATTTTTGCTTTGTACTTTAAATTTGTAGAAAAATATAGAATTACAACAAAAGCAATAGACATAACTACAGCTACAATAACCCCACCTCTCGAAAAAGTCAATAAAGCTCTATACCCCATCAAAACCAAAAACAACATCATAACTCCCTGTACTAATGTGTTTTTATAAGGGATTAAAAGTCGTGTAAGTAAGATAAACACTCCTAAACCTAAAATAGTTGCAACTTGATTAGGTCCATAACCACCAGATACAGCAGAATTTGAAGCAGTATTAGTTATAACTTCACGAATATCAGGGGAGTATAAAATGATATAAGTAGTCATACTAATTATCGGATAAATAATATAATCTAACACTTTCAACAACTGATTAAAGCTTATTGTTCTCCCAAAAATGAAAACTGAAGCGACAGCTAAACAAATTGGTCCGCTGAGATTAAATAAAACTGATTTTCTGAAGTCCATATCATATGATATAATGTCATATGAAACTAAAATACCAGGTATTAAAAGTAGAAGATAGATAAGGTAAGGGTAAGAATTTCTTTTAAAACCTAAAAAAAACATTCCTAAAAGAGAAAACCATATTACAGAATATTTTCCTACTTCATAGAAAACATATGACTTTGTCATTCTTAAAAAAACCTCAGCCCCTGTAAAATAAGCACACGCTAATAATACGTTGAACGCTTTATTTTTTTTCTGAATAATCTGCCAAGTAAAATACCCAAAAATTAAAGCCAAATATAAAAGCATTGCATTTCGATTAATCGATGCAATAACTCCTATACCTACGTGAAGGAGTATAGCGCTTAAAGGTTTAATATTTTTAAACAGTCTAATCTTGATGATAAAAGTATTTTAAGGAGTTGACTTTTTTAAAATTTCTGTTTTAATTCTATGGCGATAATTCTCAAAGGTAAAATCTTTAGCAACTTTATAAGCTTTTGAAGCTTTTACTTTTAATACATTCTCTTCAATTTTTAAAATATCCAAGACTAATTCTCTTAATGCGTCAGCTGTACAAGGATCAACTACAAATCCGTTTGATGAATTAACATATTGTGTAATACTTGATACCGAAGAAACGATTGGCAAACATCCAAAATTCATTGCTTCTGCTATAACCTTAGGAAAACCTTCGGAAGCAGTACTTGGTAGCATTAAAAAATGAGATTTCTTATAAATTTCAAAAACTTGAGCACGGTCTAAAAATCCGTGAAATACAGCAGGTAATTGCAGTTCTTCGCATTGCTTTTTATACACTTTCATTTTTTCGCCATTTCCAATAAAATGAATCGTATTTACATTCTTCTTATTTTCCAAACTTCCAAATGCATCAATAATACGTTGTACTCCTTTTGCATCTTCCAACCTCCCAACAAAACAAAATGTATATGGAGGTTTAAAAACCTTTGCATTGGTTATTTGCAATCCAATTAGGCGTTCTTCTCCTGTGAGACAAGGGTTCTCAAAGCTTATACAATGGCTTTCCTGCTGGGGCCATCCGCCATTGATAGTAACTTTTCTGTGTTGTTTTTTCAACATCCACCGTTGCAATGCATAACCAAAGGGTGGTTTATCCTGATTCCAATTCCCTGCATATTTATACCAGCCTTTTTTTTTACTGAAAAGTGATAAATACGGTATCAAAAAAACACCTATTCCTGTAGGAGTACGTAACTGAAATACATCAACTTGTTGTAACACCTTATTTACAGAATTTATTACTGATGGAACATTAGCAATAATTTTAAGCTTCTCTCCTATTCCTTTTCCGCCAAGAGGCTTCATGGGGATGAATTTAATTTTAGAAGAAGTATAAGGCAAAGAACTGGGTGGTGGCATTTCAGGGTGTAAAAAAGCTAGATGATAAATTTCATCAAAATCCTGAGCCAAATGATTTAATTCACTAATCGTTGGCCCCCATCCCACAATAGTTCCATCAGGCAATTTGTAATGTTCAGTATGCGAGATTATAGCGAGTTTCAATAGTTCTTTTTTCTTAGTTCTTGCTTCTAGCTTCTAGCTTCTAGCTTCTAGCTTCTAGCTTCTAGCTTCTAGCTTCTATTATCTAGTCTCTAAAATGTGTTATTAACCTTATTATTCTTTCAAAATTGTAAGATATTTTTTAATTACTTTATCCCAAGTATAGTTTTGCGACCAGCTTTTCGCGCCTTGTGAATATAAGTCATAGTTATTTAGAATTTCTTCCAGAGCATCAGCCAGCTGATTAATATTTTTATTATTAATTAATTTACCTGAAATTCCATTATTTATAGCGTCTTCTATACCACAGTCAAAGGATCCAATTGCAGGAACCCCAAGGGCGTTAGCCTCAAGGATTGCTATACCAAAGCCTTCAGCATCGCCTGTCTTAGTGGTTTCGCTTAACATTATAAAGACATCTGCTTCTTGTAGAAGTTCAAGTTTTTCTGTTTCAGAAACTTTTCCGAAGAAAACCACTGAATCTTCTACTTTTAAGTTCAGCGCTAGTTTTTCCAGTTTTTGTTTTTCCGTAGGAATTCCAACAATATGGTATTTTAAATCGGGGTATTTTTTTAAAAGCAAAGGCATAGCATTAATGATATTGTGCTGCCCTTTTCGCTTGGTAACGTTACCAACCGTAATTAACACCGGTACGGGTTTGGTATTGGTTTGTAGAATTGTAGGTGATTTTAATTGAAATCCGTTAGGGATAACAACGATATTGTCTAATTTTAGGTGAGCAATTAAAGACTTGGTATAATTACTTACTGCTACTATTTTATCAAATCTTTTTAGAGATAGTTCTGTAAGTTTTCGAAGGAAAATATTCGGAAGTTTAAGTTCACTACCATGGATAATCGCTACAAAGTTTTTATTAAAAAATAATGAAAGGAAGGCTCCTAACCATAAAGAAAACTTACCTGAACATACAATCAATTCACTATTCTTAGCTAGTGCGATTGCAGCTTTTACTCGAGCTATATAACTAAGGAAAACTAGATCTTTTCTTGGAATACGTTTAACTTTAAAAGGAAGGATTTTATCGTATTCGTTTTCAGATTCTGTGTTTTTAGAGCGATAATCACAAAGCAAGTTTACCTCATAGCCATTCCCTTGTAATCCCTTAGCTAAATTCAAAGCGTGATTACCAATCCCCCCCGGTTGAGGCGGAAATTCGGAAGTTAATATGAGGGTTTTTGTCATTAATTTTAAAAATAGTTTTTCTTAATCAAATTTCAAGCACAAAACTATAAAAGTAGCAATGTCAGTTACATTTACAATATCCAAATTCTATATTAAGGACTTAAAACCATACTGCATCTAGAGTCTAGAGTCTAGATTCTCAAGTCTCAAGTCTCACCTCTCACGTCTCACCTCTCACGTCTCACGTCTCACGTCTATCATCTCACGTCTAACCTCTCAATCATCTCCCCTTCTCTAAGTTTCTTCGATGCCAATCGCCAGGATATTATTACTTGAATTAGTATAAATGGTAATAGAAATACAGAAATTAACGCACCCAGGATTAGCATTTTTTTGTTTTTCTTATAGCGGTATGGAATTATTGATAGCGGTACACTTTTAAAAAGTGCCAATACAGCTCTTTTGCGACCAAAGTATTTTCTGAAAAAATATAATACACTAGGGATAGGACGTGGTGCAAATAGTGTTTTGGGACGAAAAGCATCCCAACTTCCCATTTGTCTTAATCCTCCAGTAGCAGCTTTTACATCAATACAAGAGGCATGAGGATTAGAAATACTTTTATAACCGTTTAGGTAGGCTCTTAATCCAAACTCACCATCGCCCATACGTTGCTTTTCAAATTGACGATCAAACAATCCTATTTTTTCAAAAACAGATTTATAAAGCATTGCATTCCCTGTAGCAAATTGTGAGGCTACGGAAAAAAATGAACGTTCTTTGGGAACAGAACTTCCTTCTGGGTAAAAAACTCCTGCAGATATATCTGCCTTAAAAAAGTCCAAACATCGCAAATGATTTTCAAGCCAATCAGGCTCTATCCTAACATCATCTTCTGAAAGGGCGATAATTGTCCCTTTGCTTTTCTTAATTGCTGAATTTCTAGCCAACCAAAGTGCAGGTTCAGATTGTTGTATGTGACGTATATTTAAGTTAAAGCCTTTGCAGAAATCCTCTTGAAACGGTTTCGACTGATCTATTATTAATATTTCAAAATGCTTATAGGTCTGTTGTTCAAAGTCTTTAAGAACGTCTTTTAAGTATTCATAGCGGTTTAAGGTGGGAATTACTACACTCACTAAAGGCTTGTTAGATACCAATTTAGAATCAAAGGAAAACCAATTTTTATAAACTATAGGTTGCTTTAGATAATTACTTCTTACTGTATTATAAGACTTTTTAAAAGCTGTAATTTCATTAATCGGATTATTAAAAGAAAACAACCGAATCAGCAGCACATAAAAAGCCCAAGCGGGGTGAAAATATTTTCGGATAAATCGGTATTCATCTTCTAAAGGCAACTTTTTAAACGACGTGTAGGTTTCTGCTGTACCAATATATCCTTTGTTTATGGCCTGCCAGCTAAGATCGTAAGCTCTTGCTTGCTCACTTTTAAAGCCAAAATCAGGGGATAACTTATCGAGAATTTCACTAGGTAGTTTCTCTGGAAGTGGAAAAACAGAGCTACCGTCCTTTTTGCAAAGTTGGAGGTAATGGGTAGGTTGGAGGTATTTAAGTAATAGAAAATGCATTATTCTTTAGTGGATTTATTATTGAAAAATGAATCAATAAAAACTTCTGTAAAAAGCTTAGCACCTTTTTTATTCACATGACTAGGATCACTAAACAATTTCTTATCATTTATTACATTCGAGAAATTATAATACTTCGGAAGATGGTTAGATATTATTTCAAAATTACCTTCAGGTCTATATATTGGTGAAGTAAAATAAATAACTTCAATGTTAATTGCATTACAAATTTTGTTGATTTCTAAAAAATGAGAGTTTGGCGTATCTACTAATGAAAACTTATAGGGCTCATCTTTTTTTAATGTACCGGTAGATTCTGTATATCCCTTAGACTCTGAGTAGTCTAGACCTTTATTTAAACTACTTAACAAAACATTTCGATATCCTAACCGAGAGTCAAACATTAAGTATCTATAAAAAGGTAAATATTTAAAAAGTTGATATTCTTTTCCATAGGGCTTAAAATTCTCATAAACCTCATCATCAACCATATAAGGAATCCAACTCAGTTGCCCTGTCTTATCTGGTTTTTCTGTGTTGTACGAATGATCTACTTGTATAAATATCCTTTCTGTATAATTATGTTTTAAATATTCTTTAATAGCGACTTTTATTTCCAAAGGACCAGATGCTTGAATAGCTAAATTTAGCCCTCTTTTCCCTGTTTTTTCATGAATAATATTCGGAATCACATAATTATTTGCTCTAGAGGACCCAAAAACAATATAGTCTAAGTTTTCGTTTTTGAGGTCATGTATCCACATTACTTTATTCCTATAGGCTCCATTTTGATACACCCAACTATACAAAGAATCCAACAAGTACATAGAGCCAACTAAAATAGAGGCCAAAACAATTATGTATTTTATAAATTTTCTCATTAAAATTGAAAGTATATAAAGTCTTGAGCTATAGAAAAACTTCCAAAAACTAATATCATTATAATTACGACACCAACCTTAATATAGCTTGGTTTAGCTGAACATAATGGAAATTCACTATTTCTTGAAAACCACTCTATCCCCAATAAAATTAAGATTAACGGTAAAAGTTCAAAAGAGAACCTCTCTAATCTTAGCATTTCGATACTAAAATCACCTTTAAAAATTCCCTCAATATATTCAAATGCAGTTTTTATAGAATTGGCCCTGAAAAACACCCACCCAAATAAGGCAATACAATAAGTTAAAAATAGAGAAGTTATTTCTCTAAACGTCGGAAAAACACTATTAGCAGCAATTGTATCCGTATTAACTCTATTCTTATTTGAAAGTAATAAAGGAATAAAAAACAATGCATTTATCGCTCCCCATACTATAAAAGTCCAATTGGCTCCATGCCAAAATCCGCTGACTATAAAAACTATAAAAACATTCCTAATTTGTTTAGTTCGTGTAACTCTACTTCCACCTATTGGAATATATACGTAATCGCGAAACCATGTAGTTAATGAAATATGCCATCTTCGCCAAAACTCAGCTATATCTCTAGAAAAGTACGGATACCTGAAATTAACCATTAATTTAAAGTTAAATAAACGTGCTGTTCCTATAGCAATATCTGAGTAGCCTGAAAAATCACAATATATCTGAAAGGAAAAATAAATAACACCCAAAATTAGAGTCGCACTTGAAAAACTAGTGTGATTTGCAAAAATTTCATTCGCGAATTGAGCACAGTTATCTGCGATAACTATCTTTTTAAATAGCCCCCATATAATTTGTTTAACACCAATGATCGCTTCATCTTTATTAAATTCTCTTTTCTTAAAAAACTGAGGTAAAAGATTGGTAGCTCTTTCAATAGGACCTGCTACTAGTTGAGGGAAAAAAGCAACAAAAGCAGCAAACCCTATAAAATCCCTAGTTGGCTCTAGTTTTTGCCTATAAATATCGATTGTATAACTAAGTGTTTGAAATGTATAAAATGATATCCCTACAGGTAAGATTATTGAGAGCGAATTAGGTTGAATTGTTCCACCAAAAAATGTAAAAGCTGTAGTAAAATTGTCAATGAAGAAATTGTAGTATTTGAAAAAACCTAATAAACCCAAATTCACTAACAAACTGAGAAAAAGAAGCAATTTCCTACTTTTCAGATTACTTGTTTTATCCATTTGAAGCCCAATTGAATAATCTACAATCGAGCTAAATAATAATAGTGATAAAAATCGCCAATCCCACCATCCATAAAAAACATAACTAGCCACCAAAATAAGTATATTTTGGTATTTGAGCTTTTTATTAAATACAAACCAATATAATATAAATACTATTGGTAAAAACAACGCAAAATCAATAGAATTAAATAGCATCTAATCTCTCAAACTAATTATATTATTATCGATTAATAATTTGTAGAAACCTTTTAAAGTCAATTTACTTTTCCATAAATTTCTATTGTCTTTCTGTAGCTTTATAAATTCGTCTTCAGTTAATGCCTCATGAAATTGTTTTACCTTTTGCGCTACTTTGTGTCTATCTTTATACTCTACCCACACGACATGTTTTTTCCACGAAATGGTTTTATCTAAGGGTAAAGAGCAGTCTGTATTTATAAATACAGGAATTCGCCCCATGGCCAAAGCTTCATAAAACCGAATGGAAAAATTTCCTGCACCTCTTACACAAACTATATAGGGAGAGTTTTTAAGATTATCATAAAACTCTAAAGTGGTGGAATGAAAGTCTTTATTATTGGTAACTCCAGCTCGATATTTATTTCTTAAAATAAAGTTTGTTGTAACTACATCCGAATTTTGTAAAACATTCAAAACCGATGCTCTTAAATAAGAGGTGGAAACAATTTGCTGAGGCTCATTATTAGATATTCTAAAGTGATATTTCAAGTTTCTGAGTGTAGTTTTCACAATCTCTTTTACTGCATTTAAACGCGACAAATTTGCTTGACCACAAAAACCGACAACAGCTTTTATCTCATAAGGTCTAAGAAAAACTTTTTTAGTATCGTAGTATTTTTTTAAAGGATCTTCGATAAACGGCGGAATTGTATACTCATTATCCTTAAACTTACTTTTATAACCTCCAGAACGTAGTAAAACTAAATTATTAAAACTGGGAACTTTAACTCCAAAATCCCCAACAGTTACAGCAACAACCATCTTGTTTAATATTGCACAGTTTTTGACAAAATCAACTGCAAGATTTTCCTTATTTGTTTTTAGATAATAGTTCCACGCCATGGTCAGAATAACTAAATCCGCCTCTTCCAATTTATCAGTGAACTCAAAATCTTTTTCTGAAACCCCATAGACTTGTATTCGCTCAGCATCGGTAAAATCATCACCTTTAATAAATGGTTTTAATAAAGGGAATACCTGTCCTCTTGAAGATTTATCATAATGAGATTTTGGGTAATATAATTTCAATTTAGATTTTCTTAAATTATAATGTTTGACTTTTTATTAATCACAATGGACTCCAAGTAAGCACTAAATCTACAGAGAAGTTCCTTGTGCGCTCTGTGGCAAATCTTCGCTTTTTGTGGTTACCCCATAAAACTCCAAAAACTCCCTTTGCTGTTTCTGTACATGAAACTCTTCTCTCACTCGATTCACAGCATTTTGAGTTATTTTTGATTTTTCATGATCTGCCATTAAAAGTACTTTCTTAATTTGTTCTGCCAAAAGATAAGGCGAATATTTAGGCACTACCCACCCCGTTTTACCATGCAATACATTTTCCGTCAACCCCTCTGCATTACTAACAATACATAATTTCCCCATTGCCTGGGCTTCTAACACAGCATTGCAAAACCCTTCTTGAATACTGTATTGAATATAAATACTAGCTTCTTCCAATTCCCTCTTCACCTCAGCCTGCGGCAACTTCCCTAAAAACTGAACGCTATCTTTAAGCCCAAGCTGATAGGCTGCAAAAGCTATGCGTTCATATTCTTTTCCTTCACCAATTATCTTGTAAGTAAAGTCAACTCCTTCTTCTTTAAGTATAGCTAAAGCTTCTAAAGTAGCCACCAATCCTTTTTTCCAGTGAAGACGCCCCGTTGTCATAAAAACTGGAACATCGAGTTTATGCTCATCCTCTTTAGAGGTTTTAAACACATTAACATCGATAGCAGGTGTGATTTTTTCTACGGGTACATTTTTAGAGAGCCCGTATTTTAAAGCAAGATTTAGAAGATCATCGGAAATAGAGTGTACCTTATCTACATGTTTCCATAGAAGCCTATAGCAATTAGGATTTTTAACGGGATATACAGCAATATCAAATCCTCTAAAGCTTACCGCCATTTTAGCACCTATTGCCTTAGCCACTGTTTCACTCCCTAAGGCCATTGTAGCAAACCCAAAGTGTAACCAATCTAATTTTGCTTTAAGTAAGTGAGCATTGAGATACACCTTTTTAAAAATTTGCAACCATGCTGTACCCTCAGAGCGCTCCAATTTCACAAATCGTATTACCGTGGATACGTATGGCAAAAGCAATACCAACTCTTTTATAAAGAACCATAGTTGCAGGAATGGGTTCTTACTTACTCTCGGGCTAACTATAACGGGACAAATTGTAAATTCATCGTTTATAACCTGACAAAATAAGCACACCTCTACTCCATTCTCCTGAAGCCCTCGAATTTTGGATTGAAAGAAAGTTTCTGAGTAACCAGGGGGTTGAGAAAGTACAATTCCAATTCGCATGACTAAGCTTGAATTCGTGGGTATAAATTACAGTTAAAAATGTTTAGCAAATTATTTATTTCATCTAGTTCTTCTACCGTAAATTTTGAGGAGTCTTTCCCTTCATTTATAATTTCGCTTTTGGGATGTGTTTTAGATGAAGGACGCTGATACTCTTTTTCTATATTAGGTAAAGGTTCTATATTAAATTCATCACATATCTCAAGAAACAGATCTAAGTCATTACGTAAATCCTCATGTTTTACAATCCGATGTTTATATTGATATGGCTCCAATATTTGTAAGGGCAATACATTCTCCAAACACCACCGCACCGTAAGTATTTGCAAAGGAGTAAAAGCTTTAGTGTCTTCAATAAGGTCGAATTTAAAATTTTCTTTTACCACTTGAACTAAATCTTTTTGTTGCTTGAAGTGCTCTAAATTATATAGCCATGGAAACTTAACCCGTTGTTGTGAAGCGAGAACATCGTAGGGATTTCTAATGATATGTATAAGGGGCACCTTAAAATTTTCATTTAAGTATTTAGCCGAAAGATTAGCTCTTACAAATTTGATAATGTACTTCTTAGGAATAAAAGGCCACAAGTGCATTTTGTATTTCCTATTACTTATCTGCCCTATCCAATCACTATCTACTTGGTTGTTTAATACTTTTTTTAAATAACGATTAGCGTCAACAGAACTTGCTTCAGTCCGAAGCCATTTATCGCAAATTAACTTTCCTTTCTTAGTATTAAATTCATGCTCTGGTTCAAAAAGCATTCTATAACGGAACTGCCTAGCGATTACTTCACTTAACCAACTAGTCCCACTTCTAGCTGAACCAACAATAATAATATGTTTATTGAACCTACTCACTATTACTTTGTATTTTTTAAATATACTTTTTCATAAGATGATATTTCATTCTGTACTGAAAAATTTGCTTTTATATTTTTTATTCCTTCTATAGAAAGTCTTTTCATTTCTTCTTTATTTGTAGCCATCCTCTTAAGATTATCTACCAAGCTATTAGGATTATCTAAATCAAATATATACCCACCACCTTTTGATAGAATGTATCTTGCACCACCTCCAGAGTCTGAAGATAACACTGGCAATCCACAAGCTAATGCTTCTAATATAGACACAGGTAACCCTTCTTGATAGGAAGCCAACACAAACAAATCCATCTCTCTATAAACTTGAGGTATTGTCACATTTTCTAAAAATCCATGAAAATGAACCCGCTCCTTTATATTGTTCAATTCTATAAAGTCATCTAGTTTTTTTCTGTATTCTTTATCTTCCTTACCATATAAATGCAATACTATATTATGTGGTAAATTTTTCAGTGCTTTTATTATAAATAGCTGATTCTTATTATCTCCAATATTCCCTACACAAACAACCTTAAATGTAGTACGTTCAATTGGTTCTAAAGGCTTAAACACTTTTGTATCAACCCCATGTGGAATGAAGGAAATTTTATGCCTTAAAAGCATTGATTTAAAAAATCGAGTTTTCATTTCGGGGTTATCATACGCTATATGGCTAGACAACAAACTTTTCAACATCCAACGCTTAGACCAAGCATTATTCTTTTTAGTATATAGATATTTAACTCCTGCTAATCTACATGCAAGAGCTTCTATATAATTAGATTTATAGTCCCAAGAGTGTAGTACATCAATTTTATAATCTTTTAAGATTTTCCGGAATTTTAATATATCAGATGATTTTTTTCCTGTCCAAGTAAATTGTATCCATTCGTCATTCAAAATATCATTCGGAATTGCTTCTGGAAATTTTTCAATGCATATATAAGGATCAAAAATATCTCTATCAATATTTCTAAACAAAGACAACAAGACATACTGACTTCCAGCCGTTTTAAAATTTGGAATCGTATATAGAATCTTGATTTTTGACATTTTGTTTATTAGCTATCTGTAATTTTCTATTGTGTATGTGTGTTTCTCGCAGAGACCGCAGAGGACAACGCAGAGGCCGCAGAGTTTTAAATACTCTCAGCGTACTCCGTGCGTCTCAGCCCACTTCGTACTTCCAACTTCCTACTTCTAACTTCCTACTTCTAACTTCCTACTTCTAACTTCCTACTTCATTCTTCCACCAAACCGCCAATGTAAGCAACATACTCACTGGATGCGAATATTTTACCCGATCATCTGTGCTAAACTTATTATAAAATCGCGTTATCAATTCTTTTGGGAGGAAGGGATGCAGGTTTTCACCAAAGATACGTTCTTGAAGCTTTTCATCATTTTCCATTCCCAAAAATTGTAGCTCCCAATTACGTTGAATATAAGGTTTTCCCAACTTTGCATTAATAACCCGTTTGGCTTTATCTACAATGCGATACGGTAAGTTATGTGGAACCTTGTTTTTATGATAATCATAGAGGTTATACGGTCTTTGAGCTTGCCAAGTAATCCTTGCTACTTCTGGGCTTTGTTTTTTTAAATAGGCTATTTGTATTTTTCTACCGGCTAAGTACTCCTCTGGAATAGTACAGATAAATTCCGCCATCCTATTGTCATAATAAGGAGCTTCAAAAGGATTTGTGGCTTCAAAAATGGCAAAGCCCAGATTAGTCCATCGCACTGCGCGAGTACTGCTATAATACGCACGAGCTTTAGCACCTACATCGTCTATTTTAAGTCCGTTCCATATTTCCTTGGTGCGTTGCCTAAGATATTCCATAAACTCGCCTTCTAACTCCCATTCCAGCCATAAGGCTTCGGCTAACTCTTGTCCGCCTTTTACTATAATCTTCTTTAACATCCATTCCTCTGCATCTTCTTCCCTTAGATCTTTGGGTGCTACGGCATCAAAAAGCACATCACCCCAATGGCCTAAAGTGAATACACCATCCATTTTTCTAAACTCATCAATAACCGCCATTTGTCGTGGATGGGTAAATTCAGTGCCGTACTTTAAAAGCTTCGCTAATTCATCAACCTTATCCCACAGATAACCATTAGGAATGGTCAAATCTCGGTACTCATATCCTAATTCTTTAGCAATTTGCCTTGAAATCGCGCCTTCTTTATAACCGTTGTGAAACGAATAACTATAGGAAATTACGGGGTTGTTTAGTTTGGAGTAAGCAACTGCTTGCGTCCTGCTATCCAATCCTCCAGAAAGTGGAAGCAATACAGTTCTATCCCCTGCTTGTTCTTTGCAGATGGTATGGAATAGGTCTGTGAATTCTGAGACTGCTTGGTCAAATGAAATAT
Organism: Aequorivita sinensis; assembly: GCF_006346335.1. Taxonomy (GTDB): domain Bacteria; phylum Bacteroidota; class Bacteroidia; order Flavobacteriales; family Flavobacteriaceae; genus Aequorivita; species Aequorivita sinensis. The sequence continues at coordinate 352,018 of NZ_VDMC01000002.1, forward strand.
CCCGCGGCTTGTAATACCATTCAAACCAAGGCTTGCTATCTACCCAATATCCTTCATCGTCAATGGTGTTGATTGTTCCAGGGGGGAGTACTTTTTCATCTTTCCAATAGGTGTCTGTGCCGAGGAAGTAACTAGTGGCTGCAAATATGCAAATGGCTTTTTTATCTAACTCGTGAGGCGCACGGATTTTTACGTATTGAGGATGGGTAGGAAGTATTGAGGTTTTGATAGTTTTCATTGAGATTTTGGCTTTTAGGTTTCACGCAGAGAACGCGGAGGAAACGCAGAGAACGCAGAGAGTTTTCGAATCATTCCTTAAAGTTATTAACCAATCGATGAAGACCATCCTTCAAATATTTGGAATTAAAGTTAATCAGCAAACCTACTGGTTTATTATATAGTTTCAAATAAGTAATCAGTTGAGAATAATGAACAGGAGCTAAAATCTCTACCGATTTAACTTCGATAATGACAGTTTTTTCAACCAACAAATCCAATCGATAGCCTGTATCAAACGCAAAATTTTTATATTTTAAAGGCACTCCAACTTGTGATTCTACCTCGAGTCCAGCTTCTCTAAGATCCATTTCGAGACATTTTTCATATACGTTTTCTAATAATCCCGGGCCCAGCGCAGAATGTAGTTTGAAAGCCGTATCGATTATCTTTCCTGTAATGGCATTAATTTCCATATTTATTCAAATTGAAAAGACTAATATACAATTATTTCCTCTCCGCGCCCTCCGAGTGAAACCAACGCAGTATCCACTATTCCCCCCATAATAACATTAATTTCCATATCAATTATTCCTCTCTGCGTACACCGCGCTACTCTCAGCGCCCTCTGCGTGAAACCTATGCAGTACTTCATTATAAAGCCTTTCCATCCCCTCAATCATCCTCTCTTCATTATGCTGCCTCTCCACCTTCTTCCGAGCAGCAAATCTCACCGCCTCAATTTTCTCCAAGGACAACTCTCTAAAGTTCATTACCGCTACCGCCATAGCTTCAGGATTTCGAGTTGGGACTAGCCACCCATTTACTCCATTCGCTATCAACTCAGGAATGCCACCGCAATCGGTGCTTACTACCGGCAAGCCAATTGCCATAGCTTCTACTACTACATTTGGGATACCTTCTTCTAAGCTAGGCATTAATAATAAAGAAGATGAACGCATTAAATCGAAAACTTGACTTTGAGATATAGCTTCTGTCAAGCTCACATCACCTTTTAATCCTAAATCAGCAATAAGGAACTGTAACTCTTCATTTCCCGCACCTCCAATTATAGTATAATGAAAAGGAACATTTTTATCTTTTAATAGCTTACAAGTGTGTAGCGCATAATCGTAACCTTTAATCCAATGTGGCCTCCCCACGGATAGCAATTGTAACGAATTTAAAACCGTATATTTTTCAGCAAACGGGGTGATTTCTAGCGGTAACCCTGTATAAACTACTTTATCAATCTTTGAGCTGTCATTCCAAATCTTATCTCCATTACGTGAAATAGCTTTCGAAACAGAATGAAAACCTGCCATTTTAGGGTACCAATGCTGTAAATAGCTAAAATTGTTATCGTTAACAAAAGGACGAACATTAACATGAAACCCCAACTGACTTAATACTACTGGTGTAGTTTGAGCAGATAGCACTTCTTCAAACCAAGGTATTACCGAAAGCCACTGCAAATGAATAACATCGGGCGCTATTTTTTGAAGTACAAATCTTAGATTCTGTTTGTGTAGTTCATTACGACGTCCTAAAGCTATTTTTTTTAAAGTTTTATAAACAAACTTTATAGAGCCCGATTGTAAAGCATATTGTAATGTTGTTTTTACAAATCGAATTTTGCTTTGATTACTTCCAAGTGGTATATAGTTTACTTTTTCTAGCCTATTGGGAAGGGTTTCATTAAAACCTAAAATATAAACTTGATGTCTCTCCGTCAATCCTTGCGCTAAACGATTGATAAACGACCTTGTTTTAAAACTGCCATCGAAGATAATTATGTTTAAAGGCTGCGTCACAACGAATTGTTTAATTGTTTAAACGTCGATACAACAGATTCCACAAGTTGTATAGGCTTTGGATTTATTTTAATAAAAAAATACTTCCTCCCTTTTTTAAACTTCCTGACTTGCTTTTCCGTAAACATTAAATTCTCTTTAAAATAATGTTTTAGCTCCTTACGGCTCATTCCCGAGTTGTTAACAACATCCCGTAATAATAGTTTTAAATCTTCAACTTTATTGCCTGATAAAAACACATCAGGATGGTCACTAAAATTAGTGAACTTTTTTATAAAATCTTCCGCATCATAAGCATGATAATGCAAGACATTACCCTTTACAACCCTTTTTGGGGATGTACCATCTATATGTTTATATCGATGTACATTATGTGGAATTAGATTTGCAGCAACACGAATAGCAGATTTCCCCATGGTATGTCCATACCACCAAGGAAACTTCTGATTTAATTTAGTAAATGGATTTCTTATTGATAGGTAGAATACTTGTTTATTTACTTTAAAATTAGATTCTTCCGCAAAAACATTATTATATCTTTCCTTTTGCTGAAGAACTTCCAATGTTCTAAAATCAACCAATTCGGTATCATTAGGGATGGTATTAAAAAATGATTTTAAATCTGATTGGTTTTGAAAGTCTGTACAAATTAATTCATCTGCATCTATAGATATAAGCCAATCGATACCTTCTTCCTTACATTTTAATTGAGCATCATAGGTGTTTAAACATTGTCTCGCTGTATGGTGTTCTACTGCTTGTGAAGTAAACTTTTTTAAATAAGACAAAGAAACATACTTATCTACAGCAACGGAATTTGAAATCTGTACAAAGTTTAAATCGGCAATACTTTCTTTTCCATTATCTGAAGTGTTGTCGAAATAAACAAAAGCTTTATCCACCCCAATTGTCTTATGATAAAGCAGATTATTTCGCAATAAGCGAACTTCATTTTTAACGGTAATGACTAAAGCTATTTTCACAAGAATTAAAGTAATTGAATTCGATAATAAATATATAGGTTATGAAGAGCCTTTAAAACTAATTGCTATACTTTTCTTTAAAAAGCGAAACTTCTTCTAAAATTTTTTCCTTGGCAACTGCACTTACTTTTATATCACTTAAATATGGCTTTGTTTTCAATATTTTTTTAAGCTGAAAAACAAAGAGCTTATTTTTTATCGACTCCTTTAAACTATTGTGATTATATAATCTATGTAATTTATTTATTTCGATTGATAGTGAAAGTGATTGACTCCAATCCTTCCATTTAAAGTTATTAAATGATTCAAAAGAAGAAACTGGAATCCAGGGTATTCTATAAGCATCTGCTACAATTGCACCATGCATAGCTTCACAGATTAATACTTCTGAAGCATTAATATCTTCAATAATCGATTCAACAGAGTTACGAGGATCAATATAATTAATTCCTAAACGCTCTACAGCTCTTTTATAAGAATGGTTAGCAACACTAAAGTGTGGTATATAAGAATAAGAGTGTTTTTTAATTGGATTATTAAAAGGAAATACTTTAGGTGTTAATATTGCGGGATCTGTAATAAATTTGGCATTATTTAAAAGTGCTGAACTTAATGGACCTCTTACAAATATTGTTTGGAAATTTAAATTTGGCTTTTGATCAACTCCATGGGCACCAGCCCCAAATACAATAATTTCAGAATTAGGATAGTATTTTTTGGCAGCCCTTAATATAGTTCCGATTCCAAAAAACACTCGATTATCATTGTCATCAAAAAAATTTGGTAAAAAATGTTTCCAAATATGGACATTTAGTTCATCCCCAAAATTTGAAGTCCCATCAGGTGGTTTAAAATAATGTAATTTCATTCTATATATTATTTTAAATAAAATAACCCATTGTTCATTTTATGATTATTTAAAATTAACTTCCAATAATTTATAGCCCACCCCAGTAACTCTATACAGAATACCAAAAAGCAATAACTTTAGTATAGTTATTCTATATTCTTTAAATGTTTTTAAAAACAGAAACTTAAAACTATAATTTATACCATTCTTTAAACTCTTGTTCTTAAACGAATTACTTAATTGTCTCATTCCCATTTTAACCAAACTTTTATTAGTCTTCTCATTTAAATCTAAAGATTTATCTGTTAAAAGACTGTGTGCAATTTTTAATTTATAACGAGACTTGTTTTTTAATTCATTTAGTCGTTTATCGTGAATTCTTAATTGCACTAAAACATCTTTATTAACATAAGGAGTCATGCCTTTATTTAAAGCTTTAATATGAAAAACATAATCATCTCCCGTTATTAATTCTTCATCAAATCGTAGGTTGTAATGAATTAAACATTCTTTTTTCCAAAGGGGAGAATTTACACCCCACCCAATTTTTTTTATAATAAAATCATTAATTGGGTCATCACTCCACAATTCGTTATTCCAGAATTCTTTAGTTGGTTTTTCTTGTAAATTAAAAAACTGTGATTGACTAATTGTGAAATCGTAACTCCCAGAATTAATATTTTTTAAATCTATTTCTAACTTTTGAGGATGCATTAAATCATCACTATCAAAAAAATTGATATACTCCGCTCTACTTTGCTCAAAGCCATAGTTTCTTGCTGCCGAGGGGCCTTTAGGCAAATGCGAAGGCTTCTTAAAGTATTGTATGCGGTTATCAGCTTTACTAAATCCTTTTATTACCTCTTCCGAATTATCTGTACTCCCATCATCCACAACAATACACTCCCAGTTTTTATAAGTTTGATTTTGTATAGAAACAAGAGTCTCACCGATAAGGTTGGCTCGGTTATAGGTTGGAATTATAATGCTGATTAACGAATTATTTATCAAAGTTATATGGATATTGTTACACCTACAGTAAAAGTGAAAACTATTTAATTGTTTTAATTATAATACTTGGTTTTTTTAAAACTTTAAAAAATCCTACTTTTAAAAATGAATAATTTATAATCTTAATTCTTAATTTAACAAGTCTTAAGGTCTCTGAGTAGAATTTATGTTTTAGACATCGTTTTATATACAGATTTATATAATTGAATAAATATTTTCTAATTTCAAAATCTTTAAAAGTATCTGTAATTGGTTTTTTAGCATATAAATCAACAATTTTAGAAATTGCAATTACTTTATTTACAAGTTTAAATTCTGTTATTTTACTTCTCTTACCGTCTGCTTCGTTTCTATATAAGTAAAGTACTTGATTAATTATCTCTAGCCTTGGACTCGAAATTAACAATCGAGAAAAAAATTCCCATTCTTGGCTTATTTTTAACTCTACGTCAAATAAGGGCTTATTATCTAAGTATTGTTTATTGAATAAAGGTCCATTAGTTCCAAAGACTAAATTTCCTTTTATATGTTCCAAAAGTGCAACATCAGTTTCATAAAGTTTCCACTTTTTCACATATGTTAGATTCTTCTCATCAATTATCTCAGCTCCTTCACATACAACAAAATCTACATTGTACTCAGAAATCACTTTTACTTTTATTTCCAGTTTTTCAGGCAACATCAAATCATCACTATCAAACCACTGAATATACTCCCCCTTACTCACCTCAAATCCATAATTCCGAGCCGCATTCCCTCCAGGCAATCTATCTTTTGGTCTATGGTGATATTGAAAACGAGTATCCTTGGCCTTATATACTGTCATCACCTCATCTGTATTATCCGTACTCCCATCATCCACCACAATACACTCCCAGTTTTGGTAGGTTTGTGCTAATACCGAGTCTAGCGTTTCACCAATAAGGTGCGCGCGATTATAGGTTGGAATAATAATAGAAACTAAGGGACTGGAACTTGGCAAGGTATAAAGCTGTTTATTATCAAAAATAAGAAAAAGGTTAAGCTAAGCAACAAAATAAAAGCCTCAAATTCTAAAACATCTGTTTTAAAACTTGAGGCATAAATTTTAAACTAAATTCGAAGGCGGTTATCCCTCAAATGCATTAACAATATCCATAAAGCTATCTACTTTTAAAGCTGCACCTCCAATTAGTCCGCCATCAACATCGGCTTGAGAGAAAATTTCAACAGCATTGTTAGGTTTTACACTACCTCCATATAAAATTGAAACTTTATCTGCGATATGTTTTGAGTACTTTTCCGCTATAGTTTCTCTAATAAACTTATGTATTTCTTGTGCTTGCTCTGGACTAGCAGTTTCTCCTGTACCAATAGCCCAAACTGGTTCGTAGGCTATAATAATATTCTCCCAAGCTCCACTAGAAACATGGAAGAGTCCTTCTGTAAGTTGATTTTTTACTAGATTAAAATGATTTCCGCTTTTTCTATCTTCAAGCTCCTCTCCTATACAGAAAATTACAGTCATTTCATTTTTTAAAGCTGTATTTACTTTTTCTGCTAGCAACTGGCTATCTTCATTAAAATAAGCACGACGCTCACTATGACCTAATATAACAGTGCTTACTCCAACGCTTTTAAGCATTTTTGCCGACACCTCACCTGTAAAAGCACCTTCTTCACTTTGATGCATATTTTGAGCAGCAATCGATACAGGATGTTCGCGCATAGAAGTAAATGCGTGACTTAAATTGGTAAAAGGAGGGGCTATCATTACCACTACATCTTCTGGAAAAACTTGTTTTTTAAGATCTACTAAAAATGTTTCAGTCTGTGCTAAATCATTATTCATTTTCCAATTCCCAGCTACTATTTTCTTTCTCATTATCGTATATGTTTGGTATTTTGTATTTTCTTTTGGTAAAACTATTTTTTAAGTTTAATTCAAATTTCTAAATTCATAATTCTGCATTCATAATTCATAATTATCTACTGTCTACTAATTTTCGGGTCTAGCCAGCCGTAAATTATATCTACAAAAATATTGATTATTATAAACAATGTCGCAATTACTAATACTGCGCCCATTATTACGGGTAAATCTAAGGTGTTTAAAGCGTTTACAATTTCTTTTCCTAATCCGTTCCAGCCAAAGATGTATTCCACGAAAACAGCTCCTGCGAGCATAGAAGCAAACCAACCAGAAATAGCCGTAACTACCGGGTTTAGTGAGTTTTTTAAAGCGTGGCGTTTAATGATTTGATAAAACGAAAGTCCTTTAGCTTTTGCAGTGCGTATGTAGTCTTGATTTAAAACTTCCAACAAGGAATTTCGCATTAACTGACTAACAACTGCAAGTGGACGAATACCTAATACTACGGCAGGTAAAATCAAATTTTTCCACTGAATGTATTTACCATTACCAAAATCGTCAACTTCATACAGGCTTCCTGTCATATTTAAGTTTGTGTATTCGTGTAGCAGAAATCCGAAAATCCAAGCGAATATAATCGCACTAAAAAACGAAGGGACACTCATTCCTAAAGTGCTTACCAATTGAATCATCTTATCGATAAATCCATCCTTGAACAACACTGAAATAATTCCCAAAAGCACTCCGATAAAAATTGCAATTACAATGGCTGAAACTGCAAGTATAAAGGTGTTTGGGAGGGTTTCAGCAATTACCTGACTTACTTCTTTTCCATTTTTTTGAAAAGATTCGCGTAAATAAGGCGTTTTAACTACAACACTTGTATTTCCTACGTTGAACAAATGAGTAGCATTGTACTTTCCTTTTTTTAGAAATGTATAATCATCAGGATTATTACTGTGAAATGAAACGGGTGATAAATCGTTTAAATACCGTACATATTGAACAGAAACAGGTTGATCGAAACCGTATTTCTTTTTAACGATTGCAACTTGTTCGGCGGTTTCATTTTGACCCAACATCATTCTTGCTGGATCACCAGGAAGTATTGTGAAAAGTAGGAAAATAACAGTAACAACCCCAAAAAGTGTCAATACTGCATAACCCAACTTTTGAAGAATATACTTTACCACTAACCTTGATTTATTTGGTCCATCGTTTTAACCTCGTAGATAAAGTCGTCTCCAAAAAGAATTTTTGCATACTCTTCTATCGTCTCTGTAAAACCAGCTTCTTTTCTTCGTTCATTAACAGTTTCAGGCTTTTCGATAGGCCAAATAAAAGAACCTCTTGCATCGTCATAGCTCATTCCCTGCGTACCGTAAACTTGTGGTTTCCCTTCTAGCATTAAATACCTGTCTTCCATCATAGCTGCAGCGGTCTTTGGAATTTCACCTGCATCAGCTGCTTTTTTTACAAGTGGCAAATAATTTGGAATTTTATCAGGATTATGCTGAAGTACATTCCAAGCTACTAAACTAGACTCCTCTCCCACTACTGATTTTCCTGGATATCCTTTTTCAATAAAATATTTCTCTACAAAAATCATATTAACGCTATCCAAAACCTTTTGCATTTCTGAAAGATCGCCGCTGTATTCAGCTTCAGTCAATCCCATACTTTCACCAAGTTGCTTTCTTTCTTCCAAAGATCTAGTTTGCATTAGGCGTCTGTATTTTTGATCTAAGTTTCCTATGCTATCAAGTCGCTGTTTTAATGATAAATCCAATTTAGGTTTTGAATTTTCAACTACAGGTAACTCTAGCTTATGAGCGTCATTCCAATGAAGTTTTTGCTTTATCGTTCCCTTATCCAATTCTAAGATTCCTGGATTACTTCTTACAATAGTCTTTAAAGTAGTTTCATCGCAGAAATAAAACTTGAAGTTTAGTTTGTAAGTATCCGTTAGGCTTTCAGTCATTTCTTGTGAAGAAGCAGATAGTCCAATTACATTATAACCGTTTTTAATAGCTCTATCTGTAATTTCTTTTACAGAAATATAACCGTCTTTTTCAGTGTTTGTCAAGCTATAAGCTACAATTACAATAAGATTTTCTTCATTTAAGAACTGATCGGTAAAGTCTTCGCCATTTCTTTCCATAGTAAAGTCGTGAATTGGCGGTACATAACCTTCCTGAATCATTTTAGTTTCAGTATTCACTAATTCTCCATCAACCTGTGGGTATTCCCCGTTTGTAACGATAGTTTTTTCTTCACCATTAATATTAAAAGTCCATTTATATTCATAAATAGGACCTGGAGCACCTTCTGGAACAGTCATTCCATCCTTAATATTTGCACCAATTTTATAAGGTCTGAAGTCAATAATGGGAAGGTGTTGTAATACGTGATAAGTAATGGCCATACACCCTACAAAAGTTGCGAAAATGATGATGCTACGCGTGCCTTCAGCAAAAAATGGTTTGATGTATTTACGCCCTATAAAAAGAATTATAATTAGAACTAAAAGAATAATGTCTTTGTAAAACGATTCCCAAGGAGTTAAAGGAATTGCATCTCCAAAACATCCACAATCTGTTACTTTGTTGAAATAAGCCGAATAAAAGGTAAGAAAAGTGAAAAACACTATCATTAGCATTAATGCCCATAGCGTAAACTTTTTTAAATACCCTAAGAGAAGCGCTACACCTACTAGCACCTCAAAAATCACAACGAAAATTGCAATTAGTAATGAATAAGGCACCAAAAACCCAAGGTCTAAAACGTCTGGGGCAAAGTAGTCTTGTAGTTTAAAAGCAAACCCAATAGGATCGTTAAGTTTCACCAAGCCGCTTATAATAAACAAGGCTCCAACCAATACTCTAGATATTCCAACTAATATTTTCATTTACTTTATTTTAATTAAATTAACTTTAGATATATATATAAAATTTGTTTTCTTAATTAATATCATTATATCTTAAACAAATAAAATCCAAAATTTTAAGCACCAAATTCCAAAACTAAATTATTTTAAAATTTTTGCTCTCTTCTCTCTATTCTCTACCCTCTACTCTCATTTTCATTTAAATGAATTAGCGCAAAAATTGCATAATTTATCATATCCTGATAATTCGCATCAATCCCTTCCGATACTAAAGTTTTCCCGCTATTGTTTTCAATTTGTTTTACGCGAAGTAATTTTTGAAGAATCAAATCAGTTAACGAACTCACTCTCATATCACGCCAAGCTTCGCCATAATCGTGATTTTTGTCCATCATCAGTTGTTTGGTTTCGGCAATGTGTTTGTCGTAAAGTTTTACAGCCTCATCTACTAATAAATCAGGTTGATCTACAACACCTTTTTCAAGTTGGATAAGCGCCATAATCGAGTAATTTACAATTCCGATAAACTCACTCGTTTGACCTTCGGCAATTTTTTGTTCTTTATTTTCTTGTAATCCGCGAATGCGTTGTGCTTTAATAAAAATTTGATCGGTAAGTGAAGGAAGTCGAAGAATTCGCCATGCACTTCCGTAGTCGTGCATTTTATTGATAAACAGCTCCCTACATTTTTCTACTTGTTCGCTGTATTGTTTTGATGTCTTTGCCATTCGTAAATTGTAAGATTTTGCGTAAATTTCGGGTAAATAAATCAATTTAGAAAATTGCAGACCCTTAATTGCCGCGGCAAACTCATAGACCTTAGCATCCCAAAAGTCATGGGAATTATAAACGTTACTACCGATTCGTTTTATGACGGTGGAAAAACGACTACTGAAAACGATATCCTAAGTCAAGCCGAAAAAATGCTTTTGGATGACGCAACATTTTTAGACATAGGCGGTTACAGTACCCGACCTGGTGCAAATGAAGTTACAGAAGCTGAAGAAATTAAAAGAGTTACCGAGGCAATAAACCTTATTCTTAAGAAGTTTCCTGAAGCATTAATTTCAGTGGATACTTTCCGAAGTGAAGTAGCAAAAAAAGCTGTTGAAGCAGGAGCCGCAATAGTAAACGACGTTTCTGGTGGAACTTTAGATTCAGAAATGTACTCTATTGTAGGAAAATTAAAAGTGCCTTATATTTTAATGCATATGCGGGGTACTCCTAAAACAATGAGTTCACTTACCGATTATGAAAATGTAACTATTGAAGTTATAAAAGACCTTGCGTCAAAAATTGCCTTAGCTCGTGCAGAAGGCATAAACGATGTGATTTCCGACCCTGGATTTGGTTTTGCAAAAACACGAGAGCAAAATTTTGAAGTTTTAAACAACCTTGAACTTTTCCAAAACCTCGAAATTCCACTTTTATCGGGAGTTTCTAGAAAATCTTTTATTTACAAAACGCTAGACACCACTCCAGAACATGCCTTGAACGGGACTACTTTTGTAAATACCGTTTCACTTATGAAAGGAGCATCTATTTTAAGAGTTCACGATGTGAAAGAAGCTGTGGAATGTGTAAAGCTTTGGTGTGCAATTAATGGAGTTGAACATTACTGATAATTAGACAAAATTATCCAGGTTTTCTGTAATGAAGTATTATAAATTTTCTAACTTTCAAAATGTACTTAAGACTGAAACATAAAATCAATTTTTAAAGTACTTTTACAAAAAATACAGCCCTTTGGATTTTCTGGATATTCGAATTTTAGACATTGTAGATATAGTACTGGTTGCAGTGCTATTATACTATATCTATAACCTAGTGAAAGGCACTGTTGCCATCAATATTTTGGTGGGTATAATTATAATTTATACCATCTATGTTGTAACTCAACTTTTAGAAATGGAGTTACTCAGCCAAATATTAGGAGGATTTTTAGGTGTTGGGATGTTCGCCTTGGTAGTTGTTTTCCAACCTGAAATTAGGAAGTTCCTTTTAATGCTTGGCTCTACAAATTTTAAAGCCCGCCGGAAGTTTTTCCAACGATTTAATTTTTCTTCTGCCGATTCTGGTCCTTTTATAGACATCGATGCTATTGTAAAAGCTTGTAAAAAAATGGCAACCACCAATACGGGGGCTTTAATTGTAATTCAGCGTAACAATAGTTTAGATTTTGTAAAAAACACCGGAGACAAAATGAATGTTGAAGTTAATCAGCCTATTATAGAAAGTATTTTTTACAAAAATAGCCCCTTACACGACGGCGCTATGATAATTGAAGAAAACAGGATTACGGCAACACGTGTAATTTTACCAGTTTCCAACGACCGTACTATACCTTTGCGATTTGGATTGCGACATCGTGCAGCTGTGGGTATTACCGAAAAAACAGACGCTGTTTGCCTAGTTGTTTCGGAGGAAAACGGCCAAATTTCTTATCTAAAAGACGGTGACTTCGTGCTTTACGAAAACACTGATGATTTGAAAAAACTTCTGAAAAAAGATTTAAGCTAAAAAGCAAAATCTAAGTATAAAATAAAAAAGCAGGCCTATAAGCCGGGTTCTGTTACTACTTCGATTAAATCAAAATAGCACCTTATCATTTATCTAGACGTTTCGTTACCGAAACGCTCAATCTGTCTACCCTCCTGCATCGGGCGGGTACCCTTATCCGAAAACGGAACGCAGGTTTACGTGACATTTCACCGCATAGAGTTTACCTGGTTTCACTACAGCATTATCTGTACATACTTTCTGTTGCACTTGTCCTAAAATTCTTACTCGCGCAAGAATAGTGACGGCTGTTAGCCGCTATGCCTCCCTGTGGTGCCCGGACTTTCCTCCCTCCCGATTAAAATCGGGACGACGATAAGGCGGCCTGCTGCGCAAAAGTACTCCAATGTTAATAAATATGAGAAAATACGAGCATCTATTTTTTTAAAACCCGATACACATCTTTATATTTGCTACCAAGTCATAATTTACAATTCAGAAATTTAATACTGAATTTTGAAAACGACTATACTAACTATGGAACACTTCATTGTATCAGCCCGAAAATACCGCCCTGCAACTTTTAAAGATGTAGTTGGGCAACAGGCCATTACCAATACTTTGGATAACGCCATAGAAAACAACCACCTAGCACAAGCATTACTTTTTACGGGACCAAGAGGTGTTGGTAAAACTACTTGTGCGCGTATTCTTGCCAAGAAGATTAACCAAGACGGCACAGAAAAAGAAGATGAAGATTTCGCTTTCAATATTTTTGAATTGGATGCAGCTTCAAATAACTCGGTTGATGATATTCGTAATCTAATAGACCAAGTACGCATTCCACCACAAGTTGGAAAATACAAGGTTTATATTATAGATGAGGTTCATATGCTGTCTTCAGCAGCTTTTAACGCGTTTTTAAAAACTCTTGAAGAGCCGCCAAAGCACGCTATATTTATACTTGCTACTACCGAAAAACACAAGATAATTCCTACCATTCTCTCTCGTTGTCAGATTTTCGATTTCAGAAGAATTGGGGTGAACGATATTAAAGGTCACTTAGCCGATGTAGCCAAAGCTGAAGGAATAGACGCAGAAGATGATGCCCTTCACATTATTGCTCAAAAAGCAGATGGTGCACTACGTGACGCACTGTCAATTTTTGATAGGGTAGTAAGTTTTGCAGGAAAAAACCTAACGCGTGAAGCTGTAACCGAAAACTTAAATGTTCTTGATTATACGTGGTATTTTCAAATCACCGATTTGCTATTGCAAAATAACATTCCACAAGTTTTAGTTACTTATAATGATATTCTCGCAAAAGGGTTTGACGGTCACCATTTTGTAATGGGGCTTGCATCTCACTTTAGAGACTTGATGGTTTGTAAAAATCAAGAAACAATACAACTCCTTGAAGTTGGAGAACAAGTAAAGGAAATGTACCTAGAGCAGTCTAAGAAAACAAGCGCTCAATTTTTGATGGATGCTATAGAAATCGCTAATACCTGCGATTTAAAGTATAAAAACAGTCAAAATCAGCGACTCCTTGTTGAACTCTGCCTAATGCAACTTGCTTCCTTGACTTTTCAGGGCGAAAAAAAAAACTCTAGTAGCGGGCAACGCTTCGTAATAGCTCCCTCCTATTTTAAATCGGAAGAATTTACTTCAAAGAGAATAACTTCTGCTGGAAGTATTACCCCTAAGCCGTTTAGGAAAATTGAAACTGTCAATACAATTCAACAGGAAGTTGCATCTTCTCAAGCTGAAAAAAGTCAACCTAACGTTCAGGAACCTACTTCAAATATTTCTTCTGTAAATGTAAAGGCTGAAACTACAACTAAAGGAGAGGCAGCCACAACTCAAGAAGTAGCACAGCCTAGTATAGCAACTAAACGAAATGAAAGAAAAGTTTCTGCATTATCGTTAAAAAGCATTCAGAAGAAACAAGAGTTAAAACAGGAATTAGAAGCCAATCAACCTAAAGAGGAAGATCTCCCGGTGAATAATTTTACCGAAGAAGAGATGCTTAAGTATTGGAATAAATACACCAAAAAAGTGGAAAAAGACGGGAAATTTAACCTGCTTTCTCACTTAACAATGGGTACCCCAAAATTGGAGGGAGCGATAATTCATCTTGAATTTCCAAATCATACCATAAAAACTGAAGTTGAACGCGCTAAATACGATTTACTTGGGTATTTGCGTGAAAAACTTCAAAATTATGAGGTAGATTTAGATATTACAGTAAACGAAACCACTGAAAAGCGTTATGTTTACTCAACACGAGAGAAATTCGAGAAAATGAAGGAAATGAATCCTGCTTTAGAAAGACTTAGACAGGAGTTTGATTTAGATATATAACTAGAGTAAATTCAAAAAACAATTAGGTAGCTATTTAATACATTAGCGATAGATTTTAATTGACACCATTCTTTATACTTGGACAATTAAAATCTTAATACCATAAACTTGAAACGATTAAGATAATATGTTAGGCTTAAAACTTCCCACAGACCCTCGCTGGGTAAATATTGTTGAAAAGAACATAGAAGACATTCTTTCAGATCACGCTTGGTGCGAACAAAAGGCAGCATCTACAGCTGTTTCTTTAATTGTGAGTTTCCCTGAATACACAGAGCTTACAAAAGAGATGATTGCTTTGGTAAAGGAAGAAATCAGCCATTTTAAAATGGTTCACGATAAAATTTTAGAAAGAGGCTGGGTTTTAGGTAGAGATAGAAAAGATGATTATGTTGTTCAGATACTAAAGTTTTTCCCAAAAGGCGGGAGCCGCACCACACAACTCGTTCATAGACTATTGTATGCTGCACTTATTGAAGCTAGAAGCTGCGAACGTTTTAGATTATTAAGTGAAGAGCTTGAAGACAAAGAACTGGCCGAATTTTACAGAAAACTAATGGTTAGTGAAGCAAATCACTATACAATGTTTCTTGGTTTTGCACGTCAATACGGTGATAGAAAAGAGGTTGATCAAAAATGGAACGATCTTCTTACCTATGAAGCTGAGGTAATGAAAGACTTGGGAAAGCATCAATCCATTCACGGATAAATAACTTAGACCCCCTTCCCAATGAAAATCGAAAGAAGAAGGAAATTAATTAAATACAGAGATGTTTTAGACCAACCTATTCGATTTAATCCCTTTGTGTTTAGTAGAATGTTTATTCTCTGGGCTTTATTAGGGCTTATTGGAGGCGTTATTTCTGGGGTCTATTGGGTGGTTTTAATGTATCTAACCGACTTTTTAGCAGTATATCAAGGATGGCTTGTAATTCCTGTTATGGCTATTTGTGGGCTTCTTGCAGGGTTAATTATCTACTTTATTGGCGACCCTGGCGAAATGGAACTTATGGTTAATAACATTCGTTTCAAAAAAGGAAAGTTAGACCCTAAAAACAATCCTTCAATGATATTATCATCGCTGCTGTGTGTAGCCTCGGGAGGAAGTTTGGGCCCAGAAGCACCTTTGGTACAGGTTACAGGTTCCACAGGATCTTGGATGGGAAAAATTTTCAGATTAAAAGGTGAAGAGCTGCGCTCCTTAAGCATTGCAGGGATGGCATCGGGATTTACTGCCTTATTTGGCGCTCCCCTTGGAGGTAGCCTCTTTTCTTTAGAAATACTCCACCACAAACACGCCGTAGAATATTACCAAGCAATAATACCAGCACTTGTTGCCAGTGGATTTAGTTATATCATTTTTGCTATAATCGTGCAATTAGGATGGGGACCAATGTGGAATCTACCTGCCTACGAAATGGAAACTTTTTTCGATTTTGGATGGGCTGTCTTATTTGCAATTATGGCAACTATAGTGGGGTGGATGTTTATTTTTTGTACTAAGTTTTTTAAAACTCTTTTCAAAAAATTAAGATCTCCTATTTACATTAAAACCTTAATCGGAGGTATTCTTTTAGGGGTAATTGCTTATTATATTCCGCTTACTAGATATTTCAGCCACTTTGAAATCAATGAATTACTTGAAGAAAATGGTACGTTACAATTTCTTGGAGCAGTTCTTATTTTTAAAATTGTAGCTATTTCTATTACAGTAACTTCAGGATGGCGTGGAGGTTTTATTATTCCTTTGTTTTTCTGCGGTACAGCTTTAGGGTTACTAATTCACAGCATTTTCCCTTCCATAAGCCTTTCGTTAACTATTGTAAGTTGTATGGCTGCTATAAACTCTTGTGTAACTCGCACCCCAATGAGTACAACTATTCTACTCGCTACATTAACAGGGTTCACATATTTTATTCCAATACTTTTTGCGAGTTTAACCGGCTATTTTCTAGCGCCTCGTATTCCTTTTATTGGAGCTCAAATGGAAGAGAAAGAAAAGAGAGCTATTAAAATAAAAAAGCATAACAATAAATAATATGAATAAAAAAAACCATTGGGAGACAGTTTACGAAACTAAAACTCCAGAGCAAGTAAGTTGGACACAAGAGGTTCCTAAAACTTCATTAGATTTTATTCAATCGCTAGAATTAAAAAAAACTGCAAAAATTATAGACGTTGGTGGCGGTGATAGCAACTTGGTAGATCATCTACTTAAAGCTGGTTTTGAAAATATTACTGTTTTAGACATCTCAGAAAAAGCACTCAATAAAGCGAAAAAAAGACTCGGTGATAAGGCAGAGAAAGTAACTTGGATTGTAAGTGATATCACAGAGTTTGAGCCAGAAACTACTTACGACCTTTGGCACGACAGAGCAGCTTTTCACTTTTTAACCAATGCTGAACATATTGAAAAGTACAAGCAAACGATTAAAGAATCGGTAAATAGCTATTTAATAATTGCAACTTTTTCAGAAAATGGACCTTTAAAATGTAGTGGACTTGAGATTACTCAATACAGCGAGGAGAAATTAAGCTCGGAATTTGCTGAAGATTTTGAAAAAATTAGCTGTCTAAACGAAGACCACAAAACTCCCTTCGACACACTTCAGAATTTTACATTTTGTAGTTTTAAAAAACGATAGCTTAAGCCAACAGCCACTTAAAGATACGAGATGAAAAAGGTCCTTCTATTTATAGCTCTTGTTTTAGCAACTTTGGCTGTAAATAGTCAGACTTCTAAAAAAGTATTATTTATTGGGAATAGCTATACAGCTGCTAATAATCTGCCGCTTATGGTAAGCGAAATGGCCAATAGCACCGGGGATATTCTAATTTACGATTCCAATACTCCGGGTGGATTTCGTTTTATGGATCACGCATCTAATAGTACCACTCTTACCAAAATAAGTTCAAATAACTGGGATTACGTTGCCCTTCAAGGACAAAGTCAAGAAACTTCTTTGAGTCAGTCGCAGATGGAAACAGAAGTATTTCCCTATGTAGAACAATTAGTCAATGCCATAAGAACAAACAACGAATGTTCACAACCGCTGTTTTATATGACCTGGGGGCGTAAAGATGGAGATGCTCAAAATTGCGCTATAAGACCTTGGGTATGTACATACGAAGATATGGACGACTTAATTAGAGCTACTTATATATACTTAGCTGAAACCAACCAATCTGAGTTAGCTCCTGCAGGGGCTGTATGGCGATATCTTAGAGAAAACCACCCCAATATTCTACTGTACTCCAGTGATGGCTCACATCCGTCCTTAGCAGGCTCATATGCTGTTGCGTGTGCTTTTTATGCGATGATTTATAAAAAAGACCCAACTTTTATTTCTTGGAATTCTAGCTTAGATGAAAATCAAGCTAATACCATTAAAGCCGCGGCTAAGACAATTGTTTTTGATGAAATCGCTAATTGGGATTTTACAGAAAACCCCGTAGCAGATTTTACGGAAGAAATAATCGGAAGTGAAGTATCATTTACTAATACTAGCAGTAATTTCCATTCAATCTATTGGAGTTTTGGCGATGGATACAATTCCACCGAAACTAATCCAGTTCACACATATACTGAAAGTGGAGTTTATAATGTTTCACAAACCGTTACTTATTGTGGTAAATCGGATACCAAAACAAAAACTATAGAGATTTCAATATTAAACATCGATAGGTTTAAAAAGGAACAAATATCTATTTATCCGAATCCAGCCACAGATAAACTATTTGTTAATCTCGATAAAAACTATCAGGAAATTGATGTTTCAATTTTTGATGTTTCAGGAAAAATTTTATTCAACAGAAAATTAAAAAACAAAAGTAGTTTAACGCTTAACCTTAGCGACTTAGATAGCTCTACTTATATCTTTAATTTAACAACAGAAAGTTCTAAATTTGTAAGAAAACTAATAGTTAAATAGTGTAAATATTATTTCCCATTGTCAAATTTCCACGATGAGCTTTAAGCTTAATCCTAATTTTCTGCAGCAATTTTTTCGTTGTAAAGACTTTTCACTATACCGTCACTAAGTCCTATTTTAGGCACATACATACTCTTAGCTTTACTCCATTTCATGGCAGATAAATAGATTTTTGTAGCAGGAATTACCACGTCGGCACGATCTGGATTCATATCTAATTCTGTAATACGCTCCTCGTAGGTAAGAGATTTTAATGTTTTATAATATGAAGATAGGTAAATATAGCTAAGTGGCTTCCCAAGCTTTTTGCCACTCTTTTTAAAGATAGTATTGATGTTTCCTCCACTACCAATCATTAAAATCTTTTTATAATCTTTGGTCTCTTGTTTAATCCAAGCCTCCATTTGCTTCCAAACATCTTCAACTACGAGGTTTTCTAACAACCGAACTGTTCCTATTTTAAAACTTTGCGAAGTAACCGTTTTTCCATTGGCAAAAATAGTTAGCTCTGTACTCCCTCCTCCAACATCTACGTAAAGGAAAACTTTATCGTCTTCAATTAGTGTTTTTAAATCTGTAGAAGCGATAATTGCAGCCTCATCATTACCGTCAATAATGTCGATTACAATTCCGCTTTTCTCTTTAATCGTTTCAACTATTTCAGAGCCATTGGAAGCTTCACGCATCGCTGAAGTAGCACACGCTCTATAACGTTTTATTCCGTGCGTTTTCATCAACAGACTAAATGCCTTCATTGCATCTAGCATTCTTACGGCATTTTTATCAGAAATCTTTCCATCAACAAAAACTTCCGCACCTAAACGAATAGGCACGCGAACCAATGATGTTTTTTTAAATATCGTATCTTTTCCCTTCTGCTCAATTACAGTAACTACCAGCAAACGTATAGCGTTACTACCAATATCTACTGCTCCGTATTTTTCTATGTTTAACAAATTAATTTACTTCAAGTTTGTTTAAATAATAATTGTACATTTTGAATTGAGAACGAACTGGAGGCTTGTTGTTTCTTCTATAAGCATTGTCATTTTTCACGCTAAACACTCTAGCTTTAACATTATCACTCCACCCAATTTCAAAATTTTCTAAAATTTCATTTTTAATGTCAGGGTCGTATATCGGACAACTCACTTCTACCCTGTTATCTAAGTTTCTTCCCATTAAATCAGCAGAAGAAATATACACCTTAGTATCTCCGGCATTTTCAAAAATAAACAATCGCGGGTGTTCTAAATATTTACCAACAATACTTATTGCTTCAATATTTTCACTCATTCCTTTCACACCTGGAATCAAGCAGCAAATACCACGAACAATCATTTTAATTTTAACTCCTGCTCTGCTCGCTTCGTAAAGCTTGTCTATCATGGCATAGTCCGACAGACTGTTGAGCTTTAATTTAATCCCGCTAGGTAAGCCTGCTTTTTTATTTTTAATTTCAGTATCGATTAAATTATATAAAGCTTTTCGAGTGTAATGCGGCGACACGATAAGATGTCTATATTTTTTTACCTGATAATTGACTTCAAAAAAGTCGAAAACCTTATTTATCTCTTTGCATATCTTTTGATTGGCAGTAAACAAAGTATAATCGGTATAAAGTTTTGCTGTAGATTCATTGAAGTTTCCTGTACTCAAGATACCATAACGAACTGTTTTGTTGTTCTCTAGTCTTTCTACCAAACAAGTTTTACAATGCACCTTTAGACCTTTTACTCCAAAAATCAACTTGATATTTTCACTTTGAAGTAATTCAGCGTATTTAATATTTGCTTCTTCATCAAATCTCGCTTGCAGCTCTATTTGTACTGTTACGTCTTTCCCATTTTTCTTAGCATTTATAAGCGAACTAGCAATATGCGAAACTTCTGCTAAGCGGTAAATTGTGATTTTAATAGATTTCACTTTTGGATCCAACGCAGCTTCACGTAAAAACTTAATTACATACATAAATGTTTGATACGGAGCATGAAGAAGATAATCTTTTTCAGCAATTCTATCGAACAAACTACCTTGTAAGCTCAGTCCTGGTATTGGAAGCGGTTCTGTTTTTTCGTATTGAAGATCGGGCCTTCCCAATCTAGGGAAATTCATATAGTCTCGTCTGTTGTGATAACGCCCTCCAGGAATAATACTGTCGGTTTTATCAATTCCCATTTTATCTAGTAGAAACTGTAAGGACTTTTTATCAATACTTTTATCGTACACAAAGCGAACTGGATCCCCAGCACTTCTATTTTTTACACTTTTTGAGATTTTTTCAATAAAACTGCGACTTAAATCGCTATCTATATCCAACTCAGCATCACGGGTAATTTTAATCATATGAGCCGAAATTGTCTCATATTTAAAAATATTGAAAATGTTGTTTAAACAATGACGAATTAAATCGTCTAGAATAATAACATATTGATTATCTCCTTCCTTTGGAAGCTCAACAAAACGATTAATAGTTCGTGGAATTTCAATTAAAGCATAGTTGTGTTTAGCCTCAAAAGTATCATCCTCCTTGCTCATCACCATTGTTACAGCTAAGTATGCAGCATCATCACGAAGATTGGGGAATTCATCAACTTCACCAATCATAATAGTCATCATCGCCGGGCTAACGTATCTCACAAAGTATTCTGAAATAAACTTACTTTGCGAAGGTGATATTTCGGTCTCGTTAATAATAAATATATTCTCTTTTCTAAGTTTCGTTTGAATTTTACTTAGAATCTCGAGACTTTGAGCCTGCTGATCGATTACCGTTTGCGTAATCACCTCCAAAAGCTCCTTGGCTGAATACCCTCCAAGAAAGCTTTTCCCTGTCTTACCAGCTTCTACAATACGTTTTATAGTAGCATACCGAACCTTAAAGAACTCATCTAAGTTATTAGAAAATATACCTAAAAATCGAAGTCTTTCAATTAAAGGTAACTTTTCATCATTTGCCTCTTGCAACACTCGAGCATTAAACTGAAGCCAGCTTAACTCTCTATTGTAATATTGATTACGATTAGTTTTATTAGTATCTGTTTTTCCTGTCATTACTTAAGATCTCGTGGAAATATTGTTTTAATTGTTTTACCTCTGGTAATGTCTTTCCATTTTTTTTCATCAAACTGCAACATTACAAAACCACAAGTTGGAACATTTTCTATGTATTTATCACCTAACATATTTACTATAGATGTTAAGGCGTGATTATGCCCCACTAACATCATAATGTCTAAATTATCATCGAACGACTTAATAATTCGCATAACACTCTGACCGCTAAAATCGTAAAGACTATGATTGGTTTCAAAATTTGCATCATCAATATTGAAAGCGTCTTTAAAAAATTGAGCCGTTGAGAGTGTACGAGTAGCGTCACTGCTAACAATTTTTTGAGGAGGCTTAACTTCTTTCGCAACTTTTTCTGAAACTAGTTTTCCATCGCGTTTACCACGCCCTTTTAAAGGACGCTTATGGTCTTGTAAATCGTGTTTCCAGGATGATTTTGCGTGTCTTACTATGTAAAGTGTTTTCATTGCGTTTTATTAATTCTAGGTTTTGGATGGCAATCAGAATATCGCTGGCCTCCTTAATTCTATTCCCTCATTTAAGGAGCTAACCTCTCAATCACCCAATCGTTGTCTTTTAATCTATATCGAATTCTGTCGTGCAGCCTATTCGGTCTACCTTGCCAGAATTCTATCGATATTGGCTTTACTAATATTCCTCCCCAATTATCTGGTTTTGGAACTTCTTCTGTTTCATATTTCTTTTCGAGTTCTGCCAAATTTTTCTCTAAAACTTCTCGAGATTCCACTACTTCACTTTGATGTGAAACAACTGCTCCTAGCTGACTTCCCTTTGGTCTAGAATGAAAATAATTTGTTGAATCTGCTTCTGAAGTTTTCTCAGCAGTTCCTTTAATTATAATTTGTCGTTCCATATTTGGCCAAAAGAAAGACAAGGAAACCTTGTTGTTATTTGCAATAGCCCTACCCTTTTCACTTTCGTAATTAGTGTAAAAGTAAAAGCCGTATTCGTCGTATTTTTTCAGTAAAACTACTCTTCCTTTTGGGAAACCATCGGTTCCAATAGTATTTACCGTCATTGCATTAACTTCATCTACACCACCACTGTTCTGCACCTCATAAAACCATTTACGGAATTGTTGCATCGGGTTTTCATCTACCGAATTTTCGGATAGCTCGCCCTTTTCATAAGATTTTCGGTAGTCGTGAAGCTTTTCGGCCATTTCTCAAGTTTTAACGCAAGTTAAGAGTTTTAAATATTCTTTGAAATAGCAGTTTATTAAATATGTATTAAATATTTTCCAGTAGAAAAGATTCAAAAGTGAATTTAAACGAAAGGTTAAAGCCTAACTAGTAAGAAAAAGTAAATTAAAACTGAAAGGATTTTCCATCTTCAGCTAATTCTACATTATCAAATACCTCTTGAGCCTCCTTACGGAAAAGTTCAAGCTTCCCATAACGGCCTGAATAATGACCGAGAATTAATGTCCCAACGTTTGCTTTTCGCGCAATAACAGCAGCCTCCTTAGCGGTGCTGTGCTTGGTTTTTTCAGCAAGATGATAGTGTTCATCCAGAAAGGTTGATTCGTGATACAAAAAAGTTGCTCCTTCAATTTGAGGAACCATTTCTGGATTATATTCTGTATCACTACAATAGGCATACGATTTTGGTGCAGGTGGATCGAAGGTAATGTCTTTGTTTGATATCAACTTACCATCTCTATTCTCCACGTCGAAACCTTGTTTGATTTTGTTGTAATAACTTAAATCGATATTCAGTTCTCGAGCAGCATCCACATTTAACTTTCGGTCTTCCAGTTTTTCTTTGAAAAGGAATCCATTGGTATACACTCTATGTTTTAATGGAATTGTTTCCACCGTAACTTTATCATCTTCATAAATTAACTGTGGCGTAGTCTCTTCTAGTTCGTGGAAGTACAAAGGGTAATTTGTATATGCTTTCCCCAACTTAAGAAGCAATAATATAGACTGTTTTATGCCTTTGGGGCCGTAAATATGTAATTCAGCTTCTCTTCCTAATAGTAAAAAAGTTGAAATTAGTCCTGGTAAGCCAAAAAAGTGATCGCCGTGTAGGTGTGATATAAAAATATGACGAATACGCGAAAATTTAACCCTATATTTTCTTAATTGCATCTGGGTTCCCTCCCCACAGTCAATTAAAAACAAATGCCCCTTAATCTCCAAAATCTGCGCTGTTGGGTGCGTAGAAGCAGTTGGAGTTGCTGAATGGCATCCTAGGATAGTTAATTTCAAAATTGGATTTTTAAAAAATTATTGTTTCTCGTATCAGAAGCTTTACGAGTAATCAGCTCAGTTTAGACTAGAAACCGAGGTCGCGCTCAATCTCTTCCATTTCAACGATATCCTCAGCTTCCTGAAGTGTTGGCACTACAACTAATTCGTAAGGAACTTCATCTATATCAATGGCATCGTTTACAATAACAAAGGAATAGTTTGTTTTGCGATGAAGGTTTGATGTTTTTAAGAATTGTAATAATTCTGGCAAGGATAAAGAGTCATACTTCAATAAGTTCAAAACCACATTCTGACCCTTGTACTTTGAAGGAACTTGACTCTCAATAAATGAGGCAAAATCTATTATATCATCCTTCTCATCTTCAAGGACAACAAAATTTGGATGATTCTCAATCTTCATTATGTTTAATTTTTGAGGCTAATAAATAAATTACAGCCATACGGATGGCTACTCCATTTTCTACTTGACCTAATATAATAGATTGCTTGCTATCTGCAACATCACTTGTGATTTCCACACCGCGATTAATTGGCCCTGGGTGCATTACTACAATTTCCTTATTTAAAGAATCGAGCATCGCTTTATTAAGTCCGAATTGTTGTGAGTATTCTCGAGCTGTTGGGAAATAACTAATATCCATACGCTCGTTTTGAACACGAAGCATATTTGCTACATCACACCACTCTAACGCTTTACGCAAATTAGTTTCCACCTCTACGTTTAATTTTTCTATATATTTAGGGATAAGTGTTTTAGGACCACACACCTTAACCTTTGCTCCAAGCTTTTGAAGTGTAAAAATATTCGACAATGCAACTCTAGAATGAAGAATATCACCTACAATAACTACCTTTTTTCCTGCAACATCACCTAACTTTTCACGAATAGAGTAGCTATCTAATAGGGCTTGAGTTGGATGCTCGTGTGCTCCATCTCCTGCATTAATAATGCTAGCATTAACGTGCTTAGATAAGAATATTCCTGCTCCTGGATTTGGATGACGCATTACCACCATATCAACTTTCATAGAAAGAATATTGTTTACGGTATCAATAAGCGTTTCTCCTTTGGCAACAGAAGAACTCGAAGATGCAAAATTTATAACATCTGCAGAAAGTCTTTTTTCAGCAAGCTCAAACGAAAGTTTCGTACGCGTACTATTTTCGAAAAAGAGGTTGGCAATGGTAATGTCTCGAAGCGATGGCACTTTTTTAATAGGTCGGTTAATAACCTCTTTAAAATGATCGGCCGTCTCGAAGATGAGTTGAATATCGGCTTCGGTTATATATTTTATTCCCAGTAAGTGATTTACACTTAGTTCCATTGTTTGGTTTTCGGTTATCTGTTATCGATTATCTATTGGCACTTGTCTTTTCTACACTAGTCACTTACCATTCTCCTCTCTCTACTCTCTTCTATGTTCTATGTTCTCTACTCTTTGCTCTCTCTCCCCCTTAACTCTTAACTAAATAAACAGCGTCTTCGCCTTCATTTTCTTTCCAGCACACTTTTACTTTTTCCCCATTAATCGCATCTACTTGTCTTCCTCTATAATCGGGTTGAATTGGTAAATGACGGCTAAAACGGCGATCTATAAGTGTTAGTAATTCAATTTCTAATGGCCTTCCAAAAGATTGCACTGCGGTTAATGCAGAACGAATACTTCTTCCAGTAAAAAGCACATCGTCTATAAATACAACGTTTTTATCTTCAACTATAAAATTAATTTTGGTTTTATTTGCTTCTAACGGCTTACCACTTCTTCGGAAATCATCTCTAAAGAAGGTGATGTCTAGATAACCAAGTTGAATGTTTTTTATTTTATATTCAGTTTCCAACAAGGTTTTAAGTCTTTCAGCTAA
The DNA here is from genome assembly GCF_006346335.1 of Aequorivita sinensis. Classification (GTDB taxonomy): domain Bacteria; phylum Bacteroidota; class Bacteroidia; order Flavobacteriales; family Flavobacteriaceae; genus Aequorivita; species Aequorivita sinensis. The sequence goes on from NZ_VDMC01000002.1 coordinate 377,598, forward strand.
AAAGACTCCTCTAGGTTGTATTCCGATAAGTACTGTTTTGGAAAAATCGTCGTGCTTTTCAATCAATTGGCAAGCCAAACGGTTAAGCGCAATATTAATCTCGGTTGCGTTTAGTAACACTTTTTGGCTCATAGGAAAGTCTGAATTAGATTCAGCAAACAAAAATACAGAATTATTTATTTAAAACTAAAGAATTTATTTTCGTTTAAAACCAATAAATCGTAAACTTTTGAAACTATTCAATTTACTGCATAAAAAAACCTGTCTTATATAAGACAGGCTATTTTGTTTTAATAAGAAAACTCGAAATTATTTAGCGTATGGATTCAAGATAACATCAATCCTTTCACGAAGATCTAACAAATGAATCTTACTCATTCTATCTGTAGTTCTACCTAAAGCTCTTCTAATATCATTATCTAAAGCTATAAGCTCTGCTCTTGCTACCGAACGAATGTCACTTAAGTTAACATCAACTTTTGTTCTATTTCTACCTTTTTGCTCATTCGACATTAAATACGAAAGTCTATTGATGTAAACTCGCTGGAGATTTCTTCTGTAGGTATCTATAGGCGCAGCAGTTTTAAGCTCTTCGAAAATTCCTTTCCGCAAGTCTTCCATCATCTCTAATAATGAATAACTGTTTTTTCCATTAATAGATTCGTTTTCAATAATTCGAGCCAATCTTCCAAAGTCAAGAATATCATTTAGCGTTCTTTCTTGCATCTTTCTAATATTCTCAATACTTCCATCGAATTGGATTTTATTGAAGATATCATCATCCAACAACCATTCTGGAGTTGCAAATAGTTGTTCTTGTAAAAATGCCAAACTTTCTTCTTGTTTATCTTTTGCAACGTGCGTATAAACTGCACCCTCCTGATCGTAGGTTTTATAGTATTCGTAAACACCACCAATATTTGCTGTTACGTGCCCCATATACCTATTAAATTGAGCAACTACTTGATTGTACATTTCTGAAAGATCATCGTAGTTTTTACCATCTTCTCTGGTGTATTCAATAAGTTTTGGCACGAGTAATTTCAGGTTTGAAATACCGTACATACTCGCTTTTACAGCATCGTCACCCAAATCTTCAGTTTGACTACTAGGATCTATCACACCTCCCGACTGTTGTTTTCCAAATCGATACATAGGGTCAGCAGCGTGTTCTAAAATCCAAGAATCGAGAGTTTCTTTTTCCTCTTCAGCAGTTAGGTGTGGCAATGGTCTATATCCCCAATTTATTGCATACTTATCATAAACACCAATATTTGGCATTAGTGCTACATCTCCATCCCCTGGCTGAGCAATATAATTGAAACGCGCATAATCCATAATTGAAGGAGCTGTTCCGTACTTTTTAGTAAAATCTACAGAACGCAGTGAATCTACAGGGTAAGCAACACTACTTCCCATATTATGTGGCAATCCTAAGGTATGACCAACTTCGTGAGAAGAAACAAAACGGATAAGTCTACCCATAATTTCATCTTTAAAAGCTACACCTCTGGCGTCTGGATTAATTGCAGCAGTTTGCACAAAAAACCAGTTTCTCAATAATGTCATAACGTTGTGATACCAATTAATATCACTTTCCAATATTTCACCACTACGCGGATCACTTACGTGAGGCCCGTTTGCGTTTGGTATAGGAGACGCCAAGTAGCGCACCACCGAATAACGCACATCTTCTGGAGACCATTCTGGATCTTCCTCAACTGTTGGCGGATCTTTTGCTATTATAGCATCTTTAAAGCCTGCAGCTTCAAAAGCCACTTGCCAATCTTCAATGCCTTGTTTGATATATTTTCTCCATTTTACTGGAGTAGCTCTGTCGATATAATAAACAATTTGTTTTTTAGGAACTACTAGTTCTCCTCTTTCAAATGCTGCTCTATCTTCATCTCTTACTTCTAAACGCCATCTGTCAAGATATTTAACGGTTTTACTTTCATGGTTTTCCAATCCATAATCAGTTTGTCCACGAGCAAACCATCCAACGCGTTCATCAAAATAACGACGTTTCATTGGCTCTTTAGGCAGTAGCACCATACTGTTATTCATTTCAACAGAAATTGAACCTACAGCTGAATTGCTAGGCGGCTCTTTTGCCGCGTATGTTTTTACGTGACGAGACTCTATGTTTAATGGATAAGATTTAATTGTTTCGATATACGAACGCTCCTTATCCATAGTGGTAATTTTATACCTATCGCGATAATGCTTTGGCATCCCTAGCGGTCTAACGTCACTTTCAAAAAGCTTATTCACCTGAACTACAGTAGATGTACTGTCTTTACCTAAAGCCTTTACGTCGAATGTAAAAACAACAGGTTCAAAGTTTGAGTTTACAACAGCCTCATATATAGGAAGTGAATCGGCCGCAAATATTTGATGCGAAACAACGCGTAACAACACCTTGTTTGGTTTCTTTTCCCATCGAAGGACTTGGGTATTTGTTTTTCCTCCACCAAAACCAATATTAGTCGCGGTTTTAGCGATTCGGGTAACCATTAACATTTCTCTTCCAAAAAGAGAATCGGGAATTTCATAAAAAAAATCTTCTTTTACAGTATGCACTTTAAACAAACCATCGTCCGTTTTTGCATCTTTCGTTATAACCTTGTCATAAGGCTTGATTGAAGATTTGTCTTTTTCTGTTTTTGCATCGGCGCTATCTGCTTTTCCGTTTATGGCTTTTTTAGGAGCAGCACACGAAAGGATAAACAGTAACAAAAGTGGGGTAAGGGCTCTTATTTTCATATTAAAATTTAAAAAATTTGAAAATAGTCAATTTTAATATATTGGGAAATCTTTTCAGTAACAAAAGCATTAAAAGTGATAGAAACAGGCTATAACAAAAAAAGCCTTCTGTTTCCAGAAGGCTTTTTATTAGCTATAAATGCAACGATTATTTTTTACCGTCCATTTTATCTTTAAGGGCTTGAAGTGCAGAGTTTGCATCACCTAAAGTTGGTTTTGCTTCTGCTTCAGCTGCTTCTTGTTTTTTCACAGCGTCTTTTACAATCTTAGCCTCTTCTTCTTTATGAATACTCATATGTGAAGCAACCACTTTCTTGAATTCTTTGTTGAACTCAATAATTTGGAATTCAGCCTCATCACCTTTTTTCAACATTGTACCATCTTCTTTTTCAAGGTGACGGTTTGGAATGAAAGCAGTAATATCGTCATTGAAGTTTATTGTAGCTCCTTTATCTACCATTTCGTCAATAGTAGCAGTGTGCTTAGTACCAACTGCAAATTCAGCTTCATACTTATCCCAAGGGTTTTCTTCAGTTTGTTTGTGACCTAAACTTAGTTTACGTCCTTCAACATCTAACTCAAGAACAACAACATCTAGCTCATCACCAATGTTAGTGAATTCGCTTGGGTGCTTAATTTTCTTAGTCCAAGAAAGGTCGCTAATGTAGATAAGACCATCGATACCTTCTTCTAACTCAACGAATACACCGAAGTTAGTGAAGTTACGAACAATACCTTTATGGCGTGAACCTACAGGGTATTTAGTAGTAATATCAGTCCATGGATCTGGAGTCATTTGCTTAATACCAAGGCTCATTTTGCGCTCTTCTTTGTCCATAGTAAGAACAACAGCTTCAACCTCATCACCAACATTTACGAAATCTTGTGCGCTACGTAAGTGAGTAGACCAAGACATTTCGCTAACGTGGATAAGACCTTCAACACCTTCAGCTACTTCAACAAAAGCACCGTAATCTGCAATAACAACTACTTTACCTTTTACTTTATCTCCAACTTTTAACTCATCACCAAGAGCTTCCCATGGGTGAGGGTTAAGTTGCTTAAGACCTAATTGGATACGTGTTTTATCTTCATCGAAATCAAGAATTACAACGTTCAATTTTTGATCAAGTTCAACGATCTCATTTGGATGGTTGATACGAGACCAAGAAAGGTCTGTAATATGTACAAGTCCATCAACACCTCCAAGGTCAACAAATACTCCGTATGAAGTGATGTTTTTAACAACACCTTCAAGTACTTGTCCTTTTTCAAGCTGCCCGATGATTTCTTTTTTCTGCTCTTCAATATCTGCTTCGATAAGCGCTTTGTGAGAAACAACAACGTTTTTGAATTCGTGGTTAATTTTAACAACTTTGAATTCCATTGTTTTACCAACGTAAACATCGTAATCACGGATAGGCTTAACATCAATTTGAGAACCTGGTAAGAAAGCTTCGATACCGAAAACATCTACGATCATACCACCTTTTGTGCGGCATTTTACGTATCCATTTACGATTGTACCTTCGTCGTGAGCTGCATTTACGCGATCCCACGCCTTGATAGTTCTTGCTTTACGGTGGCTAAGGATAAGCTGACCTGTACTGTCCTCACGAACATCGATCAACACTTCTACTTTATCACCAACTTTTAAATCTGGATTGTAACGGAATTCGTTTAATGAAACAACACCTTCACTTTTCGCGTTGATATCGATAATTGCATCACGGTCTGTAATGTAAACTACCTTACCTTCAACAACTTCATCATCAAGTGTGTCAACGAAATTCTCAGCTACTAATTTCTCGAATTCTTCTAGTTTACCATCGTCGATAGGATCAATTCCTTCTTCGTAGTTGTGCCAGTTAAATTCTTCTAGGAATTTTTCAGGGTTGCTTTCTTTTAATGAAACTTCCCTTTGAGGCTTTGTAGATGCCTCGTTTTGAGTTGCAGTATCTTCTACTTGCACTTCTTCTTTGTTTGCTTTATCAGCCATTTGTTTGTGAAATTGATTTCTAAACTTCTAAAATTAAAATTAGAATGTTTTAAAAATCAACGTTTTGTATTCTGCGCTGTTACAAGATTTTAATGCGACTATCCCACAGAAGGGTTCTTTTTGTTTTGTTTCAATTCCTCTTAATCTTGACTCGTCGCTAAGCGGGGTGCAAAAATAATGTTTTTCTTTTGAAAATCAAAAGGTTTAGTCACAGAAAGTTAGAATTTTAGACTTTAGCTTAAAAGAAACAAAGTCAACACCCTATAAGCATGCCGATTCAAGGCAAAAACACAAGAGAACAGCTACATTACTTAAAAAATCTGATTTTCAGAATAGCCTACTATATTGAATAGATGAAGTGATTAAACCCCAATCAAACCTCATCGCATCCAGAAAATATTACAAGAGCTAAAACAGCAAGCCTTGCCCGCCTTCGTCAGTTCTTAAATCCTCGTCGTCTGAATCTTTATTAGTTTTTGAATCCCCACTATCTGAAGTCATTTTTTCTTCATCAACAACATACATTTCCTTAGCATCTCGAGGTTTTGGCAAATCGTATGGCAAAGGCTCCATAGTATTAATTTCTAAAACCTTTTCCTTAGTTAACTGATTCCCCATTGCAGTTATTCCTTTAACAGCAATAAATTCTTCTAAATTAACCTCAAGATTTTCATCTCGCTCCTGCCCTCTCTTCTTTACAAAAACCACTTCAGCCATAGGACGGTAATCGGTAAAGATTTTCTCTAAATACGAATCAGGATGATCTGTAATAATGGTTTCTTCTTTGTCTGGGTTTTCAATTAGGAATCGTTTTACGTAGAATAATTCTTTTTCACCTTCCCAATAAATAGCGCTTAACGGTTTCTTAGGATCCCATTTTTCAAGCACAATCATATCGCTATCAAAACGCAATGTTAAGTCTGGAACAACAGTCTTAACAACACCTTTTTGATTCACAATTAGCAATCGGTCTTCTTTTCTAAATTCACCTAAAAGTTCTCCACGCTCATCGACATTTAATCGCTGTACAGAATCGTCAAACCAAATTTTTCTCGGTTTTAAGGTAGAAAGCCCTTTCTCTTTCAGCTCAATTTTTTTAATTGAATATTTGGAAACAATATTTCCTTTAGAATTTCTTCCTTTTACCAATTGATCGGCAAAATCAAAGTCGAATTTTAATTTCTTTATACTACCTGTCTGACGTAAATAGATTGTCACCAATTCGGCTTCACCGTTTGGGTTTGCGGTAAAATACAACACCTTAGAACCTTTCGCTCCATTGGTCATATCATATTCTTTGTCGCGGGTAATTGACGTAACAGCAAAACGCTTAACATAACTCGAGCCACGAGCTCCGTCGCGGTAAATCATATTGTATATGGTGCGTTTATCTTTCTTTTTAAATACAGCAACGTGAATAATATTTTTACCAACAAAGGTCTTGGAATCCACTTTTGTAACCATCATTGTACCATCTTCGGTAAATACAATAATATCGTCTATATCACTACAATCGGTTACGTATTCATCGCGTTTTAAACTTGTACCCACAAAACCTTCTTTGCGATTTACATATAGCTTAGTGTTGCGAATTACAACCTTGGTCGCTTCAATATCTTCAAAAGTTCTTATCTCTGTTTTACGCTCTTTACCCTCACCATAATCCTTTTTCAATCGCTTAAAGTAATCGATTGCATATTCTATTAGGTTGTCTAGGTGATGTTTTATTTGAGCAATACTAGCTTCAAGCGCATCAATTTTTTGCTGTGCCTTATCGATGTCGAATTTAGAAATTCTTTTAATTCGAATTTCTGTTAATCGAACAATATCTTCTTCGGTAACAGCGCGTTTTAAGTGTTTTATATGAGGTTGTAATCCTTTGTCTATCGCCTTGATAACCCCTTCCCATGTTTCTTCCTCTTCAATATCGCGGTAAATTCTATTTTCAATAAAAATACGCTCTAATGAAGCAAAATGCCATTGTTCTTCTAATTCAGATAACTGAATTTCCAACTCACTTTTTAGCAACTCAACCGTGCGGTCGGTACTTAAACGAAGCATTTCAGAAACTCCAACAAAAAGAGGTTTGTTGTCTTCAATTACACATCCTAAAGGCGAAATTGAAGTTTCACAGGCTGTAAACGCATATAGCGCGTCTATAGTTTTATCTGGAGAAATTCCACTAGGTAAGTGGATTTGAATTTCAACTGCAGCAGCCGTATTATCCTCTATCTTTTTAATTTTAATTTTTCCTTTTTCATTCGCCTTTAAGATAGAGTCAATTAGCGATGATGTATTTGTTCCGAAAGGAATTTCAGTAATTATTAATGTGTTTTTATCAAGTTGGTTTATACGGGCACGACTTCTAATTTTCCCTCCGCGTAAACCATCGTTATAATTGGCTACATCCATTATTCCCCCTGTAGGGAAATCTGGATATATTTGAAACTTTTTCCCTTGTAAATGCTTTATAGAAGCATCGATTAATTCAAGGAAGTTATGTGGAAGTATTTTTGTTGAAAGACCAACTGCAATTCCTTCTCCTCCTTGATTTAAAAGTAGTGGAAACTTTACAGGTAGATTGATTGGCTCTTTTCTACGACCATCGTAAGAAGCTTGCCACTTTGTAATTTTTGGGTTGTAAATAACATCTAAAGCAAACTTTGAGAGTCTAGCTTCAATATAACGAGAAGCAGCAGCACTATCGCCCGTTAGGATGTTACCCCAGTTTCCTTGAGTGTCTATTAGCAGGTCTTTTTGACCAATTTGCACCATGGCATCTGCAATACTCGCGTCCCCGTGTGGGTGGTACTGCATAGTATGCCCAACAATATTTGCCACCTTATTGTAACGCCCATCATCCAAATCTTTCATAGATTGCATAATACGGCGTTGCACAGGCTTAAATCCATCTTCAATTGCAGGTACGGCACGTTCTAGGATTACGTAACTAGCGTAGTCCAAAAACCAATCGCGATACATTCCAGTTACTTTTTTTATAGTATCTCCGGAAGTATCGTCGTTTACGCCTAAATAATCTGGACCTGTAATTTCTTCTTCGTTATTGTCGAGTTCGTCACTCATTTTTATATGCTGTATTCTTTATTTTATATTTTCACTCAGCGCTCTCTGCGTCTTGCGGTAAACTTTCACCTAAGAGGCCGAAAGAACAATAAGGTGTATTTTTTAATAAGGACGCTATTAAGCGTGTTCTAAATAAATTATTCTTCTACTCTATCCAATTCCACTTTCAAATTATCGATAATAAACTCCTGTCTATCCGGTGTGTTTTTACCCATATAAAATGAAAGTAATTCTTCAATACTCATAGACTTATCTAGCATTACTGGATCTAAACGAATATCGTTTCCAATAAAATGCACAAATTCGTCTGGCGAAATCTCCCCCAAACCTTTAAATCGTGTAATTTCAGGCTTTGGCTTAAGTTTTTCTATAGCATTTACTCTTTCTTCTTCTGAATAACAGTAAATAGTTTCTTTCTTATTTCTAACACGGAAAAGTGGTGTTTGCAATATATACAAATGTCCTTCTTTAATCAACTCAGGAAAAAACTGAAGGAAAAATGTAATCAGCAATAAACGAATGTGCATCCCATCCACATCGGCATCCGTTGCAATTACAATATTGTTATATCGCAAGTCCTCCATGGAATCTTCGATATTCAACGCTGCTTGTAGTAAGTTAAACTCTTCGTTTTCATACACAATCTTCTTGGTCATACCATAAGTATTCAATGGTTTTCCTCGAAGTGAGAATACGGCTTGAGTATTTACATCGCGACTCTTTGTAATACTACCACTTGCAGAATCCCCCTCTGTAATGAACAGCGTAGACTCTAGATTTCTTTCATTCTTTATATCTCCCAAATGCACACGGCAATCGCGTAACTTTTTATTGTGAAGACTCGCTTTTTTAGCTCTATCCTTAGCGAGTTTTCTGATACCACTAAGCTCTTTACGCTCTCTTTCAGCTTGAACTATTTTTCGCTGAATAGCATCTGCCGATTCAGGGTTTTTATGTAGAAAATTATCGAGATTAGTTTTTACGAAATCGTTGATATAGGTTCGCACAGTTGGCAAATCGCCACCCATATCGGTAGAACCGAGTTTAGTTTTTGTTTGACTTTCAAAAACAGGCTCCATAACCTTGATACTAATTGCCGAAACGATTGACTTTCGCACGTCACTAGCATCGTAATTTTTGTTGTAAAACTCACGAACGGTTTTTACAATAGCTTCACGGAAAGCAGCCAAATGCGTACCTCCTTGCGTGGTGTTTTGTCCGTTTACAAAACTGTGATATTCTTCGCTGTATTGCGTTTTACTATGTGTTATAGCTACCTCAATATCATCACCGCGTAAGTGAATAATTGGATACGCCATATCTTCTTCACTAATAGTTTCCTGAAGAAGGTCTTTTAATCCATTTTCGGAATAGAATTTTTGTCCGTTAAAATCTATTGTTAATCCAGGGTTTAGATAAACATAGTTTTTGAGCATTTTCTCAACATACTCTGTACGGAATTTAAAATTTTTGAAGATTGTTTCATCCGGAATAAAAACCACTTTGGTCCCTTTTCTTTTTGATGATTCTTCTATCTCCAAATCATTTGTAAGCTCTCCAAGTGAAAACTCTGCAGCTTTCATTTGGTTATCTCGAACAGATTCTACTTTAAAAAATGAAGAAAGGGCATTCACGGCTTTAGTACCTACCCCATTCAATCCAACAGATTTCTTGAATGCACGGCTATCGTACTTACCTCCGGTATTCATTTTTGAAACTACATCAATCACTTTTCCTAGCGGTATTCCACGACCATAATCGCGAACTCTCACTTCTTTTTCTTTTATGCGAACCTCGATAGTTTTTCCCGCGCCCATAACAAACTCATCAATAGAGTTGTCAAGCACTTCTTTTAGAAGGATGTAAATTCCGTCATCTGGCGAAGATCCATCACCAAGCTTACCAATATACATCCCGGGACGCATACGAATGTGTTCTTTCCAATCGAGGGAGCGTATGTTATCTTCGGTATATTGTGTTTCGGCCATAAAAATTTTGTGTAGGGTTGCTAATATAAATATACGTGAGCACTTGTGAAACCAATACTTCGGAAAGTAATTAACAATAAAATGTATATTATTGTTAGTAATTAGTTTTTAGCCACTAATGCGCAAATATATTTTATACTTCTGAATAACATAACACTTATTTTAATTAAAAACAATAACATATTTTTTCCTAATCGAAAACTTTTACAGACTGCTAAACTTTTGTAAAGAATTCGGGGCTATGTTGATTGCTAGCATTTATTTTTATAACTTCATAGGCCTAATCTAATAACACAAATGGAATTTATAGATTACTACAAAATTCTTGGGCTCACAAAAAGTGCTAGTGAAGCCGATATTAAAAAAGCATATCGAAAACTCGCTCGAAAACATCATCCTGATTTAAACCCAAACGACAAGTCGGCCGAGCAAAAGTTTAAGCAAATAAACGAAGCCAATGAAGTGTTGAGCGATCCTGAAAAGCGCAAAAAATACGATCAATATGGAAAAGATTGGCAACACGCTGATTCCTATGAAAAAGCTAGACAACAACAAGGTTCACAGGGATATAGCAATCAGAGAACTTATACTAGTGGCGGACAAGGGTTTGATGAGAGTCAGTTTTCAGACTTTTTTGAATCGATGTTTGGCGGCGGTGGATTTAGTGGCGGTGGACGCAGACGAACAGCTCAATTTAAAGGTCAAGATTTGAATGCTACACTGCGATTAAATTTAACCGATATTCTTCAAGATCAAAAACAAACCATAAGTGTAGGAGATAAAAAAATTAGACTTACAATCCCTGCAGGAGTTGAAGACGGACAAACAATTAAAATTAGAGGTTATGGCGGTGAGGGAATGAATGGAGGTCCTAAAGGTGACCTATACATCACCTTCGAGATATTCAATAACACCCGATTTAAAAGACTCGAAAGCGACATTTATGCCACCGAAAACATTTCGTTGTACACTGCGCTTCTAGGCGGTGAAATAACCATAGAAACATTAAGTGGAAAAGTAAAATTGAATGTTAAGCCCGAAACTCAAAACGATACTAAAGTAAAACTCACAGGGAAAGGACTTCCTAAATACAAAAAGGACGGACAATTTGGAGATCTATACATAACATATAAGGTAGAACTTCCTAAAAACCTATCAGCAAAAGAAAAAGAACTGTTTACCGAACTTTCAAAACTGAGATAATGGCACGAGAAAAATACATACTAGTGGAACAATACTGCAAACACTCAAATATTGAAGACACTTTTATTAATAGACTTCACGAATACGGTTTGATTGTATTTGAAGAAAAGCAAAATGACCTTTTTATAGATGAGAACGATATTTCAGAAATCGAACGTATGTTTAGATTGCACAACGATTTGGGGATAAATTTTGAAGGACTTGACGTTATAAGACGAATGCTTAATCGAATGGATAAGATGGAAAAAGAAATGGATTTACTTCAGAAAAAACTCCGTTTATACGAATAGTTTCTTCAAGAAATAAATCCATCTATATTTTGATTCTTAAGCAAATAGATGAGATAAATTCAACTCACTGCTTAAATCATTTTCAGTTTTAAACATTAAATCGGAAGTGCATAATATCGCCATCTTTAACGATATATTCCTTCCCTTCTACGCCCATCTTTCCAGCTTCTTTTACTTTGGCCTCACTACCGTATGCTACGAAGTCTTCATACTTAATAACTTCAGCTCTAATAAATCCTTTTTCAAAATCTGTATGGATTACTCCCGCAGCTTGTGGTGCTGTTGCCCCAACAGGAATAGTCCAAGCACGAACTTCCTTTACACCTGCAGTGAAATACGTCTGAAGGTTTAATAGTTTATAAGCGCTTCTAATTAGTTTTGCTGAACCTGCTTCATCAAGACCTAAATCTTCTAGGAACATTTGACGCTCTTCAAAAGAATCTAATTCGGTAATATCGGCTTCAGTACCAACTGCTAAAACTAACACTTCTGCGTTTTCATTTTTTACAGCTTCACGAACTTGTTCAACATAAGCATTTCCATTTACTGCAGAGTCTTCATCAACATTACACACATACATTACTGGTTTGTCTGTAATAAATTGAGAGCCCTTAATATATTCTTCTCTTTCGTCTTCAGTTAAATCGATAGCACGAACAGATATACCGGCTTCCAAACCTGCTTTTACTTTTAATAAAGCTGCCTCTTCTTTTTGAGCTTCTTTATTTCCAGTACGAGCTGCACGTTTTACTTTTTCAAGTTTTTTATCTACAGTCTCTAAATCTTTTAATTGAAGTTCGATATCGATAGTTTCCTTATCACGGATAGGGTTTACATTACCGTCAACGTGCACAATATTATCATTATCAAAGCAACGTAAAACGTGAAGAATAGCATCGGTTTCTCTAATGTTACTCAAAAACTGGTTTCCTAATCCTTCCCCTTTACTCGCTCCTTTTACCAGTCCTGCAATATCAACTATTTCAACAGTTGCTGGAAGCACACGTTCTGGTTTTACCAATTCTTCAAGTTTCAATAACCGTTTATCCGGTACATTTACTACTCCAATATTTGGTTCAATTGTACAGAATGGAAAATTCGCACTTTGCGCCTTGGCATTAGACAAACAATTAAATAGAGTGGATTTTCCAACATTTGGCAATCCTACGATACCTGCTTTCATTTATTATATTTTTTTAGGGTAAATCAAGAAAAATTCAATTTTGATTTACGAAGGTGCAAATATACATCTTCAAAGCAGACTTTCAATAATTGATTTCAAATGGTTTTTAAAAAAAGTTTATGTTTTATTTCACTAAACTTATAGCCTATATCAGCAACTATTCATTTAATTTTACTCAATAACCTTTAATACCAATACTATGAAAAACGCAGTAATGAGTCTTGCTTTAGCCATTCTAACACTTGCTGGAGTTCAAGCTCAAGAAAACAAGACAGTAAAACAGGAGTCAACAATTAAACGTGTAGTTACTAAAAAAGGAAGTGAAGTTGAAGTAAAAGAAGTTAAAGAAACGGATACTGAAAGCGGCGCCGTAATTGTGAGTGACGACAATCAAACTAATCAGGAGTTTAGAATTGAAAGTAAAAAAAATCGCGACAATAAATTACTTACAGATGAATTGAGTACCGACGAGAAAAATGAATTGCTAATCCTTGAGAATAAAAGAAAACAAGAGGAAAAGCTAGAAGCTTCTATTAGACAACAGAAAGAGTTAGCTGCACAAAAGAGAAAAGAATTGGAACAAATTCAATTACAAAAAGAAAAGGAATTAGCCGAAAGAAGAGCTAAACTTGAAGCAAGACCAAAAAGAATGTCTAAGCTAAAAAAAAGTAATTAGGCAGCACCTTATAAAACAACTTATATAATTTCCAATTTATGGTACTCATGGTAAGGATAGTTTAAAATAGTATTCCCAAAAGTCGGTTTTCGTCAAGATTGTGAAATGATTATCAATGTTTTAGGTTTTTTTAACATTTTATGATTGTACTTTTGAATAAATCAATACAAATAACAAACAACCATTATGAAAAAAGTATTAACAATTATAGCGTTAGCAGCATTTACTACAGTTTTTGCTCAAGACAATAAGAACAAAAAACAGGAAACTATTACTACTAAAACCGCAGTTAAAAGCGAAAAAGGTGTAGATGTTTCAACTAAAGCTGTAACTAAAACTCAAAAGCAGGCAATTTCATTATCTGAAAAAGATGCCAATAGAACGAATCAAGAAATGGTAGTTCAACCTGCAACAATTAACACTGAAGTTAATTACGGTTATGAAGGAAATAGATTTAAATTCATAAATCAGCGAGATAAGGATGGTTACAGAATGATGACTGTTAAAGACAATGCAACTCACGAAGAGTATGCTATTATCAAGCCTACTTCAAAGAATGGATACTACATCATGTCTCAAAACGGGAAATCATCTTTCGGATATTTTAATGATGATGGTGATTTTGTTGTAGAGAAATACGATACCGATAAAGATGCGGTAGTTTCTGTAATCTATCGATTAAATGAAACTGGTGGTATAAAGCCAATGAAGAGTAATTCAGTAAATATCCAACAACAGGATAAATAGAATATAACTCCTCAATTCTAAAAAATGCCCTTTAAAACATAATTTAAAGGGCATTTTTCTTTATATAGATTATCTCAATTCTAATTTATCTGGAAGAACACAATTTTAAATAAACAAAAAAAGCAACCTATTGGGTTGCTTTTTCATTTAGAATCAAGAAATTTTACTCTTTATGCATAAACGCTTGTTTTGCCAATAGTTCCTCTTCACTTTCTACGTGATCGTCGTCAGGAATACAGCAATCTACAGGACAAACAGCAGCACATTGCGGCTCATCGTGGAAACCTTTACATTCGGTACATTTATCTGGAACTATGTAATATATCTCGTCGCTAACTGGTTCTTGGGTTTCATTTGCATTAACCTGTTTACCGTTTGGCAGTACTACATCACCATCTAGATCAGTACCATCGGCATAACGCCAATCGTCTGCTCCTTCGTAAATAGCTGTATTAGGGCATTCTGGTTCGCACGCACCGCAGTTTATACATTCATCTGTTATTATAATTGCCATGGTATTTACTTTTTTTAACTTTGTGCAAATTTAACGCCTATTAAGGGCAACTCCAAACTAAGTATGCAATTAAAAGATAGAATTAACGCTTTTACAGCTTTAGGTAAGTTTCTTAGAGAAATAAACATTGAATCTACACAAGAGCGTCCAGAAATAAACAACCTTAATATTGAAAGTATTCTAAAAAGAGCTGAAGCCGAAAACGGTTGGTTTACTCAGGAAAATATACACTTTGCACTTAATAGTTGGGGCAATGCTCTTTCCGAAGAAAACTTACAACAATGGATTTCTAATTATAAAATAGAATCGGTGGAACCAAAAACCGTTGCTATTATTATGGCTGGAAATGTTCCACTTGTAGGGTTTCACGATTTCCTTTCAGTATTAATTACAGGAAATAAAGCATTAGCTAAACTTTCATCAAACGACAAAACGCTTCTGCCTTTCATTGGGCAAATTTTAATTTCAATCGAACCTAGATTTAAAAATTATATTGAATTTACTGACGAACGATTAACGACATTTGATGCTGTAATCGCAACAGGAAGCAATAACACCGCTAGGTATTTTGATTACTACTTCGGAAAGTATCCTAATATTATTCGTAAAAACAGAAATTCAGTTGCTGTATTAACTGGAGAAGAAACAGAAGAAGATCTAAAGAACCTCGCTGATGATGTATTTAGATATTTCGGACTTGGTTGCCGGAATGTTTCAAAAATATACATTCCAGAAGACTATGATTTCGAGCCATTTTTTAAAGGAATGTATAGCTGGAAAGAAATAATCCATAATCACAAATACATAAATAATTACGACTACAACAAAGCTGTTTATTTAATGGACAGCTTTCCACTGCTGGACAATGAGTTTATGTTATTAAAAGAAGATTCAGGCTTCTCCTCTCCTATCTCAGTACTTTTCTTTGAAAAATACACTTCAAAGTACGCTGTGAAAAAAATACTAGAAACTGAAGCAGATAATATTCAATGCGTGGTTACTAAAGCAGGATTACCAAACGAAATTCCATTTGGAAAGGCTCAAAATCCTGAATTATGGGATTATGCAGATGGTGTGGATACAATCGATTTTTTATTGAAATTATCTGAATAAATTTCAAGTAGATACAACATTTTTAGGGTTGTATTTTGCACTTTTGCATTATAAGCTTTTAGTAAATGTAGTTTAGGCAAAACACATTAATAGATTTATTTTGAATGTTTTACAACCCTATATTTACTATCTCAAATTTACTAATTAAATGAAGAAACATAACTTTAGTGCAGGTCCGTGTATTTTACCACAACCCGTTTTTCAAAAAGCTTCTGAAGCTGTCTTAAATTTTAATGATTTAGGTCTTTCAATATTAGAAATATCGCATAGGAGTAAAGATTTTGTGGAAGTTATGGAAACCGCCCGAAATCTAGCCTTAGAACACCTCGGACTACAAGAAAAGGGATATAAAGCCTTATTTCTACACGGTGGTGCAAGTCTTCAGTTTCTAATGACGGCATACAATCTCTTAGAAAACAAAGCTGCTTACTTAAATACAGGAACTTGGAGTGATAAAGCTATAAAAGAGGCAAAGGTTTTAGGAGAAGTAGTTGAAGTAGCTAGTTCAAAAAATGAGAATTTCAATTTTATCCCGAAAAACTACAGCATACCTTCAGATGTAGATTATTTTCACTGTACAAGTAACAACACCATCTTTGGTACACAATTGCAAAGTTTCCCCGAAACTAATGCGCCTTTAGTATGCGATATGAGTAGTGATATCTTTTCTCGTCAGTTAGATTTTTCAAAATTTAGTTTAATCTATGCGGGAGCCCAAAAAAATATGGGGCCTTCAGGAACTACTTTGGTTGTTATAAAGGAAGACATTCTAGGTAAAGTTTCTCGAGCTATACCATCAATGCTTAACTACAAAATGCATATTGAAAAAGACAGTATGTTTAACACCCCTGCTGTTTTTCCAGTTTATGTATCAATGTTAACGCTACAGTGGTTAAAAGATTTAGGAGGCATTTCGGCAATTGAGAAAGTGAATAATCAAAAAGCTAAAATCCTTTATCAAGAAATAGATCGAAATCCTTTATTTGATGGGTTTGTGGTCAACAAGGAAGATCGCTCTAAAATGAATGCCACTTTTAATATTAAGAAACCAGAATTAAAAGACTCCTTTGATAGCCTAATTCAAGAAGCTGGAATAAGCGGTATTAACGGACATCGAAGTGTTGGGGGGTATCGCGCATCCATGTACAACGCCATGCCATTAGAAAGCGTAGAGCTATTGGTCGAGGTAATGAAGGATTTTGAAAAGCGCGCCTAATTCTAGAGCGAACAGAGGAATTAACGATTATAAACTCAGTAAAATATTTAAATGAAAATATTAGCGAACGACGGAATATCACAAAGCGGAATAAAAATTTTAGAAGCAGAAGGTTTTGAAGTCTTAAAAGTACACGTAGCTCAAGAACAGCTCCAAAACTACATTAATGAACATAAAATTGACGTGCTTTTAGTTCGAAGTGCAACTAAGGTAAGAAAGAATTTAATAGACAATTGCCCGTCTCTAAAAATTATAGGTCGCGGTGGTGTGGGCATGGATAATATTGATGTTGATTATGCTCTTAAAAACGGTCTAGATGTAATAAACACTCCAGAAGCATCATCTGGCTCTGTTGCCGAACTTGTTTTTGCCCATCTATTTGGAGGAGTAAGGTATCTACACGACTCTAATAGAAACATGCCTTTAGACGGCGACAGCAGGTTTAAAGAAATGAAAAAGAATTATGCAGGAGGGAGAGAACTGCGCAACAAAACCCTTGGTATTATTGGTTTTGGAAGGATTGGTCGTCAGGTTGCAAAAATAGCTTTAGGGTGTGGGATGAAAGTTATTGCAAGCGATTATGAAGTTGGAGAAGCCGATATAACTTTAGAATTTTACGACGGTCAAGAAGTAACCCTAAAAATTAAAACCGCTCCAATTGATAAATTATTAAAAAACAGTGATTTCATCAGCTTACACGTACCTTCTCAATCAGAATATTTAATCGGGAAGAATGAAATAGCAAAAATGAAAGATGGTGTAGGAATTATAAATGCTTCACGTGGAGGGATACTTGATGAAAACGCCCTTTTAGACGCTTTAGAAGATGATAAAGTATCCTTCGCAGCTTTAGATGTTTTTGAAAACGAACCTACTCCTTCAATTAAAGTTCTTATGAACGAAAAAATTTCACTTACCCCACATATTGGTGCGGCTACAAATGAAGCGCAAGATAGAATTGGAATAGAGCTCGCAAATCGAATTATTTCGATATTGAAGAAATAAGTTAAACATCACTTAAAAATCAATGAAGTAAGCTCTGTTTTTATAATACCAGTCTATTTTTACTTAACTTTACTTGAATTAATCATTTGTAAATAACCAAATTTTAAAAAAAGATCATGTCAGGAATTTTAGATTTATTGAATAGTGACCTCGGAAAACAAATTGTAGGAGGCATTAGTAAAGAAACACACCAACCAGAAGATAAAACAGCATCGGTAGTTGCAATGGCAATGCCAATACTAATGGGTGCTATGAAACGCAATGCAAATACCGAAGGCGGTGCAGCAAGTTTAATGAATGCTTTAAACAACAAGCACGACGGAAGTATTCTAGATAATTTAGGAAGTCTATTTAGCGGTGGTGTAAATGAAGAAGTAAAAAAAGATGGCGACGGAATTTTAGGCCATGTATTAGGAGGGTCTAAAGACACTGCCGTACACGCTTTATCACAAAAATCAGGTTTAGATTCCAGTTCTGTGATGCAAATTTTACAGGTTGCAGCACCTATTTTATTAGGTTATTTAGGAAAGCAAAAGCAGCAACAAAATGTAAATTCAAATTCTGGAATTGGAGACTTACTAGGTGGCCTAATGGGCGGCGGAAGTGGACAATCTCAACAACAATCTATGATAGAATCGTTACTCGATGGAAATAACGACGGAAGTGTTATTGATGATATTGCAGGAATGGTTCTTGGTGGTGGAAGTCAGAAAAAAGGGGGCTTAGGCAATATTTTAGGTGGTTTCTTCGGAAAATAAATTAGATTTTATAACTATTAAAAATACCGTGCTTTCTAATAAGTTACGGTATTTTTTTTAAATCATAGTTAAATCCCTTTAGCTTTGTTTTACAATGATTAACTTTGCAAAAATCATAATTCTATGAAAAACCTATTACTCATATTTGCTTTTTCGCTCGCAATTTTAAGTTGTGGAACTGGAAACAAAGCAATTGACAACTCTTCTACGGATACTACTGAGAGTGATACAATACGTATTGCTAACGATAGTTTGGAATACGAAATAATGATTATTGAGCCTGGTTTCGACTCTTGGCTTATTTCACAACCAAAACCAGGGCATTACGGACAATCTTTTTTAGAATCAAAAAACAGACTTTTTGTTTCAGAATATAACAGTCGCGTTTTACAACCTCAAAATTATTCTAGAAATCTATACACTGAACAAATAAATTACGATACAGCAGTAGATTATGGGTATGAAGTAAACTATTTACTGTATAACTACTTCGTTTATTTTCAGCAGAAATACAATCAGAAATTTATAGGAGGAAGAAATTGAAAAAGCTTAAAGTACGTTGGAATGTTGAATCCAACACCCAACTATATATAATTTTTTTAGTTTTTGCCATTACCGGAAGTTCTGCCGCAAAACTAGCTGCACCTGTCACTGAGTTTTTTGGAATTTCAAAGGAAATGGGTTGGTATGTATATTGGCCGTTTAGAATATTAATTATATTCCCTATCTACCAAGTGCTTTTAGTGTTCTTTGGTTGGATTTTTGGTCAGTTTAATTTCTTTTGGACATTTGAAAAGAAAATGCTTCGCAACTTAGGTCTCGGATTTTTAATTAAGGAATGAGTTTTTTTAAGAATCAAATAACGCAATTTCTTACAGCAACAATCTTCTCGATTGCTTTGATGCTTCCTGCTGCAATTCAATTTGCGCACAGTTTCGAAGGTCATAAGCACGAAGTATGTACAGATGTATCGTCACATATTCACGAAAAGCAACTAGACTGTTCGATATTTGATTTTCACTTTTCAATCTTTAATTTTAATCCTCAAGAATTACCTGAGGTTGTAACTATTCACAGTTTCCAAAACACGGAAACTTTATATATTCTTCCTAAAATTGAAGGCGAGTACGCTGCGTACTACCTAAGAGGTCCTCCTCTACACTCTTAATTACCTAGTTACACACTTTTATTAAATCAATTTTAAATTCAAGGAAGGCTATTATCTGCTCTTGACAAATATTTATGCTTTTTAGAGTATAGATAGTTGGAGCAGTTAATAAACCTTATCCCCAACTATTTTTAAGAAATGAAAAATATTTTATTTTTTGTTGCTGCTCTTATGCTATACACAGCAGCAAACTCACAAAACTCCTTAACTGGAACAATTATATCAAAAAACTCAAACGAACCTTTATTAGCCACTGTGTATATCCCACAACTCGAAAAAGGGACTACCTCGGATTTTGATGGCAATTATATCGTAAATAATATACCTGAAGGAAACTATAACGTAGTTTATTCGGCATTGGGGTATGCTACTGTCTCGAAGAAAATACTATTTACAAAAGGTAAAACCATTACGAAAGCTATTCAGCTAGAAGAAAGTGCTGTTGAAATGGAAGAGGTAATCATCTCTACACCTTTCCACAAATTACAAAGTGAAAATGTGATGAAAGTAGAACGTGTATCTACCGAATCATTAAATGCTTCAGGGGCTGTAACTCTTGCAGAAGGCATAAAAAACATAGCGGGAGTTGATGTAATTTCTACTGGTGTAGGAATTGGAAAACCCGTTATTCGCGGTTTGAGCTCCAATCGAGTTCTTACTTATACACAAGGCGTTCGCTTAGAAAACCAACAATTCGGGGATGAGCACGGACTCGGAATTAATGAAGCAGGAATTGAGAGTGTTGAAGTAATTAAAGGCCCTGCCTCACTTTTATACGGAAGCGATGCCTTAGGGGGTGTTCTATACCTAAATCCTGAAAGATTTGCACGATCTGGAGAAACTCACGGAGATTTAAACAGTACTTATTTCTCAAATACCTTAGGAACTTCTACAAACTTAGGAGTAAAAACTTCTGGTGAAAAACTAAGCTTTTTAGCTCGTGGCTCGTACTCTTCATTTAGCGATTATAAAACAGGGGCAGATTATCGCGTTACAAACTCTCGTTTTAACGAAAAGGATTTCAAAACTGGATTACAGTATTTAGGGAGTAAATTTAAATCTACTGTTAGATATAACTACAACCGTTCCAACATCGGAATCCCTGAAGAAATCGGAGAGCAAACACAATCAAAAGATTTAGAATTGCCTTTTCAAGAAGTAGATAACCATATTGTAAGTTTAGACAATACTATTTTCTTCAACAACTCTAGTTTAGATGTAAAAGCAGGATACTTGTTTAACGACCGTAGAGAGTTTGAAGATGATCAATCGACTGCGGCATTAAGATTAAAGTTAAGTACATTTAATTACGATGTAAAATACCACCTTCCAGAATTAGGCAACTTTGAAACTATTGTTGGTTTACAAGGGATGTTTCAAAACAACAAAAATGAGGGTGAAGAAATTTTAATTCCAGATGCAAAAACTACTGATATCGGTGTTTTCGCTACAACTCACTTTCACTTAGACCAAATTGACATACAAGCTGGAATTCGATTTGATTCAAGAAAAATTGACAGTGAAGCTGCGCGAAATCCTTTAGAAGAAGATTTCATTCCTGCTTTAGATAAAAATTTCAATAGTTTCGCTGCGGCACTTGGGGCGAAGATAAATTTATTCGAAAAAATTTCAGCTCGGTTAAACCTTGCTAGTGGATTCCGCGCGCCAAACTTAGCCGAATTAACGTCAAACGGTGTACATGAAGGGACAAATAGATTTGAAAGAGGAAATCACAATTTAAACAGTGAACAAAACTTTCAAACAGACCTTGCCATAGAATATAGAAATGAGCACATCGAAATTTTTGCAAATGGATTCTACAATGCTGTAAACGATTATATCTTTATTTCTCCTACAGATGAAGTTATTGATGACACTCCTGTTTACGACTACTTACAAGATAACGCCTCGTTATATGGTGGAGAATTCGGATTTCACTTGCACCCACATCCATTAGATTGGCTTCACTTTGAGAGCAGCTTTGAGACCGTAACAGGGAAATTAAAGAATGATAATTACCTACCACTCATTCCGGCAAATTCACTTCGAAATACCTTTAGAGTAGAATTTCAAGATGGAAAATCTAGAAAATCAAGTTCGGTGTTTATAACGCTAAAAAATACTTTAGACCAGAAAAACACAGGAGATTTTGAAACAAGAACTGGTGGATATTCACTATTAAGTGCTGGTATTGAGAGTAGTTTTAAACTCAATAATGTCATGCTAAAATTGGCTGTAAACGGTACAAATTTAACCGACAAAGAGTACGTTTCGCACCTATCTAGATTTAAGCCAGACGGAATTTTAGATATAGGAAGAAGTGTGAATATAAAACTGAAAGTAGAAATATAGAATTTAAAAAGATGTAGTTAGAGCGCAATAGCTATGAAATGTATAATTTCAACTGCGCTCTAACTACATTAATTATTCATCAACTCTAATTTCGATAGTTTGTGGTGCTGGTTGCTTTTTCCATACAAAAGTATACAACCACATAAGTGTAAATGTTGGAACTATATCGGTAAATGGTAGAATTTCTTCCAAGAACACAACAACAGAAGCTAATTTACCTTCATTACCTTTATACATTTTAGACATTTGCTTGGCAGCCAACGGTGCCCAGATCATATCCAAAAATGGACCTACCACAGGAATAGCCATGGTTGACATCCCTATTAAATCATAAAGTATTCCTTGGCGGAGAAGTTTATATTTTTCGTCTTTCATTATAAGTAATTTTTGTTTCTATATCTAAAACAAAAAACATTCCAAAATATTACTCAAACGCCAAAATACTTCTTTATAAGCTAGTTAACCTTTTAATTACTTTATGAAAGATCGTGACTTATCAGTTTAAGGAATTCGTTTCGAGTTTCAATAGCTTCAAATTGGCCTCTAAAACCAGAAGTAGTAGTTACACTATTCTGCTTTTGTACTCCTCTCATCATCATACACATGTGTGAGGCTTCAATAACCACAGCAACTCCTTTAGGTTTTAAGGTGTTGTTGATACATTCTAAGATATCATGAGTTAACCTCTCCTGAACTTGAAGTCTTCGTGCAAAAACATCTACCACTCTTGGAATTTTACTCAAGCCGACAATATGTCCATCAGGAATGTAAGCTATATGTGCTTTCCCGAAAAAAGGCAGAATATGATGTTCACATAAAGAATAAAGTTCAATATCCTTTATTATTACCATATCGTGATATGATTCTGCAAACATTGCACTTTTTAAAATTTCAGCAGGATCTTGATGGTTACCCGACGTTAAAAACTGAATTGCTTTTGCAGCGCGTTCAGGGGTTTTTACAATTCCTTCACGGTTAACATCTTCTCCTATTGAAGTTAAAATTTTACTGTAATCCTCAATCAAATCTTCGGTTACAGGTTGATCATATTCTTCAAAATATCTATAGGTGGCCATTTATTATATGTTTAATTATTGAAAATCAAAAATAAACACATATGTCCGAATAAAAACAATATTCCCAATGAGATTGTATTATAGCGTCATAAATAGTACTTTCACATTTTAAAATTTTGCGATGATTAAAGCTCAAAACATTCATAAATACTACGACAATTTACACGTTTTAAAAGGAGTTAATCTTCATATTAAAAAAAGTGAAATTGTATCAATTGTAGGTGCTTCAGGTGCAGGTAAAACTACATTATTACAGATTTTAGGTACTTTAGATGCTTTTGATAAATCACAAAGTAAATTAGATATAAACGGTGTGGATATAGGTTCACTTTCTGGGAAAAAATTAGCTAAGTTTCGCAATGAAAATTTAGGGTTTATCTTTCAATTTCATCAGTTACTTCCTGAGTTTACCGCTATAGAAAATGTATGTATTCCTGCCTTTATAAAAAACACACCTAAAGCTGAGGCAATAAAAAGAGCTAAAGAATTACTTTCATTCTTAGGGCTTTCGCACCGTGAAGATCACAAGCCGAATGAACTTTCTGGTGGAGAACAACAACGTGTAGCGGTAGCAAGAGCTTTAATAAATAATCCTGCTATAATTTTAGCAGATGAACCTAGTGGAAATTTAGATACCGAAAGCGCAGAAAACCTTCACAACTTATTCTTTAAATTAAGAGATGAATTTGGACAGACATTTGTAATTGTTACTCATAACGAAGAGCTTGCTAATATGGCCGATAGAAAATTGGTAATGCAAGACGGAGTAATACTTACTTAAAATTATACGCAATAAAGTATATCAATGAATAAGGCGCAGCTTAAAGAATTTCTCGACGAAAAAGTTATTCTCTACAATAACCCAGATTTTATTGAAAGTGACCCCATACAAATTCCGCATTTATTTACGTTAAAAGAAGATATTGAAATTGCAGGGTTTTTAGTTGCTACTATAGCTTGGGGAAACAGAAAGAGCATCATTAATAACGGGCATCGTTTAATGGATATAATGGGCAATTCGCCTTACGACTTCATAATGAATCTAAATGAAGACGATTCAGAAAAGCTTGATGGATTTGTACATCGCACTTTTAATAGCGACGATTTGTTCTACTTTTTAAAATCACTTCAAAACATTTATAACAACCACGGCGGATTGGAGCGTGTTTTTGCAAAATATTCCGAAGAAGATTCTGTACAAACTGCTATACATCAGTTCAAGAAAGTATTTTTCGAACTTCCACATCTTCCTCGTACGCAAAAGCACGTTAGCGACCCTTTAAAAAATTCTGCCGCCAAACGAATAAATATGTTCTTACGTTGGATGGTAAGAAATGACCATGCTGGTGTAGATTTTGGAATTTGGAATAGCATCTCCCCTTCCCAACTTTCTTGTCCGCTAGATGTGCACAGTGGCAATGTAGCAAGGAAATTAAAGCTTTTAAAACGAAAACAAAACGACGGTAAAGCATTGGCCGAACTTGATGCTTCCCTTAGAAAGTTAGACCCAAAAGATCCCGTTAAATACGATTTCGCGTTATTTGGACTTGGAGTTTTTGAACAATTTTGACAAGCAATTTACCCCTTTGCTAAGCCTTGTTTTTTCTTGATTTTTTAATGTGAAAAATTGTATATTTACGTTTAATTAAAAAATGTCATTTATTTGATGTTTTTAACAAAGTACACAAAGTCTTGATAGAACCTCGAATTCCTATTGATGAAGAACAACGTCTTGAAGCAGTGCGGTCTTATGACTTATTAGACACCTTACCTGAAAGAGACTTTGACAACCTTACATTAGTTACTGCTACTGTTTGTGATGTGCCTATTTCCTTGGTTACTTTAGTAGAATCCGACAGAAATTTTTTGAAATCGCATTACGGGATTCCCTTTAATGAGAGCCCAAGAAGCACCTCTTTTTGTGGCCACGCCATATTAGATGAGTCTAGTATTTTTATAGTTGAAGACGCTAGAAAAGACCCTCGATTTGTAGATAATCCGCTTGTTACCGAAATGAATGCTATTTTTTATGCTGGCGTTCGGCTAATAAACTCCGATGGGTATCCTTTAGGTACTTTGTGCGTTTTCGACACTAAACCTCGTAAACTTACTTCCAAACAGAAAAAGGCGCTAATCGCTTTAGCGTTTCAGGTGGTTAATCTCTTTGAAGCCAAAAAGCGAAATAGAGAATTGATGGTTATTCAAAATGAATTGAAGGAGAAAAACGAAGAACTTAAAAACTTCGCAGGAATGGTTTCTCACGACATGAAAATGCCACTCGCCAATATGATAATCACTTCGG
This sequence comes from Aequorivita sinensis, assembly GCF_006346335.1. Lineage (GTDB taxonomy): Bacteria > Bacteroidota > Bacteroidia > Flavobacteriales > Flavobacteriaceae > Aequorivita > Aequorivita sinensis. Next base: position 403,038 of record NZ_VDMC01000002.1, read on the forward strand.
ATATGCTTCGCAGTAAATACGGTCAATACCTCGACGACCAAGGCAAGCAATATTTGGAATATATAAAGCAATCTTCTTTTACTTTAAGTGAATACATCACAGGAATGCTTGAACATTACGAGAGTGACAAAACAGCTTCCCTAATTGAAGAAGTTTTTGACAGTCACGATCTTTTAGAAGATATTATCGAACTTCTTAATATTAATTATGACTGTGAAATAAATCTTCCTGAAGAAAATATCGAGATGAAGGCCAATAGAGCTGCCTTAGAACAGATTACATTAAATTTAATCACCAATAGTCTAAAATATAACGATAAAGAAACAATAGTAATAGATATCAATTGTTGGAAAGAAAGAGGCTATTACTATTTTACAATCACCGATAATGGTGTAGGGATTGAAAAAGAAAAGCTCAAAAGCATTTTCAACCTTTTTGAAACTGTGGGCGAATTAGACCGTTATGGAAAAAAAGGGAACGGGATTGGCCTTTCTACGGTTAAAAAGTTAGTGAATAAATTAGGGGGTGATATCGAGGTTACCTCAGAAAAAGGAAAAGGAACAACTTTTAAATTTTACATTAAAAAAACGAAAAAGAAGACCCCTAAACAACTAAAGGAAAAATAAATGGTTTTAAGCTAGTAATCTAGTTGTTATTAAGTTCCGTTTTTTATCTTTGAATTTATAATTTTAGGAATGCAGTTTAAACACCCAGAAATTCTTTACGCTCTTTTCCTGCTGCTGATACCGATATTTATTCATCTTTTTCAACTTCGGCGATTTCAAAAAGTAGCGTTTACCAATGTTGCTTTTCTAAAAAAAATAAACATACAAACCCGTAAAAGTTCGCAGCTAAAAAAATGGCTGACACTTTTAATGCGTCTATTGGCAATGGCTGCACTTATTTTTGCCTTCGCACAACCTTTTACAGCTTCAAAAACTACTTTAAAAAACGAAAAAGAAACGGTAATCTATATAGACAATTCGTTTAGTATGCAAGCAAAAGGAAATCAAGGCCCACTGCTTGAACGCGCTTTACAAGATTTGTTTGAGAATTCTGCATCTACTGAAAAACTAAGCTGGTTTACCAATAATACTCAACGAAAAAACACTTCGGCTCAAGACTTTAAAAACGAAATTCTCTCTGTAACATACTCGCAAAATCAACTCACTCCCTCTCAAGTATTACTGAAGGCAAATCAGCTCTTTTCTAATGAAAAAGATGTAATTAAAAGATTGATCTATATTTCAGACTTTCAACAAAAAGAAGCTTTTCCTACTATTTCAGACGACATAATTGTAGATGCGGTACAGTTAAAACCTGTGAAACACTCAAATATCGCTATCGACAGCGTTTATATCACTTCAAAAAATGCTTCTGCTATTCAGTTACAGGTAAAAGTTTCAAAATCTGGGGATGATTTTTCAGAGGCTCCAATTTCACTGTATGACAATAACAAATTGGTTGCAAAAACTGCAGTTGACTTCTCAACTAGCAAAAATGGTACGGTTACTTTCGACATAGATAATTCAGAAGAATTTACTGGAAAGCTTCAGGTTGCCGACCCTAATTTAACTTTTGACAACACACTATTCTTCAATATCAACAAACCAGAAAAGATTAAAGTTTTAGCCATTAATGAAGCGAACGGCAATTTTTTAAAACGCTTGTTAGAAAAAGAAGAATTCCAATTTACCCAACAAACGTTTAAAACCCTTAATTACAACGAAATTCCTAGTCAAAATTTTATAATTTTAAACGAGTTAGAAGAGATTCCAGCTTCATTGAGTACTGCTTTAAAATCGTTTAGCGATAACGGCGGGAGTATTCTTATAATTCCTAATCCGGAAGTCGATGTAAACAGTTATAACAATCATCTATTAACCCTTGGGTTTGGAAGTATCTCCACAGTAAATTCACAAGAGAAAAAGATTTCAAACATAGTTTTTTCACACCCCTTATTTAAAGATGTTTTTGAAAAAGAAGTAACAAATTTTCAATATCCTAAGGTTGGTTCATTTTATACTATTTCAACCAATGCTACCCCTGCGATAAGGTTTGAGGACAACCAACCATTTTTACTTCAAAAAAACAAAACGTATTTATTTACTTCAGCAATAAACAAGGAGAATTCAAATTTTCAAAACTCGCCATTAATCGTTCCAACGATCTACAATATGGCCTTACAAAGTTTACCCCTTCCACACCTCTATTATACTATTGGTGAACAGAATTCAGTTGCAGTACCTGTAAAACTAGGACAAAACGAAATTTTAAAAATAAAAGATAGTATAAGTCAGTTTATTCCATTGCAGCAAACAAAAGCTAATTATGTTTTAATCACTACTACTGAAGAGCCTACAAATGCTGGAAACTATCAAATTGTAAAGGAAAACGAATCTTTAAAAAATATAAGTTATAATTATAGCCGAAGCGAAAGTGATCTACTCTATTTAAATCCAGACGAATGGAATGCTGTAAATGTGTACAGCTCTATAGACAATCTCTTCGAATCGATAACAGAAGCAAATTCAATCAACAGTTTTTGGAAATGGTTTGCTATTTTTGCACTGCTCTTTTTGCTTTTTGAAATGCTAATCTTAAAGTTTATCAAATAGAGAGAAAAAAGAAATTAATCTTAATATATGAAGATACTACTTAAATCCGCAACTATTATTGATGAAGCTAGTAAGCATCACTTAAAGAAACGCGATGTATTAATAGAGAATGGTACAATTTCTAAAATTGCCGCTAAAATTCCTTCTTCGGAAAAGGTTAAGGAAGTTTCATTGAAAAATCTTCATATCTCACAAGGATGGTTTGATAGCAGTGTTTCTTTTGGAGAGCCAGGCTTTGAAGAGCGCGAAAACGTTGAAAACGGATTAAAAACAGCAGCATATAGCGGGTTTACAAGTGTAGCTGTTAACGCCAACTCATTTCCTGTAACCGATAGTAAAGGGCATATAAAATTCCTAAAAAGTAAAGGCGAAGGAAATGCCGTTAGCCTCTACCCTATTGGTGCACTTACAACCGGCAGTAAAGGAGTGGATTTGGCCGAACTATACGATATGCAAAATGAAGGTGCAGTAGCTTTCTACGATTATAAGAATCCAATTTCTAATGCCAATTTGCTTAAAATCGCGTTGCAGTACACACAAAACTTTGACGGACTAGTACAATCATTTCCATTTGATAAATCGGTGGCTAAAAACGGGGTGGTTAACGAAGAAGAAAATAGCACTAAACTTGGCTTAAAAGGTCTTCCTGCTCTTTCTGAAGAACTTCAGGTTATTCGTGACTTGTATCTTTTAGAATACACAGGTGGAAAACTTCACATCCCGACAATTTCTACAAAGAAATCGGTAGAACTAATTAGAGCAGCCAAGAAAAAAGGACTAAATGTAAGCTGTAGCGTAAGTATTTTCAATATAACATTAACCGATGATGTTTTGGAAGAGTTTGACACAAACTTTAAACTACTCCCTCCTCTTCGAACAAATGAAGACACTAAAGCATTAATTAAAGGTTTAAAAGACGGAACTATTGACGCTATTACAAGTGACCATAATCCAATAGACATAGAGCACAAAAAAGTAGAATTCGACCACGCTTACTTTGGAAGTATAGGCCTAGAATCTTGTTTTGGCGCAATTAATTCAGTTTTAGGAGTAGAAGATTCTGTTAAGAAACTTACAGGCCTAAAAGATGAATTTAAAATAACATCAGAAGCTATAGAGGAAAGTAATACCGCTTCAATTACATTGTTTAATCCAGATGATAATTGGGTGTTTTCTGAAGAAAATATACTTTCTACTTCCAAAAACGCAGCACTTTTAGGACAAAAACTCAAAGGAAAACCTTACGGAATTTATTCAAATAACCAGTTGATTTTAAATAAATAATGAAGACTTCTCCTCCAGGCAAATCAACTGCTATGATTGCCTATGCTCCCTTTGTAGGATTTATAATTGCTTATTTTATAAATCGCGATGAAAATCACAAATTTCCTACTTGGCATATAAAAAACATGTTCGGCTTGGTTTTGCTATTTATATCATCCCTGGTTATACAATCGCAAATTGACACAAAAACTGGCGATATTATATGGTTTGTGACCTTTGTACTTTGGATTTACAGTTGGATTATGGCTTATAAAAACCAAAAAAAAGGAATCCCTTTTTTAAGTGAGAAATTTCAACAATGGTTTACGTTCTTAAATTGAAACTATTGGTTATCTTTAGCTTATCATAAATTTATAATTAAATTTTTATATTATGGAAAAAGCTTCAGATGATGGTAAAACAGTTGCAATTATCTCATATATCACTCTAATAGGCTGGATTATTGCACTTATAATGAACAACGGTAATAAAACTCCGTTAGGAACTTTTCACGTTCGCCAATCGTTAGGAATTATGTGTGTGGGTGTGGTGTTTGCAATAATTTCTGGTTTTTTAGACTTATGGATTCTTTCATCCATAGTGAATATTGGAGTTTTAGTACTGTGGATTCTTGGATTAGTTAGTGCTGTACAAGGTGAAATGAAACCCGTGCCGCTATTAGGTGAACAATTTCAAGAATGGTTTAAAGGAATCTAAATTATTTAAAACAATATTTAAACAGACCTTTTCTTCTGAAGTACTTTCAGATTGAAAGGTCTTGCTTATTTTTGCAACTTATGGAAAAACAAACTTTACTTTTAGAACACAACTATAGACCCGCTAAAAACACTTCGGGAAAGGCACCAGTAATTATAATGCTACACGGATTTGGAAGTGATGAAAACGACTTATTCTCCTTCGCTTCTGAACTTCCAGAAAAATATGCAATCATCTCTCTAAAAGCACCTATAAAACTTGAGCCATATGGAAATGCTTGGTACAATATCTATTTTGATAACGACCAAGGAAAATTTAGTGATGACGTACAAGCCATTAGCTCGAGAGAATTGGTTGCAAAATGTATCGATAGTGTAGTTGAAAAATACAATGTAGATGAAAAGAATGTAACCCTACTTGGTTTTAGTCAGGGAACAATTTTGAGTTTTGCGGTAGCTTTAAGCTATCCAGAAAAAGTGAAAAATGTTATCGGATTAAGCGGTTATATCAACGAAGAAATATTAAAAGAAGGCTATAAAAGCAACGATTTTAGTCATCTAAACGTCTATACTTCTCACGGAAGCGTAGACCAAGTTATTCCCGTTCAATGGGCGAGAAAAACAGAGCCGTTTCTAAAAAATTTAAATATAAACTGTGCTTATTCAGAATATCCTGTTGGCCACGGCGTAGCCCCACAAAATTTCCACGACTTCAAAACTTGGCTAGAAAAGGTTAGTTGAGAAGTTGGAAGATGGAGGTTGGAAGTTAGAAGTTGGAGGTTGGAGGCTAGACGTTAAGTCTCGGCTCTTGGTTCTGGTGGTGAGAGATGAGAGATTAGTTGGTAGTTGATAATTTTTAGGTTGTAGTGAAAGGATAAATTTCAAATGCCAAATCCCAAAATCGTAAATCATCTTTCATAATTCTGCATTCTGAATTAACAATTAATAAGAGATGGGAGATTTGAGATGCTAGAGGTTAGACACTGATTCTAGTCTTTAGCCTCAAGTTTCTTTCTCTTGTGAAAAGTACAAAGTGAAGAATAAATTCTAAACAACAAATTCCAAAATCATAAATCTTCATTCATAATTAATAAGAGACGGGAGATTCGAGATTCGAGATTTGAGACTTGAGACGCTAGATGCTAGAGGCTAGATTCTAGACGTTAAGTCTTGGCTCTTGATTCTAGTGGTGAGAGACGAGAGATTAGTTGGTAGTTGGTAGTTTTTAGATTGTAGTGAAGGGATAAATTTCAAGTGCCAAATCCCAAAATCGTAAATCATCTTTCATAATTCTGTATTCTGAATTCATAATTAATAAGAGACGGGAGATTTGAGATGCTAGATGCTAAATGCTAGACGTTAAGTCTTGGCTCTTGGTTCTAGTGGTGAGAGATGAGAGATTAGTTGGTAGTTAGTAGTTTTTAGATTGTAGTGAAGGGATAAATTTCAAGTGCCAAATCCCAAAATCATAAATCTTCATTCATAATTCGGCAATCTGAATTCATAATTAATAAGAGACGGGAGATTTGAGATGCTAGAGGTTAGACACTGATTCTAGTCTTTAGCCTCAAGTTTCTTTCTCTTGTTAAAAGTACAAAGTGAAGAATAAATTCTAAACAACAAATTCAAAATTCCAAATTACAAAATCATAATTCATAATTCTAAATTCCTAATTCCTAATTCCTAATTCTGATATAGAAAAGATGCTATTGGAGTAAGGTCTAGATCGCCGTTTTCTTTGAAGTAATATTCTAAAATCATCTCACCCCAGAATTTACCATCCGTAAAGTCGGCTTGAATCCATTTGTGGTTTAGGAATTTTACTTTATTTATCTTCATATCCCCATTCATACCTTCAAAAGGCACCAATGGGTTATTCCCTTTCTGTAGATTGAAATCGTAGATTTTCTCAGAAATCATAGTCTCCACATCAGCAGCTTCATACCCTAACCTTTCTAAATAGGTCATTGCATTCTCATTTCCTTGCAAGGTGAAGTAATTAAGATTGTGGTTTTCAAGACTAAGTACTTCTAAAGAATCTTCAGCTTTGTTTGCTCTTTCTCTAAGTTCTTCGATTTTGTTTTCTTGTCTTTCAAAAATTTTCTTCTGATTCATATACTGAAAAAGAATCAACAGTAGAACAAATAGAAACAGGTACAAATAAATATTCTTTCTCATGTAATTATATATTAATCTTTAGTGTATCGTAAGCCAAATGAACGTTTTTAGGAAGTTTCTTTTCTACTTCTTCATGAAAACCCATTATATGACTGATATGTGTAAAATACGTTTTTTCTGGTTTTATTTTTTCAACAAACTCTAGTGCTTCCGTTACATTAAAATGCGAATAGTGAGGTTCTTCGCGTAGCGCGTTTACTACCAAAACCTTAGTTCCCTTCACTTTTTCAATTTCTTCGTCGGATATCGTTTTTACATCGGTTAAATATGTAAAATCTTCAACGCGAAATCCTAATACTGGAAGCTTATCGTGCATCGCTTCAATAGGAACAACTTTTTTCCCTCCAATGGTAAAAGGTGTATTCTTATCTATTTCAATTGCTTCAATACTTGGAGCACCTGGATATTTATTTTCTGTGGCAAAAATATATGCGAATCGTTCGCGAAGGGATTTAAAAACACGCTTATCCGCGTAAAAAGGCATAGTGCCATGTCTAAAATTAAAGGGGCGAATATCGTCTAAGCCTGCAGTATGGTCACTGTGTTCGTGAGTGATAAGAATACCATCTACTTTGGAAACATTTTCTCGAAGCATTTGATATCTGAAATCGGGCCCACAATCAATTACAAAATTATAATCATCCCAAGACATTAACGCAGAAACTCTTAAGCGTTTATCCTTGGGATCTTTACTTAAACAAACCTCGTGTTTACTCCCAATTACAGGGATTCCCTGAGATGTTCCAGTTCCTAAAAATGTAACCGTGATTTTAGATTTCATTCCCGCAAAAATAATAGTATTTTTTTTGTTTACCTATTGTATTTACTACCTTTGTTAATAAGAATTAATAGAACATACTATGCCGGAATCCATACTAGGAGATAAGGAGTTTGAGAACATACCATCCATTAGAAGCAAAGCTTTAAGAATAAACCTTAATGAAAATATTTACGGCACTTTCGCTGAAATTGGTGCTGGACAAGAAACTGTTCGAAACTTTTTTAGAGCTGGAGGTGCATCGGGAACTGTAGCTAAAACAATGTCGGCATACGACAAAGATTTTAGCGACGCTATTTATGGTGTTGAGGAAGACGGTAGGTACGTTACAGAGTCTAGACTACAAAAAATGCTTACACACGAATTCGATCTTATTGAAGAACGAATCGATCGTGTAAAACATCCCAATAGACTTTTCTTTGCTTTTGCAAACACTGTGGCAACAATAGATTTTGCTAAAAAATATAAAGGCCACGGTTGGGTAGGTCTTCGATTTCAAATAGACCCTACCGAACCTTATAATGAAATCACACTTCATATTCGCTTTCACGAAAATGATGCACAATTGCAACAAGTAACCTTGGGAAAACTTGGAGTAAACCTTATTTACGGCGCATATTACAAATACGATGAGCCTAATAAACTTTTACGATATTTATACGACCACATCGATCAAGATAAAATTGAAATAGATACGATAAACTTTTACGGTCCACGTTTTGAAAGTGTAGATAATAGGTTGATGAGTTTGCAGCTTATTAAAAATGGAATGACCGACGCTGTTATGTTTGATGCTAGTGGATATAACGTGTTACCCGCTAAAATTCTTTATAAGAAAAACATTCTAGCCCTACGTGGAAGTTTTAGACCTGTAACCAAGGTAAACATCGATATGTTTAAGCATTCTTATGAAATGTTTTTAAATGAAAACAGAGTTGATAAGAATAAGACGGAGGTGATTTTTGAAATTACACTTTCTAATTTACGTGCCGATGGAGAGATTGATGAAGAAGACTTTATGGATAGAGCAAAACTACTTTGTTCGTTAGGCCATACAGTTATGATTTCAAACTTTCAGGAATACTACAAGCTGGTTGAATATTTCGCGCGTTACACCAAATTGCGAATGGGTCTAGCGATGGGCGTAAGTAATTTGATTGATATTTTTGATGAAAAATACTATCGTCACTTAAGCGGGGGAATTCTTGAAGCTTTTGGAAAATTATTCTTTAAAGACCTTAAGGTTTATTTATACCCAATGAAAGATTCTGAAACCGGGGAGTATATAAATAGTGAAAACCTAAAAGTTCATCCACGAATGAAGGAGTTGTACAAATTCTTTAAATACAACGGAAAAGTTGTAGATATTAAAGATTACAATCCAGAACACATGGATATTTTTTCAAGAGAAGTCTTACAGATGATTGAAGAAAACAAAGACGGCTGGGAAGAAATGTTACCAGCCGGTGTCTCTGAAACTATTAAGAAAAAGAGATTATTTAACTATAATCCCCATTCCGAAGAAATAAAAGATTAATCTTCCAGGATTTGAGCTGCGTGATCTTTAGTTTTTACTTTATCAATTACGCGCTCTATTATACCTTCTTCATTAATTATGAAAGTTTTGCGGTGAATACCATCGTATTCTCTCCCCATAAACTTTTTTGGACCCCAAACTCCAAATCCATTAAGCACCTCTTTATTTTCATCGGCTAATAGAGGAAATGGCAATTTGTACTTTTCTTTAAAATTTGTTTGACGCTTTTCACTATCGGCGCTTACTCCTAAAAGCTCGTAACCTTGATCTTGTAGCGCTTGATAATTATCTCTCAAATTGCAAACCTCTGCCGTACAACCAGGTGTACTAGCTTTTGGATAGAAAAAAACCACCCATTTTTTACCTTTATAATCCTCAGACGATATAGGATTTCCACTTTGATCGTTAACTTTAAAATTTGGCGCCTTATCGCCGGCTTGTAATGTTTTCATTATCCTTATTTTTGTATAAAAGTACTTAAAATGACAAAGAAAGAAAAGGTTGAATTCGTTATAGATACGTTAAACAACCTTTACCCACAAATACCTGTACCGCTAGATCACAAGGATCCGTACACATTATTAATCGCGGTATTGCTATCGGCGCAAAGCACAGATGTACGAGTTAATCAAATCACACCCTTGCTGTTTGAAGTTGCCGATAATCCGTACGATATGGTTAAACTCTCTGTTGAAGAAATAAGAGAAATAATTAAACCCGTAGGGCTATCTCCTATGAAATCAAAAGGAATACACGGTCTTTCTCAGATATTGATTGAAAAATACAACGGTGTAGTTCCGGCAGATATAGAATTATTAAAAACTTTCCCAGCCGTAGGACATAAAACTGCTAGCGTTGTTGTAAGCCAAGCGTTTAATATTCCAGCGTTTCCTGTAGATACACATATACACAGACTAATGTATCGCTGGGGCTTTTCTAACGGGAAAAATGTAGTGCAGACTGAAAAAGATGCGAAGCGGTTATTTCCTAAAGATTTATGGAATAAACTTCACCTTCAAATGATCTGGTATGGAAGGCAATACTCCCCTGCTCGCGGATGGAACTTAGACAAAGATATCATCACAAAAACAATTGGCAGGAAATCGGTAATTAACGAGTATTGGAATAAGAAAAAGAAGTAAATATTATACTGTTTTTCAGATTCAACTTCAGCGTAAATTTTGAGAAGATTGAAATTCTAAGACATAAAAAAACCCTGAAATTTTTGTTTCAGGGCTTTTCCAAAGTTTAGTTAAGAAGTGCTTCAAACTTCTTGTTTTGGTAATCTATAACACTTAAAGCCATCGAATAATCCAGAAGAAATTTTATGGTTTCTTCTTTTGGAACGAGATTTTTATTCACGTCGTCCACACGTGATATTTTAGAGTAAAATTTTTGCATAGATTCTTGTTGTTTAATGGTTTATTCCCAAATAACGCAACAAAAATCATATTATTGTATCAATTGGTTAATATAATATTATGTTTATCAATTACTTTCCTCAAATTTATCAGGGCATATCGCATTCTACCCAAGGCAGTATTAATGCTAACACCCGTTTGCTCGCTAATTTCCTTAAAGCTCATGTCTTTATACATACGCATAATTAAAACTTCTTTTTGATCTTCAGGAAGTTCTTCAATCAATCTTCGGACATCATCTTCTACCTGTCCTTTAATAATTTGTTTTTCAACATTTAAAGAACTGTCACTTAAAACAGAAAAAATATTGAAATCATTATTATTCTCGAATTTAGGCATGCGATTGCTTTTTCTGAAATGGTCTATTACCAAGTTATGTGCTATTCGCATAACCCAGGGAAGAAATTTTCCTTCCTCATTATAACCACCTTTTTTAAGTGTTTTAATAACCTTAATAAAAGTGTCCTGAAATATATCTTCAGATATATCTCTGTCGTAGACCTTTGAATAAATAAAGCTGTAAATTCTTTGTTTGTGACGTGTTATTAACTCGCCAAGTGCAGATTCATTACCCTTAATATAAGCGCTTACCAAAAACGCGTCAGTGTTCGTTTGTTGCTTCATACCAATACTTACTAAATAAATAAACAACAATGATTTGGTTGTTTAATAAAATGTTTATTTGTTAAAAGTAAAGGTCAGCTATAGGCAATAATTTATAATTAAGACGTTGTAAAGCGTAAATATAACAACATTCGCTTCACAAAAGCAAAAAAATGCTTAAAATTTTCTATAATAAATAATAATATCGGCAAAAGTGTGTTGCTTAAACCTATATAGTATCTTTGCAATCCCGATAGCAGGTGGAAATAAAAAAGAAAGATATTACATTGAAAACAGAAACTGTAGATACTAAGAACAACATCCTTATTCAAGGGGCAAAGCTTCACAATCTAAAAAATATAACGGTTGCTATACCCCGTAATAAACTGGTGGTTATTACCGGACTTTCTGGAAGTGGTAAATCCAGTTTGGCATTCGATACGCTTTACGCTGAAGGGCAACGCCGCTATGTAGAAAGCCTTTCGAGTTATGCTCGTCAGTTTTTAGGAAGATTGGACAAGCCTAAAGTTGATTCTATTAAAGGTATTTCTCCTGCCATTGCCATTGAACAAAAGGTAAATTCAACAAATCCAAGGTCTACCGTAGGTACTTCCACCGAAATTTATGATTACCTTAAATTACTTTACACGCGAATTGGGAAAACAATTTCTCCAATTTCAGGAAGAGAAGTAAAAAAGGACACCACTTCCGATGTAATAAAATTTATCAAGACCTTTTCAGAAGGCGAAAAATTATTGCTCCTTGCTCCTGTTCATCTTGAAGAAGGACGAACAATGGAAAATAAAATTCAAGCCCTAGCGCAACAAGGTTATGCTCGTGTAAAGGTTAAAGATGAAGTGATACGCATAGATGAGTTGAAATCTTTTCCAGAGAAAATTGATGTTGTTGTAGATCGCGTTATTACAAAAAATGAAGAAGATTTTTACAACCGTCTTGCCGATGCAGTTGAAATAGCCTTTTTTGAAGGTAAAGGTGAACTGTATATCGAGGAGCTATCTTCTAAAAAAATCACTGAATTTAACAATCGTTTTGAAGCTGATGGAATGTCGTTTATGGAACCCAACGCTCACTTGTTTAGCTTTAACAATCCTTATGGCGCTTGTCCCGTTTGTGAAGGTTATGGCGATGTAATTGGGATAGACGAAGATTTAGTAATTCCAAATACTGCTCTTTCTGTTTACGAAAATGCTATTTTTCCTTGGCGAGGTGAAAGCATGAGCTGGTATCGAGATCAGTTGGTAAATAGCGCTTATAAATTCGATTTTCCTATTCACAAACCTTGGTTTCAACTTACTGATGAACAGAAACAATTGGTTTGGAAGGGGAATAAACATTTTGAAGGCTTAAACTCATTTTTTTCATTTTTAGAATCGAAGAGTTATAAAATTCAAAATCGAGTAATGTTATCACGTTACCGAGGAAAAACGAAATGTGCTACTTGTAAAGGAAAACGACTTCGGCCTGAAGCTAGCTACATAAAAATAAACAATACTTCAATTCAAGAATTAGTTGAACTACCACTTGATAAGCTTGCCAATTTCTTTAAAAATCTTGAATTATCAGAATACGATGCTAAGGTAGGAAAGCGCTTATTATTGGAAATTAACAATCGCATTAGCTTTTTAAGAGATGTTGGTTTAGGCTACTTAACTCTTAATCGTAAATCGAATACACTTTCTGGTGGAGAGTCGCAACGAATAAACCTCGCTACATCCTTAGGAAGCAGCTTGGTAGGTTCGATGTATATATTGGATGAACCTAGCATCGGATTACATCCAAAAGATACAGAAAGGCTTATTGTAGTTTTGAAGGCATTACGCGATTTAGGAAATACGGTGATTGTAGTAGAACACGATGAAGATATTATGAAAGCCGCCGATCAGATTATAGACATCGGCCCTGAAGCTGGAACATTTGGAGGTGAAGTGGTGGCTCAAGGAAATTATAAAGAGATACTAAAATCTGATTCGCTTACTGCAAAATACCTCAATGGCGAGATGGAAATTGAAGTTCCGAAGAAACGCCGGACGTCCAAAAATAAAATTTCTATTACCGGCGCTAGACAGAACAATTTAAAAAACATCGATATTACCTTTCCGCTCAATGTTTTTACAGCGGTAACTGGTGTTTCTGGAAGTGGAAAAAGCACCTTGGTTAAAAAAATACTATACCCTGCCCTACTGCGTGAAATTGGTGGTTATGGTGAAAAACCTGGTCAGTTTTCAGAAATTACAGGGGATTTCAATACCATAAAAAGTATAGAATTTATAGATCAAAACCCAATCGGTCGTTCTAGCCGAAGTAATCCAGTTACCTATATTAAGGCGTACGATGATATTCGAAATCTCTTCGCCTCACAAAAACTATCGGACATACGCGGATTTAAACCAAAACATTTCTCATTTAACGTAGATGGCGGTCGATGCGAAACCTGTAAAGGTGAAGGGGAAGTAACTGTAGAAATGCAGTTTATGGCCGATGTACATTTAGTATGTGATACCTGTAATGGCAAGCGCTTCAAAAAAGAAGTCTTAGAAGTTACATTTCAAGATAAAAATATAGACGATGTTTTAAGCATGACGGTTGATGATGCTGTAGCCTTTTTTGGCAAACATGCACAGTCAAAAATAGCTGCAAAACTACAGCCACTACAAGATGTTGGACTTGGGTACGTTCAATTAGGACAAAGCTCTTCTACCCTTTCAGGAGGAGAAGCGCAACGTATTAAACTCGCTTCATTTCTGGTAAAAGGAACTTCAAAAGAAAAAACTGTATTTATTTTTGATGAACCTACTACGGGGCTGCATTTTCACGATATTAAAAAGCTACTCGCTTCCTTTTATGCTTTATTAGAAAAAGGACATACAGTAATTGTTGTAGAACACAACCAAGACCTTATTAAATGCGCCGACTATATTATAGACCTGGGTCCTGAAGGAGGAGAAAATGGAGGACAAATTGTAGCTCAAGGCACTCCAGAAGAGGTAGTAAAAAGCAAAGAATCATTTACAGCTGCATATTTAAAAGAGAAGCTATAATTTCTCTAATTTGGCATACTATTTGAAATTAAACCAACAGAAACTTTTAGTTTTTGGTTGGTTAGTTTTAAAAACCCGTTGCAAATGGTAATTCATTTCAGCGGGTTTTTTTGATCAATAAAATACAAACTGAAGAAAATCCCCCCTCCCAACCACTTCTCTCTGTTCTCTTCTCTCTGTTCTTTTCTCTTTGCCCTCCCTCAAACCACATCTGATAATCAACACTTTAAAACTTTGGCACGGTCGTTGAATAATCTAGAACGTACCGAACTACCAAAGAACTTAGAGAAAGTACAAACCTTTAAATCTTTACCTTATGAAAAACTTAGCACTTATCTTCAGCATACTTTTTATGGGATTATCTGCTACTGCAGCATCTCCAGAAAGTGAAAACAATATTAGAAGAAGTTATGACGGCAACGCATACATCTTCGTAGAAGGCGATGTAGAGTTTTCTGTCTTCCCAGATGGACAATTCGATTTCGTTTATATCGGACCTCAAAAAGGTTCTAATGTAACTATAACCTCCCGAAACGTTAATATAAGTTTCAACTCAGGGTATAATTATGACGCTTATGTTCAGTACGACGATTATGGAGCGGTAATTCAGGTAGAAAATGTACCTATTTACTACGACGAATACGGACGTATTATTCAAGCAGGGAATGTAGATATTCGTTACAACAACCGACGTTTAGTACGAGTAGGTGGCTTACACGTAATATATAACCATTACGGTCATTTTTCACATGTAAGTGGATATATTAACCCTTACAACAGATATTACGTTTACCGTCCGTGGCATGTTTATTATGCTAGACCACTCTATACACACTGTGTGGTTTACGACAGACCTTATAGAAGATACTATAAGCCTGTACGTTATAGTTACCACGAGCATATAGTGTATTACAAAAAGAGAGATAAAGTAGCTTACCACAACGGGCGTAGAGATTTTTATCGCCCAGGAAGCCGTGTGTACGATAAAAGAGGAAGAGCGTCTATTAATAAAGACTTCAACCCAAGTAGAGAAAACACTATGATTTCTAACAATACTAGAGTTAAAAACTCGGTTAGAAATAACGATAGATCAAACAATGCTGTACGTTCAAACACAAGAAGCAATACAGTAACAAGAGATGTAAGCACTTCAAGTAGAGGTGCCGTAAAAACTGATAGAAACGTTAGAAATGGTAGCGTAAATGCTAACAGTAATCGCAACAAGAAAAGTGTTTTAACTCGTACAAATAACAACACACCTGTTAAGAGTTCGAACACTAGAACGAGAAGCGTGGAGCAAAGGAATACTCCTAGAACTGTAAAGAGTACTAGAAGCAATACCAGTAGAGCTACAACAGTTTCACAGAATAGAAACAGTACAGTTAAAACACAAACTAGAAATGTTTCAACAAATAAAAGTAATAGAACAGTAACTAGAAATAAATCTCAAGCTCCTACGCGCACCACAACAAACCGTAGTACTTCAGTAAAAAAATCTAGTGCACCTGCTCCTAGCAGAACAAAAGCAAATACCTCAAGAGGAAGTTCTTCAAGAGAATCTAATTCTAAAGGATCTAGAGGAAGAGGTTAAAAATAGTTTTTTGGTTGGTTTGTTAACCCCTCGTGATTCACAAAACGTGAAACTCGGGGGGTTGACTTTTTTAATTCAGAATTAAAAAATTCAGAATTCAGAATTCAGAATTATGATTTGGGTATTTGGAATTTGGTGTTTGGAATTTGGAAGTTAGAAATTAGATGTTAGAAGTTAAAAACTAAAATCTAGACTAACTTCTCATACCTCCTTTTAATTCAGAATTAAAAATTATGGACTACGATTTTGGAATTTGGAATTTGGAATTTGGAAGTTAGAAGCTAGAAGTTAGAAACTAGAAACTAGACTTCGGTCTAGCATCTTAAATCTCACGTCTCAAATCTTTTATGAATTATGATTTTGGAATTTGGAATTTGTTATTTGGAGTTTGTTATTTGGAGTTTGTTATTTGGAGTTTGGAAGTTAGAAACTAGAAGTTAGAAACTAGAAACTAGACTTCGGTCTAGCGTCTTAAATCTCACGTCTCAAATCTTTTATGAATTATGATTTTGGAATTTGGAATTTGGAATTTGGAATTTGGAATTTGGAAGTTAGAAACTAGAAGTTAGAAACTAGAAACTAGACTTCGGTCTAGCGTCTTAAATCTCACGTCTCAAGTCTTTTATGAATTATGATTTTGGGATTTGGAATTTGTTATTTGGAGTTTGTTATTTGGAGTTTGGAAGTTAGAAGCTAGAAGCTAGAAGTTAGAAACTAGACTTCGGTCTAGCATCTTAAAACTCACGTCTCAAATCTTTTATTAATTATGCTTTTGAGATTTGGAAATTGCTATTTGTTATTTGGAATTTGGAGTTTGGTGTTTAGTGTTTGGAATTTGTTATTTGGAATTTGGAAATTAGAAGTTAGAAGTTAGAAACTAGACTTCGGTCTAGCGTCTCAAATCTCACATCTCAAATCTTATTAATTAGGAATTATAGATTACGATTTTGGTATTTGGAATTTGTTATTTGGAATTTGTTATTTGGTGTTTGGTATTTGGAGTTTGGTATTTGGAATTTGGAATTTGGAAGTTAGAAACTAGAAGTTAGAAACTAGAAACTAGACTTCGGTCTAGCATCTTAAATCTCACGTCTCAAATCTTATTAATTATGCTTTTGGAATTTGGTATCTGGAATTAATCTTCTTCAACCAACTACCCTCTCACTACTAGAAGTTAAAAGTTAGAAATTAGAAGTTAGAAAACAGAATCAAGACTTCAATCTAGCGTCTCAAATCTCACGTCTCAAATCTTTTATTAATTATGCTTTTGAGATTTGGAATTTGTTATTTGGAGTTTGTTATTTGGAATTTGAAATTTGATTCTTCTCTCCCAACTACAAACTATCTACTACAAACTAAAAACTAAGGATTTCCACCATCGGCAAACTGGACTTCGTATAGGTTTCTATAGAAACCGTTTTCGTTTTCTAGGAGTTCGTGGTGGGTGCCTTCTTCAACAATTTTACCAGCATCCATAACGATAATTTTATCGGCTTTTTTAATTGTCGCTAATCGGTGAGCGATTACAATAGAAGTACGGTCTTTTGTGATTTTATCGGTGGCTGTTTGAATCAGCTCTTCAGAATAGGTGTCTACAGACGAAGTGGCTTCATCGAGCACCAAAATACTTGGTTTGCTTACATAAGCGCGTAAGAACGAAATTAACTGTCGTTGCCCCGAAGAAAGCATACTTCCTCGTTCTTTTACGTTGTAGTGATAACCCCCTGGTAAACTCTCTATAAACTTGTGAACCCCGATTTCTTTAGCTGCAGCTATAACCTCATCTTCGGTGATGTTTGGATTGTTGAGCGTAATATTGTTGTAAATAGTATCCGCAAAAAGGAAGACATCCTGAAGTACAACAGCTATCTGACTCGTTAAAGAAGCTAAGGTGTACTCTTTTATATCGATATTATCAATTTTAATCACTCCGCTATTTATTTCGTAAAAACGATTTAGCAGATTGATAATTGTAGATTTTCCTGCTCCTGTTGCTCCCACTATGGCAACGGTATCCCCTGGATTCGCTTTAAAAGAAATACCTTTTATTACTTCTTCCCCTTCAATATAACCAAAATGTACATCAACAAATTCTATTTCACCCTTAGTGTTGGTGTAGTTTATAGTTCCATTGTCTTCTATATGCGATCTGGTATCTAAGATCCCAAATACGCGGTTTGCAGCCACCATTCCCATTTGCAGGGTATTGAATTTATCGGCAATTTGCCTAAGCGGTCTAAAAAGCATTTCGGCATACTGAATAAATGCCGTTATAATACCTAGGGTTACAGCTCCTCCTCCAATAACATTTAATCCACCGTACCAAACTACAAGACCCGTTGCAATTGCACCTGCCATTTCCGCAATAGGGAAAAATATAGAGTTATACCACACGGTACGAATCCAAGCTGTTCGGTGTTTTTTATTAATTTCCTGAAAGCGTTCGTATTCTGTTTTTTCTCGAGTGAAAATCTGTACAATCTTCATCCCTGTGATTCGCTCTTGAACAAAGGAGTTTAAATTGGCTACTTGATTACGAACATCTTCAAAAGCTACTTTCATCGCTTTTTGGAAGACGCGAGTCGCATACAAGATAAAAGGCAATACAATAAACACTATAAGCGATAATCGCCAACTTTGTGTAAGCATAAACCCTGCAATAACTAGCATTTTTAGTAAGTCGCTAATTATCATAAACAAGCCTTCGCTAAAAATACTGCTTATGGTTTCTACGTCGTTTACCGCGCGAGTAGTAAGTCTTCCCACCGCACTTTTATCGAAGTACTGCATTTTAAAGCTAGTCATTAATCGGAAAAGCTTTTGTCGCATATCCCGAATAACACTTTGTCCGAGCCAGTTGGTGTAAAAGATAAAAGCAAATTGAAACACCACTTCCAAAATTAGCACCACTAGCATTAGAATAACGTAGGTCATAAAGCCTTCGCTATCTTTTGGTACTATCGAATCGTCTATAGCTAGTTTTAAAAGGTAAGGACGCAGAACCGCCAAACCAGACATAACAATTGCAGCAAAAGCAACAAATATGAAGATGCCTCGGTAGGGTTTAGTAAAGCTCATTAATCGTTTAAAGAGCTTAAAATCGAATGCGTTGCCTTTGTTTTCTGACACTAGTTACTTACTTGATTTATTTTTAAAATTAACGGTTGAAGTCTTTAGCTATAGACCGTTTGTAATGCGCTAATTTGGATTTAAATACCTCGCCTAAAAATTAGATTTTATGCGACTTGCAAATTTAGGGCTTTTGGATGTATTAGACCAAGATAAAGTTTTGTTGGTTTGGGGTGAATTGAAAAAAAGCACTATCACCATAAAAACTCCAAATTGAACATTTATTGGCTTAACGCAAAGCAGATTCTAAAAGGTTTTGAAGAGATAGTTGAATAAAAAAGATTTGAAATTTATTAAATTTAGTAAGAGTAATTATACTTAATGATGAAGAGTTTGATAAAAACAAGAAAAAACTAGCTTCTATAAATGGATAATAACTTATCTATTAAAATTTTTGAATTATAATTTTCAATAACAAACTCTCTCCCCTCTTTCCCCATTTTTTTAGCCTTTTCAGGATTTTTAATTAGTAATTCTATACAATCAGCAAAAGCTTTAACATCATTTTCCTTAACAACAAATCCAGTTTTATTTGGCACTAACCCATATTTCATACCACCAACATCCGAGACAATTACAGGCAACTCCATGGCCTGAGCTTCTTGAATAACCAATCCCTGATTTTCTGCTCTACCATCAACTTTATTATAAATACCTGGTAAAATAAAGGCATTACAGTCATTAAAAACATCAATAATATCTTCCTGAGTCATAGCTCCTAATATCTCTACGGTATTTGAAAGCTCTAATCTATCTATTTCTATTTCAAGTTGAGTTTTAAGCTCACCACTACCTATAATTTTTAGTGATATACCATCAAAACCTCTGCTTATAAGCTCTTTAATTATGGTTGGGAGAAGCATAGCCCCTTTAAAAGGTACAAGTCTTCCACAATAAACTAACTTAAAACCACCTAATGACTTTAATTTTGATTCTGTTTTTCTAAATAAGGAACTGTCTAATCCAACAGGTAATATAGAGACATTAGTCAAACTTGAATTAACCTTATCTAAAATTTCTTTTGTATATATTGTGTTTACTGTAAAATGATTCGCCTCCTCAAATAACATTCTATACTGTAATTTATATGCTTCAGTTTTTGATGGGTTTATGTCATAGCCATGAAAAGAGACTACTAATTTAGCATCCTGTAAAAATCCTTCTCTTTTATATCTTGCAATACTTTGAGCATTATTTGCGAAATGAACATGAACAACATCAAATTTTTTATTCAACACAAAAAATTTTCGATTATAAAACGTTTTAAGATTTATAGCCTTTTTACCGTATTTAGAATAGTTTAAAGTTTTAAATAAAAGTTTCCAATTTATGTTAGAAAAGTTTTTAATCATTATTAATAAAAAGCTACGCAGCTTCTTAAGCTTACCATTTGGTGGTTTTTCTCTATAAACAACTTTATCTAATAAGTTATATCTAATAATACTTTTATGTAATTTTTGGGGGATTGTCTTTTGGTAGGAATATATATAAACGGAATGCCCTTTATCTATAAGGGAAGTAATCTGATTAACAATAAATGTTTCAGATACCGTAGGAAAAACACCGACAACAACAGCTATATTTAATGACTTTACATTACCCATTAATTATTTTAACAACCAAACTTTTATTGTATCCCTATTTTTTTTATAATCTGAAAATTTAGTTAGCAGCCTACTTAGGTTCCTGAAATATTCTTTAGCTAGCTCTTTCTCTTCAAAGGAACCATTAATTCGATTTAGAGTTTGCCTAGTTATATCCTTTTTCATCATGCGGTAGGCACGTTTATAAAAATCAACTTTTCCATACTCTTTGTTGTTTAGGGCATCGGTGTAAATACTTACCACAAAATTAGATTCGGAAATGGCCTTACGAATTCTTTGCACATAACCAAGATTCATCCTTCCTTCTGGCATCCAATGTTGAAAATATAGTCTTTCATCGTACCACATTTTATATCCTAGTAATCGCAATACGTAAGAATATTCTGTGTCACCTCCCGAACTTAGTGAATCTCCTTTTCTACAAGTAAGCAAGGGTTTAAAACCTAAGTTATTTAATTCTAACCAATGGCTTTTTCGTATCACCATTCCTGCGCCATATAAACAACCTTTCTTATTTGTTATATCACCACTTTCTGTTCCTTGCTTAGAAACTGCAAAATACTTTGCATAAGTATCAAACCACTTCGGTCTTTCTTTTTCAAAAACTGCTTCACACCACCCTCCTAAAGCACCAATTTGCGAATCTTTTTCCATGATATCAAAAGCAGTTTGCACATAGCTGTCACAAAGCCAATTGTCATCATCGCAAATTAAAAGATATTCATATTTTGCTTTAGCATAACCTAATTCTTGAGCATAAGACTTCCCAGGTATTGGCTGACTGAAAGAAGTGTATTCTATCGTTGAAACACCATTATCTCGCCACCAATTATCTGCAAAATCTCTTGTGCCGTCTGAAGAATTATTATCTACCAACACTATTTCGACAGGGCAATGACTTTTTTGCATAGCCAGATGCCTTAAGGTTTCTGCTAACCTAGCCTTACCATTATAGGTGCATATTATAATTGAAACCCCTTTTTGCATTTTAAATCCTGTTTAATACCCTTTTAAAGCCATTCTCAAAGACTTTTTTAACAATTGAAATGATTTATAAATCCTCCCTTTATTAGCTCTAAGTTCTTTTGAATTTTGACTCGCTTCTACTTTTCTTTTACCAAACTTATAAGGTATCTCTTTTAGTTTTTCATAATCGTTCTGCAACAAACTATTTTTATAATCCATAAAAATAGGAACAATATCTTCTCTGTTTTCCAAATCGAAATTCTGATTATAAACCGCTATACTCGGAAAATTTTCCATCTTATAATGGCTATAATGAAAGAAAGCTACTGGAGTAGTTTTATCGTTCACATAGTACTTTTCACCACTACTTATAATTTTTCGTTCATGCAGATTCCAATTGGCTACATTATAGCCCAAATGCCTTAAAACATATACTTTATCTAAAAAAGCAGGAGCATAACCTAACCATATCTGATCGTAAAAATAACCATTCTTTAAATCATGAAATCCATAGGCTTGCACCCTTTTGTCCCACCATTTAATAAATGATTTGATTGGTTCTGTATTATTTACTGCTAGAAATCCAAGATTATAAATACCTGTACGCATCAAATCTTTGTCTTGTGGATGCCCTATTTCGCCAGTTGGAGAACAGATATGTGGTGTTAACACCATTTCATTTTCTTTCAGTGCATCAAAAACATGAGTAAAAGTTGAGAAAACCTTAATATCTGGGTCTATATACAATACGGTATTGTAGCTATTATTAAAGAAATGTGTAAATAGCTTTGGTTTTACCACAGTACAGATTTCGGCAATGTTATAGGTGTCTTTTATACCTGCAACCAATTCAGGAAATAATTTATGGACCCATAAAATGGTATCAGCACCTAAGCTCTCATAATTTATGCTTGCATTAGGCTCATCAAGTATAGCTATACAAAAAGTTACATCTGGATGATGTTTTTTAAAGGACACTGCCAATGTCTTAGCATGCGCTAAATAATTATTAGCACAAATGGTAAAAGCTAGTTTCATTAAATATTATATATTAAAGAAATCGTTTAATTTTTTTTAATCCTTCCCTCCTATTTTCAAAACTATAACTTAAAAGAGACACATCATTTTTAAAAATATTAGCTACTTTTTTTTGTCTGCTATTGGTATAAAAATTTGAATAATGACTATACCTTTTAGTTTTGTTTTTATGCAGATTAAAAGTTTTGTTTATAGAAAGGTGTTCTAAAACAAGAGAAATATCGTTTTCAAAATTTTCAAATCTACCAATAAAATCAGGTTTGAACTTTCCTTCAAAATCAAAAAAATCTGTTTGATTTAAAAGATGGTCCCCTAAATACTTCTCAGTAGATCTATCGTTTAAAATTTCAGCAAATTCGTTTGATTTATTTAAGTAGTTATTGAAGCTTCCTTTAATACCAGAATATTTTTGCATCCATAGATAGTCAGAATAAGTTCTGTCCCAAGGATTTCTAATAAATGTAAATTTAAAATAAGTATTCCATTGCTCTTCTGTTACAAGACCCGTTTCTAATAATTGTTTAGAAGTAGCATGTTGCATATGCAATTTACGTATCGGGCACCAACCAAATAAACGTTCATAATCTGGTGGTGTAACTTTAAATTTAACTCCTGGATGAAAAAACTCATTTATACTTGTACCAGCTGTCTTTGGTATATGAATAAAAATACATTTAAGTTCGTGTGATATCATATAAACGATTTTTTATGCAATACACACTTTACAAACCAAACATCTGTTCTAGACTCAAAAATTTCTCTTTGAATATGGTCAAAAACTATTTTAAATCCACAAGCGAGCAATTCATTTTTAAAACTTTCCATTGTTCCATGCTCTTCCTGACTTTCTACTTGTTTTCCTTCAGAATAATTCCAAATATCACTAGTATCGGGTACTATATCAATAGTTAACAACAACTCTCCTCCTTTTTTTAATAATTTTGAAGCTCGTTTAAGCATTTTTAATCGAATACTCCTAGGCATGTGTTCAATAACGGAAACGGAATAAATACAATCAAACCTTTTCAAAGTCCTAACTTTTGTAAAGTCTTGATGCTTAGAATCTATAGTTTTATTAAATATGCTGTAGTCTAAATAGCCCCATTCGTTCCAATTATCTTTATCCTTTAATAATCGTACAGTAGGATGCAGATCAACTGTGGTAACTCTCATTCCCATATCGGTTAAACATAAAGGCACTGGACAAACTCCTGCACCAATATCCAACACTTTAATGTCTTTCTTGTCTTCTAACTGCTCAACAATCCAAGTATACTCAAAAACCCTTGGATAGTGTGCTGTATAAAATCCGAAGTTATGTCTTGAAACATCTACAATATATTGTAGTAAGTCCGGTCGCTTAACTTCTTTAAACGCTTTATTTAAATTTTCAGAAGTAATATCCCTTTGATGTTTATTTTCGTGGAGTGTACCCACTATAACAGAAACATCCCTATACTTTTTCACTATTGCGATTTCATTAAATTTGTTATACTGTGCAACTTCATCAAATATAGAGTTATGGAAATGTGTAATGGTAGAATTAAATTCAGGCTTATCATTATAAGCTCCTATTATAACTCGGTTATTAGCTTTAGAAACTAAACCATAAACAATATTTTTAAAGCTAGTCATATCACTTTGATGTATCAAAACATCAAAACACATAGTAATATCCACATTCTCGATAGAACTATCGGTGATAGGTAACATTTTAAAATTCCAATCTGGTCGTTTTTCTTTCCCTATTTTAATTGCTTCGATGGATACATCTAAACCCAAGTAATTTTCAAAAGGCATTTCCTTCATTAACTCAAGATCTCCACATCCAACATCTATATAAGAAGATTGCTCTTTACCATAAGTCAAGTATCGTAAAAGTTTCTTTTTTTCTTCTAGTATTTTTCCCCGAGAGCCCACTCCACTCCCTAAGTCTGGACAAGTATAATAACGAAAATTCCAAAAAAGAGAATTGCTTAGATTATCTACTAAATTGGAGTTAACCCTATCATTAATAAGTTCTATTGCTTCTTTTACAACTACCCTATTTTTAGGTTTAATTTGTAAATGCTCATTTATTTCATTATGAAAATGTATAATTTTCGGATCTACTTCAATTGGATTATTTATATGAATTGGATAGTTCCATTCAATATCAAGATGCGTTACTTTTTTTCCTAAACTTGCCATAGCTAACGCAAAACCAACTTGATCTGCATGTTTACTATATGTATCTGTAAATATATCTTTTTGTTCAATACACAGATTTGCGTAATGTATCCATTTAGGAGCTAAACTCTTTAAGAAGTCTTTAGATATAATATATAAACCTCCGTTACAGTTATTCCAATCCGTCAATTGTTCTTCATTTAACGGAAACGTGCTTTCTGTCTTTTCAATTTCTAAATTGTTTTTCGCAAAGATGCTTTGTAGTATATCAAAAGGCGGATTAGGAAAGTCAACCACTTTAGCATAAACCTCGTCTGTTAATGATATTCCATTCAAGTCAACTACTGCTGTATCACAATCCATTAAAAACACATAATCAAAATCGTCTTGATTTGTAAATGTTTCTAATTGCACTAACTTATTACAGTACTTATTTCTAACATCAAAAGACTTACTATTTACAATATTAATTTGTTTAGATTTTAAAAAGGATAAGAATTCGTTAGTCACATCAGATACTAAATGAACATAGATAGTTTTAGGCTTAATCCCAATATGCAATAAGCTAGTTAACCAAATGTAACATTGAACCTCCATTATAGGATTGTAATCTAAAACACAAGAAAATAAGCTTTTATTATTCATTAATTATCGTATAAATATTTGGTAGATTTTAATTGAGAGTAAAAAAAATTTAAATCATCTTGGCTAAATAAATTTTCCCAACTATTAATTTTAGCGTCATTGGGTTTTAGCCCTACTTTATCTTTAATAGGATCAATTTTTCTTTTGAAAAATATTTTTTCTGAATAATATTTTAATGGGAAATATTTTTTACAAATTTCTTCGTAAACATTTTCCGGGTTGTTTTTTAAATCTTCAAACCTTAAAAACAATATATTATTTCCAGCCTGCCTTTCCCACTGTAAAATATGATCCTCCCAATGTTGAATGATATTTATATCTAATTTTTTTTTCTGTCCAGGCCCACCTAACCAATCAAGGTCTTTACGTAAAAACTCAGAAAATGAGATACCATGCCATTCTTTATTATAAAATTTTGAATTCCATAATGAAGCAATTACAGCTCTTCCATCTCTATATATGTAAATTGACTTATTTGCCACTTTTGTTTTATCAGGAAAAAAATGTGAGCCAAATAATTTGTGGTAAGGTTCTCCCTCTTCTAATAATAGTTTATTTGACCAGTGCCCATAATAAATAGCACCTTCGGAAGATAAATCTTCATTACTATAGAAATTCTTAGCTAAAAAATTTTCTAAAAAATGTGTCCCACTTCTAGGGTGTGAATATATTTTTATATAATCTTTCATTTAATTAATATTCCAATTACCCAAAAACTGAACAGGTGCATGTCCTGTTTCAATTCCTGTAATACTAATAATACTTATGTTAGAATTATAGAGATAAATCTCACCTCTAGAATTACATTCTTTTATTTCATTAACAGCAACTCCAATGCTATAAGTGCCTTGTCCTAATATTAGGTTTTCTATTTCACCTTCAATAATAACTTCACCTGTTTTACTAAAAACAGAATCTGAAAAAACAGAAAAAAAATTAGCTACTTGTTTTGTTTCTTTATCAATAAATGAATAATTAACAAAATATTTTTTTACTTGCTCCTTAACTTTTAGTTTAAGTTGAAAAGTATATTTATAGTTATGTTTTAAAATTAAAAATCCATTTTCAGCATCTATACAATTAAGGCTATCATTTAATATTTTAAAATCTTTAATCTCAATTAAACCATTACCTCCAATTATACTATCACCATTCTGAAATAATTGATAATACCTTTCTATACCATCAGATACATTCAAACCTCCTATTACTTCAGATCCGTTTTTCATTAGAAGTATCTTATTTGCAATTCTTGAAACTTGCGGCATAGAGTGTGAAACAAAAATTACGGCAGTACTTTTCAATAATTCACCTATTCGCGTTAAACACTTCATTCTAAAACCAACATCCCCAACTGCTAAAACCTCATCTATAATCAACACATCGGGTTCCATTTGTGCGGCTACTGCAAAGCCAAGTCGCACTTTCATCCCGCTACTGTAATTCTGAACAGGCATATCAATAAACTCCCGTATTTCGGCAAAGTCTATTATTTTATCAATCTTTTCGTCTATTTCTTTTTTTGTGAATCCAAGAATAGCCCCGTTGTTATAAATGTTTTCTCTACCGCTAAGAATAGGGTTAAAACCAGCACCAAGCTCTATTAAAGCGCCTACTCTCCCCCTAATGGTAACCTTTCCTGCATCTGGATTTATAAGTCCGTTAAGGATTTTCAACAAAGTAGATTTCCCTGCGCCGTTATGGCCAATAAGTCCGAGACATTCCCCTCGCCTTAACTCGAAGCTAATATCCTTCACCGCCCAAAATTCCTTTGGCCGCAGCTCTCGTTCGTTTTTGTTTCCAGATAAACCAGAAGCCAAATCCTTCACCCCATACCACAAGCTAGTTTTAAGATCCTTACAAAACTTTTTAGAGAGGTTTTCTACTTTTACTAAAATTTCACTTTCGTTCATTAGATGGTGGTTGGTCGTTGGTTGTTGGTTGTTGGTTGTTGGTTGTGAAAAATAGCAATATACTTTTCAAACTTCAACTTTCTATCACTTTTTATATCTAATCAATTTCAAAATTTTCAATCTCTAAGCAATCACTCCATATTAGAGACGAACAATGCACAGGAGTTTAGAGTTTAGAATCTAGAGTTTAGAGTCTAGAACCTAGAATCTAGAATCTAGAATCTCGCATCTCACGTCTCACGTCTCACATCTCGCGTCTAAAAAATCACGCACTCATTCGTTCCACTAAAATTGGAATTGAAATTCTATA
Organism: Aequorivita sinensis; assembly: GCF_006346335.1. Classification (GTDB taxonomy): domain Bacteria; phylum Bacteroidota; class Bacteroidia; order Flavobacteriales; family Flavobacteriaceae; genus Aequorivita; species Aequorivita sinensis. Next base: position 430,576 of record NZ_VDMC01000002.1, read on the forward strand.
GAAAATTAATGCAATAAAAAACAAAGGAATGCAGCAGGCGATTACGATTAAAAAATAAGTGAGGTACGCGGGAGGCATTCCAACAGCAAAATCGCGAGCCGTTAAAATAATTGGTGTAAATGGGTTCCATTCCATTACGGTCTTCATAATTCCACTTTTGGGAATTGCATAAACTACTGGAGTTACATACATTAAAAACTGCAATCCAAAAGTGATCATTCTGCCTATGTCTTTATACAACATCCCTAAAGGGGTGATAAATAAGCCTAATGTAGTTCCAAAGAAAATACCTGCAAATAACACAAAAGGGAAAAGTAAAAGGCTCCAATTGAAACCTACCCCGTAGAAAAAGATGAATAGCAGCAGCAATATTACTTTTACCGAGCTATTAAAGAGAAGTTTTAAAATCCCCGACATCACCAAAGCTTCTTTAGGGAAATTAATTTTCGATAATATTCCTTTGGCGCTATTAGTACTACTTATTGGCGAGTTGATTGCTTCGGTAATTACGGACCACAACAGCGTTCCTGAAAAAGCATATACTGGATAAGGTATTCCTGTATCGGTTAATTGTACCGTACCGGAGCTATTCAGAAAAATCCAAACAAATGCTGTAGCTAGTGGTGTTACAAACGCCCATATTATCCCGAGATAACTCTGTCGATATTGTGCTTGTATGTCTCTTTTTGCTAATTGGAATGACAAGAAACGAGACCGACGAATATCTTTTAAGCTTTCCACTAAAAGCTTCCCGAGATGTAAATTGTTTTCTTTTTGGTAAACTTTGGTTTCCAAGAATAATTATTTAGACAAGAAATATTTTAATGTAGCTAATATAGGTATTTAAAAAGAAAACTATTGGGATTGCAATACTAGATATTTTAACGATTATAGCGCTAATAAAGAATAAAAGTAACGTATGTGTCTTAATATAAATTTTAAGAGAAGTTTTCTGGGTTAATCGATTATTGTCATATAACGAATATCATCAGAACCAGGGTGATTTTGTATTGCACCATTACGTGTTAGTCGCCATTGTAGCCTAAGCGTGGTTGGTTGACCTACTGTTACAGAAACAGGTATCATAGCATGAGAAACTTGATATTTATCCCCTGAAGTAGAAGATAAGGTAGTTGCTCGAGAAATTTCAACAGCATCATTATTATTAACGGTAATTTGGCATTCTGCTTCCTTATTGTTTCCATTTTGCTTTCCACTTAAAAAATAAGACACATAAACTACAGGAGTACGAGGAATAAAAGATATAACCATATTAGGAATATTGCTGAAATTGCCATCATGACATGTTGCATTATCAGTACCAATAACAGGCGGAATATTGTTATTTGTCCCCTTTACTCCAATATGCGTCCACCTATTCCCATACCAGTAATAGAAACCTGGGCCAGTAGTAGTATTGGTATTATAAACCAATAATCCCTCAGTGCTACCTCCTGTTACAGGAGCAATGTTGTTTAAATCGATAATATTTACTTTGGGGATTAAAATCCCTTTATTGGTGCTGTTAACATCTAAAATAGCACCACCCCCAGGAATTGCAGTGTTTATACCAATATTGCCATTGTCATTTATACGCAATCTTTCCTGGCCTCGCGTAGATAAACCTAGTGTATTGAAATCCGGTTTAAATATTCCAGTACCTGGATTTGAAGCCCAACTATATATTGGCTCAGCAGCCGTTCCATCTGTAAAAGCTCTTAAACGACCACCGCTAGTCTGACTTGTTTCTGTAGTAATCTCAAAACGCCTAAGGCCTCTCGTTCTAAAATTTAAAGCGACATTATCAGTAGTCCCTATAAAGTTTAATAATGAAGTAGTCCCAGAGTTTCCCGTAATTTTCCAATCGTCGCTAGCTTCAGAGCTTATGGCTAAACGCTCCCATTTAATACCAGTCCAATAGAAAAACCCTTTTCCCGTAGAAGAATTAGTATTATAAACCAATAAGCTTTCGGTAGCGCCACCATCAATCGGAGCTATTGTGTTGAGGTTTGCAATATTTACGCGGGGTATCAAAACCCCTTTATTTGTGCTAGTTACGTCTAATATAGACCCACCTAAAGGATTCGTAGTATTTATCCCCACCTGAGCGACAGCTTGAGAAACAAATAATACAGAAAATAATAAGAGAAATGATTTTTGGAGCGTGAAGTACAGCTTCATATGGGATATAGTATAAAAGGAGATTAAAATATTTTTTTTGCGGGGAGCGAACAAAACTAAGAAAGATAGACGTGATTGTCAAGTTTTAGCTAAGTTTTTGACATTCCATCAATTGCACTACAATGAATCTTGCTTAAGAGTAGTAAATATAGAATAAAAAAATTTTATAAGTGAAGAAATTACTATTCAGCTATTAGTTGGTAGGGTGGCCATTTTTCTCTGTTGCAGTGCAGTTTAAAGGAAATGGTACTAGTAAAAGAATTTAACTGAAAAATTTTCTCTAAAATCCTTCTGGCGTTGCAACTGTTTCAGTAGTGTTTCCTCCCATATTAACCTCTATCCTGTCACTCCAATTTTTAGTGATAAAATCATTTTTATAAATAGTTACATCCATATAAATATCAGTATTCATGGGCCAAAACCTATAACTTCTACTATTTTGTACAAACCCTTTTATCCACCATTCTCCATTGTATACATAAGCATAAAACTGATGTCCTTCCATAAATCTATTACTGTTATTAGCCTCAGATCTAAACGAAACGTTTGTGGTTTGATCAAGATGAATTAAAAGGTAATAGCCGTGAACTGCAAGGGTGTACTTTTCTGCACTTATTTTGGTATTGTAACCACCTCTTAAGCCATATTCAGAAACATCTCTAAACAAAAACTTGATATAGTTTAAAGGACCATAGGAGCTCGTTCCAATATCGTATTTTACTATTTTAGTTTCATTATCTTTAACTACTAGTAGTTTTGAACTTGTAACATTTAAATCTCCCCCAGGGTTTTCTAGATAGAGTTTATCTTTTACCAAAACATCGCCTATTACATCAAGTGTGGCATTAGGGTTTGGGTTGTTAATTCCAACCTGCGAGAACACCCCAAGACTTTGAATAAATAAAAAAGCTAAAAGAAAATAATGATTTTTCATATTTAATTATTTAAAGACCTATAGGTGCGGGAGCCGATCCTATACTAAAACCATAAAGATTTGCTGTAATTGGAGGAAGTTCTTTAAAATAGTTTCTATCAAATACTATCAAACTCACGTAATACACTATACTATCATTATTGTAACTATCTCTTTCTCTATTTCTTATTTCTAAATGCCACGTGCCTCCTTGCATAAAAGTTCTAGAAACAAAATAGCCTAGACGCGTGTAGTTGGAACCTGTTCGACCTTTTACAATTGGTTGACCTTCATACCTAAAATTGGCAATACCTACAATGTATTTAGATGCATCGTATTGAAGATTTACATTGTTAACATTATCTCTATTTAAATTGTGAAATCTATAGTTAATAATATTAACTGGAGCCACGCTAATTGATTTTACATCTAATTTGGCTACTTCCCCTGGAGGATTGGAATTGCTCTTCCTCAACAATAGATTAAGGTTAGTGCTTTCAGTATTTACACTCTCTAAATTTTCCAACTTAAAATAATTTTGAATTAAAAGTGAGCCTTCAACATCTAATTCATACCCTAGGGTAGGTGTGTCTGTACCAATTCCCACTTGAGAATAACCGAGATAGGTTATACAGAATGCAAATAGAAAAACAATAATTTTTATCATATTAATCGATAATTGGGGAGGCTGCCTCCTTAGTGGTTGCACCATTCATTTCAATAATTTGGTCTGGAAATTCCTTGGCTATATTTCTTGTAATTAAAATAGTGTTTATCGTCCAAGTTCCATTTACAAAACCATCTGTTGTTGCAGATGGATAGTCAGCTCTAATTCGCCACGTTCCAGTAATAGGGTCTACAACTGTAGAAACTGCTGGAATTGCAAAATTCCCAGGGGTACCATCCATAACAAGTTCATGACTAAAATATGCTGATATTACTATCATACCATATTTTGAAGCCTTTATATTTGTATTAAAGTCACTTACCCAATCTCTTCTCACATTGGTTAACTTGTATTCTTGAAAGTAGGCTAAGGAATTACCTGCGTAGGTGGTATTTAGTTCTTTAACTACCTCACCTTGATTTTGAGTCAACAAATAGGGTACGTCCAAATCTTGAATTACGCCCAAATTTTCAATATTAATTGCACCATTTATAGTAGTATTTCCAGCCACCTCTAAGGTGGTTCTAGGGGTAGTGGTATTGATACCTACTTGTGCAAAAATTGGTAATGATAGTAAGCAAGAAATAAATAGTAGAATATTCTTTTTGAAGATGAGGATACGCTTCATGCAGTTAAGTAGTTGGGGATAAAATAGTTATGATATTTTATAAAAAAATCAGTCTTATTACAAACAAACCTATAAAAAATTCGGTAATATTTTAAGGTTTTATTAAGAATTTTTATAAAAGACTGAGAAGTCATTAAAGGGTTGTATAGGAGGGATTTGTTAACGAGGAGATTAGCGATTGTATTATAATAATATAAATATTAACCGCACCAAAACTCTTTATTTATCTAATAGTTTAAGGATAATTCTGAGTAAATTCCATTTCTTGATAAGGCTGTATTTATAGCTTTAAAAATAAAATCCCTGCAAAGATGACTATTGCAGGGGTAATTAAATAAGCAAATATTAATTAGCTTGACTATGACGAAGTATTTTACGATTGAATGAACTTAATCTCTAGAAATTAGCTCTTTTCAAGATTAATGATAATTCTCTAAAAATGAATTAATCTCTCTTTACCTTATCTTTTCCTGTTAATTGTTTTACGGTTTTAGCTACTTCTTCTTCACTTGCTAATTCTTGCTGATTATTATTATTTATGGAGTTTTGTATTTTCTTTACATTATCAAACCTTTTGTCTTCTTTTTTCATTTTCGCTTCTTTTATTTTAAGCAAACTAGGACCTACAGGAAGTCTTAATCCTATATGTTTAGATGTAATTTCTCCCCTAGCGTTTATGTCATCCGCACGATTAGCAACAATCTGCCAAGAAAAACTCACATTACTACTTCCATTACGAAGTTCTTTAACTGTAAAACCATCTATTGACTTGTCAGTGACATAAACTCCATTACATTCACCTTCCAAAGTGATATAAACTTTTAACGGATGCTTATCATCAACATGGAGAGCATTTTTAAGTATTGGATCTATTTTTATGTAAGCTATCCCATTATTTAACTTTCCTACACCGAAATCCTGAAAGAGAATCTCCGGCGCTTCAGGTGAAAACATTATTCGAGGCACCCCATTAGTATCATTAATTAAAGTCGAGTTAGTCCCATTCCCTACTATTTTAAAATTTGTTCCATTATTCCCTTGGTTGTTTGTACTATATTTCATACCCGCATAAGCATAACTTGGTGTTCCATTTTCATTTCCTCCAGAAAAGTAGCCTCCATAATAGCTATCTGCATTTCCTTGAGTCCCATCCGGGCTAACATTATCAAAACCTGCAATTTGCGCATAAGCTCTATTATTTGGTGTAAAAACATCACTATCTGTATCTAAAGTAAACACACCTGCAGCATTCCCTCTATTTTCATTAGTTCTTCTTCCTTCTCCTGCATAAGCGTATATTCCATGCTTAGAGCCAGAACCTGATACTCCTGAACCACCAGTAGTGTAAATTGATAAACTATTAGAACCACCGATTATTCCAGTGCCAGCGGAATGACTATTCACTCCCCAAAAACCATTTGACACTGTATCATCGGTAAATCCAACAACTGCGTCCGCACCGAAAAAAGTATTATCGCTGTAAACAGGCCCATCAAGTCCATAAAAACTAAAACCAAGACCATCCAAACTTTCACCATAAACACCTACACCCCCATAACTATTAACTCCATAAACTCCATATCCATTACCAATATTTTGCCCATACACACCTCTACCTGAACCACCACTAAATCCTCCAATTGCAGTACCATTTATATAGTTAGTACCCACATTAAACTGATGACCAGCATTAACAGGTGAAGCATTAAAACCAATACTTACTTGGCCGTCATTTTCAAACCTCATTCTACTCGAATTGAAGGTAAAAACTTCGAAATGAACATTATCCGTTGTACCTATAAAATTTGTACCCGGCACAGTACCCGCATTCCCTGTTAGCTTCCAATCATCACTAGCATCTGAAGTTGCTGCAATTCGCACCCATCTACTTCCGTCATTAAAATAATATCCTGGAGAAACTCCATTAGTGCCAGTAGTAGTTGCAGTGTTATAAACTGCCATCCCTGCTAAGTGAGCGGATAAAGGAGCTACATTATTAGTTGCAACAAGAGCTACCCTAGGCAAAAGCAATCCTCCAGGAGTAGTTGACGCATCTATCTCTAATAACGCATTGGTATTTGGGTTTGTAGTACCTATCCCCACTTGAGAAAAGGCAGTTATCGTTAGGAATGAAAAAAAATAAAATAGGATTACTTTTCGAAAGGTGTAGTGTTGATTCATCCGTAATTGAAATTTTAAGTTTATACTTAAGTTATGTTGTATCAGAATTTTACAACAATAACAAACATAAAAATAAAATACCTATTTATCATTGATTTTTGAAAAATTTCCATCGTTAATCAATATAAACAACAATAACTTGACATATTCCCACTATAAATATTAAATTATGTGATAAACATCAAAACAATCTAGGAAGTTTATTCATCTGGTGAGATTAAAACAGCATTTAAAATTACACTCTTATTACTCTTTAAATTAGAATTTTTAATACTGTCAATACTTCGTTTATACGTTAAAGTACTTTGATTAGTAATTGGCTCTAAGGATAGAAAAGTTTCCTTACGCAAAGAGTCGTTATCGACAATATTACTGCTTGAAATTCTTGAATGAAAAGTTTTTTCTACTGTTGTAGCAGCCGGATTAATTAGAACTGGCGTAAGAGTTAAATTCCTTGTACTTGTTTTAGACGAATTTTCTTCACTTTGATTATTAACTTGATCATAATTTTTTTCTTGAGTTATTCCAATTGCTGAATAAAACAAGCAACTTATAATAAATATTAATTTTATTGCTTTCATATTATCGTATAATAGTAATATTAAAAATCATATCCGGATAAATAACAAAACCAGTGTTATTAGACACGACAAAGCGAACTCCATTTGTTCTTATCTCTATATTGTGAATCGTTATATCGTCATAAATAGGTGAAGTCCAATTTCCTTGAATATTTACAAATGCAGATGCGCTAGTTGTAAGTCCTGTTAAATTCACTGTTATTGAAATTACATCGCCAGGATTTAAAGTCGTCCCATTTATAGTAGCATATCTATTAATTTGGTTTACATTCCCTAAGCTTCCACCCCAAACTGGAGTACTTCCCGGACCATTTGAAACCAAAACTCTTCCTGCATCTCCCGCCTGATTTCCAGGCATAAACGCACCATTAATCCTTAAATTTCCATCCACTTCTAGCTTCTCAGATGCATTTGCTCCTGAACCAATTCTCATATTTCCACTTGAAGATACTCTCACTCGCTCATTACCATTTGTTGAAAACCCTAGCGAATTTGCTCCTACCCTATAAATTCCAGTATCAGTATCTGAAGACCAAGAATAAACAGGTAATGCCGCAGTACCATCTGTCATAGCTCGTAATTTCCCACGATTGGTCGCATTGCCACTTGAAATTTCAAAAGCTTCTGCGTTAGAGGTTCTAAATCTTAAATTAGTTGCATCTAAAGTTCCTATAAAATTATTAGTAGCATTTAACCCGTTATTCCCTGTTAAAGTCCAGTCATCGTTTGGAACTGAAGCATCAGCTATGCGCACCCAATTTACTCCATTATTAAAATAATAACCAGGAGTAACAATGTTTGGAGCAGTACCTGCTGTAACAGTATTATAAACCAACATCCCTGCAACATGTGCAGAAAGTGGTAAAAAACTATCAGTTGAGGAAAGCGCTACACTTGGCAACAATAAACCACCCTCCGCTCCCGGGGAAGAATGAACTTCTAAAACTGCATTAGTGTTTGGATTAGTAGTACCAACCCCTACTTGAGCTATTGTGTTTTGATAAAATAATACGAATAGGAATATGAGCCCAAAGATCCCCACCTTTTGGAAGTATATTTTCATAATAAAGCTTTTTCAAGGGTTACCCCCTAATTCATAATTGGTTAAAACATCAATGAATTTACAATATATAGTTGACTTTATTGATTTTTTAATGTTAAATAAACGTGTTTACTAAGAAAACATAAATTATAAGCACTTATACTTATTAAAACCGTAAAATCATTTTTGCAAAATATACCAAAGTTTAAAAGCATCAAAACCTCTGAAATGATAGGTTGGGTGTTGGTCTTTAGTCTTTAGTCGTTAGTCTTTAGTCGGTGGTCGTTAGTTGTTGGTAGAGAATCGTTTTTAATGTCATTTCAATTATCCACTACCCCTGTGTCCAGATTCTAAATTCTCGGCTCTCTTATCTCCCCACTAAACACTTTCGCATCCAGAATTTATCCTACGTCTTACGTCCTACAGTCCTACGTCAATAAGCACCCCTCACCACTTTCGCATCCAGAATTTATCCCACGTCTTATGTCCTACAGTCCTACGTCAATAAGCACCCCTCACCACTTTCGCATCCATAATTTATCCTACGTCTTACGTCCTACAGCCCTACGTCAATAAACACCCCTCACCACTTTCGCATCCAGAATTTATCCTACGTCTTACGTCCTACAGTCCTACGTCAATAAGCACCCCTCACCACTTTCGCATCTAGAATTTATCCCACGTCTTACGTCCTACAGTCCTACGTCAATAAACACCCCTCACCACTTTCGCATCCAGAATTCATCCTACGTCTTACGTCCTACAGTCCTACGTCAATAAGCACCCCTCACCACTTTCGCATCCAGAATTCATCCTACGTCTTACGTCCTACAGTCCTACGTCAATAAACACCCCTCACCACTTTCGCATCCAGAATTTATCCTACGTCTTACGTCCTACAGTCCTACGTCAAAAAAAAACCTCTCAAATCCTTAATAACATTTCATTTTCATCTTCATTTTAGTTTTCGTAATTTCGTACCTCCAAAAAAAATCAGACTTAAATACATAAAATGAGCAAATACGACGTAATAGTTTTAGGAAGTGGGCCAGGTGGTTATGTTACTGCCATCAGAGCTTCACAATTAGGTTTAAAGACCGCTATTGTTGAAAAAGAAAGCCTTGGAGGCGTATGTTTAAACTGGGGCTGTATTCCTACAAAAGCACTTTTAAAAAGTGCACAGGTTTTTGACTACCTAAAACATGCAGATAGCTATGGCCTTAGCGTAAAAGAATTTGACAAAGATTTCGGAAAAGTTATTGAAAGAAGTCGTGGCGTAGCTGATGGAATGAGCAAAGGTGTTCAGTTTTTGTTGAAGAAAAACAAAATTGACGTTATCAATGGTTTCGGAAAGCTAAAAGCTGGAAAGAAAGTTGACGTTGACGGAAAAGAATATTCTGCAGATCATATTATTGTTGCTACTGGTGCGCGTTCACGCGAATTACCTAACCTTAAGCAAGATGGCAAAAAGGTTATTGGTTACCGCGAAGCAATGACTTTAGAAAAGCAGCCTAAAAGTATGATAGTAGTAGGAAGTGGTGCGATAGGTGTTGAGTTTGCACATTTTTACAATTCTATGGGTACCGAAGTTACTATCGTTGAATATTTACCAAACCTAGTACCTCTAGAAGATGAAGAAGTGTCTAAACAATTTGAGCGTTCATTTAAGAAAGCTGGAATTAAAGTAATGACAAATTCTTCTGTTGAGAAACTTGATACTTCTGGTAAAACTGTAAAAGCTACTGTAAAAACTAAAAAAGGTGAAGAAACTTTTGAGGCAGAAATAGTTCTTTCTGCTGTGGGTATCGCATCAAATATTGAAAATATCGGACTTGAAGACGTAGGTATTGTAACCGATAAAGGGAAGATTATGGTAAATGATTTTTACCAAACTAACATTCCTGGTTACTATGCTATTGGTGATGTTATTCCTGGTCCTGCCCTAGCCCACGTTGCTTCAGCAGAAGGTATTACTTGCGTTGAAAAAATTGCTGGACACAATGTAGAACCAATAGACTACGGAAACATTCCAGGGTGTACATACGCTAGCCCAGAAATTGCAAGTGTAGGTATGACCGAAAAACAAGCCAAAGAAGCGGGTTACGAAATTAAAGTTGGTAAATTCCCATTCTCTGCAAGTGGAAAAGCTAGTGCTTCAGGTAATAAAGACGGATTTGTTAAAGTAATCTTCGACGCTAAATACGGCGAATGGTTAGGTTGCCATATGATTGGTGCTGGTGTAACCGATATGATTGCTGAAGCTGTTTTAGGTAGAAAACTTGAAACTACAGGATACGAAGTATTAAAAGCAATCCACCCACACCCAACAATGAGTGAAGCTGTAATGGAAGCCGTTGCAGATGCTTATGGTGAAGTGATTCACTTGTAATCTTTGGATGGAAGATAGATGCTAGATGTGAGATTTGAGATGGTGGATGATGAAATTTATAATCTTTTAAAAATTAAAATGTAATAATAATTAAAAAGGGCCGGACTTAAAAGTCTGGCCCTTTTTTTATGATGATGATTTAATATAAAATTCACTTCAATTTACACCCTAAAACCTAGTCTATAATTGTAAGATATCTATTATGTGATTGGTCTGATGAGGGGTGATTATAAATGACAGAAAGAGCTGATCCTTCTCTATACCATTGCACACTAAATTTAATTTTTTCACCGGGAGTCACTTCTAATGGATACATTGGAAGTGAGGCATTGTAGAATTCACTACTATTTGACGCTCTAATTTCAAGTCCTGGAATTGGGCTGCCATTTACTAGAATTCGGAATTTAGCAGATGCTAATAAATATCGACGCCCGGTAGCATTAAAGTTTAAGTAAATTAATGGGCTAGAAGGAGTAATTTCTATATCTAATTCATCAAAAGTATCCCAAGAGGAATTTTGCCGATGAATATTAGATTTTCCAATTGCATGAAATTTTCTCGCAACCTGTTTTTCTATAGTGGCATATCCTAAAACTGTCCATTTTCTAAGAGATTTACTGTATTGTAAGGTTACAGATGAGTTTTTCCCTTTTAAATTCAAATTACTTTCATTTGGACATAAAATTCTTAAAGGATTTGCCGTTTTATCATTTACAATTGTCATATCATAAGCTGTACTATTTATCAATCGTACAATTTGACCATCGGCACCTGAAATTGGCTTAATACTCTTTATCGAAAAAGCTCCAGTAGGACCTTCAATTAGGTATTGGGAATAAGGCACTTCTCCTAAATCAATATTTTCACTAACACCGTCATTTATTTTAAGTGGAGCTACACTTTCTCTCAAAGAAATTCCACCGTTAACATCGAGTGTAGTTGTTGGATTAGTATTGTTAATCCCTACTTGCGAAAAAGCAGAAACTGAAATAAAAAACGCTGAAATAACAGTTAAGACAATTCTGTTTTTCATAGTAAAGTTGTTGATCATGACGTCAAGTATGTTTGCTTTAAGCGCGCGAAAATACTATATTTTTCATAATCGAATGAATAAAACAAAATGATTAACCTAAACTTAAAATCTAAGTCGTGAGATTTGAGATTTGAGATTTGAGATTTGAGATTTGAGATTTGAGATTTGAGATTTGAGATTTGAGATTTGAGATTTGAGATTTGAGATTTGAGATTTGAGATTTGAGATTTGAAAAACGGTAACTAGTTACCGTTTTTCAAATCAATATAAAGCTCCTTCCCCTCCTTTAGGGGAAGGTGGCTTTCAAATCGTAAAACGATTTGAAAGTCGGAAGGGGTCAGATTAGCCAACGGTTTCAAAAGTAAGACCACCAGTTCATGGCTCAAGCGTCACAACTTAAGATTCATGCTCCTGTTCCCAAATCTATTTAATTTAATAATGCTAAGCATATTCTTTTTAGTCTTCTCAAAAAACTAAAATCTACCAATCACCAATCATCTTCTAAAGTCTTTCTTCCAAAAAACTTTGTAACGCTAGCTCATAGCTCTGCAATCCAAAACCTACTATTATCCCTTTAGCATGGGGTGAGATGTAGCTTTTATGACGAAAGTCTTCTCTAGAAAAAGTATTGGAAATATGCACTTCTACTACTGGAGTTGTAATTGCTCTTACGGCATCGGCTATACCTACTGAAGTATGTGTATAGGCAGCCGCGTTTAGAATAATACCGTTGTAACTGAAGCCCACTTCTTGAATTTTATCAATTATTTCACCTTCAATATTAGACTGAAAATAAGAAATCTCAAGATTTGCATATTTCTTCTGAAGTCTCTCTAAAAATTCAGTAAACGACTCGTTTCCGTAGATATCGTTTTCTCTATTTCCGAGCAAGTTTAGGTTCGGCCCGTTTACAATGATTATTTTCATACCGTAAATATAGAAAATTAAAGAAAGAGCAATAAATTCTTATTCATAAAACAAAATGAACAGGAATTAAAACGAATACCCAGCAGAAATTTGCAAGACGTTATTGGTGCTTTTAACGTCATTAGATGTACGATGGTATCCAAGAACTACCCCTTCCTTTTCATTTACATTAGACACTCCAATAACATACCGCAGCTGAACAAATACCCCTAAATCTAATCGATATTCTGCACCTATTCCAAGTCCGAAATCGAAATTACTTATTTCGTCTTTTAAATCGTTTTTTTGAACGGTAGATCTACCCAAAAATCCTGAGGAGGTAATTTCATTTTTCGCAGAAACAAGATACCCTAGCTGTGGCCCTCCCATTACGCTAAAATTATCTATTAGGTAATACTTTGCCATTAGCGGCAGATTAACGTAATTGAGATTTGTAATTATCCTTGGACCATCTGTAGCCATGGTATTATGCTCAGAACCTTGAGCAGAAAATAAGATTTCAGGTTGAAAAGTTAAATTTGTTACAATTGGAAATTCTGCTAAACCACCTAGATGAAACCCAAACACTCCTTTAGTATTATTGGTAAAATCACCTCCAACATTAGCAAAATTAACTCCTCCCTTTACTCCTAACCTTAATTCAGATTGTGCTTTTACCGAAATAGAAACAAACAAAAGCAAAAACGAAAAAGCGAATATTTTTTTCATAATAATTAGATTTTTTTTAATATATACTTCACCTCGTAAATTCTAAATACAATATAGCTAATTAAGTTTAAAATGTATAACCCGCAGAGATTTGAAACACGTTGTTTTCAACGTTTAATCTATAATCATCTTCTGGATCGTACTTTTCAGGCTCACTAATTTCCATTAATCCTTTAGTAAATCTCAAGCTAAAAAAGACACCCATTGGAAGTTTATAGCTTACACCACCCCCAATTCCAAAGTCAAAAGTTTTTGTATAATCGGAAACATCACTCTCTACTCCACTCTTAGTTTGCTCTGCATTTACAAGAAAGCTTGGCACAGGCCCTAATTCTACACTAAGCCCGTGAACTATGTGATATTTTGCCATAATTGGAACATCAATGTAGCTCAAGTGTGTTTCCGTACCAAAAAACTCGCTTCCTTTTTGGGAATAGAGCACTTCTGGCTGAACTGAAAATTTTTCCGAAAGTGGAATTTCTGCTAATCCCCCAATATGAAGCCCTACCCGTGTATCGAATCCTGTAAATGAATCTCCAGTAAAAGTCGATAAGTTTACCCCAGCTTTTACACCATAGGTTATCCCTTGAGCACTAGCCGTAGCAATTGACACTACCGATAGTACTGTAATTAGTAATAGTTTTTTCATGTGTTGGTTGTTTATATTAATTTATCTAATCTACACATAAAAAATATAAGATTACTTATGAATTGTACAAAACAAAAAAAGCAGGAGATAACACCTCCTGCTCTTTTAAAAAAATATAATTTGGTTAGAAAGAATATCCTGCTGATACTTGGAATACGTTACTTTGGTTTGAGCCTGAATAATCGTCAATGTCATTAACATCTAATAAACCTTTGTTATAACGCAAACTAAAGAAAACACCCATATTTAAACGGTAAGTCGCTCCAATTCCGAAGGCTGCATCAAAGCTTTTAAAAGCGTCTTTTATATCCTCGTCACTATCATCACTTGCATTAACTAACACTCCAAAAACAGGCCCTGCTTCAGCGCTTAAGCCTTCGATTATATAAAATTTTGCCAACACAGGTACACGTATGTAATCTAATTTAAGCGCATTATCCCCTAGTCCCCAGCTCCAATCTGAACCTTCAGAAGAATATAATAATTCTGGTTGAAGGGCAAATTTTCCTTTTAATGGAATTTCAGCTAATGCTCCTATATGGAAGCTTGTTCTAGAACCTAGACTGCCAACACCATAGCTATCCCCTCCTAAAGAGGCTACGTTTAGACCTAGTTTTGCACCTAAGCGAACTTCTTGAGCTTGAGCAGTGGTACAGGTTAATGCTACTACTGCGATAAAAAGTAGAATTTTTTTCATAATTGATTGATTTAGTTTAAAAATTAATAGTTAAAATTTTTAATTTAATATTTCAATAGACATTTTCCCTTGCAACATTACTTCACTTCTTCAAAAATGTATACACAAACCTATGTATCTAACTAAGGCTTAACAAGTCCTATTTAGAATTCGGGGGTTTTCGGTTAGAATTTGGTAATAGAAGGAGACATATACTGTAAAATACAGAAAATAAGAATATTAGCAGCGTAGGTGTTAAATTCAAAGTGCTTTTTAGATATAAAAAAACCACCCAAAATGGGTGGTTTTAAATTGTATTAATAAGATTCTAAGTTATTAGAATGAGTATCCTGCTGATAATTGGAAAACACTGTTGTTTACTTTATCATCACCAGAATCGTTAATATTTGATAATCCGTGGTTATAACGTGCTCCAAAGAAAACTCCCATTGGAAGTCTATAAGATACACCGGCACCTAGACCGAAATCTATACTAGAGATATCTTCTATATCACCTTCATCTTTTACAGTTACTCCACCAATTGTGCTTTCAGATTCTGCTTTAGAAGATGCAAGAAAACCAATTTGTGGACCAGCTTCAATTGCAAATCCCTCAGCTACATAAAACTTAGCCATTACAGGTACCTGAATATAGTCTAGTTTAAGGTCTGATCTGAACAAATAATCAACACCCGCTTCTGTGCCGCTTTCTTCATACTTAGCACCTTGAGCAGAGTATAAAACCTCTGGCTGAACTGAAAATCTTTCAGTAACTGGAATTTCTACTAAAGCACCAATATGGAAACCTGTTCTAGAATCAGCATCGTCGATATCACCACCTAAGTTAGCGAAGTTAACACCACCTTTTGCTCCTAAACGCACTTCTTGCGCTTGTGTCGCAGTTACTGATAACATTATAGTTGCTGCAATAAAAAATAACTTTTTCATATTTATTTGTTTTTTTAGTTAACACTTCAAAGGTCATAAATTAGTCATTTCACATCCTAATTTTTAATTTTCTTTTAACTGAAAACTACCAAACTTTAGCGGTTTTTATGAAATCGTCTTAATGTTTATACAAAAAAACCACCCTGAATGGGTGGCTTGTGTTATCTATAGTCTAATTCTACCTATAGGAAGGAATAACCAATGGTTAGCGAAATATACTTATGTCTTCCGCTTTCTAACTGGTAATCGGTAACATTTGTAATTCCTAGGTTAAATCGACCTTCAATTCTAATTCCATACGGGAAATCGTATCCCATACCCATTACAGCAGAAATATCGGTATCATTTCCAACTGCTTTAATACTAGTATTATCAATAACGGTTCTTAAGTCATCTTTTAATAAAATTCCAACTTGTGGTCCTACTTGTATATAAAGTGGCTGATCATCTACAAGGTAATACTTTAAAACAACAGGTACATTTAAATAAGTTAATTCAAACTTTCCGCTATCCGTAAATTTAGCTCCTTGTTCAGAATACAATGCATCGACTTGCATCCCAATTCTATCTGAAAATTTTATACCTGCAAAAACTCCTACAACAATCCCTTCTGTATATTCTAAATTAAGTGGTTCTAAGCCATAAATATTCGAGAAATTTATCCCCCCTTTTACTCCAAGATCAAATTCTTGTGAATAAGAATTTACTCCAATAAATAAGATGATAACTGCAACTATCAGTTTTTTCATATTAATTCGGTTTAGTTTTAAAGAAAACAAATATATAGTATATCTAACAATCTAAAATGCTTTTACTTTAATTGTTAATATGGTTTTCAACAAATTGTTTTACGGTATTGGTATTTTAAATTGGTTACCAAAAATAATAGCTATTATAAAAAAAGCCACCCTTAAAGGATGGCTTCTATATTTTTATGTTCATGGTATCTACAGGAAAGAGTATCCTAGTGCAAGAGAAAACACTGTATTTTTTCCTTCAAAACCATCGGTTTTTGAAACATCAGACAATCCAAAATTGTACCTAGCATCTAAACGAACGCCAAATGGAAAGTCGTATCCAGCTCCTACAATTCCAGAAACGTCAGTTTTTTCAGCATTTGCCTTAATAGAATTAGCCCCTAAAACATCTACATAAATATCATCATCCAAAATAAACCCAAATTGCGGTCCTGCCTGAATATTTAAACCCTGTACTAAGTAGTATTTCAATACAACGGGTACGTTTACATAGTTCAAGTCGAATTTTCCATAATCAAACTCCGCTCCTTGTTGTGAATACAGAACATCTGCCTGAATCCCAACTTTGTCGGTAAATTTTATTCCAGCAAAAATACCTGCTTGAAAACCAGTTTTACTGGATAAATCATTAACATCTGAGATATTCGCAAAGTTAGCCCCAGCTTTAATCCCTAAATCAAGGTTTTGGGAAAAAGCAGTAGCTCCCATAAAAAGTGCGCAAAACGCAATCATTAATTTCTTCATAGTGTAAAGTTTTGATTTGTTAATTAAAACGACAAGTTATCTTTAATCTTATACATATTAAAATATTTAGAATTTTGTTAACTATTATAATTAGTAGTAATATAGCACTATGAACTGGCAAAAAACTCTAAAAGATTATCAAAATTACCTCCGCTTAGAACGTGGACTTTCAGATAATTCTATAATTAATTATTCGTTAGATGTTAAGAAACTAATGCGCTGGTTAGAAAAAAATGAAATAAAGACTTCTCCTATTTCTATTTCTGAAGAAACGCTTCAACAGTTTATATATGACGCAGCAAGAACAATAAACCCTCGTTCACAGAGCAGGTTAATTTCAGGTCTAAAAGGCTTTTTTACGTATTTAATTTTTGAAGATTATCGAAATACTAATCCTTTAGAATTAATTGAAGCTCCAAAGCTGGGAAGAAAACTTCCTGATACTTTGGCCATTGAAGAAATTGACTCTCTTATAAGTGCAATTGACTTAAGTTCTAAACAAGGAGAGCGCAATCGTGCAATATTAGAAACACTTTACGGCTGCGGACTTCGTGTTTCAGAATTAACAAACCTTAAAATATCCGATTTGTATTTTGACGAGGGCTTTATTAAAGTCACGGGAAAAGGTGATAAACAGCGTTTAGTCCCTATTAGTCCTATCACAGAAAAATATATAACCATTTACCAAAAACAAGTACGAGTTCATCATAAAATAGACCCTAAGGATGCCGATACGCTTTTTTTAAACCAACACGGCAGGCAGCTTACACGGGCCATGATATTTACCATTGTAAAGCGTTTAGCTGAAAAAGCAGGAATAAAAAAAACCATTAGTCCGCATACTTTTAGACACTCCTATGCTACTCACCTTTTAGAAAACGGTGCCGATTTACGTGCAATTCAACAAATGCTAGGACACGAAAGCATTACTACTACCGAAATTTACACTCATATTGACCGAAAACACTTGACTGAAGTTATCAATAAATTTCACCCTAGAAGGTAGGTGGAAATTATGATGATATTTCAATTACGAAAGAACTTTTTTTTCTGAATTCATAAGGTTAAAAAACTCCCAAACAGCTACATTTTTTTTCTTTTCCTACAATCCTTTTGTATTTTGAAGGTGAAACTTAAAAAGAAAAAAAATATATATGAAGACATTAAAATTCAGCAATGGTGATACTATGCACGCCATTGGATTAGGAACTTGGAAATCAACTGGAAATGAGTTGAAAAAGGCGATAAAAGACGCTATTTACGCAGGTTATAGACATATAGACACCGCTACAAATTACGGCAATGAAGCAATTATTGGAGAAGCATTAGCTGAGATATTTGCAGAAGGTAAAATATATCGCGAAGATGTATTCATTACTTCAAAATTATGGAACGACTCTCACGCAGAAGGCCAAGTAATCCCAGCCTTGCAAGATTCACTTAAAAAACTTCAACTGGATTTCTTAGATTTATATTTAATCCATTGGCCAGTAGCCTTCAGAAATGGAGTTGAATTTCCTAAGAAACCAAGTGATTATCTTACTCTTGAAGAAGCTCCCTTAATAGAAACTTGGAAACAAATGGAAGAAGCCAAGAAAAACGGACTAGCAAAGCATATTGGAGTTTCCAATTTTAGCGTTAAGAAGTTAAAAGACCTGATTTCTAAAGCAACAATAAAACCCGAAATGAATCAAGTGGAACTTCACCCGCTGCTCCAGCAAAACGAATTATTGGAGTATTGTAAAAGTGAAAACATTTTGCTTACAGCATACTCACCACTAGGTTCGGGAGACCGTATTTCAGCAATGAAAGCCGAAGACGAACCAAATATGTTTGATATAGATGTTTTAAAAGAAATTGCCAAGGATAGAAGCGCTACTGTACCACAAGTACTAATTGCCTGGCATAATCACAGAGGCTGTGCTGCTATCCCAAAATCTACAACCAAAGATCATATAATTTCGAATTTTAAATCGGCAGATGTGGAACTCAGAGATTCTGACATGGAGAAAATTGCCAAATTAGACCGCCATTACAGATACATCAATGGAAAATTCTTTGAAGAAGAATCTAAGGGATATGTAAATCTTTATGATGAATAAGGACTAATAGATTTCAACAAAAAAATAAGCCGCAATGTTCATTGCGGCTTATTTTATATATAGTTTAATCTTATTTACTTCGCTATATTAACTGATCGTGTTTCACGGATAACAGTTACTTTCACTTGACCAGGATACGTCATATCCGTTTGGATTTTTTGTGAAATTTCAAATGATAATTGTGCAGCTTTCTCGTCGCTTACTTTTTCACTTTCAACCATTACACGAAGCTCACGTCCTGCTTGGATGGCGTAGGCTTTATTAACCCCTCCAAAACCAAAAGCGATATCTTCTAAATCCTTCAAACGCTGAATGTAAGAGTCTAATACTTGTCGTCTTGCTCCAGGTCGTGCACCGCTAATAGCGTCACATACCTGAACAATAGGAGATAGTAAACTTGTCATTTCAATTTCGTCGTGGTGAGCACCAATAGCGTTGCAAACCTCAGGCTTTTCACCGTATTTCTCAGCCCATTGCATTCCTAAAAGTGCGTGAGGCATTTCTGTTTCCGTTTCTGGCACTTTCCCTATATCGTGCAATAATCCAGCTCTTTTAGCAAGTTTAGCATTTAAACCAAGCTCTGCAGCCATTACTCCACAAAGTTTTGCAACCTCACGTGAGTGATGTAATAGGTTTTGTCCGTAAGACGATCGATACTTCATACGTCCAACAGCCTTAATAAGCTCTGGGTGTAAACCGTGGATTCCTAAATCGATAACTGTACGCTTACCAACTTCAATGATCTCTTCTTCTATCTGCTTGGTTGTTTTCTGAACAACCTCTTCAATACGTGCAGGGTGAATGCGTCCGTCTGTTACAAGTTTATGCAGTGATAGACGTGCAATTTCCCTTCTTACTGAATCAAAACAAGAAAGAATAATTGCCTCAGGAGTATCGTCTACTATAATTTCAACCCCAGTAGCTGCTTCAATAGCACGAATATTTCGACCTTCACGACCAATAATTCTACCTTTTACATCATCGCTTTCTAGGTTAAATACAGAAACGCAATTTTCAACTGCTTCTTCTGTTCCTATACGTTGAATAGTATTGATAATGATTTTCTTTGCCTCTTGTTGAGCAGTCATTTTGGCCTCTTCAACAGAATTTTGAACAAAAGCCATAGCTTGAGTTTTGGCTTCGTCTTTTAGGCTTTCCATTAACTGAGCTTTAGCCTCTTCAGCAGATAAGCTACTGATTACCTCTAATTGCTCTACTTGACTGCGGTGAAGTCTATCTACTTCACTTTGTTTTTTATCTAGAACTGAAATTCTCTCGTCAAACTCTTGTTGTTTTGACTGAAGTTCAGCGTTTAATTTCTTCGATTTTGCTAGTTCGTTAGAAACTTGCGATTCCTTATCACGTACTCGTTTTTCAGTGTCAGAAATCTTTTTATCACGGCTTAATATTACTTTCTCATGTTCTGCTTTAAGTTCTAGAAACTTCTCTTTCGCTTGTAATATTTTGTCTTTTTTTATGCTTTCTGCCTCAGATTTTGCTTCTTTTAATATTGCTGCAGCACTTTTTTTAGCTCTTGATAAAACGTGGGATGCGTTATTTCTCTCCAGTATTTTTGCAATAAAAAAACCAATCGCTATCCCAACGATGGCACTAATTATTATAGTTACTATATCCATTTATTTGTTGATTTTTATATAAAAAAAAAGCCTACATCAATACATTAGTTTTGAATAAACTCCTTAAAAAAATGTTTAGGGCTAACAAGCTGATCAAGAATCCGCTCGAAGACGGCCCGCTTTTACAACTTTAACTCACCCTTTTTTAAAGAATTCGTGTTGAGTTTACCAAAAATAATATTAATGTAGGCAGTTACCTTATTTAATTAAAAGAACGTTACGATAGTTGCTCCTCCAGGATTTGATTTAAAGCCCTTAGCCTTTCTTCTGCTTCCTTGGTTTCACTAGATCTATCTATTTGTTTTTGCTCTACCTGGGCAGCAAACTGGAGGGCGCTCATTGCTAACACATCCTGTTTGTCACGCACGGCATAACTTTGCTCGAACTTCTTAATCATTTCTTCTATCTTCTTCGCCGCCAATCTCAACCCCTCCTCCTGCGAAGGATTGATAGTCAAGGGATAAACCCTGTCTGCTATCGATAGTTTTATTTTTAATTGTTCTGACATTGTTATATTATTCGGAAAGTTGGGCAATACATTGATCTATTTCCCGAACTAAAGCGTTTATCTTGAGTTTCGTTTCTCGTTTATGTTGGTCACTGCCAAGCATTGAGTTTGCGAGTTTTAATGAATTGTTTTTTTCGGTTAAAGCTTCAATTTCTTGTTCAAATTGCTGCTGTTTTAACTTTAAATTGATTATCTCTTCTTCCAATTGAGCATTGGCAGTTTTTAATTTCTCGTGCTTGTTAAGCAACTGACCCACTCTATTCTCAAGAGAATCAACAATTTCAGAAAGATTACTCATTAAAATTTTTGTTCAATACTTCTTTCACAAAGTTAGCATACCCTTGCTAAAACACAAACAGTTTTCTGTTATTTTTTCAGTATTTTATAATGATAAACCAAATAATTGTGGTATCACAAAGAAATTTGCAAAACTATCTTTGATAATCAACCTATTGCAGTTCGCTATCTATGCAAATTCTAAACAAAAGGTTATTAACAATTAAACTCTTAAGGCCTAAGTTTATCTCGATCATAAGCAACCTGGTTACTTTCCTCCGCAAATTCTAATACAAAATACAAAACTCTATACTTAAAGTGATTTTTCACTAGGACACACCTAAATCTTTTGTTTTTAAGTTTTTATAAATATACAACAATCAATTTTTAGATCTGGATTAAGCGCATTAATTCTTTCTATAAAGAGTTATTTTGTAATAATTTAATCAGACTTTAATAATTATTGCAAGAAATAAGGATTCAAATTAAAATAGAATCAGCATACATATCGTTAATTAAGTTGTTGTCCCTTTTTTATTCCTAACGTATTATTATTTTTACACTATGAAAAAAATTTTATCGTTACTCCTACTTATCGGGAGCTTTACTTATGCCCAAAACAATTTTCCTAAAAATTATTTTTCAAACCCATTGGATATAAAAATGATCCTCTCTGGAAGTTTTGGTGAGCTTCGTTCTAATCATTTCCACAGCGGTTTAGATATAAAAACGCAACAACGCGAAGGGATGCCAGTTTACGCCCCTGCAGATGGGTATGTAAGCAGAATTAAAGTTAGTCATTACGGGTATGGAAAAGCGCTATATATTTTACACCCTAATGGATACACCACGGTTTATGGACATTTAAGAAGCTATGCAGGAGAAATTGAAAAACATGTAAAGGAAACCCAGTACGCAAAAGAATCATTCGAAATAGAACTTTTTCCTGACAAAAATTTCTTAGCTGTTAAAAAAGGAGACTTAATTGCATATACAGGAAACACAGGAGGTAGCGGCGGCCCACACTTACATTATGAAATCCGTGATGCCTCACAAAGACCGATTAATCCACTTCATTTTGGTATCGATATTCCAGATTCTAAAGCTCCGTTATTAATGGGTGTTTTCGCTTATACAGTAGATGAAGATGGACACGTAAATCAAAGTCAAAATAGAACTAAATTAAGACTGATTAAGCAAAAAGATGGCACCTATAAAACCGAAGGCATTAAAGCTTATGGCAAAATCGGGTTTGGAGTAACTACCTACGACCAGTTTGATGGAGCTTCAAATAAAAACGGTAGTTATAGAATTCAAACAAATTTTAATGGTTCTGAAAAATTTGAAGTTACCTTCGATAAGTTTTCATTCTCTGAAACTCGCTACCTCAACAGGTATATAGATTATGAATACTTTGAGACAAATAAAAGTAGAATTCAAAAGCTTTTTAGAGAAAAGAATAATCCATTAAGCGTAATCACCTACGAAGACGATAATGGATATGTAACGGTAAAAGATAGTTTACATTCAATTTATACCATTAGCATCAACGACTTAAAAGGAAATACAACTTTTGTTACAATTCCAATTGAAGGGGCTAAAATGGATATCCTCGATCCGAAAAACAATAAGGTTACCGACGATTATATCAATGCAGATCACGCTACTTCAATTACAAAGGGTAAATTCAGCATTTATATTCCGGCTAATAGTTTATACGAAGACACTTATTTAGACATTCGCGCCGATGGAGATACATTAATATTTCACGAAGATATTGTACCAATTCACACCAACATCACCTTATCGGCAGATATTTCGTCTTATAGAGAAGAAGACAAAGACAAGCTTTATTTAGGTAGATTAAACACCAAGGGCGAACCTTATTACACTTCTACCAGTAGAAACGGCGATAAACTTGTAGCCAAAACAAGAACATTTGGAAAGTACATCATTGCATCAGATACAATTCCACCTGAGATAGAGCCTGTTAATTTTTCAGAAGACAAATGGATAAGCAATGAGAATTTTCTAAAAATTAAAATCAAAGATGACTTAAGTGGTATTAGCTCGTATAGAGCTACCATCAACGGAAAATTCATTTTAACAGAATATGATTATAAATCAGACGTTCTAGTTTATAATTTTAACGACAATGTAAACTTAGAAACTGAAAATAATTTGAAACTTATAGTGATTGATAATGTAGGAAATAGTGCTACATTTGAAACAAAATTTTTCAGAAAACACCCCTAATTCAAGCTTTTGAAAACAATAAAACTATCGCTCACACTTTTCTTTTTATGTTTTGCAACCGTTGTGTTTGCTCAAAAATCGATTGTAAAAGGAATTATTCTTGACGAAAACAACTTTCCCGTAGCTGGGGCAAATGTAACCCATAACGACACTGGAACTATTTCAGATTTTAATGGGTTCTACTTACTTAAAGTACCATCAAATCAAGATGTTACTATCGTTTTTTCGCATGTAAGTCATAAAAAAGTACAAGTAACCGTGAACCTTTCTCCAAATGAGGATTACGAGTTAAACCCTGTAATGAACACTACTATTGAGCAAATAAGTGAAGTTGTAATTTCGGGTAGAGAAAACAAACGCGTTGAAGGGGTAACTACTATTTCACCAGAGGTAATTCGTAAAATGGTAGGTGCAAATGCGGGTGTTGAAAACCTTCTAAAATCACTTCCAGGTGTAAATGGTAATGACGAATTAAGTACTCAATACGCTGTTCGTGGTGGTAATTACGACGAAAACTTAGTTTATGTTAATGAAATTGAAGTTTATCGTCCTTTCTTAATTAGAAGCGGGCAACAAGAAGGGTTAAGCTTTGTAAATAGTGACCTTACGAGCAATGTAGATTTCTCAGCTGGTGGATTTCAAGCAAAATATGGGGATAAACTTTCTTCTGTTCTAGACATTACCTATCGCCGCCCAGTAAATTTTGGTGCTTCCATAGAAGCTAGTTTATTAGGAGCTAGTGGTTCTGTAGAAGGGGTTTCAAAAAATGGTCGTCTATCAGGTATTTTCGGAATTCGCTACCGCGACAACAGTCTTTTTGTTCAAGCAAAAGAAACAGAAACCAATTACAGACCAAAATTCGCAGATGCCCAAACATATCTTACTTATAAATTCAGCAATAAATTTGAACTTGGATTCTTAGGTAATATATCAATTAACGAATACAATTACAGACCGCTAACAAGACAGACTAACTTCGGTACAATTTCCGATCCTATTGCGCTACTTGTGTTTTATGAAGGTCAAGAAGAAGATAGATACAACACTTATTTTGGAGCTTTAAAATCAACTTGGGTTGTTTCAGATAATTACACAGCTAAGTTCATCGGATCCGTTTATCAAACTACTGAACAAGAATATTACGACATCCTTGCCGAATATCGTTTAGGTGAAGTAAACACAGACCTAGGAGGAGAAGACTTAGGACAAGTAGAGTTTACAAGAGGTATTGGCGGGCAACTTACTCACGCTAGAAACGACTTGGATGCCTTAATCCTTAACTTCGAACACAAGGGGAATTTATCTATTGAAGATAACAATATTGAATACGGAATAAAATACACTCACGAGGATATTCGCGACCGTGTAAACGAATACGAAATTATCGACTCGGCTGGGTTTTCAATTCGCCCACCTATTTTCCCTCCTAACAATCAACCTTACTCTCCAGATACTTCGCCAATTGTTCCTTACACAAACGTAAGAGCAATGAATGATACGCAAATAGACCGTATATCTGGTTATGCTCAATGGAGTAGAAAAACTACTCTTGGAGGTAGCGACCTTTGGTTAAATGCAGGTGTTCGTGCGCACAATTGGACCGTAAGCGGACAAAACATTACAAGTACATCACAAACTGTATTTAGTCCTCGAGCACAGGTTTCTTTAAAACCAGATTGGGAAATGGATATGCTTTTCCGTCTTTCGGGAGGTATGTACCACCAACCACCGTTCTATCGCGAGTTAAGAGATTCAACAGGAACTGTACGTCCCGGAGTTAAGGCACAAAAATCTGTACACATTGTATTTGGAAACGATTACAGCTTCAAAATGTGGGACCGCGAATTTAGATTGAATTCTGAAGTATATTACAAACACCTAGATAATGTTAATCCATATACGTTAGAAAACGTTCGTATTCGATATCGTGCAAACAACAGTGCTGTTGCTTATGCTTACGGTTTAGACGTACGTCTGGCAGGAGAATTTGTTCCAGGGACAGAAAGCTGGTTGAGTTTTGGATATTTAAAAACAGAGGAAAACATTAACGACAAAGGGTATATTTTCCGTCCTACAGATCAACGCCTAAAATTTGGTATGTTGTTTCAGGACTACGTAAAAGTTATTCCATCGCTTAAAATGTATCTTAACTTGACGTACAACACTGGACTTCCAGGTGGTTCCCCAAGTTATGCCGACCCTTATAACTATCAAACGCGTTTACCAGATTATAAGCGTGCCGATATTGGGGTTAGCTACGTAATTGTAGATGACACGAAGTTAAGAGATAGTGGGTGGTTAAAACCATTTAAGGAACTTTCGGTTGGAGCAGAAATTTTCAATATATTCGATGTTCAAAACTCAATTACAAACACTTTTGTAAGAGATGTTTATAGCAAACTTCAATACGCTATTCCGAATTACTTAACACCGAGAATTTTTAATGTGAAGCTTTCAGCGAAGTTTTAAGCTCGAGAACGCTGCCTTTTACGCTTTCTCAGCTTTTTGCTGTTTTTCTTTTTCTGAAAATTACGACTGTACTTCAGCATAGTTTCATAGGTTTCTGAAGAGCTTTTATTGTAGAGTTTAGCATACTCATCGGCCATAATCTTAACCATAGTTTTTGAAGGCCAGAGTCTGCGGAAGTTGTTCATTCGCTTTTCAAAACTCATAGGTTCAAATCTCATTCTATTCAAATCAATTAAATAGAATTCGTATTTGTTATTTCCTACATCGGTAATTAAAGTATTCCCAGGGGAATGATCTAAAAAGTTTACTCCGTTTTCGTGTAGTTTAAAAGTGAATTGGGTAAACTGTCGTAATATTTCTTCCCGATTTTCAAACTTCGGTTTATGAATTAAAACTCGAAAATCGAAATCGTAATCGAGGTGTTTACTTATATAATAGCTCTGTTTTAATCCAAAAGAAAAAAACTCTATATATGCTACAGGTGTTGGCGTTCCAATTCCGAAGTTAGCTAATTTAGAAGCGTACTCAAAAGAGCGTTTTGCCTTACTTTTTCTAAAGAATTGGTATATTATAGACTGAAAGAAATTAGGTGTTTTAAAACTCTTAATATTGAATACAACACCATTTAATTCTATTTTTTTTATAACATTGCGCTCACCTTTGGTTACATACTCCCCTACTTTTTCAAATTGATAAAGTGCGTCTTTCAATGCAGGTTGCAAGTGTGAATATTTTGGATTGATTACGAAATTCTCGCGCATTTTTAATATTTATACAGTCAAAAAAGGTATTTTGCGAAGGTAATTTAAAATCTTTATCCCGTGCTTATGCTGTGGGATTTTATACGAAAATACAAACTTTACTTTAAGGCGATGTTCAAAATTTGGCAAAGAAGACGAAGTCTAACAAAGTAATACACTATGAAGAAAATACTAATCATACAAAACAAACGTATTGGCGATGTGCTACTGAGCTCTGTTATTGCTAATAATATTAAAAAAGTATTTCCTAATAGTGAAGTTTCCTTTTTTGCTTACGATTATACTATTGGTGTACTTGAAAACAACCCAAATATCGATCGTATATTTTCAATAAACCAAAAAGAGCTTAAGCGTCTGCCCAAACTTTTTGAAACTGCTTTAAAAATTAGAGAGCAGAATTACGATATTATCTTCGACCCTTATGCTAAGTTTCAAAGTAGAATTATTTGTCTTACAAGCAAAGCTCAGTACAGAGTTGGCTTCAAAAAAGCACATAAAAAACTAAAACTTCCTTTTTATACGCATCCAATAAATTTTAAAAAGAAAGCCACATTGCCTTGCGGAAGAGGGATTGAGGATAGAGTTAACTTAGTACATCAAGTTTTTCCATTGGCAGAACCTGACTATGTACCAAAAATATATTTAAGCGAAATAGAGAAATCCGAAAATAAATTACAAAACATTAGTGGGCCTGTTATAATGTTTGGGGTTTTAGGAAGCACGCCAAATAAATCTATGCCCTACGAGTATATTGTTGAGCTTATAGATTTTGTCACCAAAAACTATAAGGCTACCATCCTTTTCAATTATGCACCTCATCAAAAAGAAGAAGCTTTAAAAATATACAATGCGTGTGCGCACAAGGAAAAGATAAATATGGAAATTTATGAATATAGCATTCGTGGCTTTGCAGTATTAATGAGTCAATGCGATATGTTAATCAGTAATGAAGGAGGCAGTGTTCACATAGCAAAGGCGGTAAACAAACCAACTTTCACAATATACTCACCTTATATAGATAAAGATGCTTGGAATAGTTTTGAAGATGAAGTATTCCATCAATCCATTCATCTACTAGAAGAAGTTCCAGACCTATTTAAAAGCTTTACTCCAGAAGAAAGAAGGTCGATTGAGAAAAACCCTCAAGAGCTTTACAAGGAATTAAAATCTGAAATGATTCTCAAAAAGTTGAAGCCCTATTTAGCGCATCACCTTTCTGATGTAAAAGTCTAGTTAGTTTCTACTTTTTCCTTTAAAACACTTTCAGGAGCATCAGTCTTTAGAATTCCGTATTTCGTCCAAACTCTTTTTTCTTGTTTTGTAATACGTCTTATAGCTTTGTTTTTTACAAACATGTCTTTAGTAACATACCCTCGAGCGTGATCTAAATGTAAGGTTACTGTGCTATATCGAATTTGAAGGGGTTTTATTCCGTAGTTCATTAAGCGCTCGCCCATTTCACGGTCTTCCCCACCGTATTGCATACGTTCGTCGAATCCATTTACTGCAATTACATCCTTACGCCACCCTGAAGCATTGTTACCATCCCAAGTAGCACTAGTAGGAGTAAACGTATTTAGAAAATCTTCTTTAAAACCATAAGAAGTAAGTTTGTTTATCTTGAATGTTTTCTTCAATCCTTGTTTTAATAACCATTTTGCATTAAAACAACGTTGCAGTTTTATATCTTCTCTTGTAATTTTTTTAGAAATACTCATGGTAAGTTTGAAGTAACCCGCAGAAAGAAAACATCCTGTACGACTTAAGCCAAGGTGTGTAGAAACTAAATCGTTTCTTGGAATACAATCCCCATCTGTAAAAATGAGGTACTCCCCTTTTGAAGCTACAATTGCTTTATTGAGAATTTTTGTTTTTTGAAAACCGTGGTCTTCTTGCCAAACGTGTGTGATTTTTAAAGGAGAATTCTCTTTAAAGGAATCAATCATTCTTTTGGTTTCGTCTCCCGAACCATCGTCGGCAATAATAATTTCAAAATTCTTTTCAAGTTGTTGCTCAAATCCCCAAAGTGCTTTTTGTAACCATTCAGGTTGATTGTAGGTACTTACAATAACCGAAACATAAGGCGAATCATCATCATTTTTTACAATGCCGTAATTGGTCCATTTTTTATTTTGATTACGTGTAACCTTACGTATTGCTAAATTCTTTTCAATAGACTCTTCGTTCTTATACCCTCTTGGATGATCAAGATGTAAAACAACCGCATTGTAGCGAATCTGTTTACTTTTAATTCCATAATTCATCAGTCTTTCGCCAAGTTCACGATCCTGTCCGCCGTATTGCATACGTTCGTCAAAACCATTTATAGCAACAATATCTTTCTTCCACCCGGAAGCATTATGTCCATTCCAACTAGCATTAGTAGGAGTTAAAGCATTTAAAACCTTAGCTTTTACAGAACCAGAGTAAAGTTTGTTGTTTTTAAATGAAGATTTTAATCCGTGTTTTTTAAGCCACTTTACATCAAAACATCTTTCGGTATAAATATCTTCTTTGGTAATTTTCTTTGAAATTTCCATTGGCAGCATAAAATATCCACCTGACAGAAAATATCCTTCTTCACGATATTTTACGTGTTGTTCCACAAAATCTTTTCGCGGAATACAGTCGCCATCGCTCATAATAATATACTCGGTACTACACTGCTTAATGGCTTTATTAAGAATTTCAGACTTCTGAAAACCTTTGTCTTCGTGCCAAACGTGAACGATTGGATAGAAAACCTCTTCTTGCATTTTTTCTAGCAATAGCCGTGTTTCATCGTCTGAACCGTCATCTGCAATTACAACTTCAAACTGTCTATATGTTTGATTATTATAACCGTACAGCACTTTTGTCAACCATTCGGTAGAATTGTAAGTGCTAATTATTATGGAGGTGTTAAGCTGCTTCATTTATGCAAAGATAAAGTTATTTAGGAAGTTGGCGCACAAAACAAAAAGTAGTAATTTCGAAATGTATTTTAAATCTTTAGCTAAAATTAAAAAACTGCGATTTTACGAAGAAATAATTAATTATTTTTCGTGAAATTCTGCTGAGAAAATATGCCGAAACTAACTGTAATCATACCTACTTTCAACGAAGAAGCCTATCTTGAAGACGCCTTGTTTTCAGTAGCTTTTGCCGATGAAATTATTGTTGTAGATTCATATAGCACAGACAAAACCCCAGAAATAGCTAAGAAATATGCCACTAAGTTTCTACAACGAGCGTTCGACAATTTTTCAAGTCAGAAAAACTTCGCATTAAAAGAAGCAACTGGAGATTGGATTCTATTTATTGATGCCGACGAGCGCGTAACGCATTCTTTGGAAGCCGAAATTTTAGAAACTATACAAAATCCGGAACACGGCGGATATAAAATTAATTTTCCGCATTTTTATATGAATCGTTTTCTCTATCACCACAGCGATGATGTATTGCGATTAGTAAAGCGGGAAGGAGCAAAATTCACAGGTTCGGTCCACGAAAAATTACACTGTAACGGAAGCATAGGAAAATTAAAAAATAAAATGCTCCATTTTACCTACAAGGGACTGGATAATTATATTCAAAAAAAAGAATCGTACGCCTGGTTTCAAGCACAACAACAATTTGACAAAGGGAAAAAAGCAACTTGGCTTCACCTCTTTATAAAACCTACTTATCGATTTTTTAGATCGTTTGTATTAAAGGGAGGTTTTCGAGACGGGGTGCCAGGACTTACAGTTGCCGCTGTAAATGCATACGGAGTTTTTGAAAGGTATGTAAAGTTAATGCTATTGCGAAAAGGAATACAATAATACACATTGTAAGTAAGAAAGGTAAAAACATTATTTTTACACAAATCACATTCAGTTTTTGAAAAACACAGCAAAAATTTCAGCCATTGCCATAACGCTTAATGAAGCGCATAACATCGAAGCTTATATAGATAGTCTTTGGTTTGCCGATGAAATCATCATTGTAGATTCATATAGTACAGATGAAACAGTTTCTTTAGCGGAAAAACACGAGAAGGTTACAGTGTACCAAAGAAAATTTGATAACTTTTCGGCTCAAAAAAACTTTGCGATTTCAAAAGCGAAAAATGATTGGGTTACTTTTTTCGATTTAGACGAAGAAGTAACTCCAAAATTAGCTGACGAAATTGTTGAACTAGCGAAAAACCCAAAAGCTATAGCCTATTATGTAAAACGCGATTTCTATTTTATGGGAAAACGTATAAAGTACAGCGGTTTGCAAAACGATTATATCGTAAGGTTTTTCAATAAAAATCATTGTCAATACAACGCCAATTTAGTTCACGAAACTTTAGAAACCGATGGGAAAACTGAAAATCTAAAAAACAGTTTACCACATCACACATATAAATCCTTCGACGATTACACCGCAAAAATGCATAAATACAGTGCATTACAAGCTAAAATGCTTTATAAAAAAGGGAAGAAACCTACCTATTATCACTTCCTCTTTAGGCCATATTATCGGTTTTGGAATCAGTTTATATTTCGTTTGGGAATTCTCGACGGAAAAGAAGGGTTTATCTTAGCCTACGTGAGTGCATTTTCAGTATTTAAACGATATATTAATCTTTGGTTACTTTATAGAAAAATAGCTTAAAAAAAACCTATGAGTCACAAAATAGCTATCATCTTTCTCGATGAAATTCACCATATATATCATTTTGTGAGTGTAGCAGTAGAACTTGCAAAAACCAATCAAGTACATATTCTCACCCATTCTGGAAAAAATACTTTTCTACACGAATCTCTTAAGAAGCTTAATGATAAAAACGTAGTAGTTGAAAAAATGCCAACAGCTGCCTTTAGAGAATTTACTGATAGAATAAAAGGCAGACAACTACCTAGAAAAGGCTTTTGGATAAAAAAGCACAAGAAATATATACTAAATAATTTTGATGCGATAGTCTTTACCGATTACTATCATAAATACCTCTTAAAAGCTAGAGAAGATCGCAATAAACCAAAGTTTATATTTTTAGAACACGGTACACCTGGAAGAGCTTATGCTTATAATAAAGACATCTTAGATTTTGATTTTCACCTACAATGTGGGAAATTTCACAATAAGTCTTTAAAAGAAATGCAATTGCTAAATGAAGAATATAAAGTTACAGGTTATCCAAAACTAGATGTGGTAAAATTGGATAAATCCGAGCCTATTTTCACCAATAACAAACCGACAGTTTTATACAATCCACACTTTACTCCTCCCCTTTCGTCTTGGCATTTTATGGGGCTCGAAATCTTGGAGTTTTTTTATAAGTCGAAAGATTACAATTTAATTTTCGCTCCGCATATTAATCTTTTCAATAAAGTTGGAGGTGACGACCCCGCCGCAATACCAAAAAAATATTATACTGCTGAAAACATATATATAGATTTGGGAAGCGATAAAAGTGTAAATATGACTTATACAAAAGCTGCCGATATCTATATTGGTGACGTCTCTAGTCAGGTTTACGAGTTTATGACTAATCCACGTCCTTGTATATTTTTAAACCCTGAAGGCGTCGATTATAAAGATGATATTAATTATCGTTTTTGGCAATGCGGTGATGCGATTAATTCTATTAATGAATTAAATGAAGTATTAAAAATTTCCAAAGAAAACCATCAGAAAACTTATAAGTCTATACAAGAGGAAATAACTTCAGAAAATTACTACACAGAAGAAGGCTCCACTCCTTCAGAAAGAGCCGCTAGTGCGATAAATGAATATCTCGATAATGTTTTATAAGTAAGCGTCAATTCCTTTTTTACACCATGTACTTTTTTCGGCAATAGTTTTTTCTTGAATTGCATCATTGCGTTTAAACTCACTTTTATCTTTTACTTTATGCCAAATGTGGTAAACTATTCCGCGGTAACGTAGGCGTTGTCCTAAAACACCGTTGTTTATCATCCTGAGTATTAATTCTGAATCTTCTCTTCCCCAACCTTCAAACTCTTCGTTATAACCATTAACAGCTAATACATCCTTCTTCCAAAACGACACATTACAACCTCTCATTTTCTTTGAAATCTCTTTATGTCTGCCATACATTCTACTCAACAATGGAATCCGTAAGTTTCGAGTTCGCTTTTTTATTCCCTTATCGAAAAAACCGAATTGTAGTTTTCTATTCTTGAAAAGTTCTGTTAAGTAATCTTCTTGAATGTTTACTCTACTTCCATACAAATAAGTGTTTTCTTTTGCCATTGCAATATGATCGCCCACAAAGCTTTTATGCATTATGCAATCGCCATCAATCTGCACAATGTAGTCTCCCGTTGCTCCAGCAATTGCCTTATTAAGAATAATCGCTTTTCTAAACCCATTGTCTTCGTGCCAAAAATGACGAATAGGTACTATTGATTTACTTTTAAAACTATCTATCAACGCTTTTGTTTCCTCGGTAGAGCCATCATCGGCAATCAATATTTCATCTGCCTGAATTTTTTGATTTATAGCACTCGACATTACTAAATCAAGGGCTTCGGGCCAGTTGTAGGTAGAAATAAGTAAGGAGGTTTTCATTTGTTGAGAGATTTCTTCAAAGATATATTTTTTACCAAAACTAGATAAGTTCAATTTTATTGAAATTAGACAAGGATAATGCTGCTTTTTTGAAGAACTTTGCAATTAAGCAAAATTTAGCAGATGAATATCAAAGACGAAACAAACAATGCCCTTTTAACTCTTAAAAAAGGGGGACTTATTTTATATCCTACAGACACAGTTTGGGGAATAGGATGCGATGCTACAAATGCCGAAGCGGTAGAAAAAGTATTTAAACTAAAGCAAAGGAGTGATGATAAATCTTTGATTTGTTTAGTGAGTGATTTTAAAATGTTAAATGAATTTATAGAGGATGTTCCTGAAGTTGCTTATGATATCTTAAAGTATGCTGCAAAGCCAACAACCATTATTTACGACGACCCTATTCGCATAGCTGAGAATATTATTGCCAAGGACAATACACTAGCTATACGAGTGGTTAAGGATGATTTTTGTAAAACCTTGATTAGAAAATTTCGCAAACCTATTGTTTCTACATCAGCAAATATTTCCGGAACGCCCACTCCTGGAACTTACTCCGAAATAGACCCTTTAATTTTGGAAGGCGTGGACTATGTTGTAAATTTGCACCGCGATAAAAAAACTGGAAAACCTTCGGCAATTATTAAACTTGGAAATGATGGAAGTGTAAAGGTAATGCGCAAATAGAAATTGAAACAAGACTAAAGAGAAACAAGAAACATAACGGCTTATCTAGCAAGGTATTAATACGCTGCTAGCATAAACGCTTCATCTTAAAAGATAGTAATTTTAAAAATATTTACGCCTTTGCTTCTCTGCTAGAAATAATAAATGGCAAAACAAACATACATATCGGCATTAGAGAATCCTATTTTTAGAACAATCTCTAAGGCTGCGTCTAATTTAAACCTTGAAACTTATGTTATTGGAGGTTACGTCCGCGATTTTATTTTAAAACGCGGTGAAGCCAAAGATATTGATATAGTAGCAGTTGGTAGTGGAATTGACCTTGCTGAAGAAGTAGCTAGACTCTTACCTGGTAAACCAAAGGTATCAGTTTTTAAAACCTATGGTACGGCCATGTTAAAAAGTGGCAGAATAGAACTTGAATTTGTAGGAGCACGTAAAGAATCTTATACAGAAGAAAGTAGAAACCCAGCAGTAGAAAACGGCACCCTTGAAGACGACCAAAACCGAAGAGATTTCACTATAAACGCCCTGGCGCTTAGCCTTGGCTATGAGAATTACGGTGAGCTTCTCGATCCTTTTAACGGTATTAAAGATCTTCAAAAGAAAATTATAAGAACTCCACTAAATCCTGATATTACATATAGCGACGATCCATTGCGAATGCTGCGTGCCATTCGATTTGCAACGCAATTAGATTTTGTTATTGAAAAAGAGTCCTTGAATTCTATCACAAAAAACGCTGAAAGAATTAAAATAATCTCAAAAGAGCGAGTGGTAGATGAAATTAATAAGATTTTACTTTCAGATGTACCTTCTAAAGGGTTTACGTTATTACATAAAACAGGATTATTAAGCTACATCCTTCCTGAGCTAATGGCTTTACAAGGTATTGATGAAAAAGAAGGGCAAACCCATAAAGACAACTTCTGGCATACATTAGAAGTGGTAGATAATATTTCTAAAACTACAGACGATTTATGGTTGCGATGGGCTGCTTTATTACACGACATTGGGAAAGCCCCAACAAAAAAGTTTGATAAAAAAATAGGCTGGACATTTCACGCACACGAATTTGTGGGTGCGAAAATGGTTTATAAACTTTTTAAGCGCTTAAAAATGCCATTAAACGACAAGATGAAGTTCGTTCAAAAAATGGTTTTAATGAGTTCACGTCCAATTGCTTTAGCCAGTGACGTTACTGACAGCGCTGTAAGGAGATTAATTTTTGATGCTGGCGAATACGTGGAAGATTTAATGACCCTTTGCGAAGCAGATATCACCACTAAAAATCCTAAAAAATTTAAAAAATACCACGCAAACTTTCAATTAGTTCGCGAAAAAATCGTGGAAGTTGAAGAGCGCGATCACGTTCGTAATTTTCAACCGCCCGTTTCTGGGGAAGAAATTATGGAGACTTTTAATTTAAAGCCTTCTCGTGAAATTGGAATTATAAAAGATGCAATTAAAGAAGCTATTCTAGAAGGGGAAATCCCTAATGAATATGAAGCAGCAAAGGCATTTATGCTAAAAAAAGGTGCAGATTTAGGCTTAAAAAAAAATTAAACTAATGTTTAGAAAATCAATTAAAGTTTCAATTGTACTAGTTTACCTAGTAATTATCGCTGGGGCTATGGTACGAATGACTGGCTCTGGAATGGGTTGCCCAGATTGGCCAAAATGTTTCGGGTATTATATACCACCTACAGAAATTTCTGAATTAGAATGGGCCCCCGAAAGAACATTTAAAAAAGGACAGGTAATTATTCACAACGATGCCTTATACGTTGCAAAAGAAGATTTTACAACCTCCAATCAATACACCGATTCTCATTGGGAATTATACACCAAGCACGACTATGCTACCTTCAACGTATGGCACACATGGATTGAATATGTAAACCGATTATTTGGAGCTTTATCTGGTTTTGCAATTCTTATCATGGCAATATTTTCACTTCGAAAATGGAAAACTAAAAAACAACTTACCATCTTATCCTGGGTAAGCGTTGGATTATTAGTATTTCAAGCTTGGCTAGGAGCTACAGTAGTTTACTCGGTGCTTTCTCCTGTTAAAATTACCATCCATATGGTTATGGCCTTGGTTATTTTGGCAGTATTACTTTATATCCTATATGCTTCAAAAGAAAAGCCAGTAAATTATTTCACCTCTAGAAGTTATAGAACACTTATCCTCTTTGCAGTAGTCCTAACACTTATACAAGTGGTTTTAGGTACTCAGGTTCGTGAATTTGTTGATGAACGCGTCAAAGAAATTGGATATAATTCCCCAGAATTATGGTTGGAAAACCCGAGATTAGACTTCTATTTACATCGCTCTTTTTCAATATTAGTAGTTTTAGTAAACCTATCATTGTGGTATTTCAATAGAAAAAGAAACTATGGATTAAAGTATTTAGATGCTCTAATTTTATTAATTCTCGCTGAAGCATTCACAGGAATCTTAATGTATTATTTTGATTTTCCTGTACTCTCACAACCGCTTCATCTCGTTATTGCCACATTGCTCTTTGGAGTTCAATTTTATATATTGTTGGAAGCATTTCTAACCAATAGAACGAGTAAAAGTTTGTAACTTTGCGCACTAATTTTTTTATAGCTTAAATGGTTTACCGATTTAGAATTATACTAGACACCGAAGAAGATGTATTTAGAGACATCGAGATAGAAGCTTCTGCTACCTTAGAAGATTTCCACAATGCAATTACCCAATCTTTTGGATTTGACGGCCAAGAAATGGCTTCATTCTACACTAGTAATGAGTTTTGGGAAGAAGAAGAGGAAATTTCACTTTTTGATGTAAGTGATGAACCTGGCGGTATAAGAGTAATGGGCGATACTTATTTAGAAGATGTGGTAGATAAGGACAACACTCGACTACTTTATGTTTACGATTTTCTAAATATGTGGACGTTTATGGTAGAATTAGCCGACATAGGTGAAGTTGAAACTGGACGAATTTATCCAAACCTAATGTACTCTCAAGGTGAAATTCCTGCTGAAGCACCTGAAAAAGAGTTCATTTCGGAACCTATAGAAGGTGATGATGATGATGATGATGATTTTTTTGATGACGATTACGATTTAGATCCAGAAGACTACGACAGTCTGGATTTTGATGAAAACTGGAACTAGCTATTAGTAACAGATCATTATTAGAAGGTAGTACAACACATTTACATTCCTAAAATTTTAATATCTAATATTCTATATGATAAACCTTTTTTCTACTCATATTGCATCTCTTTCAATCCACAGAGTGGGTAACAAAAGCCGTGGGGAAGATATTTTTCTTTCTGCCGAGCCTTATAAAATGGATGATGAAATTACCCCATTGTTAAAAGAGTTTTTCTTAAAGCCTTTTCGTGAAAAAGAAGAGAACTACTTTAAGTTTTCACACGAAGCCGATTTAGAGTTTCACGAATTGTATAACAACGCAAATAACATATTTAACAATCCTGAAAACATACACGAAGAGAGTAAAAAAATTGCTACTTATCTCTTTAATCAGTCTGAGCATCCACATATTAAAAGTGGTGAGGTTTACGTAGCTTATCTTGAAGGTGTACAATTGGACAATGTGAAGATGGACGCCATTGGTGTTTTTAAAAGTGAATTGAAACAAGATTTTCTTCAGTTTTTAGAAGAAGGAAATTCACTGGACGCAATGTTACAACAAGGTGTAAGTTTAAATAAACTTGATAAAGGTTGCATCATTTTCAACGCTAACAAAGAAGAAGGATACAAAATACTTTCAGTAGATAGCAACCGCTATGATGCGCGTTATTGGTTAGAAAGCTTCCTAGGTGTAGAACCGCTAGCTGACGACAACTTTCACACCAAAAAATACTTGAAGTTCTGTCAAGACTTCGCCAAGGATGTTGTTTTACCTGCCGAAGATAAAAAGCAGGAAGTAATGTTTATGAACCGAGCAGTAAATCATTTTGCGAAAAATGACACTTTTGAAGAAACTGCTTTTATGAATGAAGTAATTGACAACCCTGATTTATTACCAGAATTCCGTAATTATAAAACTGAAAAAGCGCCTAAATACAGCATCGAAGATTTAACGACATTCCCAATTGCAAATACCGCTGTAACAGCAGCGAGAAAAAAAATTAAGAATGTTATCAATTTGGATACCAACATACAAATCAAACTCGATTTCATAAACCCTGAAAGCGCAGATAAATTTGTAGAGAAAGGTTGGGATGAGGAGAAGCAAATGTACTACTACTTAGTTTACTTCAATAAAGAACAGAAAGTATAGCTGTAGCCAAACAATAAAATAAAAAGAGCAAAACATTTAAATTTTAAATGTTTTGCTCTTTTTGTATTTAGACATTCCGTTTATACTGTTTACAAACGGAATGTTTTTTACATTAATATGATTAGTTTCCTAATTCACTGATGAATTTTATACGATAAAGTCTTAGTTCTTCTTCATCGTAATCTCCATCAAACTCATCCATAGCTGCTTTAATTTCATCGGTACTTGCCTCAAGGAAATAATCGTGGATTTCTTCTTGCTGATCTTCATCTAACACTTCATCTATCCAATAATCGATATTTAATTTTGTTCCACTATACACGATAGCCTCCATTTCTTTAATAAACTCAGGCATTTCAAGGCCTTTTGCATCAGCAATATCTGGTAGAGAAAGCTTTCTGTCTACGTTTTGAATGATATACAACTTAAGGGAGCTATTGCTACCTGTAGATTTTACAACAAAATCTTCAGGTCTTATAATATCATTTTCTTCAACGTAATCCTGAATTAATTTTAAAAACGACTTTCCGTATTTCTTTGCCTTCCCTTCTCCTACCCCATGAACGTTAGATAGCTCTTCTAGTGTAATAGGATATTTTAAAGCCATATCTTCCAAAGATGGTTCTTGGAAAATCACAAATGGTGGCAACTCTAGCTTATTAGCAACTTTTTTAAGTTCAGCTTTTAATAATTTAAAAAGTGTATCATCTACTACATCTCCTCCTTGTTTAGCCGAAACTATTATATCGTCGTTAGCATCTTTAAATGAATGATCTTCCATCATCATAAAAGTTGTAGGAGACTTAATGAATTCCTTCCCGGCATCTGTAAGTTTAATTACACCGTAGGTTTCAATGTCTTTCTTTAGGTAACCAGCAACGAGTAACTGACGCAATAACGCCATCCAATAAGCAGCGTCATGGTCAGCTCCTGATGCGAAATACTCTTGTGTATCTGTTCTATGCGATTTAATTAAGGCGTTTACTTTCCCAATCAAAACATTTACAACCTCTTTACTCTTATACTGTTGATTAGATTTTAAAACAACCTCCAACAGCTTTTTAGCTTCTGCTGTAGCTTCGTGTTTCTTTTTAGGATGACGCATATTATCGTCCATCATTCCACCTTCACCGGTTTCATTGTCAAATTCTTCTCCAAAATAATGAAGAATAAATTTTCGTCTAGACATAGAAGTTTCAGCAAAACCTACTACTTCTTGTAGAAGTGCGTGTCCAATCTCCTGTTCGGCAACTGGTTTTCCACTCATAAACTTCTCTAGCTTTTCTATGTCTTTATAGCTATAAAAAGCTAAACAATGACCTTCTCCACCATCGCGACCGGCGCGACCAGTTTCTTGATAGTAGCTTTCAATACTCTTCGGTATATCGTTATGGATAACAAAGCGTACATCGGGTTTATCGATTCCCATTCCAAAAGCAATGGTAGCAACAACCACATCCACATCTTCCATCAAGAACATATCTTGATGTTTTACACGTGTTTTTCCATCGAGCCCTGCATGATACGGAACAGCTTTTATACCATTCACCTGCAAAGCTTGGGCGAGTTCCTCAACTCTTTTTCGGCTTAAACAGTAAATAATTCCGCTTTTACCTTCGTTCTGTTTTACAAAACGAATAATATCCGCATCTACATTTTTCGTTTTTGGACGAATTTCATAGTACAAATTTGGACGGTTAAAAGAAGCTTTAAACGTATTAGCATCCTGCATCGATAAATTCTTCAGAATGTCTTCTTGTACTTTTGGAGTAGCGGTTGCCGTAAGACCGATAATAGGAATATCGTTTCCTATACGAGTAATAATACTTTTAAGATTTCTATATTCAGGTCTAAAATCGTGCCCCCATTCACTTATACAATGCGCTTCATCAATGGCTAAAAATGAAATTTTTTGAGTTTGAAGAAAATCAACATACTCATCTTTAGTTAGCGATTCGGGAGCAACATAAAGCAGTTTGGTAATTCCGCTAGCAATATCACTTTTAACTTGTTTTACTTCAGTTTTATTAAGCGATGAGTTTAATACATGCGCTATTCCATCTTCTGATGATAAGGCACGTAATGCATCTACTTGATTTTTCATAAGTGCTATTAGCGGGGAAACTACTATAGCTGTTCCTTCTTGCATAAGTGCAGGAAGTTGATAGCAGAGGGATTTACCTCCGCCTGTTGGCATAATTACAAAAGTATTATTGCCTTCCAGGATGCTTTTAATAACATCCTCTT
This sequence comes from Aequorivita sinensis, assembly GCF_006346335.1. GTDB lineage: Bacteria > Bacteroidota > Bacteroidia > Flavobacteriales > Flavobacteriaceae > Aequorivita > Aequorivita sinensis. Next base: position 471,381 of record NZ_VDMC01000002.1, read on the forward strand.
GCAAACCTTTAAATTGAGAAAATCCAAAATATTTCTTTAAGTCTGCGTAAATGTCATAATCTACCACGTCATAATAGTTTTAGGGAGTAATTCAGTTTTAATCAACATTTAGATTATATTATCAATAACAGTTGTAATTTTGTAATCAAATTAAGCAACTGTAACTTTTTTGTTAACTCAGGATTAAAAATACTAAATTAGGTTTTTTTTATATTTAAATATACTAATAAAATGTACAGTTACAAACATTCAAAAGCATTAAGTTTTGAACAAAACAAATAGAATAATTTCAATTGCAAAGAATACCATTGAAACTGAGAGCAAAGCAATTGCAAATCTCGCCCATTTAGTAAACGAAGAATTTGCCGGAGCTGTTGAATATATTTTTCATTCTAAAGGTAGGGTAATTGTTACTGGTATTGGCAAAAGTGCCAACATTGCAACAAAAATAGTTGCGACTTTAAACTCCACTGGTACCCCTGCTATTTTTATGCATGCGGCCGATGCAATTCACGGCGATCTCGGTACAATTCAACACGATGATACTGTAATCTGTATTTCTAAAAGTGGAAACACTCCAGAAATAAAAGTTTTAGTACCCTTAATTAAGGCGGCACAAAATAAACTTATAGCCATTACAGGAAACACAGAATCTTTTTTAGGGCAGCAAGCAGACTTTGTTTTGAATGCTTATGTAGAAAAAGAAGCTTGTCCTAACAACCTTGCTCCTACTACTAGCACTACTGCACAATTGGTAATTGGTGATGCTTTGGCCATGTGTCTATTAGATTTAAAAGGATTCTCAAGCAAAGATTTTGCAAGATTTCATCCAGGAGGATCTTTGGGCAAGCAGTTGTACTTACGAGTAAGCAATCTCACTTCACTAAACGAAAAGCCACAAGTAGCTCCCGATACCGATGTAAAACAGGTGATTGTAGAAATATCTGAGAAAATGCTTGGCGTTACTGCAGTAATAGAAAACGATAAGATTGTAGGAATAATTACTGACGGAGATTTGCGTAGAATGTTAACTAAAGCAGATACCTTTGCAGGATTAACCGCAAAAGATATTATGACCAACAATCCAAAGGTAATAGACAATAATGCTATGGCTGTTGAAGCGATGGAAATGATGGAGAAATTTGGAATCACGCAAATTATCGCTGAAGAAGATGGGAAATATAGCGGGATCGTACATATTCATAACCTTACTAAAGAGGGTATTATTTAATGAAAAAAATAGCTTCCCCCGAAAAAGAAATGTCCTTTTTGGACCATTTAGAAGAATTACGTTGGCATCTAGTACGTTCAACAATGGCGGTAGTCTTGGTTGGAATACTTGCCTTTATTTTTAAGAGTTTTATATTCGATACATTAATATTTGGACCTTCAAAGCCAAGTTTTTTCACCTATCGTATATTTTGTGATTTTTCTCAAAAACTAGGAATGGACGCCTTTTGTTTTGATGAAATGCCTTTTAGAATTCAGAGTAGAACTATGGCTGGGCAGTTTTCCGCTCATATGTGGACATCCATTTACGCGGGAATTATAATTGCTTTTCCATATATACTTTATGAATTGTGGAAGTTTATTAGCCCGGGCTTAAAAGAAAAAGAACGAAAGTCTAGTCGTGGGTTTATTGTAATCGCATCTATACTTTTCTTTATTGGTGTTTTATTTGGTTACTACATTATTACACCGCTTTCAATTAATTTCTTAGGAAACTATCAAGTAAGTGATAGGGTTTTTAACGACTTCGATTTAGATAGTTATATCTCATTGGTTCGTACGTCTGTATTGGCTTCAGGAATAGTATTTGAGTTGCCAATTATAATGTACATCCTAACCAAGATTGGCCTAGTAACTCCTGAAATTCTACGCAAATACCGAAAATTCGCGTTGGTAATTGTGTTAGTTCTTTCAGCTGTAATTACTCCTCCAGACATTGTTAGTCAGATAATCGTGGCTATCCCAATTTTAATACTGTATGAAGTAAGTATCTACATATCAAAAATTGTAGTTAGAAATCAAGAAAGAGAATTGAAAAAAATGAAAAATGCATAAATACCAATTAAAAGGTTACGTTGAAATAGTATTTATAGTAGCGTTTCAATTAACAACCGACCTTTATTTTGAGTATTAGCGTATCTAAGTTTGAATAAAAATAACAGCTATGGAAAATAATATTGTTGAAGAGTTTAACGCTTATCGCGAAAAAATGAATCAAAAAATGCTTGAAGATAACAACAAAATCATCAAGCGTATTTTTAATTTGGATACCAATGCGTTTACTGAAGGAGCACTCCCAAAGAAAACAAAAGAACTCCTAGGTTTAGGAAACTCATTAGTGCTTCGTTGTGATGACTGTGTACGATATCATCTAGAAGAATGTCATAAACTTGGACTTACAAAAGAAGAAGTTGTTGAAGGGATGAGCATTTCACTTCTTATTGGCGGAACCATAGTAATTCCTCATTTACGAAGAGCTTATGAATATTGGGAAGCTTTAGAGGCTAAATAAATATTAAACCAATTATATACACTAAAAAAGGCTGTCTAATGTAGACAGCCTCTTTTTATGGTTTCACGGTAAGTAATTAAGATTATTTACCTTCCCATTCTTTTATAGACTTTTCGTTCATTTTTACATAATCGTCGTTTCCAGCCTCTTTAGACATTTTAAGCGATTGCTTGGCAGCTTCAATTGCTCCTTTTTTATCACCTGCAGCTGCGTAAATAAGCGCTTTCTGACGAATTTGATAGTACTTAGGATCTTTATTCATCTCAAACGACTTATCAATCCAATTCTTAGCTTTATTGATGTCTTTTCCTTCAGTTAAGTAGTATACCGCTGCAGCGTAATAGTCGTTAGAACTAGGACCGCTCATTGCGCGTTCTATGTTTGCTGTAACAGCTTTATCAGTAAACAATTTAATTGGTACTCCAACATAAGTATCGGCCCAAAGAATTCCTAATACTACAGAGTCATTTGTAAGATTATCAAACGTCATTGTTAACGTTTCAATTTTTACTGGCATTGGGTAAGCTGGAACTGAAACCTTTGCAGCTACTTTCTTATCATCCCATTTTTCTGGTAATCCCCAGTTGTTTGAATCGCTGTAGAAGTACACTTCCCAATTGGTAGCACTCGGCTTTGCGTATACTGCATACGAACCAGCAGCGAGGTTTTTTCCTCCGATTTCAACTGCATCACTAAACGTTATTTTTGTATTTGTATTAGCTCCTACACGCCACATTTTATTGTGAGGCACTAAATCGCCAAAAATTGTTCTACCTCTCATAGAAGGTCTAGAATATTCTAATGTAATATCTGTAAGCCCTACTTTTTGTTCAATTTTTTGAAACGGACTCGGTTGTGGAGTTTCTATTTGTGCTTGAATACTTGCAGTTAGCATTAAAACAGAAAAAAGTAAAATTATCTTTTTCATCTTTATTGGTTTTTGGATGTTTATATTACTTACGAAGGTACTGTTTGAAAACCTTCTTTAAAGTTAATAAAAACTTAAAAAACCCACAAACACAATACTCCCAAGTCCAAGCTATACAAGAAACGACCTCTATATGTTAAATTTTTGTTTAACCTTTTAATTACAATTTAAAACAAAGTAATTTTAAAGAAAAATTTGAGCTATGTTGAAAAAATTAAGGAATAAAATAAGAGTTAAGTCGAGATATAAAGCTTTAGATGTAGACACTTACAGATTACTGTCAATGAACAAGAGACTAACAATCAAAAGAAGTAGATAAATCATTAATGAAAATTTTTACACTTCAAGCAAAACAAAAATTACCTATAACAATTGATGAAGCTTGGGCGTTTCTTTCAAACCCTAAGAACTTAAAAGTTATTACTCCCGATTATATGGGATTCGATATTCTGTCCGGATCAGAAAAACCTATGTTTGCTGGACAAATAATTGAGTATATAGTAACCCCTATTTTAGGCATTAAAACTAAGTGGGTAACTGAGATTACACATGTTGTGGATAGAGAATATTTTGTAGACGAACAACGTTTTGGCCCGTATTCTCTTTGGCATCACAAGCATTTTATTAAAGAAATTGACGGCGGAATTGAAATGGAAGACTTACTTCATTATAAACTTCCTTTTGGAATTCTTGGGCAACTAGTCCACCCACTGTTGGTTAAACCAAAATTAATCGAAATATTCGAATATCGTAAAAATAAATTACACGAGCTCTTCGGTACTTTATAACACTGAAAACAAACCTTTTGACAGAAACAGATCTATTAATAAATTTTTCAAATTAAATTAATTTCGTCTGTAAAAGTCAATTTACAGATAATTTTTATAGCTCATTATTAAAACTTGACGAAAAAACTCCAACCTTAAACACTAATTAAGATTTGACAGAAAAAGTAAATATATTTTGGTTTCGAAGAGATTTAAGGTTACGTGACAACACGGGTTTTCATCAAGCTCTAAACGGGAAGTTTCCAGTACTTCCAATCTTTATATTTGATTCAGAAATAATTAGTGAACTTCCAAAAAACGATGCACGCATCACTTTTATATTTCAAACACTTCAAAGTTTGCGCGAAGAATTACAAAAGCACGGGAGTAGTTTAGCAATATACCACGGAAAAACCAAAGACGTTTTCCAAGAAATAATTTCAAAATTTGAGGTTCAAAATGTAATTACAAATCACGATTATGAACCTTATGCGAGAGATCGCGACCAACAGATAGAAAAACTTCTAAGTCATAACAAAATTAAATTTCACACCTTTAGAGATCAGGTGATTTTTGAGAAGAATGAAATTGTTAAAAGCGACGGTACTCCTTATCTCGTTTACACTCCATATATGAAAAAATGGAAAGCTCAGTTTAATATGGAGTTTAAAGGTGAAATATTAAACTCAAAGAAACACTTTAAAAATTTATTTCAAAATTCACGTTTACCAAATCTTTCATTAAATGATATCGGATTTGAAAAGTCTACAATTAAAGTCCAAGATTACTCCCTAACTCCTTTAACCATTCAGCAATATGAAAACAAAAGAGACTTCCCTGCTGAAGATGCTACTTCGCATTTAGGAATCTATTTGCGATTTGGTACAGTTAGTATTAGAGAAGTAATGAAGAAAGCTACAGCTGAGAAAAACGAAGTTTTTTGGCAAGAACTAATTTGGCGTGAATTCTTTATGCAAATCTTATGGCATTTTCCTGAAACGGTAGAAAATGCCTTTAAAAAGAAATACGACAGAATTGAATGGCGAAACAATGAAGTTGAATTTCAAATGTGGAAAGAAGGGAAAACTGGCTACCCCCTGGTAGATGCTGGCATGCGGCAGTTAAACACTACTGGTTATATGCACAACCGCGTAAGGATGGTTGTAGCGAGTTTTTTGTGTAAGCATCTTTTAATAGATTGGCGCTGGGGAGAAGCTTATTTTGCCGAAAAGTTATTGGATTACGAGCTTTCTAGCAATGTTGGAAATTGGCAATGGGCAGCGGGTTGCGGTGTAGATGCAGTGCCCTACTTTAGAATTTTCAATCCTACAACACAGATTGAAAAATACGATAAGGATTACAAGTATATTAAAAAGTATGTTTCCGAATTTGAAACTGCCAAATACCCTGAAAAAATAGTCGATCATAAAGAAGCTAGAGAACGATGTTTAAAAGTGTATAAAGCTGCAATTTCCTAAGTTTTTCTCCCTAGATTTTTTTCATTTGTTAAAAAAAAGGTAAATCAAGTCTAATTTTGTGCTATTCTACACAATTTTGCTACTCTTGTGCAGTTAATGAAGGCAAGCAAACAAACTTAAAGACATGAAGAAAATTTTATTATTAAGTATCCCTCTATTTCTGTTTAGCATAAGCGCTAATGCTCAGGATTCTGTTCAAATTGAAAAGAACACCCTAAATAACCAAATGACCGATGCCTTTGATAAAAGTAATAGTTATCAAGAGTACAAGGTGATTAAGAAAACCCAACTAGCAACTTTAAAAAGAAACATTTTAGATTCTGTTTCTACGTTAGAACGAAAAATTACTGGATTAGAAAGTGAAATAAAAAATCAGAATACTGAAATTGACTCACTAACTCAAAACTTAAAACAAACTCAAGAAAATTTAGCGGCTTCTAAAGAAAAGGAAGACGGTATCGAATTATTTGGAATACTTACTTCAAAAACTACTTATAATACCATTATGTGGTCTATTATAGGAATTCTGCTTTTAATCTCAGGCTTTTTATTCTATAGATTCTTAAACAGCCATAAAATCACTAAAGCAGCTCAATTAAAAATGGCTGAAATAGAGATTGAATTAGAAGATAACCGTAGAAATAGCTTAGAACGCGAGCAAAAATTACGTAGAAAACTTCAAGACGAAATCAACAAGAACAGGAAAGTTTAATTGCTTTCCGTTCTTGTTATTTTAGCTCCAATAGCTCTTAATCTTTCATCAATATTTTCGTAACCTCGATCTATTTGTTCGATGTTGTGAATAACGCTTGTGCCTTGTGCAGAAAGCGCTGCAATTAACAATGAAACTCCTGCACGTATATCTGGCGAAACCATTGTAGTTGCCTTTAAATTAGACTGGAAGTTATGCCCGATTACTGTTGCACGATGCGGGTCGCAAAGAATGATTTTTGCCCCCATATCTATTAATTTATCCACAAAGAACAGGCGGCTTTCAAACATCTTTTGATGAATAAGCACACTTCCTTTTGCTTGAGTACAAATTACAAGAACGATACTCAATAAATCTGGCGTAAATCCTGGCCAAGGTGCGTCAGCTACTGTAAGAATAGAACCGTCAATATAGCCTTGAATTTCGTATTCATCTTGCGAAGGGATATGGATATCATCTCCTACCTTATTTAGTGTAATACCAAGTTTACGGAAGGTTTCAGGTATAAGCCCTAAATTTTCCCAACTTACATTTTTAATGGTAATTTCACTTCTTGTCATTGCTGCAAGACCAATCCAACTACCAATCTCAATCATATCTGGTAAAACACGATGATTACATCCACCAAGTTTTTCTACCCCTTCAATTTCTAGTAAGTTTGAACCAACACCTTTAATCTTAGCTCCCATCAAGATAAGCATCTTACAAAGTTGTTGTATATAAGGTTCACAAGCCGCGTTGTAAATTGTAGTTGTTCCTTCAGCCAAAACTGCAGCCATTATAATATTTGCAGTTCCAGTAACTGAAGCTTGATCTAAAAGCATATAAGCCCCTTTTAAACCCTCTGGAGCTTCTACTCCATAAAAGCGCTCTTCTCTATTGTATCTAAATTTTGCACCTAATTTAATAAACCCTTCAAAGTGGGTATCTAATCGTCTTCTTCCTATTTTATCGCCACCAGGTCGCGGAATATATCCTTTTCCAAATCTAGCCAATAACGGACCTACAATCATGATAGAACCGCGAAGAGAGCTACCCTCTTGCTTAAATAGTTCAGATTCTAGGTATTCAAGGTTAATTTCATCTGCAATAAATGAATATTTTCCTTTGTCAAGTTTTTCAACTTTTACTCCTAAATTACCAAGTATCTGTATAAGCTTATTAACATCAAGAATATCTGGAATATTCTCAATAATCACTTTTTCAGGAGTTAATAATACTGCACAAAGAATTTGTAAGGCTTCATTTTTGGCACCTTGAGGGGTTATTTCGCCCTTTAGTTTATGCCCACCTTCTATTTGGAAACTACCCATAGATAAAGATTGGAAATTTAGTGACGCTTTCGGTTGCGATTGTTAGAATTCGATTTGTAGTTTTTCTTATTTGAACTTGAAGATGAATAGCGCTTTTTAACTTTTAGTAGGTTTGAAGCATCGCTTAAGTCTTCATCACTATTTTTAAGATTGATTTTCCCTTCTGAAAGCTCATAAAGGTGTCCGAAAATCACATCATCTTCAACAGTGTCTTTATTCCAATTAAGGAAACACTTTTTCATGTGGTTTGCGATAGTTAGAATCAAACCATCTTTTTTATCTCCATCTTCCCATCTATTAGCGACATCTATCATCCTTTTAATATTGTTCCCGTAAAAACGGTACTTTGGATGATTCTGTGGATAACTTAAAGGTTCTGGTCTTTCCAATAACTCTTCTCTTGAAGGAATTGGATATGGAGAATCAACATCTAATTTAAAATCAGACATTATAAAAAGTTGATCCCACAGCATCGGTTGAAAATCTGGAACATCGCGAAGGTGAGGGTTTAGATTACCCATAACAGCAATAATACCTTTTGCCATTTTATTGCGTTCTTCTTTGTCTTCGGTAGCAATAGCCTGATCGACCATTTTTTGTATATGGCGACCGTATTCAGGTATTATTAATTTTGGACGCTCTGTATTATACTCTATCTGTGAAACTTCTTGTATCAAATTTTTAATATTAGGGGAGAGAATTATTTTACTTGGAAAGATTGAAAAATCATTTCACTTGCAAATTACTAAAAATTAAAGTGAAATTACACCTTCAACCTTAGAAACTTCAAGATATTTTTCTACAACTTCTTCTGGTGAAGACATTGTAACCCTTACCGATATACTTGTATATGTGCCTTTTGAAGAATCTCTTGTGTTAATCACTGCATCAGTTTTATCAAAAACCGCACGTATTTCTGCTATCTTTTCAAGATCTGCAGGCACTACAAATTTATAGAGGTATGGTGAAGGCCAAGTAGTGTCTCCTTTAAGTTGCTCTTTTAAACGTTCGTAAAACTCTGTAGTCTTTTTATCTTGACTCATTTATATAGTAAGTAGTTGGGTGAACTGCAAAGATACACTTTCACCACAAATAATTATTTACTTACTTTGTATAAAATTATAACTTTTGAAAACAAGACGAATTGTAATTACTGGTGGACCAGGCTCGGGAAAAACCTCTTTGATTAAGTATTTAGAAGATAAGGGGTATAAAGTAAAAGAAGAAATCTCCAGAGAAGTTACACTTCAAGCTCAAAAAGAGGGTATTGATCAACTTTTTTTGGAAAAACCCATCCTATTTAGCCAAAAACTGCTAGAGGGAAGATTAAGGCAGTACCTAGAAGGAAATGATTGTGTTGACAAAATTCTTTTCTACGATCGCGGTATGCCAGATGTTACTGCTTATATGGATTTTGTAAACACCGAATACCCTGAATATTTTTCAAAAACCTGTATTGAACATAGATACGATGAAGTTTTTGTATTACCACCTTGGAAACAAATCTATAAACAAGACAACGAACGGTATGAGTCTTTTGACCAAGCCGAAAAAATATTTCATTTTTTAAAAAAAGGTTACACTAATTTCGGTTATAAAATCCATGAAGTACCAGTAGGGTCAATTGAAGATCGCGCTCACTACATTCTTAGAAGCTTAAATGAGTAGGTGTTTAAAGTAAAACCCTTATTCCTCATATATATAAATAGTTATTTATAACTTAGTAAATAATAAACTTCGTCAATTTGACAAATGTCCACGACATCTTAAACAAATATTGGGGTTATACTTCCTTTAGACCAAAACAGGAAGATATAATTAATTCCGTAATAAACGGAAGGGATACCGTGGCTTTATTACCTACTGGCGGGGGAAAATCTATATGCTTCCAAGTTCCTGCAATGGCCATGGAAGGAATATGTATCGTGGTTTCCCCCTTGGTAGCACTAATGGGAGATCAAGTAAATTCACTAAAAGAACGCGGCATAAAAGCTTTAAACTTAACGGGGGGAATTTCATTTTCTGAATTGAATACACTTTTGGACAACGCCCTTTTTGGAAAATACAAGTTTCTATATCTTTCTCCTGAAAGGCTGCAACAGGAAGTAGTTCAGAATTACATCAGGCAAATGAATGTGAACCTAATTGCTATTGATGAAGCGCACTGTATATCGCAATGGGGAAACGATTTTAGACCTGCCTACAAAAACATAACAATCCTTCGTGAAATTCACCCATTAACTCCTATTATTGCACTTACTGCAACAGCAACAACAGAGGTTTTAAAGGATACTATAGCAGAGTTAAAACTCGAACAACCTGAGATATTTAAAAACTCATTTGTAAGAAAAAATCTTTCCTATCAGGTTTATAAAGAAGAAGACAAACTTTATAAGGCAGAGCAGTTTTTAAAGAGCAATACCGGCTCAGCAATTGTTTATGTAAGAAACCGAAAAGGCACCATTGAAATAAGCGAACAACTTAATAGCTTAGGAATCTCTTCAACTTATTATCACGGTGGAGTTTCCACTAAGGAAAAAGCTAAAAAACTTCAATCTTGGCGACGAGGTGAAGTGTCGACTATGGTAGCTACTAATGCCTTTGGAATGGGAATAGACCAACCCAATGTTCGCTATGTAATTCACTTACAAATTCCAGAAAGCATAGAAAGCTATTTTCAAGAAGCAGGTCGCGCGGGGCGTGATGGTAAACTTGCAACAGCAGTTTTACTCTATAACGATTCCGATAAAATACAGGTACAAAAACAATTTATAGAATCACTTCCTTCCTCAACAGATTTGAAAAAGATATATCGGAAACTGAATAATTTTTTCCAGATATCTTATGGTGAAGGAGAGTTTACAAAACACAACTTTGGGTTTTCGGAATTCTGTAAAACCTATAATTTCAATCCTCTTCTTGCGTATAATGCTTTAAACAATTTAGACCGATTAGGTGTTATTCAATTATCACAAGAATTTGGACGGAAATCTACCATTCAATTTTTAATTTCTTCAGAGCGTTTATTAAACTATTTTGAAAAAGACATCACCTCTTCAATAATTGGTAAAACGATCTTAAGAATTTACGGTGGAGTTTTTGAAATGCCCACTTCAATCAATTTAGAACTTATTTCTTCAAAAACAGGGCAATCTATTGAAACTATTATTTCTACTTTAAAAAAGTTAGAACGCGATCAAGTGGTAGAGTTGTCTTTACAAATTACTGATGCTACTCTTACTTTTCTCGTCCCAAGAGAAGATGATAAAACTATTAACGTTATTTCACGGGATGTAGAGGCTTTAAATAGAAAAAAGACCGCTCAAGTAAATTCGGTGTTACATTATATAAACGACACAAAAACCTGTCGGAGTGTTCAATTGGTAAAATACTTTGGGGAAACAACCTCAGAAGATTGTGGAATTTGCTCTAATTGTAATTTATCATCGCCACAAGCTTCTAACAAAGAATTAAAAAACATTGCTGTACAAATACTAGTCTTGCTTGAAGGTAGTGATTTAAGTTCGCGTGAAATAACAGAAAAACTTACTTTTGCGGAAGACACTGTTTTAAAAGTAATCCGGATATTACTGGATGCTGAAAAGATAAAAGTGAGTATAAAAAACGAATATTACATACCTTAAAATTGACTTTATAATTGAAATATCTAGAGCATCCTGTTGGAGTTTTTAGATATCGCATTTATATATTATTACGTCATTAAACTTATTATAGAGATTTAAAAATGCCAAAAGATTTAAGAATAGTATTTATGGGAACTCCAGATTTTGCTGTTGGAGTTCTAAAAGAAATGGTTGAAGCAGGAAGAAACATCGTTGGTGTAGTTACAGCGGCAGACAAACCTGCTGGAAGAGGACGAAAACTAATGGGGTCGGCAGTAAAAAACTATGCTGTTTCAAAAGGATTAAAGGTTCTACAGCCATCTAATTTAAAAGACAAAGCTTTTTTAAATGAACTTGAAGAGCTACAAGCAAATCTTCAAGTAGTTGTTGCTTTTAGAATGCTTCCAAAAGTTGTTTGGCAAATGCCTGAATTGGGCACTTTCAATCTTCATGCATCACTTTTACCACAATATAGGGGAGCTGCACCAATTAACTGGGCTATTATTAATGGTGAGAAGAAAACAGGGGTAACCACCTTCTTTATAGATGAGAAAATCGACACTGGAGCAATAATAGCAAATACAGAAGTTGATATTGTAGATGATGAAAACGCCGAATCTCTCCACGACAAATTAATGGATGTAGGAGGCAAACTAGTTTTAGAAACACTTACCTTAATAGAGCATGGTAATGTTGATCCTAAAATTCAATCTAACAATAGCGACCTAAAAGAGGCGCCAAAGCTCACACCCGAGAACACTCGAATAGATTGGAACAAACCAGGAAAAGAAATTGAAGCATTTATTAGAGGTCTTTCCCCCTATCCTGTTGCTTGGTCTGTATTACATAATAATGATGAAGAGCTAAAAGCTAAGATATACTCAGCCAAATACGAAAAAGCAGATCACAATCAAGAGCCGGGAGAAATTGAAACCACAAAAAAGGTAATAAAAGTTGCTTGTTTTGATGGTTACATTTTAGTGAAGGAGTTACAGCTTCCTGGAAAGCGAAAAATGGATAGTGCATCGCTTTTAAATGGTTATTCATTCGATGTGAATTCAAAACTGTCGTAAACCCTCGTAAACACTGATTTGATTAAATTTTATTTAAAAACAATCAAGTTTATTAACAATCGACCAAAGTTATTAACAATATAGTGGATTTACTGCGTGGTTACTTGCTTGAACGGATAATCCTTTTAAATTTGTAGAGCAATTAATCGAAGTTTAACCAACAATTTAATTTAAAAAAAATTATGAATAAATCTGATTTAATCGATGCAATGGCAGAAGATGCCGGAATCACTAAAGCTGCTGCTAAGAAATCTTTAGAATCTTTCTTAGAAAATGTTCAAAACTCACTTAAGAAAGGTAACCGTGTATCTCTTGTAGGATTCGGTTCTTGGTCAGTTTCAAAAAGAGCTGCTAGAGAAGGAAGAAACCCTCAAACAGGAAAAACCATCAAAATTGCTGCTAAAAACGTAGTGAAATTTAAAGCTGGTTCTGATTTACAAAATAGCGTAAATTAATTGTAAAAAATACTTTACAAAATTTAAAACCTTCTTTTCAATTTAATTGATAAGAAGGTTTTTTTATTGGTCTGATTTATAGTTTATTAGTAATTCATTCTTTTTTATGAATATTGATGAGTTAATCATAATTATACTTTGGTTTGATTAAATTTTTGGCATTCTTAAATTAATTACTTAGCTTTAATAAACCAAATAAAAACTAATGACCATAATTAAACCCGAAAAAGGCCATCTTTTAATTGCGGAACCATCTATTATAGGTGACGTTTCATTCAATCGTTCTGTCGTTTTATTGGCAGAGTACAATGAAACAGGTTCTGTAGGTTTTATTCTCAACAAGCCATTAAAACATAAGCTTAGAGACTTTATTCCAGAAGTTAAATCTAAGCTCACTGTTTACAATGGCGGACCTGTAGAACAAGACAACCTTTATTTTATTCATAGTATTCCAGACATTATTCCTGAAAGTATAGAAATTTCGAAAGGCATTTATTGGGGTGGCGATTTTAATGCAATCTTAGATTTACTAAAAGAAGATAAATTAAACGAAAATCAAATTCGTTTCTTTTTAGGATATTCAGGATGGGAAGCCGACCAATTAGACCAAGAATTAGAAGTACATAGCTGGGTAGTAGTCCCAAATACCTATAACAATGAGATAATAGGAAAAACCAAAGCTAATTTTTGGAAACAAAAAATGATCGAACTTGGAGGCGATTATGTTTTATGGTCTAACGCTCCAGAAAACCCTACTTACAACTAATTAGTTGTTACCAAATCATTCAATTTTTGCAATAAAATTTTTGCAATTTTATCTTCAAATGCATTTTCATTATACCTAGTAACGGGTACAATTCCTTGAATAACATTTGTTATAAAAATTTCGTCAGCGGTATGTAAATCCATAACCGAAATTGAGGTTTCTTTTATCGAATATTCTGTGTCGCTTTTTACAATAGTAATAAGCTGCTTTCGCATTATTCCATTTAAACATCCTTCTCGAATTGGAGGCGTTATAATAGTTTTTCCTGAAACGATAAACAGATTACCATTTAAAGCCTCTACCACATTATTCTTTTCGTTTAGAAGAAAACAGTTATCAAAACCATTTTCCTTAGCAAAAACACTACCTAAAACATTAATTAACCTATTGTTCGATTTTAAAGTGGAAAGCTCTCCTGAAGAAACTAAGTGTTCGTCATAAGCCCCTATTTTATACGCTGCAATATTCGATGGATACGTTAGTGAAGCTAAAGCTACAACCATAATTGCATATTCAACCTCATTGGTAAAGGGTGTGTATTTTCCTCCAGCCTTACGCCAAACTAATAGCTTTACTCTATATGAAGAATTTAAAGATGCCTGTGCAGCTATAGTTCTTGAAATTTCTTGTTTAAGAAAGTTGCTAGAAAAATTCTCTGAACTTTCCATTTTCAGAATTTTCAATGACGATTTTAAACGTAGATAATGGTCTTCCCAAAAGTAAATCTTGCCATTTCCATAACGCATAGTTTCAAAAACAGCGTCACCATAATTCAAGCCTCTATTATTAATTGTAATAGATGCATCTTGTTCTTTTACTATTTGGCCATTTAAGTTTATCATATAAAAAACCGTCTTAGCTATAAGACGGTTCTAAAATAATATATTTATTGCGGTTTTAAGCAGATCCTAAAATCTGTTTAAGGTTTGAAACCATATTTTCCCAAAGCATTTTTCCTTCTTCTATTTCATCTTCTTCAGCGTAGTCGGTTATCATAAGCGAGACGTCTTTAGTTATTTCGTCAACTTGTATTCTTAGTTCGAAATAAAACTCCTCCCCTTCATCTTCCAACCATCTAAATTTGATGCGTTCAGGGCTTTTTTTGCTTAGTAACTTAGCTTTCTCTTCGCTACCTTCCCAAATAAAAGTATAAAATTCCCCACGTGAATTTACGTTGTCTGCATACCATTCTGATAACCCAGAAGGTGTTGAAATATATTGATATAATAATGATGGAGATACCTGTATTGGGAATTCCATTTCATATTTAATTTTGTCTTCCATAGCACTATATTTGTTGCTGCCCAATATATATATATTAATTATAATCCCGAAATATTCGTTTAAAAATTTTATGAGATCAAGATATAAAAAAAATGAAATAAATTTGAGATAAAATTTGCGTCAGTTTATTTTGTTACTATCTTTGCAGCCGCTTAGGCCTTTTGGCTGTAGCAAATTTAGATTAAAAATCTAAAATGGCGAGGTAGCTCAGCTGGTTAGAGCGTCGGATTCATAACCCGGAGGCCTCGGGTTCAAGTCCCGATCTCGCTACAGAGTTTAATACTCAAATTCAAACGGTTAGGTTTATTCCTAACCGTTTTTTTATGCAATCAACTTTTGAATTTAGTACCTTAGAGCACAGAATTAGATACGATTTGAAACAAATTATTCTAAACGGTAATTCTTAAAACTACACCTATCTATAATGTGCTACGAAACCGCCCTCACAAAAAAGAAAAAGGAAGTAAAAGAAAACTTTAATAAAGACTTTGCTAATCCCGAACAATACGAGATTTACTATCATCGCTCTGGATTTACTCATCCCAATCTTCAAATTGTAAAAATGAATGAACCCAACACTATTTATCCGGCTGAATGGGGATATGTACCAAGTTGGGGAATGAGAGATATCACAGCGTTTAGAAAAAAATACAACACCTTAAATATAAAGTCCGAAACACTATTTCAAGGGTTATCCAAAGAAGCAGCCTTCGAGAACCGCTGCCTAATTATAGCCGATGGTTTTTTTGAACCACATAAAACTGCGGGAAATTCTATTCCCTACTTCTGTTATATCCCAACCGATAAATATGCAGATAACCGTGATTTGTTTGTATTTGGTGGGATTTATTCTGAAATAGAAGATGATACAAATCAATTTACCTGCTCAATTCTTACTATGGAAGCAAATCCTTTTTTCACTGAGGTTCACAATGTCAAAAAAAGACAACCTCTTGTACTTGATGAAGAATTGTACGGCGAATGGTTCAATCCTGATTTAAATGAAGGAAATGTATTAGAATTAATCAAAAATGGCTTTACCTCAAAAGAATTTAAGGCTCATCCTGTAAGCACAGATCTTTATAAGCGGAATTTAAACACAAACAAACCCTATATTATCGAGGAGGTTCCACCTCCAAATCTTTTGTTTTAATAAAATTTTATTCTTTATAATTCTAGCGATATTCAGGGTTCTTAAACTCCCAACGTGCTCCATCATCCCAATCATTTCTAGAATTTCCATAGTTTGAGTAACCGTTATTTGATTTTAACATTGAAGCTAGGTGAAGTAAATTATAAGTCATAAAAGTAGTATTCCTATTGGTAAAATCGCTTTCAAAACCTACGGGTTGCTTTAATTTTTTACCCTGCCATTCGGTATCTCCATAACTAGGGCCAGGACCTACCTCTCCTATCCATCCACAGTCAGCTTGTGGAGGTATAGAATACCCTATATGCTGAAGTGAATACAGTATTCCCATTGCACAATGTTTTATTCCATCTTCATTGCCTGTTACTACACACCCACCAACCTTTCCGTAAAACAAGTATTGTCCTTTATCGTTGGTTTGACCACTCATAGCGTAAAGTCTTTCTATAAGTTTTTGTGCAATTGAAGATTTTTCTCCCAACCATATTGGTGTACCTACGATAAGAATATCTGCATTAATAATTCTTTTAAATAACATTGGCCAGTCATCTTTTTCCCAATTATGTTCCGTCATATCAGGATATACCCCAGAAGCAACTTCAAAATCTACCAATCGGATTTCATCTATTCTAACTTTTTCCTTCCTCATTATTTGTTTTGAAACATTTATCAATGAGTCAGTATGGCTAGTTTCTGGAGATTTTTTCAATGTACAATTTACATACATCGCACTCAAATTGGTGAAGTCTGGAGATTTCATAAAACAATTTTAATTGATTCTGTTATAAGTTACAACATGTTTTTTAAATTGGCGTGATATCGTAGAAATTCCACAGTCTAAAATTTTAGATAATATTCAAACATCTAGAAAATATTTCTAAAAAATCCTGCTATTAAAAGTATTCGTTTTAGAATAGAAATTAGATAGATATCAATGAGTTTTGCTAATAATTATTAGATCTAATCTTCGACACTATCAACAATTAAAATTATAAAAACCAAAAATCCCGCTGAATATATTTTCCAGGGGATTTTTGATATATCTGCGTAAAGTAGTAATAATCTATTCTGCTAAAAAACTTTCTAGCTCTGAATAACTCATCATTGTTTGTTCTCCAGTTTTCATGTTTTTAAGCGTAAAAGCTTCGGCTTCCATTTCCTTTTCACCTGCTAAGATTGTAAATGGAATATTGCGCTTATCGGCGTAGCCCATCTGTTTCCCCATTTTTGCCGAATCTGGATATAACTCAGCTTTTACATTAGCACCACGCAACTTTGAAATTGTTTTCATGGCGTACAACGCTTCTTTTTCACCAAAGTTTAGGAATAGCGCTCTACTATTTTCAGAAATGGCTTCTGGAAAAAGATTTAGCTCTTCAAGAACAAGATATGTTCTATCCAAACCAAATGAAATCCCCATCCCACTCATATCTTTTAAGCCGAAAATCCCAGTAAGATCATCGTATCTTCCACCACCGCCTATACTTCCCATTTTCACTTCTTTGGGAGCAGCTACTTCTAAGATAGCACCTGTGTAATAGTTTAAACCACGCGCTAAGGTTACATCTATTTGCAATGAAGCAGACTTTAAACCGAGCGTTTCAATATTTTTAGTGATAAATTGTAACTCTTCCACCCCTTGCATTCCTGTTTCAGATTCAGAAAGCATTTCGCTTAAGGATTTTAAGTTGTCATCATTATTTCCTGAGAAAGTAAATAATGGTTGCAATTTGTCTAGGGCTTCTTCAGAAATTCCTTTTATTCGCATTTCCTTTTTTACGCCTTCCTCACCTATTTTGTCAAGTTTATCTAAAGCCACCGTGAAATCTATCAGTTTGTCTTCTGCACCAATAGTTTCAGCGATACCGCTTAAAACCTTACGATTGTTTATTTTAATAGTTACTCCTTTTAGTCCAAGTTTGGTATAAACAGCATCATAGAGCTGCACAAATTCCACTTCTTGCCAAAGCGATTTTGAACCTACAACATCTGCATCGCACTGATAAAATTCGCGGAACCGTCCTTTTTGAGGCCTATCTGCACGCCATACAGGTTGAATTTGGTAACGTTTAAAAGGAAAAGTAATTTCGTTTTGATGCTGAACAACATAGCGAGCAAAAGGAACTGTAAGATCATAACGCAAGGCTTTTTCAGAAATCTTAGCCGTCATTTTAATGCTGTTTTTTTCAGAGTAAAGCCCATCGTCTACTTTAGAAAGATAATCTCCACTATTAAGAATTTTGAAAATCAAACGATCCCCTTCTTCACCATATTTCCCCATTAAGGTATCACTGTTTTCAAATGATGGGGTTTCAATAGGCTGGAAACCATAAAGAGAAAATGTTTCTTTTATAGTATTAAAAATATAGTTACGTTTAGATACTTCTTCAGGAGTAAAATCGCGAGTACCTTTTGGAATAGACGGTTTCAAAATAGATTATAGATTTTAGATTTTATAAAAAAGAGAAGAGAGAAGAGAGAAAGATGGTGAGAATTTCAAACAACCAAACTCATAACTCATAACTCATAACTCATAACTCATAACTCATAACTTAAAGAAGCAAATATCTTAAATAATAGTAACTTTATCCAACTTTTGCCGTCTAATGAGAAACTCAAACTAAAAATATGTTTTCACTCTTTTGGGAAAATGTTCGAATTGCACTTGGCTCTATTAAAGGGCAACTGCTTAGAACTATATTAACTATCGTAATTATAGGCATTGGTATTTGGGCTCTTGTAGGGATTTTAAGTGCCGTAAAAGCACTGGAAAACACTATATCGGGCAATTTTGCATCTATGGGTGCCAATACTTTTAATATTCAACGATACGAATTTGAAGTACAAAGTAATAGAAGCGGCGAACGCGAAAAGGTAAACCCTATAATTAGCTACAACAACGTTCGTGAGTTTTTAAATAAATATGAATTCCCACAAACAAAAACTTCGCTTTCATTTTTAGGTACCGCCGGCGCCGAGGTAAAATTTGGCTCAGAAAAAACAGATCCAGAAGTAAAAGTTTATGGTATTAATGAAAACTATCTTGAAACCTCGGGTACAGAAATAGAAAAAGGAAGAAATTTTACAGTTTTTGATGTTGAAAACAACAATAAGGTGTGTATTATAGGCTCCGATTTTATGAAAAGTCTTTTTAAGAACGAAGACCCTATTAATAAAACGATTAGCATACGCGGGGTTAAGTTTAAAGTTATAGGCTTACTTGAATCTAAAGGCTCTACATTTGGCAATAATCAAGATTTAAGGGTTTTAATTCCCGTTCAAGTTGCACGAAGTATGTACACTCAGCCTAACATTAATTACAACATTAGTGTAATGGTTGGCGACAAACAGTATATGGAAGCAGCACAAGATGAAGCAATAATTACTTTCAGAAACATACGCGGACTTAGTCCAGTTGAAGAAAATAATTTCGGTCTTGAGCGCAGTGACGATTTAATAAATAGGATTGCAACAATGACGGGGTATTTAGAAATTGCCGCCTGGATAATAAGTATCATCACAATTTTGGGATCTTCAATAGCTCTGATGAATATTATGCTAGTATCTGTGACTGAGCGTACTCGGGAAATTGGTGTCCGTAAGGCATTAGGAGCCAAACGATCTACAATATCTACTCAGTTCTTTATGGAAACTATAGTAATTGGTCAGTTTGGAAGTATACTCGGGATTATTCTCGGAATCCTAACCGGATATGGCTTCGCAAAAGCTTTCGATTTCGATTTTACCTTACCTTGGACTGCAATGATTTGGGCTACAATAATAACCTTTATAGTAGCTGTTATTGCAGGCTCCTACCCTGCTTCAAAAGCTGCACGTTTAGATCCTATTGAGAGTTTAAGGTATGAATAAGTAAAACTATAACATAAGGAAAGCCCCAAATCTCAAAATTAAACTTCTGAAATTTGGGGCTTTTTAATTTGAAAATTATTCTTTCAATAGGTCGCTAAAATAAGTATAAAGTTCACCTTTTGTAATAACAGCACCTTGCTGAATTAGAATAAAAATATCTTTATTTCTATCTTCTTTAATTGCTTTAGTAGATGTGTACAAGCTTACTGCATCGTCGTGTAAATTTTGCTGAAGCCATTTGTAGCCGTATTCGGTTGTAATATCAACCTCTTCCTTATCAATTTTTATTGCGATAAGTTCCATAAAAGCATCTGTAATATGAAAAAGCATTAATTGCTTAGGCGAAATGTGCTCTAGGTATTTAACTTTCTTAAGCACACCTTCCCATATTAAGTCGCTAAAAACATCTAACTCTTCTTCAGCTACTTCAGGTTTTTCAACTTTTAACTTAGCCCATTCGTCTGCAGTAATGGACTGAGTAGCTAGAAAGTTGATAAACTCCTGGTGTAATTCTTCAAATTGTTCTTTTGTTAATCTGGCGTATTTCATTTTTGGTATCTGTTATCTATTGTAATTGAAAACCTATTTCCAAATAAAAAGCCTTCCTCAAACTGAGAAAGGCTTTTTTATATTCAATTGAATAAATTATTTTGCTTCCGCAACAACCTCAAATGCGAAGTTGCTAATCACATCTCTGTGGAAACGGATAGTTGCTTCGTAAGGTCCTGTACGCTTAATAGCTCCACCAGCAATCATGATGAATTTCTTCTCGATAGATACACCTGCTTTTTCAAGTGCTTCTGCAAGATCAGCGTTGTTTACTGAACCAAATAATTTATCACCTTCACCAGTTTTGGCAGAGATTTTAATTTCAAGTCCGTTTAATTTCTCAGCCTGTGTTTTTGCTTCATCAACTATTTTCTGTTCTTTAAAAGCGCGTTGTTTTAAAGTTTCAGCAAGTACTTTTTTAGCTGAAGGAGTAGCAAGTACTGCATGTCCTTGAGGTATTAAGTAGTTTCTTCCGTAGCCGTTCTTAACAGTTACAATATCATCTGCAAAACCCAGATTTTCTACGTCATTCTTTAATATAAGTTCCATAATACGTTCTGGTTTTTTATTTTAATAGATCGGTTACATATGGCATAAGTGCCAAGTGGCGTGCTCTTTTAACTGCAACTGCAACTTTTCTTTGGTACTTCAATGAAGTTCCAGTAAGTCTTCTTGGTAAAATTTTACCTTGTTCGTTTACAAATCTTAATAAGAAATCTGCATCTTTATAGTCAACGTATTTAATACCTGACCTTTTAAACATACAATACTTCTTAGTCTTGTTTGTTTCTATATTAAGCGGAGTAAGATATCTGATCTCTCCGTCTTTTTTTCCTTTTGCTTGTTGTTGTAATGTTGCCATAATTTAAGCTGATTTTTTATTGCGATTTCTTCTCTTCTCTGCCCAAGCAATTGCGTGCTTATCAAGGCTTACAGTAAGGTAACGCATAAAACGCTCATCCCTTTTGAATTCAGTTTCTAATTCGTTTACAGTATCACCTTCTACAGTGTACTCAAACAGGTGGTAAAACCCACTTTTTTTCTTTTGAATTGGGTAAGCAAGTTTCTTCAAGCCCCAATTTTCTTTGGATATCATCTTAGCACCTTTAGAAACAAGAAAATCTTCGTATTTCTTTACTGTCTCCTTTATCTGATCTTCAGATAAAACGGGATTTAAGATGAAAACAGTTTCGTAATGATTCATAAAAAATCTATTAAAATTATTATTAAAACTCCTTGACTTCCTGCCAAAGAGGGTGCAAAAGTAATACATTATTTGGTTTAATCAAACCTATTTTTAAATAGAATTTAAAGAAATGCCCAATAAATCTTCAAGTTGATATACTTTACTAAAGTATTTATGTACTCGACATATTCTTAATTTTAATAATTATCCACATCTATATTAATACGCACACTTGAAAAATCTTTAATCGTATTAAAACTACGCTGTACGTTATTAATATATTTCTTACTCTTATCTAAAGACTGATCCTTCGGAATTTTGATGAGGACATTAATAATATACATATTCTTAATTCTTCCAATAGGTGGGGGTTCAGGACCTAAAACATTTTCTTTAAACGGAAATTGTAGCGCTTGAGCAAACCAAGCAGAAGCTTTTTGAACTTTTTTTAAATTCTTGTCTTTAAAAACAATTTTTATAGTTCTATAGTATGGAGGATATTTAAAATTGTACCGCTCTTCTAATTGTTCCTTATACATCTCGGCATAATCATTAACGCTAACTTGCTTTAAAATTTGATGATACGGATTGTACGTTTGTATTAAAACTTTACCTCTTTTTTGTGTACGTCCTGCCCTACCCGACACTTGTTGAAGTAATTGAAAACTACGTTCGTGAGCTCTAAAATCGGGGAAATTTAGAAGGTTATCGGCATTCATCACCCCTACCAAACCTATATTTCTAAAATCTAACCCTTTAGCCAGCATTTGAGTACCCACCAAAATATCTATTTCTTCATTTTCTAGTGCTTCAATAAGTTTTGAATACGCGTGTTTTCCCCTGGTAGTATCTTGGTCCATCCTTGCGATTTTGTGATTCGGGAAAAGTGGTTTTAATTCGTTTTCAACCTGTTCGGTTCCAAATCCTTTTGTGTCTAGCGTTTCACTCCCACAAGCTATGCAACTTAGCATCATCGCTATTTTGTATCCGCAGTAATGGCAACGCAACTGATTTTTATATTGATGAAAAGTTAGACTTACATCGCAATTAGGGCATTGAGGCGAAACACCACAAGTTGTACACTCTACCACTGGCGAATAACCTCTTCTATTCTGAAAAAGAATAACCTGTTCCCCATTTCCTAAAGTTTCACGCATTTCTTCCAGCAGTCTATCACTGAAATGCCCCGTCATTTGCTTTTTACGGCTTTTCTCCTTTATATCTACCAATTCAATTTCAGGCATTAGTACGTTTCCGAAACGCTTTTTTAGGGTTACCAACCCAAATTTTCCTGTTTTAGCATTGTAATAGCTTTCTAAAGATGGTGTTGCAGACCCCATCAAAACCTTTGCTTTGTGAAGTTTTGCTAATACTATAGAGCTGTCTCGAGCATTGTAACGTGGTGAAGGACTATATTGCTTAAATGATGGCTCGTGCTCTTCATCTACTATTATGAATCCTAGATTTTTAAAAGGTAAAAATAATGATGAACGCGCACCAATAACCACTTGTGCTTTTGACTTTTCATTCAATACATTATTCCAAACCTCAACCCTTTCATTTACTGAAAATTTTGAATGGTAAACAGAGATTTTTTCTCCAAAATATTTTTGAAGTCGAGTAATTAATTGTGTAGTCAAGGCAATTTCAGGAAGCATATATAAAACCTGCTTTCCCGTAGCTATCATTTGTTCTATTAAACGAACATAAATTTCAGTTTTCCCACTAGATGTTACACCGTGAAGTAATACAACATCTTTTTCAGCAAAAGTAGCTTTAATCTCTTGGTAGGCTTTTGTTTGTGCTTCGCTTAACTCTTTAATATCTGTGGTAGCTTCACCCGAAAACTCTACCCTATCTTTTTGAATAAAATATTCTTCTAAAACTCCTTTATCGATAAGCGATTTTAAAGTGGAAGCCGAGGCATTACTTTTCTTTTGAAGTGCTATAGTTGTAATCGGTTTTTTTGTCTGACTACTCAGTACAAACAAATTCATAAGCATTTCGCGTTGTTTTGGAGCGCGACTCATCGAATCTAAAAGTTGACGTAAATTCTCTTCAGAAGTATATTCAGGTGAAAGCTTCACATAGCGAACAAGCTTTGGGGTGTATAGCTCGTAAACGGTTTCTTCAACATCAACAACTTTTTTATCTATTAATTTATTAATAACAGAAACCACATTTTTCTTATCGAGTATAGAGCGCACTTCATTTATGTGTAATGAAGTTTGATTTTGAAGCGCTTCAAATACTAAAAACTCTTCATCTGTAAGTGATTTTTCCTCTATATTAATTTCGGTAGAAAGCTTAATCATTGTTTCACTTTCCAATAAAAAAGCACTTGGTAAAGCAGCCTTAATCACTTCCCCTAATGAACACATATAATACTTCGCAATCCACTCCCAATGCTTTAACTGATGAATTGTAATTATGGGGGTTTCATCTAAAATATGATCTATAGACTTGGTTTCGTAGCCTACCGGAGCTTGATCGTGAACTTGATAAACAATTCCCGTAAAAACTTTTGACTTTCCAAATGGGATAGCTACACGCATACCCGGTTGCAGAAAAGCAGCTTCATCCTTGTTTACACTATAAGTGAAGGTTTGTTTTAAAGGAATAGGAAGAATAACATCTATAAAAAACAAAAGGAAAAATTATTTGATTAATTATTTGATTTGAAGACACAAAAAAGGCCACCAAAATGGTGGCCTAAAGATACTGTTTTTATGATTTTTTAATTCACTCTAGACCAAGTTTGTGTTCTTCCTAAAAGTGAAAAACCTACATATCCACGTACGTCAAGCTTATTTGCTCCATTTAATTTAATATAGCTTTTATAAACTTTCCCGTTTAATGGGTCCATAATTGTTCCGTCGTTGTATTCATCGCCATCTTTCTGAAGTCCTTTAAGTATTACAAGTCCTTCTATTGGCTTTCCTTTATCCGCTCCTGGGCATTTATCGCATACTGCATTTTTCTTAGCAGGGTTTAAAATTTCTACTATTTTACCATAAACTTTACCGTTTTGCTTATAGATTTCAACAATAGATTTTGCTTCCCCTGTTTCGTCGTCTATAGTTTTCCATTTTCCAGTTACATCTTGAGCCGAAGCAGCAAAAACAGTCATTAAAGCTAATGAGAGTGTTAAAAATATTTTATTCATAATTTGAAGAGATTAAGTTATTTTTTAATTTTTTCTTTAAGCTGCTTAATTGAAACATTCAACTCAAAACCTAGCAGCAAAAGGTTTGCGTTTATCCAAATATATAACATCAATATCAAAAGTGCACCAATAGAGCCATATAACTCGTTATAATTTGAAAAATTATTAATATATATTCCGAAAAAATATGTGGTTAACAAGAACAACACTGTAGTAACTACTGCTCCAATGGAAAAAAAGCTTGAAGACTTCCCTTCTTTGGTTCCGAAGTAATACAAGGTCGCAATTACGACATAGATCATAATTAGGAATACAAGAAATTGAAAGAACTGAATCCAAAACAAATCGTTATCGATATAAGCTCTAGATTGGAAGTCGCGAATAATAAATTCTCCATAAAGGATAACCCCTACTGAAGTTAACAACAACAATGCCAAGAAAATAGCAACACTTAGAGCTACAAGGTATTGACGGAAAAAATTCCTATTTACAGATACGTGAAAAGAGTATTGAAATGCACTAAATATAGCATTCACCCCATTTGCTGATAAGAATAGCGACAGTATAAACACAAACGACAGCAATCCAGAGCGTGGGTTTACCGCAATATCTGCAATAATTGGATAGAAAAACTGTGTGGTTTGTGGAGGTAATAAAGCTTCAATAAATATTAAAAACCGCGTTTGAAACCCATCTATACGGATGTAAGGAATAAGGTTTAAAAGTAAAAGCAAAAAAGGAAATAACGCTAAAAAGAAACTATAAGCAATAGAACTAGCTCGCGGCGAAAAGGAACCTTTTAAAATACCATTTACATAAATTTCTAATAAATGATATAGTGAAAACTGACCTAATCCTGGGAGTTTTATTCTTTTTGTTACATCAACCAATTCCCGTATTACAGGAATTTTTATTTCCTTTTCTTGGTTTTCGCTCATTTAACCGCTTTTAGGCTAAGATCCATATTATAAACCGAATGCGTTAACGCACCACTTGAAATATAATCTACACCACATTCTGCATATTTTCTAACTGTTTCTAATGTAATTCCTCCACTAGATTCTGTTAAACACTTACCGTTAATTAGTTTTACAGCCTTACGAGTATCTTCGTAATTAAAGTTATCGATTAATATTCTATAAACTCCGTCACTTTGAAGGATTTCTTCAATTTCAGCAAGATTTCTTGCTTCAACAATTATTTTAAGATCAAAATGATTTTCTTTTAAATATGCTTGCGTTTTTTCAATAGCCTTAGTTATACTTCCGCAGAAGTCGATGTGATTATCCTTTAGCATTATCATATCATATAACGCAAAACGATGATTCTCTCCACCTCCTATCTTTACAGCCCATTTTTCTAATGCGCGAATTCCAGGTGTGGTTTTACGAGTATCTAAAATTTTGGTATTAGTGCCTTCCAAAAGCTTAACATATTGATTAGTTTTAGTTGCAATTGCACTCATACGTTGCATAGCATTCAAAACCAATCTTTCAGCTTTTAAAATTGACTGTGAAAGTCCTGAAACATAAAAACATACATCTCCATATTTTACTGGAGAGCCGTCTTTTATTTTTACCTCTACTTCAAGACCTGGATCTATATATTCAAAAACTTGTTTCGCAAAATCTATTCCTGCAATAATTCCTTCGTCCTTTACCAAAAGCTTAGCCGAACCGGTAGCATCTTCTGGAATACAGGCTAATGAACTATGATCGCCATTCCCTACATCCTCACGAATTGCATTTGCGATTATGATATCTATCTCTTTGTTGAATTGTTTTTCTGAAATCATAGCTTAAAATTTTAGCTAAAATACTTTAAAAAGTTAGAAAGTCGAAGTGAGAATTAGGAAGAGACACCTATTATCTTTGTATTTTTGAAATCTGAAAACTTTTAGATGAAAATTACACTACTCGCAATAGGTAAAACCGACAATAAACAGTTACAATCCCTAATGGATGATTACATCAAAAGATTGGGGTTTTATATTCCTTTTGAATTGGAAGTAATTCCAGATATTAAAAATGCAAAAAACTTATCTGAAGCCCTTCAAAAACAAGCTGAAGGTGATGAGATCCTAAAACGAACAAATACAGCTGATGTATTGATTCTTCTAGATGAAAAAGGAAAAACATATACTTCTGAAGGATTTTCTCAATTTTTACAAAAGAAAATGAATAGCGGCCTGAAAAATCTAATTTTTGTAATTGGAGGGCCTTATGGATTTAGCGAGGAGGTATATAAACGCGCAAACGGAAAAGTATCCCTTTCTTCAATGACTTTTTCTTATCAAATGGTAAGGTTGTTTTTTATTGAGCAACTATATCGCGGGTTCACTATTTTAAGAAATGAACCCTATCATCATAGGTAGTCCGGGGCTTCGGTGTATTTTATTTTTCTACAGAAAATAGAAATACTCAGCCACCTTCAATTGTTCAATATTTCATATTTTAATATTGATACTTAGCTTTTATTGGCTAATCACCATTGACAATCTATAAAATCTGTTAGCATGTGGAATAGTAATCCTACTGCTATAATTCTTGTTTTTTTGAAAAACAACATCACCACATAAACCGCTATTGCCCAATAAGTGTGTAATGGGTGGAAATTAATACTACATCTACCTGGATCAAATATAGGCGTAGCCAAAAGATGATCTAAATCTACTAGCATTGTAGCCAACATTATTAACCAAGCTTTCTTCCATTCTTTTCTGAAGAAAACATAAGCTATTAGTCCAGGAACTAATAAATGTAATGTATAATGAATAATCGTTTGAAGCATTAAAGATTTTTATGGAAGTAACTTAATCGATGAAAACAATGAATTCTATAATTAAAGCAAGAACTATCAAAACCACAATACTTACGGCAACCCAAGCATACACCTTATAAAACTTCTTGATATCGCGAAAATCTTGATTTAGTATTGTTTCAGTACTAGCAACTATATCATTTTCAATTAGCAATGAATCTACTTTTTGTCTATCAGTTTCAAGAATGAAATACCTAATTCCACCATCTAAAAATGCTTGTTCCTTAACTTCAGAATAGAATGGTAATTGTTTGCGGGTCATCGCATTTTCAAAGTTGATTTTATCTTTCAATAAAACATACAACTTTAAATGATCTTGATGCTTTATATAAAAATTCTCATTCATTCTGATAATTTATACAATAAAGCAGTCAATTACCCCCAATTCCACTACTCTATAGATTCAATCAACACTCCCAACATCTCAATTGCTGCATCGCTAATGCGGGTTCCGGGACCGTAAACAGCTATAGCCCCTGCATCAAAAAGGTATTGATAGTCTTGTGCAGGAATTACACCGCCAACGATAACCATAATATCCTCACGGCCGTAATTTTTTAAAGCTTCAATTACTTGAGGTACTAACGTTTTATGGCCTGCTGCCAAAGACGATACGCCTAGAATGTGGACATCATTTTCTACAGCTTGTTTCGCAGCTTCGGCTGGAGTTTGGAATAGTGGACCTATATCCACATCAAAACCTACGTCGGCATATCCCGTAGCAACAACTTTCGCTCCTCGGTCGTGACCATCTTGCCCCATTTTTGCAATCATAATACGTGGACGACGCCCTTCCAATTCTGCGAACTGGTCTGCCATCTCCCTAGCTTTTGCAAAGCTTTCATCTTGTTTTATTTCTTTACTATACACGCCGCTAAATGATCTTATTTGTGCTTTATACCTTCCGAATTCCTTTTCCATTGCGGTAGAGATTTCGCCAAGAGTTGCTCTACAACGAGAAGCTTCTACAGCTAAAGCTAATAAATTTCCTTCACCTGTACGGGCACATTCGGTTATATCTGCAAGTGCTTTTTCAACTTTAGTATTATCTCGAGTAGATTTTATTTGATTTAAGCGTTCTATCTGAGAAGTTCTAACCTTTTTATTATCAACATCTAAAATTTGTAATGGGTCTTCTTTAGCCAATCGGTATTTATTAACCCCGACAATTACATCCTGACCACTATCTATACGCGCTTGTTTTCTAGCCGAAGCTTCTTCAATGCGCATTTTAGGAATACCCGCTTCTATAGCTTTTGTCATCCCTCCTAACTCTTCAACTTCTTCAATTAAAGCCCAAGCTTTATTTGCGATTTCATTAGTTAGACTTTCTACATAATAACTTCCTGCCCACGGATCGACAGTTCTTGTGATTTGGGTTTCAGTTTGTAGATAAATTTGTGTGTTTCTCGCAATACGGGCAGAGAAATCTGTTGGTAAAGCAATAGCTTCATCTAATGCATTGGTATGCAAAGACTGTGTACCACCGAATGCCGCTGCTGCAGCCTCAATTGCAGTTCTAGCAACATTGTTAAAAGGATCCTGCTCGGTAAGACTCCACCCACTGGTTTGACAGTGCGTACGCAACGAAAGTGATTTTTCGTTTTTAGGATTGAATTGCTTCACAATCTTAGCCCATAGCATTCTAGCAGCTCGCATTTTTGCGATTTCCATAAAATGGTTCATCCCAATTGCCCAAAAGAAAGAAAGTCTAGGTGCAAAGGTATCTATATCCATTCCTGCTTTAATTCCTGTTCGGATGTATTCCAATCCATCAGCCAAGGTATATGCAAGTTCAATATCTGCCGTTGCTCCAGCTTCCTGCATATGATATCCAGAAATAGATATACTGTTGAATTTAGGCATATTTTTAGAAGTAAATTCAAAAATATCACTGATAATCTTCATCGATGGTGTAGGAGGATAGATATAAGTATTCCTCACCATAAACTCCTTTAAAATATCGTTTTGAATAGTTCCCGAAAGATCTTTTGGCGCAACGCCTTGTTCCTCGGCAGCAACAATGTAGAATGCCATAATTGGTAGTACAGCACCATTCATCGTCATCGATACACTCATCTTATCTAAAGGAATTTGATCGAAAAGAATCTTCATATCCTCAACGCTATCAATAGCCACTCCTGCTTTACCAACATCACCTTCTACCCTTTCGTGGTCGCTATCATATCCTCTATGTGTAGCAAGGTCGAAAGCTACTGAAAGTCCTTTCTGACCGGCAGCTAAATTTCTTCTATAAAAAGCATTACTGTCTTCTGCAGTAGAAAAACCTGCATATTGACGAATTGTCCAAGGGCGACGCACATACATAGTAGAGTATGGTCCGCGAAGATTTGGAGTAATTCCCGCTACAAAATTTAGGTGCTGTAGCTTGTCAATATCTTCCTTGGAGTATTCTTTTTTTAATTCAATATTCTCCGCTGTGGAAGAAGTATCATCATTCAATTCTGAATTCTGAGTTCTGAATTCTGAATTATCCAGGCTAATATGTTGTATATCTCTTCTACTCATTGCTTAATCTTTCTTGTTCAACTTTTTCTGCCAAACGTTTTTGAATGATTGGAACTATTAAGGTTTTTACCGGATTGTGCTTTACAAACGGAAAAAGCTCAATATCCTCTTTCATTCTATCATTCTTGTTAATGTGATAGTTGGTTCCCAATAGTTTTAATTCGCCACTATCAAAAAGCTGCTGTTCTTTTTCAGCGCTTTCTTTAATTTTCTTCTGAATTGTTTCTTCTTTTAACTGCTTCAAAAAACCACCGTTCTTCTCAATGTCTTTAAACAGTTTTAATGCTTTTTCAGCCAGTTCAGTTGTAAGTTGCTCGATATAATAAGTTCCATCAGCAGGATTACTTACACTTTCAAAATAACTTTCGTTTTTTAAAATCAGTAATTGATTTCGCGAAATACGCTCACCAAACTCATTGCTTTTGTGATAAATTTCATCGTAAGGCAAGTTACAAACAGTATCAGCACCGCCTAATACAGCACTCATACATTCGGTAGTACTTCGCAATAGATTTACGTTGTAATCGTAAAGCGTTTTATTGCGTTTTGAAGGCGTAGAAACAATATGGCAGGTTTCTTTTACTCCATATTCGTTAGCCAAAACTTTATAAAGCTTTCTTAAGGCTCGGACTTTTGCAATTTCAAAGAAATAATTAGCTCCTGTAGCTAATTGAAAAGTTATATTTAAGTTTTGAGCTTCTTCCTTGTTTAAAATCTCAGTATTAGCTTCAGAATCTTCTGAATTAATTAAGTGATTTAGATATTCATTTACGTGAGACAAGGCGTAAGCCAATTGCTGAACGATATTAGCACCAGCATTTTGGTAAACAGTTGTATCTACAGATAAGAGGTTTAAAGAAGTATTTTTCTTAATAACACTCTCTAAAATTTCGTGATCTTTCTTTAAGTTATGAAACCAATTTCCAGTACGAGTTAAATTTCCAATAATATCAATATTGTAATATACTGAGGCTTCTTTATTTGCAAAGAACTTGAATAGTTTAGTGTAAAACGCTTCTGAAAGAAATTTTAAGTTGAAATAAACTGACACATTCTCAAGTGGGAAATCTTTAAAAACAACTTTAATATCAAAATCTTCATCTGCAGTAAAAATTATTGCATTTGCACCTCTGTTAATTGCATCAATAGCAATATTATTAGCTATTTGCTCGTCATCGATAAATATTTTTTGGGCAATCTTCCAAGATTCGGGTTGCCCTGGAATTGGAGAAAACTCATTATCAAAATCATCTTGATGATAAAAAGGTTTTACGTGTACTCCTTCAGGACTTTGCCAAACTAATGTTTCGTTATAATCTGCGCCCTTTAGGTCAAATTGAATTTGCTGTTTCCACTGTTTAGCTGAAACTTCGTCAAATTCTTCAAATAGAAACTCACTCATCGCTTATCTTCTTTTTTAATACTATCTTGATTTTCGATAATATAAATATCTTCGTTTTCTTTTTTCAAATAATACTTTTCTCGAGCAAATTTTTCCATTTCCTCTTTATCTTCCATCTTCTTTATAAATGCTTTATCATTTTCTATTTCCTTTTGATAGAACTCGGCATTGTCTTCAAGCGCATTAATTTCACTGTCTAATTCGTGGTGAGTTAGATAGGAATTTGCATCGAAAAACAACATCCAAATAATAAACACAACAAGAATTAGTACGTATTTGTTACTTACAAACCGCACGAATTTATTATTCCTAAGTTCTGATAAACTCACTATTCTTTAAGTCTTATTTTATGATCTATAATACTTCTTATAACTTCTACAGCCACAGTATTGTATTTGTTGGTTGGTATAATTATATCGGCATACTCTTTTGTAGGCTCTATAAACTGCTGATGCATCGGTTTTAATGTGGTTTGATACCTATTTAAAACTTCCTCTAAGTCACGACCACGAGTGGCAATATCGCGTTTTAATCTGCGTATTAATCGTTCGTCGCTATCAGCATGTACAAATATCTTAATATCAAACATATCGCGAATAACAGGATCTGATAATATAAGGATTCCTTCTACAATTATAACCTTTTTTGGGTAGGTAGTAATTGTTTCTCCTGTACGATTATGCTCTATAAACGAATAAACTGGTTGCTCAAACGAATTTCCAGCGCGAAGTTCTTTTAAATGACTAGCTAGCAATTCAAAATCAATAGCCTGTGGATGATCAAAGTTTATTTTGGTTCGTTCGTCTAATGTTAAATGACTTGTATCGTGATAATATGAATCTTGAGATATTATACACACTTCATCTTCTGGAAGTTCTGATACAATTTGATCGACTACTGTAGTTTTACCACAACCGGTTCCTCCGGCAATGCCAATTATGAGCATATTTAAAAGATTTTTACAAAGGTAGGGAAAATGGTTTCAAGTTCCACCCTTAGATAGCACTCCGGTTGTTAGTTTAGGTTTATTTTTTATTACTTCAAGTTATAGTGAAAACCTAAAAGCTTTACACTATTTAACACTATGTCAAACAATTTTGTTTTGAGTATGGTTTTCTTTTTTAATTTTGAAACGCTCAATTATTTAAAATGAAAACAATCCTCTTATACCCATCATATTTTCCTACTATCGAACAAATGGCTGCGGTAGCGCAGGCTGAAAAAGTGGTTTTTGAAGTGGAGGATAACTACCAAAAACAAACTTACCGAAATCGAACATATATTGCGCATAGCAACGGGAAACTACTGTTGAACATTCCAGTGAAGCACAGCAAAAATGGAAATCGTCAAAAAACTAAGGATATTTTAGTAGAAAACGACTTTCCTTGGCAAGACCATCATTGGAAGAGTTTGCAAAGCGCTTATCGCACCTCTCCTTTTTTTGAGTTTTATGAAGACGACCTAGAACCTATATTCACCGAAAAGGTGGAAAGCTTAATGGAGTTCAATCTAAATATATTTAATATCCTCTGTGAAATAATAGGAATAGACATTGAGGTTTCACATACCACAGAATTTGAAAAGAAACCCGAAATTGATGACCTACGTATATTAGTTAACGCTAAGAGAAAGTCGGCATTTAAGTGTGAAAAATACACGCAAGTTCACGAAGCAAATCATTCATTTTTACCAAATCTATCGGTATTAGATTTACTGTTTAATGAAGGACCAAACACATTAACGTATTTAGAAAATGCCGAAGTTTTTGAGAATTACATCAAAAGCTAAAAGACTACCACCCCACAGTAGAGCGGATAGCGTAGTGGTCGGAGAAGGTTTTTTTCATAGTATCAAATGATAAAATATCCAACTCTTCAGAAGCAAAAATATAATCAATACGCATGGGGAATTTTTCGAAATTGAAAGTTGTTCCTAGGCCATTCCCACGTTTTCTAAAGCTATCGTGCATACCTTCTTTTAATTTTCTATAGGTATAAGAAAAAGGAGTGTTATTGAAATCACCTGCAATAATAATCGGGTACGATACTTTAGCTTTATGTGCATTTATTTCTTCAATTTGTGATTGCTGTTTTCTGAAGGCATAAGAAACCCGCTTCATCAACTTTTCATTATCATTTTTTTGTAAAAAGCTAACTCGAGGTATTATACCTAAAGATTGTAAATGCAAATTATAAACTCGAAGGGTATCCTTTCCTTTAACTATATCTGCATATAATGCATTATTATAAGTTTCCGAAAAATCAAAATAACCTCTCTTTATGATTGGATATTTTGATAAAATAGCGTGACCTAAAGCTGCTTTGTTGTGTTTAAAATGAATGAATTTATAAGGATATGCTGAAAAGTCAATTTTATTGCCCTTATAAAACTCCTGAATGCAAACGATATCGGGATCTTCTTCAGAGAGAATTTCAGTCATAATATCAAAAGCTTCATCGTCTAAATTTTTCTCGTATGCATTAAAAAGTCGAACGTTATACGACAAAATATTCAAACTATTTTCATACTGTGAAGCATCAACTTGCGATGAAATTTCATAAAAAACATTGAAATAGAAATATGAAATTAAAAGAACAGTAAACGAAACAAAAAATCGTTTTCTAAACTGTATTGCCCAATAAATAGCGAAAATAATGTTAACTATAATTAGCAATGAAACCACCAAGCTTAGCAAAGAAAGTATTGGAAAGGTCTTGGGAGGTAGGTAGGGTAAAACGAAAGAAATCAATAATAGAAATGCTGCGAGCAAGTTGCCCCAAAAAATCATCTTATTGATAAATCTTCGCATGGAATTAATCTTCTTTCCCGGCTTTAAAAAGAAAGTCTTTTTCTTCTTTTGTTAGACTTTCATAACCGCTTTTACCTATTTTATCCAAAATCTCATCTATTTTTTTTTGATAATCAGACTTTGATTCTTTAGGCTTAGAACGCTTAGATTTTGGTTGTGTTGTACGGTGAACTTTTCGAAACGGTTTTTTTGTTCTTGGCTTAAAAAGATTGGCAATCCAATCCATGAAATTCTCGAACCATTTCCCAATATCATTACCTTTTGCAAGCTGAATTGCATATACATAACCAAAGACTGCTCCTCCTACATGGGCTAAAATTCCTCCTGCATTTCCAGCTGGAATTCTAACTAAATCCAACACAAAAAGAAATAGCGCAATATGCCAAAGTTTGATTGTAAAACTAAATAATCGGAATGCTGTATTTGGAGTATATGTAGCTATAAATATCATTACAGCAGTAACCGCTCCAGATGCCCCAATCAAGTAGCCTCTACTTTCATTAAAAACAGGAAAAAGATTATAAGCTACTACAAATAAAAGTCCACCAAAAAGTGCTCCTAACAAATATACCGTGAGCAATCTTTTACCGTTAAACAGGTTTAGCACAAATTGTCCAAACCAGTACAACCATATCATATTAAATAGGATATGCAAGAACCCGAAATGCAGAAAAGCATAAGTGATTAAAGTCCAAGGCTTAGTTAAAAGACTTCCAAAATCATCACTTAAAACAAACCAACGAGAAAAATAAAATTGACTAGTGTTTAAAAAGAAAGAGCCTAGATAAACTGCAAAAAATGCAATTGCATTAATCACAATAAGCTTCACCAGTATATTGGCCGACTTGTATTTATCTATAAGATTGTTTGCTGCCATAATTAATTCCAGCGATGGTTATCAAAACTATTTTTCTTCCAGTACCAAGCCATAATAAACCCGAACAATGCTCCTCCAATATGTGCGAAGTGTGCAATACCTGTTTGAGCTCCTGTAATTCCAAAAACTAAATCTAAAACAATAATACCTGGGATAAAGTATTTTGCTTTAATAGGTATAGGCAGGAAAATCATCATCAGCTCTACTGTTGGGAACATCATTCCAAAAGCCACTAACACCCCATATACTGCTCCAGAAGCACCCAAAGCAACTCCGTTGTATATATTGTACATACTCTGAATTGTGTCCTGAGACACATACTCTAAAATTGCAGTGTTATACTTTCCTGTTTCCAAGATGTCCATGATTTGCTGCTGACTTAGTCCCGCACTTAATAAATCATCCATGCCACTATGAAGCTGGAAGTAATTTACAAGGGTATAAATTAACGCCGAACCAATTCCTGCAGAAAAGTAGAAGAACAGAAATTTTTTCTGTCCCCAACGCATTTCCAAAGGTGAACCAAAAGCCCACAAAGCATACATGTTAAAAAGTATGTGGAAAAAGCTGCCATGCATAAACATTGATGTAACCGGCTGCCAAAATTGGAAATTCGAGTTTTCGAAATAATATAAAGCGAATAATCTCTCCGCAATTCCTCCTGTAAACTGTGTGCCTATAAAAAAGATCACATTCAGGATTAATAGAAACTTTACTGTATCTGTTATTCTTCCCATAATTATTACTACCTCTAATTATAACAATGTGTTTTAAAACACCACATCTTAATAAACCTCGGTAAAATTATTTAAACCCCTAAAGGTTAATTCTACATAAACTTCTTATCCAGTTCATTTACGTCTAAAGTAATGAAAACTGGCTTATTGGTTGGGCTTACAGACGGTTCCTTACAAGCAAACAATTGGTTTATTAAATGTTCACGCTCTTCGCTATTTAAAGAAACACCCGTTTTAATCGCCATACTTGCTGCCATCGATTTAGATAACATATCGTTCTGACTGAAGCCACTATCCGGCACTTCCTCTTTTATATCGTTAATAAGATGACTTAGCAAATTTACAACATGGCTTTCTAGTATCAATACCGGAATTCCGCTAATCTCAATAGTTTCATCTTTTAACTCTGAAAAAACAAAACCTGTGTTCTCCAACTGTTCCCGTATTTTTTCAATAATAGCTACGTCAGGTTTAGAAAAACTAAGCTGAAGTGGAAATAATAACTGCTGACTAACCGCTTCTTTAACTGTTATATTCTTCAGCAATTCCTCATAAAGAATTCGTTGATGCGCTAGATTTTGATGAATTACCATCATTCCGCTTTTTAACGGACTTATAATGTATTTATTCTGAAGTTGAAACGTTGTTTGTCCACGCTCAGTTTCTTTATCAGTAAAAAGACTTCCCGTCACTTCTTCACTTTCAAACTCCATTTCTACGGCACTCAACGATCTCCCTTCGGCTTGTTGCGTGGTGCCGAAACGAGAAGTTTCATTTTCACCTTTTAGCCCAACATATAATGATTCCCAAGAAGATTCTTTACCTCTGTTAAACGGAAATTTTATATTTGCTTGTTTAGGTTTTTCTTTAAACGGATTGAAATCTCTATCAACCTCTATAGTTGGTGCTGTAGGTGCTTTTTTACTGTATTCATAAGGAGTGTCGAACCCTTTATCTCTTTCAAAATCGAGTACAGGAGCAATATTAAATTGCCCTAAGCTGTGTTTTACAG
Source organism: Aequorivita sinensis (assembly GCF_006346335.1). Taxonomy (GTDB): domain Bacteria; phylum Bacteroidota; class Bacteroidia; order Flavobacteriales; family Flavobacteriaceae; genus Aequorivita; species Aequorivita sinensis. Next base: position 508,408 of record NZ_VDMC01000002.1, read on the forward strand.
TTGCGCGAAGCATTGCATAAATAGAATGTTCGTCGTCGAACTTAATTTCGGTTTTTGTAGGATGAATATTGATATCTATAGAATGTGGATCTACTTCTAAAAACAAAAAGTACCCTGGATGAACATCGTTTTTCATCAAGCCTTCAAAAGCTGAATTTACTGCGTGATGTAAATATGGACTTTTTATAAAACGATCGTTTACAAAGAAAAACTGCTCTCCTCTACTTTTCTTTCCGTATTCGGGTTTCATTACAAAACCTTCTATTTTTAGAATCTCAGTTTCTTCACTTACTGGTACTAGTTTTTCATTTGTTTTACTACCAAAGATATTTACAATTCGTTGACGCGAATTTGACGATGGAAGATTAAAAACATCGCTTCCATTGTGTAGCATATGAAAAGCAACACCGGGATGTGCCAAAGCTACACGGTGAAATTCGTCGATAATATGACGAGTTTCAACTGTATTGCTTTTAAGAAAATTTCTTCTAGCAGGAATATTGTAAAATAGATTTTTAACCGAAATGGTTGTTCCTTTTGGTACAACAGCGGGTTCTTGGGAAATTACTTTGCTACCTTCAATAGTTAAATGCGTTCCAATTTCTGAATCTTCAGTCTTGGTTTTTAATTCAACGTGCGCAATTGCAGCAATAGAAGCTAAAGCTTCTCCTCGAAATCCTTTTGTATTTAAATTGAATAAATCTTCAGCCGATTTTATTTTTGAAGTTGCGTGACGTTCAAAACTCAATCGCGCATCGGTTACACTCATCCCTACTCCATTATCGGTAACTTGTACAAGTGTTTTTCCTGCATCTTTAACAACAAGTGTTATAGCAGTAGCTTTCGCGTCAATGGCGTTTTCCAATAACTCTTTTACTACCGAAGCAGGGCGTTGAACAACTTCCCCAGCTGCAATTTGGTTAGCAACGTGATCTGGTAATAACTGAATAATGTCTGACATTAAAATCTATGCGTAGAAAATGGATAAATCGAAATCAATAATAAATAGGAAAATAAGCACAAGAATTGCGATTATAGCCAAAAGTCTTAAATTGGTTTTTCTATCTGAAGACTGTCTTAAATCTGCCCAAGCAGTTCTAAATTTAGCTTTTATCCCTGTGTTTTCACCAACAGTAGTCCTGTATTGATCAAATTTATGACCTATTGAAAAAGGGCTACCTTCTCCGTCATATTCAAAATGACGTGGTTTATAACTATACTTCTTATTTTTTCTTCTACCTATTAGTCCCATAATTGTTGTGCCTCAAAGTTACTCAATTCAATTCTGAATTTAAATGTTTTTTGAACAATTACTGTACCAATGGTGTATTCCGTTCACATTGGCAGTGCGTAGTAATTTGCACCCTTCGATTGCGTTTAGGGTGACAAAATTAGGATTTGAATCTAAAATTTCGGTTACTGAGCGAATTCGAAGTATAAATACTAAATATTAAAATTTAGAATCTTTGCGAAGTTGCGCCATTTTGATTGCTGCAATAGCTGCTTCAGTTCCTTTGTTTCCGTGCTTTCCGCCACTACGATCTATAGCTTGTTGCATAGTATTATCTGTAAGAACACAGAAAATAACAGGGATATTCCCTTGAACATTTAAGTCTTTAATTCCTTGTGCTACGCCCTCACAAACGTAATCAAAATGCTTAGTTTCTCCTTGAATCACACTACCTATTGCAATTACTGCATCAAGCATATCATAACTCTGAGTCATACGTTTACAGCCGTAAATTAACTCAAAGCTCCCAGGAACATTCCAACGAACTATATTCTCGTTAATAGCGCCACAATCTTTCAAAGCATCGAAAGCGCCTTGAAACATTCCTTCTGTTATTTCGTGATTCCATTCTGAAACAACAATCCCAAATCGAAAGTCCTTCGCATTTGGGATTGTTGTTTTATCGTAAGCCGATAAATTTGTATTTTCTGTTGCCATTCTTTATTTCATTGCTTCTGCACGACCGGTATAAATTTCGGCTTTTGCAGCTTCAGTTGAATTCGGATATTCATCCGCTATTTGTTTGAAGTGCTTTAATGCTTTGTCATTCTGATTTAAAGCTATCGCTACAATTCCAGCTTTTAGTAGGAAACGTGGCGTAGTAAATTCATTAGAGCGCATTTTTGCAGCTTCTTCGTAATATTTTAAAGCGTCTTCATTCTGATTTAGTTGAGCGAACGCATCACCAATTGCACCTTTAGCTAGAGGAGCTAAAACATCGTCCTTGCTGCTAAATTTATCTAATTGAGCAATTGCTTCTTGATATTTATTAGTGTTAAGGTAAGCCATACCTGCGTAATAATGTGCAAGGTTTGCCGCTTTTGTTCCACTATAGTTTTCAATTATATCAATAAAACCATATTTACCCTCGCCTCCTTGAAGTGACAGATTGTATAGAGAGTCTTTAGCTGGAGCAGTTAAAGCTTGTTCCCAATAGTTTTGTGCTTGAAACAATTCGTTCATTGCTTCTGCCTCTTTAGGAGCTTTTATATACTGGTCGTAAGCAAAATATCCTAAAACACAAACAGCTACTACGATAATGAAACCTAAAATACCTTTCTGGTTCTTTTCAATCCACGCCTCCGTTTTAGATGCGCCTTCGTCAAGGGTATTAAACACTTCTGCAGTTGTGCTGCCGTCTTCTAATTGTTCTTCTTTTTCAACCTTAGTTCTAGGTTTGCCTCCGCGTTTTTTGTACGTTGCCATAGTTATTGATTATAGTGGCGCAAAAATAAAATTTTTAATGGAATTTAAAAGGATTAATATTTCTTATTTTTTATTAATACTCAATCCTACTATTAATAGACCTCAAAGCGCCATTTACGTGCAATAATAAACCTTTTAAAATAGAATTTAAACAAAAGAACACAAGTCTTTAGACAAAATCACGTCAAACCTTGTATTTTTACATCCTTATTGAAAACAACCTCTAAAATAGTTCTCAAAAGCACTGATATCATCATGTGGGTTTAATTGTCCTAAGTCAATTTTTTATATGAATTTACAAAAGCTATCCTTACTTAACTATAAAAATTTTGAAGCCAAATCCTTCGAATTTGATCCCAAAATCAACTGCTTCGTAGGGAATAATGGTGTAGGAAAAACTAACGTTCTAGACGCTATCTATCACCTATCCTTTGGGAAAAGTTATTTCAATCCTATTACAATTCAAAATATAAAACACGGAGAGGAGTTTTTTGTGGTTGAAGGGTTTTACGATAGAAAAGAAAGTCAGGAAAAAATTGTTGTAAGTGCTAAAAAAGGACAAAAAAAGATCATTAAAAGAAATGGAAAGGCTTACGAAAAATTAAGTGAGCACATTGGATTTCTACCCTTAGTGATAATCTCACCCGCTGATAGAGATTTAATTATTGAAGGAAGCGATACACGAAGAAAGTTTATTGATGGTGTTATTTCGCAAAGAGATCCAGATTACTTACAAACTCTTCTCAAATACAATAAGGTATTATCACAACGTAACTCCCTATTAAAGTATTTTGCTGCAAACAACACTTTTAACCAAGATACAATTGACATTTACAATGAACAACTTCACAATTACGGAACATCTATCTTCGGAAAAAGAAACGCATTCTTAGAAGAATTTTTTCCAATATTTCAAAATAGATACAAGTCGATTAGCAGTGGTGACGAATCCATAAACTTAATTTATCAAAGCCAATTACAAGAAAATGATTTGCTAACACTTCTTCAAACAAATATTGTAAAGGATAAAATCACGCAGTACACCAACTTTGGAATTCATAAGGACGATTTAATTTTCGAAATTGACGGACATCCTATCAAAAAGTTTGGCTCACAAGGGCAGCAAAAATCGTATCTTATAGCCTTAAAGCTAGCTCAATTCGATTTTATAAAAAATCACACTAAAACTAACCCTATTTTACTTTTAGATGATATTTTTGACAAACTCGATGAAACTCGAGTAGAACATTTAATCACTTTAGTAGACAAAGAAAACTTCGGGCAGCTATTCATCAGTGATACTCACGCCGAACGCACCGAGGAAGTAATAAAAAAAGTACATCAGACATATAAAATGTTTCAGCTATAAACTTAAGAAAAGATGAATTTTAGAATAATACTATTAATACTTACTATCGTTTTATTTTCTTGTGAAAAACCTAATCCAGAGGAACAAAAGCAACATCTTAGCGGTTATTGGGAAATAAACACCGTAGAAATGCCTGACGGAGAAGTTAAAAACTTTGGTGTAAACACTATAATAGACTATATTGAGATAAATGGCGATAGCGGAACTCGCACAAAGGTTTCTCCAAAATTTGATGGAACCTTTAATACAAATGGTGTAACGGAGGACTTTACCTTAAATATTGAAGAAAACCAATTAATCATGCACTACAAAACTTCATTTGATGAGTGGAAAGAAACAGTAGTTGAAGCAAAAGATAGCACCTTGGTTTTAAAAAACAGAGATAATAAAACTTACACGTACAATAGGTTCAAAAAATTTGACATTGTAGATTGATTACAAATGTTGAGTAGTAAATGATAAACCTTAAAATTCACATTTCTAAAATTGAAAAATGGCTAAACGATACGCAGAAAATATATCACTTGGAGACGCTTTAAAAGAGTTTATCGGTAAAAACAAGCTTGACAAAGGCTTGGACAAGGTAAACGCTAAAGAAGCTTGGGTAGCCGTTATGGGTCACGCTATTGTAAAATACACATCCGATGTAAAATTGGATCGTGAGACGTTGTACGTGCAACTCACTTCTTCAGTTTTACGTGAAGAGCTCAGTTATGGTAAAGACAAAATAGTTAAACTCCTCAATGAAGAGCTGGGAAGAGAATTAATAAAAAAGTTGATTTTACGATAGAGCAAAAAAATAATGTAAAAACAAAAACGCCTTCCAAATTGGAAGGCGTTTTCAATATAAATATTTTGTAAATACTTAGAACATTTCACGACCTGAGAAATGGAAAGCACTTTCAATTGCAGCGTTTTCATTGCTATCACTTCCGTGAACTGCGTTTTCGCCAATTGAAGCTGCATACATTTTACGGATAGTACCTTCAGCAGCATCTGCTGGATTAGTAGCACCAATTAATGTACGGAAATCTTCAACTGCATTTTCTTTTTCAAGAATTGCAGCAACGATTGGCCCGCGTGTCATATATTCTACTAATTCGCCATAAAATGGACGCTCACTATGTACTGCATAAAATGCTTTAGCATCGTTTGTAGTCATATGAGTAAGTTTCATCGCTACGATTCTAAAACCTGAAGCGTTAATTTTTTCAAGAATTGCGCCTATGTGTCCTTTTTCAACCGCATCTGGCTTTAACATTGTAAATGTTCTGTCTGTTCTCATTGTGTTTTTTAAATTTCGGCAAAAATAGGTATTTTATTTTCAACATTCAAAACCTATGCTTTTTGTTTAAACACTTAACACACATAATTAGATATAATTCAATCACTTCAGCAGTATTTCCACCAATAATTAACCATATTCGATTCTTTGGGGTTAAAAGGCTTTATCGTATCTTCGCGCCCTATGAATAAAGAAACCACAGAAGTAGTAAAAAACCTACTTAAATCGCCTCAAAACATAGTAATCATCGGTCATAGAAACCCTGATGGAGATGCCCTTGGCTCTTGCTTAGGCCTTTCATTTTATTTGAAAAGTGAAGGACATAATACAACTGTATTAATGCCTAATGACTTTCCAGATTTCTTAAAGTGGATGCCTGGAGCAGATGATATTTTAATTTATGAAAAGGAAATTGAAAAAAGCACTGAGACTTTAAACCAAGTTGACATAATTTTCACTCTAGATTTTAACGATTTAAGTAGAGTTGGCGATCCACTTAAGGGGGTTTTAGAAGAATCTTCTGCAAAATTTGTAATGATAGACCATCACCAACAACCATCAAACTACTCTATTGCGACATATAGCGATGTTAAAATGAGCTCTACTGCAGAAATGGTTTACCATTTTATAGATGCCTTAGCTGGAACTGAAAAGTTATCAAAAGAAATAGCTACCAATCTTTATACAGGGATAATGACCGATACGGGATCATTTCGTTTTTCGTCTACCTCCCCAACTACACATAAGGTTGCAGCAAAATTGATTGAAACTGGTGCAGAAAGTGCTATTATTCATCAAAATGTTTACGACAACAACAGCCCCGAAAGAATGAAATTGCTAGGCGTTGCCTTAAATAACTTGCATTTAATTCCAGAATTACACACAGCCTACATCACACTTACGCAAAGTGAATTAGACGAAAATAACTTTAGAAAAGGAGATACCGAGGGGTTTGTAAATTATGCATTGTCGGTTAAAGGCATTGTTTTCGCTGTAATATTTATTGAAAACAAACAAGAGAGTATTGTTAAAATTTCTTTTAGAAGTAAGGGAACGTTTTCGGTAAATGATTTTGCTCGTAATCATTACAGTGGTGGTGGACATATTAACGCTGCCGGGGGAAAAAGTTCGCAAGACCTTAACAAAACCATAAACGAATTTATTAGTATCTTGCCACGTTATAAAAACGAACTTGCAAATGCTCAATAAGCTAATATACATATTATTATTCTCGGCTTTAATCACCTCTTGTAAGAGCCCTGAAGCCAGGAAGCCTATACAAAGTCAGTCTGGTACATTCATAAAAGAATCTGCAGAAAGGAATAAAAAACTTTATGAAGAGGAAAAAGATTATATCGAAAAAATAATCGCAAAAGACTCAACTCACAACTACATTACGTCGGAAAGTGGGTTCTGGTATTTTTACAATAAACGCGATACTACATCTTCAGATATGCCTGATCCAGGAGATATTGTAAAATTCACTTACGACATTAAAGACCTAAACGGTTCCTTGATTCTTTCAGAAAAAGATAATGGTTTACAGCAATATAAGGTAGACCAAAGCAATCAAGAACTTATCTCCGGTGTTCGTGATGGCATAAAACTTATGAAGGAAGGTGAAACAGTAACTTTCCTATTTCCTTCCTATAAAGCCTATGGCTATTATGGGATCGAACAAAAACTCGGCACTAATATTCCTGTGCAGAGCACTGTAACTTTACACTCAATTGAACAATCAAACGAAAATTAATTATTTATGAAAAAATTATCATTTCTATTTTTATCACTTACGCTTGCATTTGCGTCTTGTCAGGAGAAATATCCTGAATTAAAAGAAGATGGTGTATATGCTGAATTTATTACTAATAAAGGAACTTTTGTTGCTAAACTAAAAAATGAAACTGCACCACTTACTGTTTCTAACTTCGTAGCATTAGCCGAAGGTACTAACGGAATGGTAGATTCTATTTACAAAGGAAAGCGCTTTTACGATGGACTTTCTTTCCACAGAGTTATAAAAGATTTTATGATTCAAGGTGGGGACCCAAAAGGTGATGGTACAGGAAGCCCTGGTTACGCATTTCCAGATGAAATTACCGACACTATTCGATTTGACAGAAAAGGACTTTTAGCAATGGCTAATTCAGGTCCAGCGACTAACGGAAGTCAGTTTTTCGTTACTTTAAAAGAAACTCCTTGGTTAGACGGCCGTCACACTATTTTTGGTGAGATTGTAGTTGGGCAAGATATTGTTGACGCAATTGGAGTAGTAGAAACAGAAAAGCCTGGTGATAAACCAATTTCTCCAGTAATTATTGAAAAAGTAAACATCATCAATAAAGGGAAGGTGAAAGTACCTTACTTTACTGAAGAGATGAATAAAATAGAAAAAGAGAAAAAAGAGAAAGAAGAGCGTATTAATAAAATTGCATCTGCCAAAGCAGAGGAATTAAAAGCCCTAAAAGCTAAAGCTGATTCTCTTCCTTCAGGTTTAAAAATCTACTTCAACGAAAAATCAGAAGGAGAACAACCTAACGAAGGCGATAAAATTTTAATGAACTACGCAGGTTTCTTAACTAACGGAAAATTATTCGATTCGAATATTTTAAAAAATGCTGAGCAATACGAAATGGTTGATGAAATGCGTAAAGCAGCTGGACAATACGTACCAGTACCAACAGATTACAGCAAAGACGCACAGTTAATTCCAGGTTTCCGCGAAGGATTACTAAATATGAAAGTTGGCGATAAGGCTACACTCTTTATCCCTTCTCATTTAGCATATGGAAAAAGAGGAGTTCCAGGAGTTATCCCTGCTGATTCTGAATTAATTTTCGAACTAGAACTTGTAGAGATTGTGAAGTAATTTCAAATCTTGCTAAATAAAAAAAGAGGAACCGATTTAAAATCAGTTCCTCTTTTTTATTTGAATTATTTGTCAAAAGCTAAATAAGCTATAACCCTACCCTATTTTTTGAATAATTTAGGTAGCGAAACATCTCAGCGCTATTTCTTCGGTATATTCTTCATTACTTCAAGAGTAAAGTTCCAGTATTTTTGAGCTGAAGAAATACTTGCACGCTCATCAGGAGAATGCGCTCCTCTAATAGTTGGGCCAAAGGAAATCATATCCATCCCTGGATAATTCTGACCTAGAATACCACATTCTAATCCTGCGTGACAAGCAGCAACATTAGCTTTTTCACCATTCATTTTTTCGTAAAGACTATCCATTACTTTTAAAATAGCACTATCCATATTTGGTGCCCATCCAGGATAATCACCTGAAAGTTTAACCTCGTAACCCGCTAGTTCAAAAGTTGATTTTAAAGCATTTGCTAAAGTCGCTTTTGAAGATTCAACAGAACTTCTAGTTAGACATTCAATTTTGATGCTTCCCCCTGCAACTGATACTTTTGCAATATTATTTGAAGTCTCAACCAAGTCTTCAATGTCTGGAGACATTCTATAAACACCGTTATGTGCAGCATTCATAACATTTAAAAACTTAGTCTGACATTCGCTGTGCATTACTTTAGAAAAAGCTTCATCGCTCTTTTCAGCAGTAATTGAAAGATTTTCTTCTAATGATTTATACTCTACAAGAATATCATTTTTCATGCTTTCGAATGCAGCTTGAAATTTCGATTCATCTGTAACTACAACCTTTGCAACACTTTCACGCGGAATTGCATTTCGAAGACTACCTCCTTCAAGATTAGCTAACTCCATAAAGTCATTAGTAGCAAAAAGTAATCTGTTCATCAACTTATTTGCATTTCCAAGACCTTTAATGATGTCCATTCCACTATGGCCACCGTTTAGTCCTTTTACACTAATAATATACGATTGCCCATTTTTAGCGGCATCAACATTTTTGTAATCTCCTGAAGCAGTAATATCTACTCCTCCAGCACAACCAATACCAATCTCATCATCTTCTTCAGTGTCTAAGTTTAAAAGAATATCTCCCTTCAGCACTCCTCCTTTTAAGCCTTTTGCACCAGTCATTCCTGTTTCTTCATCTATAGTGAAAAGCGCTTCTATTGCTGGATGTTCTATATCGTCACTTTCAAGAATTGCCATTATTGTAGCAACTCCTAAACCATTGTCTGCCCCAAGTGTAGTTCCTTTAGCGCGTACCCAATCACCATCAACATACATTTCAATTCCTTGCTTGTCGAAATCGAAGTCTGTGTCGTTGTTTTTTTGGTGAACCATATCTAAATGACTTTGTAAAATAATCATTTTTCGGTCTTCCATTCCTTTAGTTGCAGGCTTGCGGATAATTACATTTCCTACTTCATCTTCTATGGTTTCCAATTCAAGACTTTTACCGAAGTCTTTCATAAAAGCAATTACACGCTCCTCTTTTTTTGAAGGTCGCGGTACAGCGTTAAGATCTGCAAATTTGTTCCAAAGAGCTTTGGGCTCTAAGTTTCTTATTTCTTGGTTCATATAATTTATAATTTTTATAGTGAAAAAAAATTTTACCGCAAATTCACGAATATCCTGCGAGGTGTTCCCGTTTTTATGTGGGACTCCTTGAAGGTTTAATTTATTTTTGAATTCGAGGAATATTTCCACAAAATTACCGATTTTCATCCGCTATAAAAATTATGTGGAGAAAGAATTCCTTTGTAAGTTTGAATTATGCAAAGACGAACTTCCCTAATCATTGCGCTGCTTCTACCAATACAGATATTTCTGCTTCAAATTCTAAAGAATTTTCCCGAATTTGTAGAGAAGTATTACAGTTTAGGTTTCTATCCTATTCTTTCAAAAATCTCTCGCTATCTGTTTGGGTGGGTTCCATTTTCTGTTGGAGACGTTTTTTATTTGCTGATTGCTATTATTGCCATACGATGGGTTTACAAAAACTATTACCGACTTCGTTTTGAACCATTTCGAGTTTTAATCGACATTACTGCTGCCGTTTCAGTGGTATATTTTATGTTCCATATACTTTGGGCTTTCAATTATTATAGACTACCCCTTCATAAATCGCTGCAACTAAAAAGCGATTACAGCTACGAGCAATTACTGGAAACAACTAAAAAATTTATTGAGAAGAGTAACACATTGCACAATGAATTAAACGGTGGCGATACTCTAAAAGTAGAGGTTCCCTATACTCAGAAAACAATGTTGGAAAAATCCACAAACGGTTATGTTAATTTAGAAAAAGAATTTCCACAACTCGCCTATTCTCCTAGAAGTATCAAAAATAGCGGTTGGAGCTTAGGTTTGACGTATATGGGGTACAGTGGATACTTAAATCCATTTTCTGGGGAAGCACAAGTGAACAATTTAATTAAAACTTATAAGTTCCCTGTAGTAACATGCCACGAAGAAGCGCATCAAATTGGTTATGCTGCAGAAAACGAAGCTAATTTTATTGCGACTTTAGCAACCCTTCACAACAACGAAACTTATATACAATACGCTGGTCACATATTTACACTTCGCTATTTATTAAGCGATGTGTTTAGAAACAGTGAAGATGATTTTTTTGAATTAACAAAAACCATTAACCCAGGAATTTTAGCCAGTTATAGAGAAATGCAAGATTTTTGGGGAAACTATGAAAATCCTTTCGAAACATTTTCAAAAGTGTTTTGGGATAATTTCTTAAAAGTGAATAACCAAAGTGATGGTATAAAAAGTTATAATTATATGGTGGCTTTGGTGGTTAATTATTTTGAAGGGAAAGCTTTATAATCGTTTTGGTTTCTTTAAATAATAATTAAATAAGACGATTTAATTGATGAAATGATTAAATCAGCCCTGTTTTCAAAGTAAAAATTAGCGATTTCTTTAACAATTGAGGTATTTTTTTATTATTCTTGCCGCATTGAAAATTGCCTATTTATGAAAAGAAAACATTTATTTCAATACTTATTTTTAGGTATTGCGTTTGTTCTTCAATCTTGTGAGGTTGATATAATGAATGATAAACGTGTTTTGGTTACAGGAACCATTGTTGACAGCAACAACAACCCTATTTCAAATATTTCTGTTCGTTCTGAGACTAGCCGTGAAGCATTATTAGGTGAGACTATAAGTGACGAGAATGGACAATTTGAATTCACTTCGCTTATGTCAAAACCTCCATATAATTTTTATATAGCTGTTAATTCAAAACCGTTTAGCGAAATCTGGCATTATCACTATGATACCGAACTAATTGAAAATATAGATTATTCTGCCAAAGCCTTTTACGACGAAAGCAATAATCGTAATGCTTCTACATATCATTTAGGTGTTATTCAGCTAAATAAGTATGCAAAACTTAACCTTCATATTAACAATATTCCAGGAGACACAAACACCCTTGAATACAAACTAAATTATGATTCCGCTATTTGTAGAGTAAACTTAAATGGCAATGATTTAAACCGATGTGAGGATGATGAATCTGAATTTCGGTTTTTAGATTCAGAATACTCAGATATTCATATAAATGTAGAAAGCCAATTAGGTACGACTGTAACGTTTATTTACAAATTGAATGGCGAGCCTGAACAAACAATTTCCATCCCACTAACAAACCCTGAAAATACATATGTTTTTGAATATTAGAACTTTTGTGTTGGCGTTATTTATTTCATCTACCGCATTTGCACAACAAACAGAGACTACTAAAATAGACAGCTTAGGACCAGGTAAGAACATTGGCAATATCAGTTTTGGCCCATATTTTCCAATTGCATTTGGTGATAATTTTGCAAATAATGGTTTGGATTTAAAAATGGGGGCGAGATTTTCTTTTAAAATTAAAACAACTAAAGACTTTTATGTTGGCCCATATTTTAGTTTCTTCAAATCTAATGTTTCGGACCCAGAGCTAATAGGAAACTACTTCCGTTCAAACAACTATTTAGTTGGAGGTATGGTTAACTATGAAAAGCACATAGGAGATTTTGACGCTAGCATCGGAATTGGTGTTGGGTATTCAACCTATCGCAATCACGCCACAGGTGACAATTTTAGCGATACCGCGACTGCAGTTTGGTTAAATCCAGAGCTAAGCTATCGATTTTCAAATTATTTAGGTGTTTATGCTTCTACTGAATTACGTCACGATTTTATGAATGTGAATGTTCCTAAGGAATTAAAAGACACTTTTAATGGTGCTAATTACATCAACATTAGTTTCGGACTTCGTATAAATTTAGGAACTGCACATAAGTATATGTAGCTTATCTTTGCAAAATGCAAAAATCAATTAAAAGTCTTCAAAATCCGTTGATAAAACAGATTGTTCTCCTTCAAGAAAAATCGCGTGAACGTAGAAAAACAGGTCTTTTCTTTGTAGAAGGACTACGTGAAATTTCACTTGCAGTTAAAGGAGAATATCAGTTAAAAACCTTATTATATTGTCCTGAAATTATTTCTGAAAAAGATTTTGATGCGCTAAAGAAATATGTAAGTACTAACACTGAAATCATAGAAATCACTTCAGAGATCTATGAAAAACTAGCTTATCGAAGTTCAACGGAAGGAGTTTTGGCGATTGCAATGGTAAAAGATTTAAGTCTTTCTACATTAACGATTTCGAACTCGCTTAATAACGGTTCCTCGAACGAATCTAGAGGACCTTTAATCTTAATTGCTGAAGCTCCCGAAAAACCCGGCAACATTGGGGCAATTCTTCGTACTGCCGATGCTGCTAATGTTGATGCTGTAATAATCGCCAACCCTAAAACTGATATGTACAACCCAAATATTATCCGCAGTAGTGTGGGATGTATATTTACAAATAACATTGCGACGGGAAGTACTTCGGAAATCATCTCTTTTCTGAAAGAAAACAATATCAACATCTATTGTGCTGCCTTACAAGCGTCCGTACCATATCACACTTGCGATTTTATAGAAAGTACAGCAATTGTAGTTGGCACCGAAGCAACTGGTTTAAGTGATGAATGGTTAGAAAACAGCAATCAAAACATCATCATCCCAATGCAAGGGGAAATTGACAGTATGAATGTATCTGTAGCTGCGGGAATCCTTATATTTGAAGCTAAAAGGCAGCGAAATTTTCTAAAGTAAATTTCGCAAATCACATAAGTGCAAATCCTAAATCCCAAACTAAGTCAGAGTTTTATTTAATGACTTTTATTGGATTTTGGTGCTTAAAATTTAGAACTTAAATTATGAGTCCAGAAACTCTTTTCTATATAATAATAGCGATATTAATTGTCAGTTTTATTATTGACCAGGCGTTGGATTACTTAAATGCAAAACACTTTGGAGATAAGCTACCTAAGGAGTTAGAAGATATTTTTGATGAACAGGAATATCAAAAATCCCAACGATATAAATCGGAACGTTATAAATTCGGACTGCTTACTTCAACCATTTCTTTAATAGCCACGCTCCTATTCTTCTTTTTTGATGGCTTCGCGTATGTTGATAATTTAGCGCGTTCTATTTCCAACAATGAAATTCTAATTGCCTTGGTTTTCTTTGGCATTATAATGATCGCTAGTGATATATTAAGTACTCCATTTAGCTATTACAGCACATTTGTTATTGAAGAAAAATACGGTTTTAATAAAACAACTCGAAAAACATTCTTTCTCGATAAATTGAAAGGATGGCTTATGGGTGCTGTTCTTGGTGGAATAATTCTAGGAGCAATAATTTGGATTTATCAAACCACAGGAGAAAACTTTTGGCTTTATGCTTGGGGAATTATAACCGTATTTACTGTACTGATGAATTTATTTTACGCACGTTTTATTGTTCCTTTATTTAACAAACAAACTCCTTTAGAAGAAGGCTCACTGCGTTTAGAAATTGAAAAATACGCGTCGAAAGTTGGTTTTACTTTAGATAAAATTTTTGTTATTGACGGAAGTAAAAGAAGTACAAAAGCAAATGCATATTTCTCAGGATTTGGAAGCGAGAAACGAGTAACACTTTACGACACATTAATTAATGATTTAAACGAAAAAGAAATAGTAGCTGTACTTGCTCACGAGGTGGGTCATTATAAACGAAATCACATTATTATCAACCTAATAGTTGCCATTTTAACCACAGGATTTACTTTGTGGTTATTGTCTTTATTTATTGGTAATCCCTTACTTTCTGAAGCATTAAATGTTTCTCAACCTTCATTTCACATTGGGTTGGTAGCATTTGGAGTGTTATATAGCCCGATTTCCGGGATTACGAGTTTAATAATGAATTACCTAAGTAGGAAGTTTGAATACCAAGCAGATGATTATGCTAAAAACACTTTCGCATCAGAACCGCTAATTTCAGGTTTAAAAAAGCTTTCGAAGAATAGTTTAAGCAACCTTACCCCGCACCCACTGTATGTTTTTGCACACTATTCACACCCTACGCTGTTGCAAAGATTTAAGAATTTGAATAAGTAGCAATTCTATTTATGCAAGGGCTGCAAAGCTTTTGTTTCATTGAAAAAAATTAACGCATCGTAACGAAGTGGCACAATAGTAGGCACAAACTGTCTTCTGTCAAATTGAGGATTGTAAACCACTCCTATCGCACGGTGCCCCCTAACCTTTAAATTTTCTTCCTTTCTATCCTCTTCGTCAAAAATAAGATAGAAAGAATCCAAACCTGTTTTCTTAAGTTTATACTCAACACTACTTCTTAAAGCTCTAGGAATCGTCATTTCTTCCATTCTAGCGCCCCAACTAGAACCAGCAATTACTTTTCCTTTGTAACTAGAAAAACCTATTAGAAAAACATTTTCCTTTCCTAAACTTTCTCGTTTTAGCTGACCAATATTTTTTTCACCAGTATTTCGCATACTGGTAAACGAAGCATCGCCTATATGCGTGTTGTGTGCCCAAACCACACCTTTAGAGTTTTTACCATAGAGCGCCAGTAAATCGCCTACTGTTTCTCGCATATGAAAAACTCTAGAGTTCCAAGAAACAGCATCTTTAGAAGCTATACTTTCACGATAAAATTCTTCAGCATTATGTACTACAATTGCATTCTGAAGCAAGTAAAAATATTCATCATTTGAAAGGCCTTTTAAGATTTCACGATTATTTCTAATATAAGAAACTACCCTTTCGGTAGCAGCTTCGCAATCTGGTTTTCCGTCTTTTACTGCACGAGCATATTGCCAACTATCGCCTTTATGAGGATTAAAGCAATTGTATTGGAGTTTAACGTAATTATAGCTCGATTCATCTATTTTTTTAAGCGTTTCCAACACCATTTGTTTTGAAACCCATTCATCGTAAACATCCATTCCGTAAAAACCAACTTTCTTATCTTGCGGCAAACGATCATTATACTCTCGTATCCATTCAGCAAGAGCTACAACTTCTTCATTTGCCCACATCCACGTAGGCCAACGATTGAGCCGCATTAAAACCTCTCTTGCCGACTTTCCTGAACCCTCAATATTCTTAACATATTGGTTTAACTTATAAAGACTAGCGAAATCACCTTCCACGGCAATGAAATTAAAACCGTGTTCTTCTATAAGCCTTCTGCTAATTTTATCGCGCCATATGTAATACTCATGGGTACCGTGGCTGGCTTCTCCTAGCAAAACTAACTTTTTATCACCTGAAGCCGCAATAAGTGGGTCTAAACTAGATGTACCATCCAGTTTAATTGCTTTATCTGTAAGATTTTGAGCAGAGAGCATCATAAGTGAAAGAACCATTAATAGCGTTAATCGCAACTTCATATATTGACTTATTAATTAGTACAGAATATAAGCAATAATAATGAGATTACTCAAAATGAGTTTCTTCCTACTTGTAAAAGGTAAGCTTGAAGTTATAGAGAGGTTCTTACAACTTCATAATCCAGCGCATCAGCTTTAATCTAAAGCTTGTATGAGGATAATATTTTATAAAAGGATCGAACCATGTTGGTTTATCCATAATACTTTTATAATGGGTAAAAGCTTTAAATCCTGCTTCTCCGTGATAATTACCAATTCCACTAAAACCAACACCTCCAAATAGTAAATTTTCGTTTGTGATGTGCATTACGGTTTCATTAATTGCCCCGCCACCGAAAGAGATTTCTCTTAAAATTTTCTTTTTAATTGTATTGCTTTTTGTGAATACATAGCAAGATAATGGTTTTGGCAAGATATTTACTTTGGCAATCGCTTCTTCAATAGTTTCATAGGTAATTACAGGAAGTATAGGCCCGAATATCTCTTCTTGCATCACGGCATCGTCAAAACTTACATTTTGCATTACAGTAGGTTGAATATAGCGCGATTCGCGATTCGTTTCGCCTCCGTAAAATATTTTTTGTGGGTCGAGCATTTTAACCAACCTATCAAAGTTTTTATTATTGATAATTTGAAGAAAATTATCATTTTCAAAAGCAAAATGCTGACTTTCAATTTCTATTTTTAGTTGATTGAGAAATTTTTGTTCAATACTTTTATGAACCAGTACATAATCTGGAGCGATGCAAGTTTGGCCGGAATTTAAAAATTTACCCCAAACTAATCGTTTTACTGAAACTTTCAAATGACAATTCTCCGTAACAATAGCAGGGCTTTTGCCTCCAAGCTCTAGGGTTACCGGAGTTAAGTTTTCGGCAGCAGCTTTATAAACTATTTTACCAACTGTAGTACTTCCAGTAAAAAATATTTTATCGAATTTCTGTTTTAATAATTCTTGAGTTTCTTCCACTCCACCTTCTACCACTGTAAAAAACGCAGGATCAAAATTCTCCCTTACAATTTTAGACATAGCTGCCGCAGTATTGGTCGGTAATTCACTAGGCTTTAAAATTACAGTATTACCTGCGGCAATTGCAGCAATTGCTGGAGCAAAGGAAAGCTGATAAGGATAATTCCACGCCCCAATAACTAAAGAAACTCCTAAAGGCTCAGGAATAATATAACTTGAGGCAGGAAAATTGAGAATTCCAGTAGGCACACTTTCCTTTCGCGCCCATTTGTAAATCATTTTTCGCGCTTCCTTTATATCTTTATAAAGCAGGGAAAGCTCAGTACTGTAATTATCAAATTCAGATTTTTTGAAGTCTTTGTATATTGCTTCGTGAAGTAATGCTTCATTTTGCTCTAAAGCTTGTTGAAGTTTTTTTAACTGAGTCCTTCTAAACTGTATGTCTTTTGTAGCGTGAGTATTAAAGAAGTTACGTTGCGCATTAATGATTTCTTTCATAATTGTTGTATTTTCTTAAATTTAGAAAACTTCCTTAAGCTAAACAACACAGAAGCACAAAGGAACACAGAGATACCAAAGAAATAATCAATAAATAAATTTAAATTTCAGTTTAAAGTAACTGAACCAGGCCGAAAGGCGACTTCATCTTCGATTTCAATTTCAATTTCAATTTCGATTACGTTTTCGATTTCGATTTCGTTTTCGATTTCGATTTCCAGACTACTTATCCCTATTCAAAATTTTATACTCCTCATAACAACCACTAATTGCATCTAAAATTTGAAGGTCGTTTGCTGTTCTAATAAAATCTTTAGAGTAATTACATTTATTTAATATCTCATCAATATCAACACGTTCTAACTGCAGTACGGCCATTAGGGTTTCACGGTCGAACTTACTTTGAAGCAAGTTTCTTATTTCATCATCCTCTTTCATCTTGCGCATTTTCCGCATCTGTTGTGGCCGCTTCCCAAATACATTATAGAGGAAGTCGGCAGGATTAAAAATAGAGCTTAAAACTTTGCTTACAGCGCCTGGTTGATTACTACCTCCTTCATAACCCGTGCTCAACCCAGAAATTCTATAACGGTAATTGTCATAAACAGGTATTAACTTAGCGTCAATTTCTACATAACCCGTTAGCTGAACAGGTTTTACAACTACCTCTTCTAACGCAATCCCAAGTTCAGTCATTTTTACTTTAATATCTCCGAATTTAAGCCAATCATTGGTAACACGAACGCGAAGCGATTTAAAACCTAGATATGAAAAATACAGTGTATCGTTTACTGCTGCTTTTAATGCAAACTCTCCTTTGTCGTTAGTAGTAGTTCCTTTTACCTGATTAAGGTTTACGATGTTTACGTTTTCTAAAATTTTATCGTTAGCATCATTCATTACAACTCCTTTTATATCGTGTAATTCCTGGGAGAATGATGAAATTGAAACAAAAAACAGAAGAATTAGTAAGAGATTTTTTTTCATAGTAAAAATTTCATTCGTCTTATTCAAAAATAACAATTAACAAACTAAGACAAATTAATGTTTATTCAAACCCTAATATGGTAAACATTATAATTTAAAGTAACATTTTTAAGAAGCTAACCTTAGGGATGGTAAACCTCCTAATTAATCAGTACACGCTCTATGCCAAAAGCTCATTTTAAATAAATAAAAAACGGGCCCTTTTAAAAGGCCCGTAAATATAATTATATAGTCGTTAAGATGTCGCTAAACTTTAATAATTCAGTATTATGAATTATTTATGCATTTCTTCTACGTCTTCCGCCAGTCCCTTTTGCATTTGGGCGCTCGCTACTTCTTCTACTTTTTCCTTTAAAAGCTGGTTTGTCGCTGCTTGAATTGCTGCTGCGTTTCTTAAAGCCCCCTCTTCTCCCGCTATCATTACGATCGCCTCTATCGCTTCTTTTCTTTCCGCGACTACGACCGCTTCCACTGCGACCAGTGTCTTTAGAGATTTCAATGTTTATCTGTCTGCCATCAAGCTTAAAGTCTTTGAATACACTCATCACCATTTCCTGATGCTTTGTATCGGTATTAAAGAATGAGAAACTATCTTTTACATCAACTTTGTAAACATCATCTTTTCCAAGGCTTAATAAATCACGAAGGAAGTCTTTCAAGCTCATCCAATCGAAATCATCTTTTCCACCAACGTTTAAGAAATAACGAGTGCTATCTCCTCCATCTTCAGAAAAGTTACGATCTCCACCAGAGATATTTAAATCTTTACTGTTTTTGTAGTAATTTAAGAAACGAGTAAACTCTACTGAAAATACTTTCTTGATTAAATCTTCCTTTGAAAAATCTGCTAATACTTCGTTTATATTTGGAAGGTAAGCGTTAATCTCAGGATTTATCTCAGTGTTTTTTATTGTATTTGCTAAATGAAACATTTGTACTTCACAAATTTCCATTCCCGAAGGAATTTCCTTAGCAACAAATTTCTTTTGAATTATCTTTTCAATAGATCTTATCTTTCTAACTTCACTTTTAGAAACAATAACTATTGAAACTCCTGTTTTACCAGCACGTCCGGTACGACCACTACGGTGAGTGTACACTTCAGTTTCATCTGGAAGTTGATAGTTTATAACGTGCGTAATATCATCTACATCAATTCCACGTGCAGCAACGTCTGTTGCAACAAGCATTTGAATTTGACGGTTTCTGAATGATTTCATAACTGTATCACGTTGACTTTGACTTAAATCTCCGTGAATTGCAGCTGCGTTATATCCATCTTCTATAAGTTGTTCAGCTACTTTTTGAGTATCGCGTTTTGTTCTGCAGAAAATTACAGAAAAGATTTCTGGATTTGCATCTGCCAAACGTTTTAAAGCGTTGTAACGATCTCTTGCGTTAACTAGGTAATATTCGTGTGTTACTTGATCTGAACCTACATTCTTTGTTCCTACAGTGATTTCCACTGGAGTATGCATAAACTTTTTGGCAATTGTAGATACTTCTTTAGGCATTGTAGCACTAAACAACCATGTACTCTTGTCTTTAGGTGAATGCGAAAGAATTTCGGTGATGTCTTCGAAAAAGCCCATGTTAAGCATTTCGTCTGCTTCATCAAGAACGCAATATTCAATTTTTGAAATATCTATTAAGCCACGACCAATCATATCTTTCATACGACCTGGAGTAGCTACAATAATTTGCGAGCCTCTTTTAATTTGGCGTGCTTGATCGGTTATACTTGCACCACCATAAATAGCAGTAACGTTTAAACCTGGCATATACTTACCGTAAGCCACCATTTCATTTGTAATCTGTAAACACAATTCACGTGTTGGTGAAAGGATAAGTCCTTGTGTAGTGCGACTGTTTACGTCTATTTTTTGCAACATAGGAAAACCGAAAGCTGCGGTTTTACCTGTTCCTGTTTGTGCCAAGGAAACCATATCGGTCTCGCGGTCTAATAAAATTGGAATTGCTTTTTCTTGAACTTCAGAAGGGGTTTCAAAACCCAAGTCTGCGATGGCTTTTAGAAGATTCTCTTCTAAGCCGAGTGCTTTAAATGCTGTCATTTTTTGTAAAATAAATTTTTATATGCGTGCTAACGAGAAGCGACTGGACATATAAAATAAAAACGGACAGCTTCACTATAACACTCCTCACCCTGAGGATTTCTTGATAATCAAAAGCCTTACGCTATGATTTTTCAAGGCCGCAAAAGTAGTGTTTACTTTTTAACTAACAATATTTATTGGGATTTATTTAAGGTTTTCCACAAAAATAATTTTCTATCGCCAATAAAATTGGCACTTATTCGGTTAGATAATCAATTAATTGACGCATTGCTTTTCCTCTATGACCTATTTCACCTTTTTGTTGAAGCGTCATTTCGGCAAATGTTTTATCATAGCCGTCAGGTTGAAAAACTGGGTCGTAACCAAAACCTGAATCCCCACGCAATTCTTCTATAATTTTACCCTCACAAATGCCTAAAAATAAGACTTCTGAGTGATTCATTGAAAGAACTATGGCAGTTTTAAATCTTGCACTTCTGTCTTTTTTATCAGCTAAATTATTCAGGAGCTTTTCAATATTTGCTTGAGAATTATTATCCTTCCCAGCGTATCTAGCACTATATACCCCTGGCTCGTTGTTTAACGATTTTACCTCTAACCCGGTATCATCTGCAAAGCAATCTAAATGATAATTATCTCGAACGTAATTAGCTTTTAAAATAGCATTTCCTTCGATGGTGTTGGCAGTTTCTTCAATATCTTCATTACACCCTATATCGTCTAAGCTTAATAATTCGATATGATGTGGCAGAAGGGCTTTAACCTCTGCAAATTTATTTTTATTGTGAGTAGCGAAGACGAGTTTCATTTTAATAATGGAATTGCGATTTATAATTTACGTAATTTGGAATTTATAGTTCCTTATTTAGCGTTTTTATAACGCTCAATAATTTCATCTGAAGACTTTATAGTTTTTTTAGCCCATTCTAGTTCTATTTCACGTTTTTCTTCTTCTGAAAGCTGCCAATTAATATTACTTTGTTTCAGTTTTGAAACCACACTTTGTAAAATAATTGCAGCAGAAACTGAAATATTTAAGCTCTCTGTAAAACCGTACATTGGGATTTTTAAAAAACCATCGGCTGCTTCCATCACTGTATCACTTAAACCATCACTTTCTTTTCCGAAGAAAAAAGCACTTTTCTTAGACACATCAAAATCATGTAACATCATTGAAGATTTATGTGGTGTTGTAGCAATTATCTGATATTCAGAATCTTTTAACTCACTAATACAATTTTTTATTGCATTATGCCTTTTAAACGAAACCCATTTTTGGGCCCCCAT
This sequence comes from Aequorivita sinensis, assembly GCF_006346335.1. GTDB lineage: Bacteria > Bacteroidota > Bacteroidia > Flavobacteriales > Flavobacteriaceae > Aequorivita > Aequorivita sinensis. The sequence goes on from NZ_VDMC01000002.1 coordinate 530,288, forward strand.
AGCAATTTCTTTATCTATGCGTTTACTCACTCTTTCTTCTACAACGTGTAAATCCTGAATACCAAAAACATCGCAAGTACGCATTACGGCGCTTGTATTATGGAGTTGGTAGACATCTTCGGTAACTACCGTAAAGTGGCGGGTTCGTTCTGATAGCACTTCCTGAAAGCGCTCTTTTCTATTTTCTGTAAGGTAAGTTTGAAGGTATTTTAAAAGTTCTAAATCCATACTTCGATTTCGCTCATTAATCGACTTGAAAAGCTAATGAGTTTTGGGTTTATAGGTTTGTGAATTAAAATAAACTTTTCAAGTTAGATTTCAAATTCAATTTTAAGTTTGCGAAGATAAAAGTATTTGTTTTATTGATGGTTTCTTATATTCATATTTTTAAATAACTTAGTAAAGAATTCAATTAATAAAACTCCCCGTTATTGCGGGCAAAAATTATGAAAATTGTAGTATTATCAGGAGCTGGAGTAAGTGCAGAAAGTGGCATAAAAACTTTTAGAGATGGCAACGGATTATGGGAAAATCACGATATAATGGAAGTAGCCTCACCCGAAGGATTTAAGCGTAATCCTGCCTTAGTACTCGATTTTTACAATCAACGTAGAAGGCAACTGCAAACGGTAGAACCTAACAGCGCTCATATTGCGTTGGCAGAACTTGAAAAACATCACGATGTAACAATAATCACTCAAAATGTAGACGATCTTCATGAACGCGCCGGAAGTACTGATGTTATACATCTACACGGCGAACTTCTTAAAGCAAGAAGCACTGTGGATGAAAATTTAATTTTAGAATGGAAAGACGACTTAAACATAGGTGATTGCTGTGATAACAACCACCAACTTCGTCCACATATAGTTTGGTTTGGCGAAATGGTTCCAATGATTGAAGTTGCCTCGGAGATTATTGAAGATGCCTATGCTATAATTATTGTGGGAACTTCTATGCAAGTATATCCAGCTGCAGGCTTAATACAATATGCTAAAGCTAATGCTCAAGTTTATTTTATAGACCCCAATCCTTCAATAAACCCAACTAAAAGAATCTCAGTTTATGCCGAAAAAGCCTCTACAGGTGTTCCTAAAGTTGTAGAGAAACTTGCGAGTATGTCGTAATATCATAATAAGATTTACTGATTTAATAGATGTTAAATTATTTTTTTTGTATTTTTCAACATAATTCAAACATTCTAACTTTACAGCTTAAACTCCCTAAATATTCAATAAAAACATACCTCAGAATTATTCTATTTTCATAAATTTCAGAATATAAATCTCTACCCTTTGAAACAAAATATAATTTCCCCACTCCTCTTGGTATGTAATATAAAAAGCATAACATTTTCTCTGTTAGCCCTAGTATTACTATGCACTTCTAATGAAATATTTGGACAATCCAATTCACGTATTGATAGCTTGAAAACAGCTTTTGAAAATGAAACCAATGATTCTTTAAAAGTTTTGTCGGAAATTAATTTAGCTAAGGGAATTCATAGAATGCAACACGACCTAGAGTCGGAATACTTTCACGCTAAAGAAGCAGTAGACCGAGCATTGCGAATAAATGATACGGTTTTATACGCTAGAGCTTTAGACAATCTTGGATTGTTGTACCGTTATCATCAACGTTACGATCAAGCGCTATCACTTCACACTAGAGCTTTTGAATTAATAAAAGATAAAGATGTAGACCCAATTTTCAAAATGATAATGGGGAATAACGCAGGTGTTGCTGGCCGTTACAATCACAAAAACGACACAGCATTTCTCTATTATATGCAAGCCTTAAAAATTGCCGAAGACGTAGATAACTTAAAAAACATAGCTATTTCTACTAACGGAATTGGCAACACCTTAAGCAATATACCTGGACGAGAAAATGAAGCTTTACCATATTTTGAACGGTCTTTAAAAGCACAACAAGAAATAGGCAATGATTTAGGAGTTGCTATGAACTATCTTTCAATTAGCGATTATTATATTGTAAAAGGTGATTTTAAGACTGCAAATGAATATTTAAAAAAACTTTTAAAATTAAATCAAGATAGAAATGATGAATTTGGAATAGCTATTACTTATGAGTATATGGGGATTTCTAAGTTAAAAGAAGGGGAGGATTTAGATAAAGCTGTGACTTATTTTCAAATTTCAGCCGATGGGTACAAGTCACTTAAAAACATCCACAGACAAGCAGAAATTCTTACCCACTTAGGGAACACTTATTTAAAAAAAGGTGAATTAAATCGCGCCGAAGACTATTATAAAGAATCCTTACAACTCTCTAAAGGCCTAAATGCCTTAGCAATGATAAGTACAAATGTTTTAAAACTTTCTGAAGTTTCTGAACAAAAAGGAGATTACAAATCGGCATTATCAAACTTTAAACTCTCTCAAGTTTATAAGGATAGTATAAATATAAATGAACAAAATGTAAAAATTGAAGCTCTCACACAGGAGTACAATTTAGAAAAAAAGGAAAGTCACATTCAATTTTTAGAAAAGGATAAAGCTTTACAGCAAGTGCTTTTGAATACTCAGAAAGATGAACTTAAGAGAAGGCAGATTATCACCATCCTTTTAGCGATTGCACTAGGTGCGATATTAATTATCTTTTTCATGCAGTATAGAAATTACAGAATAAGAAAAACAGCGAATGAGCGTTTAAATCAAGCTGAAAAAGAAAAAATGGTTACTATTTACGAACGAAACTTAGCACAAGCGGAAATTCTTGTAACTAGACTTCAAATTAATCCTCATTTTATATTCAACAGCCTTAACGCTATTACCTATCTTATACAAAGTGAACAGAACTGTAAAGCAATTGAATACTTAGGAATATTCAGTCATTATACAAGAATGGTACTTGAAACATCAAAACAGCAAGTTATCTCCCTTCAAGAAGAATTAGAGTTGGCCGAAAACTATCTTAAGCTCGAAGAGAACAGGTTCTCAAATGACTTTAAATATGTTATTTCAGGCATTGAGAACCCAGACCTTGAAGATGTCTTAATTCCGCCATTATTAATTCAGCCGTTCTTAGAAAATGCAATTTGGCATGGCCTTTTAGCCAGTCCACGTAAAAAGAAACTATTAAGCATTCATATAGAAATCGATGAAAACCAAACACAAATTATTATTGATGATAATGGCGCTGGAAGAGATAATAAAAATAAAATTAACACCATTAAAAGTCATAATAGTATGGGGATGGGAATAATCAAGGAGCGTATTGAACTTTACAATAAAACGAATGAAGGGAAAATTAATTATAAGATTATCGATAAGAAGGACGACGAAGGAAAGCCTTTAGGTACACGTATCATCCTAGAACTTTACAACACTATGGATTATTTTAGAAATCATCCAAGTAAAATGTCTGTAAGTCATGCTTAAGTCTTAAGGTTTAAATAAATTCGCTCGTGCTATCAAATATTTTAAAGCTTAAACTATCAGAAATTGACACTAGTCGAAATAAGAGAGAAGAAATTGCAGATTGGATAATTAATAACCCAAGGTATTTACCACAAACGCTTAATACATACTTTTCTTCTAATAATTCGCTATTGGTTAAGACGGCTTTCGTATTGGAAATTATATGTGAAAGGGAATTAAGCCTTTTCAGTGAATATCAAAATATTTTTTTTAAAGAGTTACCCAAAATAACAAACAGTTCTGCCTTAAGAGCGAGTGCAAAAATATGTGAGATACTCTGTAAAGAGCATTATTTACATCATTCTTCTATTTCTTTAAATATTGATGAGCAAAAAATAATGACCGAATGCTGTTTTAATTGGCTTATTACAGAACAGAAAGTAGCTTGTCAAGTACCTGCCATGACGTGTCTCGCTTTATTAGGAATGGAAAGCAATTGGATACACGAAGAATTGAAACAAATTTTAATAAAAAACATCCCAAATAAAAGCGCAGGGTATAAAGCACGAGCTAGAAAGGTTTTAAAAGAAATTACTTAGATTATTAGCGTTAAAATAAAGCTAAACCCCTCTAAAACATTGATTTCAGCATAATAGTTTCTTATTTTTGAGGAAACCTTAAAACAAAAAAATATGAGCTATTTAAATCTAGATAAAAAGAAAACTGCAACAATTGCAAAAGAACTTAATGTCCTTTTAGCAGACTACCATTTATACTATCAAAAACTACGTAATTTCCATTGGAATATCGTTGGAAGTAATTTTTTCGAACTTCACGTAAAGTTTGAAGAAATGTATGACGATGCTAAGTTAAAAGTAGATGAAATTGCAGAAAGAATTTTAACCCTTCGTTTCCAACCTACAAGTAATCTTTCAGATTATATTAAAATGAGTAACCTAGAAGAATCTTCAGAAAACACTAAAGATGTTGAAATGGTGAAAATTCTACTTGACGATCATGGGAAACTTCTAAAGCAGATGCGTAAGGTGGTTGAGAAAGCTAGCGGCGCTGATGATGAAGGAACAATCGATATGGTTGGAGGTTTTATAGGCCACATAGAAAAAATTAGCTGGATGCTAGATGCTTGGTTGATGAAAGCAACCGATAATCATCCAGAAGCTTAATAAGTACTTAAGTTATAAGTTTAGCAACCGTGTTAGAAAAAAGATATTTTTAACACGGTTTTTTTATTAGATTCATATAAATATGCTTAATAACTTTATTAAATCAATATTTAAATTTGATACCTTTATGTTTTAAAATTAATTAACTTTCTTTTCTAAACCTGAAATTTAATAAGCAAAAATGATGAATGGAATATTAGAGTTTTTGTCGAACATCCCTTGGTGGGCTTGGATACTTATAGTTTTATCAATAATCGCCATACGTGATGTTTTCTTTAATAAACGTCACACTATCAGTCACAACTTTCCTATAGTTGGTCATATTCGTTACATGCTCGAAAGTATTGGCCCTGAATTAAGGCAATATATAGTTGCCAACAACAGAGAAGAACTTCCATTTAATAGAATTGAAAGAGGTTGGATTTATGCTTCGGCAAAAAATCAAAATAACTACGAAGGTTTTGGTACAGACCGTGATATTTACGAGCCAAACTATATTTTTATAAATAATGCATTATTACCTTATAAGGTTGAAAAAGATAATCCGAATTACAAAAACCCATATTTTTTACCTTGTGCTAAGGTTATGGGAGCCTATAATAAACGTCGCAGACCTTACCGCCCTACGTCAATTATAAATGTTTCTGCAATGAGTTTTGGCTCTTTATCGGCACGTGCTGTAGAATCATTAAACAGAGGTTGTGCGCTATCCTATGCGTATCACAATACAGGTGAAGGTGGATTGTCGCCTTATCATAAAACCGGTGCCGATGTAGTGTTTCATTTCGGAACAGGATATTTTGGAGTTCGAGATGATGATGGCAATTTCTCGATGGAGAAAATGGTTAAAATGGTAAATGAAAATCCACAGGTTCGAGCTATAGAAGTAAAACTTTCTCAGGGTGCAAAACCAGGGAAAGGTGGGGTTCTTCCGGGAGCTAAAATCACAGAAGAACTTGCTGAAATAAGACACGTTCCTATTGGAAAAGATGTACTGTCTCCTCCTACACATTCAGCTTTTAAAGGTGTAAAAGGTTTAGTTGATTTTGTTGAAGATATTGCTCAAGAAACTGGCTTACCTGTTGGAATTAAATCGGCTGTTGGTAGATTAAACGAATGGGAAGAGTTGGCTAAAATAATGAAGGAAACAGGTAAAGGTCCAGACTTTATTACAATTGATGGTGGTGAAGGTGGAACAGGTGCAGCACCTCCTAGCTTTGCAGACCACGTTTCGCTTCCTTGGCTTTTTGGTTTTGCTGAAGTTTATAAGATTTTTAAAAAACACGACTTATGTGATAGAGTAGTTTTTATTGGCAGCGGTAAACTAGGTTTTCCTGCAAAGGCTGCTATGGCTTTCTCGATGGGTGCAGACCTGATAAACGTTGCTCGTGAAGCTATGATGAGCGTTGGATGTATTCAAGCACAGTTATGCCACACCAATACATGCCCTACAGGGGTTGCAACACAAAATAAATGGTTACAACGCGGTATAAATATTGAAGATAAATCGGTTAGAGCGCATTTCTATTTTAAAAACTTTAGAAAAGAACTTTTAGAAATGACTCACGCCTGTGGATATGAGCATCCTGCACAATTTACAATGGACGATGTAGATCTTACCGTTGGAGATAAGAACCTTATTAAAACCCTAGCTCAATCGTTTATGTATCACAAAGTACCGGTGCCTTTTGAAAGCATGAAAGCGCTTGCACATTGTCCCTACCTAGGAGGAAATTTTCACGAAAAAGAAGCTAAAAAGGAAGTTAAGGAGATGAAGAAACTGAATAAAGTTCGCTACTAAAAATTATGAAAACTCTTGGTTAGCTTAACCCTTGTTTAAAGTCTGTATAACCTCAACTCTCTTAATTTTTGAAGTTTCAGTATAAATAAACTGTGGAACGGTATAAACCTTTTTAGGCTTTTCGTATGCAGAAAGCGATGTAAAAGCTTCTGAAAAGTCCTTAAGTTCTAAAGTGTTTTCTGCTTCAACAATCATAATTACTCGCTCCCCTAATGCCTCATCTTTTTCTGAAGCGATAAAAAATGGGGTGTCTATATGAAGTGATAATTTTTCTTCAACTTCTTCAGGATGAACTTTAACACCTCCCGAATTAATAACGTTGTCTTTTCTTCCTAGGAAAATAAATGATGTTGGTGATATTAAGTTTACTACATCATTGGTTACAACTACTTCTTCTGAAATTTTTGGAGCTGATATTCGCAAACACCCTTCCGAAGTCTGAGAAAACTTTACTGTAGGAAGCGCATTAAAAGCCTTAGACTTATCAATTCCGTTTAAAGCTCGGATTGCAATATGACTGATGGTTTCTGTCATCCCATACGTTGAAAAAGCTAGTGTATCTTGAAGTTGTAATTCTTTTTCTAGTTCTACTGAAACAGCTCCCCCACCTATAATTAACTTCTTCACTTTATACAAATCTTTCAATGAATGAAAAACTTGATAAGGCACCATAGCTGTAAAATCGAAGTCTATTTCTAAATTTTCCAAAGGGCTCTTAACAGGGGCTCTGGTATATAAATCCCAGCCTGCAATCATTCCACGGACAAGCATCATTTTTCCTGCAATATATGCTGCTGGAAGACACAATAACGCTTTACAGTATTCTTTTAAGTCGAAGTAATTTACAGTTGCAGTGGCACTGTTAAAAACATGGTCTTTCTGAAGTTTAATAACTTTAGGAGTACCTGTAGACCCAGAAGTTTTAACAGTAATAAAATCTTTTTCATCTAGCCATTCTAAAATAAAATTCCCAATTGCTACTTCGTATTCTTCCTTGCTATTGAGTAAAAATTCGGCGTGCTTCTTCAAACCTTCTTCAGCAGAAAAAGCTTCTCCATTTAATCTAAAATTTGGATGTAGCAAACGTTTCACTAATCTATGTAAGTTGAATTAGATTCATTTTCTTCAATTACAACTATTGGCTCTTCAACTCTACCAAATAATTTTCCGCTCCAATCTGTCCATTTATAGCGCCACGCCATTAAAAGCAGGAAAATTGGGTAAATAATCAGTACCGGGGCAACTACATCAAAACCAGCAGAAGGGTCGGAAACATCTTTAAAAATTGAGTTTGTTTGAAATACCGTCCAATCTGCAGTTACTAGTAGCGCTGTAATTAAGTTGTTCCCTGCGTGAAATCCGAGGGCAAGCTCCATTCCTTCATCCATTAAGGTCATAATTCCTAGGAAAAACCCTGTCCCGATATAATATATCATTATAACATTCCCTAGTTTGTCAACCTCTGGATTTGCTAGGTGCAGCGCACCAAATATTACAGATGTTACAACCAAAGGAATCCATTTATTTTTAACAATAACACCGATTCCCTGCATTAAATAACCTCGAAAGAGATATTCTTCAAAACTTGTTTGTAAGGGTATCATTACCACTGCTATTAATGCTAAAATTAAGAATGGCACCAATTCAAATTGAAGTACATAATCTTCTGGATTGCTGTTGTAATCTAACAATGTAACTACCAAAGTCGTTATTGTAATTAGCCCAAAACCAAAGAAAACTCTTCCCCAGTCGGTTTTTTTACGCGAAGTTGTTAAGGTTACAAAAGGTTGTTTATGTAGGTATTTCACCACCAAAATAATTGCCGCTAAGCCTACAGCAAAACTTAACAACATCAGGAAAAAGGTTAAGTTCGAATCTAATACCGTCATCAAAACCCCAGGATCTTGTACCGATTCTATATCTCCACCTTCAGTCATTACCTTCAGCATTACAGCAACCAAAAATGGAATTGAACCTAATTGACTTGCTATGAAAATAATTAGAAATCCTACTAAATAACGCCACCAGTCGTGAAGAAAATTAAAAGCTTGTTTTATGTACATTTTATAAAAGTTTGATTTTTATGAAAGTGATTTGATTGTTAAAACTTAAAATTCCATTCTGCTTCTGCATCGTAATGCAAAGCTCCATCTGCAACGTTAAGAGGGCTGTCTATGTTATTTGTATACAAACTACCTGTACCTAGACCTTGAGGTAATTTACTGTTTTTTGTAAAAGTGTATTGTGAAATTGTATTTAAACCTATATTACTTTCTAAGGCAGAGGTAATCCACCAACCTGCATTGTATTTTTCAGCTAATTTAATCCAAGTATCACTTCCCTGAATCCCACCAATTAATGAAGGTTTTAGGATAATGTATTGCGGTTTTATAGTGTCAAGAAGCTTCTGTTTCTCTTCTTCTAAAAACACCCCTATTAACTCTTCATCTAAAGCAATAGAAAGCGGTGTATCTTCACAAAGACGCGCCATTTCTTGCCATTGTCCTTGTTTGATTGGTTGTTCGATAGAATGTAATTTTAAATCTGATAATACCTTCAACTTTTCTAAAGCTTCCTTAGGGGAAAATGCACCATTTGCATCTACCCTGAGTTCAACTTCTTGTGGTGAAAACTCTTTTCTTATGGATTTTAAAAGTTCTATTTCAGTTTTAAAGTCGATAGCTCCAATTTTCATTTTGATGCAAGTGAAGCCTTGCTTTAGTTTTTCTGAAATTTGTTCTTTCATAAAGCTTTTGTCCCCCATCCAAACCAAGCCATTAATGGGAATAGCTTCTTCTCCACGCGTAAATGCAGAAGGATAGATTTCAAAAGGGTTTTTGGAGTTTAAAGATTGGATAGCAGCTTCAACCCCAAACTGAATAGATGGAAACTCTGTTAAAGCTTCGTAGAGATTATCTTTTCCTAAATCAATATTATCGCAAACCCATTGAAGTTTCTCTTCGTAATCTGGGCGGTCGTCAATACTTAAACCTCTTAAGATACCACACTCCCCTACTCCAAAACTGTTTTCAGTTTTCAGGATAATGAAAAAAGTTTCTTTAGTATTTAAAACGCCTCGAGAGGTTCCACTCGGGCGTTTAAAGTTTAGAATATGTTTTTTGAAATGTGCTTTAATCATTAAACAACCCCTTGCCTATGCTTAGGGAAAAGTTAAAATTATAAATCAATAGACTCCCCGATTTCGAATAACATTAAATCTTTATTAGCGTCATAAAACTTACGCTTTGCCTCCTCGTGGTCTATTTCAATATAGCCAAATGTATCGTAATGAACACCAAGAACCTTATCGCATTGAACATAATCACTAGCAATAATAGCATCGTCTATTCCCATTGTAAAATTATCTCCAATAGGTAGAATTGCTAAGTCTAATTTAGTTCGCAGAGGAATCAATTTCATATCCATAGTTAAGGCTGTATCACCTGCTATGTAAATATTTTTATGTTCGCCCTCAATAACGAATCCGCCAGGTTGTCCACCATAGCTACCATCAGGAAAAGAACTTGTATGAATAGCTGTAACGTATTTTACATTTCCAAAATCGAATTTCCAGCTACCGCCGTGATTCATTGGGTGAACCTCGATACCCTTTTTTTCGTAATGTGTTGCAATTTCAAAATTACTTACAATTATAGCACCCGTTCTTCTAGCAATATTTGCAGCATCGAGGGTGTGATCCTGATGAGCGTGAGTAAGTAAAATGTAATCTGCCTTTAGGGAGTCAACATCTACTTTATCTTTTGCAAGTTCGTTTCCAGATATAAATGGATCTACTAAAATGTGTTTCCCTTTAATTTCAAGGGCTAAGCAATTATGTCCGTAATATGTAATTTTCATGATATGTGTTTTTTCTACATAAATATACTAAACAAGACAGCAAACAAAAAAGTGCCTAGTGCAACCTTTTTTAATTCGGCGTCTAACAATCTTGGAATTTTGTTAGTAAACACGGTTTTAATGTTTAATAAAAAAGGAATAAAAGCAATAATATAAACAAATTGCAATGCTTCTCGATAATTCAATGCAGTATAAAGAATAGCGCAAGCAATTCCAAAAATCAATAAAAAGGCGTGATATCTTTTAGCTTTGTCTATACCAAGCTTTACTACTAAAGTGTTTTTTCCAACAGCAGCATCGTTATCAATATCGCGCATATTATTCAAATTTAACACTGCAGTGCTAAAACAACCTACTGCTATGGCTGGCAACAGTAATTCCCATTTTAAATTATGTGTAAACAAGAAGAAACTACCTAAAACACTTAATATTCCGAAGAAAAGAAATACAAAAATATCTCCTAAGCCCGAGTATCCATAAGCATTTTTACCAACTGTATATTTTACCGCTGCTATAATAGACGCAATTGTGAGATTAAAAAATATAAAAGAAATTATAAAGTTTTCATTTCCGAAGGCTAAGAAAATTAAGAAAGTCGCCAACAAGAAAGTGAATGCTCCCACCACAAACATTCCAATTTTCATTTGCTTTGGTGTAATAATTCCCGAAGCAACCATTCGTTTTTCGCCTTCTCTTTTAGCATCGGTTCCGCGAACACCATCGCCATAATCATTTGCAAAATTGGACAGAACTTGAAAGCCAACAGTAACCATAATCGCTAGCCAAAAAATAGGAGAACTTAATACAGTTGAGTGAGTTAAGTATTCTACCCCTCCAAAATCGAGGTCAGCTTGAGACTGTAATACATGATTTCTCTCAATTATTCCAGCAGTTGCTCCTATGATAATTCCCGATACCGAAAGTGGAAGGGTACGTAATCTAGCGGCAGCAAACCAAGCCTTAATTTTTTTCATTCACTGTTTATTTGGCTCGCAAAAATACATTTAAAAAAGTGCTGCTCCAATTTTTTGAATTAGTGCTTTTTAGATTCAATTATTTATATTAGCATCTATAAAATCAAAAACGAATGAATAAATCTAGTTTTAACAATATTGCTTTACTGCTATTACGCTTAGGTTTTGGTGGTTTGATGCTTACTCACGGATTACCAAAGTTGCAGAAACTACTTGCTGGGGATTTAACTTTTAGAGACCCTATTGGTGTGGGAGAACCAGCTTCTTTAATTTTAGCCGTACTTAGCGAGGCAATATTCCCAATTCTAATTATTATTGGATTTAAAACTCGTCTATCTTCAATTCCCGTAATTATTACAATGGCGGTTGCAGCTTTTATCGTACACGCAAATGACCCTTTTGCAGTAAAAGAAAAAGCTATCTTATTCTTAATTGGATTTATTGCAATTGCTTTACTAGGTCCAGGAAAGTTTTCTATAGATAAGAAATAAGTTGCTCTATTTAGAATTGAACGATAAAAGTTAATTGAAAATCTTTACTAGCAATTCCTTCAGCAAGTCTCCTTGTGGAACGTTTGCTGCACCTACCCCTTTGCTTTTCATATCAACTTCACGAATGGCCGCAATAATTGCACTCACCTTTTTCATTGGGTAATTTGCTGCTGCTGTTTGATAATCTTTTACAAAAAACGGATGTACCCCTAGTACTTTCGCTGCTTCACTTTTGTTTGAAAGCGCGTGGTATTTCAATAATTTTGAGAAAAAACTATACAGTAATGCAATTGTCATTACCAGCGGATTGTTTTTCGGGTTTTGCGAGAAGTATTGAATAATTGCAAATGCCTTCTTTATATCCTTAGATCCTATTGCATTTTGAAGTTCGAAATTATTAAAGTCCTTACTTATTCCTATATTTTCTTCAATTATTTGAGGTGTAATTTGTTCTCCAGGTTTTAGAATCAACTGAAGTTTTTCTAATTCGTTATTTACTTTGCTTAAGTCGTTACCAAGAAATTCGACAAGCATTTGAGCTGCTTTGGGAGTAATGGTATACCCTTTTCCCGCTAAAACTCGTTTAATCCAATCTGGAACTTGATTGTCGTAAAGTTTTTTGCTTTCAAAAATAACTCCGGTTTTAGCGATTGTTTTTGCGAGCTTTTTACGTTTATCTAAGGTTTTATATTTATAACAAAGTACCAATATAGTAGTTGGTTGTGGATTTTCGGCGTAAGGCACAAGGTTTTCAATTGTGCGAAATAGGTCTTGCGCTTCTTTAACAATAATAACTTGTTTTTCTGCCATCATGGGAAATCGTTTGGCATTGCTGATTATTTCATCAACAGAAACATCACGACCATAAAGCACCATTTGGTTGAACCCTTTTTCCTCTTCAGATAAAACATGCTCTTCTATATATTTAGCTATCCCATCAATATAATACGGTTCTTCTCCCATCAAAAAATAGATAGGTTTTGTTTTTCCGTTTTTAATATCAGTTATAATGGACTTTACTTTGTCGAGTGGCATTGGACGATTTACGGTTAACGATTGAAGATTTTAAGTAGAAGAAATCTAATTTTGAAATTTGAATTTTAATTTTTGAATCTTTGCAAATGCAAAAGTTGAATTTTCCTCAGTATTCCTTCCGCTTCAAAAGTAGCGAAAATAAAACATTGGTTTTTGATGAAATTAGAAAAAAGTTCGTGGTACTCACTCCCGAAGAATGGGTGCGTTTACACGTAGTTCAATTTCTTTTACAAGAAAAAAACTACCCAAAAAGTCTTATAAATGTTGAAAAGCAATTAAAACTGAACAAAACAACCAAGCGTTATGATATTGTGGTTTTTAACAATGACGGGAGCATTTTTCTAATTGTGGAATGTAAGGCGCCTTCTATACCAATTAGTCAAATCACTTTTGATCAGATTGCTAGATACAATCTGGCTTTAAACGCGAGTTTTTTAATGGTTTCCAATGGGTTAGAGCATTACTACTGCCAGATGGATTATGAAAACGAACGCTATATTTTCCTAAAAGACATTCCGAACTATAAATAAATTCATAATACCCCCTAAAAATCTATCTTTACAACGTGAAAGTAGCCGTAGTCATCTTAAATTGGAATGGAAAGAGTTTATTACAAAAATTTCTTCCATCAGTTGTAGCATTTTCAAAGGAAGCAACCATTTATGTAGCAGATAATGCCTCTTCTGACAACTCGATTAAATACGTTTCAGAAAATTTTCCTACGGTTAAAATCATTCAGAACAGTGTAAATGGTGGCTATGCTAAAGGCTATAATGATGCTTTAAAAACACTTTCAGAGGATATTTTTGTTCTTCTTAATAGCGATGTTGAAGTAACGGAGAATTGGTTACAACCTATCGTTTCACAATTTGAAAGCAATCCTTCAATCGTTGCTGCGCAGCCAAAAATTTTAGACTATAAAAATAAAGCGTATTTTGAATATGCTGGTGCTGCCGGCGGCTTTATAGATAAGTATGCATATCCTTATTGTCGCGGACGTATTTTCAACACTTTGGAAAAAGATAGCGGTCAATACAACGATACTGCTACAATTTTTTGGGCTTCTGGGGCTTGTCTTTTTGTTAGGTCTGCTGCTTTTTGGAATGCAGGAGGTCTCGATGAAGATTACTTTGCACATCAAGAAGAAATTGATCTTTGTTGGCGTTTAAATTCTAAAGGAGGAAAGGTAGTGTACATAGGAGCATCGAAAGTATATCACGTAGGTGGTGCAACATTGGATGCTATAAATCCTAAAAAAACTTTTTATAACTTCCGTAATTCACTTTTAAACTTATTAAAGAATGTAAAAGGCTCAGAAGTTATTTTAACGATTTTAGTGCGTTTTATATTAGATGGTGTTGCAGGTATACAATTTTTATTGAAAGGAAAACCCAAACATTGTATGGCAATTGTAAAAGCTCACTTTAGTTTTTATGGCTTACTTCCTAAATTTATTAAAAAACGTAGAGAATATGCTTCAAATTTTGAATATTTCGAAACAAAATCTATTGTTTATCAATACTTTATAAAAAAAAGACGAAATTTCGAGAAACATTAACCTAAAGTATTGTTAATCGTTTCTTCCTAGAGCGCTATTTTAATATTTTTGTTCTTGATTAAATTTTAAAACAACAATCTAAACATAATACCTACAAACTATGAAGAAACTATTGATTTTAGCAATGTGTTCAGGTTTAGTATTCACTTCTTGTGTTTCAAAAAAGAAGTACACTGAGCTTGAAGCAAAACAAAAAAATACTCAAGATCTTTTAAACACTGCAACAGTTAAACTTAATGACTGTCTTGCAGAAAGAGCAGCTTTAAATGCTCGTGCAAAACAACTTGAAGAAAGATTGGCTGATATGAGACAAACTAATGCTGATCTTATCCAAAGTTCAAAAGAGCTTACAATGTTAACTTCAAAAGGAGCTACCAACCTTGAAAAGTCTTTAGAGAGTTTAAAAGAAAAAGATCTTAAAATTAGCCGTCTTCAAGATGCACTTAACAAGAAAGATAGTGTAACGCTTGCACTTGTTACAAGTCTTAAGAAAGAAGTTGGTATAAACGATCCAGACATTGAAGTAAATGTTGAAAAGGGTGTAGTTTATATTTCACTATCAGACAAAGTAATCTTTAGAAGTGGAAGCTACGATATTTCTGCTAGAGCTACTGAAATTTTAGGTAAAGTTGCAAAAGTAATCAACGGCAAGCCTAATTTTGAAGCTATGGTTGAAGGACATACAGACAACGTGCCTTATAGAAAAAGAGGTGATTTAATAGACAACTGGGATTTAAGTGTGAAGCGAGCTACAGCTATCGTTAGAGAGCTTCAAAAACTTGGAGTTGAACCAGGACGTTTAGTTGCTGCAGGTCGTTCAGAATACGTTCCTTTAGTTCCTAATACAACTGCTGAAAACAGAGCTACAAACAGACGTACTCGTATTTTAGTACTTCCTAAGATCGATCAATTCTACGATATGATTGAAAAAGAAATGAAAAACCTTGAGGCTTCTGGAAGTTAATCTTTCTGAAAACCTTTAAAACTAAACCCAGCCATAACAGGCTGGGTTTTTTGTTTTTTTTATAATTGGAAATCCTCCTCGATATTTTGTATCTTGTATAGTGCTAATTAATTAAAGAGAAATGCTATGGAAGATTTTACCACAACTTGGACTCACGAAGAGCTTAAAGGGTATATACTACTCTACTGTGCTCATGCAGATTTTAGTGTTTCTAAAGAAGAAAAGGAATATATAAAATCTAGAGTTGGAGATAAGAAGTTTGAAAAAATTCGAAAAGAATTTGAAAACGATAACGATTACCAGCAAATCCAAAAGATACATACCACTATTGAACGTTTTAATTATTCAAAAGAGGAAATTGATGAAGCCTTTAGAAGTATTAAACAATTATTTTTAGTAGATGGTGAAATGGATATACTAGAACAAAATATTTATCGTGGGTTAAAGCAGTTGTTACAAAAATAACAAGTGTTTCAAGAAAGATAAATTATTTAAAGTTCAAGACTACCCTTCCCTTCACGAATAACTTCTGGCTCGTCACCGGTAAGATCAATTACTGTAGATGCAATATTACCACCATAACCGCCATCAATAACTAAATCGACTAAGTTACCCCATTTCTCTAATATAAGTTCAGGATCGGTTGTGTATTCTATCACCTCATCCTCATCTTTTATAGATGTAGAAATAATAGGGTTACCGAGTTCATGAACTATTGCCTGAGTAATAGCGTTATCCGGCACGCGAATTCCCACTTCCTTTTTCTTTTTAAACACGGTAGGAAGGTTGTTATTACCAGGTAAAATGAAGGTATAAGGACCAGGTAAATTTCTCTTAAGCAACTTAAATGTAGAAGTATCAATCTGTTTTACATAATCACTAAGATTACTCAAATCCTCACATACGAATGAAAAGTTAGCCTTTTCAAGTTTTACCCCTCTTAGCTGAGCCACCCTTTCCATTGCTCTGGTATTTTTTATATCGCAACCAAGCGCGTAAACAGTATCACTAGGATATATAATAACACCACCATCGCGAAGAATTTTTACAACGCGTTTAATTTCCTTAGGATTCGGATTCTCTTCGTAAATTTTAATGAATTCAGCCATAGCGCGGTATTTTAATTTAAATATAATCCAATTTTAAAGAAATAACAACTAATCGAGTGTTGACTTAACATAAAGATAAAATAATTACGTTATAGAAAACAACAAACTTAATTTTATGAAAAAGAACTTTTTCTTTTTACTGTTTTCTTTACTTCTACTAGCCATTTTTTCCTGTTCTAAAGACAATGATAACAACCCTGAACTATCACAAGATGAGCAAGTTTTATTAAATGTATCTTATGGTAACCATACACAACAAAAATACGATCTTTATCTACCAGCAAATCGTTCGGAAGATAAAACAAAAGTAATTGTTTTGGTTCACGGTGGCGGTTGGGTTGAAGGAGATAAAGCAGATATGGATTTCTTGATTCCGCAGATAAAGCAACGACATCCAAATCACGCAATAGTAAATATTAATTATGTGTTGGCTGATATCAACACTCCTGCGTTTCCAAATCAGTTTTTAAACATTGATGAAGTAATAAATAAGTTAACATCGGAAAAGGAAGCATTACAAATATTACCTGAATTTGCACTTATTGGGGCTAGTGCTGGGGCACATATCTCGCTTATGTACGATTATGTTTATGACACAGATAATCAAGTAAAGATGATTGCCGATATCGTAGGACCAACAGATTTTACAGATGAATTTTACAGTTCGAATCCGAATTTCCCATTTCTCTTGGCTGCATTAGTAGATGAAACTGCATACCCTCCTGAAACAAATTACTCAGAAGTATTAAGCCCTGCCTTACAGGTTTCTAACGCCTCTAGTCCTACGCTATTGTTTTATGGAAGTACAGACACACTTGTACCCTTATTAAACGGTGAAACCTTAAACACTGCATTAAATATTGCAGAAATAGACCATAACTTTACCGTCTATAACGGTGGCCATGGCGATTGGGCGCAAAGTGACATTGAAAATATGATTGAACAAATAAGCAGCTACATAAATACTTACCTCAAGGTTTCAGAATAATTAATCTAAAACCTTAAGCTTGGCAAAGCGTAAAAGTAGTTTTTTAAGGCCTCCATTATCAAAGTTTATTTCGGCTTTAGTATCGGCACCAACACCTTCAATTTTTAAGATTTTCCCTTTTCCAAAACGAACGTGCTCCACCATAGTTCCAATACTTAGGTTTGCATCTTCTGCGCTAAAATTTTTATTTGTATCACTTGTAACAGGCTTTAGCCTACGTAATTTTCGTAGTTGTTCTTCTGTAGGACCTGTAGGTGGTTTACCTGCAGTAGGCTTTCTAAGTCGAAGTTTACTATGATCTACCTCATCAAAAATATCTGCATTTAATAGAGGTTTGTATCGATTTTCTGTGATTGGAGTTAAGTATTCCAAATAGCTTTCATCAATTTCTTCTATAAATCTACTGGGTTCTGCATCAATCAATTTTCCCCATCGATAGCGGGATTGTGTATAGGTAAGATAAGCTTGTTTTTCGGCTCTTGTTAGCGCTACGTAAAACAAACGTCGTTCTTCTTCTAGTTCGCTACGAGAATTCATATTCATTCCGCTAGGAAATAAATCCTCTTCCATCCCAACGATATAAACATATGGGAATTCTAGTCCTTTCGCCAAATGCACCGTCATAAGTGCTACTCGGTCGTCGTCGCCCTTGTCGTTATCTAAATCAGTAGCTAGGGCTACATCCTCCATAAATTCTGAAAGCGAACCTGTAGCATCGGCAATTTCTTTTTGCTCCTCCACAAAATCACGCATACCGTTTAGCAATTCCTCAATATTTTCAATGCGAGCAATTCCTTCTGGTGTACCGTCTTTCTTTAATTCTTGGTATAAACCTGTTTTTTTAATTACATGCTCGGTAATAGTGAAAGCATCGTAATTGTGGTTTAAAACTTGGAAGCTCTCAATTAAAGCCACAAAGTCTAACAATTTAGATTTTGTTCCAGAATTAATTTTTAAATCGATTTTATCGATGTTTTTCATCACTTCAAAAATCGAACGATTGTAATGGTTTGAAGTAATAATTAAACGATCCATTGTAGTTCCTCCAATTCCTCTAGCAGGATAATTGATTACTCGTTTAAGCGCTTCTTCATCCTTTGGGTTGAGAACTAATCTTAAATACGACAGAACATCTTTGATTTCTTTTCTTTGGTAGAAACTCAATCCGCCATAAATTCTATAAGGAATATCTTTTTTACGTAGAGCATCTTCAATGGCACGGCTCTGAGCGTTTGTTCTATATAAAACTGCAAAATCCCCTTCTTTTAGCTGATGGTTCATTTTGTTTTCGAAAATCGAACTTGCAACAAATCGGCCTTCATCACCATCTGTCATCGTTCGATTTACTAGAATTTTATTTCCTTCTACATTATCTGTCCAAACTTCTTTATCTAGACGGGTTTTGTTTTTTTCAATTACACTATTGGCAGCGTTTACTATATTTTTTGTAGAACGATAGTTTTGCTCTAGTCGATATACTTTTACGTCGTCATAATCTTTCTGGAAATTAAGAATATTGTTGATGTTCGCGCCACGGAATGCATAAATACTCTGTGCGTCATCCCCTACTACGCAAATGTTTTGGAATTTATCTGAAAGCGCTCTAACAATTAAATACTGGCTGTGGTTTGTATCTTGATACTCATCTACAAGTATGTAGCGAAATCGGTTTTGATATTTAGCTAATACATCTGGAAAGCGGGTTAACAGCTCATTTGTTTTAAGCAATAAATCGTCAAAATCCATTGCTCCTGCTTTAAAGCATTTATCAACGTATGATTTATAAATATCTCCCAGTCGAGGCATTTTAGCCATAGCATCAGCCTCCATTAATTCTGGATTATTGAAGTAGGCCTTTACCGTAATCAGACTGTTTTTATAAGAAGAGATACGTGAGTAAACTTGTTTGTACTTATAGACATCCTTATCCAAACTCATTTCTTTAATCACAGATCGAATCACACTTTGTGAGTCTTGTGTGTCATAAATTGTGAAGTTTGAAGGGTAGCCAAGTTTATCAGCTTCAAAACGAAGAATTTTTGCGAATATACTATGGAAAGTTCCCATCCACAGATTTTTAGCTTCACTACTTCCAACAATACTAGAAATACGGCCTTTCATCTCGCGAGCGGCCTTATTGGTAAACGTTAGTGCTAATATATTGAATGGATCAACTCCCTGCGACATCAAATACGCAATTCGAAATGTAAGCACTCGAGTTTTTCCAGATCCAGCACCTGCTATTACAATCATCGCTCCGTCTTTTTGCAGTACTGGCGCACGTTGAGCATCATTAAGTTGTTCTAAATACTTTTCCAAAATTTTGCTTTTTTTCAAAGTGTGAAATTAGCCATTATAAGCTTTTTAAACCCGAAATTATCAGTCAAATTATAAACAAAAAAAAGTCACCCCTTGAGGAAGGCCCTTAGTTCGTGATTAATATATATTTCTAGAGAAATACTAGTGTAACTTTCAGTATTCCTAATTACCTATTATTTTTTTGGTTTTAAAAGCGGTAAAGCTTTCTCTTGCCAATCTCCGTTTGGCAGTTGCTCAGCATATTGATAGTTGGCAGCTTCAACAAAATAAGGGTTAAATTCGTAGGATAAGAGTTCAACTTTAGTTGTTCCAGATTTAAATTCAGTTATGGTTTGATTTTTACCAAATACTCCTACAAAGTCTAAAGAAGAGTACGGCAGCGATATATCACCTTCTAATTTATTAAATCCATATACCTGATAAAAATTAATGGGAATCATATTCGTGATAAATGTAGACTGCTTCCCTTTCATTTTAGTAAACTCCCATTTATACTCTTCTGAAATAATTTCTTTTCCATCTATTTTAGAGTATTCATTTAGTACTTTTTTCTTTCCTGTAGGAATCAGCTTTACATATTGGTCTGAAATTGGATAAGTTTCATTTTCATCATAAAATTCAGGATTGGCAACCCATTCAACAAATTGAGCATCAACCATATCATTGCCGTGACCGTCATTTCCAAAGAAGTAATAATTACCATCAGGGTCACTTATAACGAAATCTATCATTTCATCTTCTGGCACATATAGCAATTGTCCATTTTCGGGATTGTGATACAGCCAAAATTCTTTCGATTCATCTTCATCGGTATATTTATAGATGAAAGCGTGACTAAAGTACAATGTTTTAGAGGGGTCATATTCTAAATGATTTGCTTCTTCAATATATTCTTGAGCTTCAGAATTTGAATTCTGCTCTTCTGCTATTATTTCTTCAGAAGTTACAAATTCAGTTTTACTATTATTTTTCGAATTACAACCTAGCATTAACCCTATGCAAATTGTAAGAGTTATTAATAGATATCTCATAATATTTGTTTTAACAAGTTTAATCAATATTTATAAATTTAAAAAAAGTAAAACCTGAGGCATTTTTATAACATTATATCTCTTGTCAATTTTCATAAAACAATTAAGTTTGTTGTGATTAAAAAAACACTATGAACGAAGCAACACAAATTATAAGTTATTTTGCCTATTTACTCCCTGCTGCTGTAGTAGGTGTTGTGGCATATTATTTTTTTAAAGGACATACTGCCAATGAAGAAGGAAGGCGCAGGTATTTAATTCAAAAGGAAGCTCAAAAGCAGGTGTTACCGCTTCGTTTACAAGCTTACGAACGCCTTACTTTATTTTTAGAGCGTATAGATTTAAATAAGTTGCTGGTACGTGTAAAACCATTTTCGGATGCTAAGGATGAATATGAGAAGCTATTAGTGCGAAATATTGAGCAGGAATTTGACCATAACTTAACGCAGCAAGTTTACGTAAGTGTTGAATGCTGGAATGTTGTAAAAGCGGCTAAAAACGCTACTATAAACATTATTAGACAAGGAAATATGCACGTGAAGGATGGGGATGTGGATAAAATGAGAGAATATTTATTACAACAATTTATGGAAGAGGTTTCTCCTTCACAAAAAGCAATGGGATACGTTAAAAAAGAAGTGTCTGAACTATTTTAAGGTGTAAATAGATTGTGGTGAATTGCAAAAAGCACAAGACCTATTCTATTCTTAATTCCTAACTTTCTATACAGAGAATCTCGATACCCTTCTACTGTTTTGTAACTGCAACACATAATATCTGCAATTTCTCTATAGTTCATTTCGGTACAAGCTAATTTTATAAACTCCAGTTCTCTATCTTTAATTTCAGTTCTTACGTCATTTTCTAGTGAACCTGTAAGGATTTTAGAAACGTTATTTGTGTAGTAGCTTCCTTCTTCAATTACTTTTGTTAAAGCTTCTTCAAGGATTTCTTTTTTGGTGTCTTTTAGTAGATATCCACGCGCACCAGCACGCAACATTTTTAATATAGTATATTCATCTTCTTCAATAGAAAGCGCTAGAACTTTTAGATTAGGATATTCCCTATTAATAATTTCTGTGGTTTCAATACCATTCAAAATAGGCATTTTAATATCCATCAAAACTATATCTGGGATATTATTCGGCTCTTTTAGTTTATCCAATAATTCCTGCCCATTTTTACATAAGTAAAGCACATCAAACTTCTCAAACCCCTGAACCATTCCTCCTATGGCTTGAGAAAGCAAATAATGATCATCTACTACTACAACCGAATACTTCATAAATTTTGGAATTAAGAATTACACTTATAAACTTAAATTATGTAAAGTTATAATTTAAATGCAAAGTAGTCCCTTGTTCTCTTTCCGAATTAATAGATAAAGTTGAATTAATAAGTTTAGCACGAGTTTTCATGTTTTTTAGACCGATACCTAAAAACACATCGTTATCATCAAACCCAATACCGTCGTCTTTTGCACAAATTGTCAATTGGCTATCTGTATAATCGAGCGTTACTGTTAAGTTAGAAGCCTTAGAATGTTTAATGGTGTTCGAGAAGAATTCTTGTAGTATTCTAAATAAGATAACTTGTATGTTACTTTCTAAAGGAACGACTGCTCCATTTACTTCTAAAGTTGAAGTTATGAATTTCAATCTATTAAATCGTTCTATTTCAAGAGTAATAGCTTCTACTAAACTCAAGCTTTTTAACGCTTCCGGGTTTATCAATTTGGAAAGCGATCTAAGTTCGTCAATTCCTTGGCCAATGGTATCGGAGACCTCTGGCAATAACTCAGGTTTATCTACAGCTAACTGAGATTGTATTTTGGCTAAGGTCATTAGTTGGCCAATGTTGTCGTGTAATTCCCAGCTAATGTTTCTTAATGTTTCTTCTCGCATTTCAATTTGCGACTCAGCTAATTCGCGCTCAAATGACTTTTTTGCTTCTTCTTGTTCTTTAAGTAATTTATTTTTTCTGTTCGAGAACACACTAAAAAGCACAATAACTATGATAACCAAAGTCACAGGTATCGCAATTGCCATTAGTACGATTATCTCTTTTTCATCCATATAAATCCGATAAGAAAAAACAAATACATCACAATAATAAGTGAAAACTGAATGATAAGTAAGATTAAATAAAATTTTGTAAGGTCAAAAAACAATGTTCTCATAATTTTTATAGGAAGATATCCTATATAAAACAAAAACAAGCCTACGCTTACCCAAAATAGCAAATCGTTTTTGATTACTAAAACTAATGAAGATTGTAAAACGCTTATATAGTATAGAATTATACAGAAAATCAATACTCCTGCACCAACTATATAGGAGGCAATAAACGAATAATTGAAAATATCCACTAATAGTATATCTCGAAGATAAGATATCCAAAATAAAACTATCCCCACCTTTATATATTTCTTAAAATGCGCTTCTTCGATAGCTTTTAGAAACACATAATGAAATAAGGTGAAGTAAAAAAAGTAATAAATATTGAAGATTATCAAATTCGATGTACCGATAAAATCTCTGATATACCCCCCTAAAAACTCCGTAATTACTGTAAATAACAAAATTAGCGGAAAATATTTTAGAGGAGAATCTTTATAAAGCGGAAAACGAATTAAAGAGATGACAAATACAACCAGGTATAAAGTCAAGAATATATATTCAAGGGGTTTTACTACTGCCTCCACAAATCTTAAATTATATTAGTTATTGTCTCCAAAGTCGTTGGAACCAAGTATTGGTGGGGGCATTATTGTTCCGTCATTAAGTATTAAACTTGTGGTATTAACTTGAAGTGTAGTAGTATTTGAAGATAAAAAACCAGCTTCATTCACTACTTCATTTTTATCATTATTACCGCCATCCCTTTTTCTGATAGGCACAGCTGTATATTTACCTTCTAATTCTTCTATCGAAAAACCGACGTTTTCTCCATTATGATCCATAGTTGGCACAACGAAAATGCTGTTTTGTCTAGGGTATTTTACGGCATCACCATTTGGATAATTATTGCTATTTGGATAATTAGATAAGTAAAATCGCAAAGTACTTACGTCAATTTTAGCTCTATTAGCTTCGTGTTCTATAAAAGCTATATATTGTTTAATAGTAGCTAGGTCGAATTCTGCATATCGTGTTGCCCCAAATGACTCTGGTGTAGGTTTAATACTGTCTTCGTATTTTTTTATAATTGAAACTCGTCGTTGAGAATAAGAGTCATACATTTCTTGAGCACGTTCTACAGTAATAATATGTCCTTTAGGAGGTCCTTCGTAAGGCGGTTCAGTAGTAGTTGTGCCTTC
The DNA here is from genome assembly GCF_006346335.1 of Aequorivita sinensis. GTDB lineage: Bacteria > Bacteroidota > Bacteroidia > Flavobacteriales > Flavobacteriaceae > Aequorivita > Aequorivita sinensis. The sequence continues at coordinate 554,302 of NZ_VDMC01000002.1, forward strand.
GTGACAGCTATATAAAGACAAACAAAAAACACAAATTAAGGATAATCGATAATTAAAAATTGATTTCATAATAAATTTGGTTATGGTTATATAAAAAGATGATTTTAATACGATTAGTGAATATAACTCAATTATATTGATTTATAAACAACTAACATTGCATTAACCATAAAAATCGGGGAATACACATAAAGATTAGGGGGTTTCCCCCCATTATATTTTGAAATTTGAAAAGGAAGACTAATTAATGCTTAATTGTCTTTAGTACGGAGCTCACTTAATGCTTCATTTTTGTGATGGGCGTACTCATAGCCGTGTTTCCACCAACTAGCCATTTTGTCTTTTTCGAAAATTAAGGAATTAGTTGTTAGCACAGTAGGCGTGTAATAAATATTAATAATCACCCCTTTATTAGCGGCTACAAACTTCCCTATACGGATGTTTTGTTTTTCAATTCTATCGGCCATAAAAGTGTGCATGTTGGTAAGAAGCGAAAAAACATTCTTTGAAGGTAATCGGTTATAGTAGGTCACCTCGGTTTCAAGAATTATAACATCTATAGTTTTAGCACCTCGATTTATAGCTTCTTCAATAGGCACCATACTCCCAAAGCCACCATCTGCATATTCACAGCCATTCTTTTTCACAAGACTCATAAAAGGTGTGAAGTTTGACGAAATCCAAATCCAATCTAAAAAATCTTTGTAATCAAAATCGGATATAGACTTATATTCAACCTGATTAAGTGAAAGGTTGGAAACGGTAACAACCACATCTTTAGATGAAGCTTTCAATATGTCAAACTCATCTTCGGTAAAAGTCTTTTCAATAAGTTTACGCAGATTTAAACTTTCTCCAAAGGTTTTCTTTCCTTTTATAAAATTTTTTAAAACCGTGTAATGATCTATAGCTATCTGCTTCCCTCCTAGCTTGTCTTTTTTTATAATAAACGGGCAACTATTGAAGATGCTATTTTGATTAACAGAGGTAAAAACATCTCTAATTTTATCTACTTTATCTAATGCTAAATGTGAAATTAGTAGGCTACCGGTAGAGGTTCCGACAAAAAGATCGTATTCTTCGTGAAGTTCGTCCATAAGGTATTGTGCAACACCTCCAGCAAATGCTCCTTTACTTCCTCCTCCCGAAATAACTAATGCTCTCATTTTATATCTTTAATGTTTTCAAGTATTCAGCAGCTTCTTTCGAGATATTTGCTTCTATACTTTTTAATTCGTTATTAAACGATTTGCTTTCCACTACAGATTTCATCAATATTTTAGAAGATTTTGAAAAGCGCCAAGTCGGATGAACACAAGCTTCAGCCAAATTTTTGAGCGTTGCAATATCCCAAAGTTGTAATTCATTAATATATTCAAACGCTTTTTCGCGAATTTCAAAACTATAGACTGAAGCACTATAGCTCTTCAACTCATTCAAATAATTAACCTTTTTAGAAGTATTATATCCTTCCGTTATTAATGCTAAAGCTAGCCATAATTGCTTTACATTTTTATTCTGAAATCCAACTACGCCTTTCGTTCTATTCAAATATTCTTCTCTTTTTTCTGGAAACTGCATCCATAATTGATATAAAGCAGCTTCTTTGGTTACATAAGAATCATCATTTAAAAGTCCTTCATACTCTTTTTGAAGTTCATTTGGAATTGTTTGTAACGATAGTGCAATTGCTTGTCTTACGTAAATGTTATTGCTTTCAAAAGCTCTCTTATAAAGTTGAACCGTTTCCGAAATTGGTTCATCCATCAGCTGATAGACAGCTTCTTGCCCAATAAAATCGTTTGGAAAAGTAAGTGCGGTTCTCAACTGATTTCTTTTCTCTGAAAAAGGCATCACTCGTAACGCAGAAACTTCAAAGTACTTTTTAATAAAAGGAGACTTAAGTAAAGCTTGGTAAGCATCTTCACTTTGAAAAGCTGTTTGTTGCAGCCAGTCCGCTTCGAATGCCGTAATATCAACATCAGAAACCATTTTCACTTCTTTTAAAAAATCTTCGGTAACTACATTTTTGAATTTATGCTTTTTGAGATAGTTTTTTACGGCAAGTCTAAATGGTTCATCCCCTATTCGTTCGCGTAAAATATGCAATGCCCACGCACCTTTTTGATAAAAAGTAAGTGAACTTGCCTTAGGGTTTAATAGCGATTCTCCCTTACCTTCATCACTCATTGCTTTTAATTGCTCGGCAGTTTGATACAATTGCCAGTAATAATAATCTTCCCCAAAAACATCTCTTTCTGCTAACAGCGAGTAATAAGTTGCAAAACCTTCCTGCAACCAATGATGCTTTTCTGCCGTTGCGGTAACCAAGTTTCCAAACCATTGGTGGGCCAATTCGTGAGCGTTAACGTTTACGTAATTTCTATCGGTAAACCCCATTTCATCAACAATAAATGCTTCTGAAAAAAATGTAGCAGTGGTATTTTCCATGCCCGCATATAAAAAATCACGTACGGGAACTTGCTTGTAATTTTGCCAAGGGTATCGCACCCCTATTTCATTTTCAAGAAAGTCGAATATTTTTTTGCTATACCGATATGTGGGTTCAACTTTTATAGAGTCGGTCGGTTTATAGTACAGTTCAATTGGAACTCCAGAATCTGAAACTAGCTCGATCTTATTGTAATCTCCAATTGCTAAAGCTACTAAATAGCTAGACATTGGCTCTTTCATATCAAACCTCCAGCTATTTAGCTTTTCTGAATTATCAAATTCTATTAATCTCCCATTTGCAATTACAGTTTTGTTTTTAGGAGCTTTAATTTTTAAATCGAATTCAATCTTTTCGTTTACATCGTCTATACTGGGCAACCAATGCGAAGTGTATTTCCCTTGACCTTGTGTCCAAATCTCATTCCCAAAAAAATAAAGAGTTTGTTTTGGTTTCATCTCATAATGAAAATCTGCTATGTAAGTATTTCCTTTTTTGAAATTACCAACAAACCAAACTTTCTTCTCATTAGACGCAATTTTAAATTCTTCAGTTACAACCTCATTAATTTGAATATTTACAGCATCCATAAAAATGGAATCTGTTGCTTTTAAAGCATTAAACGTCGCAGTAAATTTCCCCGATACTTTTTTGGTAACAGCATCGGCTTCAATTAAAGCATCAATCTTCAAAAAATCCACTACATCGGTCTGCTGTGCTTGCAACCTAAAGGTAGCTGCAATCACAAAAAATAGTAAAAACAAAAATCTTTGTGAGAAATTGGTGGTGTTAAAATTCAAAAAATAAAGCATAAAAAAAGGTTATTCTTGATATTCAAAAATAACCTTTTTAAAAGTCTGAGAATTAAAATTCTATTCTAAAATAATTCTTTTCACTCCTGTTCCGTAACTATTTTCAAGATTTATGAAATAAACTCCACTCGAAAGACTAGTAACATCAAACGTAAAGTTTTTAAGTTCTGCAAGAGTATTAAAGTAATACGCTTTTACTGTTTTCCCTTCTATTGTATTTACCGTTAATCTTGTAGTAGATTCTGGGTAAGAGGTATTAATTTGAAATACACCTTTAGATGGGTTCGGATAAACACTCACATCGTAAATCTGAGTATTATCTACAGCATTGATTCCTAAAGTATTTCCATAAACCATCGGGTGGTTACTCTTATTTATAATATGGGTATCTACGTAGTAATGTGGATTATACCCATCGTTACAATCTGCGCAAGTTTGCCCTGAAACACAGTTTGGATTGTTAGGATGGCAGTAATCTTGATATGTAGGATGGAAACGGTAATCCAAATTGAAAGAACTACCAATATAAGAAGTTAAATCATAAATATCTGGTGGTGCAATAGCTCCTGGACACCATCCAGCACGAGGATAACTCCAAGTTCCTTGTTGACCTGTACAGCCATCAGGGTTTGGGTTACAAGCATTCCAAAGGTTTTGTGTAAAAGTTTGTTCTCCGTTTATATCAAAATAGTGCGTAGCATTAAAAAACTCTGCAGCATTGGAAGTATTGTTTCCTCCCCAACCGTGTCCAGTATTAGAAACTCTTAAATGTGAAGATTGAACTCCTGCAGGAATTTCTACATTAAAAGTCTCTACTGGTTGTAAGTTTGCAGGATCACCAAAAGAATAGGCATCGTCCCACACCTCTACTACATTGCTGTAAGCGTATTGAGGCGTACCTGCTGTATATTCAGCATCTAGAGTAAGTTGCCATCCACCTGTTCCCCAAGTATCAATAAACACACGAATTTCTACTTCACCTTGAAGTAACGACATATAATCTGTAACGTTAAGTTCGTGGTCGCATGCTACACGATACGGAGTAATATATCGAATAAGTTGAATCCAATTACCGTCTGGTGCTTTAATATCTATGTATGCCAATCTATCCCAATCATCACATCCACCAGGAATATTAGGGCACTCTACTTCTAAAACAGCATTTATATCGTTGTAAGCACCTACAAACTGTGGAAAAGTGTGCGTTCCATAGTACCATCTATCATTTTGTCCTGTAAACTCAATTACTACATCTTCTAAGCTTCTTACCACTTGTGAATTTACTGAATTTGTAACAGTAATATTACGAGTTAAGGTTGTTTCTTCACCTTGAGCAGTTTTTGCCGTCATCACTATTTCGTGATTCCCATAACTACTAGGCTCCCATAAATAGTAATAAAATCCAGTTTCTATTTCAGCAGGAAACTCTTCACCATTTATAGTTAAGGTTACTTCAGTAACGCTATCTGGTTCTTCAACCTCAGCATTCAAATAAACAGGATACGCTCTTAACGTAGGCATCTCCAAAGGATAATCTTCCGTAAGCCTCGTAGAAAGCTCTAATGTGGTTTGTGCAAATGCTGAAACCTGCATTGCAATTGCCAAGAGAAATAAAATGTAGAATTTTTTCATTGATTAATTGGTTTTGAGGGAAGATGAAGTACTCAATCATTCTTCCTAGGTTGTTTATGATAATTTCTAGAGTATTTGATTAAATAGATTGTTTAAATTAGCTGAAATATAGCAACAAATATATAATTATAGCTTTCAAAACTTAATTTTAATTTAGTTTTACTCAATAATATCAAGTGAGCTTTATGAATGCAAATTTCTTGCAAACCCCTATAGATTACTTAAAAGGCGTTGGACCTAATCGAGCTACTTTACTTAAAAAGGAGCTAGGGGTTCATACATTTCAGGATTTGCTAAATCTTTTCCCTAATAGATATTTAGACAGAACGCAATACTATAAAATCTCCCAGTTACAACAAACCAATGCTGAAGTACAGATTGTTGGGAAAATTACACATATAAAAACAGTAGAACAAAAACGAGGAAAAAGACTAGTTGCCACTTTTAGAGATGAAACCGGACAAATGGAGTTGGTTTGGTTTAGAGGAGTAAAATGGATTAGAGAGAATATAAAAATCAATGTTCCTTACGTGATCTTTGGTAAAACGAATTTTTTCAATGGGAACTTTTCAATGCCACATCCAGAAATGGAATTGCTCGAAATACACGAAAAAAGTATTCGATCTGCCATGCAACCTGTCTATCCTTCTTCTGAAAAATTAAGTAATAGCGGCATCACAAATAAGGTGATAAACGGACTGATGCAACAGTTGTTTTTAGAGAGTAAAAATGCCTTCTTTGAAACCCTCTCAAAACCCCTTTTAGAACAGTTAAAATTAATGTCAAAAAAGGACGCACTTTTAAACGTGCATTTTCCAAAAAGTCAGGCACATTTAGCACGGGCCCAATATCGATTAAAGTTTGAAGAATTATTCTATATTCAACTTCAATTGGTACGAAAAAATCTTGTACATAAATCTAAAATTAAAGGTTATACTTTTGATAGAATAGGTGAGAATTTCAACACCTTTTTTAACGAACATTTACCCTTCGATTTAACCAATGCTCAGAAGCGAGTTATTAAAGAAATTCGCAACGATTTAGGCAGCAAAGCACAAATGAATCGTCTTTTACAAGGAGATGTAGGTTCTGGGAAGACTATAGTTGCGCTAATGTCAATGTTAATAGCACTTGACAATGGTTTTCAAGCTTGCCTAATGGCTCCAACTGAAATTTTGTCAGTCCAACATTATCAAGGGTTAGTTGAATTATGTAAAGAACTGAACACCAGTATAGAATTGCTTACAGGTTCAACTAAAACTTCAAAGAGAAGAGAAATTCACGAAAAACTTGAAAATGGAGAAATAGACATTTTAATTGGCACCCATGCGCTTCTCGAAAATAAGGTAAAATTTAAAAATTTAGGCCTTGCAATTGTGGATGAACAGCACCGTTTTGGAGTTGAACAGCGAAGCAAATTATGGCATAAAAATGAGTACCCTCCACACATACTTGTGATGACCGCCACCCCTATTCCACGCACCCTTGCAATGAGCGTTTATGGCGACCTAGATATTAGTATAATCGATGAGCTTCCACCCGGTAGAAAAGACATAAAAACTGTCCATCGTTTTGACGCAAATAGACTGAAGGTTTTTCACTTTATAAAAGAGGAAATTTCAAAGGGCAGACAGGTATATATTGTATACCCTTTAATACAAGAAAGTGAGAGCATGGATTACAAGGATTTGATGGACGGATACGAAAGTATTTCTCGTGAGTTTCCTATGCCCGAATATCAAATTTCTATTGTACACGGACAAATGAAACCTGCAGATAAAGATTATGAAATGAACCGTTTTGTTACAGGCGAAACTCAAATCATGGTTGCCACCACTGTTATTGAAGTTGGTGTAAACGTTCCAAATGCCAGTGTAATGATTATTGAAAGCGCTGAACGTTTTGGGCTTTCGCAGTTACACCAATTGAGAGGTCGTGTAGGTCGAGGAGCCGAACAGAGTTACTGCATATTAATGACAGGCCACAAACTCTCTTCCGACGCTAAGACAAGACTCGAAACCATGGTTCGCACCAGCGATGGATTTGAAATAGCCGAAGTAGATTTAAAACTTCGCGGTCCAGGAGATATGATGGGAACACAACAAAGTGGCGTATTAAATCTTCGGATCGCAGATATTGTAAAAGACTCCGAAATTTTAAAAATAGCACGCATTTACGCTTTACAAACACTGAAAGCAGATCCAAATCTCACATCAGATGAAAACAGACCAATTAAAAACACCTATGCTCAACTAGTGAAGTATCGAAATATTTGGAATTATATTTCTTAGCTAAAACTAACCCTTAGTCTTAAATAGATTTAGCTATTTCCGATAAAATCACGAGTAAAAAAGGATTTAAAATAAGAAGTAAAACCCTCTCAATTATACCCTAACAATTAGAATGGCGTTTCTTTATATTCTTTAATTAACATTATTATTACTCAAATTAGGCCTCTTAAAAACAAATATTGATACAACATCTCTATCAATATCAAGCAGATTTTACACGATTTTCATCATATTCTTACCCAATCCAGATTCGTTTATCCAATTTCTTCACCTAAACCCTATAACAATAACCTATTATACAGTAAGATGTAAATCACGAAAAATTATTTTAATAAAACGCAATTTTTTGATAATCAGCTATATAACCCCTTATACGAGTTATTATTCAAGAAATACAATAAAAATAAAATATCTCTAAATAATATCTTAAAAATTTACACATTTACTATTTGTTTATGTATTAATTATGAATACATTTAGTACGATTAAACTAAATATTAAATAACCCTTTAAAAAATCCTTATTATGAAGAAAATTACTTTTTTAGCACTTTTTTCATTTTGTGCAATCGGTTTGAGCCAAGCACAAACTGTAGAATTACCTGCTGCCTATTACAACAATAGCGCAACCACAGTTGGTGAAAACGCAGGTATTGTAAACAATGGCCCGAGAAACACTAATGTTTCGATACCATTTACGGGAACCTATTATAACAATATGGCTCCTAACGGCTTATTATACGATAACGGTCCTTATTGGAATACCGCTGGTAATCCAAACGTGAGTCTTTTAGAATCTGTTACCTTAGGCATGAACACTTTAGGGTCGGGTGCACAATTCGGAAGTGGAAATAGCGTAGCCGATGACGTAATCTTTCCAGAACCAGTAGAAATTACCTCTATAGAAGTATTTGCTTACCAAACAGGCTCTAGCGCTCCATCAATAACTGCTGTTTACTTACAAGTATACGATGGTGATCCAAGTGCTGGAGGAAGTGTAATCTGGGGTGATTTAACCACAAATATTATTGATGAAGCCATTTACGCTGAAGCTAATAGATATTCAGAAACCAATATCGGGGATACATCTAGACAAATTCAAACAGTAATTGCACTTACACCAGGACTTTCTCTTGCAGCTGGAACTTACTGGATAGAATACTCTTTTGAAGGTTCTGGTTCGTCTGGACCTTGGGCTCCACCAATTGCAATTTTAGGAGAAACAACTACTGGAAACGCAATACAATACCAAGCATCAATTAGCAGCTGGGTAGCTCTTGAAGATAGCGGAACATTTACTCCACAAGGATTACCATTTTTAATTTATGGCGATGTTGTTGCAGGCGTAAACGACAATAAGTTAGCTGGATTTAATTTTTCTCCTAACCCAACTTCCGGTTCTCTATCATTAAAATCTTTAAACAATATAGAGTCTGTTTCTATTTTTAACCTTTTAGGTCAAAAAGTAAAAGACGTTAAAATAGGCGCTACTACTTCTGATATTAATATCTCAGATTTAAACTCTGGAACTTACATAATGCAAGTAACTGTAGCAGGTCAAATAGGGACATACAAGGTTATTAAGAACTAAGAAGTTACAACATCTTAAATTTAGAGCCACTCAACATTGAGTGGCTCTTTGTTTTTAATATTGTTATGTTTAATTTAAAGGGTAATTTTGAGGAGAATTACAATTCAATTTTTACGAATTTTATTGGCACTAATCCTCAAATTATAATCATCACAAACCCCTATTTTTTTTGCCCGTTTAAATACTTTTCAATACTTTTAGATGTATGACAGAAGCAGACTTAGAAGAAGAAAAAAAAGAAATTGCAAAGCAGTATAAAGAGTTGCTAAAAATCAGTTATCGCACCTTAACCAAGGAAGATAAAAAACTGATTCGCAGCGCCTTCGACCTTGCTGTAGATGCACATAAAGAGCAACGCCGTAAAAGTGGTGAGGCTTATATTTTTCATCCTATTGCAGTTGCAAAAATCGTTGCCTCGGAGATTGGTTTAGACGCCACCTCTATCGCAGCAGCACTATTACACGATGTTGTGGAAGATACCGAGTACACTGTTGAGGATATCGAAAAAATGTTTGGCAAAGTGGTTGCTCGCATTGTAGATGGACTTACAAAAATTGCCCACATATCACTTTCGGAAGATGTTTCTATGCAAGCAGAGAATTTCCGTAAAATGTTGCTTACTCTAAATGAAGACATTAGGGTAATCATCATTAAAATTGCGGATAGGCTTCATAATATGCAAACCATGGATAGCATGCCGCCGCATAAACAGCGTAAAATTGCTTCCGAAACACTTTATATATACGCGCCTCTTGCACATCGTATCGGTCTCTATAACATTAAAACAGAACTTGAAGATTTAGGTCTTAAGTTTACTGAACCCGATGTTTACGCCGATATTTTAAGCCGAATTAAAGAAAGCAAAGAAGAGCAAGATGCTTATATCAATGCTTTTAACAATGTTATAAAAAATTCCTTAGATGCCGAAGAATTAGAATACGATATTAAAGGGCGTCCGAAATCTATTTTCTCTATTCGCAGGAAAATGCTGGCTCAAAACGTAACTTTTGATGAGGTTTACGATAAGTTTGCCGTTCGTATTATCTACAAGAGTAAACCTGAAAACGAAAAGTTTTTAGCCTGGAAAATATATTCTATAGTTACTGATCATTTCCGTCCTAACCCAATACGTTTGCGCGATTGGATTTCCTCACCTAAATCAACAGGATACGAAGCCCTTCATATTACCGTAATGGGGCCTAAAGGGCGTTGGGTAGAAGTACAAATTAGAAGTGAGCGTATGAATGAAATTGCTGAAAAAGGTTTCGCAGCGCACTACAAATATAAAAACAAAGAGAAAGACGATGGTGGTTTAGAGAATTGGCTCAATAAATTACAAGATACTTTAGAAAATTCAGAAATAAGCGCTGTAGATTTTGTTGAAGAATTCAAACTGAACCTGTACGCAAAAGAGATTTTCGTTTTCACACCAAAAGGAGACTTATACTCCCTTCCAAAGGGCGCAACTGCTTTAGATTTTTCTTTTCATATTCACACCGAAATCGGGATGCATACTCGTGGAACAAAAGTGAATGGAAAACTAGTTCCCCTAAGTCATCAATTGAAAAGCGGGGATCAAGTTGAAATAATTACATCTGATAATGCAAAGCCAACTGCCAACTGGTTAAACTATGCAACCACTGGTCGTGCGCGATCAAAGATTAAATCTTCTTTAAAAGACGAAAAGAAACAAATTGCCGCTGAAGGAAAAGAAATTTTAACGAGGAAGTTAAAATCATTAAAAATAAATCTTGACGAAAACACCATCAATCAAATGGTTGTATTCTTTAAGGTAAAAACCAGCCTCGATCTGTATTACCGTGTAGGAGCAGGAATTATCGACAACCAAAAGTTGAAAGATTTTGCTTCATCCAGAAGTAATGCCTTTATCAGTTTCTTTAAAAATAAAATCAGAAAGCCAGACAGGCCTGAAGATATCCACAAAGAAGAAATTACTGAAAAGTTCGATCAGCTAGTATTCGGAAAAAACGAAGACAAGTTAGATTACAAAATAGCGAATTGTTGTAACCCGATTCCTGGAGATGATGTTTTTGGATTCGTTACAGTAACCGACGGAATAAAGGTGCATAAAACCACCTGCCCTAACGCTTTACAATTACAGAGTAATTATAGCTACAGAATTATGCCTGCTAAATGGGTAGATTCTACTCAGCGTGAATTCAAGGCAATACTTAATATTAGCGGAATAGATACAATTGGACTTGTAAATGAAGTTACCAAGGTAATTTCAAACAACCTTAATATCGACATGAAGAGTGTTCATTTTGATAGTGACGATGGAGTTTTCACAGGGAAAATTATTGTTATTGTTAAAAACAGAACCATCCTTAACAACTTAATGGATAACATTAAAAAGATTAATGGAATTGACAAAGTTTCCAGAGAATAAGTAAAATAGATGAAGATTTAAGGTGTTCCAAGAATTGAAAACTACAGTATACTTCACGTATTTAGGCCTAAAAAGCTGAATTCTATAGTTCCAAATACCTGAAGTTTCTTTTTCTTCAATTTCCATAATAGAACATCTAAATTTTGAGTAACTTTGCATCCTTATTATGAGCATTAAAACAGACTTAAATAATCAGGCTATTGTAAAGAACGTTTTCACGGGTTTCTTAGAGGAAAAAGGACACCGTAAAACGCCAGAGCGCTTTGCTATACTTCAAGAAATTTATGACCACGACGACCATTTTGATATTGAATCGTTGTATATAAATATGAAGAATAAAAATTATCGCGTAAGTCGCGCAACGCTTTACAACACTATTGAATTACTTTTAGAGTGTGGTTTGGTTCGCAAACATCAGTTTGGACAAAACCAAGCGCATTACGAAAAGTCATATTTCGACCGCAACCACGATCACGTTATCCTTTCGGATGGCGAAGTGATTGAGTTTTGCGATCCTAGAATACAAAGCATTAAAAAAACTATTGAAGAAGTTTTCAATATTGAAATAACCAACCATTCACTATATTTCTACGGAAATAAAAAACCCGCAACAAATTCTGACGCGGACAATTCTTGATAAATTATGGCAGTAGACTTACTACTTGGACTACAATGGGGCGACGAAGGCAAAGGAAAAATTGTCGACGTACTTACAAAAAACTATGATATAATCGCACGCTTTCAAGGCGGGCCAAACGCAGGTCACACCTTAGAATTCGACGGTATTAAACACGTTTTAAGAACAATTCCATCTGGAATTTTCCACACAAACGCAATGAACGTAATTGGTAACGGTGTTGTTATCGATCCTGTTGTTTTTGTAAAAGAACTTGAAGGACTTGACAAATACAATATCGATTACAAGAAAAACTTAATTCTGTCAAGAAAAGCACATATCATTTTACCAACACACCGTTTGCTTGACGCAGCTTCTGAAGCTTCTAAAGGAAAGGCGAAAATTGGTTCTACTTTAAAAGGTATCGGACCAACTTATATGGATAAAACCGGAAGAAACGGAATTCGTATTGGTGATTTAGAATTAGACAACTGGAAAGATAAATATCGCGCATTAGCAGATAAGCATGAAGCGTTAATTGCTTTTCACAATGTTGATGTTCAGTACGATTTAGCAGATCTTGAAGCCGAATTTTTCGCTTCAGTAGAAACGCTAAAAACACTAACATTTATTGATAGTGAAGAATACTTACACCAAGCACAAAAATCTGGAAAGACAATTTTAGCTGAAGGAGCTCAAGGTTCGTTATTAGACATCGACTTTGGAACTTATCCTTTTGTAACGTCTTCAAATACAACTGCTGCTGGTGCTTGTACTGGTTTGGGAGTACCGCCTAACAAAGTAAAAGACGTATTCGGAATATTTAAAGCATACACAACCCGCGTTGGTAGTGGTCCATTCCCTACCGAACTTTTTGATGAAGTAGGCGCAAAAATGGCAAAGATTGGTAACGAATTTGGAGCTGTTACAGGGCGTGCAAGACGTTGTGGATGGTTAGATTTAGTTGCGTTAAAATACGCTGTTCAAGTGAATGGTGTAACACAATTAATAATGATGAAAGCCGACGTTTTAAGCGGATTTGATACATTAAAAATTTGTACTGCATACAATTATAAAGGCGAAACTATTCAGCATCTACCATACAACGTTGAAGCCGAAAACGTTACTCCTATCTATACAGAAATGAAAGGTTGGAAAGCCGATTTAACTAAGATGAGTGAAGCATCTCAGTTACCTCAAGCGCTAAAAGACTACATAGATTTCCTTGAAAAAGAATTGGAAATTCCTATCAAGATAGTATCTGTAGGTCCAGATAGAAAACAAACAATTCTTAGAGATTAAGAATTAGTTTTTAAACATCATAACTTTCAAATACATAATCCTACAAGGTTTTAAAAACCTTGTAGGTATTTGAGTTTAAAGCGGAGAACAAATAAAAGAGAAGCAGCATTTGAAAGCAATAACGGCATATATTTTACTTTTTCTTTTCTTCGGAATACATCTTTCCGCACAGGAAAAACAGAAAGTTGATATACAATCTGGTTATCTAGAAATACGACCAGAGTTTCCGAATGCAGCAATATACACTAAAGACGAATCGGGACAAGTTTATATTGTTCATGAAGGTGTAGAAATGTGGTGCGACCAAGCTTTTGTTTATTTAAAAAGCAACTTCGTTAAAGCTTACGGTCAAGTACGAATTACGCAGGGCGATACTATTTCAATGAATAGTAAATACGCCGAGTATAACGGAAATACTCAATTTGCCTTTGCAAGTGGTGATGTAGTACTTACTGAACCAAAAACTACACTGAAAACAGATACCCTTTACTTCGATAGGGTTAAACAACAAGCTTTTTACAGATCTGGAGGAACTGTACAAGACACCTCGAGTGTATTGACAAGTAGAATTGGAAGGTATTTTGCAGAAAGTCAGAAGTATCAGTTTTTATCAGACGTAAAGATTGTAAATCCAAAATACACGGTAAAGAGCAATCAATTAGACTTTTATTCCGAATCTGGTGATGCTTACCTCTACGGTCCTTCAACTATAGAAAGTGAAACTAGCACTGTATATTGCGAGCGTGGATATTACGACACTCGCGGAGATACAGGTTATTTTGTGAAAAATTCTAGAGTAGATTACGAAAACAGAACCCTTTATGGCGATAGTATTTATTTCGACCGTAATAAAAGTTTTGCTTCGGCCACCAATAACATTAGAGTAATAGACACTATTAACAAAAGCTTTATCCGCGGGCATTACGCTGAAGTTTTTCGCGCTAAAGATTCTGTTTTTATAACCAAAAGAGCTGTTGCAATTACAGTTCGTGACAACGACTCTATTTACGTTCATGCCGATACCTTACAGGTAACAGGAAAGCCTGAAAATAGAATCCTAAAAGGTTTTTACCAAGCAAGAATGTTTAAACCTGGCAAAGAAGGCGATGAACCTACTAGCGGTAAATGCGATTCTATCTACGTAAATGAAAAGCGAGGCATCACAAAGTTATTGCGAAACCCTGTGATGTGGAGTGGTGAAAATCAAATGACTGGTGACACCATTCATATTTTATCAGACACTTTAACGAATAAACTAGACACATTAAAAGTTTTTAATAATGCGTTTTTAGTTCAGAAAGATAGTTTGGGTTACAATCAAGTAAAGGGAGAAAGTCTCATTGGGCTTTTCACAAACAACGAGTTAGATACCGTAAACATCAACAAAAACACTCAAGTAATTTATTATTCTCGAGACGATAAAGAGCAATTAGTTGGGATAAACAATACTGTTTCGAGTTCGATACAAATGTATTTGGAGCAACAGCAAATAACAGGAATTAGATTTATTAAAAAAGCAACAGGTAAAGTATATCCACCATCAATGCTTCCTGAAAACGCTCGGATTTTACCTGGTTTTACATGGAGAGGTGACGAACGTTTATTAAAAGTAGAAGATTTATTTAAAGATAAACCAGCCCCTATTTTACCTAAAATTCAAGGCATTCCGTTGCCTTACGACGAAAGTGAGTTTTTTGAAGATATACCTGAAGATAAAATTCAACTCCCAAAAGAGTCCAAGTTAAGTCCGAAGGATCTCCAAAACCGCCCAGACGACCCTAAAGCGGAAACGGAAGAAGACGAGTAGTTGGAGGTTAGAAGTTGGAGGTTAGAAGTTAGAAGTTGGAAGTTGGAAAATAAATTTCTTTTTTTAAAGATTTCTCAAATTCTTTTGGTTTTACTTTCAATTTCTACAAAACCAAAAGCATTTCTATAGATTTAAATTGCGCATATAATTATTCATAATACAATGAAAAACGACTTCTTCAAATATCAGGCACAAACCACTCCTCACCCATTGGCGATGGAAATTTCTCGTGCAGAAGGGAGTTATATTTACGACAAATCTGGTGGAAAACACCTCGATTTTGTCGCTGGAGTTTCAGCTTGTACACTTGGACATTGTCATCCACGAGTGGTTTCGGCTATAAAAAATCAGACTGAAAAATATCTTCACGTTATGGTTTATGGAGAATACATTCAAGATCCAGCCGTAGCGCTTACAAAATTACTCGTTGAAAATTTACCTGAAAACCTAAACACCACATATTTAGTAAATAGCGGTACAGAAGCCATAGAAGGGGCTTTAAAACTAGCACGACGCGCAACAGGTAGAACACAAATTCTATACGCAAATAACGCCTATCACGGCAACACTATGGGGTCTATGAGTGTTATGGGCTTCGAAGAGCGCAAAAAAGCATTTAAACCTTTAATACCTAATTGTTTTCCTGTTACTTTTAATAACGAAGCAGACCTTGAAAAAATAACTTCAGAGACTGCTGCTATTATTTTAGAAACCATTCAGGGTGGAGCAGGCTTTATTCAGCCAGACAATAACTATCTGAAAAAAGTACGTGAAAAGTGTGACGAAACCGGCACTTTGTTAATCCTAGATGAAATTCAACCAGGCTTTGGCCGCACAGGAGAGCTTTTCGCATTTCAACATTTTGGAATAGCCCCAGACATATTAGTTATGGGAAAAGGAATGGGTGGAGGAATGCCAATTGGTGCGTTTACGACTTCACACGAAGTGATGACATTACTTCAAGACAATCCAAAATTAGGGCATATCACTACTTTTGGTGGTAATCCTGTAATTGCTTCAGCTGCCTTGGCGACACTTCAGGAATTAATTGAAACCGATATTATAAAGCAAACCCTTGAAAAGGAAAAACTGTTTAGAAAACTACTAAATCACCCATTAATTACAGAAGTTCGCGGACGAGGTTTAATGCTTGCAGCAATGGTGGAAACCCCAGAAATTACAAACGAAGTTATCCTTGCTTGTAAGGACCGAGGATTAATTCTTTTTTGGCTACTTTTCGAAGGAAGAGCCATACGTATTACACCTCCCCTAACAATTAGCAATGACGAAATTACAGAGGGTTGTAATATAATTTTAGAAGTTTTAGATTCAATTCAAAAGAAAGCAAACTAAATCATACTATTGATTTTCAGATGTTTATACACTTATTTTCTTGTTGATAAGTTCGTTAACAAGAAACTCGGCATAACAATTGAACTTAAATTATCATTACTATCTTTAAAATAGTTACAACCGTTAAAACGAGCGTATGCAATTAAGTTCAAACGAGCATAACAACTTTGCCCTTGAGAAATTCGAATCTATGCTGAAAACCAACAGCGTACTGTTTTTCGATTCCGAGGAATTTGAAGAAATAGTGCATCATTACCTTGCAAACGGAAAAATGGCACTAGCTAAAAAAGCGACTAAATTAGGTTTAGAGCAACATCCTACTTCTACCAACCTTAAGCTTTTTAAAATTGAAATTTACATCTTCGAAAATCAATTAGATATTGCTGAAGAGCTTTTAAATGAACTTTATTTATTAGAGCAAAGCAACGAGGAAATTTACATTCAAAAAGCAAATATCTTCTCTCGTAGAGATCAACACAAAGAAGCAATTTCGCTATTAGAGCAAGCTTTAGACATCACAACAGATGAAAGCGATGTGCTTTCATTGCTAGGTATGGAATATCTTTTTATGGAAGATTACCAAAACGCCAAGCGATATTTTATGAAGTGTTTAGAGAAAGACGAACAGGATTATTCTGCACTTTACAACATTATTTACTGTTTCGAATATCTTGAAGAATACGAGCAAGCAATAGATTATCTAAATGATTTTTTAAACAAAAATCCTTATTGTGAAGTAGCTTGGCATCAAGTGGGGAAGCAATATTTCGCTTTAAAAGATTATAAAAAAGCACTTGCGGCTTTCGACTTCGCTATTATTAGCGATGATAGATTTATTGGCGCATACCTTGAAAAAGGCAGAGTACTTGAAAAACTCAAAAGATATAGAGAAGCAATAGAAAGTTATTCTATTACATTAGGATTAGACGACCCTACATCATACGCCCTACTTCGCATTGGAAAATGTTATGAGAAATTAGGTAATGATGAAATGGCACTTCAGTTTTTTACTAAATGTGTAGAAGAAGATTCTTTACTAGATAAAGGTTGGATAGCTATTACTGATTATTACTACAAAAACAAGCAGTATCAAAAAGCCTTATACTATATCGAGAAAGCTATTAATATTGATAGTGAAAATGTGCTTTATTGGAAACGTTACGCCAAAATCAACAACAAACTAAGTCTTTTTGAAGAAGCTGAAGTTGGATTTCGTAAAACCTTAGAATTAGGGAATTATGAATTAGAATCTTGGTTAACACGTAGTGATATTTTAACGAAGTTGGGCGAATTTGAAGCAGCTGTAAACAATCTAAATCAGGCACTTGAATTTTATTCAGAAAATGCTGAGTTAGAATACCGACTATCTGGATTGTATTTCATCTTAAACGAACATGATAAAGGTGCGTTTCACTTGAAAAATGCACTAAAATCTGAACCTGAATTTTTTATGATACTTGAAGAATTATTTCCTTCAGTTCTAGAAATTAAAAGGGTTCAAGAAATAATCAAACAACACAAAAATCCTTCTCTTTAATTTGTGTATTTTTGGGGCTTTAGCAATTTAAAATTATGCCTCAAAGAAATTTCATTCAATACTTATTAATTACTGCGAAAGGTTTAGCGATGGGCGCTGCCGATGTTGTTCCCGGTGTTTCGGGAGGTACTATTGCCTTTATTTCAGGTATCTATGAAGAGTTGATAACAACCATTCACAATTTAGACCTAGGATTCTTTAAAATTTGGAAAAAAGAAGGCTTTTCTAAAGCTTGGAAACACTATAATCTTTCGTTTTTACTAGCCCTATTTTCAGGGGTACTTATAAGCATTTTATCCCTTGCAAAATTAATCACTTGGCTGTTGGCGTTTTACCCAATTGCTGTGTGGTCTTTTTTCTTCGGATTAGTAATCGCAAGTATATTATACGTAGGGAAACAGATTTCAAAATGGCGACTTGTAGTAGTTTTGGCATTAATAATTGCCACAGTCCTTTCCTATTTGGTTACTATTGCAGAGCCAATAGGATCACCAGATAGTATTTGGTTTCTTTTCTTAGCTGGTTTTATTGCTATTATCGCGATGATTCTCCCAGGAATCTCAGGAGCTTTTATCCTTTTACTAATGGGCGCTTACACCACAGTTATAGGGATTATCACACAACTTACAGAAGGTATTTCTACATTAGACACAAATCTTATTTTAAATTCCTTAGGAAAAATCTTAATCTTCGGACTTGGTGCTATAGTTGGGTTAAAATTATTTTCTAAAGTGTTAAACTGGTTGTTTAAACACCATAAAAACCTAATATTAGCAGTACTAACTGGGTTTATGATTGGCGCTTTAAATAAAATTTGGCCTTGGAAAGAAGTGCTTCAATACAGGCTAAATCACGCTGGAGAAGAAGTTCCGTTTTTAGAGAGGAGTATTCTTCCACAAAATTTTGATGGAAACCCTCAAGTAATATTGGCGATAGCTTTTGCTGTCATAGGCTTTTTAACCATATTTTTACTTGAACGTGTAGCCGTAAAAAAGCAAAATCCTACTGAGAGTTAAAACTTAAAAACACATATCCCGATAATGTACGAAAACCGCTCCCTTTCTGATAAAGTTTGGTTAGTCCTAAAAGGGCTAGGAATGGGTGCTGCCAATAAGGTTCCAGGGGTTTCGGGGGGTGTTGTTGCTTTTGTAGCTGGCTTTTACGAAGAGTTTATCTACTCGCTACAAAAAATAAACAAAAAAGCTTTTAAACTCTTAATCGGTGGACGGTTTAAGAGTTTATATCGCTATACAAATGGTCAGTTTTTAACATTGCTAATTACTGGAATGGTAATCAGCTATTTTAGTGTTTCTAAATTATTAGACTACCTCATCGTTCACTACGAGCTCTACGTCTGGAGTGCTTTCTTTGGAATGATAATCGGTTCAATTTACTTTATTGCAAAAGATTTTGGTGAGTGGAACAAAAAGTACATAGCCTATCTTATGGCTGGAGTTATTGCTGGTGTGGCCATAAGCTTTTTAGAACCTGCTAAGGAAAACAGCAACCTAATTTTCGTTTTTTTCTGTGGAATCATCAGTGTTTCAGGAATGACTTTGCCAGGGCTTTCGGGATCGTTTATACTAATACTCCTCGGGAATTATGTACTGCTTCTAGTAGATTCTGTAAATGCGCTTTTCGACTCAATTGCCAATGTATTTCAAGGAGATTTTAGTTGGCTTTACGATCCGCACCGCATTGAATTACTTAAAGTTTTAGCTGTTTTTTCTATTGGCTCATTAGTAGGATTAGTTTCACTTTCGCACTTATTGGCTTATGTATTAAAACGATTTAAAAAAGCTACTTACGCAGTAATTATAGGGTTTATTGCTGGGTCTTTAGGCGTTGTTTGGCCTTGGAAGGAAGAAAAATACGTTTATGATAATCTAGGGAATATTGTTGTTGACGCCAACGGAAGAGATATTATTACAGGATATACTCGATATTTCCCAGAATCTTTTGGAACGGAAACCATACTCGCTATAGTGTTTATGGTAGTTGGCGTTTTTATTGTGTTAAGCTTAGATTGGTACGACAATTATAAAAAACAGCAAAATGTCTAAATTCGGATTGGTTGGCAAAAATATTAGTTATTCATTTTCAAGGACTTATTTTACCGAAAAGTTTGAAAAAGAAAACCTGAATCACACTTATGAAAACTTTGATATTCCTTCAATAAATGACTTTCCTAAGGTTATTTCTGAAACTTCAAATTTAATTGGGTTAAGTGTTACAATACCTTATAAAGAGGAGGTGATACCTTTTTTAGATGATTTAGATGAAGAGGCTAAAAAAATAGGAGCTGTAAACACCATAAAAGTGTCAGAATCTAAAATGATTAAAGGATTTAATACCGATCATTATGGATTTCAGAAGTCTTTAGAAGCGTTTCTTCCTATTCATAAGAAAACTGCGCTAATCCTAGGAACTGGCGGGGCTTCAAAAGCAATTGCCTACGCCCTTGAAATGCTGGGATTCGACTTCAAATTTGTAAGTAGAAATAAAACATCGAGTAATTTAAGCTATGATGAACTTGATGAAAACATCATTCAAAATCACTGTTTGATTATTAATTGCACGCCTTTAGGCACTTTTCCTAATATAACTGACTGTCCTAGCATTCCTTACGAGTTTCTTTCAGAAAAACACTTGCTTTTCGACTTGATATACAACCCTGCAGAAACTGAATTTCTAAAACGCGGAAAACATCAAGGAGCAAGAATCTCTAACGGATTAAAAATGTTAGAGTTTCAGGCTGAAAAAGCTTGGGAGATGTGGAATTCATAAAATTTGAGGAAAAACTTCCAAAAAAGCCTCGTGTGCTTTGCTAGTTGCAGAGTTGTTAGTATATTGAACCTCTAAGATAAATGAACCTAAACATTGAAAGAAATGTCTGACGAAAAAATGCCAAAGGATACATCTACTCCATTGAGTAATCATGAAAATGAAAAAGTAATTCCAGATAACGAAACTACATCTGAAAAAGAATCTGTTGCACCTGTAGAAATTGAAAAGGTTGAAATAGAAGAAAAGGTGGCTTCTGATACAGTTTCAGAGGAAACTACTCCTACTACTGCTGATCTGGACGAAATTGAAATTGAAGATGAAGAGGAAGTAGCTTCTTCTGAAGATGAGGAAGAAGACGAAACTAAAGTAGAAGAGGCACAAAAAGATTACAGTACACTAACTAAAAAAGAGTTGATTGCCGAGTTTGAAACTTTATTAAACACGAAGAAAATTCAAGATTTAAAACACGATGTTGAAGAAATTCGCGCGGAGTTTAACAATCAGTTTAATGAGGAATTAGAGCATAAGAAAGAAGATTTTCTTGCTGAGGGCGGAAACATTATTGACTTCCACTACACTACTCCGTTAAAGAAAAAGTTTAATTCACTTTATTTTGATTATAAGGAGAAGCGTAACAACTATTATAAATCCCTTAAAAAGGATCTTCAAGCAAACTTAGATAAGCGCTGGGAGTTGATTGAAGAATTAAAAAGCCTTTTAGGTGCTGAAGAAAATATCAATACAACTTACAAGCACTTTAAAGAAATACAAGAAAAGTGGCACGTTGCAGGTCCAATACCGAGAGACAAGTATAACACGGTTTGGAATACTTACCATCACCACGTTGAAAACTTCTACGATTATCTTCACCTGAATCGTGAATTCCGAGATATGGATTTCAAACACAACTTAGATGCTAAGTTAAAGTTGATTACCCGAGCTGAGGAACTTGCGCAAGAAGCAAATGTAAACAAGGCATTCCGTGAGTTACAGATGCTTCACAAAATGTGGAAAGAAGATATAGGTCCAGTTGCTAAGGAATATCGTGATGAAGTTTGGGATAAGTTTAGTGAAGCTACAAAGGTTATTCACGATAAACGTCAAGCGTATTTAGCCGAGGCTGAAAAAGAGTTTGAAAACAACCTCGAAAAGAAAAAACAACTTATCGAGGAAATAAAAAAGACAACCGAAGAGACGAAACCAAGTCACCAAGGATGGCAAAACTCAATTAAAAAGGTGCAAGAGTTAAGGGATACTTTCTTTAATACGGGTCGTGTACCAAGAGCAAACAACAAGGATATTTGGAAGTTTTTTAAAGATGCTACAAGTAGCTTTAATTATCAGAAAAACTCTTTCTACAAAAATCAAAAGAAAGAACAGTTTACAAATCTTGAAATGAAGCGCGAGCTTATTAAAATTGCTGAAGACAATAAAGACAGCGAAGATTTTGAAACTACAACCCAGTTGATGAAGAAAATTCAGAATGACTGGAAGAATATTGGTCATGTGCCAAGAAAATACAGCGACAAGATTTGGAAGCAGTTTAAAAAAGCTTGTAACCACTACTTCGACCGACTTCACGCTCAGAAAAATGAAGCAAATAAAGAAGAGGTTGCTCACTATGAAGCAAAAGAAGCAATGCTTTCAAAACTTGCTACTTTTGAATTAAGTGGTGATCATAAAACCGATATCAAAGCTATAAAAGACAACATTACTGCTTGGAAAGAAATTGGTCGCGTACCATATAACAAGCGTAATATTGAGCAAAAGTTTAATAAAATACTGGATGCACTTTTCAAAAAGCTTGATTTAGGTAAAAAAGAAGCGGAGCTTATAAAGTTCGACAACAAACTGAATACGCTTGTAAACAGAGATGACGAGCGCAAACTTAAAAATGAACACTTCTTCATTTCTAAAAAGATTGAAGAAACGAAAGATGAAATCCGTCAGTTAGAAAACAACTTAGGTTTCTTCCGCCATGTAGACGACGACAATCCTATGGTTGTAGAAGTTCACAAAAACATCGAACGTCATAAAGAACAATTAGAAGTTTGGAAGGCTAAGCTTTCAAAAATTAAAGAAGTTCGAGAAGACTAAAATTGAACTTTTAAGCATAAAAAAAGATTTAATCATTTCAATTGAGAAAGATTAAATCTTTTTTTATTTCTAAGCTATGCTATTGTGGTTATTGAAGTTTTGCTTCATTCCAAAAATCATCCATTTCTGCAAGCGTCATATCCTTTAAAGATTTGTTCAACTCTTTAGCTTTTCCTTCTAGGTATTGAAAGCGTTTAATAAACTTTTTATTTGTGCGCTCTAATGCATTTTCGGGGTTTACATTTAGGAATCGAGCATAGTTAACCATAGAGAAAAGTACATCGCCAAATTCGGCTTCAATTTTATCTTGATTGTTTTCGTTTATTTCGTGTTGTAATTCACCTAATTCTTCTTGTAATTTTTCAAAAACCTGTTGTGGTTCTTCCCAGTCAAAACCTACACCAGCTACTTTTTCTTGAATTCGACTCGCTTTAACAACTGCCGGTAGAGATTTAGGAACACCTTCCAAAACACTTGTTTTACCTTCTTTTAATTTCAGGTTTTCCCAATTGCGCTTTACGTCAGCTTCATCTGCAACTTTTACATCGCCATAAATGTGTGGGTGACGTGCAATAAGTTTATCGCAAATACTGTTACATACATCTGCAATGTCAAAATCGTTTGTTTCGCTTCCTATCTTTGCGTAAAAAACTATGTGCAAAAGAACATCCCCCAACTCTTTTTTTACCTCATCTAGGTCGTTATCTAGAATTGCATCTCCAAGTTCGTAGGTTTCCTCTATGGTTAAATGACGAAGCGATTCCATAGTTTGTTTTTTGTCCCAAGGGCATTGCTCTCGCAATTCGTCCATAATAGTTAACAATCTATCGAAAGCTTTAAGTTGGTCTTGACGCGTATTTTTCATTGTAAATGAGGTGTAATTAAGTTTTAATGTATTTAATAAATGAAGCAAATTTATAGCGATGCCTAAAGACTATATAACACAGAGGCTATAAAGTTATAGTTTATTATAAAATACCGGGTGATAAATTTTTACTAAAAGAAAAAGTCTTAAAACCCAATTGGATTTTAAGACTTTCGTTATAAAATACTATAACCTTTCTAAGTAATAACAAAGTATTATTTCTTACGAGCGGCTGTACTTTTAGCTGTTCCACCTTTTTTTGCTGAAGGCGCTTTTGCACTTGCAGCTTTAGGAGATGCAGCTTTAGCAGCTGTTTCTTTTTTAGGCTTTGCTGCTACTGTTTCTTTTTCTTTGTCTTCTTCTTTATTTTCAGCTTTTGTTTCAGAAAAATCTGTAAGACCATTTTTAACTAAAAGGTTGTACCACTGTAGTACTTTTTTAATATCACTAGCATACACTCTATCTTCATCGTAGTCTGGTAATACACTAAAAAAGTATTCTTCCAATTCAATTTTAGAAGACTTATGACTAATAGCTTCTTTTCCTTCTTCTTTTGTTGCAATCTTATTAAAGACTTCGCGTAGTGGAACCTCTGCTGATAGTGTGTATATAGCAATTTCTGAAAGCAAGCTCACATTGTGACGGCCACTTACGTTAATTGTTTTACCATCTAAAAGCGACTCTGCTAAAAAGCCTGCTCTTGTTTGGGATTTCAATTTATATAATCCAGGTTTACCGGAGATTGATAACACTTTTTCTAAGCTCATAAAATTCCTTTATTTTTTAATGGTTACAAATATCTTTGGTTTGGTTTAGATACGCAAGTGAGTTAGCGTTTCTTTTTTGCATTTGGAAATTTCATTCGGTAATCGATGTTAATCTTCCCTTTTGAAATATTCGCAAGCTTACTTTTTATTAATCTTCTCTTTAACGGAGATAGTTTATCGGTAAATAAAACTCCTTCGATATGGTCGTATTCGTGTTGAATAATTCTCGCTACCATTCCTTTAAAAGACTCCTTGTGTTTTTTGAAGTTTTCATCGTAATATTCCATTACAATTTCAGGTTGGCGGAATACATCTTCGCGAACATCTGGTATACTTAAACATCCTTCATTAAAAGCCCATTCATCTCCAGATTCTTCTAAAATTCTAGCGTTGATAAATACCTTCTTAAATGTTGAAACATATTTCTGCTCATCTTCAGTAAGATCTTCGTCATCTTCAAAAGGGGTAGCATCAACAATAAAAAGACGAATCGGTAAATTTACCTGTGGTGCAGCAAGACCAATACCACGTGCCTCATACATTGTTTCGAACATATTTTCGATTACCTCATTAAGGTTTGGATAATCTTTTGTTATTTCTTCGGTTTCCTTTCTTAAAACTGGATCGCCGTAAGCTACTATTGGTAAAATCATTCTCTATTATCTATTATAATTTTTATTCATTATTATGCTAGGCGTGCGATAAATTGCGAGCTCACAAAGTTATTTATTATATAAATACTCCTGTAAAATTATTGTTGCACTAATTTCATCAACTAGCGCCTTATTTCTACGTTGCTTCTTTTTAAGACCGCTATCAATCATAGTTTGAAACGCCATTTTGCTAGTATAACGTTCGTCAACACGTTTAACTTGTAAGTCGGGGAAGATATTTGAAAATTTCTTTAAAAACTTCTGAATTTCCTCTTCTATACTGGAATGTGTTCCATCTTTCTGTTTAGGTTCACCTACCAAAACCAATTCAACTTTTTCTGAAGCTATATATTTCTTCAAGAAATCGATTAGTTCCGGAGTAGCAACCGTGGTTAACCCTGAAGCAATTAGCTGCAACTCGTCTGTAATGGCGATGCCTGTTCGTTTACTACCGTAATCTAATGCTAAAATTCTTCCCATAACTTCGGCAAAAATAAGCCTTTGTGAATTACTATACTATTATGAGCCGTTTTTTTGATTTATGAAGAGTATATTTGTGGGATTAGGGGCTAGATGGTAGAAGTTGGAAGTTGGAGGTTGGAAGTTGGAAGTTGGAAGTTGGAAGTTGGAGGTTGGAGGTTAGAAGTTGGATGTGAGTTAAAGTTAACTACTATAGAATTAACAAAGAGAAAAGTAAATTAAAATTATTAACGATTATATATAATGACCGAACTAAAGACGATTATAGAAAAAGCTTGGGACGATCGATCCTTACTAACCGAATCTGAAACACTTGTGGCTATCCGTCAAGTTGTAAATTTATGCGACCAAGGGAAATTGCGTTGTGCAGAGCCTGTAGCCGATGGGTGGCAAGTTAACGAATGGGTAAAAAAAGCCATTGTGCTTTACTTCCCTACCCAGAAAATGCGCACTATGGAGGCTGGAATTTTTGAGTATCACGATAAAATTCCGTTGAAATCTGGGTATGAAGCCAAAGGAGTTCGCGTTGTACCTCATGCTGTGGCGCGCCACGGAGCTTATATTTCAAAAGGGGTAATTTTAATGCCTAGTTATGTAAACATTGGAGCTTACGTTGATGAAGGTACAATGGTAGATACTTGGGCTACAGTTGGCAGCTGTGCTCAAATTGGTAAAAACGTTCACCTTAGTGGTGGTGTAGGTATTGGAGGGGTTTTAGAGCCTTTACAAGCTTCCCCAGTAATTATTGAAGACGATGCTTTTATAGGCTCGCGCTGTATCGTTGTAGAAGGTGTACGCGTAGGGAAAGAAGCTGTTTTAGGGGCAAACGTAGTGCTTACTGCTTCAACAAAAATTATAGATGTTACAGGAGAATCTCCTGTTGAAACGAAAGGCTATATTCCTGAGCGTTCGGTAGTAATTCCTGGTAGTTATACCAAAAAATTCCCAGCAGGTGAATATCAAGTTCCTTGTGCGCTAATAATTGGGAAACGCAAAGAAAGTACAAACTTAAAAACATCGCTTAACGACGCTTTACGCGAGTACGGTGTTGCGGTATAATCCAGAAGAACCTTGGTTTTGATTTAAAACCAATCCAATTCTTAAAAACAATATCGAGTTGTTATAATTAAATATAGCAACTCGTTTTTATTGTATAAAATACAGGGGACTACCTAGGTATGTTAATTAAAACCAAAATGAATAGGTATTTATCTCTTTAAGGTTTTAAACCTGTATTTTTGCCAAAAATTAAAATAGATTAATATTATGAGATTTATATTTGCTTTATTATTTGCAATTTCACTGGTTTCTTGTAACGATTCAGCTAGCAATGGCTACAAGTTTGAAGGTGATGCTATTGGGTTTGAAAATGGAGACAAGATTTATGTATTCACCTTAGAAAA
Organism: Aequorivita sinensis; assembly: GCF_006346335.1. Taxonomy (GTDB): domain Bacteria; phylum Bacteroidota; class Bacteroidia; order Flavobacteriales; family Flavobacteriaceae; genus Aequorivita; species Aequorivita sinensis. Next base: position 581,156 of record NZ_VDMC01000002.1, read on the forward strand.
TAAACAACCTAAAGCTGTGGACACATTAACAGTAACCGATGGAAAGTTTTCGGCTACTTATAATAAGAGTGAAGGTTACAACCTAAACTTCTTACGTATAGATGGTGTGAACGGCTCTGTTTTATATTTCCCTGAAAACGTAGATATGAAAGCTGTAGTTTATAAGGATAGCCTACAAGCTTCAAGAGTGAGCGGTGGAAAAGAAAACGAAGCTTATAGTGAGTTTGTTGACAAGATGGTTTCTTTAAACAAAGTTAAGCAACAACAAATGGAGCGTTATCGTGCTGCACAACAAGAAAATGATACTGCTGCCATTACACAGGTGCAAAGTGAAAACTTAAACTTGATGAATGAGGAAATTGAATTCAAAAAAGATTTCTTAAGTAAAAACAACAATTCTATTTTCGCTGTAATGCTAATTTCTGAAATGGTTAGCAAAAAGGAATTAAACCCAAATGAGGCTTCAACATTTATTGACAATCTGAACCCAAAACTAGCCGAGAACGAGTTGGTTATTGACCTTAAAAACAACGTATCGTCTTTAAAGAAAGCGAGTATTGGTAGTAAAGCCCCAAATTTTAGCGCTCCTACTCCTACTGGCGAAATGATGTCGTTGGAAGATGCATTAGGAAAATATACTATAATTGATTTTTGGGCTTCTTGGTGTAAGCCATGCCGTGTAGAAAACCCTAACGTAGTAAAGGTTTATAATAAATATCACGAAAAAGGATTAAACATCATTAGCGTTTCCTTAGATAAAGACACTCAGAAAGACAAATGGCTTCAAGCTATTGAAGATGATAAAATGGATTGGTATCACGTTTCTAACTTAAAGTGGTGGCAAGATCCTATTGCGCAGCAATACAATATACGTGCTATTCCAGCAACTTTTTTACTAGATGAAAACGGAGTTATTATAGATAAAGACCTTAGAGGTGCAGCTTTAGAAGCTAAAATTTCAACCTTGTTAGGTGGAGAATAATTTCTAAAAATTTAAAAACCAAAAAAGCCTCGAAAACACATTGTTTTCGAGGCTTTTTTATTGAGGTACTTTCCCTCTACCCTATTCTTTTTAGTTTAAAAGAAAACTAACATTTACTGAGGTTTTAATCTCCATTTCGCCAGGAGCAATTGTTTCTTGACCTCCTCCACTTTGATCACTCATCATTGCAGATTTGTACATTATAGGCCCAGGTCCAGCATTTGTCTGTTCACTAATTGAAACTGCTTTCCCTACAGTTTGATTTAAAACACCTGCGTATTCTTTCGCTTTCATCAACGCATTTTCGATTGCATTTTTACGCGCTTGACTTTCCAAAGCTTCCTTTTTTGAAGACGAAAACATAACACCATCTATACGATTAACGCCCGTATCTAGAAGGCCACTAATTATAGCTTCGTATTGAGATAAGTCGTATAACTTTATCGAGATAGCCTGGTTTGCAGCAAACGTATATGTTTTTGTGTTGTAATCGTAGTTCTTATTTAAATTCATGTACTGGGTTTGAACATCTTTATTTTCGATGTTCATTTTCTTCAGAAATTTAATAACATCGTTTACAATAGCATCGTTTTGTTTTTTTAACGATTTAACGTTTTCACCTGTATTTTCTACACGAATATTTATTGTTACCTCATCGGGAACAACACGTACAATACCTTCGCCTGTAACATCTATAGTTGGAGGTGGAAGAGTGTTTTGAGCCATAACTGCGGTTGTTGTTAATGCTAAAATTAAAATGGTTTTGAGTGCTTTCATATTTTGTTGAATTAGTTTAATAACTGTTGAGATTTTAAATCTTCCCAAGTTTATGCATAATGAATAAAATAATTAAGGGAACAGCAAGTAACACAACAATCCACAAACTTGTAGTAAATAAGCTAGGTACAAACATTAGTGTTAGTGCATAACCTCCTAAAGCTCCACCTATATGTGCATCGTGACCTACATTTCCTAGTCTTTTTTTCATTCCGAAGATAGAATACAACAAATATGCCACACCAAATAACCAAGCTGGAATAGCAATAGGTATAAAAAATAAATAGAGCCCCATATTTGGATGAAATAATATAGCAGAATACAAGATTCCCATAACTGCACCACTTGCTCCTATTGCGCTGTAATGAGGTTCATCCTTATGAAAGTAAAACGAAAGTAAATTCCCTGCTAATAAGCTTACAACATAAATAATTACGAAGGAAGTTACACCAATACTATTAATTACAACGGGGGCAAAAAAGTATAGGGTAAGCATATTGAAAAGTAAATGCGAAAAATCTGCGTGCAAAAATGCCGAGCTAAACATTCTTATTTGCTCTCCGTGGCGTATCCCAGAAATATTGAATTTATACTTATTAAAAAAGGCTATGTCGTTAAAACCTTTCATTGATATAATTACGTTTGCAGCGATAATTACAATTGTTGCGATGTCTATGTTTAACATATAAATAGTTGAAAATTTTGAAATCAAAAATACGAAAACCAAGGGTGAAATTAGGAGTATTTAAGCCGAATTGTGAATTTATTGGCAGCTATTTGCAAACCTTCTTTACCTTCAACAATTACCGACAAAACTATAGATTCTCTAAGATAGCGTTTATTTGAAGCGAGAATTCAGCTAGTGATGAAGTTACAATACTTTAGGAAATGATAAAAGGAGTGAGAGTAATTAAAAAATCACTTTTAATTTCCTATTTCCAATGTACACTTTCAAAAAATAAATTGAGTAGTTTTGCGGTTTCATTACCTATGCAAAGAATTCTATATATATTGGTTTACCCTATTCTGTGGCTTATTTCAAAGTTGCCAATGCGTATTTTATATATAAAATCAACTGCGTTATTTATATTGGTTTACTACATTGTCGGGTATCGTAAGAAAGTAGTAAAAGAGAATTTGGCCTTAGCTTTTCCCGAAAAAACCCAAGAAGAACGCAATAAAATCACCAAAGCCTTTTTCAAGCATTTATGCGATCTTATTTTTGAAACCATAAAAGCTTTTACCATTTCAGAAAAAGAAATCCGCAAGCGCTTTCTAGTTACCAATGTTGAAATTCTAGACAGCTATTACATCAGTGATAAAAGTATTTTATTGATGGCTGGGCATTATGGAAATTGGGAATGGAGTGGTATTCTAAACAAACTCATGAAACATCAAGCTCACGCTGTTTACAAGCCGTTAGACAATAAACAATTTGACGATTTGGTTAAAAAAACTCGGGAGCATTTTGGAGGTATAATTGTAAGTAATAGAAAAATTGTTCCGGTTCTTTTCCGAAAATGGAAAAAGGGAATAAAAACGCTCACCTACATTCTTTCCGATCAATCTCCTAAACTGAATGCCTTTAAATATCGCGATACATTTATGGGTATAGATGTACCTATGTTTACTGGAACCGAGGAATTGGCTAAAAAGTTAGACTTTGCAGTGCTTTATTTAAAAGTTGAAAAAGTAAAGCGCGGGTATTACACCGCCACATTTGTTTCTATTGCAGATCACCCAAAGACGTATGAAGACTTTCAAATTACAAGAATGTTTTTTGATATGTTAGAAACGCAAATTCGTGAAAACCCAGCGCATTATCTATGGTCGCACAAACGTTGGAAACACAGAAAACAATAACAAATCCAAATTTTTTTTAGCGTCTTTTAAAAGACACCCTTTGAAGTAATAAGGAAGTTAATAATTTAAACTATCTAATGGACTTTTAATTTTATTTAGTTGTTTTTGAGTTACATTGGTATAAATCATAGTTGTTTTAATACTGTAGTGTCCCAATAAATCTTGAATTAACCTAATATCTGTCCCGGTTTGTAATAAATGCGAAGCGTAACTATGCCGCAAGCCGTGTAGGCCTACATTTTTATTAATTCCTGCATTTTTTAAAGCTTCTCTAAAAATTGTTTGTACAGTTCCTTTAGAATATTGTCCGCCAAACCTACCTTCTAGTAAGTATTTTTTTGGTTTATACTGAAAATAATATCTCCTTAATAAAGGCAAAATCGAATTTGGTAACGGGACGTATCTGTCTTTTTTGCCTTTTGCTTGAGCTATCAGTACTATTCCGTCTTTAGAATTAATGTGTTCTAGTTTAAGGTTAACCACCTCACTTACTCGCAAGCCCATACCGTAGCATAATTGTAATGCTAAGAGGTGTTTGATGTTTGTAACTTGTTTAAAAAGTAAAGAAATTTCTCGTTGGGTTAATGTTTTTGGTAGCGTTGCCGGCTTTTTAGGTCTTGGGATATCAAAAAACATCTTCTCCTGGTGTAAGACTTGCTCGAAATAAAATTTAATTGCATTTATTTTCCCATTTAATTTTCGCTCTTTCATTCTTTCATTTTTTAAACAATAGAGGAAATAGGACTTAAGTTTCTCTGGAGTAAGCTTTTCTACAGGATAATTATTTAGCAATAACAATAAATGCTTTAGTTCTGTGCAATAAACCCGAATTGTATTTTCGCTATAAGCTTTAAGATTTAATTGGTTTACAAAGTTTAACATAGCTTGCTGATTTACTGGATGAATATTATACAGCAATTTATCTTCATTGTTTTTTTTAGGTAGGAATAGCACTTCTCTTACGGCAGGTGTGTCTAATAAATACCAAGATTTATTGGATTGGCTCCATTTAGCTGATGGAAATCTTTTCTTTAAGGCATTTTTTAGATGGAATTGATATGGAAATCTAACCCAAATCACGGGTTTATTCCGATGAGCTCCAGGTTCGAATTTATAATTTTTCAGGTCCATAGCATATCGTCATTTTGTATATCAAACAATCTGAAAATTCGTGATATACGCCTCAAAATAACGCATAGAAAAAACTGTATAAACGCTTATGTGGTGGTAGTTGCGTAAAAAATTAGGTGTTTTTCGGGGTATTTTACTAAATTGCGTATATTTACGTGTTAGCGGCAATGTGATTCCGTAAATTTTTGCCTAGTTCTTTTTTCGCGATTTTTTTTTGGATTTTTAAGTCAGATAATTTGGAAAAGCTGAACTCATAAAAACAAAATATCACGGCCGACTTGCTCTGCGCCTGTTAGATCTGGGCTTTCACTAACTCTTTTGCTTATCACCTACACTACGTCGGATTGACCACCGAAGCGGCCAATCTGTGTATATAATGAAAAAAACACTGCCGCTAACACTGGCTATAATTCATTACGGCGGAATTTCCTAGCGGAAATTCCATACTTTTTTGCTATCTTCGGGCTACGGCCGAATGACACTGCGTGCCATTCCGTAACAAACCATAGCCGGAACCGTTACCATACATTTGATGAAAAAACGAAATCCATATTTGGGAACAATATTGACTATTGGAATTGTTCTGCTCTTTCAAGTAAATTATGTGAGGGAATTAATTGATCCAATAAGAGAATTTTTTCCAGTTTTATGGATTGCACTTATTATTTGGAGTATTTACGGGAGAATAAAATATAGAAATGGTAAAAATGTTGACCAATTAAGAATACCAACAAATAATGATGATTATAATAAAACAGTACCTTTTATTTTTGGGATAATATTATCTGTAGGTGGAATTTTAGCTCTGAAATATTTTGAATCGGAAAAAATTATGTGGAGTTTACTTCTGCTAACTGGAATTCTATTATTGATTTTAGGGTTTTTATTTGTTCCAAGTGGTATTATAGAAATTAAAAATAATGAATTGAGTTTTGAAAATGGAGCAAGAAAACAAACAATCGCAATTGATAAGCTAAATAATATTGAATTAAAATCAAGTGACATAATTCTGACTGAAAAAAACGAAAAAAAGCATTATTTAAATCATATGAATTTAAACGAGTCTGATTATAAAAAAATTTCGGAATTTCTAAATGAAAAACTGAATCCAAAAATCGAAATAAAAACGTATGGTAACACCGTGTATAATTAATTGCTTTTTTCAGCTTACTTACGAACATTCCTGCGGAATGTTCTATCTGTGATTTATTTGCTAACTTACTCGCTTAACCACGCAACTAACCATACACAAGACCGTTGTGCAACATTTGAAAAAAACATCGAGGATGGAATTAGAATATCTGAATAGTATTAAAAAGCAGTTTGAATATTACAAATCTGTCGGAGAAAAAACATTCGACCAACTTGACGAAGATGATTTTTTTTGGCAATTTAACGAAGAATCAAATTCAATTGCGATAATAGTAAACCATATTTGGGGAAATATGAAATCACGTTGGACTGATTTCCTTACTTCTGACGGAGAAAAAGAATGGCGGAATCGTGATTTGGAATTTGAATCTGTGATTAAAACAAAAGATGAATTATTATCAAAATGGAATGACGGTTGGAAATGCCTATTTGACGCTTTAAATTCTGTAAATAGAGAGAATTTTGAAACAGAGATTTTTATTAGAAATCAAGCTCATTCAATTTTAGAAGCAATAAATCGACAATATGCCCATTATTCATATCATGTTGGACAAATTGTTTATGTTGGGAGAATGATTAAAGGAACTGAATGGAAAAGTTTGACAATCCCAAAAGGAAAATCATCGGAATTTAATAAAACAAAATTCTCGAAAGGAAAACACGATGGACATTTTTCAGATGACTTAAAATAACGAAAAAAGTCGAGTAGGTAAAGGGGAATCTCACCCCTAAACCTCTCACAGAACCGTACGTGATGCTCTCACATCATACGGCTCTTCTTAACAAGTCAAGGCTTAAAACCATATTGCCAATGCACAAATAGATTAGGATAATGCTTTGCAGTTTCCTGTAACCATTTGTAAGCAAAGTACCAATGTTTTCGCCTGAACCTCCGATATTTGTTTCGTACCCATTTCGCTAATCGCTTATTCAAAAACCGAAATACATAATGCAGTTCGCTCATTCGAACTTTACCATAATAATGAATCCAACCTCGAACTCTGTCCGCTATGATAGCTGCCAAATCGGGCAGCCGTAAGTGAACCATTCGGTGCAGTTTCATCTTGAATAAAGTTTGATTGATGCGTTTCTGACTTTTACGACTGATGGAGGGTGTAAATCCCAAATGAAAGTTGCCAAAGTATCCCTTAACCATTCTCGGCTTAAACGTAAACCCCAAAAAATCTAAGGTTACATAATGCACCTTAAATGGTGGATGCTTCTTTTGGTTGCGCTTGCAATACACTATATTGCTCTTGCCGTCTTTTATTTGAAGTTTGCACTTCCTAAATCGGGCTTTTACCGCTTCCAATGTCCGCAAGGCTTGTTTGAAGTTTTGGCAATGGATGATAATATCATCGGCATACCTTTCAAACTTTACTTGTGGATGGTGCTTCTCTAACCACTTGTCAAAGACAAAGTGCAAGAAGATGTTTGCCAATAGTGGACTTATTACTCCTCCCTGTGGTGTGCCTTTGCTTCGTGGTTCAATCGTACCGTCTTTCTTTTGGATTGAGGCTTCTAACCACCGTTTTACGTACAAATGAATGTGCTTCTTGTCGGTAAAATGACTCAAAGCTTTCATCATTAACTCATGATCTATCTCATCAAAGAAACTCTTGATGTCTAAGTCTATCGCCCAATCCATTTTCATGCAGTTTTCCCTGCATTGTTTTATGGCTTGGTGGGCTGACTTATGAGGACGGTAGCCAAATGAATTTGCACTAAAATGCTTATCCACTACGGTTTCCAATTCCTCTCTGATGACCATTTGTGCCGTACGGTCTTGTACCGTTGGTATGCCCAATTTTCTTACCCTTCCATCGGACTTGGGTATGGCTACTTCGCGAACAGCTTTGGGATAGTAACTGCCACTTGCCAAACGATTCCATACCGGATATAAATACTTTCTCGCTTGTGAGGAGATTTCCTTTATAGACAAATTATCCACTCCGGCTGCTCCTCCGTTACTTCTTACCTTTTGAAAGGCTTCCCATACCTGTCGCTTCTCTATCGGTTGCGACTTTTGTTTCTCTTCGAAAATCATCCTAAATTCTCATTTAGTTGTAATACAAGTTAAAACTGTTAAGTCAGTCACTTCGCTCCTGCCATTTTTCAATGGCTATCATCACTACTACGAACTAATCCGTCACTAATAGCTAGTATGGCTACTTTCTGCCTTGCCCTTCGGGGTTGTGGCATTTTTGCACTAACTCTTAGCTTCTCCTGTTCCGTAATTGAGCCGTCTAGTAAAGCTCCTGCCCTCTTTATGCCGATTGTCACTTGACCAATATTGCAGGTTACGATCGTCAAGTTCTGTCTCGCAGGACCGCCCATCCTTTGATTTTGACAATGCTAAAGTTGTTTACGACACTTCTACAAGGGTTCACTCTCTTCTCGTTCAGCTTCTTTACTCCTACCATAGCTCGCTACTTACCCTACAAATGGCGGTAGTGCCTTTGACTGGAGTGTCTATATTTGTTGTGACAACTTAATTAAGCCCTAAATGATTAAATTTAACATATGGCAAGAAAACATGAAAACGATTTTAAGGTTCTAATCGTAGAATTA